>NZ_CP066802.1:1282090-2564181 GCF_016598775.1 Actinomyces weissii | reverse complement strand
GCAGCTCCCCAGGTAGTGCTCTGGGCAGTGGTCTGGGCAGCGGCCCGCCTGAGCGTGGTGGGTTTCTCACCGCTGTGGTCACCTGGAGGTTTGACCCGGATTCGTGACCCCATCTAGGGTTGTGCAGACGTTCGCGTGGACTCCGGTCCCGATCCAGGGGACAGCCGCACGAGCGACGGCGCCACGATTCCGCGGACCGCCGTTCCGATCATTCCCGTCAGGAGAGACAGCCGTGAGCAAGCGGACCTTCCAGCCGAACAACCGCCGTCGTGCCAAGGTGCACGGCTTCCGCAAGCGCATGAGCAGCCGTGCCGGCCGCGCCGTCCTGGCGTCGCGCCGTCGCAAGGGCCGCGCCCGTCTCGCTGCCTGAAGGTGCTCCCGGCAGCCCACCGGATGCTGCGCTCCGAGGACTTCGGTGCCGCAGTAAGGTCCGGTGCGCGCAGCGGGACACGCAGGCTGGTTATCCACTACCGCGCCGGCGAGGCCGGGCAGGACGCCCCGGCACTCGTCGGCGTAGTCGTGCCCAAGAAGCAGGTAGCCCGCGCCACCCACCGCAACCGCATCAAGCGTCGCGTGCGCGCTCTCATGCGTGAGCGGGTGGGACGGCTCTCTCCTGGCACCATGCTGGTGGTGCGGGGGCTGGCCGGTGCTGACGGCGCCGCCTCACCCGAGCTGGCCCGCGACCTGGACCGTTGTCTGGAACGGGTGCAGGCTCTTGCGGGCGGGAGGAGCAGCCATGAGCACAGGGGCTGAGCCCAGCCTGGGCCTGCGCCTGGCGCTGCTGCCGGTGCGCGCCTACCAGCGCTGGATCTCCCCGGCGCTACCACGCAGCTGCCGCTACTACCCAAGCTGCTCGGCCTACGCCGTCGAGTCCCTGCAGGTGCATGGGGTGCTTAAGGGCTCGCTCCTGGCAGTCTGGCGGCTCCTGCGCTGCAACCCCCTGACCCGCGGTGGGGTGGACCACGTGCCCGAGCCAGGGCAGTGGTGCTACCACCACCCCCACGACGTCGCCCGTTTCCTGGTGCAGGACTGACGGGATGGCCGGGGACCAACTCCCCGCTACTCTCAAGGAGCTCATATGGACTCGCTGCTCTGGCCGTTGATGGTGGCCGTCGCCTGGGTCATGGTCACGATCCACAAGGCCCTGGTGGCTATCGGTATGAACGACGGCGCCGGGGCTGCCTGGGTGCTGTCTATCGTGGGCCTGACGATCGTGGTCCGTATCCTCATCATGCCCCTGTTCTTCAAGCAGATCCGGGCTTCCCGCGGCATGCAGCTCATGCAGCCTGAGCTCCAGGCCCTCCAGGCCAAATACAAGGGCAAGAAGGACCGCGCCTCCCAGCAGAAGATGCAGGAGGAGATGATGGCCCTGTACTCCAAGCACGGGACCAACCCCTTCTCCTCCTGTATGCCGATCCTGGTGCAGATGCCGATCTTCTTCGCCCTGTTCCGTGTGCTGGCCAACCTGGAGTACGTGGCCAACGGGACCTACGCCAACCACTCCTCGATCGGCCCGCTGACCAGTGAGCTCGCCAAGCAGGTGCAGGCCTCCACGGTCTTCGGGGCGCCGCTGTCGGCCTCCTTCATGAACTCCTCGGAGACCCTGGTCAAGGTCGTCACCGTGGTGATGATCATCATCATGAGTGTGACGCAGTGGTACACCATGGCGCAGATCACCACCAAGAACATGCCGGAGTCCGCCAAGAACGCGGACAACCCGGCCATGCGCACCCAGAAGATCATGCTGTACGTGATGCCGGTGTTCTTCGCGATCACGGGCGTGCAGTTCCAGATCGGTGTGCTCGTGTACTGGGTGACCACCAACATCTGGACCATGGGCCAGCAGGCCTACTCCATCTGGAAGCTGCCTGCCCCGGGCTCCGAGGCGGAGCGCAGGCGCCGGGAGCGGATCAACGCCAAGCGTGTGGCCCAGGGACTGCCCACCCTGGAGCAGGAGGAGCGTGCCGCCGCCCTGGCTGAGGCCGAGAGTACCGGGGGCCAGCGGGTCCAGCCCGTGCGCAAGGACCGTCAGAAGGGTAGGGCCAAGAGCAGCCCGGAGGCTGTCGCCGCTGATGATGGGGTGGCTGAGACCAAGGAGCCCGCCGAGACAGGCAGCCACGGGCTGAGTGCCGAGGAGATCGCCCGGCGCCGCTACGAGAAGCGGGCCCAGGAGCGGCGGGCCGCCGCCCAGCGTCGCCAGGCCAAGAAGAAGCGTCAGGGCTGAGCCCCTGCCACCCACCCCGTACAACCCGAGAGAATGGACCAACCCATGAGGGACAACACCACCGTCAAGCGCCTCGAGGAGGAGGGCGAGGTCGGCGCCGACTACCTGGAGGAGCTGCTCGACATCGCGGACCTGGGTGGCGACATTGACATCGACATCGACCACGGCCGCGCCGCGATCGCCATAGTGGCCTCGGAGGAGGGCGACGAGACCGAGCTGGCTGACCTGGTGGGGCGTGACGGCGAGGTGCTGGAGGCCGTCCAGGAGCTCACCCGGCTGGCTGTCCAGGCCCGCACCGGCAACCGCTCCCGCCTGATGCTGGACATCAACGGCTTCCGCGCCGCCCGCCGCGAGGAGCTGACTGAGGTGGCACGCAAGGCTGTTGACAAGGTTCTGGCCACCGGCGAGCCCCTGGCCCTGGAACCGATGAACCCCTTTGAGCGCAAGGTCTGCCACGACGTCGTGGCCGACGCCGGCCTGGTCTCCGAGTCGGAGGGGGCTGAGCCGCACCGCCACGTGGTAGTGCTGCCCGCCTCCGCCGTCGTAGATAAAGAAGGGCTGGACGACGAGGCGGAGGACGCCGACGTCGTGGCCGACGCTGAGGTCTGAGATGGGCCAGGACCAGCCCCAGGAGCAGGACCGGAGGCAGGGGGCGGCGCAGGGCCAGGAGCAGGCCTGTGAGCAGGAGCGGGAGCAGCAGGCGGACCCGGCTCCGGAGCAGGGCGTGGAGCCGGACCCTGCTCCGGTGGCGGCTACCCAGGTGGAGCAGCCCACCCAGGAGATGCGCGAGCTGTTCGGGCTGGCTTTCGGTGCGGCGGAGCACTTTGCCCAGATGCTGGTGGAGGAAGGGGAGCTGCGCGGGCTGCTGGGCCCGCGTGAGCTGCCGCGGCTGTGGAGCAGGCACCTGGTGAACTCCGCGGCGGTGGTGCCTTTCCTGCCGGCGCGGGGCACGGTGGCAGACATAGGCTCGGGGGCGGGCTTCCCAGGGATCGTGGTGGCGCTGCTGCGCCCGGACCTGGACATCACCCTGATCGAGACCATGGAGCGGCGCACCGCCTGGCTCCAGGACGTGGTCGATGAGCTGGACCTGGACAACGTGACCATCAGGCGGGCCCGGGCGGAGGAGGTCAAGGACCGCTTTGACGTGGTGACCGCCCGGGCGGTGGCCAACCTGTCCAAGCTGGTGCGGCTGACCGCGCCGCTGCTGCGTCAGGGCGGCTCCTTGCTGGCCCTGAAGGGTGCCAAGGCGCAGGCCGAGGTGGAGGACGCCAAGTACGTGATCAAGAAGGCTCGCCTGGAGCCCGCCCTGGTGCACGAGGTGGTGACCCCGGGCGAGGAGACCACCATGGTCGTGGAAGTCAGGCGACCCAAAGTCTGACATGGCATGTGGCGCCTATTGATAGGTATTGATTATCAGGGTGTCTGAGGAGTTTTCCCTTAGACGCAGGGCCTTGCCTACCTGTGGGTAGGTTTCGCTCACGTAGACTGGGGCGATCAGGTGCCTTCACTGAGGGAATCGATTTGTGAGGAGAGCACGTGTCTGGATCCATTTACGACGAGCTGCAAGCGGACCACTCCGCTCTGAATGAGGTGGCTGCTGGTGGCTTTCCCCGGCCGGACAAGACCCGTGTTATCGCCGTGGCTAACCAGAAGGGCGGGGTAGGTAAGACCTCCACGACGGTCAATATCGCCGCCGCGTTGGCTGAGGCCGGGCTGCACGTGATGGTTATCGACGCCGACTCCCAGGGCAATGCCTCCACGGCGCTCGGGGTGGAGCACGGTGACGACATTGCCTCCGTCTACGACGTGCTGGTGGAGAACCTGCCTATTGCCGAGGTGGTGGCTACCACTGAGTTCTCTCCTACCCTGTACTGCGTGCCAGCGAGCCTGGACGTGGCCGCGGTGGAGGTGGAGCTGGTCGGCGCCGTACGCCGTGAGTCCCTGCTGAGCAAGGCCCTGCACACCTACCTGGTGCAGCGTGACCAGCAGGGTCTGCCGCGGATGGACTACGTGCTGATCGACTGCCCACCCAGCCTGGGGATCATGACAATCAATGCCTTTGTAGCCTCCAACGAGGTGCTGATCCCGATGCAGGCTGAGTACTACGCGCTGGAGGGGCTGGCGCTCCTGAGCAGGTCAATTGACCGCATCGCGGAGCTGCACAACCCTGAGCTGAGGATCTCCATGATCGCCTTGACCATGTTTGACCGTCGCACCACCTTGGCCAAGGAGGTTGAGGGAGAGGTGCGACGCTTCTTCCCGGAGCAGACCCTGCAGACCCGTATCCCGCGCTCGGTGCGGGTGGCGGAGGCGCCTTCCTTCGGGGCTCCGGTGGTCTTCTGGGATCCACGTTGCAGCGGTGCGATCGCTTACAAGCAGCTCGCCCAGGAGATCGCCTACCGGGGTGTTGCGGGACTGCAGTGGAGTCCCACCACGGCTGTCGACTCCGACATGGACGCAGACGTTACGGGCAACGACGACGCTGAGGAGGCGTAGTACATGGCTGAGAGAAGGCGCGCACTGGGGCGCGGCCTGGAGGCACTTATGCCGGCGGCCCAGGCAGAGCCGGTGGGACGTCCCACTGACGTGTTCTTCCCTGAGGGCTCGCGCCGGGGCCAGGAGGTAAAAGGGCAGGCTCCTGTGGCGGGTGCCCTGCGGTCGGAAGGCAGGGATAGCGCTACGGGCTCTGGCTCAGCCGGCTCCCGGTCTACCTCGGACCTGGCTGCTAAGCTGCTTGCGCCTAGCAAGCGTGCTACCAAGCATCCTAAGAGGACTACGACGCGCGCTACCAAGACCGCTGTGGTTTCACGTGAAACGGCGAGCAAGGCTGAGGTAGAGGCTGCGGAGGAAAGCCTTTCTCGGAGAGAAGTTCCGGACGTTCAGGGGGCACCCGAGCCGGTTCACACGACGCCGTCTGTGCCGGTGGAGACCATGGCTTCCAGTACGACGCCGGAGGATGTCCCTGCTCCGGCAGAGCCCGATCCTGCAGCTGCGGTACCTGCGGAGGAGGCGGTTACCTCTCTGGCCTCTGAGGAAGCCCCGGAGCTGGAGGTTTCACGTGAAACGAGTGTCGATGACGAAGGGCTGGTGCCGGTACCGGGAGCGACCTTTGGACATATACCGCTGGAGAGCATTGACGCCAACCCGCGTCAGCCCCGGCAGTTCTTTGACGAGGAAGAGATCGAGGAGCTGGCGGCCTCCATCAGGGAGGTCGGTCTGCTTCAGCCCATCGTGGTGCGGCGGGCCCCCGGCAGCGACGACGAGGACCCGCGCTATGAGCTGATCATGGGTGAGCGGCGTACCCGTGCTGCGCGGGCGGCCGGGCTGGAGACCATTCCCGCCATCGTCCGCTACACCGATGACCAGGACCTGCTGCGCGACGCCCTGCTGGAGAACCTGCACCGGGTGCAGCTCAACCCGCTGGAGGAGGCCGCTGCCTACAAGGCGCTGCTGGAGGACTTTGGTTGTACCCACGCTGAGCTCTCCAAGCGGATCGCCCGCTCTCGCTCCCAGATCTCCAACACCCTGCGGCTCATGAAGCTGCCCGCCCTGGTGCAGCGCCGGGTAGCGGCCGGGGTGCTCTCCGCCGGGCACGCCCGCGCCCTGCTGGGGCTGCCCGACGTGGGGGCTATGGAGCGCCTGGCACAGCGCATCGTGGCTGAAGGCATCTCGGTGCGCGCCACCGAGGAGCTGGTGGCCATGCACGATGAGCCCCAGGTGGCCGATGAGGCCCTGCCACGCCCGCAACGCATCCGCTCCACGGCCCTGCCTGCGCTCTCCACCAGGCTCTCTGACGCCTTTGAGACCCGGGTCAAGGTCACGCGCACCGCCAAGAAGGGCAAGATCACCATCGAGTTCGCTGGCGACGAGGACCTGGCCCGCATCGTAGACGCCTTGGCGCCGGGCACCTCGCTAGCGGAGGACTGAGCGCTGCGGTTTCACGTGAAACAGCTGCCCCCGAACACCTTAAGGTGTTCGGGGGCAGCTACTTTAAACGGATCTGGGTACTCTGAGCACCCGGTCTAGTCTCTCAGCGGCACAGAGGATTCTGGACCAGCTCGTCGTAGAGCTGGGGCAGGTCACCAGCGGCTTCCGCAGCGATCGGGAACAGGGAGGTCTCGGTCATGCCCGGTACCACGTTCACGTCAATGAACCAGGGTGTGCCGTCCTCCGTGAGGATCAGGTCCGTGCGGGAGATATTGCCCAGCCCCAGGGTACGGTGCACAGTCAGGGCCGTCTCCTGTACCACCCTGGTCTGATCGGCGCTGAGTCTGGCAGGGGCAAAGTACTCTGAGCGACCGGGGTTGTACCGGGCGTCAAAGTCGTAGCGTCCCTCAGACACCACCTCCACGGGCGGCAGCGCACGTGGACCCGAGCCGGTGTCGACGACGCTGACGGCCACCTCCGTACCTGCCACGTACTTCTCAACCAGCGCACGCTCATCGTAGGCAAAACAGGTAACCATAGCGGCGCGCAGCTCATCCACAGAGGAGGCGTAGGAGACCCCCAGCCCGGAGCCACCCTGATTGGGCTTCACGACCACCGGGTAGCCCAGGTGCTCCGAGACCATAGTCATCACCTCCTGGGCACCGAGCTGGGCAAAGTAGTCCTTAGGCAGCGTCACCGAATCGGGGGTCAGGACCCCACCTGTGCGCACCGTGGCCTTGGCCGTGGGCTTGAAGGAGGCGCGCTGACAGCCGTCGGAGTGGGTGCCTACGTACGGCGTCTCCAAGGCGATCAGCACGTTCTGCAGGCCGCCGTCCTCACCGTGTCCACCGTGAACCAGAGGCCAGATGACCTCCGGGGCAAAGGACTTCAAGGAGGAGATGAGCTTGGCGTCGACGTCGAGCACGATCACGGAGTGGCCGAGGTGCCGCAGGACCTGGGCCACCCGGTTACCGGAGCGCAGTGACACGTCCCGCTCGTGGCTAAGCCCCCCGGCCAGCACGGCAACGCGCAAAGGGTTCTCGGTCGTGTTCATGGTGGTCATCCTGGGCTCCTCAGATCTGGTCAGGGGCAGGTGCGGTCACACCAGCAGTTGGACGTGGAAGGGTGGGGCCAAAGAGGTTGCGCAGCTCAAGGTCACGTACGACGACCTCTGCCAGCCGCCGCACCCCCTCACGGATCTCGCTGGGCTCCGGGTAGCAGAAGGAGAGCCGCATGTTCTCGTGGCCTGTGCTCCCACCTGCGTAGAAGGCTGTGCCCGACACGTAGGCCACCAGGTTGGTCACCGCGCGGGGCAGCATCTCCTTGGCGTTCAGGCCCTCCGGCAGCCGGACCCAGACGTAGAAGCCTCCGGCGGGGATGTTCCACGTGCACATAGGCAGGTGCTCGTTCAGGGCCTCGATCATCGCGTCCCGGCGCCCCCGGTACATGCTGCGGAAGTCCTCTATCTGGGCCCGCCAGTCAAAGTTCTCCAGGTACATGGAGATTGAGTACTGCCCCATGGAGGAGGGGCACAGGATAGCGGCCTCGGAGGCCAGCTTGAGCTTGTCCCGCACCGCTGGCGGCGCCACCGCCCAGCCCACCCGGTAGCCGGGGGCAAAGATCTTGGAGAAGGAGCCCAGGTAGACGACGTCCTCGGGGGCCAGGGTCTTTAAGGCGGTGTATGTCTGCCCCTCGAATCCCAGCAGGCCGTAGGGGTTGTCCTCAACTATCAGGATATGGTGCCGGCGGCAGATCTCAATGACCTGGGGACGCCGCTCCTCCGAGAGGGTCACCCCGGCAGGATTGTGGAAGTTAGGCAGGCAGTAGAAGAACTTGATCCGCTTGCCTGCACGCGAAAGCCGCTCGATGGTTGCTTCCAGCTCCTCCGGGACTACGCCTTCGGCGTCGATAGGGACCTGCTGCACGTCTGCCTGGTAGGTGGAGAAGATCGACAGCGAGCCCACGTAGGTGGGAGCCTCGGCCAGGATAACGTCACCGGGGTCGATGAACAGCTCAGTGATGATGTCGACGGCCTGCTGGGAGCCAGTGGTAATGACGACGTCCTCCGGATCAGCCTCAATCCCCTCTAGGGCCATGACCTCGGTGATCTGCTGGCGCAGGCGAGGATATCCCTGCCCGTTGCCGTACTGGAGGGCCTTTCCACCGTCCTTGCGTAGCATGTCGGCAGTGGCCTGCGCGATCCGCTCCAGCGGAAGGTCCTTGAGATTAGGCATGCCGCCAGCCAGGGACACTACCTCGGGGCGGGAGGCCACGGCGAACAGTGAGCGTGTTTCAGATGCCCGCAGTCCATGAGCTCGGGCGGCATAGTTGTCCAACCAGGGGTCCAGCCGATTCCCTTTCACGTTGCTCTCAGCAGTCATCTCTTCCTTCCGCTCGTTCCCCCATGGAACGCAGTGGAAAGATTCTCCCACGTCAGCGTGACAGCCACATGTCCACGGCTGTCTTTCTGAGATGGTGATGCTGCTCCGGGGCCGTTGTTTCACGTGAAACCCGGGGTTGCCTCCAGATGGCGGCGGTCATGCCTTCCGGACCGTGCGCAAGACCGACGACGGCACCGCTTCGCTGCTGCTTGCCGGAGCAGGTGCCTTAACCGTCGGACCGTGCTCGATGGAGGTGTGACCTCTCCCCGCTTGAAGACCTCTCCACCAGGGGACGAGCTACCTCGAGCAGGAACAGGGACCTCCGACGGCTCGACCTGTGACGACCGGGAAGCAGGAACGGGTTTCACGTGAAACCGGAAGCCCTATCAGGCTGGTGCTTGAGGATGGTGCTGCTGCAGGTTAGTGATGTGAATGGCTACGAAGGGCACACTACCTGCGGTTACTTGATCCCCTCCCCGGTCTGCTAAGGCAGTGCCAGGGAACGATACGGCTGGAGATGTGCAGGGCCGGTTCCGGGTGACTGCTTTGCTGGCAGGCTGGACGGCAACGTCGTTGTTTCACGTGAAACCGGTTAGGGCGGTAGTAGCATCAACGCGCTCGAGATTCCTCGTACAGAAGATCGACGACGGCGCCGTGAGGATGCTGGTCGCTGAGGTGGGTGCCTTGTAATAGTAAGTTGCCCAGTGGTCGCTTGAGCTTGAGTGGGTTGGTGTTACCTGTGGCTGCTGGATGCTTGACCTCGATGAGTCACTGGACTTGGGTGGACGGCGACCTGGTTGAGCAACCTCTGCTGCGTTTCACGTGAAACCGGAAACCGCTGGCAACCTTGCATCGGAGACCGCTGGCGCAGGTTACTGAAGGGGGTGTCTTGTAGTAGCAGCCTGCTAGATGTTTGCCGGTCGCCTCCCCGGTTTACTTAGGACGAGTCTCCGGGTGGTTTACCTCGAGGCAGCAAAGTCCGGTTCCGGTGACTGATTTGCTGGCCGGCGGACGGCAACGTCGTTGTTTCACGTGAAACCGGCAGCCCTCATCATCTTCGTGCCGGGGCCGTACTGCTTGCCGCATGCCGCTGTGCAGCATCCTCCTGCGCCAGCTGAGCCGCTGGCTAGCCTAGAACCGTGTGCACTTCGCGGCCGACGCTCTCCTGACGGCATCGTCTAGCTTGTTTGCCCACGGGCTCTGTTTGACGTGACGCTGCTCCAACGGAGACCTCGACCGTAGTTTGGTCTGCGTGCTTCTTTTCAGGAGCACCTTCCTTAAGTGCTGCGCTAATTAGTGTGGTGGCAGAGCAAGGGTGTGGGCATTACGGACTGGAGGACAGTGCGTGGGGCTTGATGGTGACAGCCTAGGTCTGTTTCACGTGAAACCGGGATCGGTGAGTGGAGTCCCGCCTAGTGGTGTAGATGCTCGGCGACTGGTCGGTCTGAGGGTGAGGCGGTCACTGCGTGGTTCACCGATGGCTCTCTACCTCTTCACTCGAACGAAGTCGTTACAACCGCTCCTTGAACCTGGCCCCTGCTGGCCGACTTGTTTCAGTTTCACCAAATGGTTTGGTGTCTGGCGCATGGGAGTGGGCACCCCCGATTGGAGCACCGTGCGCGGGGCTTGATCGTGACAGCCTAGGTCTGTTTCACGTGAAACCAGGAGCGGAGTGACGCGGTGGGCATATGCCTTGGAGGCCTGCCTCTAGGCACATGGGTAGCAGGAGAAGATCGGATCGGTCTGGAACTCCTTTTGAGGCCTGCCTCTAGGCACATGGGTAGCAGGCTCGTGTTTCATGTGAAACGCTTATTGGTCAGAGCAAGTGCGATGTAGTCGTGGGCTTGTGATTAGCTCTCCGTTAGTGGAAGTTCGCTGACCATGTGTCGCGGCTACCGGTTGCTGGGCAGGCTGATCCAGTGGGGACTGTGCTGGGTAGTTACTGGGCCCCTACCCAGGTCTGTCACGGCCGAGGTGCAATCTGCATCAAGGAGTGACAGCAGGTCCCTTTGGTCGGCTTGGACTAGGAGGATGACTGCGGTGTTGTTTCACGTGAAACCGGACTAAGTGAGAACTGTTGCGAAGATCCTGCACTCCGGCCGTGGGATGAAGCAGCCTTGTGCTCCTGTCCCTCCACAATGACAGGCAACTCAGTCTCGGAAGCTAGCACTGGTCGCGGACAGCCGCGATCCACTACCTCTAGAGCAACTTCAAGCACCGTGGTGTCCTGTAGCGAGCAGATACCTCTTCTGGGGTGCCGCCTCTCTTGGGGTGTGTTCTTTGTGGCTGTCACCACTGCGTTCCAAGCAAGCTGGAGAAGAAACTCAGTGGCTGTGTGCTGGGACAGTGCCGGGACCTGACAGGGGCTCAAGCGGTCACGGCATCAGATGTGATTACAACGAATGAGGCCATGACCGGGGCGTGCTGCTGGTTGTGGACAAGGTGATCCTGTGGAGGTTCTGTGCTCGGTGGTCGTGTGGACCCTGCTCGGGATCCGGTTCTGCCGTAAGGGCTAGCGCGGGATGACGAAGCGCTATGCCCCCTCCCACGCAGGGCGGCCCACAGGCCCCAGGGGACACGACGGCGCGGGTGGCTATGCCCTCTCCTGAGCGGGGAGGCCTGGGTGACCAGGATCCTTTAGGGCTGGGCGTGCCCTCTGTCTGCGCATAGTCGCAACTGAATGACCGGAGCTGCACTTAAGGCACGCACCAGATGGAGACCAGCGTCCTATAGGGTCTCGCAGGTCCTTCCCCACGAGTCTGCTTCCCCAGCTCGACAGGGAGCAGCGTGTTGTTCGCAACGGGCGCAGGACGCCGTCGGCTGTTGAATACCTACGTCTCCGGCCCCGCCCTGAGGAATGTTTCACGTGGAACCAGGACACGCCGGGCAGCTGTTGGTAACAGCTATAGCTAATACCTGGATGGCGGTGGATGGAAGTCCTTCAAGGTCGCTGGCGCTGTGGCCCGGACCGGCTGCCCCGTCACCGTAGCTTTCTCGACGGCGAAGCAACCTCTACCCGGTGTACGCGACCACTGCCGGGGAGATGGTGGTTCCAGTGAGTGCAAGGAACTCCCGGGACGAGGTGGTTGCCTGACTGGACCGCGGCTGCGTTTCACGTGAAACCAGGCAAGGGTGCGGCGAAGTCGGCACCCTTGCGGGCCAGATCAGGGTAGCTGTTAGCGGAGTCCCGGGAGCGAGCCCGTACAGACGGCCGGAGCAGTCGCTCCAGTGACCGTGGCTTGCTTGAAGGTGATGCGGACCTGCTCGGTATGCGCTTTCGGTGCCGGAGTGGGTGGTTCTGATATGCACAAGGCTCCCGAGATGAGGCAGTTGCCTGACTGGACCACAGCGGTATTCAGACCCGGTGTTAGAACTCAGCATCCTTACGTGCTGTAGGGAGGCCCCTGCTGATGGTTCTCGTTTCACTTCTCAAGTTCCACATCACAGGGAGCCATGCTGCGTTCTGGTATCAGAGACACGGTGGTGCGGATAACCGCTGTACTTAACCCTGTCTACTTGCCAGCTCTTGTATCTGAGTCGGTCTACTGCCGCCCCTCGGGACGGCAGGCACCAAACTAAGGAGTACCTAACCGGTCTCGCGAGCCATATGTCCCGGTCTCGCGGTACCGATGTCCCGGTCTCGCGGAGCAGGGGCTAGAGCGCGCGTTCAGAGATGATGCGCCTAAGCACCGCCGGGTCGTTAGGGATCTCCTCCACCTGCTGCGGCAGGGATAGCAGCTCCTCCAGCTCGGCAGATACGGCTACCTCAACGCCCAGGGCCTCCGAGACGGTCTGCCCGAACTTGGCGGGCTTGGCGGTCTCCATGACCAGCACTGTCTCACCCGGCTCCACCAGGCGCTGCGCTGCGGTCCAACCGTCAGCCGTGTGCGGGTCGATAAGCACCTGGTGCTCCTGGTACGCAGCAGATATCGCTGAGAGGCGGGCACGGTGGGTGGAGGTGGAGGCGGCGAAACCAAGCTCCTTGACCAGGCGCTCCTGCTGGGCGGAAAGGTCCAGCTGCCCGGTGGCCTCCAGCTCCTGCCAGGCGCTCAGGAAGTCCTGCGGCCCTAGCAACTCCCACAGGAAACGCTCTAGGTTGGAGGCCTTGGAAATGTCCATGGACGGGCTAGAGGTAGCCAAGGTGTCTGCGCCGGAGCGAGGCCGGTAGACCCCCGTGCGGAAGAACTCCTCCAGCACGTTGTTCTCATTGGTGGCCAGGATCAGACGGCGGATAGGCAGACCAAGGCGTCTAGCCAGGTGCCCAGCGTAGATGTTGCCAAAGTTGCCTGAGGGCACCGCAAAGGAGAACCGCGGCTCCTGCCACTGGGCGGCCCGCTCCTCTGGGATCAGACGATCCGTGACCCGCAGCCAGCTCCAGAAGTAGTAGACGCACTGGGCGGCAATACGCCCAAAGTTGATGGAGTTTACAGCTCCCAGGCTGTGGCGCTCCTTGAAGACGGCGTCGGCGTTAAGCTCCTTTACCAGGTTCTGGCAGTCGTCGAATACCCCCTGGACGGCGATGTTGTGGATACTAGGCTCGGTCAGTGAGTACATCTGGGCCCGTTGCACGTCGCTCATCCGGCCTGCCGGGGAGAGCATAAAGACGGACACGCCTGGGCTGCTGCGGAAGGCGTGCTCGGCCGCGGAACCGGTGTCCCCGCTGGTGGCCCCCAGGATATTGAGCACCCCGCCCCTCAGGGACAGCACGTATGGGACAGCCTGCCCCAGGAACTGCATAGCCAGGTCTTTGAAGGCCATGGTCGGACCCTCGGAAAGACCTATCAGGCCCAGAGACTCTCCAAGCAGCTTCACCGGAACCACAGTCTCCGGGAAGCGTGACGGACCATATGCCTCCCGGGTCAGCTCCAGGAGCCTGTCTGCGGGGATGTCGGTGGCGAACAAGCCGATCACCTGCGCGGCCAGCTCCGGGTAGCTGAGAGCGCGCCAGGACTCGATCTGTGCGGCACTCAAAGCAGGCAGCGACTCAGGCACCACCAGTCCGCCGTCGGGTGCCAGCCCATCGAGAAGGATCTCCGTGAAGCTCTTGGGGCGCATACCGCCGCGGGTGGAGATGAACTGCATGTCCGTCCTGTCTTTGTGCCGGCTGCTTGCGATGACGATTCTAGTTGCCAGCTACAAGCGACCGGTAAGGCTGTCGTCCTCTGAAACCTCCGCCTCACCGTCAGGCAGTTGCCACCTAAGACGGATAGCGGCTCAGTACCTTCCCGCATCGCCGTGCCGTTGCCCTACCCTGCAACGGCTGCGCCACCCGCGGACGAGCCCTTACTCCAGCAACCCAGCCAGTACCGTCTGCTGACCGTAGCCCCGCTGGTTTCACGTGAAACCAGCAGACTCAGCGCAGGGTCCGAAGAATCTCCTGGCGCATGGCGGCCTTGGGCCGTGCCCCACCGAAACGGTGCACCACCTGGTTACCCCGAAAGACCAGGAAGGTGGGAATGGTCTTTATGCCGTGCATCCGTGCGATATCCGGGTTGGCATCCACATCCACCTTGTAGAAGCGTGCCTGCGCCTGCATCTCCTGGGCCAGCTCCTCCACCGCCGGCGCGATCTGGCGGCAGGGGCCGCACCAGGCGGCCCAGAAGTCCACCACCACGGGCAGCTCGCTGGCAGCAACAGCTACCTCAAAGTCGTCCCCGCGTAAGGCTTTGCAGTGCGGCATGGGTTGCTCCTAGGCTCAGGGACAAGATATATGTCCTGACAAAGATCTGGGGTGGTTACCTGCTCCGGCAGGACCAGGCAACCACCCCAGCATCCCAGAGCATCGTCAGGACGCCAAGGTGGTCAGGTACGCCTCCACGTCCAGGGCGGCACGGCATCCCGAACCAGCCGCCGTAACCGCCTGCTGGTAGACCGGGTCGGCGACGTCCCCACAGGCGAACACGCCCGGGATGGCGGTGCGCTGACTGGGGGCCTCCACCTTGATGTAGCCCTTGTCGTCCAGCTCCAGCACGTCCTTGACCAGATCAGTACGCGGCAGCTGGCCAATAGCCACGAACAGGCCGTTGGCTGCCAGCTCCCGCTCCTCGCCCGTGACCGTGTCACGCAAGGTGACTGAGGTCAGTGAGTCCTCACCGTGCAACGCCACCACCTGAGAGTTCCAGGCAAAAGTGATCTTCGGATCGGCCTTGGCCCGGGCCGCCATTGCCGCACTGGCTCGCAGCTGGTCCCGGCGGTGCACCACGGTGACCGAACGGGCGAAGCGGCTGAGGAAGGTGGCCTCCTCCATGGCTGAGTCCCCGCCCCCTACCACGACAATGTCCCGGTTCTTGAAGAAGAACCCGTCACAGGTGGCGCAGTATGACACGCCGTAGCCTGAAAGACGCTCCTCGCCCTCCAGACCTAGCTTGCGGTACTCCGAGCCGGTGGACACGATCACGGTGCGAGCCTGGTAGACCCCCTCCTCCGTGGTCACCTGCTTGACCTCTCCCCGCAGCTCTACCGCAGTGACGTCCTCGTAACGGACGTCGGCCCCGAAGCGCTCAGCCTGCTCCTGCATACGGGTCATGAGCTCTGGGCCCATGATGCCCTCCGCGAAACCGGGGTAGTTCTCCACCTCGGTGGTGGTCATCAGCGCGCCACCGGCAGAGACGGAGCCGGCCAGGACCACCGGGGCCAAGCCTGCGCGGGCCGCGTAGATCGCGGCAGTGTAACCAGCGGGACCGGAGCCGATAATAACGAGGTCGTGGATCATGGTCATCCTCAGGTGGTCGGGGGTGTATCCGTCTCCCTAACCACCAGCGGCCTCAAGTTGTTCCAGGCTCAGCGAATCGTTACCCCTGCAAGGGTCACACGGTTCTCCCCGTTGCCGGTGCGCGGCATCTCCGTGACCCAAAGCACTATGGACTCGGCCTGGGTTGGTGAGACGGAGACCTGGGTCGTACCTCCCACAAAGGCCCCCTCTGCCAAGAGGCTGCCCCCGGCCGGGTCCTCCGCCGTCGTGCTGCGCAGCTGGAAGTGCCCACCAGCTGCCGTCCCTTGCAGCTCGACGGAGCTTACGGTGGCCGGGGCCTGGAGCTTGAGCGCCACCCCGATCCCCGCCTTACCGTTGTTGGAGATCTTGGGGTCGTTGTAGAAGCGGGTGTACCAGTCGGTGGCCGGGTCGCCGTCGGTGATGGCACTGGCCAGCTCCGGGTGCTCGTCGCCGTCCAGGACCTGGACCGCCGCGATGACCGGCGTGGCCGCTGGAGCCTGGTCGCTGCCCTCGCCGGCGGCTGCACTCTGGGAGGGAACCGTCTTGGCCGCCGGGATCTCCTGGTCGGTCAGCGGCACCCGGGCCAGGTCCAGCAGGTTGGCGATCGCCAGGGCCACTACCAGCAGCACCGCGACGCCGATGGCGATCAGTACGCCGTTGGTGCTGCGCTTGGTGTCTTCGTCCTCGCCGCTGACCAGGTCCTCGAAGCTGGCGTCCTCCTCCAGGAGAGCCGGGCCCTCCGGCCCCACGTTGGTCAGCTCGGAGCTGACGGCCACAGGCCCGTGCACCTCAGCCTGCACAGAGTCGATGTCCACGATCCGGGTGGAGCCCGGGCCGCCTGGGGCCCCCTCCTGGGGGCTGGGTCCCGTGGCCTGCGGGGTGGCGGCCTCGACGGGGTAGGCATGGGCCGACGTCGCCGGGGACTCATACGGCTGGGCCGGTGCGACCTGCGGGCTGGCGGACCAGGCCGCTGCGGTCGGTGGGACCTGCTGCGACCTCTCCACCCCAGGTGAGGGCGCCCCGGGCAGTGGTGTGGGCTGTGCCGGAAGCGGGGTTGTGCCGCCAGGTTGCGGGGCGGCCATCGTGTCAGCAGCTGCCGTGCCAGCGGCTACGGGGTCAGCAGCCACGGGAGCAGCGTCTGCCGGGGCGCTCGCTGCCCCTGCAGACGCGTAGGGCGCCGGGTCTCGCGGCGCGCCAGCCGGCAGCGTCTCCGTGCGCCGGGAACGGTTGAACCTGGTCAGGAAGCTGCGGGTGGCCCCCGCCATAGTGCTGGCGGCTGCTGCGGCCCCGGCTCCCACAGCAGCGGCACTGGCGGACACCAAGGCGCCCGCCCCTGACAAGGGGCTTGCTGCGGGCTCCTGGTGCTGGGGACCTGGCTGCCTGGACCCAGTCACAGTCCGCGCCGGGGCGCCGGAAGCTGCCGGAGGGCTCGCGGGCCCCTGGGCCGGACGAGGTCGTGGCGGCACCTTCGGGGCCTGCACCTGGGGCCAGGGCTCCAGCAGGGCAGCCACCTCCGCGGCGGAGCGGGGCACGTCGTCCTTCCACACCCGCTCGCACAGGGCGTCAATCTCAGGTGCTACTCCGGAGGCGATCTCCGAAGGAGGCACCGGCATCCCACCCCGCCGCGGGGCAGGGCGCACTCCCGAGCGCTTGCCCGGCCACCGGCCGGTGACGGCGTAGTAGAGCAGCTCGACCAGGGCCTTGGCGTCATCCTTGTCAGCCAGCAGCGGGCTGCGGAAGCGCGAGTCCATGCCCCGGGCCGCGCCGTCGATCCCCACGCCGGTGACCTTGACCTGGCCGTGGGCGTCCACCCGCACCGACTCCGGCTGCAGCACCAGGTGGTGCAGGTTGCGCTCCGAGGCGGAAGCCAGGGCCTGCGCCGCCTCCCCGATGATCGCGCGGGCCTGGGAGGCTGGTAGCCCCTGCTCCACCAGGCGCGGCAGGGTAACCCCGGAGATCGGCTCGGAGACGATAAACGCCTCCCGGCCCTGGTCGACGTCGTAGATGCGCTGGCAGCGCCGGTCGTCCACCAGCACCGCCCGGGCTGCGGCGCTGAGCACCTCCTCACGGTGGGCCGTGGCCGGGGTGAGCATCAGGATGGTCACGTCACGGTCCAGGATCGTGTCCTTGCCGCGGTGACGAATGATATGAGGCAGGGTCGTCGGAAGAGTGTCCAGGACCCGATAGCGGCCTGAACCGATTGGCTTGCCCTCGTCCACCCCACGGCCCTCTCTCTCGCCCCGAGAATCTAGACCCATCGTAGCGCTAGGTTGCAAAACGGTCTCTGTTGTGCGGCGGGCCCCTGGAACGGTGGCCGCCCCCGTCCCGGCCCCCGGCACCGCTGCCGGTGCGACGGCAGGAACCGGTACCGAGGCGGGCACCCGCACCTCCACCGGGGCCAGGCGCTCAGCCAGCGCCAGCACCGGACCGCCCGCAGGCCCCAGCAGCCGCCCCACCTTGCGCAGGATCCGGGCCGCCGGCCCCGTAGCCACCGACAGCTCCTCCACCTTGGCCCAGGCCGCCACCAGCAGGTAGACCACGGTCATCACCACAGCCACCACCAGGATGGTCACCAAGGCGTCCACCGGGCGACGCCCCGTCAGGGAGCCGTCCGCAGGCCCGATCAGGCTGCGTATCCCCGTGCCTACCAGGGCCGCAGCCACCGCAGCGACACCCAGGCGCAGGTGGGTGCGGGCGATCCGCGCACTGTCAAGGTCAGGCAGGTAGCGGCGCATAAAGGGCACGCAGATCGCCAGGCCGATCACGTGGCACAAGGTGTTGACCAAGGCGGCCAAGGTCATCCAGTGCTGGGCCGGAGCCACCGCGTGGATCAGGAAGGCCGCCACGATAGGCACCGTGCCCACCGGCACGTAGGCCCAGAACAGGCGCCGGGTGTCGGTGTAGGCCAGCAGCACCCGCTGGGCCGTGAACCACAGTCCCTGCGGCACGATCCCCAGGGCCAGGGCCACCAGCATCGGCGCGCTGGCCTGCGCCTCCGCCAGGGACAGCGTCGGCACGAAGGCCTGCAGCGCCGGGGTGGCCAGCACCCCGATGCCCACGGTGGCCAGCATGGTGAACACCGCCACCGAGCGGGCCCCCAGGGAGAAGTCGTCACGTACCCCCGCCCCGTCACGCTCCGCCGCCTTCACGCTCATACGGGTGAATAGGGCGGTGATGATGGAGGTGGTCACCAGCGACTGGGGCAGCACGTAGATCAGCTGGGCGTTGTTCCACATGGTGGTGGAGGGGATGATCAGCCCGGAGGCCGCCGCCCGCTCCGCCTCCGTCACCGCCGCCGAGCCCAGGTTGGTCCAGGCGATATCCGCCAGACCGGTCACCAGCACGCCCGCCAGCGCCCAGGAGGCCACGATCGAGGTCTCCCGCAGGCCGATCCCGCGCACCCCCCAGACCAGCTTGGGGCGGAAGCCGGTGCGCCGTAGCGGCAGGTACAAGGTGAGCGCCTGCAGCACGATCCCCAGGGTCGCGCCCCCCGCGATCACGGCGATACGCATGCCGTCCCAGGCCTGCGGCTCACCCCCGGCCGCATAGGCGCCGTACAGCCGCACGTAGGCCAGCAGTGACAGGATGGCGATCACGTTGTTGACCACCGGGGCCCACATATAGGGGCCGAAGTGCTCCTTGGCGTTGAGCACCTGGCCCCACAGGGCGGTCAGGCCGTAGAAGAAGACCTGGGGCATGCACCAGAAGGTGAAGGCCACCGCCAGTGGCTGCCAGCGCCCCAGGCCGGAGGCGTACAGCAGCACCACCAGCGGGGAGGCGATCGTCATCACCGCCGTCACCCCGGCTACCAGGGCACCAGCCGCCGTGAGCAGCCGGTTGACGACGTCGTCGCCGTTGTCCTGGCGCAGCGCGCGCACGATCTGCGGCACCAGCACGGCGTTGAGGATCCCGCCCAGGAGCAGGTTGTACAGCTGGGTGGGCAGGGCGTTGGCTGTGTTGAAGGCGTCTGCCGCGCCGGAGGCGGTCGCCCCCAGGGCCACCACCACCAGGGCGTTGCGGACGAAGCCGAGCAGCCGAGACACCAGGGTGCCTGCGAACATGATCGCTGAGGAACGTGCCAGGGAAGCCTTGCGCCCTAAGTCCGCTTGCTTCTGTCCGCTCATAGGGGGTCCTCTCGCAGAGTCAAAGGGCCAGGACTGTCAGGGCCACCACCGGCCTGTTGCAAGCCGCTGCTGCGGCGGCCACGACGCACGGTACGGATCACGCCTACCACCAGCAGCACCACCAGTACGCCAGTTAGCACCCGGGTGCCCAGAGACTCCCACTCCGCGTGGACGCGGATGTGCACGGTCGCCGGGGTGCTGACCTGAGAGCCGTCAGGCGCCTTGACGTTGATGGTCAGCATGACGTCGCCAGAGCCCACCGCCTTGACCGGCACCAGCACCATGGCCTCCCCGCTGGCCGGGATGGTGGCGGTCACCGGCCCGTCCGGCTGCAGACGGGTGGAGGAGGACTCCAGGGTGACCTGGACGGTCGCGTCCTGCGTCAGGCTGGAGCCGATGCGTACCGGCAGGTTGGCCTGCTGGCTGATGAGGTTGATGGTGGAGGAGGGCTGCGGGTTGATCGCCGTGCGCAGCTGCTGCGCGCTGTCCTGCACCTGGCTGAGCATCTGGCCCCGCAGGGCCGGGTCCGCCCGCCAGGCCGAGGAGACGGCCCAGGCGACCACCTCAGCCTCCTGGCCCAGCAGCTCCCCCGGACTGGGTACCGTGGAGCCCACCGCGGCCAGGGTCGTGGCCGAGTCCCGGGCCGCGGCCAGCTCCTCCACGGAGATCTCGTTGCCCTCCGGGGAGGCCTGCCCCAAAGGCGTCCGTTGCACCTCACGGGGCCAGGAGCCCCTGCTGGTCTGGGAGATGACCGCGGCGTGCTGGCGCAGGTCCTCCAGCCCCAGGGGCACGGTCCAGGGCGAGCTGGTCAGGGCCTGCAGGCGGGCTCCTAGCACCTGCGGGTCGGTGCCGGTGGCGGTGACCCGGTCCACGCTGACCACCAGGTCACGGCTGAGCAGCGGCAGCTGGCGGGCCATGATCGCCGTCTGCGCGCGCAGCAGCTGGCGCGAGTCCAGCTCGTTGAGGCTCGCCCTGGCTGGGTCCACCACCCCGGCGCCAGGAGGCAGGACAGCCTTGATGCTGGCGCATGCCGCGGTGTCGGGCAGCAGCAGCACCCGGCCTTCCACGGTGGTCAGCCCAGAGGGCGTGTAGGTCAGGTCCTCACTGACCTCCAGGCTGCCGGGGGGTGCGAGCACTAGGGTGGAGCTGGCGGGCAGGGCGCTGAGCGTCTGCTGGTCCAGGGCCGTGGCGGCTGGCCAGGACACGTCCCGCCGTGCCCCGAGCCCCGCCAGCGCCGAGGCATCGGCCCGGCTGTGCGCCTGCGCTAGCAAGGTGGACTCACCAGCGTGGGCCAGGGCGGCCTCGTCGGCGTCGGCCCAGGGCAGGGCCACCACGTCACCGGCCGCGACAGCTGCTACCAGCCTCTCCCGCAGCACCGCCACTGGTGAGGGGGCGGCCTTGCTGCCCGGGCTGGCTGTGGGAGACGGCGCCGGGCTGCCTGAGGGAGCCGGGCTGGGCTGGGCGCTGGCGCCTTGCTCCGGCTGCTCGCCACCCGGGGCGACGGCGGTGGCCTGCACACCGCCCTCAGGGGCCGGGGAGTCCGGGGCGCCGACGGCCGGGGCCGGGGTGCTGTCTGCTGCCGCCGCAGGCTCCTCCTGCAGGACACCCAGCACCTCCAGCACCGCCGGGTCCACCCCCAGCACCACACCCGGCTGCGCCAGCTCCAGCAGGGCCGTCATCCGGGTCACCATCGCCGTCAGCAGGGCGTCTGCCTCCACCGGCTCCTGGGGGGCCTCCGGGGCGGCGGTGGCCGCGGGCGTCCCCGGCTCAGGGGTCTGGGCCGGGCCTGCACTGGGGGACGCCTCCGCCGTCTGGCCGGGGGACGGGGTGCCGGGGGCGGCGGTGGCGGAAGGCTCCGGCGGACTCCACCTAGGCTCCTTGAGCCTGCTCAGCACCTGCAGCTCTGCCGGTGAGGCCGTCACCGGGAGCAGGGCCAGCACACCGGTCGGCTGGGTCTCGTCAGCCTGCTGCCACAGCAGGTAGCTGCGGTCGGCGGCCAGGCTGACGTGGTCCTGGGTGACCGCTACCTGCACCCCGCGCGGCCCCCACTGACCCGGGTCACTCAAGGGCAGGGAGGCGGCAGGTACCGTCAGGGAGAAGCCGGTGCTCTCACCGGGCTGGATCGTGGCCGGCAGGGTCTCGATCAGGGCGGTGCGCAGGTAGACGTCCCGGTTGCCCGCCAGCCAGCTGCTCAACTCAGAGGCGGACACCGGCGTGGACTGCTGCACCTGCACCACCAGCACCGGGTCCGTCAGCGGCGTCGTGGTGCCGTTGGCGATGGTCCCGGTGACCACTAGGTCCTCCCCGCCGCTGAGGACCTCCGGGGCCAGGCTGTCCAGAGAGGCGGTGACCTGCCCCTCAGTGACCGGCAGGTTGGTCTGCGGGGGCAGCGGGACGGCGGGCGCCGCCAGGACCACCGGGGGGCTCAGGGCCGGAGCCAGCACCAGGGCCGCTACCGCCAGCAGCATCAGGACCAGCCTGAGCCGCAGCGGGCGACGCCGTCGGGACACGGTCCCGTTCAGCCCAGCGGACCAGGAGCTGACCGGGTGGCGTGCGGTGGGCCCCACGACCATCTACTCTCCCACGAGGATCTCGCGCGCGGCGGCGACGATCCTGCGCTCATTGGGGTACGCCAGGCGGCGCGCGACCTCGTCCAGCTCCACCCAGGCCACGTCCTCAGCCTCATGGTCCGGGTCGTTCTCCGTGGTCAGGGTGCCGCCGGTAGCCTCCAGCAGGAAGTGGTGGACGACCTTGTGCACCCGGTGGGTGTCCCCGGAGAACCAGTAGTCGATGGTGGCCAGGTGGCGCAGCACCCGTCCGGTGATACCAGTCTCCTCGTGGATCTCCCGCACCGCGGCCTGCTCGGCGGTCTCATTGCCCTCCAGGTGCCCCTTGGGCAGGCACCACTCCAGGCGCCCGCCTCGGTTACGCCGGGCGATCACCGCGGTGAAGGCCTTGCCGCCCTGGACGTCCACGATCAGGCCTCCGGCGCTGGTCTCGTCCACCACCGGCAGGGAGTGCCCACCCGCACGGCGCGCACCGGAGGCGGTGCGGGGCAGGTGAGTGCGGTGGGGCGACATAGGGACACTTTATGCGTTCCGGGCCGTCAGCCCCGGCTCGTGAGGGGTGACATCGGTCAGGTGGCGTGCCCCGGCGGTGGGCATGGCAGGCTTGGAGGTGATGACTGCCAACCAGCCCAGTACGGGACTGCCCCCCCACCGTGTGCCCGCAAAGCTCCAGGTAGACCTGCAGGAGGTGGACGAGCGTGGCCTGACCCCGCTCGCCGCCAGGACGCTGAGCGGCCTGCCCCCCAGCCTGGCCGCCCTGGGGCACCTCTTTGAGCGGGCCGGGCACGAGCTGTCCCTGGTAGGCGGCCCTGTACGTGACGCCTTCCTGGGCGTGGCCCCCCACGACCTGGACTGCACCACCTCCGCCCGCCCGGAGCAGACCGAGGAGATCCTGAGGGCCTGGGGTGACGCCTGCTGGGACATCGGCAAGGAGTTCGGCACCATTGGGGCACGCAAGGGCGAGGTCGTGGTGGAGGTCACCACCTACCGCAGCGAGGAGTACGAGATCGGCTCCCGCAAGCCGGTGGTCTCCTACGGCGACACGCTGGAGGGCGACCTCACGCGCCGCGACTTCACCGTCAACGCCATGGCCCTGCGCCTGCCCGGGCTGGAGCTGGTGGACCCCTGCGGCGGCCTGGCGGACCTGGCCGACGGGCTGCTGCGCACCCCCGTCAGCGCCGAGCAGTCCCTTGACGACGACCCCCTGCGCATCATGCGGGCCGCCCGCTTCTGCGCCCAGCTCGGCTTCGACGTCGAGCCGGAGGTGGTGGGGGCCATGAGCAGGATGGCCCAGCGCCTGGAGATCGTCTCCGCTGAGCGGGTGCGCGCCGAGCTGGAGCGGCTGCTGCTGAGCCGCTGGCCCCGGCGCGGCATCGAGCTGATGGTGCACACCGGCGTGTGCGACGTAGTGCTTCCCGAGCTGTCCGCCCTGCAGGAGACCGTGGACGAGCACAAGCGCCACAAGGACGTCTACGAGCACACCCTGACCGTGCTGGACCAGGCCATGGACCAGGAGACCGGGCCGGACGGGCCGGTGCCCGCCCCGGACCTGGTGCTGCGCCTGGCCGCGCTGCTGCACGACATCGGCAAGCCCGCCACGCGGCACTTCCTGCGTGACGGTACGGTCACCTTCCACGGGCACGACCACGTGGGGGCGCGCATGACCAAGAAGCGTCTGCGGGCCCTGACCTTTGACAAGCAGACCACCAAGGACGTGGCCCGCCTGGTGGAGCTGCACCTGCGCTTCCACGGCTACGCCGACGCCGGGTGGACCGACTCTGCTGTACGCCGCTACGTCACCGACGCCGGCCCCCTGCTGGAGCGGCTGCACCGGCTCACCCGCGCGGACGTGACCACCCGCAACCGGCGCAAGGCCGCCCTGCTCTCCCACGCCTACGACGACCTGGAGGCACGTATCGCCCAGCTGCGGCAGGCCGAGGAGCTGGCGGCGATCCGTCCGGACCTGGACGGCTCCCAGATCATGGCTGAGCTGGGGGTAGGGCCCGGGCCGGTGGTCGGCGAGGCCTACCGCTTCCTGATGGACCTGCGCATGGAGAAGGGGCCGGTCGGTGAGGAGATGGCCCGGCAGGCTCTGCAGGCCTGGTGGGCGGCCCGCGGCAGGCAGTGAGGAGGCGCCGCGGTTCCCCCGTGCGCCGAGAGGCTGGGGGCTGCCTCTCGTCGTGCCGACTGGCGTCCCGATACGCGGCGTCGAGGCGCACGTGGGAGCCCACCCCGACTTGTGCATTTTGGCGCGAGTGGTGCCGGAAAACCGCACCACTCGCGCCAAAATGCACAACTGGAGGCGTTGCCTGCGTACGAAACGTGCTTGCCTCGGATTGCGGACCCGGACCTAAGGGTGACGGGTGCGATCCCGGGATCGAGTCTCTTCCTGGGATTTGGATTGCGCCCGGGTGAGTTGATACGGTTGTCAAACCCTTTCTTTACAACATATAAAGACCTTGGGTTTCGGTTGTCAAAGACGACTCCGGGTCACACCGATGTGACTACCGCCAACAGGAGAGCTCACCATAATGACCACGACCACGAAGAGAATCCTCCTCGGGGCGGGCGCGACGATCGCGCTTGCCGCCGCCCCGCTGACCGCCCACGCGGCACCTGATCCTGAGGCCCCGGTCGGAGGGGAGGCGCCTGCCGTCTCCACCCCTCAGGAGACGCCCGCCCCGGATTCGCCCGAGAGCGAGCGGAGCGCCAGCCCCGCCCGCTCCGCAGAAGCGAGCGGGGCGGACGCTGCGCGATCGGGGCCGGTGCTCACCCCGATCCCCGAGATCCAGAAGCCCGGAGAAGCCGACGACTCCGCGCTCACCGGTACCACCGTCACCACCCTCGGCGTCGTCACCGGAGCCCACCCGAGGAACGAGGACGGGCTGGCCACCACCCTTGACGGCTTCACTATCCAGACCCCCGGAACTGGTGGCGCCTGGGAGCCGGCCCGCGCCTCCTCCGACGGGCTCTTCGCCTGGGTCGGGAAGAAGCGCCTCGACATCCCTGGGATCGGCTCCTGCGTCCGCGTGACCGGCACAGTCGGCGAGTACCCTGCGACCGGCAAGAAGACCCCCGCCGCCACGCAGAGCCTCACCCAGCTCGCCGTCACGGCGATCGAGCCTGCCTCCGGCTGCGCCCCCGTCACCCCTACGCCCCTGGACTCCGTGCCCAGCGCGGACCAGCTCGAAGCCCTCGAGTCCATGCTCGTCGCCCCGCAGGGGACCTGGACGATCACCGACAACTACCAGGTGAACCAGTACGGCACCCTAGCCCTCACCCCCGGGACCGAGCCCCTGCGGGCCGCGACCGACGTCGTCGAACCCGGTGAGAAGGCCACCGCGTACGAGGCGGCGAACGCCGCCGCCGTTATCGCCCTAGACGACGGGACGAACACGAACCTCACCCGGGGCGCGGCCACGGGTGTCCCTTACGCCTACATCGCCAATGGTGCCCCCGCCCGGGTCGGCTACCACGCGACCTTCACACAGCCCGTCCTCGTCGACGTGCGCCACTCCGCCTTCGTCCTCCAACCGACCCGCATGACCGCGGGGCACCCCGAGCGCTCGCCCATCACCGTCAGCGGCGAGCGCCCCGCAGTCCCTGAAGTCAAAGGGGACGTCAAGGTAGCGACCTTCAACGTCCTCAACTACTTCTCCGACCTCGGCGAGGACGAGCCCGGATGCGAGGGCTACCCTGACCGGGACGGGAACTTCGTCACTGCAAAGAAATGCACCGTCAGAGGAGCCTGGTCCAGCGCCGCCTTCGCCCAGCAGCAGGCGAAGATCGTCATCGCGATCAACATGATCGACGCCGACGTCGTCGCCCTCGAAGAGATCGAGAATCCACTGGGCGTCGGAATCAGCGACGACCGCGACGCCCCCCTCAAGACCCTCGTCGAGGCCCTCAACGCGGCGGCCGGATCCGAGAAGTGGGCGTACGTCCCCAGCCCGGTGCAGGTTCCCGCGCAGGAGGACGTCATCCGCACCGCCTTCATCTACCAGCCGAGGACGATCGCGCCCGTAGGCGGATCCGTGATCCTCGACGACCCGGCCTTCACCGGCCTGGCCCGCCAGCCCCTTGCCCAGGAGTTCACCCCCGTCGTCAACGAGAAGCAGGTCGGGAAGAGCCTGGTGGTCATCGCGAACCACTTCAAGTCCAAGGGCTCGGTCCCCACGGGCATGGAAGAGGGCAACACCGACGCCGGCGACGGCCAGGGCAACGCGAACGCGATCCGTGTCGCACAAGCCAAGGCCCTGGTGGACTTCGCCGCGCGCTTCGAGGGGACCCCGACCCTCCTCGTCGGTGACTTCAACTCCTACTCCAAGGAGGACCCGCTTGCCCTTATCACCGGCGCAGGCTGGATCCACAAGTCGGCAGGGGCGCACCCCTCCTACGTCTACTCAGGGCGCTCCGGCTCCCTGGACCACGTCTTCGCGAACGCCGCCGCCGACCCGCTCGTCCTCGGCGTCGCCTCCTGGGGCATCAA
This sequence comes from Actinomyces weissii, assembly GCF_016598775.1. Lineage (NCBI taxonomy): Bacteria > Bacillati > Actinomycetota > Actinomycetes > Actinomycetales > Actinomycetaceae > Actinomyces > Actinomyces weissii. The sequence continues at coordinate 2,537,757 of NZ_CP066802.1, read as the reverse complement.
CGCCGAAGAATCCATCGCCTTCGAGTACTCGAGGTCGAATATGAACGCCCACCTCGCCACCGAGACCGACAACCCCTACCGCTCCTCAGACCACAACCCCGAGATCGTCGGCCTCGACCTAGTGAGCGAGAAGCCCCAGGAGGGCGGGGCAACCACCGGCCCGGAGACGCCCAGCACCCCGAGCGCGCCCGTCCCGCCTGCCCCGCAGTCCCCGTCCGTAGGAAACGCCTCAGCGAAGACGCCGGGATCCCTCGCGAAGACCGGAGCCGCGGGCGGCGTCCTCGTGGCGGCTGGAGCCGCGCTCTGCCTGGGCCTTACCCTCATCGCGATGCGCCGACGCGCCTCCTGAACCCTCCTTACTTAATCCGCACCGCCGCATCCGCGGCTTCCTCGAAAGAACCGGAAAACCAATGAGTATGACAACACGAGCTCTGCTCGGCGCAGGAGCCGCCTTCGCCCTGCTCCTCGCCCCTACAGCCGCTCTGGCCGAGCCGATCGCTGAGGACGCCCCTCAGGCAGCCGAGTCCTCCCTTGTCACCCTCGACCTGTACAACCTCACCGACGTGCACGGCCACATCGAGCAGGTCGCGAAGAAAGGGGTCGTCAAGGAAGCGGGCCTGCCCGCGATGAACTGCTACCTCAAGGAGGCACGGGCGAACAACCCGAACTCCTCCTTCACCCTCCTCGGCGACAATATCGGCGCCTCCCCCTACACCTCGGGCTCGCTGAAGGACAACCCGACCATCGCGGCCCTCAACACCCTCACGCCTCTGGCCTCCACCATCGGCAACCACGAGCTCGACATGGGCCAGGAGGTCTTCAAGCAGCGCGTCGACGGCTCGAAGCCCGGTGAGTTCGTCCAGGTCGGCTTCCCCTACCTCGGCGCGAACATCGAGGGCATGGGCTCCTGGACGAAGGCGGGTACGCAGACCCCCTACCTCGGCGACTACGTGGTCTGGGACTCGCCCTCGGGGGTGAAGGTCGCCTTCATCGGTGCGATCGCCGAGGACGTGCCCTACAAGCTCAGCCCCGGAACGACCGCAGGCCTGACCTTCACCGACCCCCTGGCGAAGATCGACACCCTCGCCAAGTCCATCAAGGAGAAGGGCGAGGCGCAGATCGTCATCGCGATGCTCGACGACGACGTGAAGAACAACTACCCGAAGGTCTCCGAGCACGTCGACGGCATCATGGGCGGCGACACCCACGTGCCCTACGAGTTCGACAAGGTCGATTCCGCCGAGAGGCTCGACTCGAAGAACCCGCTTCTCGCGGGCGTCGCCTCCGGCTCCTACACCGACAACCTCGGCCTGATCCGCATCTCCTACGACACCGTGGCGAAGAAGGTCGTCTCCGCCGACACACAGCTCATCCCTGCGGCCACCGTCGCTAAATGCGGCGCCGACCCCGCGACCCAGGCGGTCGTTGACCAGGCAGTCACCGACTCCCAGGAGGCCGGCAAGGCCGTCGTCGGCACCGGCTACACCCAGGCCTTCAGGCGCGGCGTCTTCACGACCCCCGCGGGGGCGACCGACCCCGGGTCGAACCGCGGCATCGAATCGAGCCTCGGCGACTTTGTTGCCGACGCCATGAGGGAGACGGTCCTCGTCGAGGGCAAGCCCGTGGACATCGGCATCATCAACGCCGGCGGCCTGCGCGACGACCTCATCCCGAACGATGACGGGACCATCACCTACGCCCAGTCCTACTCCGTCATGCCCTTCTCCAACGAGCTCGGCTACGTGTCGATCACGGGCGCGGACTTCAAGCGGGCCCTTGAGCAGCAGTGGAAGACGAACCTCAACTCGCAGAACTCCCGGCCCCTGCTCAAGCTCGGTATCTCCTCGAACGTGCGCTACACCTACGATCCGGCTAAGCCCTACGGCGAGCGCATCACCTCCGTCATGGTCAATGGCGAGCCCCTCGACCCGGCGAAGACCTACACGGTTGGCTCGGTGACCTTCCTCCTGGCCGGCGGAGACTCCTTCGACGCCCTCACCGCGGGTGGGCCCGCGAAGACGAACGGCAATCTCGACCGCGACAAGTTCAACGAGTTCCTGGCCGCCCACTCGGGTGCGGCGCCGCGGGCCGCCAAGGCCGCTATCGGCCTGAGCCTGCCGAGCCAGCCCGTCGCCGAGGGGGCGAAGGCCACGATCCACCTGCGCGGCCTGTCCTTCTCCGAAGGCCCCTCGATCACGCATAACGTCACGCTCAGCCTCGACGGGACGAAGGTGAGTGCGCCGGTGGACAACTCCCTCCGCGACGAGCACGCCTCCGATGAGGCGGCCGTCATCACGACCGACGGCGCGGGCCGGGCAAGCGTCGAGATCACGGCCACGGCTGGGGACCGCTGCGCGGGCCTGCCCGAGGGCGAGGTCGTGAACGTCCCCGTCTCCATCTCCACGGACTTCGCCGAGGTCGTAACCGCGAGCCAGGGGCTGAGCATCCCCGTGATCTGCCCGGCGGTCGCACCGTCCCCGCAGCCGGAGGCTCCGCAGTCTGAGGCCCCGCAGACGGCAGCCCCGCAGCCTGAGCAGAAGGCGCCGCAGGCGCAGTCCGGCGCGGGGACGAAGCTCGCCAGCACCGGAGCCGAAACCGATCTGCTCGCCGGTGCGGCGGTCCTCCTCACGCTCATGGGCGTGGGAATGATCGTCCGTAAGCGCGCGAATGATCGTCCCTGAGCGAGCCTGAGTAGAGGAGGGCGGTTGCGCGGAGGCGGTAATCCCCGCGCAGCCGCCCTACCTCGTCTTATCGCCCGTGTCGCCAGCCTTTCCTTTCAGGGGCCTAGCAGCGAGGCGGGGACGACCGCCACCCCGTCCTCGTCGCGGTAGGCGTGCTGGCCGGTGGTCACCACGACGGCGTCGGCCAGGCGGTTCCCTAGTCGCTCGCGCAGCCACAGCAGGTTCCTGGTGTCCCCCGGCCGTGGCGCGGCCGTAGCCTTCACCTCGATCGCCACGATGCGGCGCTCGGGCCCCTCCACGATCAGGTCGACCTCCTGCAGGCCTGCCTTGGTGCGCAGGTGACGCACCTGGGCATCACACAGGGAGGCGTACACCTGGACGCTCTGGGCCACCAGTGACTCGAACAGGGGCCCCAGCATGCGTGACCGACGTGGGGCGTCAGCCGGCTTGATGACCGGAGGGTTCCCGATCCCCAGGATGCCGGCGGCCCCGAGGTTCAGCAGGCGGGCGGCCAGGGCCGGGTCGCACAGCTGGTGCTTGTCCGCGGTTGTCAGGCGGGAGAAGTCGTTCTCGCTGGGGCTCCAGCCGCGTACCGGGTCCAGCACCCACAGGTTCTCCAGGGCGTCCCGGTAGGAGCGTGCGGTGGCGCTGGCCAGGCCCACCTCCCGGGACTGCGTGACCAGCTGCGTGATCTTGGTGAAGGTGGCTGTGGTGGACACTGCGGCCGCGTAGGCCCGGACCCAGTCCTGCAGGGAGCGCACCCGGCGGCCCGATACGCCGTCGACGTCGTGCCTGGAGGTCTGCTCCACGTAGGTGTCCAGCTGGGCGTTGCGCGCCTCTGGCGGAAGGTTGCGGATGCCGGGGAACCCGGAGCAGATGATCTCCTGCACGTAGTCGTCCAGGCTGGCTCTGGTGCTCCCCTCGACGGCGGTGCTGCGGGCCCCCTCCAACAGGGCGCGCAGGCTCACGGAGGCAGTGTCTAGCCCGCGCTCCACCAGGCTCATGGGGCGCATCCGCAGGTTGACTATGCGCCCGGCACCTGTGTGCACGGGCGCCTGCGACGGCGTGGCGGAGCCGGTCAGGATGAAGCGCCCTGGGGCGGGGTCCTGGTCCACGGCGCGCCGCACCCGGTCCCACACCTCCGGCATCCGCTGCCACTCGTCCAGCAGGAGCGGGGTCTGGGCCCTGGTGAGGAGCTGCTTGCCCAGGGCGGCAGCCTGCTGGCGCTCGTCGGGGTCGTCCAAGGGTATGAAGGTGGCTGCCTGCTCCCTGGCGGTGCGGGTCTTGCCTACACCTCGGGCACCTTCCACGTTTACTGCGGGCAGTCCTTGCAGGAGCGTCTTCAGCTGGTCGTCCACCAGGCGGGGTGCGTAGGGCTGCATGCGGGAGATGCTACGGGGTCGGAAGGCTCTGCAGGTGGGCTGTGGACTAGCGGGCGGCCAAGGTCTTGATCCTCCTGGTCGCCGTCTTATGATCCTTCCGGCCAGCACGTGATGATCTGTTTCGTCCAGCCTCACTGCTTGCTCTAGCCTGCTGGTTGGTGGGCTGATATCCTGGCGTGTGAGTGCTCCGCCACAGCGGAGGTAGAGGATTGTTTGATATCTAGGCGATCTAGCCGCTCTCCTCGCCCCGAGTGATCGGGGGATAACTTGTTAGATATATGTAGATCGGAGCAACGGTGCTGCCATCCTTCGCCGAGGTCTTCCAGGAGCTCACTGGGCACCGCCCCAGGGAGTACCAGGAGCGGCTGGCGCGCAGGCTCGTGGACGGAGACCTTCCTAGCCTCCTGGACGTGCCTACAGGCATGGGCAAGACCCAGGCGGTGCTGGTCGGCTGGCTGTACGCCCTGGCCCGGGACGCGTCCGCGGCCCGGAGGGAGAGGCGCTCCCGCCAGGTCGCCCTGCGCCTCCACGTGGTGGTGGACCGGCGCGTGGTCGTGGACGACACCTACGAAGCCGCCCGGCGTGTCCAGGACGTGCTCAGCACCGCCGTGGACGGTCCCCTGGCCCAGCTCGCCAGCAGCCTGCGCCAGGCCCTGGACCTAGGTGCGGGTGAGGTGCTGTCAGTGCGCCGTCTGCGCGGTGGCCTGCTGGAGGAGGACGCCGTCACGGAGCACACCCGCAACCCGGTGCAGCCGACCTTCGTGGTCGGCACCCTGGACATGACCTGCTCCCGGCTGCTGTTCCGAGGTTACGGCCTGTCCGCCGCACGCCGCCCGGTAGACGCCGCCCTGACCGGCCTGGACTCCTGGTGGGTGCTTGACGAGGCCCACCTGTCCGCCCAGGCCCGATGCACCTTGGAGCTGCTGGCCTCCCAGGAGCAGCTGCTGGAGAGCCGCTTCGGGCAGGCCGTACCGCCGCTGCGCGTCATGGCGATGACCGCCACCACCGCCACCACCGGGGCGCAGTCCGGAGCGCTACGCCTCAGCTGGCCCCAGGAGGAGGCGGCGGACCCCAGCCTGGCCGCAAGACGCCAGGCCCGGGAGGGGCTGCCACTTCAGGTCCAGGTGGTCCCCAAGGCAAGAGCCAGGGACCGGGTCCGGCAGGTGGCAGCAGGTCTGCTGCAGGAACTCTCCCCGGGAGGGTCCCTGGCCGTCTACTGCAACACGGTCGCGTCCGCCAAGCAGGTCTTCGCCTCCCTGGAGAAGACCGCCAGGGGCACCGAAGTCAGCTGCTTCCTGTTCGTCGGCGGCATGCCCGCCAGGCTGGGGACACAGTCCCTGAAGGCCCTGGATCCCTATCGCACCGGCGTGGCCCAGCGGGCGCAGGCCCAGCCGGTTGCCGTGGTCACCACCTCCACGCTAGAGGTAGGGGCCGACCTGGACTTCACTCACCTGGTCACGGAGTCCTGCGGGGCTGGCGCCATGGTGCAACGCCTGGGGCGCGTCAACCGGGTCGGGGCGCGGACGGACGGCAGCGTCACCGTCGTCGCGAGCGACGCCGACGACCCGGTCCACGGCAGCACGGCGCAGGCTGTCGCCGGGCTGCTGACGGCGGCCCAGACCCTCGGCGAGGCCGTGCGGCTCATCCAGGAGTCTGCCGACCAGGACGCCCTGTGGCCCCCGCAGCAGGTGCCGGTGCAGATCCCGCCCACGGTCCTGCGCGCCTACGTGCGCACCTGCGGCTCACGCAACGACCCGCCGGTAGGCCCCTGGATCAGGGAGCTGGCAGACAGCCGGGCCGAGGGCGTCGTCGTCGTGCGCGAGCAGCTGGCTGAGCTGGCCCGCAACGCCCCCCAGGCGCTGGTCGAGTACCTGGGCGAACGGCCACCGGACCGTGCCGCAGAAGGCTGGTCCCTGCCCATGGCCGCCCTGCGAGAGGTGTTGTCCGTGGCGCTGAAGCACGGGCCCGTGGCGCTGATCGCCCCTGATGGTGGCAGCCCCCAGGTCCTGGAGGACCGCAGCGCCCTGACCGCGCTCGTGCCAGGAGCGGTAGTGGTGATCGACGCCGCCTGCGCCCAGAAGGCCCTGGGGGTTCCCGGGGCTGACCAGGACTGGTCGGGGTGCCGTGTGCTGCTCGGAGCAGACCTGGAGAAGGCTGACAAGGCGCTTGCGGAAGCGGTGGCGGGCCAGCAGGCGGTACCCGCGCCCCGGCGTCGGCAGCGGCACCGGCGTCGCCTGCCAGCGCTGCTGGTGGACCTGGGTGGTGAGCAGACCGGACACCAGGACCCGACGACCTTCCTGGAGGAGGCCGTTGAGGACCTGCAGGTGCCAGCAGGCTGGCTGCTGGAGGCCCAGGTCCTGGCCCCCTTGAGCGCGCACCCGTGCCTGCTGCTGGAGCTGGCACCGCCGGTGGAGGAACGTGCGGGACGCCAGGTGGGGCTGGACCGCCACGGCCAGGCGGTGGGGGACCTGGCCGGACGCTGGGCACGAGCCCTGGGGCTGCCAGGACCGGTGGCCGCGGACCTGCGGCTGGCAGGACTGTGGCATGACGAGGGGAAACGCAGCAGCCATGCCTTCCAGCTGGCTCTCACGGCTGAGGAAGGCCCAGACGGCTCACTGCGGCCCGGTGCCCAGCCGGGTACCGCCCTGGCCAAGTCCAGGCTGCCTTCCCGGCTGTGGCGGCGAGCCGCCTCCTTGTGCGGGGTGCCGCCCGGGTGGCGGCACGAGGCCGCCTCCGCGGAGCTCTTTGACCGGGGCCAGGAGAGCGGGCAGCACCAGGCGCACGACGTCGAGCTGGTGCGGCACTTGATCCTCAGCCACCACGGTGCCTACCGGGGGCCCGGGCCGGTCATGGGGGCGCACCAAGACCGGTCCCCGTACCAGGACCCGCAGGCTCCCCAGTGGGCGCAGGCCATGAGCGCCTTCTGGCAGCTGAACGACCGTTACGGCCCCTACACCCTGGCGCTCGCGGAGACGGTGCTGCGCCTGGCCGACTGGGAGGTCTCTAGAAGGGAGCAGGACCATGAGCCAGAGTGAGGAACGCCAGTGGCTGCTGCCAGCCTTCAGCGGCCGCAACGCCGCGCACCTGCTGGCCTCCTGGGGCCTGGTCTCGCTGCTGCCAGGCGCCCGGCTCCGTTTCAATGACGACGACGTCCCGGTGCTCCACTGGACGCAGGACGAGGAGCGGCTGTGCCAGACGGCGGCACAGGCCCTGGTTGAGCGGACCTGGGGCCTTGACAACGGCGTGCTCAAGGAGGTCAAGACGACGGTTCCTGTCCGGAGCGCCGTCAACATCCTGACCGCGGCCGCCTGGTCGGAGGCGGCTGAGCAGGGGAGGCTGCCGCACAGCTCCGTGCTGGCGACCTTTGACTGCGGGGCCTGTAGCGAGAAGCCGGGCCCCGAGGACATCAAGGTCAGGGCCGCGGCACTGACCCTGCTCAGCGGCAAGAGCTACACCGGCAAGTGTCTGAAAGAGCTCTGGCAGAGCTGCACGGTGGAGGACGCCCTACAGGCGGTGGACTACACGCGCTCAGGGCTGGCGGGGTTGCTGCGTGGGGAGCTGCGGGTGGTCGCCGCCAAACCAGGGCTGCGATTCTCAGCGACCCAGGCCGCGCCGCGGACCACCAGCGGCTACGAGCAGTGCGACGTGAACCCCTTGGTGGACCTGCTGGCCTTCTGCGGCCAGATGCTGCTGTCGCCCCAGCAGCGGCCGGTATCCAGGGAAGGCAGGGGACGGGCCTTTAGCTGGGTACTGAATCCCGTGCCGCTAGACCTCAACGGGCTGCTGGACACCAGTGCGGCAGCCGACCCGGCACTTCCCTGGACGCGTTGGGAAGCGCCCATCAGGTCAGCTGGAGGAGGAGCTAGGTTCAGCGAGCTCGGACACCCAGAGAAACTGATAGCAGAGAACATCGGAGGTGGTTCAGGTGTCTGACCAGCTGGTGACGGTCCCGCTGCAGCAGGCCCTGCCTTACCTGCGCGGGCCCCAGGAGGTGCACCGCCTGGCCATGTCGTTCCTGCCGGACCTCAGAGGGGCCTCGCGCGCCATCCGGGCCGATATGGGGGTGCTCTACCGGGTGTCGCTGCCCACGGAGGTAGATGGCCGCAGCGGCATGGTGGCTATACGTTTCCGCTCCCCGGTGGCTATTGAGGGCTCTCAGGTGCTTGCCGGGCCGGACCGTCTGGAGCCAGGGCAACGGATCACGGTGCGGGTAGTGGCGGAGAAGCGCCGAGAGACCGTTGACGGCAAGAGCGTCTCCCGTTTCGTAGGTGACGAGGAGGCCCAGGAGTGGGCCACTCTGTTGCTGGCCCGAAACGGCCTGCAGGTCACCGACCTGGTGGTCTCCCCCCGGTGGTCCTTCGGGGCGCCGGGGTCCGGTGGTGCCCGCAGGCGAGCGGCCCCGCCGTCTGAAGCACTCGGCCACAAACCCCGGTTCTTCACCCTGCGTGACCTGACCGCGCAGGTGGCTGCGGTGCAGGGAGACGGGTCGGTATTCCTTACCGGAATCGGCAGGGGCAAGGCCTACGGCTACGGGATGCCGCTGGTTCTCTGAGTGCCGCTGCGCAGGCAGGTAGTAGTTCATAGACGACAGGAGTTGGAAAATGGGTGTAGAAGCAGCTTTCCGTGACACTATCCAGGACCTTGCTGACGACGCCGCCGTGGCGGGGCTCAGCCTCACCGGACAGTACGAGTCGCTGATCGGGCGCACAGTGACCCCGCCAGCCGGGACGATCCGTCAAGGCGGTGAGGTCACCGGGATCTTCAACCTGGAGGACGGCCGTAGGGCGGCGACGCTCGACGGCTGGGGGGCCTGCGCCTCACGCTGCGAGAGCCTGCTGGCAGGGAGCTTCCGCGGACAGTCCCTGGCCGACAGGCTGGGGTTCCCGCTGGTGACCTTCCTGGACGAGCACGGGCAGGTGCTGACCACCTCCGTGCACCTGTCCCACCGGCAGGCGGACGCCACCTGGCGGCTCGCCCGCAACGAGCTGATGGAGAGCGGCATCAGCTACGAGGCCATCCACGCAGCCACCCGGACCAAACCGGACGCCCTGCTGACGGGGTTCCCCACCGCTATCCCCTTCGGCTGGTGGCACTCCCACGCCAAGAGGACCTTGAAAGCCGCCTCAGAGAAGGACAAGAAGAAGTCCAAGTCCTCTGGCAGCCTGGCGGATGTCCGCGACGAGTACCTGGCCCCTTACGCCATGGTGCCCAGCGAGTCCCGTTCCGCCCGCCTCTTCACGGCCGAGTTCCTGGCCCTGGGGGTCAGTGAACGACGACGGATGGCAGGCAAGGTAGACAGCCTCTTTGGCGGGGTGCCGAATGATGTGAAGCTGGGGGGAGCTAAGTTCTCCGACCTGGGGCTCGGCTCCGTTCCCCCAGGGGTCTCCGACAAGACGCCCTCTGACCTGACCTATGAGGAGATTGAGAGCCGCGCCTTCTTCTCGCTGACAGGGCTGCGCTCGTTCGGCTTCAGCGACCCCGGGCCCGCCAGGTGCCTGACCGTGGCGCTCACCTTGCTGCTGTACACCCTGATGCACGAGAACCTGTCGCTGCGTGCCGGCACAGAGCTCAAGCTGCTTCCTCCTGGCCTGCAGGCCAGCGTGGTGCGACACGGGGCGCCGGAGCAGCCCATGGAGCTGCCGGAGGTTGAGGCCCTGGCTGACCTGGTGCGCGACCTGGGGGCGCAGGTTGGGTGGCAGGGGCCACGATCGGTGACGATCCTGCCGGGCTCCCCGCTAGGGCGGGTGCTCCTTGAGGTGGACGGCGCGAAGTGATGGGCGGCTTCACCTTTGAAGCACGGTTCCCTCTGGGGGAGTTCAACGCCCACGGTGCGGACGGGCAGGCAGAGTGGCCGCCGTCGCCCGCACGGCTTCTGGCGGCACTCCTGTCCACCGCCTACTCCCTCGGCTACGGGGTGGAGGCGGTGCGTGCCCTGTACGAGCTGCCTGCGCCGTCGCTCAGCTGCCCCCCCAGAGGAGCCAGGGACATCGGCTATGGCCGGTGGGTGCCAGTCAACAACGCCTTGAAACTCGATGCCCACGGGACGCCGTCAGGGATCGTGGACGCTGAGCACCGCTTTGGTGAGAAGGCGGTTAAGCCGCCAGAACGTGGCAGCCTGCTAGGCAGGCAGGATGACGACGTCGTCCGCTGGGTGTTTCCTGGCGGTGAGCAAAGCCAGGGACCGGACCTGAAGGTGCTGCGCGCAGTGGCGCAGCAGGTGGAGTACCTGGGGAGGCCCACCTCACCGGTGCTGCTGGACGTGAGCGCGGGTTGCCGGGAGGCTCCGGCCTCCCATGACCGCTGGGAGCCTGACCCGTTAGGACCGTGGCACTTGCAGGTGGGCACGCCCGGTCTGCTCCAGCGGCTTGACGAGCGGGAGAAAGCCAGACGGCGCAGCCAGTTCACCGGAGCGCACCCGGCGCTCCCGCACCGGCCGACCGCCAGGTACCGGCTTATTGGCGACCAGGCGCAGCCTGTGGCGCCACCTGACTCGCGGCTGCTGCTCGACGGTGCGGTGCTGTACCGGGTGCAGCCGAGTCACGGGGCGCAGGTGGAGGCAGCCGACCTGGGGATCGTGCTGGACCAGTTGGCCTCGGCGCTGGGTGAGGCGGAGTGGGTACTGCCGGTGCTGGGCCGGGAAGGTCGGGGCCGCGGGGAGCGGCAGGTGCTGCGTGCTGTACTGGTGCGTGGTGCCCTGCCTGCCAGGGAGGTCCCCTTGGCTGTGAGGGCGGGCGTCACCCAGGCGCGCGCCTGCGAGCCCCGTGTGATGTCCTCCTTGCCGCGCCTCATCAGGGTCATGACGGCGGTTTCCAGCACCTGGACGAGCCTGGTGCCCGTGCGCCTAGCCCAGGACCAGCTCCGTGCAGAGCTGGAGAGTCTGGCGGCCCGTCACCAAGTGCGTCTAGTAGATGCAGGGCTGCACCGGCACGCCTGTGCTGAGGTCGGGGCTGCCGCAGGTTGTGACAGCGATGCGAAGCACGTGACGCTACGCTTTGACACGGCGGTGGCTGGCCCGGTGGTGCTTAATGGTGTGATGATGTCCCCGCTTGGCGCATCCGGGTTGGCAGTGAACCCGAAACGCCGTTCCGCCCCGCGCGACCGTTGAAATACAGCGGTTGCTGAAGGGTTCGCCCCACGTGCGTGGGGGTAGAGGCTCGTGCCCTGGCCATTCATGAGCAATATCAGAGTTCGCCCCACGTGCGTGGGGGTAGAGGAGGCGTAACCGTATGGTCAAATCCTGACGACATGTTCGCCCCACGTGCGTGGGGGTAGAGGTTTTGCCGGAGCCTTGCGAGACCGTTCCCGCGCGTTCGCCCCACGTGCGTGGGGGTAGAGGTACGCTGAAAGCCTCTATTGTTATTAGCGATAAGTTCGCCCCACGTGCGTGGGGGTAGAGGTAGGTTACGCTAGAGGCGGTGCAACAGTAATCAGTTCGCCCCACGTGCGTGGGGGTAGAGGCCCCCTCTAAGTGCAAGGTAGCGGTCATATTGCGTTCGCCCCACGTGCGTGGGGGTAGAGGGTTCCAGGTCCCAGCTGGAATAGATAGGGATAGGTTCGCCCCACGTGCGTGGGGGTAGAGGTAACTTGCTGATTGTACCCCTCGAATATCTTGTGTTCGCCCCACGTGCGTGGGGGTAGAGGTCAATAATAAATGACGCATCAAAAGCAAGATTGGTTCGCCCCACGTGCGTGGGGGTAGAGGGGCTATTTTTCCGCGCACTTACTCCAAGTTTTCGTTCGCCCCACGTGCGTGGGGGTAGAGGTCATAACGTCCGCGCGGCGACGGCGCGGCGCGGGTTCGCCCCACGTGCGTGGGGGTAGAGGCGGCGCGTCACGTCGGGAAACTCGGCTCGCGCGGTTCGCCCCACGTGCGTGGGGGTAGAGGGGTGAGCCCGTTATTTTTGGTACCGACTCCCTGGTTCGCCCCACGTGCGTGGGGGTAGAGGGGTGAGCCCGTTATTTTTGGTACCGACTCCCTGGTTCGCCCCACGTGCGTGGGGGTAGAGGCAAGTCAGGGGCGGCCTGCGGGTTGGTTGCCACGTTCGCCCCACGTGCGTGGGGGTAGAGGGCAGATCATCTGGAGCAGCAACTACCCGGTATCGGTTCGCCCCACGTACGTGGGGGTAGAGGGGTCTTGCCCTCGACCAGCTTGATCGCCACGGCGTTCGCCCCACGTACGTGGGGGTAGAGGTGACCACAGCCCAGGACATCGGGCCTCCTGGGAGTTCGCCCCACGTGCGTGGGGGTACGGAGCCAGAAGCTCGCCGCGCTCCACAGCCGGAGACCGCTCTAGCCCTCAGCCAACGACAAGCCTTCTGGTAAACGGGCTCAACGCCGTCGGGACAGCACCGCCGCCGCCACCAGCAGACCGCCGATAGCCGCCACCAGCCACCAGGGCACCAGGCCCGCACGCGCCAGCACCAGGTCCTCTATCTGTGCCAGCCGCTGCGACGCCAGCAGCCCCCCAGCGAGTCCCTGCGGACCCACCAACACCATAAGCAGTCCCAGCGCCACACAGACCAGGCCGCCCAGCAGCTCTGTCCAGGTGGTGTGCCGCCCCAGCACCCGCACCGTCCGCGGCCGCAGCCACGCCCGCTGCGACAGCCCGGCCGACTCCCACAAAAGCGCCAGCACTCCCAAGGGCAGAGCCATACCGGTGGCGTACACCGCCATCATCCCGGCGGCCCTCACCGGCTCACCCCCCAGCCCCGCCAGCACCAGGACCGCCCCCAGGATCGGGCCGGAGCAGCCCACCCCGGCCAGCCCGTACAAGGCCCCCAGCAGGTACACGGACAACGGGCTGGAGGCGTCCCGGCCGCGTGCCCCGGACCCAGGCCCGCCCCCGGTACCACCACGACGCCCCAGCCCCGGTACCTTCAAGGGAACCGCAAAAGCCTGCAGCAGCCCCAGCACCACCAGGACCACCCCGCCCACCACCGCCAGCACTCCCGTGTGCTCCCGCAGCACCGCACCAGCCGTGGAGGCCGCGGCCCCCAGAGGCACCAGCGTGCTCACCAGCCCCAGCCAGAACAGGGCCGTGCGGGCCAGCAGCGAGCGCGAGGACGTGAAGGCGTAGGCAAAGAACGCTGGCAGCAGCATCACCGAGCAGGGCGCCAGCAAGGTCAGCACCCCACCCAGGAGGGCCGCCAGGAACGAGAGGTCAGAAGCGACCACTGCGCCGTCGACCCTTCACTTGCCAGCCTGGGCGGCCTGGTCCAGGACCGTGGCGCGCACGTAGTCCCCGTCTCGGTAGCCGCTGATTACGGCGTCGTTGACGATCATGAAGGGCGTGCCCGCAATCCCCAGCTGGTAGGCGTGCTGCTTGGCCTGCTCCACCGCCTGCTTGGTCTGCTCAGAGTTCAAGGTGGTCTTGAAGGCCTCTAGGTCCGGCACCCCCGCCTGGCTGGCGAAAGCCACCAGCGACTCCTCCGAGTAGGTGGGGTGGCCCTGGGGGGCGGCGGCGGCGTACACCGCGTCATGGAACTCCCAGAACCTGCCCTGTGCGGCCGCGGCCAGGCCCGCCTGGGCGGCCAGGGGCGACGTCGGGGTGATCTGGGCCAGGTCACGCCACTCCACCCGCAGGGTCCCGTCATCCACCAGGTCCTTCAGCGCAGGCTGCACCTCCTGGGCGAACAGGGTGCAGTAGGGGCAGGCGAAGTCCGAGTAGACCACCAGCACCACCGGGGCGTCCACCTTGCCCATGGCCTGCCCGTCATTGGGGTCACGCTTGACCTCGGCGCGCATGATCGCCAGGGTGTTCGGCTCGGTGATCGAGGGAGCCAGCGTCTCCCCGGTCTGCGGCTGCGGGGCCGGGGTCTGCTCACCGGCAGCTGCGGGAGCCGTGGCCGCCGCCTGCCCCCCGACGCCGCTGGGGCGTGTGGCGAGCAGGCCCGCGATCACCGCCAGCAGCAAGGCGATCACCACCAGCAGCACCACGACCAGCGGGTTCCGGCTGGGGCGGTCGGGGGACTCCCCGGCGGGTGGGTGCTGGCTGTCCTTGGGATTGTTGGGGGTGGAAGGATCGGTGGCATAAGTCGGCATGACCGCATCCTCTCAGACCTTCGCCCCCACGCAAGCACGGGTTCCAGACGGCGGTGCCCACCGCCATGCGCGGGCTGCGGGGCTGCCGGGATTGCCTGGGGTGGTGGGGTTGCCGGGATTGCCTGGGGTGGTGGGGTTGCCGGGATTGCCTGGTGCTGCGAGGTTGCCGAGGTTGTCTGGGTTGCCGGGGTTGCCGGTATTGCCTGGGGTTGTGGGGTTGCCTGGTGCTGTGGCTTCCCTAGTTTTTTTGTCACTGGTGGAGGACTTCAGCGGCTTGGCGGCCGGTTCGTGGGGGGGCGACGGTGTTGGTATTCCGGGGTTCTAGGCGAGGGAGGGTGAGGCGGGAAGGTTCTAGTCCTCCGCCAGTGACAGATTCCGTCTCGGCAGGCCACCCCAGTCGCACTCGGGCCAGGCGGCTGCGAGGGTGTTGAGCGTCAGCGGCAGGGCGCGTAGCAGCTGTGCCCCCTTCACCTGCTCGTCCCAGTCTGGCGCACAGCGCGTCAGGAGGGGGTGGTCCAGAGGTCGGTCAGGACCTGGGCCACCCCCTCCTGTCTGGCTTGCACGGCAGCCAGGTGGGCCTTACTGCTCGGCGTCTCCCTGCCCGTTAACTGCCAGGCGGCTCAGCATCCCCGACAGGCTCGTCCCGGTCAGGGAACGCATGACGGCGTCCAGCTGCTCCACGTTGCTGGCCACCGCCCGCGGCAGGGCGGAGGCGCCGTCGGTGGAGATGATCGACAGGTCCTTGACCGCCCCCAGCGGCTCGGCCAGGGCGCGGGCGATCTCCGGGGCCTTGTCCAGGATCATCTGCTGGGTGGCGGCCTGGCCGTACTTGGCCAGGGCGTCAGCCTTGTCGCTCATGGCCTTGGCCTCCGCCTCACCGGCGGCCCGCACCGCCTCGGCGTGGGCGCGCCCCTTGGCGGCGATGGCGTCCGCCTCCGCCTGGGCGCGGGCGGCGGTGGCCCGGGCCTCCGCCTCTGCACGGGCCACGGTGGCCTGGGCCTGCGCCTGCGCGTCCAGGCGGGTGCGCTCCGCCTCCGCCTCCGCCTTACGGATCGCCTCAACCTTGGCGGCCTCCGCCTCCTGCTCCCGCTGGTAGCGGGCGGCGTCAGCGGGCTTGCGCACGGAGGAGTCCAGCTCGCGCTCGGTCAGGGCGGCCTTGGCCTCCGCCGCCTCCTGCGCGATGATCGCGATCTCCCGCTCCTTGGCGGCACGGGCCAGGGGCCCGGAGGAGTCCGCCTCCGCCTGGGCCTTGTCCGTCTCCGCCTGCAGCTGGGCCTGACGCAGCGCCAGGTCCCGCTCCCGCTCCGCTATCTGCTGGCGGGAGCTGACCTCGGCGTCCTTGGCCTCCCGCTCCGCGTTGGCGCGAGCCACCCGTGCGTCCTTCTCCACCCGCTGCTGCTCGGGCACGCCCAGGGACTCGATGTACCCGCCGGCGTCAGTGATCTCGGAGATCTGCAGCATGTCGATCTCCAGCCCCATGTTGGACAGGATCGACTTGGCGTCGTCGAAGACGTTCTGCTGCAGGGCGTCACGGTCAGAGATGAGCTCAGTGACGGTCATGTGGCCGATGATTGAGCGCAGCGAGCCGATAAGGGCGTCCTTGGCGGAGTCCGCGATGGCCTGGTCCGTGTTGGGCTTTCCCAGGAAGCGCTTGGCGGCGGCCCGTACCTGCTCGTCGCTGTCCCCCACCTTGACGGCGGCCACGGCAGAGACGTTCACGTTGATCTTGTTCTGGTCCTCAGCCGTGACCTGGAAGCCGATCGTGTTCTGCGTGAAGGGCAGGTACTGGATGGACTGGATGATCGGCAGCACGAAGTCTCGCCCACCCGGCCGGATGATCTTGACCTCCCCGTTGCGGGACGAGCCAGCGATCAGGCCGGTCAGGTTGGAGGGCACCACAACTACGCGCGAGAGCATGTACAGCCCTACCAGCGCTGCGACAAGCACGATGGTGACCAGGGCGGCGATTACACCGGATGGCATGTTTCTCCTAGGGTTTCAGTAAGGGTTCAGGGATAGAGCAGAGGGGGCTGTGCCTAGCCCTCCAGGCGCAGCGCGGTGACCTGCAGGACGCCGTCACTGGCGTCCAGGACGACGACCTCGGCCCCCAGGCGCAGGGGCTCGTCGGAGACGGCGGGAAGCGTCAGCTGGTGGCCTCGGGTCCGGGCGGATACCTCTCCGCGGCCCTGGCGCCACCAGAGCACCTTCACACGGGCACCCACCAGCTCGTCGGCGGTAGGGGCGACGGCGTTGCGCGGCATGGCCCGCTTGAAGCGACGCCACACCGAGCGGGTGACCCAACCAGCCAGCAGCCCCGCCACCAAGGGCGCCCCCAGGGCCAGGGCTGGGGCGACCTGCTGGTCCAGCAGGGAGCTCAGCAGCATGCCGGTGGCCCCGAAGACCCCCAGGGCGGCTGACACCACGGGCAGCGCGCCGTCCAGGAAAGGAAGATCCAGGCCGTCTAGCAGGCCGTCCGCCACGAGTGACAGCAGCAGCAGGCCGCAGCCGATTGCACAGCACCAGAGGAACAGGGCCATAAGGGTTGGGGTCACTTTCTGAAGTGGGGTCAGCCCAGAGTCTCCGCCTGCCGTATGGGAAACGCAATGGGGAGTTATGGCCTTTTGTCACTAGCGGAGGCTTTCAGCGGCCTGCCGGTGGGCGGGCGCGGGAGTGGTTGTTGGTATTCCGCGGTTCTTGGTGAGGGTGTCTTGGGGGTGAGCGGGTTCTAATCCTCCGTCAGTGACAGATTCCGGTGCCGCTGGCCCGCTTCAGCGCCCCAGTACCCCATTGACTCGGGCTGTTGCGCCGAGCGTCAGCGGACTCCCCCAGGATTACCTCGGCCCAGGGCTTGCGGGAGTGGCCTCGTGATGCGCCGTGCTGGGTGGGGCCGCTGGAGCCGGGCCCGGGGACGGAGGGAGTGGCTTTGCTAAGGGGGTGCGAAGGCGGGGAGCCCTGGCATTGGGCTGTGTGGATGGTCTTGTGTTGCGCCGCTGGAGCCGGGCCCGGGGCCGGAGGGAGTGGTCCCGGCGTCAGCAGCAGGCCGTTCCCAGGAGCAGCCCGGCCCAGGCCGCCGTGAGCGTGCCCAGCGTCAGCAGCAGGGCGTGGAGCAGGTGCGGCCCCCAGCTGCGTGCCAGCACCAGGCGCGCCCCTTCCAGGCAGGCGGTGGAGAAGGTCGAGTAGCCGCCCAGCAGGCCCGTCCCCAGCACGCTCCACACCCCGCTCCGGCCGCTCCCCGCCGCCGCCCAGGACGCCAGCACCCCCAGCAGCAGGCAGGCACCAAGGTTCACCACCACCGTGCCCCACGGCAGGCGCAACCAGCAGGGCCGCAGGCCCTCGCAGGCAGCTCGCGCACCCGGCCCAGCCGGTAGCCCACCGCTCAACTGCCCGGCATCCCGCCTGCCTGAACGAGCAAGCGCCCGCTCCTGGGCTGCCCGCACCCGCCGGTCCACCAGGTAGCGGGCACAGGCCCCCAGCCCGCCCGCCACGCTGGTGAGCAGCCACAACGACGCCGTCACGCCACCCCCTGACGTACAGCGGCTACCAGGCTGGCGCCAGCCCACAGCCCCACTGCGGCCAGCAGCAGGCCACCGGTGAAGGAGCCCAGCAGGTAGGTGCCCCCCAGGGCGGGGGCCTGCTCCAGCAGGCGCAGGGCCTCCAGGCTGAAGGTCGAGTGGGTGGTGAATCCCCCCAGGAGGCCGGTGCCCAGCAGCAGCCGCAGCGTTGAGCCGCTGGGGACCGCAACTGGTTGAGGAAGCGGTGCACTGTCCTGCGCTGACCCAGGTTCTCCCTGGGTGGGGCCAGGCGCTGCCGGGCGCTCTCCCAGCCGCCCGTCCAGCCAGCCGTGCAACAGGCCCAGCAGAAAGGCACCAGAAAGGTTCACCAGCAGGGTCGTCGTCGGCAGGCTGTCAGCAGAGGCGGGCCACCAGGCGGACAGCAGCGCCCGCAGCCCCGCACCAGCCGCCCCACCGGCAGCCACCAGGGCCAGGGCGCGCGCCTCAGCCCTCACGCCTGGCCAGCTCAAAGCCCTCGACGCTGAGGACCGTCTTGTACCTGGCCCCCGTCTTGGAGACGCCCTCCCCGAACGACTGCGCGTCCGGGACCGCTGACCAGCCCGCCCCCCGGGTATCCACCAGCACGTAGTCCGTGTCCCCCGGGGTGGTACCCACCCAGTAGACCGTCGCCTTAGGCACCAGGTAGGCCAGCAGCGTCAGGTCACTGGACACCGTGGCCCCCTCAGGCACCGCCTCCAGCACCTGCTGGGCGGCAGAGACCCGTTCCGCAGGCGCCTTGAGCCCGTCCCGCGCGGCCAGCCACAGAGGCAGCTCAGGCGCCGTCGCCACCGCGCCAGCCACCGGCGCCACCACCCCCACAACCACCAGGGCGCGCACCAGCGGCCGCGCCAGCCGCAGGGCCCGCCACGACCAGGTCGGCACCACCGCCTCTGGGGGTGACTGCTCCCGCAGCCGCGTGAGCACGTCCAGCAGCGCCCCGAAAGCCACCGGCACCAGCACCGCGTTGTAGTGCCAGTGCTTCCAGTCCCAGTAGAACTCCACGCTACCCAGGAAGCGCCACGCGATAGTAGGTAGAACCAGCAGCATCCACGGGGAGGCCAGCCCCACCAGCCCGGCCGCCACCACCAGAACCAGCACGGTCGCCAGCTTCAGGTCCACCGGCTGCAGGAAACGCCCCAGGAGGCCCAGGCGCTCAGCCCGGGTCGGGTCGCCGCCGTTGAGACCGTAGGCCCACACCCCCTCAGGGTTCAAGGCAGGCAGCAGCACCAGCACCGTCACCAGGAAGGCCACCGCCCCCGCCGCCGCAGTCACCAGCCCCAGACGGATCGCCCCCTGGTCCTGGTCGCGACCCCGCCCCGGGCAGCGTCCGCGCAGAGCCACCGCCAGGCCCACCATCAGCAGCACCAGGCCCATGTCCTCCTTGACCAGCACCAGCGGGGCCGCCCAGGCCACGCAAGCCCGCCAGCGCTGGTCCACAAAAGCCATGGACGAGAAGGCCAGCAGCGGCACCGCGAAGGCGATCTCATGGAACTGGGACTCCACCGCCCCCTGAAAACCCCAGGACAGTACGTAGGCCAGCCCCAGGGCCGTGCCCACCAGCGGCCCCGTCAGGCGGGCGGCGGTACGGGTCACCGGCCAGGCGGAGACCGCCAGCAGCAGCGCCTGGGTGATCAGCAGGCTCAGTCCCGAGGGATGGATCCAGTACGGGACGGCCAGCAGCACCAGGACCGGGTGGAAGTGGTCGCCCAGCAGGTTGAAGCCCTCCCCCTTAACCGGCACCACCGGCGCCTCCAGGTGCGCGTAGGCCTTGGCCAGCTCGGTGAAGATCGCCAGGTCCCAGCTCGGGGCCGCCAGGGCCCGCCACTGGGCCACCGCGTAGGCGCACAGCAGCCACGCACCCGCCAGGACCACAAAGCCAGCAGGCAGGATGGTGCGCAACGAACGACGCCGGGGCAAAGACGGTAGGCGCAACCTTGTTCGTACTGGCGGCGCAGGTGCTGCATTAGTAGCCATCCCCGTGAGCGTACCGCCCAGTCTCCCAAGGGCAAGACGAAAGACGGCTGCCCCGCTGGCGGCCGCGCTCGGCAGCCCCGCCAGCCGCTCGGGGCCGCCCGCCCCAGCCTGTGCTGGACTCCAAGTGCCGGACTCCAAGTGCTGGGCCTTGGGCTGGGCCTGGTGGCGGGCGGCCTGCTGGCCTGGGAGTCATAGGCCCCTGGTCCCCGGTCGGGGCTGTCTCACGGTAGACCGTGCTAGGAGACGCCCCCGGACAAGGTGGTGGCGGCCTGTTGCACACATTGGAACCAAGATGGTGTTGGGATTTCAACGTTTCTGGCTAGCTGGTGCGGAAGAGGCCGGCGTGAGGTGTGCAGCCAGCGTCGTCGTTGCACCTTTAGTAGGGGTACGTGAAGCCGTCGGGCTGGAGCGCGCTTCAGAGCATTCCTCATGATTGCAGGGAAAAAGCCTGCTCTGGCTCTAAGGAGCTCCCCGTCGTGTGCAACCAGGGCCCTGCCCGCAAGCAGCATGTCCAGCGGCCCCGTCGTCGTCGAGAAGCCACCAGCGGCCACCGAACCCACCGGAGTTGTCCACAACTAAGGCCACCCTTACCGGTCTCGCGAGCCATATGTCCCGGTCTCGCGGAGAGGGGGAGAGGGGGAGGTCGTAGTCTATGGCGCGAACTGAACCGAGGAGAGCCCCATGAACCGGCCTAGCCACGCGAACCCTGAACACCCTGCTGGCGCCCCCACCACGGCCACCGACGCCGTCGACCAGCTCGTGACCGGGCTGGAGGAAGAAGGCCTGCAACGCCGCCTGACCAACCGGCACGTCCAGCTGATCGCCATCGGCGGGGCCATCGGCACCGGCCTGTTCATGGGCTCCGGCAAGACCATCTACCTAGCCGGGCCCGGGGTGCTGCTCGTCTACGCGATCATCGGCCTGTTCCTGTTCTTCGTGATGCGCGCCCTCGGCGAGGTGCTGCTGTCCGACCTGCGCTACAAGTCCTTCGCCGACGTGGCCACTGACCTGATCGGCCCCTGGGCCGGATTCATGACCGGGTGGACCTACTACTTCTGCTGGCTGGTCACCGCGATCGCCGAGGTGGTGGTCATAACCGGGTACGTGTAGTTCTGGCTGCCGGACGTTCCCCTGTGGATCCCACCCGTGGCCTCGGTGCTCCTGCTGCTCGGGCTGAACCTCACCACCGTCAAGGCCTTCGGGGAGATCGAGTTCTGGTTCTCGATCATCAAGATCGTAGCGATCATCGCGCTGGTTGTGGTGGGCGTGACCATGGTGCTCACCGGCTTCACCGCCCCCAACGGCTCCCACGCCGCCGTCTCCAACCTGTGGCGCGACGGCGGGCTCTTCCCCAAGGGCTTCAGCGGCTTCGCCGGGGCCTTCCAGATCGCCGTGTTCGCATTCGTGGGGACCGAGCTGATCGGTACCGCGGCGGCCGAGGCCAAGGACCCGGAGGTCACCCTGCCCAAGGCAATCAACGCGATCCCCGTGCGAATCGTGCTCTTCTACCTGGGGGCACTAGCAGCCATCATGATGGTCACCCCGTGGCAGGAGGTCTCCCCTGAGAACAGCCCCTTCGTGGCCATGTTCTCCCTGGCGGGCCTGGGGGTGGCCGCCGGGGTGGTGAACTTTGTGGTGCTGACGGCGGCGGCCTCCTCCGCCAACTCCGGCATCTACTCCACCTCCCGGATGCTCTACGGGCTGGCCTGGGCCGGTCAGGGCCCCAAGGCCTTCAGGCGGCTCACCGCCCGAGCAGTGCCTGGCTGGGCGCTGCTGGTCACCTGTGCAGCACTGCTGACGGCCATCCCGCTGATGTACGTCTCGGAGTCGATCATCGCGGCCTTCACCGCCGTGACCACGGTAGCCAGCGTGCTGTTCATCCTGGTGTGGTGCGTGATCGTGGCCTCCTACCTGCGTTACCGGCGGCTGCGTCCGGAGCAGCACGCGCGCAGCGCCTTCAAGGTGCCTGGGGGGCGGGTGTCTGCCTGGCTGAGCCTGGTGTTCTTCGGCTTCGTGACCTGGACGCTGACGCTGGCCGAGGACACGCGCCTGGCGGTCCTGGCCTCGCCGCTGTGGCTGCTGGTGCTGGGTGTGGCCTGGTGGGTGCACTCCCGCCCGGACAAGGACTCTTAGCGCCACCTGTCCTGGGGCAGTCCGAGCCTACTGCCCTACACAGGCCTCAGTGACCACAACGTCACGCCCGGCAGCATATAGACCTCACGGGCGCTCCCGGCTGCTTGGAACGGCCCCGAAACCAGCACGCACTGGGCCCCGCGTGCTCCCACTAAAGGGTGGGGTGCCAGCGGGGCCCAGGTGGCTGGCTCTGTTCTGCGCCTAGGCGCGGTAGGAGTCCGTGCAGCGGGCACTGGTTCGTGTCAGTGCCTGTGCTTTTGCACCTAGGCGCGGTAGGAGTCCGTACTCAACTCAGAGCCAGAAGGCCCACCAGGCATGAAAATCACCAAAGAGAGGGAATAGGGAGGAATAGCGGGCCATGTGTTGACCTTTCAATGCGCAATCGTCGCTGACAGGAATCAGTATCAACTTTCCCGACGCTCGGGGCATCAGCAGATTGGGTAGGCCGATCGGCTAGCACGTTTAGACCAGGCCGCTGCGCAGCGCGTGGACGACCGCCCCCACACGGTCCTGTACGCCGAGCTTGGCTATCAGCGTGGACACGTGCGTCTTGACCGTCGCCTCGGACAGGTGGAGGCGGTGGGCGATCTGCTTGTTTGACAGGGCCTCAACCATGAGCGCCAGGACCTCCAGCTCGCGCGGTGAGAGGCTCACGCCTGGAGGCAGGGCGCCTGGCGCGGGGCTGGGCTGGGCTGCTGGGGAGGCGGCGGACGTCGGGAGGTTCGGCCTCCCCCCGATGATCGCGGAGGACGTCGCCGACAGCACCATGTTCCCCGCAGCGACGTGCCGGATGGTGGCGGCCAGCGTCTCGATTGGGTCCTCCTTGGCTATGAAGCCGCGGACCCCGGCGGCTAGGGCCCGCTCGAGCACGGAGTCAGCCACGAAGGTCGTCAGGACCAGGACCGCAAGGTCACGGTGCTGCTCGTGGAGTGTCTCGGCCAGGGCGATCCCGTCCATGCGGGGCATCTGCACGTCCAGCAGGACCACCTGTACCGGTGTCGTCCTCTCGTCCCGGATCCGCTCTAGGGCCTCGACGCCGTCGCGCGCGGTCCAGGCCACACGAATGTCCTCCGTGGTGGCCAGCAGGTCCGACAGCGCGTGGCGGACGAGGGCGTCGTCATCAGCGATGCCGACGTGAATCATCGTGCCTCCTTTGTGGTGGTGGGGGGTGTGGTTTGGTTGTTGGTGGGGATGGTGGCGGTGGTGATCCAGGAGCTGTTCTCGTTGTGGGTGGTTAGGGTGCCGTTGAGGGGGGCGAGGTGTTCGCGCATGCCGGTGGTGCCGGTGCCGCTGGTGGGTAGGTGGGTGGTTTTGTGGTTGGTGGTCTTGTTGGTGGTCACTAGGCGGATGGTGTTGGGGTTGAGGGTGAGGGTGAGGGTGATGGGGGAGTTTGGGTCGGCGTGGCGGATGATGTTGGCGCCCATCTCGCGGGCGACGCGGGACATGGTGGTGGCTTGTAGGCGGGTGGGGGTGGTGGTGCCTAGGCAGCGGTAGTGAGGTGAATCCGGCGGCGGTGATGTCGTCGGCGATGGCTTGGATGGCGGCGGGCAGGTTGGTTACTACGCCGCCTAGTCCGGTGGTGGTGGTGATGTCCTGGGTGGTGGGGGTGGTGTGGCGCAGGGTGCGTAGGAGGAGGCGTAGCTCGTGGAGGGCGTCGGTGGCGTTGGAGGCGATGGCGGCGAACTCGGTGCGGGCTTGGGGGGTGTGGTTGGGGTTGTGGGCGGCGTGCTGGGCGCGTAGGGCGGTGTGGGACATGGAGTAGGCGACCAGGTCGTGCATCTGGCGGGCGATGTCGGTGCGCAGGGCCTCCAGGTGCGCGGCGGCCCGCACCCCCTCCACCCGACGCGCCTGGTCGTTGGAGCGCAGCATCATGCCCAGGGGCATGAGGAGAGCGATCGGTACCGCCGTGATAATGAGGATGAGGAACTCCTGGTGCCAGTCTGTTGCGTAGATGAGGAGGTAGGGGAGCCGCCAGCAGAATAATGTGCCACTCAGCAGGAGTACCTGCCTCGTTGGCAGGAAGCGGGCGGTGAGGAAGACGAACAAGAGGTTCGTGAAGTAGTAGTCGCTGGCGTGCGTGTACGGGTGGAGTATGAGGATGGTCCAGCACAGGACATAGGCCAGTGAAGCTGGCAGTGGGCGCAGCGGAAGGACCATCAGCAAGACCAGCGCCCCAAGCATGAGGCACCAGCTTGCGAGGCTGACGGGTGGCCCGTAGGCAAGGTTGACGGCGCTCACGCCAAGGTTCTGCATACCAACGAGGAAGGCGAGGAGGACATAGGGGCGGACCTCAGAAAAGGTTGCGGTCTGCCCGCTGTCCGCGGTTCCAGCAGCGGTGCTGGCGGCTTGCGAGCTGAGGCGCTGCAGGCGGGCCGGGTGTTCCTCCTTCCCTCCCGTTCCGGGGTGCTCCCCCGCCTCCTTTGTGGTGGTGGGGGGTGTGGTTTGGTTGTTGGTGGGGATGGTGGCGGTGGTGATCCAGGAGCTGTTCTCGTTGTGGGTGGTTAGGGTGCCGTTGAGGGGGGCGAGGTGTTCGCGCATGCCGGTGGTGCCGGTGCCGCTGGTGGGTAGGTGGGTGGTTTTGTGGTTGGTGGTCTTGTTGGTGGTCACTAGGCGGATGGTGTTGGGGTTGAGGGTGAGGGTGAGGGTGATGGGGGAGTTTGGGTCGGCGTGGCGGATGATGTTGGCGCCCATCTCGCGGGCGACGCGGGACATGGTGGTGGCTTGTAGGCGGGTGGGGGTGGTGGTGCCTAGGCAGCGGTAGGTGAGGGTGAATCCGGCGGCGGTGATGTCGTCGGCGATGGCTTGGATGGCGGCGGGCAGGTTGGTTACTACGCCGCCTAGTCCGGTGGTGGTGGTGATGTCCTGGGTGGTGGGGGTGGTGTGGCGCAGGGTGCGTAGGAGGAGGCGTAGCTCGTGGAGGGCGTCGGTGGCGTTGGAGGCGATGGCGGCGAACTCGGTGCGGGCTTGGGGGGTGTGGTTGGGGTTGTGGGCGGCGTGCTGGGCGCGTAGGGCGGTGTGGGACATGGAGTAGGCGACCAGGTCGTGCATCTGGCGGGCGATGTCGGTGCGCAGGGCCTCCAGGTGCGCGGCGGCCCGCACCCCCTCCACCCGACGCGCCTGCACCTGCCTGCGCCAGAGCACGCCCACGGGGATCACGAGGATCCCGTAGAGCAGGTTGGTGAAGAAGACTTTCTCCCCCGCCCGCAGGGTAAGCACCTCTATCAGGTGGGTGGAGTAGAAGACACCAGCGAGGATGGCTGTCGTCCCGACCGGCAGGAGCCGGCTCATAAGCAGGAGGAAGCCCAGGCTTGTGACTAGCAGGTCACTGGCGTGGGCGGGGACGAGAGCGAGCACGATGACCCACTCAAGGAGGTAGGCGGCAGCAGCGGGCAGGGGCCACCGAGGCATCGCGGTGAGCAGGACAAGTCCACTAGCGGTGATTGCCCACGCCAGCCAGCGGGGGCCCTCCGAGGGGGCGAGCGCGACTCCGACCACCATCCCGACCAGGCCCATGGTCAGGCCCAGGGCAGTCAGGGGCTCCGCGCGCCACAGTGCGGTAAGCGGGCGGGACGTCAGGCGGCTGTCGTCCTCCACGGCTCCCCCCTCAGCTTGGTGCTCAGTGCCACGGTAGTGGATAAATCATGTTCTAGAGGACAGGGTGGGGTAGGCCGTGGTACGAGGCCTGCGTTAGACGCTTGCCCATGGTCCCCCTCTCATCCATGATGAGCGGGACCAAAGTGGAGTTCTCGACCCGGCCAGCGTGCCAGCCCGCGTCACGTACGACTGCCGGAAGCGTGTCAGTGAGTTCGGTGAAGCTGGAGGAGACGAGGAGTTCTTTCCAAGAGAACATGGCAGGTTCCAAGGCCTGCGGTCCACTGGGGAGCCCAGCCAGCCACGCCTCGAAGGCGGCGAGATTTCCTTCAGCGCCCCACCAGATAGCGCGGTCGGCGTCGCTGCGCACAGTTGCGGGCCGCGACGGCCTGCCGCCCACCTCCCGCAGCGCCGCGTACAGGTCGAGGATCTGACAGGCTTCCCTAAACGCGGACCTAACTCCCCGGCCAGGGTTGACAGCGCAACCCAGGCCGCAGGCGACAACCTGCTCCTGTGGATCCACGAGAACGCACATGACGGCGGTGAGCTCGGTACAACGCGAGGGCAGGGCAAGGAGCCTGAGCTCGACGCCACGCTCAAGCAGCCTTTGCAGGACCTCCTTCAGTCCACGGGTGGCAGCCCCTGCGCCTGTCAGTGCGGAGTCCACCTGGGCGGACGGCAGTAGGTGCACGCCTTCGCCGAGGTACCAGCCGCGCATGACGGCATCACGCTCGACGAGCTCACACAGGCCCCGGCGCAGGCAGAAGTCAGCACTAGGACCGGCTGCCGCACCAGAGGGCCCGGCGTCTGGGAACAGTAGGACATCGCCTCGCAGACGTTGCGCGGAGACAGCCCAGCGCTCGACCACCTCCCCGGCGGCCCGCATGATCGTCTCATCTCGGTCGGGGCCACAGGCACCCGCCATATCAATTCGCACAGTGGGGCTGACAGGCTCTGCCTGATGCTCCAACTCAAGGGTGAGTGGTATTGCCCCCACGCCCCAAAGGAGGCGGTTAGGTCCTGGGGGGCGCATGAAGGGCTGGCGTACGAGTTCAGTGCGGGGGTCAAGGACCAGGAGAGGGTCAGGCATGTGCGGGCTCCGTCCGCCGCACGGGCTGCGCGATCGTCTGGACGGCAGGCTCAAGGAGGGCGGCGATCTCCTCGTCCCGGAAGCGGCCCATCATGGGGCGCTGACCGCCCCACCTGTTGCGGACTCGCTCGATCGTGCGCCATACCGTGCCGGGAGGCGCAGGGAGCGGGGAAGCCTCCGTCAAGGCCCACCTTCCAGGACTGTCAGCTGGCAAGATCGCCTCGAGGACCTCCGCGTCACCCCAAGCCTCGACGCCGTCGCTGACTAAACGGATCCACTGCGCGAGGAGCGCCGACAGGGCGGTGTCCTTGCGCACTCCTAGGACCATGGACAGTTCGGTGGCAATGAACCAGACGGGTGAGGGGGCCGGGCCGCGGCCGGTTAAGGAGAGCCCGCGGTGGGTCTGGCCTGAGGTGAGGGCCAGGTCCTGGAGCGTGCGGAAGGTAGCTGTTTCCACGCTGTTCACCTCCAGGAGCAGGCTGGTGAGGTGGCGGGCGAGAGCGTGGGCCTCCCAATCGGCTGGTCTCAAGGTGGTGGGTGTGGCGACGGAGCTGACGAGGACGCGGCTGAGGGCCTCCACGGCCCCCTCCCGCACGAGGACCGTGGGCAGGGTGGTGAGTAGTTCGGCATCGATCCACGCCAGGTCAGCGCCCAAAGCGGTGCCGGTGACCAGTGAGCGGGCCCGCTCGCCAGTAGCCAAGGGATGGTCCACACAGGCACCGATCGTCATCTCGGAGCCGGTGCCAGGTGTTGTGGGAGCCAGGATGAGGCGGCGGGAGCGCCTTGTTGAGTGTAGGGGGACTAGTCCGTCTTCCCGGGTAGCATCCTGTAGGTGTTCGACGAGCCGGGGGGTCTCGGCTGCGAGGACTGCCAGTTTTGCCAAGTCCATGGTTGCCCCGCCCCCCACGGCCAAGACTGTGCGCGGGCTGTGCTCTTTGATGTGGATGACCGTGTGTTCCACGTCCTTGATGCTGGGACTGCGCTCTACGGTGAGGACCACGCAGTCACGGGGCAGAGCGGCACCCACCCTCTCCGCCACGGCGGCATCCACCAGCGCGAGGCCGGGGCGGGAGGCAAGCAGCTCGGTCCAGGGGCCCACGCCTGTGCGCGGCCCAGGGTTGATGATGACCACCGGCTGCTGTGGCTGTGGCGTGCCGCGCTGAACGTTGCTCATGCGACGCGAGCAGGTCGGTGGCTGGCAAATTCAAGGACCGCGTTCCCGACCCGGTCAAGCAGGGAGTCGAGCTGGTCCTCGGCGTAGATCAAAGAGGGGACGAGCTGAATGCATGAGGGGCCTGGCTGGACGACCGCGCCCGCGCGCCGACAGCGCGACACGAGCTCGGTAGCGTCCTGGCCGTCCAGATCCGGCAGAACGAGGGAGCGGAAGCATCCCTTCCCCGTGGTCGTCGCCCCGGTCTGCTCGGCGAGGTCAAGCAGGGCGGTGTCCAGACGAGCGGCGACCTGTGCGCCCCGGTCCAGGACCCCCTCCTCGCGGAAGGCCTCTATGGTGGCCAGGATCGCGGCGCACGCCGCTGGCGCCCCGGCTTGAGTCTCGCCATGCATGAATGGTGAGTCGGACTCATCGAGGACCTGGCTGACATGCTGAGACATGAGGACGGCGGAGGCCGCCTGAGTGCCGTTAGTCAGGCCCTTGGAGGTGATAAGCAGGTCAGGCTGCTCACTCCACCCCTGGGAGGAGAACATCCGGCCAGTACGTCCGAAGCCGGTGGCTACCTCATCTGCGACGACGAGGTAGCCGTGCTCCCGGCGCCCCTCCTCAACGGCTGCGAGAAAGCCCTCCCCGACGACGACGGTGCCCGATCCTTGCACTGGCTCGATAACGATGGCGGCTACGCGCTCGCCTTCGCGGGCGAGTAGGTCTCGCAGTTCCTGGGGGTGCTGGTGGTCAACGTGGCGCACGAGACGGGTATCTACGGCGTAGGCGCGTTGTCCCAGGTCTTCCCCGGTTAGGGCCATAGCACCCATTGTGGTGCCGTGGTAGGAGCCCTTCAGGGCGACGATGAGGCGCCGGTGATTGGTCCTCTCACGCAGAAGTTGATATTGGCGGACGAGCTTGACGACCGAGTCCAGGGCGGCGGACCCCGATGTGGAGTGCAGGACCCGGTTGTAGTGGCGGGGTCCGGCGACCTCGAGGAGGGCAGAGCCTGCGCGGTCAGCCCACGCGTGGGTCGCACGAAAGTGTGTGAGGTAGGAGGCGTCTAGCAGGGCGGCGTGGACAGCGTCGGCTACGCCTCGGTGCCCATAGCCCAGGGGAACGTTCCACAGACCGGCAATCCCGTCAAGGCGGGTTGTCCCATCGGAGTACCTGATCGTGGTGCCGTGGGCACTGACGGGGCGTGGAGCGGCGTCATAGGTGCTCGGTGGGACAAAAAACTGTGTGGTGGTGCGCGGCATGGACGTTCCTCGGTAATTGTGGTGGTCAGGGCAGCACGACGCCTAGGATGACGTTGGCGTGGCCGGGCAGCGCCTCCGAGGTGTGAGATCTCTGGAAGACGGTGCGCATGCCCAGTTCACTCAGTTCAGCGCTGAGAACTGAGGGTGGAAGGATCTGCAGGTCAGAGACGTAGCGTTCCTCGCCCCACTCCAGAGTCGTTCGGCGCAGGCCCGCAGCAGGGTCCAACTCTTCAGTCAGGGATATGGAGGGGGCCAGCTGGACGGTCATAGTCTTGGGTTTATCTGTGGGGACAAGATCGGTTGACACGATAAGACTCCCGCCGGGGGCCAAGTGGTCGCGTACGCAGGAGAGGCAGGCGCGCCGGTCAGCAGGGGAGAGCAGCGTGATTGAGACGGTGGGGATGCACACGGCCCGGAACTGCTCTGGGAAGGAGAAGCTAGCCATGTTGGCCTGGCGGGTCTCAATGAGCCTGCTTAGATTCTCGTTGCGTGCCTCCGACTCACGTAGGCGCTGGTCGAGGATGCCAAGCATGTCCGAGGACAGGTCGGTAGCCAGTACCCGGTATCCGGCCTTCGCTAGTGGCAGAGTGACGCGCCCACTGCCGCTAGCGAGCTCGAGAACTCGCAGGTCGGTGAGGCTGGGGCTAACCGGTTCATTTAGGAACTCTAGGATGGTGTCAATCTCCGAGTTGTCCCATGCGCTGATGGCGTGGTAGCGCTGCGCGCCAGTGCCGGTGTACAAAGTTGACAGGCTGGTGCTTCCGGGCGCCTGGTTGGTGTCTTCCGTGGTCATGGTGCCTCCTTCGCTACAGTTGGTCTTGGGCGACACAGACCTCATGAGTCGGAGTACATGATGCCGCCGGGAAGGATCGGGCCGAGCTGCTTGCGTATGATGCGGGCTAAGGGCTGGTGGACTGTCTCCGTGATAACGCGTCCGGTGGAGCCGACAGCGAGGTCAAGGTCGGTGGAGATTGTTAGGCAGGTTGCAGGTGGCATTAGGGCGTCGGACAGGATAGGTGAGACTGCCCGCACGGGCACGGTGCACTCCTTGGTTCCGGTTACGGTGCCAGTTCCGAGGGTTGATCCGTTGATGAGCCCGGAGTGGTGGAAGGTGACAACCGTCCCCTCCCCTACGGGGGCCGATCCTACGGTGTTGTTACCGTTCAGGGCGATCGCTACTCCCGGACGCTCGATGAGGTAGCCGAAGGACGTGGAGGTCGGAATCGGGGTGAGCAGTACGGCGAAGGCCGTGAGCGTGCCAGCGAGTGCGAGACGGGCCTGCTGGGTGGGCCGGAGTTTGCGCATCCCGTGGATCAGCTTGATAAGGAGGCTGGTCAGGCAGAAGCCTATGAGCGCGGATAGCATGAGGCGCCCTGTGGCGCCGCCGTTTATAAGGTTGGGGGCCATGGTGCTCACTACTCCCCAAACGATCACGAAGGGGGTGGCCAGGCAGCCGATCCCAAACAGGGCAACCCACACGGGCTCTGTGGTTGGGATGCCAGCGATGCGGTCGTGGAGGGCGGTCACTGAGCGACGGCGCAGGCCTGACTGGTCGATGGCGCCAACGAGGGCGACGTAGCCATCTAGGCGAAGGAAAGGGATGAGGTTGGACAGTGCGATCAGGTAGGTACTCGCTCCGTACCAGGCGAGGAAGCCGTTCCCGCCTAGCAGTAGGCAGGCCAGTAGGGCAACCGCCCCGATGCTGGTCTGTACGATGATCCCCGCGAAGGCTACTGCGACTCGTTCGCGGCGTGGCAGTAGCCAGGCCTCGGTGACGTCGCAGAAGGCTGCTGGTGAGAAATAGAAGATCATCACGCCTACACGGTGCGGCAGGGCTCCGCAGGCTGTGAGAGTCAGGCCGTGCGCGAGTTCGTGGACGGCCGTGGTCAGGACCATTGACAGCAGGAGCATGCCATAGGTCCTCAGTGACAGTGGCTGGTATAGGGCGCCGTTGGGGTCGATGACCAACTGCATGAGTAGCACGAGGCCGGCAAGGGAGATCATGGGGGCTAGCCAGCGCAACCATGACTTGCGCAAGGGGGCGACGACGCCACGCAGCGCCCGGAAGAGGGCCTCGGGACGGTTGAAGCAGAGCTTGAGGACGAAAGGGCCGTCGTGGTCGACGCTCCAGGTCGGGGCTGTGCTTGTTGTCTCCTCCTCGTCTGCCGTTAGGATGATCCGGTAACGGCGCAGTGAGGCAAGGGCGTTGAGGATCTCCGGGAGGGTCCAGGTCCCGCCGAGGCGGGCCTGGATCTCCTTGGGTGTAAGGGTCCCGTGCTCCTGCATGGTGCGCAGGATGTCTCCGAGTCCCTGCCCGATCCCGAGTAACCGGTTGTCAGGGGTGCGCACTGCCCAGGCGGTCGACTTGGAGCGGGACAGGACGGCGGCGCTGTGGAGCCGCAGGGCAGTGCCCGGAAGCTCCAGGATGGCAGTGTCAGACACGTAGGTCACCCTTTCGAGTCACGATGGTTGCGACGACGCCAGCCAGGGCCACCCACGCGACCAGGAGGGCCGCAGCGAGCGCGATGGGCGTGGAGCCGACGGCGGTGGCGTCGCGGATCAGGGTGAGCTGGAGGCCACCAGGCAGGTACTGGCCAGCGTCGTTGGGCAGGGCGGGCACGAGCGCCGGCTCGATGAACATGGTCCAGACGATCAGGACGAGGCTCGCGGGGAGCGCCCTGCGGATCACCCAACCAAAGCAGGTACCCCACGGGGCGGCCAGGGCGGTGACGGCGACGATGCCTAGGGCGGTGGTCAGTACCTCCCCGTCCAGGGTGGGGGTCAGGCCCTTGCTGCGCAGGATGAACCAGGTGGGCACCCCGGCGCTGAGCACGCCGATGAGGCCGAACACGAGCCCCGTGGGTAGTGAGGCGAGGGCGTGGTTGCGCACCAGGCGGCCGATCCCGCGGTGCTCGTTGACGCGCCCGGCGACGGTGCCGTCACGGAACTCGGAGGTGACCTGGGTGGCGCCCCACAGGGCGGAGACCAGCAGCACGGCAAAGCCGAGGCGCAGGAGGCGCAGGGCGACGGCGTCGACGGCAGCCTGGTTGCTGGTGTCGATCGCCTCCAGGAAGGTGCTTGAGTCAATGACGGCGGTGAAGGCTCCCAGGGCGACGCCGGTTAGGGCGAACCACAGCCAGGTGCGGTCAGTCATGCCGCGCCGGGTCAGGGAGGCGATGACGCTCAGGGTGCGCAGCCCGCTGCTCTGCGGAGCCTCGGAGGCCTCAGCGTGGGTGCGTGCGCGAGCGGAGGCCTGCGGGGCCTGGTCTGCTGCGGTGGTCGTGAAGGTCGAGGTGGTCATGCTGCGGCGCTCTTTCGGTTCGGGCTGACGAGGTTGAGGTAGGCGTCCTCGAGGCTGGGGCCGCCGTGCTGCTGTAGGTCGGCGAGGGTCCCGTCAAACAGGACGTGCCGCTTGATCACGAGGACGCTGTCGACGACGCGCTCGACCTCGGAGAGGATGTGGCTGGAGATGAGCAGCGCACCGCCGTCGTGGATGTGGGCGAGGAGCTTTTGGCGCAGCCAGTGGGCGCCCTCGACGTCCAGCCCGTTGGTGGGCTCGTCGAGGATGAGGAGCTGGGGGTGGGCAGCCATGGCGGTAGCGAGGCTGACGCGCTTGCGCTCGCCGGTTGACAGGTCCTTGATGCGGCGGCGCAGCATGGGACCGAGCTCGAACTCCTCCGTGACCTCCTCGATCTCGCGGCGAGACAGGCCGTTGGCGAGGCGGTGGTTGACCAGGTGGTTATGCACGCTGTGGGAGGTGGGCAGGCCGGTCCCGTCGAAGGCGAAGCCGACGTGGCGGGCTGCGTCAGGCAGGGACAGCGGGCCGCGCCCAAAGAGGGTGACGGTTCCGGCGCTGGGGCGGACGACGCCCTGGACCGTGCGCAGGGTCGTGGTCTTGCCAGCGCCGTTGGGGCCCAGGAGGCCGAGTGACTGGCCGGGGGCGACCGTCAGGTGGATGTCCTCGATCGCGGTGGTTGACTTGTAGGTCTTGGTGACCGCGTCGACCTTGAGCAGGGGCGTCGTCATGGTGTGGTCCTTCTCTGATGGAGTGGCTTTAGATGATGGCGACGAGCGCGCACAGGCCCAAGATGACGCCTAGGGCCGCAGCACCGTCCTTCCAATCTGGGGAGTCGAGTGACTCGTATTCTGTGAGACTCGTGTCGTGGGTGTCGTTCACGTTGTGCTCCTTCTGGGATAGGTCCAGGTTGTGGTTCATCAAGCACATCCTGTTCAGGCGGGATGCGGATCGGCTGGTTGGTGAGATTGGGGTGGTCCGATGGGATAGGCCGATAGGCCGATCAGTTAGGCAGCCAAGGACAGAACGACCTTGCCGGTGCGGCTGCGTGAGGTGAACGCCTCGTGGAGGAAGTCGCTGGCGTGGTGGCGGTCGTGGATCGGTGGATGGTCGAGAGGAAGGCGCCTGTCGCGGGCTAGTTCGAGGGCCGTGAGCAGGTCCTCCTTGGTGCCCAGGCAGTTGCCGGTGACGGACAGATTCCCGGTGATAAGGGTGGCAATGAGTGACTGAGGGTCCCAGGTGGTGCTGGGATGCTCCATGTCGGGGTGCTGATGTAGCAGACCGCAGGTGACATACGAGCCTCCCATTGCCATGAGTGGTAGGACGAGCGGGAGGTTGAGGTCGCAAAAAGGGTCCAGGACATGGGTGAAGCCACTTCTGGGCGATTTCACGTCCGCCGCCTCTGCGGAGGACCAGCGATGCTCGCCGGGAAGTAGGTCGATGCTCTTCTTGGAGGACTGAACCCACGTCTCCACACCGTGGGCACCAAGGATCCGGCGGATAGCGACCGAGGTGGAGGAGGTGGCAGCGGTGACGAGGACCCGTGCCCCTCTGCCCGCTCCTGAGCGGCGGACTATGGCGACGGCGGTCTGGTGGCACAGGCCGAAGGCGGCAGCCTGTTCAGTGCTCATCAACTCCGGCACTTCGAGCAGCTGGGACTCGTGGAGGAGCAAGACTCCCTGAGATGCGACGTTGGTGACGACGCCAGCAGGGCCCGCGCCAGGCTCGGGTGGGTAGGAGGAACAAGACATGACGCGCTCGCCGGGGCGCAGCCTGCAACCGGGTCCAACAGCCAGGACTGTGCCAGCAAACTCTGATCCGAAGGGGGTCAGACCGGACTCAGGAGCTCCGGTGCCAGACAAGATGAGGGACCTGTCACGGTAGTTGCATGAGAGGGCGTCAACTCGCACGACTACGCCTTTGGGTAGGGTCTTAACTCGTTCCTCGGTGCGTGTGCTATCCACGCGGGCGAGCACGGGTTCGATTGAGCGTCCGAGCACCGGGGTGCCAGAGTCCGAGGGGTGCAGGAAGAGCGCCGGACACTTCACGAGCGGTCCGTCCCAGCGTGGCGGCTTGGTAGCAGGGACCAGGCGGAGCCAGCGGTAAGCCCAGCACCGAGCGTGACGGTAAGGAGTTGGACGTGTCCCTCCAAGAATGCAATACCAGCTACTCCCAGTACGATGCCGAGGAGGATCAGGGCGGTGTAGAAGATGGGGCGCATTGGTGTGTCCTTTCGTGGTCGTGTTACTGGTTGTTGAGTTGGAGAAGGGCTAGTGCCCTGGCGGCTCCGGCAGGACCGTCAGGGCCCTGTGGGGCGAGGCTGATCCCCAGGTCGTCGACGACGCCGACCGCTTCTGGCTCGTCGGTCTGCACCAGGAGGCTGTCGACCAGTGCGGAGCGGGCCTCTACCTCGGCGTCGGGGCGGGGGCGGCCAAGCGCTCGGAGGGCGGCTAGCAGAGCGAGGGTGCCGATGGCGCCTCCGTGGAACCCGGAGGTGCCGGAGGAGGTGAGCAGGTCAATAGGGACGGCGCCTTGGTCGCAGGCCGGTGGGGAGGAGGTGAGGGCATCGAGTGACTCCGTGACGAAGTGCCATGCGAGTCGACCGTCGATGCCTCCCATGATTGGTGATGCGCGGCGTGTTAGCGGTTCAGCATCCCAGGCCAAGAGGTCTGCGGCGGGGGCAGCATCCGGCCGTAGGCCAGCTAACTGTGCGACTAGGTGGAGTAGGGCGTCACCGGTGCGTCCCTCGCGCAGGCCAGGGCGCGGTGCCGGACCGGGCATGGTGCGGACGGTATCGACGGCTTCTAGGGCGGCGAGTGCCTCCTGAGCACTAATAGTTCCAGCCACGTGGTCCAGGCAGGCCCGCAGTGCGCTGGTCCGATCTCCCAAGAGAGGCAAGCCATCCGGGAGTCCAGGGCCAGGTGTGGTGGCACGCAGGAGGCAGGTGAGAAGGTCCTGCGCGTTGGGGGGGACCCTACCGGTTGGCAGGCCCAACCTTCCAAGCCGGGTTACCTCCTCGTGGACTGTGTGCTCCAACAGTGTGAGGGGAACCTCTGGCGCAGCCTCAGATATAGCCTTGAGGGTGTTTGGCCGCGTGGTCTCGTGCACGGCACTTGGCATGATGCCTGACGCGGTGCTGGTGTCAAGGAGGGTGAGAAGTTCGACTGCGGCGGATGTGATCAGGTCGGCGCAGTCCGGGTGAGTACGAACCGCCTGGTAAGCGAGGGCGTGTACACGCTGGCACCCAAGGCGCACGCCACGGACTGAGCGCAGAAACATGCCTAGAACCATGACGTTGTAGGCGAAGCGGTCGGCGTCGACGCCGTAGACGCCGACGGGTGCGGCGCAGTCGAGGGCCGCCATGGCCTGGGGTTGGGTGGAGAAGGTGTCAGAAGCTGCCTCCAGGTCGAACAGGACCACACCGTCGCCATCCAGCAGGACGTTGTTCTCGTGCAGGTCATTGACCACGAGCCCGCAGGCGTGGACGGCATCGAGTTCCTTTCGCAGTGCGGCAAGAACGTCTCGGGCCCAGGCTTCGTAGGCGGCGGAGGGCATCGTGCGGCATCGCTCAAGGCGGGCGTCCCGCAGTGTGGTGCCCTCTATCCTCTCTCGCACGAGGTAGCTGTGGCGGGCACCCTCGACTTGTTCGATGAGGCGGGGCACGCGAGCTTTGCCAGCGAGGCGGCTCAATATAGAGGCCTCGTGACGTACACGCCAGGCGGAGTCATGACCAAGGACGTCCAGGCCGGCGTGGGGGCGGCCCTCCTTGACTACTACGGTCGTACCGTCGGCGTGCATGGTCGCCTCATAGACTCCGCCGCCAGCGTGCAGAGATAGGGGACGCGTGAGGGTGCACGGCAGGCGGGAAGGCTGGGACAGGCGCTCACGGCGGGCTGCCTGCGTCCAGACGGGCCAGCTTACCCAATCGGGGACGCGTAGGCCGTGGCGGCGGTCGTCAGGGATGAGCGTACCATCCGGGCGGCGGACTGCCAGTAGTCCAGGACTCTTTGGGTCGGTGGTATACAGCGGGAGGAAAGCTCCCCAACGCACAAAGACAGGCGCGGAGCCACAGCGCAAGTCAGTGAGGATATCAGGACCGTGCATACCATCGAGCCTGGAAAGTAGTTCGGAGACGATCTCGCCGCATTGCTGCTCGTCATCTGGGTAGATGCAGGTGAATTTTCCAGCCGCGCTGCGCGGACTGTTCTTTGATGCTTTTACTGCGAGGGCCTCGTGTGTTGAGACGAACTTGAAGGCGACGTGCCTACGTAGGCACGTCGTGGCCACGATCTCCAGGGCTGCCTGGGCCTCGTCAGGGATAGTGGAGGTGTGGATCTTCCAGCCTTGTTCGGGCAGGTCTTTGTCCTGCGGGAACCAGGTCTCCCACTCTGGAGTGCGCACGACGTCCCAACCCTTGGGGGCCTCTTGGGGCCAGGGTGAGAAGGGGGTGCTTGTGCCAAGGATGTCCTTCAGCGTGGGGGACATGGTGCTCCTTTGGTGGCGTGAGGTGGCTGGTGTGGACTACACCGGGGGCGTGCTCCGCAGAGCACGTCCCCGGTGCGAGGTGTTATAGGGGCAGTGCTGATCAGGTCAGGGCGACGGCAACGGAGACGCCGCCGACGAAGGAGATCGAGGCGAGGGTGACGTCGTCCCAGCCGGGGGCGTCCATCGACTCAAGCTCCTCGGCCTCGAGCTCGACCTCGGCCTTGGGGGTACCTTTGGTGTTCTCAGACATGATGTTTCCTAACTCTTGTGAGTGGTGGGGTTGTGTTACCGGCGCACTACTTTGTGGCCGGAGCCGCTTCCTTTGCGGATGACTCAATCAAAGCCGTTTCCCATGGTTAGGGGATCAGCTGGTGGAAGGGGACGTTCGGCTGGTATCCGGCGGTGGTGGTGGGCGGGTTGTCTCCCCCAATCGGTTCCGTTGCGCTCGTCGTCTCCTACTGGAGTCGGGTGTACCAGTCAGTTGGGGGAGGGCACCTCTGTACACGACTGCGCCCCGGCCGTAGGGCCGGGGCGCGGCGTCGCCTAGGCAGGTGGTGGCTTACAGGCGGCCGGTGGCCATGAGGCTCTCCCAGCGGGAGCCGCCGATCTCCAGACGGCGTTGGCGGGCGATCTTGGCGCAGCAGGCGGCCTTGCCGCTCAGCCAGCCCAGGAGCACCTCGACAGCCGCGATGGTGACTACGCAGATGGTGATCTGTACGGTCTCCAGGATGGGGGCAGTGACCGCCAGCAGGACGATGGCAACCATGGAGCACAGGGTTATCACCAGGGTGGAGCGGCTCAGGGAGGAGAAGAACCGCACGAGCTCGTCATCGGGCAAGTCCTCTCCCAGGCCCGTGCTGCGGTGGTAGCGGCGGGAGACCAGCAGGCTGAGGGCCGCTAGGACCCCTGCGGCGACGAGTCCCAGGCAGATGTGGACGGCGGTAGTGAGGCTCATGGCGACTCCTAGGGTCTGAGAATCAGGACCCGGGCATTCTTCCGGCTGGCGGTACCCAGCGCATCAGCCGACTGGCTCCCCCGATCGGCGGACCCTGCTGGCCGAGTCTCCCCGGGAGCTACAGGTCCCCAACCTTCTGGAGGCGCTGCAGGCTCAGCCAGCCCACCGGGATCGGCACCCAGAAGGTCACCAGGCGGTAGACGATCGCGGTGGATAGTGCCACCCCGCTGGGGATGCCTGCCGTGACCAGGCCCGCCGTCAGCGCCAGCTCCACCGGCCCGATACCACCGGGGGAGGGCACCACGGAGCCCACCGTGTTGGAGGCCAGGTAGGTGATGGCCAGCACCGAGAAGGGCAGGGTGTAGCCAAAGGCCCACAGGCTGGCCCCGAAGGCCAGGACGTAGCTCAGGCTCAGCAGGACCGCCCCGCCGATGCCCAGCGCCAGACGGCGTGGGTTGGACATCACCCACACCAGCCGTGGCCACACCTGCTTGTAGGTCGGCTCGATCTTCTGCCACACCCAGGCCCGTAGGCGGGGGACCAGCAGCACGGCGGAGCCTGCCAGCGCGATCACCCCGGCGCCCGCCAGCAGCCAGCCCGAGGGCAGGGTCAGGCCGGTGGACTGCCCGGTTGTCGCCGCCAGGACCACCAGCAGCACCACGGTCACCAGGAACTGCACCACCTGCACCAGGGCCACGGTGGCCACCCCGACGGCGGTGGGCACCCCCTTGCGGTTCAGGAAGCGCAGGTTGACGGCTGCGCCACCCACGCCGGCGGGGGCCACCAGCGCCACCACGGAGGAGGCCAGGTGGACCTCGGTGGAGCGCAGCAGCGGCAGGCGCACCGGGCTGAAGGCCACCAGGGTCTGCCCGGCTCCCACGTAGGTGGCCAGGGAGAACACCAGGGCCGCCGCCACCCACCAGTAGTTGGCCCCGGCCACGGCGGCGCTGATCTCCGCGAAGTTCAGGCGGGCCAGCAGGGTCCACACCGCCGTCAGGCCCACCACGGCCATCACCACGGTGCGGGCGGAGAAGCGGGTGATCTTGGCGGGCTCGGCGTGGGCGGTGGGGGTCAGTTCCACCAGGGCGTCCCGCAGGTCCTGCAGGGTGGTGCGCTTGCCCAGCGCCTCCCGGGTGGAGCGGGGCAGCACCACCCGCTGCAGCATGGGGGCGATTGAGGCCAGCTGGGCGGTGCTCAGGGTGCGGGAGGCCGAGGCGATGGCCCGCTCCACCCCCACCACGGAGGTCACCAGGGCCAGGGCCTGGGCCAGGTCCAGGCGGCGGGAGAGCTCGGAGGAGAGGACCTCCCCGGAGTCCCAGTCCAGGAGCCACACGTGCCCGGCCACGTCCACCACCACGGAGGCGGACTCGATGGCGCGGTGCGCCAGGCCCGCCTCGTGGGCGCGGCGCAGCTGGGTCCACAGGTCGTCCAGGACCCGGTCGCTGACCGCCCCCAGGTCCGTGAAGGCGCGGGCCGCCACGATGTGTTCGGTGACCAGCAGGACGGACTCGTCCACCTCCGCCATGCCCAGCAGGTTGGGGGTGCGCACCTGGGCGCGACGCGCCTCCAGGGTCATCAGGGCGGCGTGCTCGGCGGCGGTGCGCACGGACAGGTCGCGCTCAGGCGCCAGGCCGCGCACGCGCAGCCGGTCCCAGATGGTTGACAGGAACCCGGCCATCTGCCGGTCGGCGTCCAGGATCGTGACGTCACGGCGGATCCCGGCACGGTCCCACACGGCGTAGATGCGGTGCACGGAGGCCCGCCCCTCAGCCAGGGCCTTGGAGGAGGCGTCCGTGAGGATGGGCTCCAGGTCGATGTCCAGGGGCGTGATGGAGGCGGCTGTCTCGCTGGGGTGGGGGCTGTCCGGGTCGGTGGGGGCGGGCTCGGCGCCGGTACTGCCGTCGGTGGTGGCGCTCGCGGTGCTGGAGCCAGCGGTGGGGGCGGCGACGTCGTGGGGCCGGGGGTGGGCGCCGTCGTCGGTGGCCTCCGGGAACCTGGTGCTGGTGGTGCTGGAGCGGCCAGTTGGGTCCAGCGCGGCGTCGGTCAGGGGGGTGGCCAGGGGGTTCTCGCGCACGCGCTCGGTGTAGCCGGTGGTGGACTCGGTGGTGACCTGCCAGGCGCGGACGTGGGGGGCGTGGTCCATGCGGACCACCCGCTTGGCGTCCACCCCGGCCCGGCGCAGCGCCCGCACCAGGGCCAGGCCGTTGGCGCGCTGGTCCTCCATGCCGAAGGCGTAGCGGATGGCCAGCCCCACCAGGCGGCCCAGCAGCAGGGAGATGAAGGCCCCGGGCAGGTTCAGTGCGCTGCGCACCAGGGCCATGACGGTGGCCACCCAGAAGGCCATCCAGCCGCCCCGCACCACGGTGGAGCTGCGCCGCTCCCCGGAGGCGGTGAGGATCCCCGAGAGGGCCGCCAGGGTGGCGGAGACGGAGAGCTGGGGGCTGCCGGAGGCGGTGACGGTCAGGCCCGCCAGCAGCGGCTCAGGTGCCCAGGTGGCGATCGCGACGGTGGCCAGCACCGTGGCGGCAAAGGCTCCGACGGCGGCCCCGGCCCCGGCGGCGGCCCGGTGCCAGTGGCGGCGCAGCAGCCGGTCCCCGAGCACCACCACCGGCACCAGGAGGGCCACCAGCCCCTCGATGGCCTGCAGGGGGAACACCAGGATTCGGCGCAGCACCACCGCGAAGGCGTTCTGTACGTCCTGGGTGACGCCGGTGGTGGTCTCGTGGGCGTAGACGGCCAGCACCAGCAGGGAGGCGGTGCCCAGAAGCCCCACGAGCAGGCTGACCAGGTCCTCGGCGCGGCGCTGACGGCGGGGGGCGGCGTCCACCAGCAGGGCGGTGGCCATCTCTGGGCGGGGGCTGGGTGCCGGAGGCTGCAGGGGGGCGACGCCGATCGCGGGGATGCCCACGGGAGAGGTGGCTGCAGCGGGCGGGAGCTCCTCGCGGCCAGGGGACGGGGCGTCGGTCATGTACTGAGTCTACGGGGGCGGGACCCCTGCGACCGGGCTGGCTGGGGGTGTTTGGGTGCCTGGCCAACCGGTTTTGTCACTGGCGGAGGACTACAGCGGCTCCCTGGTGCTGGGGCTGGAAGGTTCTTGGCTTGATTGCGCGGTAGTTGAGGGTTCAATGGTCGACGTTAGGGCTTGTAGCCCTCCGTCAGTGACAGGCTCCCAACCAGGCCGGCCTTCAGGGGAAGGTGCCAGCCTGCTGGTCAGGGTCTCTTGACGCCCGAGGCCGGCTAGCCGGCCTAGTAGTCGGCGTAACGGATCCCGTAGGCCCAGAGCCCCGGACCATGCGGGTCCGCCATCCGGCTCTGTTGCGCCTGACCACCGTAAAAGACGCACTCAGCTGCTGGCCTGGGGGGTCGGTGTGGCTGTGGTTCTCGGGGCTGTCGTCTTGTTGGTCGGGAACGGCTCCGTCCGGGCGGGAATGTGCTGGAACACGGTTGGGTAGATGCCGGCCGCGTAGCGCATCAGGGCTATCAGTGTCGGTTTGAGCTCCTGGGGGCTGGGGTGGCCGTAGCTAAGGTCGACAGACTCCACCACCATGGTGTGACCGCTGGGTGAGAACCAGAACACCCTGGCGTCCTTACCGAAGGTGGTGCTTACGAAGTAGGTGCCGCCTTTCAGGTCGATATCCAGCGGTTCGATCACGGGCTGCTCGGGTGCATGTTGCGACGGGTGCGTCCGGTAGAGTATGCCGTCCCTTAAGTCTTCCTCAGATACGGAGTCTGTGTACCAGCCGGGTGAGTCCGGGCCTCGGCTGTAGGAGATCGCGACATGACCTATGCCGTCGACTCTCAGAGAACACAATGCGTATTCATCCAGGCTTGGTATGGGGTATTCCTGGGCGCCTATGAGCAGGTTCACCTGGCGGCCTGAAATGCGCTCTAGGGTGCTCTTGGACAGGCCCCAGCAGAAAGACTCTGGCTCGGGCTACTTCTGGTTGAATAGCGACCACGAGCCTAGGTCGTGATTCGCTACCAGTGAGGTGCTTAAGGAAATGAGTACCACCAGCAGTGCTGCCAGGCGCCCCTCTGACGCGCTCCGGGTCTTCGTGCTCTCCACTTGTCTCCTTTGGCGGCTGGACAGGCACCTGTGCGACCGCCTGTGTGCCAGCTGCTGGTCCTGGTGCCTAATCCTACTGCTGTCTCGAGCGGCACTCGCCTGGCGTCCACCGTGTTGCGCGGGTCTCGACGTCGTAAGTGGTCGTGCAAGCAGCCTGACATCGCCGCAGCCGCATTGTTAGTAGATGATTTGCGTGCAGGCTGCCACGTGTTGGTTGTGGCCTGCATTACGCTCTGGGTGAGGGGGTTGAATCAGCATGGTGGGATTACGGGTCGGGGACTGCTGGTACCAGGTGGGGGCGGGGACGAGTACCGGAACAGTGGGCGACAGAAGGGGAGCCCAGGCAGGCGCGATCTGAAGCGGGAGGCGATCCTGGCCTATGCGCTGGCTCATACGGGGGTTTCGGAAAGCGAGATTGCCGGGGCACTGGGTGTGTCTCGTCCGACGGCGATCAAGTGGTCGACTCGCTAGAGAACGCCTGTATTACCTGCTTTCAAAGTCGCCCACAATTAAAACTATGACCTCAATGGTTAGTGCTAAAATATTGACAGGCCAATAAGTGTCCAGGTTAAGTCGGGAAAAGATTAGGGTACTTCATCCATCAGTTCCGTACTAGTAGCGCCTGGATTTGAGTCGCAGATTGGATTCAGGTGTCTTTGTCGAACAATCTCAACCTGCGACAGTACTAGTTGCTAAGGAAGTCGTTCGAGCCGTAATAAATAATGCGCGCCAGGGTCCGCTGGTCGCTCGAATGATCGAAGCCTTCGAGATCTACCTCGCCTCAGGTGGAGTAGTATCCTCATTTGGGATTATGGAGACTTTTGCGGACCCCTTTTTAAAAATGCCTACCGTTGCCCGAATACTTGCTATAGCCACAACAGAAACGCCGATACCCTTGTGTATGTTGACGGAATTGTAGTTGTTTGCAAATAGTTCCGGGACTATAAGGCTAAAAGCGAGGGCCGTCAAAACTATCGAAAGCAGCACTCCGGCTGTGGCTAAAATCCTTGTGCGCATGTCGATACTGTACATGAAACGTCCCTTTCTATCCGAAGGGGTTGCATGCAGGAGGTCCCACGAAAGCCTGATATATATAAGACCATCCATCTGAGTGCATGCACAGGTTGGCATATGCAACAACAACTCCTGCAATTATGGGCCCAGCTTCGGGAACGAAAGCCGTTAGGGCTGCGCCGCCGTTGATCTTGTTTACGAGCCATTGATCTATCTGATACTCATAGCCCCACCAGTGGGCAATTACATGAAAATGGCTTGTATTGATAATGGGAACCTTGAAGCTGCGAGCCTCAGGACTAACGGTTTCGGATGCTGGGCTCGAAACTAGGTCACCTCCGTAAGTTAGGTCCCCTGCGTAAGTTAGGTCGCCCTTTGCAATGCGTCGCGCAACATCTCCCCAATGCTCCTCCAGAAGGCGAAGACCTTCTGCAGGAAGCGAATCCAGTACCTCCTCAGGTGCATTTAATACATATCCGGAGGGTGTTGCTTCTATATATCTCTCAAGAACTATGAACGACTGTTGTGGTACTTGAGGGGAGGGTTGGGCTTCGCTGGGCGTGTACATAGGGGCGGCGGCAGCCATGGGGCCTGCTGTAAAAGCGAAGACGCAGGCGACGGCACCGACAGCGATGCGATGGAGGATAGATACATTCATAGACTGAATTGTAGTGTTAGTCACACATTATGTCAATGGTTCGACGAGACTCATCATGGGTGTCCGCGAAGGAGGTCCCGTGCCTTATATCGCCGCCGCCGGTGCCGCCATCGACGCGGTCCCCTTCCTCTTGGTGGGCATGGGCTTCGACATGGGCAGCGAGTTCATCAGTCATGGTGTAGTCATATGGGCCAGCGGCCTGGGCATCTGCCTCACCAGGGCCCGGCCCTACCGCGAGAACGACCAGGCGGCCATCGGGTCCAAGAACAACCACCTCGTGCGCCGCTAGGGCTACTGCTACCG
Organism: Actinomyces weissii; assembly: GCF_016598775.1. Lineage (NCBI taxonomy): Bacteria > Bacillati > Actinomycetota > Actinomycetes > Actinomycetales > Actinomycetaceae > Actinomyces > Actinomyces weissii. Next base: position 2,494,123 of record NZ_CP066802.1, on the reverse strand, counting down.
GTAGGGCACCGACACTGAGCGCGCCACCTTGAACCGTGTGTGGTCACTGGTCGACGACCGTCTCATCTACCTGGCCCCGACACGAAAGCCCGTCGGGTGGGGCACCGACAGGGCCGCAGGGCGCGAACGCCTCTACGACGCCCCCGCCACCCCGCTGGAGCAGCTCCTGGCAACCGATGCCCTGACCGCACGTGAGGAGGACGAGCTGGTCGTCTACCGTGACAGCCTCAACCCCGCCAAGATCGCCAGGCGCATCCACGATCTTCAGACCTCACTGATCATGCAGGCCAAGACCAAGACCGACGAGCTCTACGCCGCCCAGGTCCCCAACGCCCTGCCCGACGTCACCAACGGCATCCGAGTCAAGAAAGCCTCCTAGACCCCACCCGTTACGCGGGCATTCCCACATGAGGCACCGACAAGATCTCGCGAGCACCTTTACATGAGACACCTCGTAGTTGTGGAGCATGGTCCTGAGTTAGTCTGATCGCTGTAGGTGGTCGCGCAGGCGAGTTTCTAGGGTGGAGCCGTCCTCAAATCGCTCGGCGAGAGCGTCGCTGAGGGCTGTGCGGGTCTGCTCGTCGAGGGGCAGGTCGAGATGGCTGTGGATCATCACTCCCAGCTGGATGAGTTCGCGGGTGCGTGCCTTGACTGACTGCCTGGCCCAGTATGCCTTGATCTGTGCGTTGAGGCGGTCTCGCTTCTCCTGGAGCTTCGCGAGCTTTTCTTTTCTGCCCATTCCTACCGCGGTCGCCTGCGGCGTAGGCGTGTCAGGAGGGCGCTGTAGGGGCTGGGAGAAGTAGATCAGGGACTCGCGGGCCTGGCGGCGTCAAAGGTGGTCTGGGGCATTGAGGGCCTGAGTGTGCCGCCTCCGTGGGGGAGCAGCATCAGCCCAGAGATCACCGGCCTGTCAAGCTGCTTCGTCGCGAGTGGCGGAGAGGACTTTATCCTGCGGCTGCGGCACGCCCTGGAGCAGGCGCTGGCAGCAGGCAGTGACCTGACCGTGGAGTCCATGTAGGCCATAGTTGCTGGGGAGAACTTAACCTCGGGCGGCAAGTCCCAGCCAATCTACGCAATTCTTTTTAAGTGACGAGGTCAGCCAGGCGGCCCGGCGCGGGTCTGCGCCCCCGCCCCTCAGCCACCCGCCCGCCGCAGGCGCAGGGAGTTGAGGACCACGATCACGCTGGAGCAGGCCATCGCCGCCCCGGCGATCATCGGGTTGAGCAGCCCCGCCACCGCCAGCGGGATCGCCGAGACGTTGTAGGCAAAGGCCCAGAACAGGTTCTGGCGGATCACCCGCAGCGTCGCCCGGCTCACCTGCACCGCGCACACCACCGCGTCCAGGTCCGCGCGCATAAGCGTGATGTCCGCCGCCTCGATCGCCACGTCCGCGCCCGTGCCCATAGCCAGGCCCAGCCCCTGCGTGCCCGCCTGCGCCAGGGCGGCGGCGTCGTTCACGCCGTCACCCACCACGCCCACGTTGTGCCCCTGGGCCTGCAAGGCGGCCACCACCTCCTGCTTGCCGCTCGGCAGTACCCCCGCGTGCACGTCCGCGGCCGCGATACCCACAGCCCGGGCCACGTGCGCGGCCGCCCGTGGGTTGTCACCGGTCAGCAGCACCGGCCGCAGCCCCAGGTCCCGCAGCCGCGCCACCGCCTGAGCCGAGCTGGGCCGCACCGTGTCCCGCACCGCCAGCACCGCCGCCGCCACACCGTCAACCGCCAGCACGACGGCGGTCGCCCCCGTCTCCTCCGCCTGCGCCAGGGCCTGCGCGGCAGCCTCGTCCAGGGGCGTGCCCCTCTCAGCCAGCCACTCCGCCCGGCCCACGGCGACGGCGTAGGCCCGCCCCGCCAGCATCACTGTGCCGCTCACCCCACGCCCCGCATGGTTCGTAAAGCCCTCCACGGGCGGCAGGGCACCGACCGCCTCCCGGGCTGCCGCCGTCACCGCCTGCGCCACCGGGTGCTCGCTAGCGGCCTCCACGGCCCCCGCCAGAACCAGAACCAGAGCCGGATCGGGGCGATCGACCTGCGTTGAAGTGTCGGAGACCGCGCGCGGCTCACCTAGCTGGGCTGGGGTGGGGGTGTACCCGAAGTCGTGGTGGGGCTGGCGGGAGCGACCCGAGGAACGCGGGGCGCGGATGGTAGCCGAGGGAGCACCCCCGCCCCAGCCCGCCAGCACCGTCAGGTCCCGCTCCAGGTCCAGGCTCATAAGGCCCTGCGTGACCGTGCCCGTCTTGTCCAGCACGATCGTGTCCAGGGTGCGCGTGGACTCCAGCACCTCCGGGCCCTTGATGACCACGCCCAGCTGGGCCGCCCGGCCCGTACCCACCAGGATCGCCGTGGGCGTGGCCAGCCCCAGCGCGCAGGGGCAGGCGATCACCAGCACCGCCACCGCCGCCGTGAAGGCCTGCTGCGGCGCGTGCCCCGTCACCAGCCAGCCCACCAGCGTCAGCGCCGCCAGGGCGATCACCGCGGGCACGAACACCCCCGAGACCCGGTCCGCCAGGCGCTGCACCGGGGCCTTGCCCGCCTGCGCCGCCGTCACCAGCGCCCCGATCCGGGCCAGCGTGGTGCCCTCACCCACCGCCGTGGCCCGCACCAGCAGGGCCCCCGAGGTGTTCACAGTCGCCCCCGTCACGGCGTCACCCGGCCCCACCTCCACGGGCACCGACTCCCCGGTCAGCAGGGAGGCGTCCACCGCCGAGCGGCCCTCCACGACGACGCCGTCGGTAGCCACCTTCTCACCCGGGCCCACCGCGAACAGGTCCCCCGGCACCAGGGCCTCCACCGCCACCCGCTCCTGCAGGCGCGTGGCCTGCGGCAGCGGCACACCCTCTTCGTCCAGGACCTCCACGGCAGCCGTGGACCCCGAAGGCGCCACCAGCCGCACCCGCGTGACCTCCTTGGCCCCCAGCTCCAGCAGGGCCCGCAGGGCGTCCCCGGAACGGAACTTGGCCCGCGCCTCCGCGTAGCGGCCCGCCAGCAGGAAGGTCGTCACCCAGGCGGCCGACTCAAAGTACAGGTGCGGGTGGTGGGACTGGGCGCGCGGCAGCAGCTCCATGCTCATGTGCAGGCCGATCTGCCCGGCACCGCCCCACACCAGCGCCCACACGCTCCACCCGAAGGCGGCCAGCACCCCCAGGGACACCAGCGTGTCCATGGTGGAGGCCCCGTGCCGCAGCGCCCGGGCCGCCGCCCGGTGGAAGGGCCAGGCCCCCCAGGTGGCCACCGGCAGGGTCAGCAGGAGCACCACCCACTGCCAGCCAGGCAGCTGCAGGGCGGGCACCATGGAAAAGGCCATCACCGGCACTGACAGCACCAGGCAGACAAGCAGACGACGGCGCAGGTCGGCGGCACGCTCCAGGTGCGCGGCGCCTAGTGGTCTGGGGGCTGGCTGGGGCAGGGCGGTGCGGCGGGCCTGCGCCTGGCTACCATCTGCTCCGCTCGTGCCGCGCGCCGCTCCCGCCTGCCCCGCCACGCCTGGGCGCACACCCGCCGCAGCACCCGGCGTCAGGCCGCCGCCGGGGCTGGACTGTGAGCCCGACGCCTGGCTGCCGTCCGTGCCGCCCGTGCCGCGCGCCCCAGGCTCCTCCGGAGTCTCGGGCGGGGCGGCCGTGGAGGAGGTGATCGTGGCGCTGTAGCCAGCGCGGGCCACGGTGAGCAGCAGCTCCTCGTCGCTTACAGTGGCGGGGGCGGTCACCTGGGCGGACTCGGTGGCCAGGTTGACGCTGGCCTGCACGCCGTCGAGCCGGGAGAGCTTCTTCTCCACCCGGGCCACGCAGGAGGCGCAGGTCATGCCGCTAACGGCCAGGTCGACCACCCGCGTGGCCGGGGTGGTGGCCGCCTCTGCGTCCAGGGCGCCTGCTGGGGTGGGCGGGTGGCTCATGATCCTCCTGCGGCTGCTCAGGAACACCCCTCCAGGCAGGCGCAGCCGCACCCGCCTGGAGGCTCCGGGGCCGGTACCGGCCCCGCTGTCTGCCAGCGCCCGGTCAGGGCCGGTCGCGCTCGATAGCGTCCACGGTGTAGCCGCCCGCCTCGTCCACGGCCTGGCGCAGCACGTCGTCGTCCAGCACGCAGTCAGAGACCACCGTGACCACGGACTGGCCCCCCTTGTTCAGCAGGACGGACACGTTCTTGACGCCGGTCAGCGCCTCCAGCTCCTCCGTGACGTGGGCCACGCAGTGGTGGCAGGTCATCCCGGAGACCTTCAGGGTGGTGGTGCGGTCTACGCCGTCGGTGGTGAACTCGCTCATCTGCTGCTCCTTGGTCTCGTGGCTGCTGACGGTGTCCGGCCCAGCCAGGGTTGGCCCGCTACCGGGCGGTAGGGCTGCCAGCTGCCCACGGGTGGGCCAGGTCCTGGTAGCAAGGAGGGTACCCCCGGGGGTAGGAGAGTCAAGATCCCCCCGGGGGTACCAGGAAACGGGCTGGAGCGTGGTCCCGCTACTTCACGGCACCGGAGGTGATGCCGGAGATGATCGAGCGCTGGAAGACCGCGAACAGGATGATCAGCGGGGCGCTCATCAGCAGCACGTAGCTGAAGATCAGGTGCCAGTTGTTCAGGTAGACCCCTGCGCTGGCCACCGCGAACAGGTTCAGCGGCAGCGTGTCCAGGCGGCCTCCCACGATGAACAGGGCGTAGAACACGTCGTTCCACACGTACAGGCTGATCAGGATCGTGGCCGTGGCCAGCACCGGCCGCAGCAGCGGCAGGATGATCATCAGGAACACCCGCACCGGTCCGGCGCCGTCGATCCGGGCGGCCTCCTCCAGCGACTCCGGCACCGTGCGCACGAAGCCAGTGACAAAGAAGATCACCGTGGACATGTACATGCCCGTGTAGGTGCAGATCATGCCTACCGCCGTGCCCGCCAGCCCCAGCTGACGCAGCAGCAGCACCAGGGTGACCACCGCCGGGGGCAGGATGATGCCGGAGATACCCACCGCGTAGACCACCGCGGCCGCCCGGGAGGAACGGCGCGCCAGCACCCAGGATGCCATGGAGCCCAGCACCAGCACCGCCAGCACGGACGGCACCAGCAGCAGCAGGCTGCCCAGGAAGGCCCAGCCGATGTCGCTGGCCGCCACTACCTCCCGCAGGTTCTGCCCCAGCTGCCACTGGGAGGGCAGGGACAGGTCCGGGGACAGGGCCTCCTTCTGGGACTTGCCCGCGGTCACCAGCACCGTCCACAGCGGCACGCCCACAAGCAGCAGCGCCAGGGTGACAGCCACCACCGGCTGCACCACCCGCTGCAGGATCTTCGTAACGCTCATGCCATGTTCCTCTCACGACGACGCAGCATCCCGATCACCGGGAAGGCCAGCAGCACCACCGCCAGGAACAGCACCAGGCTCATGGTGGTGGCCTGGGCGTACAGGCCCTGCCCGAAGGTGCGGAAGATGAACAGGTTCAACAGCTCGGTGGAGCTGCCCGGCCCACCACCGGTGGTGGCCTGCACGATGTCGAAGGAGTTCATGGAACCCAGCAACGCCGTAGCCACGTTGAAGGTGACCGCCGGGGCGATCAGGGGGATACGGATCCGCAGCAGGGTCTGCCACGGGGTGGCGCCGTCGATCCGCGCCGCCTCCAGCACCTGCGAGTCGATCGTCTTGAGCCCCGCCAGGTACACCAGCATGGACATGCCCATCCACTTCCAGGAGTGGATCAGGATCACCACCAGCAGGGTCCAGGTCGTCGAGCCCAGCCAGGCCGTGTGCACGGGAGTGCCTGCCAGCCAGGACAGCAGCTGGTTCAGGCCCCCCTCCGGCTTGAGCAGCGCCTGGAAGACGTAGCCCGCAGCCAGTGCCGAGATGATCACCGGGATGAAGAAGACCACCCGCAGCACCTTGTTGAGCCAGGTGTCCCGCTCCAGCAGCAGCGCCAGCCCCAGACCGAACAGGTTCTGGAAGACCGCCACCCCCGCCGCGTACACGAGGGTCACCAGCAGGGCCTGCTTCAAGGCGCCTGAGGCTGCCAGGTCCTTGAAGTTCTCCAGCCCCACCGGGTTGATCGTGCTCTTGAAGCTGGACCAGTCCGTGAAGGCGTAGACGAAGTTGTAGACCGTGGGGGTCAGGAAGAACACCGCGAGCACGGCGAAGGCCGGCACCACGAAGCTCCAGGGGTGCGCCGCACCGGCCCGGCCGGCCCGCGGCGTTCGTTCCTTGCTAGTCATTGGCTCAGAACCCCTTGGCGCCGATCGCCTTGGCCAGCTGGGCGAACTGTGCCTGCGTCTCCTCGCCCACCTGCGCGGCGGTCTTGGTGCCCGCGATCATGTCCCCCAGGTTCTTGGCCAGGTCCGGGTTGGCCACGGCCAGGGACTGCATGGAGCCCACGGACTGGTCCAGGGACTTGTAGGCCTCCTGGACCGCCGTCGGCACCGAGTCCGGGGTGGCTACGCCGTCGATGATGGACACCAGGCTCTGGTCCTTGACGAAGTCCGCGTAGCCGTCAGACAGCCAGTACACCAGGAACTGGCGGGCCGCAGCCTCACGCTTGGCGTCACCGGTCTTGAAGGCGACGACGGCGTTGGTCTGCTCCGGGATGGAGGTGGCGGTGGCAGAGGTCGCGGAGACCGGGAAGAAGCCGATCTTCTGGTCCAGGGTGGCGGAGTCGGTCTGGGCCGCCATGTTGGCCAGCAGGCTGTTGACCTGGATCGCCATGGCCGCCTTGCCCTCCAGCACGGCCTTGGCCTGCTCGTCGAAGGTGGCGGTCTTGATGTCCTCGTTGTACAGGCCCTCCTCGATCATGGCCTGGTACTGGTCGATGGCGCCCTGGATGTCCTTGCCGGTGAACTGGTCCTGGTTCTGGTTGACCTTGTCCCACAGGCCGGCCTTGGCGGCGTCGGCCAGGTAGGCCTGGACCGTCCACTGGGAGGCCCACCACTCGCCACCCATCTCGTGCAGGGGGGTGACGCCCTTGGACTTGAGGTCGCGGGCCACGGCCAGCAGCTCGGTGAAGCTCGTGGGCACGGTAACGCCGTTGGCCGCAAAGACCTCCTTGTTGTACCAGACCCCCATGACCGAGGGGGCGGACACGAAGGCGGCGTAACGGTGCCCGTCCAGCGTGCCGCCGGCGTCGAGCACCGACTTGACCGTCTTGGCCTCCCAGGGGGCGCCGTCGAGCACCTGCAGGCGCTCCTTGGCGCCGATGGAGGTGAGCTGGGACATGGTGGGCTGCCACATGGCCAGGTCGGGCATGTCTCCGGTGGCGACCTTGGTCTGCACCCCCTGCTCATAGGGGTCAGGGATGGTGACGATCTCGACCTTGGCACCAGTGGCCGCCTCAAATCCCTTGGCCACGTTGGCAGGGATCTTGTTGGAGGACTGGGCGGCCCAGATCGTCAGCTTGACGCCGTCCAGCTTGTCCGTGGCCATAGGCCAGGCCTCGGGGGCCTTCTGCTCCGCGGTGTCCTTGGCGCCCGTGCCCGGGTCGGAGCAGGCGGCCAGGGCGAGGGCTGCGGAGGCACCCAGGGCCAGCGAGATGCTGGCGCGGCGGGTGACGGGGGTACGCAGGCCCTTGGCTGGGTTGAGGGGGTTCATGGTTTCTCTCCTATCGTGCGGCACCGTTGTCGCGGTCCTGGGTGTCCCGGACCAGGTAGGCCCGGGCTGTCGGGGTGTTGCTCTCGGGGACGATCCGGGGGCCTTCAGGCCCGGCCTCCACGTGCAGCCCGGGCGCGGGCACCAGGCGGGGCGGGGGGAAGACCTGGCTGAGGGTGGTGCCGTGCAGGGCCGGCAGCTCCAGGGGCGTGGACCCCTGCGGGCCGGGGCGGTGCCACACCAGCAGCAGACCGTCACGGCTGGTGGGGCTGGCACGCCTGGCGGCTACCACCCACTCCTGCTCCCAGCCGGCGACGTCGTGCGGCCACCAGGGCAGCTGGGATCCCAGCTCCTCACGCAGGCTGCGGGCCAGGTCCGTGGCAGAGCGCACCAGCTCCAGCTGGGCCGGGGCCATGCGGTCCAGGTTGCCAGCCAGGTAGAAGGACCCTGCCAGCGAGGTGGTCAAGGTGAAGACGATCTCCTCGGTGCTCATCTCCGGCTGAGGGTAGGCCCAGTTGCCTGCCTGCTCTGGTAGCACCGTCAGGGGCGTGTTGCTGGCGATAGGCGGGTAGCGCAACGGGTCCTGCAGGTCGGAGGTGGACTGGAGGCGGGCGTGGGCCAGCAGGCTGTAGTCGGTGGTCATGGCCCCGGAGGCGCAGTTCTCCACCACCAGGCCGGGGTGGCGGCGGGGCAGCTCGGCCAGCCACTGGGACCAGGCCCGTGAGTGGTCCAGCAGCCCTGCTCCGGCGGAGGTGGCGCCGGCGTCCGGTCCCAGGCCGATGGAGTAGTTGTCATCCACCTTGAGGTAGCTGATGCCGTAGCCGACCATCCGGTCCACGACGGCGTCCAGGTAGCCCCGGGCGGCAGGGTCACGCAGGTCGAGCCGGAAGCGGTCCTGCTCGCGCAGGCGTACCCCGCGGCGCTGCATGAAGGCGCTGTCCGGCAGGCTCTGGGCCAGGGGGCTGTGCACACCCACCGCCAGCGGCTCGATCCACAGGCCCGCCTCCATGCCCTGGTCACGGATGAGCTGCAGGGTGGCTTCCAGGCCGTCAGGGAAGCGGCGGGTGGAGGGCTCCCAGGCGCCGACGGCACCCCACCACTCCTCGGCGTCGGAGTGCCAGCCGTCGTCGATGCAGTAGACCTCCGCCCCGGCCTGGGCGGCGGCCGGCACCAGGGTGGCCAGGCGCTCCTGGGTGGGGTTGGCCATGAGCGTGTTCATGTAGTCGTTGAAGACTATGGGGGCGGGCTGGGTGCTGGGCGCCAGGTGGGCGCGCAGGGCCCGGCGGTAGGTGGTGAGCTCGGCGGCAGCCCCCTGCCAGCCCTCCTGCGAGAGCACGACCACGGCGGCGGGGCTGCTCAGCTCCTGGCCGGGGGCCAGCTCCTGCAGCCAGCCGTGCTGCAGGTCCGTGGGCCCGAAGACGGCCAGGCCCAGCTGGTCGCCGCGCCGGGAGAGCTCCACGGTCCAGCCGCCGTTGTGCTCCACCTGCCAGCCGACCGCCTGGCCGGTGGCGGGGTCGGTGACGAAACCGGTGGGCTCCCACTCGCCGGAGGACCATCCGCTCTGCGAGCTCAGGCGCAGGCAGTCCCGGGCGGGCTGGCCGTGGACGGCGGTGCCGACGTCCACCAGCTCCTCGCCCAGGCGCTGGTGGCGCCAACGCTGCTCGGCCATCCAGGAGGAGCGGGCGGTGAGCAGGTCCAGGCCGCCTACCTCAACGCCGGGCAGGACCGCCACGGACAGGGCGCTGAGCGCGCTCAGGTGGACGGGGGTGGTGCTGTCGTTGCGCACGGTGGTGGTCAGGCGCCAGGAGGCATTGGTGGGCCGACTGATCCGGGTGGTGGCCGTCAGCCCGGTGGCGGGGTCCTGCTGGGTGACCTCCCAGGTCGGCCAGGGGCCCTCCACCTGCTGGGTGCCGGTGGGGCGCAGGGCCTCCCCGGCGGCCCCCCGGGTCAGGCGGTGGTCGACGAAGGCCCGCCCGGTCTGCAAGGTCAGGCACTCCACCAGGGGGACGCTGGTCCGTGCGGTAGTACCGCCCAGGCTGAAGGTGGCGGGCTGGTCCGGGTGGAGACCAAGACGTGCGGCACCTAGCTCAGGTGCTGGTCGGGTCGCGTCCATGGGAACCTCCAGGGGGTGGCGGCGCTGCCGGTTGTGACTGGAAGCACGGTAGGGAATGTCCGGGTGCTGCGTCCACCGGCTGTGAAACGCTGGTTTCAGCGATTATTCCAGAGGTCTGTTCCTTTGCTTGGTGAGGGCTTAACGTGTGCTTGAAACTGTTCGTCATGCAAAGGAGCGTGAAACATGGCAGTCACCCGTAGGCACCTGCTGATGGCCGCAGCGGCCCTCACCGGCACACCGCTTATCAGCGAGGCCCTGACCCCCCAGGCCCTGGCGGCAGCGGGCACACGTCTGGACCTGGAGGGCTGGACCCGCGTGGACTCCCTCAGCGACGACTTCACCACCGGCCTGGACGAGAGCCGCTGGCGCAAGGGCCTGTGGTACCCGGGCTCAAGCAACCACACCTTCCAGCCCGGCAACGTGGAGGTCAGCGACGGCGTGCTCCGCCTGTGGGCCCGCTCGGAGCGCGTGGCAGGCAAGCCCTTCACCTTCGGGGCGGTCGAGTCCCGCTTCGACACCCCCGGCGTGTGCAGCTACGTGGAGGTCAGGGCCCGCTGCCTGGACTCGGCGGCCAACGTCCTCTCCGCGGTGTGGCTCCAGTCCTCCACCCTCACCGGGGAGGACCGCCTGAGGAGCGAGCCCAACCCGGAGATCGACGTCCAGGAGAACATCTCCGACCGCGCCGTCAACTGGGCCCACCACCTGTGGCCCTGGAACGGACACCGCCACGAGCACGACAAGGTCCAGCAGTGGGAGGGCGGCAACGGCGGCCGGCACGACGTGGACCACGACCTGACCAAGGACTACCACCTCTACGGCGTCGAGCGCCGGGAGGGCCACGTGCGCCTCTACTACGACCGGGTCCTGTACGCGGACATCGACACCGCACGCCTGCCGGGACGCTTCAGCTCCCTGGCCCGCATGTCCCGCCACGTGGTGCTCAGCCTGGAGGACCACAGCCGCCAGCCCCACCGGGCCAGCCACCTGCCCGCCTCCTTCGACATCGAGTACGTGCACACCTACACCTACGCCCCTGCCAGCGTCGAGCTCAGCGGCGAGGTGCAGGTGACCGCCCCCGACGGACGCCGTCTGGCCGCCCGGGGAGGGACCCTTGCGTTCGTGCCCGGCGACCAGGCGGAGGGCACCACCTGGCGGCTGACGCGCCAGGACGACCTCACCTACGTCCTGGCCGCCGCCGACGGCAGCGTCCTGAGCCAGAAGGACTACCTGGGCTTCCACGACCGGGACCTGGAGGTTGTCCTGCGCGCCGGAGCCTCCACCGGCCCCGACGACGCCGGCAGCCTGTCCCGCTGGCACCTGCTCAAGGACGGCGACGCGGTCAGGATCGTCTCCCGCCTCTCCGGCCTGCCCCTGGTGGCCAGTGAGGACGGCGTCCTGGTCCACGGCCAGCGCTCCACCGCCTGGACCCTGGTGCCCGTGGCCGTGCCCTCCCCCGACCCGCAGCCTGAGCCTGAGCCCGGCCCCGGCGGCCCCGGCGGTGAGGAGCAGCTGCCCGCCTACGTGGCCGCCAGCCGGGGCAGGCCGGGGGTCACCGTCCTCAAGGGCGTCTGGCGCGAAGGCGGCCAGGTCACCTACGCGGTGCGGACCGGTAGCCGGGTGGTCTTCTACGACCGGAACACGGTGGACGCCCCCGTCTACGCCTCCATCAGCATCGGCCGCAGCACTGACCAGGTGCTGGTAGGGGACTGGTTCGGTACCGGCCGGGACACCCTGGCCCTCAAGCGTGGCAAGCGGGTCCTCCTGCAGCAGACCCTGACCTCCACCAGGACGGTCGTGGGCACCCTCGCGGACCTGGAGAAGGCCCGCGCCCAGTAGGTCACGGGCCCCAGGCCGCCAGGGGGCTAGGGTGGCGGCATGAAGGACTCAGATGGCTGAGGTGAGACGGCCTTGGTACCCCCCGACCCTCGACGCCGTCGCCGCCCGGGCCGGGGTCTCCAAGGCCACCGCCTCCCGCGTCCTGTCCCCTACCGGGACGGCCAGCCTGCCAGCGGCGGCGGCCCAGGTGGTCGCCGCCGCTGAGCAGCTCGGCTACCACCGGCCCGGCCTGGGCCGCCCCCGCCTGGTGGTGCTGGTCACCGACATCGCCCGCACCGGCTACTGGCTGACCCTCTCCGGGGTGGTGACCGCCTGCCAGGACCTGGACGTGGACCTGTGCGTGCAGGTGCTCACCGGGGCGGCCCACCGTTGGCGCGACTCGGTCCTGGGGCCGCACCAGGGCCGCGTGGACGGCGTCGTCGTGCTGGAGTTCGACTCACCCAGCGCCCAGCTGCTGCCCCAGGTACCCCGAGACCTGCCGGTGGCGGTGGCCGGAGGCTACCCCAGCATGGACGGTGGCCGGATGCCTCGGGCCTGGGTGGACGACCGGGCCGGGGCGGTGCTGGCGGTGGAGCACCTGCTGTCCCTAGGGCACGAGCGGATCGCCTACCTGGGGGTGCCCTCGGCCGGGCACCCGGACCCGCGCCTGGCGGGCTGGCGGCAGGTCATGCTCGGTGCGGGCCTGGACACGCCCCCGCCCCTGGCCACCGGCTGGGGACCGGAGACGGGGATGCGTGCCGCCCTGCCAGCCGTGCGCTCCGGAGCCACTGCGGTCCTGTGCGGCAACGACGACCTGGCGATCGGCCTCATGACCGGGCTGCGGACCGCCGGGGTACGGGTGCCGGAGGACGTCTCCGTGGTGGGCATGGACGACCACCCGCACGCGGTAGCGACCACCCCCGCCCTGACCACGGTGCGGCTGGACTTCGCGCGGGTGGGTGAGCTGGCGGCCCTCCTGGCCCTAGGGGCACCGACCCCCGCCAGCACCGAGGTACCTGCCGAGCTGGTGCTGCGCAGCTCCACGGCGGCCCGCCGCCGCTAGGGCGGGGGAGAGGTACCGGTACTGCCGCCTTCGACGTCGTGCCATGCTGGTGCTATGGCAGCTGACCAGCCCTCCGCCCCCGTCTCCCCGGCGCTCGACGTCCTGGACACCTCCTGGGCGCCTGCAGGCTGGACGGCTTCCGAGGACTACTACGACGACGCCCCCTTCGGGTCGGTGCTCGGGGACCCGCTGACGGGCTCGATGATCTACGACGTCTCCGTGCTAGACGCGGTTCCTGGCTGGCAGGAGGAGGACGCGGGCACCGCCGTCGACCCGTCCGCCAGCGTGCAGGAGCGCGCGGACCTGGAGCGGGCCCAGCGCATCAAGGAGGGGGCGCGACGCCGCGACGAGGCGCACCGGCAGTCCCGCCGCACCACGAGCAAGACCACCAGCCCCACCACGGCGCCACGCACCGCTTCCCGCACGGCCACCCGTACCGCCTCCCGCACCACCGTGCCTCGTTCGGTGCTGGTCCCCGGCCCGCTGCCCGGGCAGGTGCCGCCCCAGGCTGTGCCGGTGCAGGTGCCGCCCCAGATTCCGCCGCAGGCCTATGCCCCGCCAGCCCAGGGGGCTTACGGGGCGGGGCAGCCTTATCCCGGCGACGGACCCTGGTCACCTGGTCCTTGGGCCGCTGGGCCCGCCCAGGGTGGCTACGCCCAGGGCGGCTACGCCCAGCCGCCGCAGGTTCCCGGCCTGCCGGTCCGTCTGCCCTACCGGGGGCCGGGCGGGGGCCCAGGCAGCAACGACCTGGAGCAGGTGCTCTCACAGGTGAGCCGACAGGTACAGCTGGTGTCCAAGGACGCGCAGTCCCTGGGCTGGGAGGGAATCAAGCCCTACCTGAGCTGGATCGTGCTCCTGCTGATCATCTTGGGCTTCAGCGTCTTCGCCTAGGTGCGGGCTGGCCTGCTACCGGGTGCTGCTGTGACAGGTGCAGGGCCGCTGGCGGGGGCCTCGGGCCGTGGGCGTGGTAGCCGGTGGTCCAGGTGCCCCACCAGCTGGGCGGCCAGGCCCGTATAGGTGGCGGGGCTCAGGGCCAGCAGGCGGGCCTCCACCTCGGGGGGCATACCCAGGCCGCGGATGAGCTCCCGCATGGTCTGCGCCGTCACCTTCTTGCCGCGCGTGAGCTCCTTGAGCCGCTCGTAGGGGTCGGCCATGCCCGGGGCCCCCGCCACGGAGGCTGCCCGCATGGCCTGCTGCACCGGCTCAGCCAGCACCTCCCAGGCGCCGTCCAGGTCCTCCAGGAGCCGGGCCCGGTTCACCTCCAGGCCCGCCAGCCCCTGGCGGATACTGTCCAGGGCCACCAGCGAGTGCCCCAGGGCCACCCCGATGTTGCGCTGGGTGGAGGAGTCTGTCAGGTCCCGCTGCATCCGGGAGGTCACCAGGGTGGCGGCCAGCGTGTCCAGCAGGGCGCAGGAGACCTCCAGGTTGGCCTCCCCGTTCTCAAAACGTATCGGGTTGACCTTGTGCGGCATGGTGGAGGAGCCGGTGGAGCCCTGGGCGCTGAGCCGCTGGTGGAAGTACCCCAGGGAGATGTAGGTCCACACGTCGGTGGCCAGGTTGTGGGCCACCCGGTTGAAGCGGGCCACGTCCGCGTACAGCTCGGCCTGCCAGTCGTGGGACTCGATCTGGGTGGTCAGCGGGTTCCACACCAGTCCCAGCCCCTCCACGAAGGCCCGGGAGACGGCCTGCCAGTCCGCCGTGGGCACGGAGACCACGTGCGCGCCGTAGGTGCCGGTGGCCCCGTTGACCTTGCCCAGGTACTCGGCGGACTCCACCCGCCGCAGCTGACGGCGCAGCCGCCAGGCCAGCACCGCCAGCTCCTTGCCGAGCGTGACGGGGGTGGCGGCCTGCCCGTGGGTGCGCGCCAGCATGGGCACCTCGGCGTGCTCCCGGGCCAGGGCGGTCAGGTCCGCCACCAGGCCGGAGGCGGCAGGCAGCCAAACCTGCTGCACGGCGTCGCGCACGGTCAGGGCGTAGGCCAGGTTGTTGACGTCCTCGCTGGTGCAGAAGATGTGGACGATCTCGTGGACGGCGGGCAGCACGGTGGGGGCGCCCTCCAGGCCGGTGACGCCCGCGCCGGGGGCGGCGTCCAGGCGGCGCTTGAGCAGGTACTCCACCGCCTTGACGTCGTGGCGGGTCTCCGCCTCGATCTGCGCCAGCTCGGCGATCTCCGCAGGGCCGAAGCCCTCCACCAGGCCCCGCAGGTAGTGCTGCTCCGCCGGGGACAGGCGGGGCGCTCCAGGCAGCACGCCGCCGTCAGTGAGGTGGATCAGCCACTCGACCTCCACCAGCAGGCGGGCCCGGTTCAGGGCCGCCTCCGACAGGTGGTTGGCCAGCGGGGCGGTGACGGCGCGGTAGCGGCCGTCCAGCGGGCCGAGGGCGACGGCGGGGCTGAGGGCGGAGAGGTCGACCATGCCCCCGATTCTGCCAGGGGCCGGTACCGGGAGGATCCAGGAGGCCGAGTCCCGGCCAGGGAGCCGGGTGCGGGCTCCGGGAGCGGGGCTGTAAGCCTCTCCGGGCCTGGCGCTGGGCGGGGCCAGGGCCGGGCGCTGCCGTCCTCAGGCCATGGGGTCCCAGCTGGGCAGCATGACCGGCTCAGCCTCCAGGGCGGCACGCAGCTCCTGGGGCAGGCGGCTGGCCCGCACCACCACCTGGAACACGTACTCGTCGAACCAGGAGTCGTTCATGGTGTGGAATCCCTTCTCCCCGACCTTCTCACCCCAGGAGTTCTCCACCCGCCAGCGCCGCGGCACGCCGTCCACCAGGTCCACGCCGGTCAGGCACATGGCGTGCGTCAGGCAGGACTCACGCACCATCATCCGCTCCGCCTTGGTCAGGGACAGGTCCACGCCGTACAGGCCCTCGTAGTCGTGCAGGGCGGCGTCCCAGACACCCGCCTCCTTATCCCGCTGCTTGGCTACGTCACAGGCGAACCACACCGGCTCGCCGTCCTGGATCGCGGCCACGGCCACCGCCTTGAGCACCTCCAGCTCCGCCGTCACGTGCTCCTGGGTGGGCGCCCCCACCATCAGCTCGGTGCGGTCGATGCCGTAGCGGGTGCCCACCCGGATGTGGGGGCGCGGGTCGTGCGCCACCACCACGAACTCCTCCACGTCCCGCACGTAGCGCTGCGCGAAGTCCCGGGGCGTGAGCTCCCCGACCCGGTGGAAGGCCTTGTCCTTGTCCCGGTACTGGAACACGAATGACGACGGCGGCGCCCCCAGGTGGATCGTCAGCACCCGGTGCACGTCGGCCAGGGCGGCCTCCCGCAGCCGCTCCAGGTGCTGGGGCCCCTCACCTCCGGCCACCGCCTGCCGCAGGCGCAGCGCGGCGCGGCGCAGCACCGTGGCCAGGTGCGTGTTCATGGCCTCAGAGCTGGTGGCCGAGTCGGTGTCCGGCATGGCGTAGTGCGGCACCACCCCGTACTTGGCCACCAGGCGCGCCAGCTCGGGCCACCAGCCGCCGTCACCGATCGGCTGGCTCAGGTCCGCCACCACCAGGCGGTCGTCCAGGTCCCGGCCTGCCTGCGCGTCAGCCACCACCCGGGCCAGGAAGGCGTTGGCCTTCTCCAGCTTGTCGTGGAAGTAGACGAAGTTCTGGCTCAGCTCGAAGGACTCGACCTGGAGCTCCTTGATGAGCGCCGCCCGCAGCACGTTCAGGCCCGCGAAGGCCCAGCAGCGCCCAGAGCGCTTCTGGTCGGTGATGACGGCGTCCGGGATCAGCTCGGAGACCGAGGAGTCGATAGAGGTGAACACCTGCCGGTCCAGGCTGACCTTCTCCACGTCGGTGGTGGCCACGGCGTTGGCTGCCAGGCGGGCGGCGGCGTCAGCCAGCACAGCCTGCGTGCGGGTGGTGACCCAGTCGGGGCTCAGGGCGGGGGAGGCAGGGGAGGGAGCGTGCTTGTCAGACATGCGGTTAGGTTAACGCGGGGCGCTGACACTGTTCTCCGGCCCACCAGGCATGATGCGCCTATGTGCCGTAACCGCCCCACTGACTGGGAGTCCCGCTACGCCGCCGTCGACCGCCTGTGGTCAGGCCAGCCCAACGCCTGGCTGGTCTCTGCCGCCACCGGCTGGCAGCCGGGCACCAGCCTGGACGTCGGCTGCGGGGAGGGTGAGGACGTGCTGTGGCTCGCCGCCCAGGGCTGGCAGGCCACCGGCGTGGACCTGTCCCGCACCGCCGTGGACCGCCTGCTCAACCAGGCCAGCAGCCGGGGCCTGGCCGGACGCGTGCAGGGGCAGGCTCGCGACGTCGTCGCCCAGGGCCTGCCGGAAGGAAGCTGGGACCTGGTCACCAGCTTCTTCGTGCACGGCAGCAAGCACGGGGGTGGGCTGGACCTGGTGCGGCTGCTCACCCAGATGGCGGTCCGGGTGGCCCCGGGAGGCAGGCTCATGACCACGGTGCACGCCGTAAACCCGCCCTGGCGGCCCGCCCACCTGCGCACCTACCGGGCCCAGGAGCTGCTGGACGCCCTGGCTGAGGCCTGGACCGCTGACGGCGGGGCGGGCGGGAACGAGGGCCTGGTCCACGAGGTCGCCCGCCGGGGGGACGTCGTCTCCCCCGCCCTGGAGGGCTGGCAGGTGGAGCAGTGCACCGAGCACTGGCAGCAGGCCACCGGCCCCGACGGCACCAGCGCCCGCCAGGCCGACGCCGTGCTGGTGCTGCGGCGCGCCCAGGGCTGAGGGGGCTAAGCAGCACCTGCCTGCGCCGTAGTCCGCTTGTGCCGTGACCTGCGCCGGGCTGTGCTGCTTGGCGTGCACGCAGGGCTGAGGCGGGAAGGGTACGGTCGTGGCGACCGGGCCGCGGTGCTGTGGGGGGCTGGGGCGGCTGGCACTGGCCCCTGCACAGGCCGGGCACAATGACCCCATGAGCCTCCCTGAACCGCTGCACCCCGAAGCGCGCAAGCACACGCCTGAAACGACCGACTCTAGAGCGGCCGCCGCCCAGCCGGCCTCGGCCAGACAGAAGACCGCTCAGCCTGGCCCGGGCGACCTGGGGTCCGGCCGTGGGTCGAGTGAGCCGCCTGTGCCCGCCCACGCCGTCGCCAGCCCTGCCTCTGCCAGCCAGGACGCCGCCAAGGACCGCGACCAGGCAGCCGGGGAGGGCGACGCCGTCGGGAAGCCACGCGACCCGGAGGTGCCCGGCTGGGTCTACGAGCTGGTGGACGTGGCCGCCCACGCCCGCGCCATCCTGCTCGGGCAGCGCTGGGTGCTGGCGGCTGGGGCGACGGGAGCCTTCGTGCTGGGCTGGCTGGGGCCGCGCCTGCTGAGCGACAAGCTCCTCCAGGCGGCGGGAGGCCTGCTGCTCCTGGCGGTGGCCGCGGTGGTCCTGGACGCGGCCAGCAGGACCGTTCCCGCCGAGCCGCTGCCCCAGGGCGCGCGCGGCGGCGTCCACCTGATACTGCTGGACATCGTGCTCACCGGCCTGGGGCTGCTGCTGCTGGCTGGGATGGCGCTCGCGGGCGTCTGGCAGGCGGTGCTGCTGGCGGCCCTGGCGGTCCTGGGAGCCGCCACTGGCAGCCTGTGCCTGCTGCTGACCGAGGCTCCACGACGGCGACTCGGCGCCGCCTGGGCGCTGGGGCTCGTGCTGGTCTACGTGCTGGCCCTGTGGCTGCTGGGGCTGACCTCCTGGTGGACCGCAGCGGTGCTGGCTGTGGCCGTGGACCTCGGCGCGGTGGCCGCCTACCGGCTGGGACGCAGCGCCGAGCAGCGGTAGAGATGGGGCTCGGTGTCGAGCTGGCGTCGGGGCCAGTACCTGCTGGGGACGGCGCGGCTGCTGGGGCTTGCGGTGGGCTGGCAGGGGGCGGGGGCGCTCCTGTGAGCACCGGGTGGCGGCGGCCTTACCGGGGCTTCTCCCGGGGTGGGCCGGGGCGTTGAGGGGCTGGGTGCGCTCTGCGTCCGGGCACTTGGGGGCCGCGCTCCACAGGGCGGTAATCGGAGCCGCACCGCCCTGATATCCACGCAGCCTGGTGGGACGGGGCGCCAGCGCCCTTAACGTCGAGGCATGACACAACTCGAAGCACAGCTAATGGTTAGTGACGTAGGTGCCGCGCTGCTCGTCATTCCTCAGGATGTTCCTACGTCCTGGGTCGGGGCGGCCGCCACCTCCTGCGCCGATGCGCTCAGCCAGGTGCGCAACCGCTTGAGCACTCTTAGTACAGAGGCCACCGAAGCCGAGGCCTCCTGCAAGGCCCTGGACGCGATCCTCTAGGAAGCCGGTGAATGCCATGAGTAGCCAGCAACCTGACCCCACCGGCGTCTGCAGGCCGTCGCCTGCGCCGTCCTCATCCTCCGTAGGATCGTCCTCCCAGACGCCCTCCCCCTGGATGGGGCCGGGTGTCCCCAGCGGCAGTGTCCCCACCACCGGTGGCGGGAGCGGCGGCTCAGCTGCTGGCGGTTCCACACAGACCAGCCAGGGCCCCTGGGCGATGGGGACCGGTCCAGGGGCTGGTGGCAACCAGCAGTGGCCGGACCCCATTATGGGGCACCCCTGGAGCTGGTCCTGGAAAGGCAATGGACAGGCGATTGTGGTGTCTGGCGGGAGCAGCTCCGTCAACACTGACGACCTGCGCAGCCTGGCCGCCGCCATCGAGTCCGCAGCGGGTTTCGTCAGTCAAGCAGCCGCGCACGCCAGCAACGCCCGGGCTCAGGTTGACGACGTCGTCATTCCAGCACGCCCCACCGTGATGCGAGCCAATACTGGAGCAGTACAGTACCCGCAGGTATACATCGAGCCAGCCGCAGCCTCCAACAACGGGCCGGACCCGGATGAGGTCAAGCGCCTGAAGGACGCTGCCCAGGAAGACCTCGATGACGTTACTGTCGAAACCTGTGCCAGCCCCAGCCTGGGGGCGGTGGCCGGTCGCTTGAGTGGGCTGGCCAAGGACGTCCTGGCCTGCGCCGATATGTACGACGCCGCAAATGGCAAGGCCACCCCAGCCCCTGGTAGCTCCGTAACCGGCCCTGCCAGTCCCCTGGCGATTCCGGGGCCAACAAATGGTGTAATCACCTTAGGTGCGCGGATGTTTACGTTAGCTGTTCTGGACTCTATCTCCAGGGTTACCGTTGCGGACCAGCTCCTGGATGTACTGGGACTCGACCTGCCGGCAGACATTGTCCAAGGAATAGAGACGCTGATGTCCGACCCGGGCACCAGCTTGTGGGTGTTGAAGGACGTTTTCCGCCTGATGGTGCTTGGGTTTGCAGCCTCCCGGGCCAGCACCGGGCAGGAGGCTGCCACCGTCCAGCAAGAGATACGTGCTGCCGCCCAGCGTCTGGACCCCTGGGTAAAAGAGCGCCTGCCTGACAAGGTGCAGATCGGCACCCAGCTGGTGGACCCCAGCACCCTCACCCCGGTTCAGCGCTGCACCTACTACATCTCCCTGCTGGCCGCACAGTCCGCGCGGCAACGGTACGGGGCCAGCACAGGTGTCGAAGTCAGTGAGCGCTCAACGGTCCAGGGCGACAAGACGCCCGTGCGGACCATGAAGGTGCCGCCCTCCACCAAGGACCCCTTCGGCCTGAAGAGTGCTGTCCCTCCGACCAGCCTCCAGGGCGGCAACCAAGGCGGGTACCAGGCGGTGCCTCTGCCGTCGGCTACGGTCTCGGGCACCATCGAGTTCTCTAGAACGCTTCAGAGCGACAGACACCTGGATGATAAGAAGATCGCTGCCATCTCCATCCAGCGCATAGACCACGTGGACGGCAGGAAGAGCTACCTGGTGACGATCCCCGGAACCGTGGACTGGGGCTCCGGTAGCGCCGCAGGCCAGGACCTGCTCACCAACATGCAGGGGGCGGCTGGCGCGCCCACAGACATGGAGTCCGGTGTGGTCACTGCCATGCGGGCCGCGGGTATCCAGCCGGGCGACGAGGTGGCGCTCTACGGGCACTCCCAGGGCGGGATCACGGCGGTGAACATCGCTGCCGACCCGGAGGTGGCCAAGCAGTTCAACGTCACCACCGTGCTCACCGCAGGCGCTCCTACCGCCCATGTACAGCTGCCAGACAAGGTGCACGCCCTGCACCTGGAGAACACCGCCGACGCCGTGCCCGCCCTGAGCGGAGGGCCCACGCCCACCGGAGCCAACCGCGTCGTCGTGCAGGTAGACACCCATGAGAAGGGCATTAAGACCTACCCGCACGACTCCGGGGTCTACGCCCAGGTCACGCAGGGGCTGGAGGGGGCCGGTGAGCCAGCGGTGGAGGAGTGGAGCGAGCACTACCGCCAGTTCCTGGGGGAGGGGGAGCAGAGGACCCTGGCAGACGGGACGGTGGTCACCGCGACCGCCTCCGAGGTCGTGTACGACATCAAGCGGACCTTCGATTAAGGTGCCCGCCCAGCAGCCGAGGGCGGCCTCGGACGGTCGCCGCCGACGTCGTAAGGCGTGAGGACGGTTCCCGCAGCCAGGGCCGCCGCAGGGGGCGTCGTCGGGTCCCGCGAGCAGCGGAGGCTGAGTGCCCGCCGGGGGCCGCCTGGGCCCGGTGGCCGCCTGGGCCGGGTGGCCGCCGATAGTGTCCGCGCCCTGTGCGATCATCAGGGCATGGAGCTGATCGTCCGAACCCTGGGTAACGCGGCCGGCCTGTGGCTGGCCACCATCGTGGTCAAGGGGCTGGAGGTGCCTGGCGCCCCCACTACCGGAGCCCAGGTGGCCAACCTGCTCGTGGTCGGCCTGGTGCTGGCGCTGGTCAACTCCCTGGTCAAGCCCCTCATCAAGACCCTGGCCTTCCCCCTCTACCTCCTTACCTTTGGGCTGTTCGCCCTGGTGGTGAACGGCCTGATGCTCAAGCTGACCGGCTGGCTCACCGACCAGCTGGTCGGCGTCGGCGCGGAGGCGGGTGTGCCCCTGGGCCTGCACGTAGAGACCATGTGGGCGGCCGTCCTGGGGTCTCTTATCGTCGCGATCGTCTCCGCGCTGGTGGTCGGGGCCATAGGTCGCGGTCGCGACCAGGACTGAGCCTGCCAGGCGCCGGACCCCAGCCCCCCCCGCGCCTGCGCGCACGGGTCCCGCCAGGAGCCGCCCGGTGCCAGGATGAGGCCATGAACGCCCCCTCCGACGCCTCGTGCAACCAGCCCGGGCCAAGCCCCGCCGTCGTCCCCCTGCGGCAGGCCGTCAGCAACCTGCCCGCCTACGTGCCCGGTGGCAGACCGGCAGGCGACGGCGTCGCCAAGCTCTCCTCTAACGAGATGCCCTTCCCCGTGCAGGAACAGGTCCTGGCCGCCCTGACCCAGGCGGCCGCGGGCGCCAGCCGCTACCCCGAGATGACCGCCAGCACCCTGGCTGAGGCGATCGCGCAACGGCACGGCCTCACCCCCGGGCAGGTGGTGGTCGGCAACGGCTCCGTGGCTCTTATCCAGCACCTGCTGCACACCCTCTGCCAGGAGGGAGACCAGGTGGTGCTGCCCTGGCGCTCCTTCGAGGCCTACCCCATCTGTGTGGCGGTCGCCGGGGCGCAGGCCGTGAAGGTGCCCCTGACCGCCAGGCACCGTCACGACGTACCGGCCATGCTGGCAGCCGTAACCCCAAGCACTCGTGTGGTCATGGCCTGCTCCCCCAACAACCCCACCGGTCCGGCCGTTAGTGGCGGCGAGCTGCGCGCGCTTCTGGAGGGCGTGCCCAGGGAGGTGGTCGTCATGCTGGACGAGGCCTACCTGGACTTCGTGACCGACCCGGCGGTGGAGGACGGCCTGGACCACCTGGAGGCGCACCCCAACCTGGTGGTCTGCCGCACCTTCTCCAAGGCCCACGCCCTGGCCGGGATGCGCGTGGGCTACCTGCTGTGCGAGCCGGGGCTGGCGGCGGCGGTCCGGTCGGTGTCCACCCCCTTCGGGGTGTCACTGCCCGCCCAGGCGGCGGCGCTGGCGGCACTGGCCCCCGAGAGCCTGGCGGAGACGGCGCGGCGGGTGCGCGCGGTGGTCGCGGAGCGGGCGCGTGTGGTGGCTGGTGCCCGGGAGGCGGGCTGGCCGGTGCCGGACGCGCAAGGCAACTTCTTCTGGCTGCCGGTGGGGGAGCGGGCCGTTGAGCTGGCGGCCGGCTTCCAGGAGGCGGGGCTGCTGGTGCGCCCCTTCGCGGGCGAGGGGGTTCGTGTAAGTATCGGCACGCCTGCGGAGAACGAGCGCGTGCTCACTCTCCTGCGTCGCCTCCCCCACCCCACCTCTCGCCCCGTCTCTCGCGAGACCGGGACATATGGCTCACGAGACCGGTACGCCTGTGGATAACTTGGCGGCTGGGGTGGGGTTCCGGGGGTGGTGGAGGCTGCTGCCGCAGGTCGCTCGGGCGAGCGGTGCGGTACTTGCGCACATGGATCGGCTGCTGCCTGCCGGCTGCCCGGAGTTTTCCCTGGGGTTCTGCGGTTTACCGGGCTGACTCTCTCTGGGGGCGGCTCCGGCACCCCGTTAGACGTGCAGGCGCGAAGCGGTGGCACACCTCATTCTGTTCCCGGTTCGCGCCTCGCAGATGGATAGTTGCTATTCCAACGGTTTGCTGCGGCAGCACAGTTCTCATGTGTGCAAACGGGTGATGTGGCAGCAGCACAGGCGATGATGGGGCGGTGCCAGAGCCTCCGCCGCGGTCACTGCCCTTGCAAGCAGCCGTTTACCGGGGCGACGACGACGGGCGGCGGCGCTGCTTCAACGCTCGTTCCACCGGATACAGGTCGTCGGGGCTGCTGGGAGGAGACCGGCGGGCGCACACCAGGTCTGTCTACCAAAGACACTCAAGCAGCGCATCTAAGTGCCAAATTAAGTGACATAGCCTATAAGGTGCTAAATGATGTAAAGCCTACCGGTCTCGCGAGCCATATGTCCCGGTCTCGCGAGAGAGGGTGCGGGGGAGGGAGTGAGTGGGGTGGTACCTGTGGGCGGTAGCCCTGGCACCGCCCGGCTCAGCCGACAGTCAGCAGGAACAGCAGGCAGACCACGATCTCACTGATCCCGAGGGCCCGGACGCTGACGGGCCGCTGCTTGGCGCGCAGGCGCCGCCACTGGATGGTCGGCACCAGCCAGGCGCGCACCGCCAGCCCTACCCAGAGCGCAGCATGCCCCCAAGGCAGCAGTCCCCGGCTGCTCAGCAGCACGGCCCCCACCGCCACCAGGGCGTGCGCCACCACGCTTCCCAGCAGCATCCTGTGGTTGAAGCGCTCGCGGATCATGGTCTTCACGTAGGGCACGGTCCCGCCCAGGTACAGCGCGGTCGATGCCGTAAGCAGCCACACCCAGGGCCAGCCGGTCAGCTCACCGTTGGGGCTGGCACCTGGCAGGCCGGTGCTGTCGCCCAGCCCCAAGAAGCCGCCCGCCCCGCGAACCGCCGCCGAGTAGCAGACCGCCGTCATCAGGGAGGCGGCGGTGGTCGTGGCCAGGCCGGAGAGCAGGGACCGCTCCCGTCCCCGCCACAGCTCCCACAGGGCCACCGCGAAGAAGGGGGCGAAGGCCACCAGCCACTGGATCAGGTAAGGGGCCAGCAGCAGCACGAACAGCCCGAGGGCGGCGGTCGCCGTCGAGTAGACGCCCAGCGGCAGCACCAGCAGCTGCCGACGCCGGGGCGAGCGTGTACGCAGCCACTGCGACCAGGCCCAGTACACGAAATAGGCCGACCACCACGCCGGCAGCAGCAGGAAGGTCAGCAGCGGCACCCCGCCGACCCGCAGGCCCACCAGGGCGGGTAGCACCAGCATCGCCCAGGCGCCGTGCTGGTTCGGCACCCAGGGGCGGCGGCCCGGCTGACGGCGGATCTGCTCCTGGGTGGGCGGGGGTGTCTGGGGCTTGCGGCCGGTGGACAGCAGGATGTCGTCCTGTGGGCCGGGCAGGGACTGGTGGGAGGGCGCGCTCGCAGGGCGGCTGGCGGGGGCGGCGTCGCTGACGTGCTCCGGGGGCAGGTCCGAGGGCTGGGAGGGGCGCTGCTGTGTCACGCCCTCACCCTATCGAGGCTGGCTGCGCCGTGTAGATGCCGACGACGCCGGGGCTGCGGGGTGCCCGGTGTGTGGCCAGGGGCGACGGTGCGCGTGGGCTGGTGACGACGGCGGGTGTGGTCGGTGGCGATGGCGGGCGTGGGCTGGGGCAAGGCGGGTGTGGTCGGGGGCGACGGCGCGCGTGGGCTGGGGCCGTGCAGTGAGGCTGCACAGGTGAGGGGGCCGCCTCCTTGCCAGAGGCAGCCCCCTCACTGTTCGTGTCACATGCGGCCAGACAGCCTGCAGCGCCGTGGCCCGGCGCACCAGTCGGCCCTGCGCGTCCGCTCAGCCTCGGACCAGCCCGGACCAGCCCGGGCCAGCCCGGCCAGCCTGGACCAGCCCGGCCAGCCCGGGCCGGCCCGGCCAGGCCCGGGGCATACCCCCACGCCCGGCCAGCCCAGCGGTTCAGCCGCCCAGGGCGGCGGAGACCACCTGCTTGGCCTCCTCCTGCACCTGGGCCAGGTGCTCCTCGCCCCTGAAGGACTCGGCGTAGATCTTGTACACGTCCTCCGTACCGGAGGGGCGCGCCGCGAACCAGGCGTTCTCGGTGGTGACCTTCAGGCCGCCGATGGGCTCGTCGTTGCCGGGGGCGCGCACCAGGCGGGCGGTGATCGGCTCCCCGGCCAGCTCGGTGGCGGTCACGTCCTCGGGCGCGAGCGCCCCCAGGCGCGCCTTCTCCTCCTTGGTGGCGGCGGCGTCGATGCGGGCGTAGGCGGAGGCCCCGAAGCGCTCCACCTGCTCGCGGTGCAGCTGGGAGGGGCTCTTGCCGGTGACGGCGGTGATCTCGCTGGCCAGCAGGGACAGGATGATGCCGTCCTTGTCCGTGGACCACACGGTGCCGTCCTTGCGCAGGAAGGACGCCCCGGCGCTCTCCTCGCCCCCAAAGCCGATGGAGCCGTCCAGCAGCCCGGGCACGAAGTGCTTGAAGCCCACAGGCACCTCCACCAGGCGCCGCCCCAGGGAGGCCACCACCCGGTCGATCAGGGAGGAGGACACCAGGGTCTTGCCCACGCCGCAGTCCGGTGCCCAGCCGGGACGGTGGGTGAACAGGTACTCGATCGCCACGGCCAGGTAGTGGTTGGGGTTCATCAGCCCGTCGGGGGTGACGATGCCGTGTCGGTCGGAGTCGGCGTCGTTGCCGGTGGCGACGTCGTAGGGGGTGCGGCCCTCGGCGTCGGGGGTCATGGTGGCGCGCAGGGAGGCCATGGCGTTGGGGGAGGAGCAGTCCATGCGGATCTTGCCGTCCCAGTCCAGGGTCATGAAGCGCCAGGTGGGGTCCACCTCCGGGTTGACCACGGTCAGGTCCAGGCCGTAGCGCTCCCCGATGGCCCCCCAGTAGTCCACGCTCGCGCCGCCCAGCGGGTCCGCGCCGATGCGCACCCCGGCCTCACGGATCGCGTCCATGTCTATCACGCTGCCCAGGTCGGCCACGTAGGCCTCCAGGTAGTCGTGCTTGAGCACGTAGGGGCCGTCCAGGGCGTCGGCGATCGGGACCCGGGGGACCTCCCGCCAGCCGGAGGCGAGCAGCTCGTTGGCCCGGGCCGCGATCCAGCTGGTGGCCTCGGATCCGGCAGGGCCGCCGGTGGGCGGGTTGTACTTGAAGCCGCCGTCGCGGGGCGGGTTGTGGGAGGGGGTGACGACGATGCCGTCGGCCCTTCCCGGCCCGGTGGTACGCACGCCCTCGGCGCTGCCGGCGCCGTTGGCGCTGAGGATGGCGTGGGAGACGGCAGGGGTGGGGGTGTAGGCACCGCGCGCGTCGACGGCGGTCATGACGCCCGCCCCGGAGAGCACCTCAATGGCGGTGCGCCAGGCGGGCTCGGACAGGGCGTGGGTGTCGCGGCCGATGTACAGCACGCCGTCGGTGCCCTGGGAGCGCCGGTACTCGATGATGGCGGCGGTGGTGGCCACGATATGGGCCTCGTTGAAGGCGGTGTCCAGGGAGGAGCCGCGGTGCCCGGAGGTGCCGAACACGACCTTCTGGGCGGGGACGGCGGGGTCGGGGACCAGGTCGTAGTAGGCGTTGATGACCTCGTCGACGTCGATCAGGTCCTGGGGCAGTGCGGGTTTTCCAGCGCGTTCGTGCATGGCGGCAGTGTGTCACCGGCCACTGACACGAACCTGGGAATCTCGCTAGTTGGACGCTGTTGTCTCGGGCCTGGCTATGCGTCTCCGGCGGACGACTGCGTCCACGATCCCGACAGCAAGAATAATTAACGAGCTCGACGAGGCCAGTGTTCGAGCGCCAGGCGGCTCAGATAGCGGGTGCCAAGATGTGGGCAGGAAGGCTCCGAGAGCTAGGGTGCAGGCCATGATTGTGTTGACCAAAGTCAGTTTCACGGCATAGCCAGAAATGATGGCTGCAGCGCAAACAATCTCAACCAGTCCGGTGGTCAGTAGCAGCATCAATGTCGGAGTGGGGGCAGAGAAGGGTGTGAGCTCGCGGACATAGGCAAAAGCCCATAACCCAGATTCGGATAACAGTAGGTATCCTATGAACAATAGCGCACCGACAGTCCTGTTACCTCCGCCGGAAACCTTGTCAACCTGGTGTGGGGGTGACGTCAGTTCGGTGAAGCCGTTAAGTATGCGATTGGCGTCATGTCTCACAAGAAATGAATTGCATGCGTACTGCAGGACGCGGACAGGTATCGAGGTCAGCGTAAATGCTGATGCGATGAAAAACAATAAGCTGAGTGATGGGGTCAAGGTAAATAGGAGCACCAAGGGGGCAAGTGGGGACCAAATCAAGAGGGTGGCCAGGCGCCATCTCCTTCTAGTGCGTTGCTGGAGATAGGTGGCGATACTGAGGGAATCTGCGGCTCGATCCTTAAATGGCTTAGTCGACACGTCGGAGAGCAGTTTGGAGGCAATGATTCTTGGAGTCATTGACGTTGGT
Organism: Actinomyces weissii; assembly: GCF_016598775.1. Taxonomy (NCBI): domain Bacteria; kingdom Bacillati; phylum Actinomycetota; class Actinomycetes; order Actinomycetales; family Actinomycetaceae; genus Actinomyces; species Actinomyces weissii. The sequence goes on along the minus strand of NZ_CP066802.1, from coordinate 2,466,756 downwards.
TTGAAGTAAGTTATGTGATCAAGTAGCGGATTTCCCTGCGCGGCCACCTCAATCTGCTGGCAGGTAGAGGGCAGCTTTGGCAAAGGAATTCGCCCGACGAGATCGTTTGGGCTGGTGATTTCCAGCCATTCCTGCACCTGATTCAAGGGCATGATGTTCGGCAAGCGGTTTCTCTTGAGTATGAGGGCGAAGCCGAGTGCCGTTGCGATCGATAGCGCTAGCAGGACCCATGTAATGGGCGGAGGGAGGTAGGATGTGATGGATAGGTCCGGTATCTCTGAGGCTGTCGGCTGCAGTGGTCCCAAGAGAAGCTCGGGGGTGGAGGGTGGCCATAGGGATGCTTGGAGAGTGTGCCGAATAACCCTGATCATAAAGGTCAACATTTGGAGCCAGGCGGGAGAGTGGTTGGCAAAAATGAAAGTTGACATAAGTAAGAAAGGGAATATCAAGTAGAGCCAGGCTGCAATTAGGTGCCTGCGGTCGTCGAGCGCAGAAATGATGCTAATAGGCCTTAGTCCTGAACCTACACCAATGAATCTAGCAACTTTGAGTCTCCGGTTGTTGTTCACGGCCTGATGGGCCAGAAATCCACCCTGTGAGTGAGCGATAATGGTAGTTGTTTTAGCGGTAGATAGAATTCGTTGCAACTCAGTTTCGAGCTTCTGGTCCATTGCCTTGCGTCTTGCGGAACTGATCTGGGAGGCGATCTTAATGTGTCCAGCAAGGTTCCAGCGTGAATGGGTGAGTATGGCCAGAAATACTGCTAGAAGCGTGACTGTCGGGGCGACCCTAGAGGCAAGCGGAATGTCTGTAAGGGCGGCATTCGTTAACAAAAGTGTGACACAGGGTATGCCAATCACCAGCATTAGGCGCGTGAATAGGGGGACGGCGATTTTCAGCATCTCCCTCCAAGACGGCTTGAAATTTGAGTCCTGCATTCTAAGCAGTGCCTTCAGGTCGTTCCCGTTGGGGGTGAGCAACAGCAGCGCTAGCGGTAGGCGGCTGATGGACCAAGCCATCATTTCTCTTAGACCTGGTCGCTCAAAGCTTTGGGACCAGATAATCTCATGTAATGCGATTGTTTGACTCTTGTTCCCGTGAGTCACGCGGAGGCGAATCTGATCTGGCAGTGACTCCTGCTCTACGCCCCACCCCTCGGTGAGGGCCTGCCTTGTTATCTCGTCGGCTATCGGCGGGCCCCAGCCTTTCAGGAGCGAGCCAGTTTTCTGGTTGCCGATGCCGTGAATCATTACGGCACAGACGTCGTCGACGGAGTGTTCAGGGCTGCTGGCTTGGTTGCAGGAAAAACGGCTGGGGCTGGTTGCGGCTCGTCTGCGCAGCGTGGCTTGCTTTCTCCGCTTTCGGTGACTAGCCGCCATGGTCCCTTCCGGTGTGGTGTCTTAGGAGTATCTCGGGTAGATGCTCTTTGCCCGGCCTGAGTGTATAGCCTGGAGGTAATTTGTGTCGGCTGTTGGATTTTTCGGCGGGATCGTGTCTAGTTGCAGCGCGTGCGTTGCACGCTAGTGTTCATCTGGAGTCATCTCACCGAGGAGCCCCTATGCCTACCGTCGTCGCTACCACTGACGCCCCCGCCGCCGTCGGCCCCTACTCGCAGGCGGTCTCCACCGGCGACGGCGCAGGCGCCGCCGTCTACCTGTCCGGCCAGATCCCCCTGGACCCGCGCACCGGCCAGCTGGTGGAGGGCGGCATCCAGGAGCAGGCGGAGCAGGTCCTGCGCAACCTGCAGGCCGTCCTGGCAGCGGCGGGCCTGGGCCTGGGCGACGTCGTCAAGACCACCGTGCTGCTGGCCGACATCAACGACTTCCAGGCCGTCAACGAGGTCTACGCCCGCTACTTCACCGGTCCCGTGCTCCCCGCCCGCGCGGCCTACGCCGTCGCCGCCCTGCCCCTGGGAGCCCGAGTGGAGGTCGAGGCGGTGGCGCAGCGGCCCTGAACCGGCTGCCCGGCGGCCGCTCGGGGGCTGCCTGCGGAGCGGCGTCGAGGAGTGCCGGGGGAGCGGCGCCGAGGAGCCGCCTCGGCTGCCGCCCGCACCCGGACCCCGCAATAGCCGCCTGACAAGCCGCGACTTAGCCACATTAAGGCGGATTGCTCCGTAGTCTGGAAGCATGGCTGAGTCGATCCTCTTGAAGGCAGGCGGGGCGCGGACAGTCCTGTCCCTGGCAGCCAAGATGCTGGTGGCCCTGGCGCTGATGACGGTGGTGCCGCTGCTGCTCTTCTGGCCCTTTGGACGCTCCCACGTGCCCGTGGTGGAGGTCCATGACGAGGCCGGGGTGCTGCAGCCGGTGGCAACGGCGCAGGCCCTGGAGGAGCTGCGCTTCCGCAAGGACGTGCGCCTGGTGGTGCTCACCCTGGACGTGGGCTACAACGACAGCTTCAACAGCGCCGTGCTGGCCTACGCCCGCACCCACGAGCCCGGCTGGGTAGACGGCAACTACTGGGCTGACGGCTTGGTCATCCTGGGGGTCTCCCCGAGCGGCCGCTGGGTGGGCTGCTACTTCGGGGAGGACGTGAAGGTCGGCACCGCCACGCAGCAGGCCATCCAGGACGCCGGCAAGGACTCCTTCCGCCAGGGACTGTGGGCCCCCGGCGTGGAGCAGATGGCCCACCGGTCCGCCGCCGTGATCGGCAGGCCCGTGGCCGGGGAGGGGACAGTCTGGCTGCTCTCCGCGCTGGGCGTGTCCGGTGGCCTGGGCTGGCTGGGCTGGATGCTGTGGTCCGCCAGCGCGGCCCGGTCGGCTTTCCGGCGGGCCAAGCGCCACTACACGCAGGTGACCAGCGACTACGAGGGCACCCAGATCAAGGCGGGCCTGATCCCCACCGACGAGGCCCACGGCGCCCAGGTGCTCGCCCGCTTCGGCTGGTTCGAGGACCAGTACGCCCGGCTCACCAGGCAGTTCCAGGACTACGGGGAGCCCCACGGCGCCGTCTGGTTCGGCGGCCAGCGCCATGCTGAGGCCAAGCGCCTGCTGAAGGGCGCCACGGCCCTGGACTCCCTGGACGACGCAATCTCCAACGCCGCCGCCCTGCTGACGCTCTCCGAGGGCTGGGAGGGGGCCTGGGCCAACGAGCAGGGCCCCGTGCGTGAGGACCTGGCCTCGCTGCTGGAGCTGTGCGCGCAGGTGGAGAGCGAGGGCCAGGTGCAGGCCACCAGCGAGCGGCAGTGGGTCCACGAGTCGCAGAACCGCCTGGCCCAGCTGGCGGACCTGCTGTCCACCAGGCAGGTCACGCCGTCGGCCGCCCTGACCGAGCTGGACACGATCGCCACCTCGGTGCGCTCGCGGGCGGACTCGCTGGCCAGCCGGGCCCTGCAGGCCAGCACCAGGTACCGGAAGGAGCGGCTGAAGCAGTACCGTAAGTCGCGGGGCTCGGGCCGCATGACCTCCTCGGCCAGGTACCGGGGCTCCTGGTCCTACGGCGGGCACAGCTCCTCCTACAACCCCTCCTCCACGATCCGCATCAACCCGGGCTCGCCGGGGGCCTCCGCCTCCGGGGTGCGGTGGACCGGGGCCGGGGCCGCCTCCCAGTTCTCGGCGCCGGTGGCGGCCTTGGTCACGGGCTACGACTCGGCGGCCTCCTGGGCGCCGTCCTCCAGCTCCAGTTCCAGCGGCTCTAGCTTCTCTGGTGGCGGCTTCTCCGGTGCGGGCTCCAGCTCGCACTTCTGAGCCGTGGGGCACCCCTTGGTCAACAGGTGAGAGGATCTCGTATGCAGTACGCGCAGGAGCTGATGAGCCTGGGGCCGCAGTGGACCCAGGCGTGGGCCAATGAGGTGGGGCCGGTCCTGGAGGACCTGGGTACCTTGGACCGCTGGTGCGTGACCGCGGAACGGGACCGGACCGGCGTGCCGACCGCACCTACCCGTCAGTGGCTGCTGCAGTGCGTCCAGGGGCTGCAGGCACTGGGCCAGCAGCTGGGGGCGCGCCAGGTCAGTCCTGTTGGGGCCCTACAGGCCCTGGACCAGACGGCCCACCAGCTGCGCGTGCAGGCGGACTGGCTCGGGCAGGCGGTGACCCAGCTCTACCGGGCGGACACAAGTGCACGTACGGCCCAGATGCTTGAGTCCTACCGCAGCGCCTACTGGGCGGGACGCAGCACCACCACCCGGTACACGGGTAGGTGGTCCTTGCGGGGCTCCTCTGGCAGGTACCGCCCGGAGCGGACGGTGCGGGTCAACCCTAACCACCCACCCGCCGAGGTAGCAGCCTTCCAGGGCGTGTGCGCGCCCCTGACCGCGCTCGGGCAGGCCTTCTACGTGCAAGAGGCCCAGGAGGACTACTACCAGAGGGGTGACAGCCCGCTTGAGGCCCTGCTGGGGGTGGGGCTGGACCTGCTGGGGGCCTCCGGCTCCAGCAGGTGACCTGGCCGGGGCGGGCCTTCCCGGTCTGCCCTGGCCTGCCGGGCGCCGCGGCGGGGACGCTTGCGGGCGGCAGGGGAGGGGGCTGCTGAGGACGGCGCCCCGGCGTCGTCGTCAACCAGTGGGCGCCCGGTAGGCTGGCCACCATGTCCAAGAAGAAGCGCCAGCAGCGTCGCGACGTCGCCCCCGCCCCCAAGAAGCAGAAGATCGCCTTCATGGCCCGCCCCTTTGAGGGGCTGCCGGGTGAGGAGGACCTGGTGGCGATGATGCAGATCATCCCCGCCGCCACCGCCAAGGTCCGCCTGAGCCAGGAGCACGGCGGCCAGGAGGTGCAGATCGTCAGCCTCCTGCCGGACCTGGCCCAGGCCCTGCGCCGTGCCGACGGCGAGGTGCTGGTGGCCCTGCAGACCACCGTCCACTCCGGGGACGCCTCCCGTGACGTGGCCGCCGCCCTGCTGGCGGCGCTGGAGCTGGAGCCGGGGACGGGCCTGGCCCCCAACGGGCTGCCTGATCCCGGCCCGCGCCTGCAGGACGTGCTCGACCTGGGCCAGGCCCCCGAGGTGCGTGTGCACGAGACCTTCGACTTCTGGGTGGACCCGTCCCGGCTGGGCGACCAGGAGACCCAGCGGGCCCTGGAGGAGACCAAGGAGGAGCTGGCCCCCACCGTGCCCGTGCCGGGTGTGGAGCACGCCTACTGGTGCCGCATGAACGGCAAGGAGTTCGTGCGCTGGGTGCGTGGGGAGGACGAGGACGCCTTCTTCAACGCCTTCGCGCGGGTGCACGCGGCGCGCGAGTCCGACCTGGAGGAGGGGGCCCGCTTTATCGGGGCCTTCCGGGCCTGCGGGTTGGCGATCCCCGTGTGGGAGCTCAACCCGGGCACCGAGGCGGAGGAGCTGACGGCGCCCATGCAGGCCATGGCTAAGCGCCTGGAGGCGGCCCTGGCGCAGACCGGGCCCCTGGACGCCGACGCCCGCCGCGCCAAGGCCGGGATCATCTCCCGCCAGGTGAACCTGTAAGGGGCTGGCGGGGTCGGTGCGGACGGCGGGGCCGGGGGAGGCTGGTGAGGCCGGTGCGGTCGGGCGTGGGCCGCGCTGCGCTGCCAGAGTGTGAGTCTGAGTCGGTCAGAGTGTGAGTCTGGCTGTCCGAGTGTGCACCTCGGGCTGGTAGGTCTAGGGGTGCGGCTTGGGGGCGGGGCCTGGGTCTCTGGGCGCCGGTCACTGCCAGACTATGAGTCACACTGTGAAAGTGGGGCTCAGACTATGACTGTTTCAGAGTGAGCGCGGCTCTGGTTCCGCCTGTGACTGTGGGGTGGGGTGCGGGAGGCTCGTGCTGCCTCAGGGCGCTCACTGTAGGTGCTGGCGCCGTCACTGGTGAGAGTGAGGGGCTCACTGGTGTAAGTGACGGGCTCACTGGTGAGAGTGAGGGGCTCACTGGTCTACACTGATGAGGTGACTGAGGAAGAACTTGCGAGTTATATCGACCGGGTCCGTAGGCAAGGTGAGGATGATGCGCGCATCGAGGTGAAGGCTGCAGCGGGAGGACTACCCAAAAGCGTCTGGGAGTCAGTCTCCGCCTTCGCCAACACGGAAGGCGGCTTGATCGTCCTGGGGCTTGAGGAGGGCGCGGGGGTTCGTGCCAGTTCCTAAGTTCGATGCCAAGCGGGTGCAAGACGCTTTGCGTGCTGGCCTGGACGACGCGCCGGGGGCGAGCCCTAAGGTAACCCCTGTACCCACCTACAAGATCGAACGCACTGAGGTTGACGGCGCCCCGGTTGTCCTTTTGGATATCGACCCGCTGTCAGACGATGAGCAGAAGCCTGTGCCGTGCTTCGTTACGGCACAGGGGCTTGAGCGTGGCAGCTACAAGCGTGTGGGAGACGCCGACAAGCATCTCACCACGTATGAGGTCTTTCTACTGCGCAGTAGGAACGTCCGTCGGCAAGTGGACCGCGCTCCAGTACCGGGACGGACGCTCAAGGACCTTGACCCCGATCTGGTCTCTCGCACGATATCCCGGGTGCGTGCTAGCAGCCGGGCGTTTGCGGGTCTTGACGCAGAAGGCAGGGATTACACCAGCGCCGCGCTGCAACGCATCAATGTTCTGTCCCCGGAGGGGGACGTGAGCCTGGCGGGGTACCTGACCCTGGGGTTGTACCCGCAGCAGGAGTTCCCACAGCTCACTATTGACGTCGCGGTCCACCCGCATACCAGCAAGTCCAAGGATCCCACCGTGCGCTTCCTTGACCGGAAGAACTGTGACGGCCCGCTTCCCCAGGCGATCGCGGAGGCAGTACAGGTGGTCATGCGCAACCTTAAGGTCCGTCATGTCGTAGAAGGGAGCAGGGGGGCTGATGTCCCGGAGATCCCCGAGGAGGTCCTCCGTGAGGCGATCGCCAACGCGGTAATGCACCGCGACTACTCTGAGTTCGTCCTCGGGGAGCAGGTCGCTGTGGACGTCTATCCCGATCGCGTTGAGGTGACTAACCCTGGAGGGTTCTGGGGCGGCAAGACGAAGGACAACGTGGGGGACGGAAGGTCAGCGTCCCGCAACGAGGCCCTGGTCAGGATCCTCAGGGACGTGCCCATGCCGGACGGGCACTCTACCGTCTGCGAGGACAATGGAACCGGGGTGCCGCTAATGGTCCACGCTATGCGGACCCACGGGCTTCCGGCTCCTGACTACTCCGCCTCCACGATTGACCACGTCGTCGTGCGTCTTGACCGCTTCGGTCTCCTGGACCCTGAGACCAAGGCCTGGCTCTCCTCCCTGCCGCAGCATGATTCTGCGGGCCGTGAGCAGGAGGCTGCTCTCGCGCTCGCTAGACGCTCCGGGGCGGTGTGCGTCAATGACCTGAGGACGAATCTTGGCCTGGATTCTGACGTGTGCCGTGCAGTGCTGGCAGACCTGGTCGCTGATGGGCTCCTAGTTGGGATGAACGACGGGCCTTACGTGCTGGTGGACCAGCGTAGGACGGCGGCAGCGACGGCGGCTGAGTGGGAGGTCCTGGCTGCGCTGACCACTAGTGAGCCGCGCACCATCCGTGAGATCAGCGATTCCACTGGCAAGAGCCTGAACGCCTTGAGGCTGATCCTGCGTGAGCTGGTGGACCGTGGTCTGGTGGTGGCCACTGCACCGCCGCAGAGCCGCAACCGTAAGTACCTCCTGGCCGGATGATCGCTCCCAGGGCGCGAGCCATGCTGTAGGGCTGCGGCCTAGAGGGGGACTCGGCGAGTGCCAGTGCGCTTCCGGCTGCGCGTATGGGGCTGATCTGCTTCTGGCTGGCGGGTTCCTATGGGTGCAGGCAGGTGGTCAGCTGCGCAGACGGTCGATGATCGCCTGTGCGGCGTGGGTGGTGTCCTCGTGCTCCCAGACGTGGATGACCGTCCAGCCCAGGGCGGCCAGCTTCTCGTCGGTGTCGTGGTCGCGGGCCTGGTTGCGGGCGATCTTCCAGCGCCACCACTCGGAGTTCCGGCCTGGTACGGTCCCGTGCTCCGGGCAGCCGTGCCAGAAGCAGCCGTCCACCTGGACCGCCACCTTCAGCCGGGTGAAGGCGATATCCACCTTGCGGCGCGGCAGGCCGGGCACCTTGTACTGCACCCGGTAGCGCAGCCCCGCCTGCCACAGGGCCCGGCGCAGCTCCATCTCCGGTGAGGTGTCACGGCGAGGCAGCCGCGCGTAGCGGGCGGAGACCTCCGGTGAGCCCGCCGCCTGCCGCGCAGGCTCCGCCGCGTGAAGAGGGTCGGTCGTGCAGTCACCAGGCATGACGTATCACTGGAAGAGGTTACGTACCTTTTCGTCAGGGCTGAGGGTCGCTTGCTTAACCGCCTTGAGGATCCTGCGTCCGGAGTCAGTGGACTTCAGGACTGACTCGTCCCGCTCGCAGTGCATCTTCAAGACGTTCCAGACCGCCGCCACGTTCACGCCGTTGCCGAGCTGCTTGTAGGTCTTGGCGTCAGGCTGCCCAGTGAAGGAGAATTCGTCGGGCAGCCCCTGAAGGCGGGCCGTCTCCCGAGGGGACAGGCGACGTCGACGCGGTCCCACGATGCTCGTCTGCGTGATGGCCACCAGTGCAGGCACGTACGTGGGTGGTTTGGCGCGCAGGCCAGAGGGACGGAAGTGCATAAGGCAGTCCCACAGGGAACCGAGCTCCTGCGCCTGCCACTCAAGCTTGCGACGCGAGGGGGGAAAGTCCTGGACGTTCCACTTGGTCAGCCACTTGGGGATCCAGGAGATGTTCGCCGTGTAGAGCTCAGCGTTCTTCCGCAGGAAGTTCAGCTTCCAGCTGGGAGTGTCCTCGTACTCGCCAGCCTCCTCCTGGGCCTCGAAGGCGTCGATGTTCTTCCAGGCGTCCGCCCAGATCGGGAAGCCGGGGAGTTTTGTGCCAGGCTCGTTGTGGCGCCGAAACTCCTGCACCCAGTCGTCCCAGGCGTTGATCCAGTTGGTTTCAGCAGCGGTAAGGTCGTAGCCAGCGACGTCGTCGAGCATGATGCTCTCGATGTCCCAGCAGTTCTGGCTGTCACCGTAGTGCTGGCGGGCGCGTGTGACCGGCTCCGGGGCGGGGCCGCCCAGGCCCTCAGGGTCGTAGGTAGCCGTGATGAACACTCGCTCACGCACCTGCGGCCGCCCGCCGCGCTCCGGGCCGAGCTGGTGGGGGGAGAGGATGGCGGGTGTGTCGGACACCCGGTAGCCCTCCTCGCGGAGGGTGCGGATGATGACCTCCCACTCGTGCCGGTGGCGGGGGCCCGCCAGGTTGCGGACGTTCTCCAGCAGCAGCACGGTGGGGTGGTGCTTGCGGATGATCTGCAGGATGTTGAAGTAGAGCGTGCCGCGGACCTCGTCCATGCCCTTTTGTGCCCCGGACTTTGAGAAGGGCTGGCAGGGGAACCCAGCCGCCAGGATGTCGTGCTGCTGGACCTTCTGGCTCACTCCCGCTTCTCCAGCGTCCTCAGTGATGTCCCCAAGCGGGTCGATGCCCCAGTTCTGGTGGTAGACCTTGGCAGCGTCCTTGTCGATCTCGACGGCGTACACGCACTTGCCACCCATACCACTGAGTGCGGCGTGGAAGCCGCCGATGCCGGCGAAGAGGTCGGCGTAGGTGAACTGGTCGCTCATGCCCCATAGCTAAACATATGTTCGAGCTGTGTACAGGCTTGTTCGCCAGGAGCTTCGTGAGCTCTTGGTCACCCAGCCTCCGCCATGGGTGCTGAGGCCTTGACGTAACCGCGGGTCCTGCCACGCTCGAGGTTGAGAGTGAACTTCTGCTTGCGGGCGGCGCCACTCTGCTGCTGGCCCTGAGCGAAGACGGCAAGCACCTTCTCCTCCAGCGCCCGCTCTACGCCGTCGGTGCCCTCAAAGACGTAGGCGTCCACGGTTACGGGCGTGAAGGCGGCCTTCAGGACGCGGGACCTGCTGGTACGGGGCGTGGTACTGCCGCGCATCTGCCGGTGCCAGGTGTCGAAGGACCCGTCGAAGTCAGGGACGGAAGCACCAGACAGGACAAGGAAGCCGAGGGACCCTGTCTCCTCGACGCACTTGAGTATGGAGTCGCGGTCGTTGAGCGGTGCCTGGCCGCAGACGCTGGCGGCAGCCCTGAGCTCGATCTGCGCGTGAGCCTTCAGGTCCCAGACGAAGGATCGTGCGTAGTCGAACTCGGTGGCGCCGATGCGCTGCGGCCCGCCTCCGTAGGCGTTGACGAGCGCGGGCAGGCCGACGAACTCGAAGTACCAGCCGATCCACTCGGTCTGGCGCGCCTTGGAGTGCTCGGCGTCAAGCATCTGGGTGACGCACTCACGACCCTCCCAGTGGGGCGGGCAGGCCTGCGCGAGCGCCGTCACCAGCAGGTTTGCCTCCTGCTGGAGCCTGGCACGGAAGTTGGAGTATCCGCGTATGAGCTTGTTCTCGGCGCCAGCCAGTACCGCGTTCAGGCCGTTCAAGGTGATGGTCTCGCCGGTGGACCAGCACGAGTCGTTCCAGGTGGACTGCAGCCTGTGGGCGATCGCCTTAGCGAGCCTGGTCTTGGGTAGCCGGGTGTCAATGCCCAGGTCCAGGTTCTCAACCAGGTCTGTCAGTACAGACTTGCGTTCCTTGCTGCCTGGGCCTAATTCCTGGGGCCGTCCTCCGGTGAGGGAGGAGATGCGTCGTACTGCCTCAAGCTTGTCCCGCGCGGGGCGGAACCAGTCTGGGAAGAGCGGCGCGGTGCGGCGGAGCTCTGCCAGGGCTTCGTCCTGCCGCCTAGTCTCCGCCAGGGCAAGGATCGCATTGAGCCCGGCGAGGGTAATGGTCTGCCCCGTTGACGAGTACGAGGCGTCCCAGGTGCCACCGAAAGCCGTGATGATCTGCTCCGCCAGCATGTCCTTGGCGGCCTCACTGTCGACGTCTAGCTTGAACCTGCTAGCCGTGGAGGTCAGGACTGACTTCTTCTCCTTGCTTCCGGGTCCTAGGGGGGATGCCGGGGCTGGAGTGTCCGAAGCGGCGTACAGGCGCGCCACGGCCTCAAGCTTTGACTTAGCGGGGATGAAGGGAGATTGAGGCACAGGCTGACACTACTCATGTCTGGACAGGGCGCGAACTGCCCCTGGAAGAGAAGGTCGGCTGGTTGCGGCTCTGTGCCTCCTGGGTGAGTTACGGGCTCGGGCTCCAGGCGTTCCGAGGCGTGCTGGGTGAGGCCGCAGTGCGGCAGCAAGTAGCAACTACAAGAAATGACTTGGCTGGTGGGCCGGGTCAGGAGTCCCGGCCCACCAGCCAGTGTCGATGAGGGGCTCGCGCCCTGGGCGTTCCCAGACCCAGGGGGAGCACAACCTCCTTCGCCAGAACGTCCAGTCCAGGCTCCCTAGTACCTGTGCTGTCCTCGGTAGCGGAACGGTCAGCGGGCTCCCCAACCCTCACGGTCCGTACCGTCTGGCGGCACTAGATATGTAACTCCAACCTCCTGGGAGAACACCCCCAGCCAACCTGTGAGGGTGCTTGGAAGGTTGCCCGGAGGGTGCCGGGCGTCGGACGCACGACCGCAGCGGTCGGGGCCTGGGGGTAGGGCGGCTTGGCTGCCCCTGCCGCTGCCCCCGCCGCTGTCTGTCCTGACGCGTGTGGACCCCGTTGGGCCGGCCTCCGGGGACGGGGACGGCCCAACGGGGCCTGGTCCTGGCCCTACCTGTCGCAGCACGCTTGCGCGAGATGGAGGGAGGGGTGTGCCAGGGGGCCGCGCCCTCGGGCTGGGGTGTTGAGGCTGCCCGGTGCCAGAGGTCGTGGGGGTGCCCGACGTCTTTGGCGGGCACGCGGTCAAGACTGGCACGCGGTGGGGTGATGCGCAGTGGCTGGCGGTTCGAAAATTCCGGCAAGAACTTGACGGATCGTGCAATGGCTAGCCTGCCCTAAACGTGTTTGCGTAGATGTGCCATGAGTTTGGGGCTGCAAAGCTGTTGCGGTTTCCTGAAAGAACAGCATCGTCGCCGCTCTAGTGAGTCCAGTCACATTTCTTGCTGGGTGGGGCCTTGGTCTCAGTTGCTGCGCTCCGGCAGGTGCCGTGTCCCAGGCGGTCCGGGGCGTCTCGACGAGGTCCGACCCGTATCCGCACTAGGCACCGCAGGGTCTGCTGCCAGGCTGTGCGGCGCCTGGCTTCCCACAGGCCGGTACCCTGTCGCCACCTCCCCGGCCAGCTGCCTGAGCCCCTCAAGGGCTGCCAACGGCTCCTCGCCCGGACGGGTACGGCACGCCGACCGGTTCACACAATCTCGGCGGCTCGATCCCTGCGAGCACCGCCAAATCTGCTTGCAGTCCAGTCAAGCCCCTCCGAGACCTCCCCAGAATTGGCTAGTCTTTTACTTGTGAGCGCGGACAAGAGCAGCCAGGCCGTCGCTGTAGTGATCCCTGCCAAGGACGAGGCGGACAGGATCGCGGCCACGGTGCGGGCCTGCCGCGCCATCCCGCGGGTTGACCTGGTGGTGGTTGTCGATGACGGCTCCACCGACGCCACCGGGGAGCACGCCCGTGCTGCGGGAGCCGTGGTGGTGCGCCACTCGGTCACTCGAGGCAAGGCCTCAGCCTTGGAGACCGGGGCCGGGGTGGTGGCCATGCGTGACCCGGAGGACTCCCCCAAGCGCCTGCTCCTGTTCCTTGACGCCGACCTGGGCGACTCCGCCGCCGCGGGAGCGGACCTGGTGCCCCCGGTGAGCGACGGCGTCGCCGACATGTCCGTGGCCGTGCTGCCCAAGCAGGCCGGTGCGGGCGGGCGGGGCCGGGTGGTGCGGGCTGCGCGGGCCGCCATCGCCGCCGCCACCGGCTGGACGCCGCTGGCGCCCCTGTCCGGCCAGCGCTGCCTGACCCGAGAGGCATACAACGCCGCCCAGCCTTTTGCGGAGGGCTGGGGGGTGGAGGTCGGTATGACCATCGACGTGCTGGTCTCCAGGCACACGGTCATTGAGGTGCCTTGCGACATCCACCACCGGGCCACGGGCAATGACACGGCTGGCCGTCTCCACCGGGCCAACCAGTACAAGGACGTGATGCTGGCGGTCATGGCCCGTAAGGTAGCCCGCAGCCGGGTGCCACGAAGCGTCGTGCTGAAGTCGGCCCGCTCCCAGCAGCACTTCACGCCTTACAACGCCTGGGACCCTAAGGTGGCCGACGCCGCCGCCGAGTCCCTGCGCGGCCCCGCCGCCGGGGCGCACGCGCCGGGGGTGGCTAAGGACTAGGGGCCCTGCTGGCGGTCCTCCCGGCCACCCGCCTGGACGGTTGGGCGGGTATCAGCGCCGACGCCGCCGCCGGTCGCCCGCTCTGGTAGGTGGGGCCTGGGGCCCAGTCCTGCTCGTGCTGTGGCGCAAGCGCGCCCGCCCTGCTCGGTGTGGGGCCGGAGCATTAGCGGCGCCGCTCACCCGCCCGGGCAGGCGGGTGCTGACAGGCGCAAGGCAGCGCCCGGCTAGGCGCGGCGGTGCGGTAGGTACAGCAGCTGTGCGCTGGCCAGCGCCAGCAGGCCGGGGAGCAGGGACACGATGGAGAACCAGGCCATAACTAGGCCGGAGTCGTTCAGCAGCACCTCCACGACCAGCAGCACCAGTGCGGTGCGCAGGGCCACGGGCAGCCAGCCCCAGGGCCTGGCCGCCGGTGCCTGCACGCCTGCCGGGGGCTCGTTGTAGACGCTGCTGACCCACGCGTACGCGCCCTGGCCCTGCCGGGCCTGCCGCAGCGCCCGCAGCACCTGCCGCACAGTGGCTACCACGAGCCACAGGCCCACTATCAGCGCCAGCAGGGGCAGCCATCCGGTGAAGAAGGGGGCCACGATCGCCCAGGCCTTACGGGCCAGCACCCCACCAGCCTCCCCACGTAGCGCCATCTCCAGGAAACGGCCCAGGTGCGTGTAGGGGGGCCCGTGATGCAGGTACACGGCGGCAATCAGCAGCAGCGGCAGACCCATCAGCCCGGCCAGCCTCAGCCAGTGCCGCCGGCGTATCCGCCGCCCCGCCAGCCCCATCCCCAGCACGAACAGCACCGGCACCAGCGTGAGCGAGCCTCCGCCGTCGGTACCCAGGAGCTCGGCGAACAAGGTGGCCAGCCCCAGGGGCAGGACCAGCAGCAGTGAGGCCAGCACCCACGGCCTGCCGGAAGGCGTGCTGGCCGGGGGTTGGTCTGCGGGGCCTGCCGCGGCTGGGTGCAGGCCCGCCTTCTCGGTGGGAGGCGCGGTTGCGGGCTCCTGGTCTGCCGGGACTCCGCTCGCAGCGGCCGAGCCAGCCAGGTCAACGTGCGTCGGGTCTGCGTCTGCCAGGCTCCCCAAGGTCGGGGGGAGCCCACGGCGGTGACGGCGGGCGCGTCCTGCCCACGCCGTCACCGCGGGCCGCAGGAGCGCCCAGAGCGCCATCACCGCCACCAGCAGCGCCCCGGCCCCGAGGGCGAAGGAGGTGTTGTTGACCCCGTAGTAGCGTCCCGCCACCACCGTGTTCATGCCCAGGGGGCTGTTCAGGGCCAGGCGGTCAACCAGCGCCCCTTCAAAGATCGTCCAGGCGAGCACCAGCAGGGCGGCGACGGCGGTGGCCGCAGTCAGCGCCCAGCCCCAGGATGCGGCGCCGTCGCGGTGGGCGTGGCTGGCAGGTGGGACTCCCTGGTGCTGCTGGCGACGGCGGAGCAGGGGCTGCGCCGCGAGCTTCAGCACCACGGTCAGGACCAGCAGCGGCAGGGCCGCCGCCAGGGTGAGTGCCAGCGTGCCAGCCAGGGCTGCTCCCACGGCGGTCCATGAGGGGATCTCCCCGGTGGCCCCGACCCGCCACCAGGGCAGCAGGTTGGTGCTCAGCGCACCCACCGGGGTCAGCAGGGCGACCAGGCCCAGGACTGCCGCCAGCCGCAGCCGGCCGTCAGAGGGCCGGGAGCTGTCAGCCGCGGCCCCTTCCAACCTGGGATGGGCCGGTGCGGGTTGGGGCGTGACGTCCTGGGAGGACGGCTGCGAGCCGCTGGGGGATTCAGGCTCGGTAGACGTATCCCGGGCCCCGTCGTCCTCTGGGCGGGCCGGTGCGGGTTGGGACGTGACGTCCTGGGGGGCTGGCCCGGCGTCACGGGGGTGGCCAGCAGGGACGAGCGCGGCCTGGGGCGTCGGAGCCTGCGCCCGCGTGCGCAGCAGCAGCGCCATCCCGATCACAGACACGCCCGCCAGGACCATGAGCAGCAGCGAGGTGGGCACGGTGGCGAGCCGGGAGGCCCGGCCGTGCAAGGCCGCGTCAGCCAGCGCCGCCGCCTTGACCCGGCCGCGGGCGTCGTCGGCAGGGGTCGTGGTGGTCTCCGGGGCCTCCGGGCCACCTAGTTCCACGGGGGCGGTCTTGAAGGGGTAGTCCGGTCTGAAGGTGATGGTGTTGTCCACTCCTCTGGCCAGGATGGGAGCCAGGTCCGTCAGCTCGAGCAGCCCAGGCTGGTGGGTGGAGGAGGGGACGAGCAGCTGGAGGTCGGCGGCTGCGCGCTCTGTGGTTCCTAGCGACTGGCTGTTCAGGTCATAGGAGTCTGCGGGGAACAGTGCCAGCTGGGGGCCCGGAGAGCTGGCGTCCGCCACCGAGGCGAGCACCAGTGCGCCGTCCAGGCCGTGCTGGTGCAGGAGCGTGACCGCGGAGGCCAGGGCCACCAGGCGCTGGGCGTCAGTGGACGTGGGCGCTGCCGCCTGCCTGCCTGACCGGGAGTCGTGGGAGTCGTCAGGCTCAATGCCAGCGCGCATATCAGGGGGCAGCAGCTTGACCATGACGGTGGGGTCGGCGGCGTCAACCATTACGAAGTCCGGTAGCTGGCTGACGTCACCCAGGTCGGTGAGCCTCAGCATGGTGGGGGGCTCGCCCTCCTGGCTGGTCAGGGCCAGCCTGGCCCCACGCCCCACCGCCCCCGCGGAGCTGACCTGGGCCCGTCGCAGCACCCCGAGGCCGCTGCTGCGGGTGGGGCGGGGACCGTCCGGGAGGTGCTGTGGCCACAGGCACCCGCCCTCGGTGCTGCGTGGCCCGGCGCTGACGCGGGTGGCCGCCCCCAGGCTGAGCCAGCCGTCGGCCGGGCAGGTGGTGTCGGAGACCGTGCGCGTCACCAGGTTCACGGGCTGACCCTGGGAGGCCATGGCGAGCAGCAGGCGGGCGGCGTCCTGGACTGTCTGGGGCTGGTGCGGGTCGTCGACGGTGGCCAGCACGTCCGCCCAGGTCAGGTCGTGGGTGCCCAGGAACAGCAGTGGGCGGGTTCTAAGGCGGCGCTGGGAGGGAGGCTGGGCCGCCGTCTGGTCGGGCGCTGCCGCTAGCGCGGCAGGCCTGGCTGCGGACTCGGCTGCCGGGGTGGCGACGGCGGGGCTGGGCGCGGGTGAGGCCGTCCGTCGGGGAGCGGCGAGTGCCGGGGCGATGAGGCTGCCCATCATGGTCAGCGCCACCAGCAGCACCAAGACGATTACGGTCCAGCGCGTGAAACGTTCCCTGCGGTTGCCTGTGCTCACGGGGACAAGCCTAAGGACTTCCCTCCGGGTCCCAGCATAGGCAGGAGGCCCCGAGAAGGTCCGGGGCAGCTGCGACCCGGGCGTAACCCCGCCCAGCCCCTGCCTCAGACGTAGCGGCGGGCTATGTCCGCGGCCTGCAGGGCGTAGCCGCCCCCAAAGAGGTGCACGTGGATCATCACCAGGTGCAGCTGGTGCAGGGCCGCCCGCTCCGGCCAGCCCTCCGCCAGCGGTGAGACCTCGTGGTAGGCGGCCATGATCCGCCCCAGGTGCGGATGCCCGAACACCCCCAGGGCGGCCAGGTCCGTCTCCGCGTGGGCCCCGTGCGCCAGCGGGTCGATCAGCACCCCCACCACGCCGTGGCGCCCGCCCGTAACCGGCTCCGGCGGGCTGGGGGCCGCCTGCCCGGGCCCCGGCCCCTGGCCAGCGCGGGCGGGAGCCCAGGCCGACACCGCCGTCGCCGGCACCCACAGGACGTTGCCGCACCACAGGTCCCCGTGCGTGCGGGCCACCGCCGTCCCCACCGCCTGCTGCTCCACCAGGGCAGGCTGGGGGGAGCTGAAGTCCCCGGCAGCCAGCCGCTCACAGACACGCTCCAGCAGGCGGGCCTGCGCGGGGGACAGCACGCCCCGGTCCCGCGCGGGCCCGATATAGCAGCCCACCCGGTCCGCCGCGTAGAACTCGCCCCAGCTGCGCCCCTCAGCCTGACCAGCCTGCCCCGGCTCTCCAGCCTGGCCCGTCTGCCCAACTTGCTCAGGCTCCTCAACCTGCCCAGGCTGCCCGGCCTGGTGGGGGCGCAGGCGGATGTTGCAGCGGCCCATCTGGGTGCGCCCGTCCCAACCGGGTGGGGCCGCCCCGAAGGCCGGGGCCCCGGCGGCGTGCGTGACCGCCAGCGCCCGCCCGAAGTCCTCCGCCGCCTGCGCGGTCACCGCCGTCTGGGGCAGCCGGGGCTCCTCCAGCCAGCCGTCCCCGGTGCGGGTGGGCACCACCAGAGCCCCGCCGTCGCTCATGGGCTCTGCCAGCCAGGCCAGTCCCTGCGCCTCCAGGCGCGCCGCCCCCGGCAGCTCCTCGCGCTTACGAAAGATTGGGCCGTCCCAGGCACTCATGCCATCATCCTCCCACCACCCCGGCGACGGCGCAGGTACCCGGGGCTACAGGGCTCAGCCGTCCGGCTCGCGCAGGGGAGGTCCCGGGCGCTGCCTCCGGGACTGCCCTACTCGCTGTAACCAGCCGCCCGGCTCGCGCAGGGGAATCCCCCCGGTCCTGGCGCCCGTGCCCGCTACGCTCACCGCATGAGCGAGACCCCTGTCTGGTCCTTCCTGGGACCCACCGGCACCTTCTGCGAGATGGCCCTGCGGCAGGTGGCGCCCGCACAGGCCGACGGCGCCCTGGCCGTGGAGCTGGACCCCTGCCAGGACGTGCCCACGGCCCTGGACCGGGTGCGGGAGCGCCGCGCCCAGGCTGCCGTGGTCCCGATCGAGAACTCCGTGGAGGGCGGGGTGAACGCCACCCTGGACAACCTGGTGGCCGGGGCGCCCCTGGTGATCGCCGCCGAGGTGGCCGTGCCCGTGACCTTCGTGCTCGCAGGCCGCCCCGGCACCAGCCTGGCGGACATCCAGGCCGTCTCCACCCACCCCCACGCCTGGGCGCAGTGCCGCGGCTGGATGCACGCCAACCTGCCTGAGGCCGTGTACGTGCCCGGCACCTCCACCTCCGCCCCCGCCCGGGCGCTGGCCGCCAGCAGCGAGCCGCTGTCCTTCCAGGCGGTGCTGTGCAACCCCCTGGCCGCCAAGAGCTACGGCCTGGAGGTGGTGGCTGCCGGGGTGGCGGACAACCCCGACGCCGTCACCCGCTTCGTGCAGGTCACCCGGCCCGGGCGGGTGAGCCAGCCAACCGGCGCGGACAAGACCACCCTGCTGGTGCAGGCCCCCCACGACCGGGCGGGCGCCCTGCTGGACATGCTCTCCCAGTTCGCGGCGCGGGGAGTGAACCTGACCCGGATCGAGTCCCGCCCGGCCGGGGACTCCCTGGGCCGCTACCGCTTCTCCATAGACGTGGAGGGGCATGTCCGCGACGAGCGGGTGGCGGCCGCCCTGATCGGCCTGCACCGCACCTGCCCGCTGGTGCGCTTCCTGGGCTCCTACCCGCGTCTGGACGGCCGCCCGGTGGTGGTGCCCGCAGGCACCAGCGACAAGGACTTCGTGGTGGCCCGCTCCTGGCTGGGTGAGGTGCTGGAGGGGCGCACCCTGTGAGGCTGACGGCGACGCCGCCGCGCCGGTAGCTGCCTGCCGGGCGGGGCGGTGGGGTGCAGGTCTGCGAGTCAGGGCGGGCGGCGTAGCCAGTCGCTACCTGCGGGGTACCTGAGCGGCTTACCGTGATTGCAGCCCGCACAGGTGTGCTGGTCAGGACCCGTGAGGGAGCGGCAGGGGGCTGTACCTTCAGGGGCGCTCAGGCGCGGTGCGGTGTGCGGGTGCGGGGCAGCCGCGTGGTGGCCAGCACGCCCAGGCTCAGGAACCCGGCCCCCACCAGCATCGGCACCCGGGCCCCGGCGGCAAAGTCCTCCGCCAGGGCCTGGGCGGCAGCCTCCCGTGCCGGGGCGGGCAGCGTCGCAGCCACCCCCTCGCCCTGTCGCAGGGCCGGGATCACCGTGCCCGCAGAGGGCGCCAGCGCCTGCTCCAGCTGGGTGGCCACCTGCGCGGGCACCCCCTGACCCGCCAACGGTTCAGCCAGGGTCCCGGTGGCGGCCGCGCTCACGGAGGCCGACATGACGGTAGCGATCACGGCCACCCCCAGGGCGGAGCCGAGCTGGCGCACCGTGGACTGGGCCGCCGAGCCCTGCCCGGACTTGGCGGGGGGCACGTCCACCAGGATCGTGCTGGTCAGCTGCGCGGAGGCCAGGCCCAGCCCCAGCCCGTAGACCACCAGCGGCACCAGCACCTGCCAGATCGGGGTGTCCGCCCGCAGGAGCAGCGCCAGGGACGCCACCCCCGTGGTCTCCAGGACCAGCCCGGTGGTGGAGACCGTGGCCGCCGTCGTGGCCTGGGCCAGGGGCGCGGCCACCCCGCCGGACAGGAAGGCCCCGGCCGCCATGGCCGCCAGCACCCAGCCCGCGCCCACGGGGCTCAGGGAGCGCACGTTCTGCAGGTAGAGAGGCAGCACGAACAGCAGGCCGAACTCCCCCATGGCCACCACCATGGCCGCCAGGTTGCCCCAGGCAAAGGAGCGCAGCCGCAGCAGGCCCAGGTCCAGCAGCACCTCCTGGCCCCGGGCGGCCCGGCGCCGCTCCACCACCACGAAGCCCGCCAGCAGCAGGGTGCCCAGCCCCAGGCCCAGCGCGGCGGGGGACACCGGCCAGCTGGAGGACCAGCGCCCGGCCAGGGGCTTGAACCAGCCCAGGCTCAGGCCCTCGATCAGCCCGAAGACCACCCCGCCCATGCCCAGGCAGGACAGCAGCAGCCCCGGGAAGTCAAAGCCCCGCCAGCTGGCGTTTGCCGCGGCCTGCGGGTCACGGGTCTGGGGCACCCACAGCCAAGCGCCGACAGCGATCAGCGCAATCAGGGGCAGGTTCACCCCAAAGATCCACCGCCAGGAGAAGGAGGTGGTCAGCCAGCCGCCCAGCAGCGGCCCCACGGCGGCGGCCCCGGCGATGGTGGCACCCCAGATGGCGAAGGCGGTGGCGCGCTCGCGGCCCCGGAAGGTGGCGTTGACGGTGGACAGGGTGGAGGGCAGCACCAGGGCACCGCCGACGCCCTGCACGGTGCGGGCCAGGATCAGGGTGCCCGCGCCGGGGGCGAGCCCAGCCAGCAGGGAGCCGACCGCGAAGAGCGCCAGCCCCAGGTTCAAGGTGGTGCGGCGCCCTAGCAGGTCGCCCAGGCGGCCGCTGGTGATCAGCAGGGCCGCGAAGACCAGGGAGTAGATGGTGGTGACCCACTGGGCCTGGGAGAGGCTGAGCGGCACGGTGGCCAGCATGGTGGGCAGGGCGACGTTGACGATGGTGCCGTCAATGACGATCAGGGACACGCAGGTAGCCAGCACGCCCAGGCTGCGCCAACGGTTGGGGTCCAGCGGGGGCAGCGGGGTGCTGGGGCCGGTGGCTGCCCGGGGGGCCGGGGTGGGGGCGTCCGGCTGCCCGGGCTCCTGGGTCTGTGTGCGGCTGGCGCTCATGACTTACTCCTCTGCTGCCCGACAGCTGTTGCTGGGGCAGCACCAAGGATATGACGGTTTGTCAGAAAAATCTGTAGGCAGATCTGTTCCTTTGCTCGCAGGGGAGTGTTGTGCTCAGGCCGGGCGCATGACCTGCAGGGCGCCGGGTTCCAGGCGCACCAGCAGGGAGGTGGTGGAGGGCAGCAGGTCGCCGTCGACCTGGACCGGCACGGGCTGCTCGCAGCGCAGCGCGGCCTCCCGGCCCTGCCGGAGCCGTACGGTGGCCAGCCCGGAGCGCCGGTAGCGGCCCGCGTGCGGGGGCAGTACCTGGCAGGCCAGGTCCGCCCAGCCCAGCAGGGAGCCGCGCACGTCGATGGCCGCCACGTCCAGGGTGCCGTCGTCCAGCCGGGCGTGCGGCAGCAGGCGGATCCCGGCGGGCAGGTGGCCGCCGTTGGCCAGGAGCACGGTGCGGGCACGCAGCTGCTCAGTCTGGCCGGGGGTGCTGCCTGCCCCGACGGCGGGGCTCACCGTCAGCTGAAAGTCCCGGCGGGGCCCGCCCAGGTTTCCCAGGGCGGCGACGGCGTAGGCCAGCCAGCCGATCCGCCCCTTGAGGGCCGCCTGCGTGGAGGCCACCAGGTCGGCGTCGAAACCGGTTCCGGCGACGGTCAGGCAGGGGTGCCAGGGGCCGCCGGGGCCGCAGGTGCTGACCTGGAGCAGGTCCACGGGCTGGGGGGTGCCGCTGGCTGCCACCTGGGCGGCCCGCTGGCGGGCGCGCCGACCGCCCACCGGCAGTCCCAGGGCCCGGGCGGTGAGGTTGGCGGTGCCCAGTGGCAGCACCCCCAGGGGGGTGCTGGTTCCGGCGAGCTCCCCGGCCACGCAGCGCAGCGTGCCGTCCCCGCCCGCGACCACCACCAGCGCCGCCCCGGCGTCGAGCGCCTGGCGGGCCTGCTGTGTTCCCGGTGACTGGGGGGTGGTGCGCAGGTGGCGCACCCGGTACCCGGCGGCCTGGAGCTCAGCCTCCAGGTGGCGCCGCAGCGTGCCGGTGGCGGCAGGCTTGGAGGGGTTGGCGACCACATAGGCCAGGGGGGTGCTCATGCAACCAGCCTAGGGGGCCCGGTTGCCGGAGGTGATCTGGCTGGTAGCCCGGGCGCGGCCTACAGGTCGGTTAGCGGTTGGCCGGTGGTGTTGTCGTACCAGGTGCGTTTGCGGTTCTCGTCGACTACGAGCTGCAGGTCGCTGCCGACGGGCAGGGGGTAGATGCCGATCAGGGCGGGCTCTATGGCGCAGGCGGTGTTGTAGTCCACCACCACCATGCTGCTTGGGTCGGCCAGGAACTCGTTGGTGTCGGTGTGCCCGAGGATCCGCCAGCCGTTGTCCACTCGGTTGGCGCTCTCCTCGCGCGTGGCCCACTTGACTAGGCCTTTGCGCTCCAGGATGTTGCGGGAGATCAGGCAGGCTCCGGATGCCTTGATGAACTCTGGGACGTCGGGGTGTTCACTTGCTGGGGTGCTCATCTAGGTACTTCTCCATTCGTGCTGTCAGGGCGGTACGGTTCTTGCTTAGTCGGGCCAGGTCCAGGGGGGTGTAGCCGCGGATGTTGGGGGTGGTCAGGTCCAGGTCGGGCTGGGAGAAGAACAGGTCGTAGAGGTCTTTGAGTTCTTCGTCGGTCCCGGGTCCGTTGAGCAGCTCGCAGATCGCGTGGACGTGGCGATTGTCCAGGGCATTGACGTTTGTACCGTGGTCGATCAGCCAGCGGGCGATCTGCAGGTCCTTGTCGAGGTCGCGGTGGTGGTGTCCGAATAGCACGTGCAGGCCGGTGTGGCCTGCGGACCCGGGTGGTCCTACCAGGCAGTCTCGGCCGATGAGGAACTCGGCAATTGTGTAGCGGGTATGGGTGTCGGTGTTGCCCAGCGCGTACAAAAGCAAGGATATGCCGTCGGACAGCTTTTGCTCGTCCCCGGGCTGGAACTTAGCGAAGAACTCCTCCGGGTTGTGCTTCATTTGGGCGGTCAAGAAAACGTCCATGTAGGTTCCTAATTATCCTTGTGGGTGGGTCAGGGAATAGATTCAGCCTTGTGGCTGCGGTTTGAAGACGGGAGCTCTGGCCTATAGTGTTCTGGAGTATTATACCAGTCGCGGAACTCTTGGGGGGTCATCTCTCCGTTTATGTACTTCCTCCAAATGTCGCGGTACTGTTGTCTAGGTATGTGACCCATGTCCCAGACCCCTTTCCTGGGCTCGCCAGGGTTCCAGTCTATCCTCTTCTTCGTGAGAGGGTCTCTTACGTAGTCGTAGCCTTCCTCGCGCGCTGCCTCTAGTGCATTCTCCCAGACCTTTTCTACGACGCCCTTCTGGAAGCTAGGACGGTGGTTGGGATTGAGGTATGGGCGGGGATCGTCTGGGCTGATGTGGGCGACCCCATTCTCGTCCACGTAGGTGCCCCAGTTGTTCTCTGGGCCGTTCTTTGTGACGGGCGAGTTGTTGAATGCGTCAGGGGTACTGTCCGCGTTCCCCTCGGTGTCCGGGGTGTCGTGGTCGGGGGTGTGGTCCGGGTGCTTGGTGTTGTTGTGTCTGGGAGTGTCCTGATCGGGGTGGTCGTGCTGGCTGGTGTGTTTGTTGTCAGGTTTGGTGTGGGTGTGTTCCTGGTTGGGCTGGTCTGCAGTCTTGTCGGTCTTGGGGGCTGTGCTGTCTAGGGTGTTGGTCTCGTGCTTGGTGCTGCTGGTGTGGGGGTCGTGGGGTTGGTGACCACCTGTTTGAGTGGTGGTGTCGCGAGCCGGGGTGCTGGCCTCGGGGGAGGTCTTGCCGCCCGTCTCGGTGGTGGAGGTCTTGGCGTCGGGCTGTGGGGCCTGCGCCTGGCTGTGGGGGCTGCTGGGTTGAGGGTTGGGGTCCTCTAGGTGGTGGGTGTTGCCGGGCCCTGCTGTGTCAGCGGCCTGGTTGCCAGGAGTGTTGGAGCGGGGCAGGTCAGAGGGGCTGGTGTGCGCGTGGCCCTCGGGCAGGTGGAGTGCTTCAACCTTGGTGGTGTCCGCCAACTTGCCAGCCTGCTCGGCCAGGTCGATCTTAGGGGTAATCCGGGCCTTGGAGCCGTGCAGGTGAGGGCCGGTTAGCTTGCTCGGGGCCTTTGTCGCTGACTTTCCGGCGGCCTTGGCGGCGCCGGAGACCTTCGTGGCTGCTCGCAGTCCCTTACCTGCCTTCGAGGCCGCTCGCAGCCCCTTACCTACCTTGACGGCCCCTACTGCCCAGCCTGCGCCAGGGATAAGTAGAGTGCCTAGGTCAACAGCCGTACCGATTCCTGCGCGTAGCGGGTCGGTGCCCCACTGGTCGGCGTGGGCCAAGCCTTTACCGATGTTGGCGTAGGCCTCGACCTTGTACTCGTCCTTCCGCGGCAAGAGGTTGCCGTACTCGTCCCACTTCACGCCCACCAGCCCAAGGATCGGCTGCCAGGACTGGAATGCCACGTCCCAGCCACGGTCTATGTCAGCAGCCACAGGGAACTGGGCGAGCCTGTTCGGGTCCTGCGGGTGGGTGAAGCGCACATTACCTATCTGCAAGCCAACCAATCCTGTGACGCCGTTGACGGTACCCATGATCGCGTCATCCCAAGCAGCTCGCCACACGGACACGAAAGGCTTCTTGTAGCAACGGTCCTGGCGCTCTACCGGGTTTCCCCAAGCCATGTCCGTGGACCGGTCTGGTATGGTCGAGGCCCCGTAAGCCAGATTGTCCTTAGCGCTCTGCTTGTCTGCGTGGTAGGGAGCAAGTAGGTCGAGGGCACGTATCTTGTTGGCGCAGGTGCGCTCAGCCTCCCACATACTCACCTGCAAGGCGTTGGCCTCTTTGAGGAACCCGTCGTGCTTATCGATCTTGCTTTGGTCGTACTGCCAGTCAGGGTCAGATGCCACAGACGCCAAGAACGCGTCCGCACGTGTCTTGAGGTCCTGCGAGCTGGTCTTGATGCCATCCGCGGTGTCAGCGAAGGTGGAAAGCGCGCCCGCGATGGTCTCCAGCTTGTCCGCCAGGCTGTCGCTGTCAGTCTCCACCTTGTTCATGGCCCCGTACAAGGTCTCCTGCTCGGGCGCCTTGTAGCAGGAGGTCATACCGCCCCAGGTGGTCTTCACCGAGGCCCCGGAAGTGCGTATGCTCCCGGCCTTGGTCTTCAGGTCCGAGGCATTGGTCCGGATCGTCTCCACGTCAAGGTTAAGGGCAGGAA
The DNA here is from genome assembly GCF_016598775.1 of Actinomyces weissii. Classification (NCBI taxonomy): domain Bacteria; kingdom Bacillati; phylum Actinomycetota; class Actinomycetes; order Actinomycetales; family Actinomycetaceae; genus Actinomyces; species Actinomyces weissii. Next base: position 2,442,108 of record NZ_CP066802.1, on the reverse strand, counting down.
GCTTGCTGGTGTTAATACTCACAGGGAACTCCAGGGAACAAACAGTTCAGCACGCTAAGAGGCTCGCAGGGCTACTTGACCTTGCGCTGGTACTCCAAGGCGGCTGACTCATCGTGCTTAAGGTAGGCGTCTACCGCGTTCTGGGTGTTGGACACAGCGTTGCTGATCCTGTCTCCGATCCCGATGAAGTCGCTCTCGTGGGTGTCGTACCACTCGGAGACCGCAGAAGCCACGAGCGGGGCGTGGTCCTCCGCGCTGGTAGCGTTAACGACATTGCTCATAGCCGTGACAGCAGCGTTCATGGCAGGGCTCAGGTTGTCGTCAACCTCCGTCTTGACGCCGGTCAGCGCGCTACTGACAGAGGCGGGCGTAATGTCCCAGGCGCTCACCGGACCAGCCTGCCATCCTGAACGCAGGCCTGACGGACTGCCACGCCCCCTATAAAGGAAAGCCTGCTCCACGCGCCTGACGCAGCGAACCAGCACCGGCTCACCCCGCCCCCCTGTCGGGAAAGCTCCATCAGGTCAGAACCGGCCTCACACTTCGTGACCATCTCCCAACCCCTAACTGCAAACCATATATCTAGCGGCTGCCACGCAAAGGCGTCATTAGGCAATATGTGTCCTGTGCGTCCTGCATGCAGGATCATAACCACAAGACCAGCAACCTCAACACCATCTACACAGGAGTAACAGCAGTTCTTGACACTCCCACGAGACAGGCGCAGTCCTCTTCGCTCCTACTCGGGCACGCTTGCCTGTCTGTCTAGATGTTGAGGGGCATAGGAGGTGCTTGGGGGGCAGGGTGGCGTGGAGGACGTAGTGGGTGAAGACCTCTGCGGCTTGCTGGCCGGAGAAGACTTCTTGGGGGTGCAGGCGCAGCTCGTGGGTCTGGGTGGCTCCGCTGAAAGAGATGTCATTGACATAGGTGATGGTGGTCCATTCCTGGGGGTCCTTGACGGGCTCGCGGGCCACGGCGTAGTGCTCGTAGTTGCCGTCAGAGTGCTCGATACGGAGCTCTACGGTCATGGCCTGCCAGGAGCCTGCGCACTGCATGTAGTTGCCGTGGGCGGGGTCAGACTTACGTACCTTGCTGATCACGCTCACCCCTTCGGGCAGTGCCCACACGCCCAGGGAGAAGCACTGCTGGCCGGTCATGGCCTCGGGGTCGGAGAGCAGCTGGGACAAGCACTGGGCGGTGTGCTGGGCGGGCAGCGCCTGGGCCAGCACGTTGCTCATGCCGTGCTCAGCGTCCACGCTCCAGACCATGAAACGCCGTCTCGGCGCCTGCCGCAGCGCGGCCCGGGACAGCGGCGGCTCAGGCTCCCAGGACAAGGCCGGGCGGGGATGGAAAGGACGCTGGTTGATGACCAGGACTTTTTGGGGCACGTCCTGGGGAATGTACTTAAGGTCCAGGGGGGTGTAGCCCCGGATGTTGGGGGTGGTCAGGTCCAGGTCGGGCTGGGCGTCCCGTCGACGGCATTGTAGGTCGGCCGTGAGCTGGCGGAAGTGCTGGGCGCGGGGCGGGCGTGGTGGGACCTAGCAGAGGTGCTGGGGACGGCGCGGATGCGTTGGGAACTATTGGTGGTGCGAGCGGAGTTCACGATCGACCGTGTGCTCACCGCCGAGTGCCCGATGGTGGGCTTTGCCAGCTTCAAGAAGAGCCTGACGCGCCACCCCACCCCCCGACTTGTGCATTTCGGCGCGACTTGTGCCGGAAAACCGCACCACTCGCGCCGAAATGCACAAGTGGAGGCGAGGGAAGTGTGCTCATCTCGGATTGAGGACCCGAACCTACGGGTGACGGGCGCGAGCCCGGCGCAGGAGGACAGGTGGTGGCGTGCGGTCCTTGTAACCCACGTGCATGTGTGCGAGCCCGGCGTAAGGGGCTGCCTGGGTGCCAGCCCGGCCCCACCACCCTTAAATAAGGCCACCTTTGACGGGCTCTCGGGCGATCGCGTAGTGCTCGTGGTCGCCGTCGGGGTGCTCGACACGGGCCTCGATGATCATGGCCTGGTGGGTGCCCACGCACCGCATGTAGGTGTTACGGGCCGGATCACGCCTACCTGCGTCATCAGGGAAGGACACCCCTCCGGCAGCACCCACAGCCCCATAGCAAAAAGGACCCCCTCAGTCATGGCGGACGGCGAGGTCTGGCCCCGAGAGAACTCCTCGAGCGTCTTCTCAGGAGAATGAGACGGAGAGAACCAACCAACAGCCCCATCCACCGCGTCAACAGTCCAGGTCGCAAACCTACGACCCTGCCCACGGCCCCACTGCTCACGCACCTTGCGGCTCCCCTCTAACGGCTCGCTGGTGCCTCCTAGGGTAGGCCGTAGAGCCCTCAGGACTGGACGGGCAGCACCGGCAGCCCGGCGTCCTGCGCCAGGTGCGTAATGACCTCCGCCAGCTGGGCGAAGTCCGCCGTCCGGGAGGAGGAGGAGCGGTACACCAGGCCCAGGCGGCGCACCGGTGCCGGCTCCTTGAAACGGATCACCGCGTAACCCGACTCTGTGCCCATAAGCGACAGGGCCCCCTCCGGTACCACCGTCATGCCGACGCCGTGGGCGACCATCCGCACCACCGTTGCCAAGGTCGTCGCCACAGCGGCCGGGGGACGCTCAGAGTAGCGGTGGCACAGCTGCAGGGCCTGGTCGCGCAGGCAGTTGCCCTCGTCCAGCAGCAGCAGCTTCTGCCCGTCCAGCTCGTCCGGTGCCACGTCCTCACGCTCAGCCCACGGGTGCGTGTCCGGGACGACCAGCACCAGGGGCTCGTCAAACATCGGGATCGCGGTGGTGCGCGGCTGCTCACCGTCCACGGAGACGATCGCGGCGTCCAGCTGCCCCTGGGTGAGCATGTCGATCACGTCCCCGGTGACCAGCTCGCGCAGCTCGGGCTTGAGGCTGGGCAGGGTCGCGGGCAGGCCGTCCAGCAGCACCGGGGCCAGGTAGGGGGCGATAGTGGGGATGATGCCCAGGCGCATGGCGCCGGACAGGGCCGCCCCCTGGTTCTCGACCGCCTCGCTGAAGGCGTCCGCCGCCAGGACGGCCTCACGCGCGAAAGGCAAAAGGGTCTCTCCCAAAGGAGTTACTAGCACTCGCCGGGTGGTGCGCTCCACCAGCTCGCCGTTGACTCGCCGCTCCAGTGCCGTTATGGCCTGGGAGAGGCTGGGCTGGCTGACGCCCAGGGCGGTAGCCGCCTCGCCGAAGTGCTGGTGGTCGCACAGGGCCACAAAGGCGCGGAGCTGCGAGAAAGAGGGAAGGGTGGAGGTCGGCATGGCGCGGTCCTGGTGGTGGGGGCAGGGGACTGGTGCACCAGTCCGGGTCGGGGTGACTCGGGCTGAGGGCTCCTGTTGCGTCCAGTCGTTACCGGCCCGTGACGCAATGGGATATGCGTAATGATAAGCCGTTATCAATAAACTGTCTCCCTGGAAACCGGGGTGGTAGCGGGGGCGGTGGGGCGGTATCGCAACGCTATGCCACATTGAACCTAACTGTGACCAAGATCATGCGCGGCGCTGCTGGGGAACCAGTTCAAGGTCACCTCTCGGCTCCCGCGCCCCGCCCACTAGAATCCCAGCCATGATCGACCTGCGAGCACTGCGCGAGAACCCCGAGCCCTTCCGTGAGAGCCAGCGTGCCCGGGGTGCCGACGTCGGCCTGGTGGACCGGATCATCGCCGCCGACGAGTCCCGCCGCACCGTCCTGCAGGACTTTGAGTCCCTGCGCGCCCAGCAGAAGACCGTCTCCCGGTCCATCGGCCAGGCCGCCCCCCAGGACCGCCCCGCCGTGCTCGCCCAGGCCAAGGAGCTGGCCGAGCAGGTCAAGGCCGCAGAGGCCGCCGCTAACCAGGCCGCCACCGAGCTGGACGAGCTGGCCCGCCAGTTCCAGAACCTGATCGAGGGTGCCCCCTTCGGCGGTGAGGAGGACTTCGTGGTCCTGCGCCACGAGGGCCCCCAGCCCCGAGACTTCGCCGCCGAGGGCTTCGAGCCCGCCGACCACCTGGCCCTGGGTGAAGGCCTGGACATCATCGACACCAAACGCGGCGCCAAGGTCTCCGGCGCCCGCTTCTACTACCTCAAGGGCTGGGGCATGCGCCTGGAGCTCGCCCTGATGAACGCCGCCCTGGACAAGGCCGCCCAGCACGGCTTCATCCCCATGACCACCCCCACCCTGGTCACCCCCCAGGTCATGGGCGGCACCGGCTTCCTGGGACTGCACGCCGACGAGATCTACTATCTGCCCGCCGACGACCTCTACCTCACCGGCACCTCCGAGGTGGCCCTGGCCGGATACCACACCGACGAGATCCTGGACCTGTCCGCAGGGCCCCGCCGCTACCTGGGCTGGTCCACCTGCTACCGGCGTGAGGCCGGGGCCGCGGGCAAGGACACACGCGGCATCATCCGGGTCCACCAGTTCAACAAGGTCGAGATGTTCTCCTACTGCCGCCCCGAGGAGGCCGAGGCCGAGCACCAGCGGCTCCTGGCCCTGGAGGAGGAGATGCTCGCCCTGGTGGGCCTGCCCTACCGCGTGATCGACACCGCCGCCGGGGACCTGGGCTCCTCCGCCGCCCGCAAGTTCGACTGCGAGGCCTGGCTGCCCACCCAGCAGCGCTGGATGGAGGTCACCTCCACCTCCAACTGCACCACCTACCAGGCCCGCCGCCTGTCCATCCGCGAGAAGCGCGACGGCAGGACCGCCCCCGTGGCCACCCTCAACGGCACCCTGGCCACCACCCGCTGGATCGTCGCGATACTGGAGAACCAGCAGCGGGCCGACGGCGCCGTCGTCGTCCCTGAGGGGCTGCGTCCCTACCTGGGCGGGCTTGAACTGATCGAGCCCACCGTCTGAGCGCCCCTGGGACCACGCATGACCAAGGCTCCGAACCCTGATCGTGAGACGCTGGCTGGCCCCGCCGCCGTCGCCGAGCTCGCCACCGTGATGGGGGCCTCCGACCCCTCCGCCCCCCTGGGTGGCCAGCACCGCCCCCTGAGCCACGACGAGTACCACGCCCAGGTGCGGGACCGCATGGCGGACCTGGACCGCCTGGACCCGCTCACCGACGACGCCGGGCAGGTGGTCGGCAGCATCGTGGCCAACGACCGCCTGCTGGTGGCCCTGGACGTGGACGGCACCATCCTGGACTACGGCCAGGTATCCGAACGCATGATGGCCTCCATAGCCCGCATGCGCCACCACGGGGCGCAGGTGGTCATCTCCACCGGCCGGGGGATCGCTGCGGCCCTGCCCGTGGCCAGGCACCTGGGCCTGACCGACGGCTGGATGGTCTGCGCCAACGGGGCCGTGACCCTGCGCATGGAGTCGGAGGCCGCGGGGGGCTATGAGGTGGTGGACGCCGTCAGCTTTGACCCCGCCCACGCCATCGACATCCTCCACGACGCCCTGCCTGAGGGCATTATCGCGGTCGAGGGCCTGGGGCGGGGTCTGCGCGTGTCCCGGCCCTTCCCGGACGGGGAGCTGATCGAGCCGCAGACGGTTATGAGCCTGGAGGAGCTGCGCACCCAGCACGCCATCCGGGTGGTGCTGCGTGCGCCGGGCATGCCGGTGGAGGAGTTCAGGCAGCTGGTGGCAGGCTCCGGCCTGCACTCCGTGGAGTACTCCATCGGCTGGACCGCCTGGCTGGACGTCGCCCCGGAGGGGGTCACCAAGGCCTCCGCCCTGGACAAGCTGGCCCGCCGCCTGGGTACCGACTCCGCCCACTGCCTGGCGGCAGGGGACGGTGCCAACGACCTGGAGATGATCCGTTGGGCGGGTGTCGGGGCCGTCATGGGCTCGGCCCCCCAGTGGCTGAAGGAGGAAGGCGACCTCGTGGCCGAGGCCGTCTGGCGCGACGGCTGCGCGGCCCTGCTCGACGCCGTCGTGGAGCGCACCCGTGAAAGGACCCTGCATTGACCACCCTGAACCCCCGGAGGTACCACCGATCCTCCAGGGCCCTGCTCGCCACCCTGCTCGTGGGTTCCCTGAGCGGCTGCTCCCTGAGCAACTACGGCTCAGCGGCTGAGCCCCTGCCCCTGGGGCCCCAGGCCTGCGCCGTCGTCCGTGCGGCCACCCACCTGACCGATGCCTTCCCGGCCGGCACCAGCGTCAAGGTGGCCACCGCCTTCTCCAGGGAGGAGGCCGAGCGCTTTGAGCAGTCCCTGGAGGTCTTTGAGTCCTGCAGCGGTATCGACGTCGTGCAGGAGGCCACCGACATGCTGGAGGGCCGCCTGCGGGCTATCGCGCCGGGGCAGGCTGAGCCGGGCTGGCGCACCGACCTGGCGGTGGTCCCCCAGCCGGGGCTGGCCCGGGACCTGGCCAAGCTGGGCGTGACCGTGCCGTTGCCCCGTACCGTGCGCGGCAACGTGGAGCTGGGCTGGGACCACACCTGGGCGGAGGTGGCTGAGCTCGAGGGTGAGCCGTACGCGGCCCCGCTGCTGGCCTCGGTCAAGTCCTTCGTCTGGTACTCGCCGCAGGCCTTCGCGAAGGCGGGCTACCAGGTGCCGACCTCCTGGGAGGAGCTGCAGACCCTGACCGAGCAGATCAAGTTGGACCACCCCGACGGCGCGGTCACCCCCTGGTGCCTGGGGGTGGAGGACGGCGGTGCCAGCGGCTGGCCGTTGAGCGACTGGCTGGAGGAGGTGCTGCTGACCACCCAGGGCTCTGCCGCCTACGACCGCTGGGCCCGCCACGAGGTGCCCCTGGACGACCCCAGCGCGGTCCGGGCGCTCACGGAGGTCGAGTCCCTGGTGCTGGCTGAGGGCCACGTGCCCGGGGGGCGTGCAGGGGCCCGCCAGACCACGGTGGAGGCCGCGGGGGAGAGCCTGGTCCAGGGGCGCTGCCTGATGCTGCACGCCTCCAGCGCCTATGAGACGCTCCTGCCGGAGGGCAGCTCGGTGCTGTCCGCGGCTGACTCCAGCGCGGGGCGGTCCCCGGAGCGGAGCACCTTGGACGCCTTCCCCTTCCCGGTCACGGCCCCGGACGACCCGGTGCTGGTGGGGGGCGACTACCTGGTGCGGGTGGCCAGCCCCTTCGACACGGAGGACGTCTCCGGGGCGCTGTCGGCGCCCTCCGGCACCAGCCACCCGGAGGCCGTAACGGCGGTGATGAGCTACCTGACCAGTGCGGACTGGGTGCGCCGTCGGGTGGCCCTGGGTGGGGTGACCACCGGCAACCGGGCGGTCTCCGCGGACTCCGTGGGCTCCGCGGTGGGGCAGCGGGCGATCAGGAAGCTCCAGTCGCGGCAGGTGGCGATCCGCTTTGACGCCTCCGACGCCATGCCCTCCAGCGTGGGCACGGCGGCGCTGTGGTCCGCCCTGGTCAGCTGGGGCGAGGGCAGCCAGGGCGCGGAGGAGGCGCTGCAGGAGGCGGAGCGCAGCTGGCCCCGGGGCTGAACGGGCCAGACGGCGGGGCTGCTCCCTGCTGACGGCGGGGCCGCGCCCGTAAGGCTGCGCGCACGGTCTAGCCGGACGGTGGACCTGAGCCCTGCTGGGATCCCTGCTGACGGGGTGCCCCAGCCAGGCGGCGGGACCGTGCGTGCAGGTGGCGGCTGCATCCCGCCGGGGCGCTCAGGCCCGTACCGGCAGGCGGGACAGGGTGGAGGAGGCTCGGGCCACCAGCTCCGGGGTGGGGGCCTGCACACTGCGGGCGGGCCGTCCGTCCAGGCGTTCCACCAGCAGCTGGGCGGCCAGGCTGCCCAGGACCGCAGGCTCCCGGTGGACGGCGCTGACCGCCGGGGTCAGCAGGCGGCACAGGGGGGAGTCCTCCATAGAGACGACCGCCAGGTCCTCTCCCAGCCGTGCGCCCAGCTCGCGGGCCACGGTCACCCCGCCCAGGGCCAGGACCTCGTTGTCGTAGATGATCGAGTCCGGCTGGCGGTTGCCCGACAGCAGCTCGGCGGTGGCCTGGGCCCCGGAGCGCTCGGTGTAGTCCACGGCGCTGGAGAGCATGACCTCCAGGTCGTGCTCGCGCCCCATACGGGTCAGCGCCTGGCTGCGCCGCTCTGTGTGCAGCAGCGAGGTACGGGCGGAGACGTAGGCCAGGCGGCGGGCGCCGCGGGACGCCAGGTGGTTGACGACCAGCGCCATCATGCCCTCCTCGTCGCCGGTGACCGAGGGCATGCCGTTGGGGTCCTCCTCGCCCACGAGCACGTAGGGCATGCCGATCTGGGCCAGCACGGGCAGGCGGGGGTCGTGCTGTCGGGGGTCGACGACGACCGCGCCGTCTACGCGGTGCTGGCGCCACAGGCTGCGGTAGGCGGCGACCTCCTGGTCGACGTCGTCGACGATCTGGAAGAGCAGGGCGAGGTCGGCGGTGGCCAGGGTGGCCTGCATGCCGATGATGAGCTCGAAGAAGAAGCGCTCCGCGGCCACGGACTGGCTGGGGCGGGCCAGCACCAGCCCGACCGTGCCGGCCCGGGACACGGACAGGGCGCGGGCCGCGGCATTGGGGGTCCAGCCCATCTCGTTGGCGACGGCGAGGATGCGTTGGCGGGTGCTGTCGGAGACTCCGGGGCGGTCGTTGAGCGCGAAGGAGACGGCCGAGGGGGAGACACCGGCAACGTTGGCGATGTCCCGGATGGTGGGGCGTTCCATGGGCACAGTATGTCATCACTGAAGCGATTACGCCGATCCCTCAGATCGGCTTGACCACCATTCTAATGCGGTTTAGTCTCCGGGTACGGCGCAAGGTCGCGCCACCGCGGTGCCAACCCCTGGCCCACACCCCTTCAGAAGCCGGTCTGCTGACCCAGGAGCCACGCCATGCACGACAACCGCCCCATGCTTCTCAAGCACATCGACCGGATCCTGGTGGAGCGCCTGCGCCCCGCCGCCACCAGCGCGGTCATCCCGGTGGAGACCGCGCTCTGGGAGGTCACCGACGCCGTCGGGCCGGTGGCCGGGGTGCCGGGGGCGGGCGAGCCGGTGCCCTTCACGCAGGCCCGGCAGGCCGAGTACGCCCCCTGTTCCCTGCCCCTGCGCTGGGGGCCGCCCTGGGGCACCACCTGGTTCCGCCTGAGCGTGACCGTGCCCGAGGCGCTGCGCGGCCGCCACCTGGAGCTGGACCTGGACCTGGGCTGGGCCGACCACTCGCCCGGCTTCCAGTGCGAGGGCCTGGTGCTCACCCCCGCCGGGCAGGCGCTCAAGGCCGTCAACCCCCGCAACCGCTGGGTCCCGGTCACCAACGAGCTGCTGGACGCCGACGGCACCCTGGAGCTCTACCTGGAGGCCGCCTCCAACCCCCTGCTATTGGACGTCCACCCCTTCCTGCCCACCGCCGACGGCGCCCGCGCCACCCAGGGCCACGAGCCGGTCTACACCTTCACCACCGCTGAGCTGGTGGAGGTCCACGACCAGGTGCGGGCCCTGGCCGCCGACGTCGACGTCCTGCTGGGCCTGGCCCGCACCCTGCCCGAGGACTCCCCGCGCGGCTGGAAGGTGCTGCTGGGCACCAGCCAGGCCCTGGACCAGCTGGACCTGGCGGACGTGCCCGGCTCGGCGGAGCGGGTGCGCTCCCTGCTGGCCCCGCTGCTGGCCGTGCCCGCCGCCCCGGACTCGATCCGGCTGGGGGCCGTGGGCCACGCCCACATCGACTCCGCCTGGCTGTGGCCGGTGCGCGAGACCCGCCGCAAGGTGGTGCGCACCATGGCCAACGTGCTGCGGCTGCTGGAGGACGGCGCCCCCATGGTCTTCGCCCTGCCTGCAGCCCAGCACCTGGCCTGGCTCCAGGAGGACGCCCCGGAGGTCTTTGCCCGCGTCAAGGAGCAGGTGGCTGCCGGGAGGATCGTGCCGGTGGGCGGCTCCTGGGTGGAGCCCGACGCCGTGCTGCCCTCCGGGGAGTCGCTGGCCCGCCAGCTCACTGAGGGCACCGCCTTCTTCCGCGAGGAGCTGGGGGTGGAGTGCCACGAGATCTGGCTGCCGGACTCCTTCGGCTACACCGGCTCCCTGCCGCAGATCGCCCACCTGGCAGGCTACGACAACTTCCTGACCCAGAAGATCTCCTGGAACCAGGTGGACGTGTTCCCCCACCACACCCTGTGGTGGGAGGGCATTGACGGCACCCGGATCTTCACCCACTTCCCGCCCGCCGACACCTACGGCGCGGAGGTCAGCGCCGAGCAGCTGCGGCACGCTGAGCTCAACTTCAAGGACAAGGGCCGGGCCTCCACCGAGCTGTTCCTGTACGGCTACGGCGACGGCGGCGGCGGCCCCACCCGCGAGATGGTGGAGCGGGTGGAGCGGGTGGCGGACCTGGCCGGGATGCCACGCACCCGGCACACCACGCCGCAGGAGTTCTTCACCCAGGCCCGCCAGGAGTACCCCGACGCCCCGGTGTGGGTGGGGGAGCTGTACCTGGAGAAGCACCGGGGCACCCTCACCACCCAGGCGGCCACCAAGCGGGCCAACCGGCGTGCTGAGGCGGCCCTGCGGGAGGCGGAGACCTGGTGCACCACCGCCTGGGTGCGGGGCCTGCTGGCCGACGACGCCTACCCGGCGGCCCACCTGCACGAGCTGTGGCGCACCACCTTGCTGTGCCAGTTCCACGACATCCTGCCCGGCTCGTCGATCGCCTGGGCCTACGAGGACGCGGAGGCGGAGCTGGGGCGGGTCATCGAGTCCTGCCAGGCCCTGACCGCCGCCGCCCAGCAGGCCCTGGCCTCCGGCGTGCCCGCCAGCTGCCCGCGTGAGCGCGCGGGCCTGGGTACGACGCCGGGCGGGGCGGTCTCTCTCTCCGCCGCCCCGCCCGCCGCCGCACCCGCCCCGCAGCCCACCGGGGAGGCGCCCCGCCTGGTCTTCAACACCGCGCCCGTCAGCCGTCGCGTGGCCGGGGTGGAGGTGCCGCCCCTGGGTGGCGCCCTGCTGCCCGCGGGCGGCCAGGGCGGGCCGCAGCCCTGCCACGGCAGCCGTGAGGGCGCGGGCGCGCAGCTGGGCAACGGCCTGGTCTCGGCCCGCCTGGACGCCACCGGCGCCGTCACCTCCCTGGTGGTCGCAGGCCGGGAGGTGGTGCCGCCGGGGGCCCGGTTCGGGGTGCTGCAGCTGGCCAACGACTTCCCCAACGAGTGGGACGCCTGGGACCTGGACCCCTTCTACCGCTCCTCCCTGCGGGACCTGGAGGGCCGGATCACGGAGGTGCAGGTGGACGCCGCGGGGGCACGCGCCGAGGTGGAGGTGGCCTTCGGCCGCTCCCGGGCCCGGCTGACCTGGGGCCTGGCGCCCGGGGCCGAGCAGCTGGACCTGCGGGTGCAGGTCTCCTGGCAGGAGAGCGAGAAGGTGCTCAAGCTGGCCCTGCCGGTGGACGTGCACGCCAACGACGCCGCCTACGGCTCCCAGTACGGCCACCTGCGCCGCCCCACCCACGAGAACACCTCCTGGGACGCCTACCGCTTTGAGGTCTGCGCCCACAGGTGGCTGCACGTGGGGGAGCCGGGCCACGGCGTCGGCGTGGCCAACAGCGGCACCTACGGCTGGGACCTGACCCGCCACCCCCGCCCGGGTGGCGGCACCTGGACCCTGGTGCGGGCCACCCTGCTGCGGGCGCCGCGCTTCCCGGACCCTCAGGCTGACCGGGGTGAGCACGAGCTGCGCTTCGCCGTCACCGGCGGTGAGACGGTGGCCACCGTGCGGGAGGCCGCCTACCGCATGGACCTGCCCACCCAGGAGTTGGCCCTGCCTGCGGGCGCCCAGGCCGGGCCGCGCCTGGCGGCCGCGCTGGCCCCGCTGGTGCAGGTAGAGGGCGCGGTGCTGGAGTCCCTGCACCTGGCGGACCCAGAGCCGGGGCAGGAGGCCGCCGTCCTGGTGCGGGTCTACGAGCCCGACGGCGCGCGCCGCCGCGTGACCCTGCGCGCCCCGGAGCTGGCGGAGGCGGTGGGGGCGGACCTGCACGGGCGCCCCAGCGCCTCCCTGGGGGTGCAGGTGGAGCCCACCGGCACGGAGGGCACCTGGTCCTTTGAGCTGCACCCCTTTGGGGTGGCCACGATCCGTCTGCGCCGCCGCGCCGGTCAGGAGGCCTGAGATGCGTTTTGGGGTCAACTACACGCCGCGGGTGGGCTGGTTCCACTCCTGGCTGGACCTGGACCTGGGCCTGGTGGCCCAGGACATGGCCGACATAGCCTCCCTGGGGGCGGACCACGTGCGGATCTTCCCGCTGTGGCCGCTGCTGCAGCCCAACCGCACGCTCATCCGCCCCCGGGCGGTCGACGACGTGCTCGCTGTGGTGGATACGGCGGCCGCGGCCGGGCTGAGGGTCACGGTGGACGCCCTGCAGGGGCACCTGTCCTCCTTCGACTTCCTGCCTTCCTGGGTGGTCACCTGGCACCAGCGGAACCTGTTCACGGACCCGCAGGTCGTGGACGGGCAGCAGGCCCTGGTGCGGACCCTGGCCCGCGAGCTGGCGGACCGCCCCGGGGCCGAGGGCCTGAGCGTGGGCAACGAGTTCATCCAGTTCGCGGCCGCCCGCCACCCCGGCTGCCAGCCGCTGAGCCCCGCCCAGGCGGGGGCCTGGCTGGAGGGGCTGCTGGCGGAGGCCCGGGCGGCGTGGCCCCAGGGCGTCCTGACCCACTCCTTCGACGACGACCTGTGGTTCGACGACACCCACCCGTTCGAGCCCGGGCACGCCGTGGGCCTGGGGGACCTGACCACGGTCCACTCCTGGGTGTTCATGCAGGTGGGGCCGCGCTACGGCAGGCGGCACCCGGCGCTGCACCTGTTCGCCCGCTACCTGGTGGAGCTGGCCCGTGCCTGGGGCGGCCCGGGCCGGCGGATCTGGCTGCAGGAGGTGGGGGCGCCCAGCAGCTGGGTGGACCCGGCGGAGGCCCCGGACTTCGTGCACCGGACCGTTGCCTCCCTGGTGCAGGCCGCCACCGGGCACCTGCCTGAGCTGGAGGCCGTGACCTGGTGGTGCTCCCACGACGTCAGCCGGGACCTGGCTGACTTCCCCGAGCTGGAGCACACCCTGGGGCTGTTCGCCTCAGACGGCGCGCTCAAGCCGGTGGGCCGGGCCTTCCAGGAGGCCGTGGCCGCCGCCGGACAGGCCCAGGTGCAGGCCCAGGTGCAGGCTCAGGCCCCTGGTGCGCAGGCGCTGACCGGCGCGGCGGGGGAGCGGGAGCAGCTGCTGGTGCCCAGCGCCCAGGCCGGGCAGCGCTCCCTGACGGCCCCTACGGGGGACCTGTTCGACCAGTGGCTGCGCCGTGCCGTAGAGGGGGAGCCGCCCGCCCTGGTGCTGCCACCCATGAAATCGGTTTAGCGCCCTGAGGTGCGACCGGTGCCTTCGCCGCCCCGCCGTCTACCGATACATAGAGAGGGCCGCACAGCTTCTCGTCGCCGTCCAGAAACTATCTACCACTAAGTCACTAAACCGATGTAGTATCTCGGTAGTGGCTATCGACCACCCCGTTTCCTCCAATGACGAAGGGATCCCTCATGAACCTCTCCCGCCGCTGCCTGCTCCTGGGGCTCTCCGCAGCCACCGCCGCCACGCTGGCCGCCTGCACCGGCTCCAGCAGCACCGATGCCACCAAGCCCGCCTCCGGGGGGTCCGCCGCTGCCGGTGACGGAAAGCTCTCCGGTGAGATCACCTTCCAGACCTGGTCGCTCAAGAACGAGAAGTTCACCCCCTACTTCGAGGCCCTTATCAAGGCGTTCCAGGACCAGCACCCCGGCACCACCATCAAGTGGATCGACCAGCCCGGAGACGGCTACGAGGAGAAGATCCTCCAGCAGGCCAACTCCGGTGAGCTGCCCGACGTCGTGAACCTGCCCAGCGACTTCGCCTACCAGCTGGCCCAGGTGGAGCAGATCGTGGACCTCAAGGCCGCCACCCCCGAGGCCATGTCCAGCTACGTTCCTGGCGGCCTGGCCGCCTACACCTTCGACGGCGTGGAGGGCACCTACGGCTACCCCTGGTACCTGGGCACGGACGTGAGCTGGTGGAACACCGACCTGCTCACCCAGGCGGGCCTGGACGTGGCCAACGCCCCCAAGACCCTGGAGGAGTACTACGCCTGGGCGGAAACCGCTGCGGCCAAGGGGGTCAAGCTGGTCTCCTACATGCCCGGGGTCACGGACTTCAAGAACAGTGGCGTGACGATCTTCAAGGACGGCAAGTTCGTCTTCAACACGGACGAGGCCGCCGCGATCGTGGACAAGTTCGCGGGCTTCTACAAGAACGGCGCCATGCCTGCCGAGGCCCTCAACGACGACACCGCCGACAACGCCAACATGTTCACCCAGGAGAAGGCGGGCTACACCACGGCCACCACCTCCTTCGTCTCCCAGCTGGAGAACGACGCCCCCAACGTCCTCAAGCACGTGGACTGCACGCCGCGCTTCGAGACCGCGCCCCTGTTCACCCAGGGCATCTCCGTGGCCAAGGGCTCCAAGAACATGGACCTGGCCCTGGCCTTCGCCCAGTTCGTCACCAACAACGACAACCAGGTGGCCTTCGTCAAGATCGCCCGCGGCTTCATGCCCGGCACCGTCGAGGGCAACAACAGCCCTGAGTCCTTCTCCGGCGAGCTGGACAACGAGCTCATGAAGAAGGCCGTGGGCCTGGCCGCCGCCGCCATGCCCAAGGCGGAGATGCCCGCCCCTATCCAGTACTCCAACGACATGAAGGCCTACGTCCAGCAGCAGATCGCCCTGGCGATCAAGGGCGACACCACCGCCAAGGCCGCCCTGGACGCCGCGGTGGAGTACTGCAACAAGGCGCTCACCGCCTGAGCGGCCTAGCCGTCGCGCCGGAGGGGTGGTGCCAGCCCGCCTGGTGCCACCCCTCCGCACCTCCTGCCCGCCCCCATCCTGGAGACTCCCATGCGTCGACCAAAGCGGCTCACCCCCTACCTGCTCGTCCTGCCCGCGACGATCTGGGTGCTGGTGTTCTCCCTGTGGCCCTTCCTGAACACCATCGTCCTGTCCTTCACCAACGCCCGCCCCCTGCGCACCCCCACCTTCGTGGGGCTGGACAACTACCAGGAGATCCTGAGCGACCCCCAGGTCGGCTACGCCCTGGTCACCTGCGCCGTCTACGTGCTGGCCTGCGTGCCCCTGCTGACCTTCATACCCCTGCTGATCGCCCTGCTGGTGTCCAAGTACGTGCCGGGGATCGAGTTGTTCCGTACCGTCTACTACTTCCCGGTGATCGCCTCCGTGGTGGTGGTGGGCATCATCTGGTCCTGGATGTTCGACTCCAAGGGCGTGGTCAACCAGGCCATCGAGCTGATGGGCGGCACCGGCATTAGCTTCCTGACCGAACGCTGGTGGATCCTGGTGTGCGCGATCCTGCTGACCACCTGGAAGGGCCTGGGCTACTACATGGTGGTCTACCTGGCGGCCCTGGGGAACGTGGGCCGGGACCTGCACGAGGCCGCCGCGATCGACGGCGCCGGGGCGGTGCGCCGCTTCTGGTCCATCACCGTGCCCGGCGTGCGGGGCGCCATGCTGCTGGTCTCCGCCCTCATCACCACCTCCGCCATGCGTATCTTCTCCGAGATCTACGTGCTTACCAACGGCTCCGGCGGCCCCGGCGGGCAGGCCATGAGCCTGGTCATGCTCATCAAGCAGAAGGGCTCCGGGCTCAACGGCCAGCTCGGCTACGCCTCCGCCCTGAGCGTCATGCTGTTCTTCCTGACGGTCGGGCCGCTGCTGCTCACGGCCATGCTCAACTCCGGCACCGACCTCTCCGCCGTCCGCAACAGCCTGCGCAGGCGCCGCGCCCACCGTGCGGCCCTGCGCCGCGCCGCCGCCAAGAAGGAGCAGCACTGATGAGTGCCCCCACCAGCCAGCCGACGGCGTCGGCTCCCGCGGCCAAGCCCTACCGGGACCGCTTCTGGCGGCGCAAGGGCGAGTCTGACTTCCTCAAGCCCACCCCAGCGGGGGCGGTGGTGCGCTACCTGCTCCTGGTGCTGCTGGCCGTGGTGGCGGTCTTCCCCTTCCTGTGGGAGCTGTCCACCTCCTTCAAGGGCGCCGCCGAGGACATCTACGCCTTCCCGCCCCGGCTGGTGCCAGCCGAGCCGACCACCGCCCACTACCAGACCGTGGCCCACACCATCCCGATCCTCAAGTACGCCTGGCACTCCCTGCTGCTGGGCCTGGGCACGGTGGCTAGCCAGGTGTTCTTCTCCATCTGCGGCGGCTACGCCCTGGGGGTGCTGCGCTTCAAGGGCAAGAAGGTCATCATGGCGGTGCTGCTGTCCACCATGCTGCTGCCCGGTGAGGTCACCCTGACCAGCCAGTACCTGACCATCAAGTCCCTGGGTTTTGCCAACACCCTGTTCGGCGTGTTCCTGCCCGGGGCGATCGGGGCGATCAACGTGCTGCTGGTGGCCACCGCCTGCTCCATGATCCCCCGCGACATCATCGAGGCCGCGGAGATCGACGGCGCCAGCACCTGGCAGCGCATCCGCCACATCGTGTGGCCCAATATCCGGGGCATGGTGAGTGTGGTGGCCCTGTTCTCCTTCATCGGCGCCTGGGATGACTTCCTGTGGCCCCTGGTGGTGCTCTCCGACCCGGAGAAGTACACGCTGACCGTGGGCATGCAGTACCTGCAGTCGAACTTCGGCAGCAACCCGCGGGTGGTGGCGGCGGGTACCGTGATCGCCCTGGTGCCCATCATCATCCTGTTCGCCCTGGCCCAGAAGCAGTTCTTCAAGGGCGTCCAGGAGGGCGGCGTCAAGGGCTGAGGCGGGGCCTCGGGGTCGCCTGTGGCCCCGGGTGCCCGCCTGGCGCGACACCGCGCCCTAGCCCCGTCCCGGCAAGCAGAAAGGCCAGCGCAGGCCATGAGTGAGAACCAGCAGAACGCCACCTCCCTGCAGGGTGAGGGGATCTACGGGGTGCTGCCCCCGGTCCGGCAGGTCACCGAGGCCGCCGGTGCCCCCTTCCGCCTGCTGGCCCGCAGCCGCGTCGTCGTCGCGGAGGCGGCCCAGGCGGAGGCCCTGCGCGCCGACGCCGAGCTGCTGGCCACCGAGCTGGCTACCGCGCTGGACCCGGTGCCGACGACGGCGTGGGCCGGTGCCGTGGGCAGCGCCCAGGTCGGCGGACTGGCCGCCGAGGCCACGACGACGCCCCTGCCCGTGGTGGTGGGCGTGGCGGCGCAGCCCGGGGACGTGGTCCTCCGGCTGGCCCCGCAGGTGGCGGGCCTGGCCTCCCCGGAGGGATACCGCCTGGAGGCCACCAGCCAGGCCGTGACCATTACCGCCCCCACCGCCACCGGCGTCTTCTACGGCACCCGCAGCCTGCTCCAGTGCCTGGCGCTATCCGGCGGCGTGCAGCCCTGCACGGTCCTGGACGAGCCCGCCAAGCCGGTGCGGGGGCTGCACGTGGACGCGGGCCGCAAGTACTTCAGCCCCCAGTGGCTCCAGGACCGGCTGCAGGAGATGGCCTGGTTCAAGCTAAACGAGCTCCAGCTGCACTTCTCGGACAACGAGGGCTTCCGCCTGGAGTCCCGCAGCCACCCGGAGGTGGTCAGCGAGCAGCACCTCACCCAGGCCGAGCTGGGGGAGTTGCTGGCGACCGCCGCCCGCTACCACGTGCAGGTGGTCCCGGCGCTGGACGTGCCCGGGCACATGCGCCAGGTGCTCAGCGCCCACCCCGGGCTGCGGGCCGCCGAGTCGGAGGCGGGCCGGCTGCTGCTGGACTACTCCCGCCCCCAGGCCCGCGCCCTGGTGGCCGAGCTCCTGGAGGAGCTGGTGCCCCTGTTCGGCGCCCGGACCTGGCACCTGGGGGGAGACGAGGTCTTCCCGGTGGGCGGCCCGGCCTGGGACCCGGGGCTGCACGAGACCCTGGCTCGGGACTACCCCCGGCTGGCGGCCTACGCCCAGGAGCAGGTGGGGCCGCAGGCCACCGTGCTGGACGGCTACGTCCACTACCTGGGCACCGTGGCCGCCCACCTGCGCCGTCTGGGGGTGCGCCAGGTGCGGGCCTGGAACGACGCCCTGGGGATCCCGGGCACCAGCCAGCGCCTGGACGCCGAGGTCGTCATCACCTACTGGACGGCCTGGCACGAGGGCTTCGCCCCGGTGCAGGACTTCGTGGACGCCGGGCACCAGGTGGTCAACTTCAACGACGCCCGGTTCTACTACGTGCTCACCACCCCTGGGCGCGCCTACTGGGACAGGCCCACGGTGGAGGCGGCCTACGCCTGGCGGCCCGGCGTGTTCCCCGCGCTCGCGGACGGCCTCCCCCAGACCTGGGGGCCGGGGGAGGAGTGGGACCGGGGGGCGGTGCTCTCCGTGTGGTGCGACGTGCCGGAGGCCGAGACCGAGGCGGAGGTGGCCGCCGGCATCCGGCCGCTGCTGGTGGCGCTGGCCAGCCGGGTGTGGAACCCCGGGGACCAGAGCTCCTACGCCACCTGGCACGCCCGCCTGCGGCAGCTGCTGCCGTTTGACCTCTAGCCATAGACAAGCAAGCAATAGCCTGGAAGTATATAACCGTGCACTAAACCCCTTCAGTTGCACGATCCCCGTCCCCAAGCAGCAACGGAGCTGAGATGAAGGGCCACCCTCTAAAGAAGTGCGCTGGCGCTGCCGCAGTGCTGGCGCTCAGCATCGCAGGCATAGCCTCAACCGCGTCAGCAGCAGACTCCTTCCCGCCTACCGGAGATCAGGCCCTGGGCTCGGCCCAGCCGCGCTTCGCGGGCTACCGGGTGCAGGACATCCGCGACTGGTCGCCCCAGTCCGACCCCTTCGCCGCCGACCTGCGCGCCGAGGTGCCCCTGCAGCCCCGCGTCCAGGCCCCGGCCCAGACCCAGGCCAACCCCGGCCTGGACGGCAAGGCCCAGGTCATGCTCATGCAGGGCGACTACGGCAACGCCTTCTTCAACACCGCCACCGCAAACAACGACTTCACCGAGAACACCCTGGGGTTCTGGCAGTACACGGACTACTACTCCCCCTGGCACGGGGCCGCCACCGCCGCCACCCCCGACTCCCTCTACGACCCCCGGAACTCAGACTGGCGCAACCGCGGCTTCGAGTTCGGCATCGTCAACATCCCCAACCCCGCCTACACCAACGCCGCCCACCGCAACGGCGTGAAGTCCATCGGCACCATCTACTTCGACCCAGCCTTCCGGCCCGGCCTGACCTTCAAGGAGATGTTCGACAAGGACCCCACCTCCCAGGGCTACGTGATCGCCGACAAGCTGGTGGAGATGGCCCGCTACTACGGCTTTGACGGCTTCTTCCTGAACCAGGAGGAGCGGGCGGACGACTCCGAGTTCAAGCCCTTCATGGCCTACCTGAGCAGCCAGGGCCTGTGGACCCAGTGGTACGACACCAACTCCAGCTTCAACGCCTCCAAGGCCGCCTGGCTCAAGGACGAGCAGCACGGGCGCATCCACGACTCGGTGTTCGTCAACTATGACTGGGCCTGGTCCGTGGACCGCTCCCTGGGATACGCCCAGGAGCACGGCGTAGACCCCTACCAGGAGGTGTTCTTCGGGGTGGAGGCCAACCAGGCCAAGTTCTCCGGCCAGCACGGCTCCGCCCGCGGCATCCCCCGGCTCTACGCCCCCGACACCAAGAGCCCCCGCGCCTCCCTGGCCCTGTTCACGCCCTCGGACTACTACCAGCGGGCCCTGGACGACGACGTCAAGGTCCCCGGCTACGACCGTCCCCTCATGCAGACCCCCGGCTTCCAGTGGATGATCCACGAGCGCGAGCGCATGTACTTCTCCGGCGTCACCGAGGACGTGCTGGACACCGGGGTCAAGCCGCAGCACCGCCGCCCCGACGTCGGCGTGGACAACGCCAGCGGCTGGGTGGGCGTGGCGGACTTCACCCCCGCCCGCTCCGTGATCGGCGGCAGCGGCTTCCACTCCAGCTTCAACACCGGCCACGGCATGGCCCGCTGGACCCAGGGGACCCTCAGCTCCAGCGAGCAGTGGGGCAACATCAACGAGCAGTCCATCCTGCCCTCCTGGCAGTGGTGGATCACCCAGGCCGACGGCACCACCGCCCAGCCCGCCCTGACCGCCGACTACGACTACGGCCCCCAGGAGGAGCGCCGCTCCACCACCGGTGAGAGCCAGGCCGCCCCCTTCCAGGCGGTGGGGGCCTACGACGGCGGCTCCTCCCTGGCCGTCCACGGCCAGCTCCACGGGCAGGCCACCATGCGCCTGTTCCGCACCGACCTTTCCGTCACCGCCGGCACCCGCGTGGAGCTGGTGGCCCGCCACGTCACCGGCAGCCCCCGGCTACGCCTCGGCGTCGTGGACAAGGCCAGCCCCAGCCAGGTCCAGGCCGTGGACCTGACCGCCACCGGCACCGACCCCAACGGCTGGACCACCTACACCGCGGACCTCTCCGGCCGGGCGGGCGGCAGCATCTCCACGCTGGCGGTCCTGCTGGAGGGTGAGGGCGACGTCCAGGTGAACCTGGGTCGCCTGGCGGTCACTGACGGCGGCGCCGCCCCCGCAGCCCCCACCGGCTTCAGCGTGGAGCACGCCTACGCCGACGGGCAGGCGAGCGTCACCTGGCAGGCGGCACCCTTCGAGCAGGTCAGCTACTACGAGCTCTCCGCCGCCCAGGCGGACGGCACCGTGACCGCCCTGGGGGCCACCTACGCCTCCCGCAGCTACATCAAGAAGCTGGACCTGGGCCAGGGGCCCGTCACCCTGCGGCTGGTGGCCGTCGGCAAGGACGGGCAGCGCTCCCAGCCTGCCGAGGCGGTCATCAACCCGGTCACCGGTACCGGGAACATCCAGGTGGCCCCCGCCCAGGACGCCCCCGCGCCCGGCAGCCAGGAGCTGGACCTGTCCTTCACCCCCGTGGCGGGTGCTGACGGCTACCGCGCCACCCTCAACCTGGTGCACACCGGATGCGCCCCCCAGGCCCTGTCCTGGACGCGGGTGCTCACCGGCTCCGAGCTGAGCACCGACCAGGCGGGCCGGGTGCACGCCAGACTCACCGTGCCCTTCCGGGAGGGGCGAGACTACGACCTCAGCATCGAGCCGCTGCGAGGCGGCCAGCCCCTGCCCGGCGGCCAGGTCATGGCCCTGCGCAGCAAGCTGCCCGACACCTGGGCCCGGCCCCTGCCGGCCACCGACGTGACGGTAGCGGACTCGCGTATGCGCCTGCGCTCTCCCAGCCCGGCGGACTGGCACCACCTGGCCGTCACCACGACGGCGGGCACGCCGGTCTTCTCCGCCACCCGCGGTGAGGGCGGGCTGGGGGTGCAGGCCACCAACGAGCGCCTGCAGGTCCCCTTCGACGTCTCCAGCCACCTGAGCGACGGCGCCGGCATCTTCGAGCTGCGCCTGACCGACTACGCCGGGAACGTCTCAGAGCCCACCGTGGTCACGGTGAAGGACGGCCAGGCCGTCCAGGTCACCCAGCCTGCCGACGTCGCCGAGCAGGGCTGCGTGCCGGGGGCAATCACCGACCCCGCCGACCCGGAGCCCACGCCGCGCCCCAGCCCGAGCGGCACGCCGTCGGCCCCCGCCCCCGGCGGACAGCCCGACCAGCCGCAGCCACCCACAGGCAGCATGCCCGCCTACGTGGCCCGCGTGCAGGAGACCGGCAAGGGCACCCTGCTCTTCGGCGACTGGGACGGCGACGGTCGGACGAGCTGGGCCGTGCGGGTAGGCAGCCGCGTGGTCTTCTACACCGAGAACACTGCCGACGCCCCCGTATACGCCTCGATCAGCCTGGGCCGCTCCACGGACGAGGTCTACGTGGGTGACTGGGACGGGGACGGCTACGCCACCCTGGCCCTGCGCCGCGGCAGCCGGGTCATGTACCAGTCCCAGCTGACCTCCACCGCCACCACCGTGGGCCAGGTGGACCCTAAGGCCAGGCTGGTGGTCACCAAGGTCGAGGGCAAGGACGTCCTGGTGGCCGGGTAGGAGACCAGGGACCCGCCGCCAGCCCGCTTCAGGGAGCGGGGTGGGCTGGTGCGGGCCCCGCCAAGCGGGCCGCGAGGAGCGGGCACGGCTCAGGCCGTGACCCGGGACGCGGCGGCCCACGTTTTTGCTAAGTTCAGCAGCACCGGCCCGGCTGCGACCGCCCGGGCAGGAGGTACAGGGTCGAGGAGGACTCATGGGACTGGGATGGTTTGGCGCCCCCGAGCACAACCGTTGGCTGGCGCAGGAGACGCACGCCCTGCTGCGTCTCGCCCGCGCCGCCAAGGTGCCCGCCGGATTCGGGTGGATCGGTGAGGACGGCCAGGTGGACACCAGCCACCCCGTGGAGACCTGGATCACCGGTCGCATGACCTTCGCCTTCAGCGTGGGCACGCTCCTGGGGGTGCCAGGCTGCCGCCGCTACGCGGACCACGGGGTGCGGGTGCTGCGCAACGTCCTGCGGGACCGGGTCAACGGCGGCTGGCACTCGGCGGTGCGCCACGAGCTGGACGAGCAGGGCGCCGGGGTGGCCGTCCAGGAGGGGGCCCGCAAGGAGTGCTACCAGCACGCCTTCGTGCTCTTCGCGGCGGCGGCGGCCACCGCGGCGGGGCGGCCCGGGGCGCACGACCTGCTGGTGGACGCCATGGAGGTGTACGAGCGCTACTGGTGGGACGAGGTGCGGGGCCTGCCGCTGGAGGCCTACAACACCGACTTCAGCAAGGCGGAGGACTACCGGGGCATCAACGCGGCCATGCACACGGTGGAGGCCTTCCTGGTCACCGCCGACGTCACCGGCGACCTCAAGTGGCTGGAGCGCGCCCTGCAGATCATCGACTTCGCCGTCAACCAGCAGGCTCGCGCCCACCAGTGGCGGCTGCCGGAGCACTACGACGCGCGCTGGCGGCCCGTGCTGGACTACAACCAGGACCGGCCCGCTGACCCCTTCCGCCCCTTCGGGGTGACCCCCGGGCACGGCCTGGAGTGGGCGCGGCTGACCGTGCAGGCCATGATGGCCCTCAAGGCCCGCGGCAAGGAGGCCCCCGAGTGGATGCTGGACGCCGCCGAGGCCCTGTTCGACCGGGCCCGCTCGGACGGCTGGCGGGTGGACGGCGCCCCCGGCTTCGTCTACACCACGGACTTCGAGGGGCAGCCGGTGGTGCACGAGCGCATGCACTGGGTGGTGTGCGAGGGCGTGTCCGCGGCGGCGGCCCTGCGCTGGGCCGCGCTGGAGCAGGGGCGCCAGGAGATCGAGCTGGAGCACTTTGAGCACTGCTACCGGGCCTGGCTGGACTACGCCGAGGAGTACCTGATCGCGGAGCCGGGCCGCTGGTGGCACGAGCTGGACCAGGACAACCGGCCCTCCACCCGCACCTGGAAGGGGCACCCGGACGTCTACCACGCCCTGCAGATGACCCTGCTGCCGCGCCTGCCTGTGTGGCCCGCTATCCCGCAGGCGGTGGCGGCCCGGAAGCTGGACGCGCCTGCGCCGGCCCGGCCCTCTGGGGCGCGCCAGGAGGGTGGCCGAAGCCGCCAGTGGGGGTTCTTCGGCTACTGAGCCGAGCAGTCGGGCGGGACCTAACAGCAGGCCGAGCAGGCCAGGTAGCTGGCGCCTGAGCTGAGCGTGCCGCGCGCGCCCGCCAGCGAGGTGCTTCAGGTGCTGACCTGAGTGCGCTGGCAGGTGCCGCCAGAGGGGTGCTTCAGGCCCTGACCTGCCTGTGCCGGGTGCGATCGCCAACGGGGTACCCGGTGGTCAAGCCGCGTGTGCCGCGCGCTGCCGCCTGGGGGCTGGTACAGTGCGGGACTGCTGCCGGGCCCGCCCGGCAGCCTGGGAGAGATGACAGAGCGGCCGAATGTGACGGTCTTGAAAACCGTTGTGCGCCTGGCGCACCGGGGGTTCGAATCCCCCTCTCTCCGCCCTTCTCTCGCGAGACCGGGACATCGGTACCGCGAGACCGGGACATCGGTACCGCGAGACCGGGACATATGGCTCGCGAGACCGGTAAGGACAGCCTTAGTCTGTGGACAACTTGGCTGCCGCTGAGAGGGCGGCGCGTTGGCGCGTGGTTATGCCGACGACGGCGTCCCGGTCCGCTGCTGCTCCGCCCTGCTGACGGCGACCTGTCTCGCTGTTGTCCCGTCTCGCTGCCGCCCCGCCGTCAGTTCACCAAAACTCTGACGAGACGGTAGCCCGTGCCGCATACTGTGACCTAGGTCCTACAGGCCTGAGGCCTGCACCCCGGTGCGGGCCGTTGAGCGAAGGGCTCCAACCAGCCGCCAACGACGTCGCGAGGTCCCCGGATGAGCACGCCCATCACACACGAGTCAACCAGCCACTCCACCGGCAACGAGGCCACCCCACCCACCGGCACCCAGCGCGGGCGCCGCCTGGTGGGCCTGCTGGGCGGCCTGCTGCTGGCAGTCTGCGCCTACTACCTGCTGCCCGCCGACGCCATCGACCAGGTCGTGGCCGCCGCCGGGCCCGAGAAGGCCAAGGGCATGACCGAGCACGGCCTGCGCCTGACCGCCGCCGCCGCGATCCTCATGGGTGCCTGGTGGATGACCGAGGCCATCCCCCTGGCCGCCACCGCCCTGGTGCCCCTGGTCATGTTCCCGCTGCTGCAGGTGGACAGCTTCAAGAACACCGCCGCCCCCTACGCCTCCGGCACGATCTTCCTGTTCATGGGCGGGTTCATGCTGGCCCTGGCCATGCAGCGCTGGAACCTGCACCGGCGCATCGCCCTGCTCACGGTCCTGGCGGTCGGGGTCAGGCCCCGGATGCTGGTGCTCGGCTTCATGGTGGCCACCGGCTTCCTGTCCATGTGGGTCTCCAACACCGCCACCGCCGTCATGATGCTGCCCATCGGCACCTCGATCCTCATGCTTACGGGACAGCTGGCCAAGGGTGGTGGCAAGCAGAACAACTTCGCCACCGGGCTGATGCTGGGCATCGCCTACGCCGCCTCTATCGGCTCGCTCGGCACGATCATCGGCACCCCGCCCAACACGCTGCTGATCGCCTACCTCAAGGAGAACCACGACATCACCATCGGCTTCGGCCAGTGGATGCTGGTGGGGGTGCCGCTGGCCGTCGTCTTCATGCTGCTGGCCTGGTGGCTGCTGACCTACGTGCTGTTCAAGCCCGAGCTGGACGAGATCCCGGGCGGCAAGGAGCTGATCCGCAACGAGCTGCGGGCGCTGGGGCGCTGGTCCAGCGGGGAGGTGGCCGTGGGGATCATCTTCGTGGGCGCCGCCCTGTCCTGGTCCCTGCTGCCCACGCTCCTGCCCGGCTCTGGCGTCAACGACGAGATCATCGCCATGGTGGTGGCGCTGCTGCTGTTCATCCTGCCTGCCCCCGGCCACCACGGTGTGCGTCTGCTGGACTGGGAGACCGCCAAGGACCTGCCCTGGGACGTGCTGCTGCTCTTCGGTGGGGGCCTGGCCCTGTCCTCCGAGTTCTCCAAGCAGGGGCTGAGCCTGTGGATCGGCGAGGGGGCCAAGTCCCTGTCCGCCCTGCCGGTGGTGCTGGTGGTCGCAGCGGTAGGGGTCATGGTGATCTTCCTGACTGAGCTGACCTCCAACACCGCCACCGCCGCCGCCTTCCTGCCCATCATGGGCGGGGTGGCTGTGGGGATCGGGGCGGACCCGCTGCTGCTGGTGGTGCCGGTGGCCCTGGCCGCCACCTGCGCCTTCATGCTGCCGGTGGCCACGCCCCCCAACGCCATCGCCTACGGCTCGGGATACGTGGAGATGGGTGCGATGATCCGCGCAGGTGTGTGGCTGAACCTGGCTGGAGTGGCGCTTATCACCTTGGCTGTCATGCTGCTGGGTGTGCCGGTGCTGGGAATCGCCCTCTAGCTGCTCGACGACGCCGCAGGCCGGTCCCGGGGCTGGTGCCCTGCGGCGCGGGGCGGCTGCGTGGCCCAGTGTGTCTGGGGCCGCACCCCGCCGCGTTTTGCCGTGGGGCGGCTGGACCGGTAGGCTGCTGCTGCTCATGCAGCGCAAGGAGACGTCGCATAGTGGCCTAGTGCGCCTTCCTGCTAAGAAGGTTGGGGATAAAACCCCTCGGGAGTTCGAATCTCCCCGTCTCCGCCAAACGTTGGAATCACAACGAGAATCACCCCAGATGGGGTCCGCTGAGTGAGGCCCCTGGTATCTGCGGCGGGCGCTAGGCTCGCGTCCGTGACTATGGTGGCCTACGGCGAGTAGGGCGTGCGGCGTCGTGGCGCTCCCTGAGCCGGTCGGGTGCGTTAGGTGGGGGTGTGTCGCTCCAGCACGCTTACGGCGCTAACGAGCCGCGTCTTTGGGGGCCGGACTCCCTAGGCGCCGCCGCCGGTCACCTGCCATAGTCCGGGCATAGCCTCATCTCCTGCGCCACCCCACCGCAGGACCGAAGAACGGACTGACATGACCCAGCTCCCCAAGCGGCCGCTCCGCTGCCTGGCAGCCAGCCTGCTCGCTGCCCTCCTGGTGGCGGGTTGCGCTGTCCAGCCCGCCACTGACGGCTCGGCCACCGCCTCCCCGACCGACGCCGGTCTGCCCGAGGCCCCCAGTGGCCAGGGCGACCAGGGCGCCGACGGGCCGCACGCCGCCCCTGACCGCGCCCCTGCGCCCTGGTCGGTCACCGACAGCGCGGACGGCAGGTCCAGCGTCATCGACGTCGACTTCGGCAACGTGACCGCTGGCAGCTACGCCGCCCCGGCACGCGGCCAGGTCATCACCCCCAAGGAAGCTGACGCCGCCACCCCCCTGGTGGTGGTCTCGCACCTGCGCGCGCCGAACTGTGCCGACGGCACCCTGGCCTACCCCTGCCCGGAGGGCGTGGCAGAGAACCGCTACGACCACGGCATGGGCTACCTGGGGGAGGCCCTGGCCGCCGCGGGATACACCGTGATCGTCCCGGACCTGGGCGGGTTGTTCATCGGCGCCGACACCGCCGCGCCCTACGACCAGAAGCAGATGTGGCGGGAGGTGGTCGGCCGGTTCGTGCAGGAGCTGACCGCCCCCGCCGCCGCCCAGGGCCTGGGCGTGGAGCTGCCCGCTGGGGTGGACACCCAGAACGTGGGCCTGGTGGTCCACTCCCGTTCGGGCCAGGTGGTGGCGCCCGCCCAGGAGCTCTTCGGGGCTGCCGCCCTCAAGGCGGTCCTGGCCTACGGTCCTGCATATGACACGGTAGAGCTCTCGGAGATCAGCCCCGCCCCCGCCGACGTCCCTTACCTGGCGGTCGTGGGTGAGGCCGACGCCGACGTCGGCGCCTCCGCCAACCTGTGGCTCGGCCACTACCTCAACCAGCCCCGCCAGCACCCGGCTGCCGTGGCCACCGTGCCCGGCCTGGGGCACATGTACGTCAACCGGACGGCCAGCAGCGCGGGTACGGACGACCGGCTCGGCTGCGACGAGCGGGACTGCCCTGACGCCGCAGCCCACGAGCGGTTGCTGGCCGCCGTCGCGCTGGACTGGCTGGCGGCCAACCTGCAGGGTGCCCAGACGGCCCTGCCCCGCCACTCCGACCAGCCGCTGCCCACCACCCTGGCTGACCTGCCGGTGCGCTGGCTGGCGGCCACCCCCGGGGCGCTGGCCTGGGTCGACGCCGCCCAGTTCACGGCCAGCGGCACTGACAGCGCCCTCCTGTGCACCCACGCTGACCCGATGGACCCCGAGCCCCCGGCCGACGCCTGCCCGGAGCCGGACAGCGGAGTCGTCCAGGTCCTCACGACGGTCAACCGGCTGACGGACGCCACCGCCTCCGTAGAGGTCAGTGGCGCGCGGGGCATGGCCCTGCACGTCTCGCCCTCCGGCACCTACCCCGGACCGGGCTCCGCGCTGACCGTCACGCTCGGGCTGGCCGACGGCGGCGAGTACGTGCAGGTGGTTGAGGCCACGGACCCGGCCTTGCGGAACCGGGCCACGCAGGCGGACAACGGCGTGTACCAGCTCGGCACGGTCCGCCTGGAGCTGCCTGAGCGCGTCACGGCCACGACGGTCACCAGCGTGCGGGTGCAGGCCCTCGATCACCCGGTGGAGCTGCGCGGCGTGGACTTCCGTGGCTAGAAGCGGGCGAGGCGGCGGCGTCGGCGGGCTGTGGGCGGGGGTGCACGACTGACGGTGGCGTGGGCCGTGAGCGCTTAGGGGGCTGGCCGGGGCCGCGGCTGGACAGGCCGTGCTGGGACTGGCCGGGGCCGCGGTCCGTCCCTAGGGCCGGAGGGCGAGCCGGGGCGGGTTTGTGCCACGGTTCACGGCCTGGCGGTTTGGTGGGAAACGTGGACGCGGGTAAAGTCTTCCGCGTCGGAAACGACATGCGCCAGTGGCTCAATGGATAGAGCATCTGACTACGGATCAGAAGGTTGGGGGTTCGAGTCCCTCCTGGCGCACCAACGCCCTGCTATCGGCTGCAACAGTCGGAAGCGGGGCGTTTTCCATTCTCCCGGCTGCTTAAGGCCCGCCAGCGGGTGCGGGTTCAGTCCCGTTGACGTGCTTTCTGGGGGTAGGCGCGGGTTCAGTCTTGCTGAAGCGGGCCGGTTGCGTGGGCGCGGAGTGCGTTGCGCCGATGTGGCTTCGGGCCGCGTCGGGAGCGTGAAACCCGGGCCCGGACCCGTGAAACCCGCGCTCGCACCGGTGAACCCGCGCTCGCACCGGTGAACCCGGGTTATCGGTGTGAATGTGTGTGGTTCGGGTGTGGTGGGGTCGTGCGGTCCGGTGTTGGCTGGGTCGGGTGGGCGTGGGCTGTCCCGGGGGCATTTTGTGGCGCCTGTCTTGGTCTGGTGGGTCTTGTGGTGCCTGGGTGGGCGCGTTTTGTCACTGGTGGAGGCTTAGAGCACTTCCCGGGTGCTGGGGTGGGGGAGTTTTTGGCTTGATTCCGCGGTGGTTGAAGGTTCAGTGGTCGGTGCCAGGGCTTCTAGCCCTCCGCCAGTGACAGCTCCCGCGCTGCCCAGCCCACCAGGGGCAGCCGGGGTCGTGCCCGTAGGACGAGCCGGAGCCGCATTCACCTGATACTGCCCACCTCTTGCAGTCAGGCCGCCCGGCGCTCTAGCCTGACCCCCATGCGCATGATGCTTGTCTTTGTCTGAAGGCGCTCCGGCACGTCCGGACCGCCGCCAACGCCCTCGCTGCCGCTAAGGCCGACGGCGTGACCTAAGCGCACCCCAGCCAGCTGAGCCCTGCTCGCGCCCGGGTGCGGAAAAGCCAAGGACCAGTAAGGACAGTTATGCCCGCCACCCCCGGAACAAGTACGCCCAAGACACCACCCGTGCCCCCGCAGGAGGACACTGCCACCGACGCCACCACGGCCGACGGCAAGACCAGCGCCGTCACTGACGGCAAGACCAACGCCACCGCCACGGGCCGCAGGGCCGCAACCACCGCCCCGGGCACCATGCTCGCCCGGGACTCCGCCCAGGTGCCTGCCGCCGTCGGAGCGTCCCCCGAAACCCCCGAGACCACCAGCGCCGCCACAACCTCCCCAGCCCCCACCGCTATCCCCCTGGCGTGGATGCCCAGCCGTTGGCCCGGCTTCCTGCTGGTGCCTGAGCAGCCCGTCCCGGCCCTGACCGCCGCCTTCGCCAACCGCCCCTCGGCCTGGTTGCGGGCGCTGCTGCGCGCCTCCGCCCCGACGCTGCTGGCCGCGGCCCTGATGAGTTCCTTGGGCTACCTGGTGGCGGCCTTCGTCCCACCCGTGCTGGGCTGGCTGGTGGACAACGGCCTGGCCCACGGCCTGAGCGCCCGGCTGTGGCCGGGCCTGGCCGCCCTGGTCGGGCTGATGCTCCTGGGCGTGCTGGCCAGCGCCTCCGGCGAGGTGCTGGGCATGGGTGCCTGGAACCAGGGCTGGCAGCCCACCGCCCGCGGGGTGGCCCACCGCCTGGGCCGTTACCCGCGTGCCGTCACCCGGCAGATCCCCAGCGGCGACGTCGTCTCCACGGCGGTCTCGGACTCGGACTGGCTGGGCGCGCTGCTGTTCTTCCTCATCAACGTCACCGGCTCCCTGGTCTCCACCGTGGTCGTCGGCGTCCTGATGATCCGCCTGGACCCGGCCCTGGGGGCGCTGGTGCTGCTGGGCCTGCCGCTGGTGCTGCTGGGGGTGGGGGCCCTGGTCCGGCCCCTGAACCGCCGCATGTCCGCCCAGCGTGAGGAGCAGGGGCGGCTCACCACCGTCACCACCGACGTCGTGGCCGGGCTGCGGGTGCTGCGTGGGATCGGCGGCGAGGACATCTACTCCCAGCGCTACGCCCAGCAGTCCGCCCGTGTGCGCGACGCGGGCTTCCAGGTGGCGCGTACCACGGCCGCCCTGGCGGCGATCCGCAGCGGCGCCCCGATGCTGCTGACCGCCGTGGTGGTGGGGGCCACCGCCCAGGCGGCGCTGAGCGGGCGCATCAGCGTGGGTGAGTTCGTGACCTTCTACGGCTACACCACCTTCCTGATCTGGCCGCTGGGGGCGCTAGCGGACCTGATGCAGTACATGACCCGCGCCTGGGTGGCCGCCAAGAAGACCACCCAGGTGGCCGCCGTGGAGCCCCTGGTCTCTGACGACGCCGTGCGGCCCGGCACCCGCCTGGACCCGCGCGGTGACCTGCTGGACGCCACCACGGGGGTGCGTCTGCGCGGCGGGCTGATGACCGCCCTGGTCTGTGCCCAGCCCGCGGTCTCTGCCGCCCTGGCGGAGCGCCTGGGCCGCCCCGACGACGAGGCCGCGGTCACCCTGGGCGGCACGGACCTGCGCCACGTGCCTCTGACGGAGGTGCGCTCCACGGTGCTGGTATCCGGGGCGCACGCGGAGGGCTTCGCCGGGCCGCTGGCCGCGGAGGTGCTGGGGGAGGCGGTGCCGCTCGCCCCGCAGCGGGAGCTGGCCACGCTGATCCCCCAGTACTGCGGGGCGGTGCGCGACGAGGCGGAACAGCTGCCGGTGGAGCTCACTGACAGCCAGCGGCAGACGGCGCAGCGTGCGCTGCACGTGGCCGCCGCCGGGGACGTGCTGGACTCCTTGGGGGGCCTGGAGGGGCAGCTCACGGAGAAGGCCCGCAACCTGTCCGGGGGGCAGCGCCAGCGCCTGGCCCTGGCCCGCGCGGTGGCCCGCCGCAGCCCGGTGCTGGTGCTGGTGGAGCCCACCAGCGCCTTGGACTCGCACACGGAGGACCTGGTGGCGCAGCGGCTGCGCGCGGAGCGGGCAGGGCTGACGACGGTGCTGGTCTCCACCTCCCCGCTGCTGCTGGGGCGCTGCGACGAGGTGGTGCTCCTGGAGCCGGGCGGGGAGGGGCCGCCCCGCGAGCTGGCGCGCGGCACCCACCACCAGCTGTCGGCCCTGGCGGCCTACACCGCGGTGGTGGGACGCGGGGCCGAGCCAAACCAGGCCGTTGCACCGCTTGAGGGAGGTCAGGCATGAGCACCAAGAGGCTGCCGGTGGCTGACGGCCCCGCCGTCCGCCGTCGTTTCCTGAGCCTGCTGGCGGAGCACCGGCGCGCCGTCGTCGTGGTGGCGCTGGTGCAGCTGGCGGCTGCGGTGACCGCGGTGGGGATCCCCCGCCTGCTGGGTGCCATGGTTGACGCCGTGTCCGCCGGTGGGGCGGGTGCCGCCAGCCAGCTGCGGGTCCTGATCGTCCTGGTGGTGGCCCTGGCAGCAGGCAACGCCGCCCTGACCGGCCTGGGGGAGTACCAGGCGCGGG
Source organism: Actinomyces weissii (assembly GCF_016598775.1). Classification (NCBI taxonomy): domain Bacteria; kingdom Bacillati; phylum Actinomycetota; class Actinomycetes; order Actinomycetales; family Actinomycetaceae; genus Actinomyces; species Actinomyces weissii. The sequence continues at coordinate 2,410,624 of NZ_CP066802.1, read as the reverse complement.
TCCTGGGGGAGCGGTTGTTCTCGCAGATGCGTGAGCGGCTGGTCCACACGGTCATGCACCTGCCGCTGAGCGTGGTGGAGGCCGCTGGTACCGGTGACCTGCTAGGGCGCACCAGCCATGACCTGGACTCGATCCGCCGGGTGGTGCAGCGCGGGATCAGCCAGGTGGTGGTGATCGCCCTGACTATCGGCTCGGTGGTGGTGGCCGCGCTGCTCACCTCACCGCTGCTGGGGCTGGGCATGCTGACGGCGGCCTTGGCGGTGCCGGTGGTGCGCTGGTACCTGCGCCGCGCCGTGCCCGCCTACCAGGCCATGAACGCCCTGTGGGCGGAGGTCAACGGCGCGATCGCGGAGACCGGTGAGCAGGCGCAGACCGTGGACGCCCAGGACCTGGGGCGGCGTCGCAACCAGGTGACGGACCGCCTGATGGCGGAGGTCTGGCAGGCGGAGCGCTACACCATGTGGCTGCGCTGCCTGCTGCTGGGGGCCTTGGAGGTGGCCTCGGCCCTGCCGCTGCTGGCGACCCTGGTGTGGGGTGCCTGGCTGCACGGGCAGGGCCAGGTCAGCCTGGGGGCGGTCACTGCGGTGGCCCTGTACTCGGTGGCCCTGCGTGGGCCGGTGCACGAGCTGACCTTCTGGGTGGACTCCTTGCAGACTGCCTCGACGGCGCTGGCCCGCGTGGTGGGGGTGGAGCTGGTGGAGCCGGACCGGCAGCCCACCTGCGCGCACGCCCTGCCGGCGCCGCCGCGTCTGCGCGGGGTCTCCTACGCCTACCGGGAGGGACACGACGTGCTCCACCAGGTGGACCTGGAGCTGGTGCCGGGGGAGCGCCTGGCGGTGGTGGGGCCCTCAGGCTCAGGCAAGTCCACCCTGGGGCGGCTGCTGGCCGGGGTGCACCCGCCGACGGCGGGGCGGGTGACTGTGGGCGGTGGCTCTGCGGACGGTCCTGGCGCCGACGGCCAGGACGCGGGCGGCCAGGGCACAGGTGACCAGGGCACAGACGATCAGGGCGTGGACCTGACCTCCCTGACCGAGGCGGCGCTGCACCGGCAGGTAGCCCTGGTGACCCAGGAGCACCACGTCTTCGCGGGCACCTTGGCCGACAACCTGCGGGTGGCCTGCGCCACGGCCACGGATGAGCAGCTCAACGCGGCGCTGGACGCGGTGGGCGCGCTGCCCTGGGTGGCGGGGCTCTCGGACGGGCTGGAGACGCTGGTCGGGGCCGGGGGCGTGCCCCTGGACCCGGGCCAGGCCCAGCAGGTGGCGCTGGCCCGCATCGTGCTGCTGGACCCCGGCACCCTGGTTCTGGACGAGGCCACCAGCCTGCTGGACCCGGCGGTGGCCCGCTCGGCGGAACAGGCCCTGGACGCCGTGCTGGCGGGGCGCACCGTGGTGGCGATCGTCCACCGCCTGGACACCGCCGCGGCTGCCGACCGGGTGGCCGTGGTGATCGACGGGCGGATCGTGGAGGTGGGTACCCACGCCGAGCTGGTGGCCGCCCGGGGCGAGTACCACCAGCTGTGGGAGGCCTGGACCAGCCACTGAACGGTGGGCCGGTCCCTGGGCGCAGGGGTGCGTCAGGCGGGGCTGCAGGCGGGGTGGCAGGAAGGGGGGCCAGCTCTCCTTGCAGCCCCGCCTGCAAACCTTGCAGCGCATTGCAAAATTGACCGCCGTGACGTAGTCTCGGCTGATCCCTGGTAGTGAGAGGGCGCACACTCCCCGGTGCTTCCTCCTCTACCGGTTTCCCCGCGTTGTGACGAAGGAGTCCGAAGGCTTATGCGACGTTTGCGAACCCTCCTGTCCGGGCCTGCTCGGCGGCCAGGGCTGGCTCGTGCCAGCGCGCTGCTCAGCGCCGCCGCCCTGGCCCTGACCGGCGTCGTCACCTCCACCACGGCCACCAGCCCCGCCCGCGCTGAGGACGCCATCAGCTCGGTGACGCTGGTGGGCAGCCTGCAGAACGAGCTGGGCTGCGCGGAGGACTGGGCCCCCGCCTGCACCACCACAGCCATGACCGACCCCGACGGCGACGGCGTCTACAGCTACACCGCCGACGTTCCCGCCGGGAAGTACGAGATCAAGGTGGCCCTCAACGGCACCTGGGACCTGTCCTACGGCAGGAACGGCGCCGCAGGCGGGGAGAACATCCCCGTGACGCTGGCGGGCCCTGCCAAGCTGACCTTCACCTGGGACCGCACCAGCCACCGCCTGGGCCTGCGCGCCGCGGAGCCCACCGGCGCCTACACCGCCGCCGACGACGCCCTGGTGGCCGCCCCCGTGCGTCAGGGCATGAACGAGCACTTCTACTTCGTGCTCACCGACCGCTTCGCCAACGGCGACCCCAGCAACGACCAGGGCGGCCTGACCGGCGGGCCCGGCGTCACCGGCTTCGACCCCACTAACGAGGGCTACTACCACGGCGGCGACCTGCGCGGGATCATCGACAAGCTGGACTACATCCAGTCCCTGGGTACCACCGCCGTCTGGCTGACCCCCTCCTTCACCAACCAGCCGGTGCAGGGGGAGGGGGAGAACCAGTCCGCTGGCTACCACGGCTACTGGATCACCGACTTCACCAGCATCGACCCGCACCTGGGTGGCAACGCCGCCCTGGCCGAGCTGCGTGACGCCCTGCACGCCCGCGGCATGCGCCTCTACCTGGACATCGTCACCAACCACACCGCGGACCTGATCGACTACCAGGAGAAGACCTACACCTACGTAGACACCGCCACCAAGCCGTACAAGGACGCCTCCGGCCAGGTGGTGGACGTCTCCGCCCTGGCCAACACCGAGCCCTTCCCCACCCTGGACGCCGCCACCTCCTTCCCCTACACCCCGGTGCGCCGCGGCCAGGTCGTCCCCGAGGCCCTAAACGACGTCACCCTGTACCACAACCGGGGCGACTCCACCTGGGCGGGCGAGTCCGTGACCATGGGCGACTTCGTGGGCCTGGACGACCTCATGACCGAGAACCCCAAGGTGGAGCAGACCTTTGAGGAGGTCTACAAGGCCTGGATCGACTTCGGGGTGGACGGCTTCCGCATCGACACCGCCAAGCACGTGAACTTCGAGTTCTGGCAGCAGTGGACCAAGGCCATCGACGCCCACGCCGCCACCAAGAATCCCGGCTTCTTCACCTTCGGTGAGGTCTACGACGCCGACGCCACCAAGACCAGCCCCTACTCGCGCCGCACCGGCATGGACGCCACCCTGGACTTCGCCTTCCAGGCCAGCGCCCTGGGCTTCGCCAAGGGGCGGCCCACCAACAACCTGAGCAAGCTGTTCAGCACGGACGACTACTACACCACCGCCCACTCCTCCGTGTACGCCCAGCCCACCTTCCTGGGCAACCACGACATGGGCCGCATTGGCTACCTGCTGGCGGGCGGGGCCGGCTCCGCCGAGAACCTGCAGCGTGACCAGCTGGCCCACTCCCTCATGTACCTGACCCGCGGCCAGCCGGTCGTCTACTACGGCGACGAGCAGGGCTTCGCGGGCACCGGCGGCGACAAGGCCGCCCGCCAGGACATGTTCGCCACCCAGGTGGCCGCCTACGCCAACCAGCCCCTGGTGGACGGCAGCAACGCGGGCGCCACGGAGCGCTACTCCACCGCCACCCCGCTCTACCAGCACATCTCCGCCCTGGCTACGCTGCGCGCCAGCCACAAGGCCCTGGCCTCCGGCAGCCAGGTGGAGCTCTACGCCCACGACGACGCCGGGGTCTACGCCCTGGCCCGCGTGGACCGCACCGAGAAGACCGAGTACCTGGTGGCCCTGAACAACTCCACCGAGGCCGCCACCGCAACCTTCAGCACCCTGACCCCCGGCGCCACCTACACCGCGCTCCACGGTCGCAGCGAGAGCCTCAGCGCCGACGCCGCTGGCTCCGTGACCCTCACGGTCCCGGCCCTGTCCGCGGTGGTCCTCAAGGCGGACCGGCAGGTGGCCTCAGGCAGCCCGGAGGTCACCTTCACCACCCCGGCGGGCGCCGACCTATCCGGCCCCACCGCGGAGGTCGCCGCCACCACCACCGCCCACCGCTGGGCGGAGACCACCTTCTCCTACCGCCCCCTGGGCACCAGCCAGTGGACCACCATCGGCACCGCTGAGGACGACACCCCGCGCGTCTTCGCGGACCTGTCCGCCCTGGCCACCGGCACCGTCCTGGAGCTGCGGGCCGTGACCGTGGACGCCGCAGGCGGCAAGGCGGCCGTGTCCACCACCGCCGTCGTGGGTGCGGACCTCACCGGCGTGGCCCCACCGGCCCCGCCCGCCGCCCCCATCGACGGCCTGGAGGTGACCGTCCCCGGCAGCCACAACACCGAGATGGGCTGCGGCACCGACTGGGCCCCGGACTGCAAGGAGGCCCGCCTCACCCAGGACCCTGAGTCCAGGCTCTACACCGGCACCTTTGAGATCCCCGCCGGGGAGTGGGACTACAAGGTCGCTATCGGCGGCTCCTGGGACGAGAACTACGGCGCGAACGGCGTCGCGGGCGGCGAAAACATCCGCTACCGCTCCCCGGGCGGGAAGGTCACCTTCTTCTACGACGCCCGCAGCCACCGTGTGTGGAACAACGCCACCGACCCGGTCATCACCCTGCCGGGCTCCTTCCAGAAGGCCCTGGGCTGCACCCAGGGTGACGGCAACTGGCAGCCCGCCTGCCTGGCCAGCGTCATGACCCCTAACGGTGACGGCACCTGGACCTTCCGCACCGACCAGATCCCCTCCGGCTCCTACGAGGTCAAGGTGGCCCACAACCAGTCCTGGGACGAGAACTACGGGGTCGACGGCGTCAAGGGCGGCCAGAACTACTCCTTCTCCGTCACCGGCGGCAAGGAGGTCGTCTTCACCTACACGTTGGCCACCCACCTGCTCAAGATCGAGGCGGCTGACCCGCCGCTGCCCGGCGCCGGCGAGCAGCGCGCCTACTGGGTGGACGAGCAGACCCTGGCCTGGCCGGTCTCCCTCCTGCCGGAGGGCGTCACCCGCGAGCAGGCGGTAGCCTCCGGCAACGCCGGGCTGAGCTGGAAGCTGGTCGCCTCCAGCGACGCCAGTGCCGTCGCCACTCCGGAGGGGGTCACCGGCGAGGTCACCAGCACGGACCTGACCGTCACCGGCGACCTGCCGGAGGACGCCGTCAAGGCCCGCCCGAACCTGCTGGGCTACATCGCCCTGAGCACCGGTGGCGTCCTGGACCGGGCGGCCGTGGAGAAGGCCCTCAGCGGCCAGCTGCTGGTCACCCAGACCAAGGACGCCAAGGTCCAGGCCGTCACCGGCGTGCAGACCGCGCCCGTGCTTGACGCCCTGTACGCCCAGGCCGCGGGCCAGGCGCCCCTGGGAGTCACCTGGGACGGGGAGCGCCCGGACTTCGCCCTGTGGGCCCCGACCGCCCAGGCCGTCACCCTGCTGACCTGGGAGACGGGCCAGGCCACCGGCTCCGCCCCCCTGGCCGCCGGTGACGCCGTGCGCCACGAGGCCGTGCGCGGCCAGGACGGCCGCTGGACCGTGGCCAACACGGACGGCAAGATCACCGCTGGCAGCCAGTACCTGTGGGAGGTCAAGGTCTACGCCCCCACCACCGGCAAGGTTGAGGTCAACACCATCACCGACCCCTACTCGGTGGCCCTGACCGTGGACTCCACCCGCTCGGTGGCCGTGGACCTGGCCCACCCGGAGCTGGCCCCCGAGCAGTGGCGCAGCGCCCAGGCCCCCGCCGTCGTCAACGACTCCGCCCGCAGCATCTACGAGCTGCACGTGCGGGACTTCTCCGCCGGGGACCAGAGCGTCCCCCAGGAGGAGCGGGGCACCTACCTGGCCTTCACCCGCAGCGACTCCCAGGGCATGCAGCACCTGAAGGCGCTGGCGGAGGCCGGGATCAACACCGTGCACCTGCTGCCCACCTTCGACATCGCCACGGTGCGCGAGGACCGCAGCCAGCAGCAGACCGCCCAGGTGCCCCAGGCTGGTCCCGCCGACGAGGCCCAGCAGGCGGCGGTGGCCTCCACCGCGGAGACCGACGCCTACAACTGGGGCTACGACCCCTACCACTACTCCGCCCCGGAGGGCTCCTACGCCACCGACGGGCACCAGGACGGCGGGGACCGCACCTACCAGTTCCGCCAGATGGTGGGGGCGCTGCACGCCACCGGCCTGCAGGTGGTCCTGGATGAGGTCTACAACCACACCACCACCTCCGGGCAGGCGCCCACCGCGGTGCTGGACCGGGTGGTGCCCGGCTACTACCAGCGCCTCAACGCCAAGGGCGCGGTGGAGACCTCCACCTGCTGCTCCAACACCGCCACCGAGAACGCCCTCATGGAGCGGCTCATGGTGGACTCGGTGGTCCTGTGGGCCAAGCAGTACAAGGTGGACGGCTTCCGCTTTGACCTGATGGGCCACCACTCGGCAGGCACCATGCAGCGGGTGCGTGCCGCCCTGGACCAGTTGACCGTGGAGGCTGACGGCGTGGACGGCAAGGCCATCTACCTGTACGGCGAGGGCTGGAACTTCGGTGAGGTCAAGGACGACGCCCTGTTCCCGCAGGCCCGCCAGGGCCAGCTGGACGGCACCGGCATCGGGTCCTTCAACGACCGGCTGCGCGACGGCGTGCACGGGGGCGGCCCCTTCGACGCCGACCACCGCGTGAACCAGGGCTTCGGCACCGGCCAGTACACCGACCCCTCCGGCCTGTCCGGCCGCACCGAGGAGGAGGAGCGGGCGAGCCTGCTGCACAACACGGACCTGGTCAAGCTGGGCATGGCGGGCAACCTCAAGGACTACGAGCTGGTCACGGCTGACGGCTCGGTGAAGAAGGGCTCCGAGCTCGACTACAACGGCCAGAGCGCGGGCTACGCCAGCCAGCCGCAGGAGAGCGTCAACTACGTGGACGCCCACGACAACGAGACCCTCTACGACCTGGGGGTCTACAAGCTGCCGGTGGGCACCTCCATGGCCGACCGGGTTCGCATGAACACGGTCAGCCTGTCCACGGTGGCGCTGGGCCAGTCCCCGGCCTTCTGGGCGGCGGGCACCGAGATCCTGCGCTCCAAGTCCCTGGACCGGGACTCCTACAACTCCGGCGACTACTTCAACGCGATCGACTGGAGCGGCCAGGACAACGGCTTCGGCAAGGGGCTGCCGGTGGCGGGCCCGAACAAGGCCAAGTGGGAGCTCATGCGGCCCCTGCTGGCCGACCCGTCCCTCAAGCCCGGCCCGGCGGATATCGCGGCCTCCAAGGCCCAGGCGCTGGACCTGCTGCGCATCCGCAGGTCCACGCCGCTGTTCTCCCTGGGCTCGGCCGAGCTGGTCAAGGCCAAGGTGACCTTCCCCGGCTCCGGGAGCCACGCCCAGCCCGGCGTCATCAACATGCTGGTGGACGACCGGCCTACCGCAGAGCGCTCCGCTGACGGCGACGTCGACCCCAGGCTGGCGGGCGTGCTGACGGTGGTCAACGCCTCCGCCAAGGAGACCACCCAGACCCTGCCGGAGCTGGTGGGCCGCCGCTTCACCCTGCACACCGTGCAGCTGGAGGGCGCGGACGAGGTGGTCAGGTCCGCCACCTTCGACCTGGCCACCGGGACCGTGAGCGTGCCCGCGCGCACGACCGCCGTCTTCGTGGAGGTCCAGGAGGGTGGGCAGGCGGCCCCGCAGCCCACGCCCACCCCCACGCCGCTGGCCACCGCCCCCGGGACCCCGCTGGCCACCGCCCCGGCCACCCCAGGTGTGGGCGCCCCGGGCCAGTCCGGCAAGCCGGGTAAGGGGCTGCCGGTCACGGGTGCGAACGTGGTCGGGCTGCTGCTGGTGGCGGGTGGCCTGGTGGCCGCCGGGACGCTGGCGGTGCGACGGCGGCGCCGGGCCTGAGCCCAGGTCGGCGGTCCGCGGGCCGTCTGGTACGCCTCGGCGCGAGCAGGGTGGTTGGGAACCCTGCTCGCGCCGCGGTGTATATGTCGGCAAGGCTTATAGGTGCTTCAGGCACAGTCCTGTTTTGGCGCAGAACTATGCGGTTGTAACGAGTTACAGCTTGTTGCAGGCGGTGTTGCAGGGCGTTACCTTGTTGACGATCCCGTTACCCCAACGGGTTTGCACAAGGTAGTTCGAGGAGGAACTATGCCCTTGCCCGCTCCCAAACCGCCAGCAGGGTCCAGGCGACGCACCCGCGCCGTCAGTGGCCTGCTGGCTCTCTCCCTCAGCCTGCTGGGCGCCGTCGTCGTACCCGCGGCGCAGGCTCAGCCGGCAGCCTCCCCAGGGGCGACGGCGGTGGCCGCCACCCCGGAGGTCTCCCGCGCCGGAGGCGTGACCGCCACCCTGTTCCAGTGGCCGTGGAAGGACGTCGCCGCCCAGTGCACCAACGTGCTGGGCCCCGCTGGCTACGCCTACGTGCAGGTCTCCCCGCCCCAGGAGAACATCACCGGCTCCGAGTGGTGGACCAGCTACCAGACCGTCTCTTACAAGATCGGCAACAAGCTCGGCTCCGAGGAGGAGTTCAAGCAGATGGTCAACGCCTGCCACCAGGCGGGCGTGAAGGTCATGGCCGACGCCGTCATCAACCACATGACCGGCCGTGACATGGACAAGAACCGGGGCGGCAAAGGCACCCTGGGCAGCTCCTTCGAGTGGCACCGCTACCCCGGCATCTACGAGGCCGACGACGACTTCCACGCCTGCCGCCAGAACATCACCGACTACGGCAACAAGGAGAACGTCCAGAACTGCGACCTGGTGGGCCTGGCCGACCTCAACACCGGCAAGGAGTCCGTGCGCCAGCGCATTGCTGACTACCTCAACTACCTGACCGTCGACCTGGGGGTCGACGCCCTGCGCATCGACGCCGTCAAGCACGTCTCCGCCGAGGACATGGCCGCCATCACGGCCAAGCTGACCAGGCAGGACGTCTACATCCAGCAGGAGGTGATCGGGCACGCCGGGGAGGCCGTCTCAGACACCGAGTACACGGCTATCGGCAAGGTTGACGAGTTCGAGTACGGCCACCGCCTGCGCCACGCCTTCGCCGAGCGCCTGGCGGAGCTCAAGCACCTGACCGAGGGCGAGCAGATGCTCCCCGCCGAGCGGGCCCACGTCTTCATCGACAACTGGGACACCGAGCGCGACGGCGGCTCCACCATGACCTACCACTGGGAGAGCGTCTACACGCTGGGCAACGTCTTCATGCTCGCCCACCCCTACGGTGACGTGAACGTCTACTCCGGCTACCGCTTCAACAAGGACAACCAGGCGTCACGTGACCAGGGCGCCCCCCAGGACGGGCAGGGCAAGGTGCTCACCCCCCGCTGCCAGACCGAGGAGGGCGTCGGCTACGGTGACGGCGTCTTCACCTGCGTGCACAGCTGGCAGCCGGTCACCGGCATGGTCGGCTTTCGCAACGCCGTCGGTGACGCCCCCCTGCGCAACTGGTTCGACGACTCCAACCGCCTGGTGGCCTTCAGCCGCGGCGACCGGGGCTTCGTCGTCCTGAACAACTACGGCGAGGCCCGCACCCGCGAGCTGGCCACCGGCCTGCCCGACGGCACCTACTGCGACGTCGTCAGCGGCGGCGTGCGTGACGGCGCCTGCGTGGGCACCACCGTGGAGGTCAAGGCCGGTAAGGCCAGCCTCAACGTCCCGGCCCAGGGCGCCGTGGCCATCCACGTGGCCCCCGGCTCCCTGCTCAAGGCCGCCGACCCCGCGCCCGTGAGCACCATGCGGGTCTACCTGGAGGGCACCGGCTGGAGCGAGGCCAACATCCACTACCAGCTCCCTGGCGGCTGGACGGAGTCCCCCGGCCCGGCCATGACCGCCTCCGCCTGCACCGGCTCCTTCTACGCGGACGTCGCCAACAACGGCCAGGACGTCGTCGGCCTGTTCAACCGTGGAGGCCAGGACTGGTACAAGCAGAGCGGCGGCGGGGACTTCACCTGGCCCGCCACCGCCCGCTACATCACCGTCAAGGACGGTGTCGCCACCCCCTCCACCACCAGCCCCTGCGCCGCGGACCTGGCGGACGAGCCGCAGCCGCCAGCCACCGAGCCCCCGGCCGCGGAGGTCATCACGGTGGCGGGCAGCTTCCAGGCCCAGGCCGCCTGCCCCGACACCGTGGGCCAGGGCGGCAACTGGGAGCCCGGCTGCACCGCCACCCGCATGACCCAGGCCGCAGCTGACCCCGACACCTGGACCTACACCTCACCCGCCCTCAAGCAGGGCAGCTACCAGGCCAAGGTCACCCACGGCGGCAGCTGGGCCGAGAACTACGGGGTGGACGGCCAGGCCAACGGCAGGAACTACGAGTTCACCGTCCCCGAGGGGCGGACCGTCACCTTCACCTACCACCGCAGCACCCACCGGCTGGAGGTCACCGTGGAGGGCGTGGCCCCCGGCAACGGTGAGCTGCGCGCCTACTGGGTGGACGAGCAGACCCTGGCCTGGCCGGTCTCCCTCCTGCCGGAGGGCGTCAGCCGTGACCAGGCGGTCGCCGCCGGGAACGCGGGCCTGAGCTACCAGCTCGTGGCCTCCCCCGACGCCACCGCCCGCGTCGTCGGCGGCCAGGTGACGGGCACCGTCTCCACCACCGCCCTCACGGTCACCGGTGACCTGCCGGAGGCCGTCACCAGCGCCCGCCCCAACCTCAAGGGCTACGTCGCCCTGAGCACCGGCGGCTCCCTGGACCGGGCCGCCGTGGAGAAGGCCCTGAGCGGCCAGCTGACCCTCACCCAGGTCAGGGACGGCCAGGTCGTGGCCGCCACCGGTCTGCAGACCGCCCCGGTCCTGGACGCGCTCTACGCCCAGCAGGCCGCCCAGGCCCCCAAGGGCGTCAGCTTCACGCAGAGCCGGCCCTCCTTCGCGCTGTGGGCCCCCACCGCCCAGGAGGTCAGCCTGCTGAGCTGGGACGCTACTGGCGCCGGTGAGCCCACCAGCCACCCGGCCACCCGGCAGGCGGACGGCCGCTGGACCGTGGACAACGCCGACGGCGCCGTCGCGGCCGGCTCCCAGTACCTGTGGCGGGTCAAGGTCTACGCCCCCACCACCGGGCAGATCGAGACCAACGACGTCACCGACCCCTACTCCGTGGCCCTGACGCTGGACTCCCAGCGCTCCGTGGCCGCCGACCTGAGCAGCGCGGACCTGGCCCCCCAGCAGTGGCGGGACGCCCGCGCCCCCCAGGTGCGCAACGACTCCGCCCGCAGCATCTACGAGCTGCACGTGCGCGACTTCTCCATCGCGGACCAGACCGTCCCCGCTGAGGACCGCGGCACCTACAAGGCCTTCACCCACGCGGGATCCGCGGGCATGAAGCACCTGCAGGCCCTCGCCAAGGCGGGCATGAACACCATCCACCTGCTGCCGGTCAACGACATCGCCTCCATCCCGGAGAACCGTGCCGACCAGCGCAACCCGGAGGTGCCCCAGGCCGGTCCCGCCGACGAGGCGCAGCAGGCCGCCGTCACCGCCGTCGACACCCAGGACGGCTTCAACTGGGGCTACGACCCCTACCACTGGATGGCCCCGGAAGGCTCCTACGCCACCGCCGCCAACCAGGAGGGCGGCAAGCGCACCTACGAGATGCGCCAGATGGTGGGGGCGCTGCACGCCACCGGCTACCAGGTGGTCCTGGACCAGGTCTACAACCACACCTTCGCCGCCGGGCAGGACTCCAAGAGCGTCCTGGACCGGGTGGTGCCGGGCTACTACCAGCGCCTCAACGCCCAGGGTGCGGTGGAGACCTCCACCTGCTGCTCCAACACCGCCACCGAGAACCTCATGACCGAGCAGCTCATGATCGACTCGGTGCTGTGGTGGGCCAAGCAGTACAAGATCGATGGCTTCCGCTTTGACCTGATGGGCCACCACTCGGCAGGCACCATGCAGCGCCTGCGCGCCGCCCTGGACGCCCTGACCGTGGAGGCCGACGGCGTGGACGGCAAGGCCGTCTACCTGTACGGCGAGGGCTGGAACTTCGGGGAGGTCGCGAACAACTCGCTGTTCACCCAGGCCACCCAGGGCCAGCTGGACGGTACCGGCATCGGCACCTTCAACGACCGGCTGCGCGACGGCGTCCACCACGGGCTGCTGGCTGGCCGCCCCCAGGACGCCAGCTCCAAGGAGCTGATCGAGGTGGGCCTGACCGGCAACCTCAAGGACTACGAGTTCGTGGACGGGCCGCACCGCTGGACCGGTGGGCAGGTCCGCTACGGCGACGGCAAGGCCGGTTACGCCAGTCAGCCCCAGGAGAGCGTCAACTACGTGGACGCCCACGACAAGGAGACGCTGTACGACACGGCGGTGCGCCACCTGCCGGTGGACACCCCCATGGACCAGCGCATCCGGCTCAACACCCTGTCGCTGGCCACCACCGCCCTGGGCCAGTCCCCGGCCTTCTGGCACGCGGGCACGGACATCCTGCGCTCCAAGTCGCTGGACGTGGACTCCTACAACTCCGGTGACTGGTTCAACGCGATCGACTGGTCGCTGCAGGACAACGGGTTCGGCAAGGGCCTGCCGGTGGCGGGCAAGAACCAGCAGGACCACTGGGCCGCCCAGCGGCCGCTGCTGGCCAACCCGGCCCTCAAGCCCAACGGAGAGCAGATCCGCCAGGCCCACGCCCAGGCGCTGGACCTGCTCAGGATCCGTTCCACCACCCCGCTGCTGACCCTGGGCTCGGCCGACCTGGTCAAGGAGAAGGTCAGCTTTGTGAACCCCGGTCAGTCCCAGGCCAGCCCCGGAGTCATCACCATGCTGGTGGACGACACCAAGGGGAGTGACGTGGACGACACCACCAAGCGGGTCGTCGTGGTGCTCAACCTCAACGACCACCAGGTGACCCAGACGGTGGCGGGTGCTGCTGGTGGGGCCTTCGCCCTGCACGGGGTGCAGGCCGGTGGGGCCGATGCGGTGGTCAAGGCCGCCCGCTTCGACGCCGGGGCAGGCAGCTTCACGGTGCCCGCCCGCACGGCCGCCGTCTTCGTGGAGCGGCAGGAGCCCCCCCAGGCTGAGCCGGAGGGCACCAAGCCCGCCTACGTGGCCGCCGTCGAGGCCAAGGGCAACGGCAAGTTGCTCTATGGTGACTGGGACGGTGACGGCGACGACAGCTGGGCTGTGCGTGTGGGCACCCGCGTGGTGTTCTATGCGGACAACCGGGTGGACGCGCCGGTGTACGCCTCGATCTCGCTGGGGCGCAGCACCGACCAGGTGCTGGTTGGTGACTGGGACGGTGACGGGTATGACACCCTGGCGCTGCGCCGGGGGACCACGGTGCTGACCCAGAAGAAGCTGACGAGCACGTCCACCGAGCGGGTCAAGGTCGAGGGGATCACCCGGACCAGCCCCCTGCAGGTGGTCAAGCGGGTGCCCCCGGAGCAGGACACCATCGCGGTCAGGCCCTGAGCGGTTAGGACAGGTCGGGCCCCGGCAGTAGCGTTCTGCGCTGGCTGAGGTACAGGTCCGAGCCGGTTAGGGATGGGTCCCGTGCTGCTGTGCAGCACGGGACCCATCTCGTCGTGGTCCTGTGATGCTGCTGCGGGCGGGGCGTGATACGGCCTGGTGGCTGCCTGCTGCTTGGGTTTGTGTGTGTTTTCGATGGCTCTTGGTAGATGCGTACCGGTCTGGTGAGCCATATGTCCCGGTCTCGCGAGACCGGGACATCGGTACCGCGAGACCGGGACATATGCACCACGAGATCTGAAAGCACCGAACAGCCTGTGGACAACCATCCGCATACCATCTGGAGGAACCGCCCTCCCCTCCCGGCGAAGATGGGACTTTTCATCTATGGCGACTTGCTGTCAGGCATGTCACAGTTGAGTCATCCAAAAGAGAGGTGACCCATGTCCGGAGCCCGGTCCCAAGCAGTACCGCAGCACGCCACCGGAGGCGCCACCCCCTCCCCGGACACCCGGGCGCCCGCGCCCACCCCACCTCCCCAGCCCCTGGGCCACGCCCGCGCCATCTGGCTGGAGCCGGACCTGCTCGCCTGGCCGCGCCAGCACCTGCCCGCCCACCTGGCCCAGGCCACCGGCGCACAGCTCGCCCAGGCCCCCGACCTGGCCTTCTCCCTGCTAACCTCCCCCGACGGCGGCCTGTGCCTGAGCGCAGGAGTAGCGGTCCTGGACTACCAGGAGGCGGAGGTCCCCCTGCGGGTCACCGGCGACCTGCCCCCCGCCCAGCTGTCCCGCCACCCGCACCTGCAGGACTACCTGGCGCTAAGCCTTACCGACACCGACGGCACCCCACGCTTTGAGGTCGACGACGTGCGCAGCCTGCTCACCGGTCAGCTCGCCGTCGCCCTCCGCAGCCACCGGCCCCTGCCCGCAGGCGGGCAGACCATGCTCACCGGCGTGCAGATCTGGGCGCTGCTGGACCACTTCTACGGGGCCGCCGCGGACCGCCGTGAGCCGCTGGGGGTGACCTGGCACCAGGGGCGGCCAGCCTTCCACCTGTGGGCCCCCACCGCCCGCGCCGTCACCCTGCTCACCTGGGACACGGGCGACCCCACCGGCTCCGCGCTCCTGGTGCCCGGGGAGAGCGCCCGCACCCCCGCCACCTTGGGGGAGCACGGCATCTGGTCGGTCGCCGCCGGGGCCGCGGAGGCTGGCTGCCAGTACCTGTGGGAGCTGGAGCTGCACGTGCCCGCCACCGGCCGCACCGGCGTAAACCAGGTCACCGACCCCTACGCCCGCGCCCTGACCACCGACTCGCGCCGCTGCGTGGCCGTGGACCTCGACGCCGCCTCCGGCCCGCTGGTCCCAGAGGTCTGGGCCGCCACCCCCGCCCCTGCGGTCAACAACGACTCCGCCCGCGTGATCTACGAGCTGCACCTGCGTGACTTCTCCGCCGCCGACCGCACGGTCCCCGCGGAGCTGCGCGGCACCTACCGGGCCTTCAGCGTGGACAGCGCGGGCACCCGCCACCTGCGCGACCTGGTGGAGGCGGGCGTGGACACCGTCCACCTGCTGCCGGTCTTCGACTTCACCACGGTGCCCGAGGACCGTAGCGAGCAGCTGGTCGCGCGCGTGCCCGAGCACAGCTCACCCGCCACCCACCGGCCCCAGGGGGAGATCGGGCGCATCCGCCACCGGGACGCCTACAACTGGGGCTACGACCCGTGGCACTGGATGGCGCCGGAGGGCTCCTACGCCACCGCTGGCAACCAGGACGGCGGGGCGCGCGTGGCCGAGCTGCGGGAGGCCGTGGGGGCGCTGCACGCCCTGGGCCTGCAAGTGGTGCTGGACCAGGTCTACAACCACACGGCTGCCTGCGGGCAGAACCCCTACAGCGTCCTGGACCGGATCGTGCCCGGCTACTACCACCGCCTGGACGCCGACGGCGCCGTCTGCAACTCCGCCGCGGGAGCCAACGTCGCTACGGAGAACGCGCTGGCCGAGCGGCTCATGATCGACGCCGCCGTCGCCTGGGTGCGGGACTACCGGGTGGACGGCCTGCGCCTTGACCTCATGGGCTACCACAGCGTGGAGACCATGAGGCGGCTGCGCCAGGCCCTGGCGGAGGTGGAGCACCTGGTGGGCCACGAGGTGCTGGTCTACGGTGAGGGCTGGAACATGGGGGAGGTGGCGGACAACGCCCGCTTCACCCAGGCCACCCAGGGGCAGCTGCCCGGCCTGCGCATCGCCACCTTCAACGACCGGCTGCGTGACGCCGTGCACGGCGGCTTCATCGGCGACCGTGACCCGCGCACCCACCAGGGATTCGGCAGCGGGGAGCTCACCGACCCCAACGGCCACGACGAGCGCCCGGACGCCGTGGTACGCCGTGACCTGGCCTGGCGCACCGACCTGCTGCAGGCGGGTCTGGCCGGGAACCTGGCTGACTACCAGCTCACCGACGCCGCCGGGCGGCAGCGGCGGGCGGCCGACCTCGGCTACGGTGGCGGTCCGGCGGCCTACGGCACGGAGCCCTACGAGTCGCTGGCCTATGTCTCCTCCCACGACGACCACACGCTGTTCGACCTGCTGGCCTATAAGCTGCCGGTGGACACCCCCATGAGCGAGCGGGTGCGGATGAGCACCCTGAGCCTGGCCTGCGCCACCCTGTCCCAGTCGCCGGTGCTGTGGGCGGCGGGCTGCGAGCTGCTGCGCTCCAAGTCCCTGGACCGGGACTCCTACGACTCCGGGGACTGGTTCAACGCGATCGACTGGTCCGGCCAGGACAACGGCTGGGGCCGGGGCCTGCCTGGGGCCTGGCGCAACTTTGACCGCTGGCTCACCCAGGCTGAGCTGCTGATCGTCGAGGGGCTGCGCCCTGCGCCTGCCGATATCGCCGCCGCCCGGGCCGGGGCGCTGGAGCTGCTGCGCCTGCGTCGCTCCACCCCCCTGTTCAGCCTGGGCTCGGCCGCCCTGGTCCAGGAGCGGGTGTCCTTCCCCTGCGCCGGTCCGGAGGCGAGGCCGGGGGTGGTGGCCATGGTGATTGACGACGGTGCCGGGGAGGGGGACGTGGACCCGGCCCTGGACGGTGTGCTGGTGGTCTTCAACGCGACCCCCCAGACGGTGGAGCAGCGGGTGACGGCCCTGGTGGGGCGGCGTTTCACGCTCAGCCCGATCCAGGCCGAGGGGGCGGACGCGCGCGTGCGCCGTAGCAGCTTCGACCCGGAGACGGGAACCTTCTGCGTGCCCGCCCGCACCGTGGCCGTCATGCTTGAGCGCTGAGGCGGGCTGGGCCCTACGCTCGGGGCCCTACGCCCGGGGCTCCTGGGGCGGGACGCTCCAGGAGTGGTCCGCGCTCACAGCCGGGGCCCTGGGCCAGGCCGCCGGGCGGCTCAGTCCACGATGCCGTAGAGGCGGTCCCCGGCGTCGCCCAGGCCCGGCACGATATAGGCCTGCTCGTTGAGGCGCTCGTCCACGTGGGCGGTCACGATGGTGACGTTGGCGCGCTCACCAATGGCCTCCTCCAGGGTCTTGAGCCCCTCCGGTGCCGCGATCAGGCACAGGGCGGTCACGTCCCGCGCCCCCCGCTGCAGCAGGTACTCGATGGCGGCGACCAGGGTGTGCCCGGTGGCGAGCATGGGGTCCACGATGAAGCACTGGCGGCCGGAGAGGTCGTCTGGCAGGCGGTTCGCGTAGGTCTCCACCTCCAGGGTGTCCTCGTCACGCTTCATGCCCAGGAAGCCGACCTCGGCGGTCGGCAGCAGGCGCGTCATGCCCTCCAGCATGCCCAGGCCAGCGCGCAGGATCGGCACCAGGATGGGGCGGGGGGCAGCCAGGCGGCGGCAGTTGGCCACGGCCACGGGGGTCTTGATCTCCACCTCCTCGGTGCGTACCTCCCGGGTGGCCTCGTAGGCCAGGAGGGTGACGAGCTCGTCAACGAGCTGGCGGAAGACCGCGGAGGGGGTCTTCTCGTCGCGCAGGACGGAGAGCTTGTGGTCGATCAGCGGGTGGGAGGCAACGTGCAGGCGCATGGGACCAGACTACGGCGTCGCCACCGCCTCGGTCACGGTCGCCGCCCTTGGTGCTGCTTACACGTGGCACTCCCCCGCCGCGACGACGGCGCCGGGCGCTCCCGTCCAGCGCGCACAGCGGGCCGCTGGCGCACCCATCCACTACGCCGCCCCCGCCCCGGCCTGCCCCTAGGCGCTTACGGTGCTGCTGGTGGCCAGGTACTCCAGCCAGCGCTCGTAGTGGTCCAGGACGTCGTGGGCGACCTGGTCCGCGGACCAGTCCATGACGTCGTAGCCCTGGCCGCCGCGCAGCGGACGCACCTCCAGGCGCACGGACAGGTCGTCGGCCTCGTGCACCACCGCGCCGTAGGAGGGGGCGGGCACCTCCACCATCCGCACCACGTAGCGGAAGACGTGTATGCCGCTGGCCCGCTCCACCTGCTCGGTGACGGTACGCCCCTCCTGGGCGGCAGCCTGGGCGACGTCGGGGCTGGTGACCACCAGGGAGGCCCGCCCCAGGAACTGCCGCTCGTCGTCGGGGTCCTGGGCCTCAGGGCCCTCCACCAGCACCTCCGCGGTGAGGTCCTCCTTGCGCAGCTCGGCGGCCACCGCCTCCAGGGCGGGCACCACCCGGTTGTCCAGGGCCCGTTTGGCGCGGGCGGGGCTGACCAGGTCGAAGGTGTGGGACAGGCGGTCGCGCCAGGAGGTGCGGGCCCGCCCGGCCGCGGAGCCGGAGGCCGCCAGCAGCCGGTTGCGGTGGGCGGCCTTGCGGGCGTCCTCGTGGCGCAGCTCCGCCCGCAGGGCCTTCCACAGCCCCGCCATCACCGCCAGCACCACCAGGGAGAAGGGCAGGGCCATAACGATGGTGGCCTGCTGCAGGATCGGGATACCTCCCGCCACCAGCATGGCGACGGTCAGTGTGCCGGTGAGCGTCGCCCAGAACACCCGTAGCCAGGCGGCGGCGTCCTTGCGCTCCTGGCGGGCGCGGCTGCACAGGTTCGCCATGACCAGGGCCCCGGAGTCGGCGCTGGTCACGTAGAACAGGATCCCCACGAACAGGGCCAGCGCGATCAGCCCCGGCCCCCCGGGCAGGCGGCCCAGCAGCTCGTACAGGCCCTGCTCGGGGGCCTGGGTGGTGGCCTGCGCGAAGCCGGGGGCCTCCCCGGAGCGGATCAGGGCCAGGGCGGAGTTGCCAAAGATCGAGACCCACATGAGCACGTAGCTGAAGGGCAGCACCAGGGAGCCCAGCACGAACTCCCGGATGGTCCGCCCCCGGGAGATCCGGGCCAGGAACATGCCCACGAAGGCGGCCCAGGTGATCCACCAGGCCCAGAAGAACAGGGTCCAGGCCGCCAGCCACTCAGTGGGGCGGTCGTAGGGGTAGGTCTCCAGGGTCAGCTGGGGGAACTGGGTGGCGAAGTCCCCGATATTCGCTACCAGGGCGTCCAGCAGGAAGGCGGTGTCCCCGGTGAGCAGCACCCACAGGGCCAGTCCCACCGCCAGCAGCACGTTGATGTTGGACAGCGCCCGCACCCCCCGGTCCACGCCGGAGATGGCGGAGACGGTGGCCATCAGGACGCTCAAGGAGGTCAGGCCGATCTGGGTGGCGGTGCGCTGGGGCAGGCCCAGCAGGAGGCTCAGGGCCACGTTCAGCTGCACCACCCCCACACCCAGGGAGGCGGCGATCCCGAAGACCCCGCCGATCAGGGCGGCGGCGTCGACGGCGTCGCCCAGGCGGCCGTCCACCCGGTCACCCAGCAGCGGGCGCAGGGTGGAGCGGACGGCCAGCGGCTGCCGGTGGCGGTAGGCGGTGTAGCCCAGCGCCATCCCGACCAGCGAGTACAGGCCCCAGCCGGAGACTCCGTAGTGGAAGAGAGTGAGTACCACGGCCTGGCGGGCGGCCTGGCTGGTGCCGCCCTGGCCGGTGGGAGGGGCCAGGTACTGGGAGACGGGCTCAGCCACCGCGTAGAACATGATGGCGGTGCCCACGCCAGCCGCGAATAGCATGGCCGCCCAGGAGAAGGTGGAGTAGTCCGGGGTGGAGTTGTCCGGCCCCAGCCGGATCCGGCCGAAGCGTGACAGGGCCAGGACCACCACGAACACGAGCACCGCCGTCACCAGCAGGATGTAGAAGGAGCCGAACCAGCGGCTCGTCCAGTCCACCGCGTGGCCGAACAGTTCCTGCACGGTGCCGGGGGCGACGATCGCACCCACGGCCACCACCAGGATCACTGCGGCGGAAACCAGGAACACCGGCAGGTTCAACCCTTCCGGGGCGGGCGGTAAGGCGGGGGCGCTCGCGGGGCCTGAGGGGGCTGCGGGGCGCGCTGCGGGGCCGTCTGCCGCGCGGGGGCGGGCGGCGACGGCGGGGGCGGGGTGAGTCTCAGGGTTACTCATAAGGAACAGGTCCATCCTTCATTCAGGTCTCTTTGAGCCTTCCAGGAAGTTGGGGCGCTTGCAACAGGGGGTGGTGTGCGCCGGGGCTGGTGGAGAGCAGGATCGCCCTGTGCTGGCAGTGGTTCCGGGGTTCTCAGGCTGCTGTCCTGGTGGCGGTGCGTAGAGGCGGTGGGAGGGGAGGCTACGGGTGCTGGCCGGGTCGGGGACGCCTGCGGGCGCGTCGAGGGGGACGGGCGCTGCGGCTTGTGGCTGACGGTGTCGGGCGGGCACGCTGGGGAGGTGAGCACTGTTGAGCCGAACACTGCGCCGACCTCGGCGTCGGGCCTGGTGGCGGAGCGCTACGACCAGGCCATGAGGCGGGCGCTGGCGCTCGCGGCGCAGGCCGCCCGGGCGGGTGAGGTGCCGGTGGGGGCGCTGGTGCTGGGGCCTGACGGCACCGTGCTGGCGGAGGCTGCCAACTCCCGGGAGGCGGAGCACGACCCGACGGCGCACGCGGAGCTGCGGGCCCTGCGGGCGGCCGGGGCGGCGCTGGGCGACTCGCACCTGGACGGCTGTACCCTGGTGGTGAACCTGGAGCCTTGCACCATGTGCGCCGGGGCCCTGGTGCTGGCTCGGGTGGCGCGGGTGGTCTTCGGTGCCTGGGAGCCGCGGACCGGGGCCTGCGGGAGCGTGCGCGACGTGCTGCGCGATCCGCGTGCCAACCACCAGGTAGAGGTGCTCTCCGGGGTGCGTGCGAGCCAGAGCGAGGGGCTGCTGCGGGAGTTCTTCGGGAGACGGCGCTGAGGGGGCGCGGGTCCGGCTCCGGCAGGTGCGGGCGAGTGCGTGAGCGACCTCGCACAGCCTTGCGATTGGGCGGAATGCCGGGCGCCGTGTAACCTCGGTGGCTGAGGTAGCGTGTCCGAGCGGCCGAAGGTGCAGATCTCGAAAGTCTGTGTGGTTCATAGCCACCCTGGGTTCGAATCCCAGCGCTACCGCCAGGGCGAGGCCCGGTGCTCTATTGGGGCGCCGGGCCTCGCTGGTTGTGGGGCTGGTTGTTTGTCACTGGTGGAGGATTTCAACGGGGCTGGAGGTTGTGGGCGGTGGGGTGATTGTTGCAATCACGCGCTTTTCCTGGCTACGCCGTTGCTAGTGGGAGGGGTCTAGTCCTCCACCAGTGACAGCTTTGGTACTGAGGCTCCGGTAAGGCTGGTGACCGCCGAGCCTGGGGCCACCTGGACTCCTGCGCGCGGGTGGGGTGCGTCCAGCCCGTGACCCCCTGCCGATCCTTGGGGACTCCTGCGCGCGGGTGGAGCGGGTGAACCTGTCCTAGGTAGCGCGAACGCCGGGCCCTGTGTCGACACAGGGCCCGGCGTTCACGTCCGCACGGCACCGTGATGCGGGGGCCTGACTGGTGCCGCGCGCTCGCGGCTGCCTGGCACCTGACGTTGGCCGGGCTGAGGCTGGCTTGGGTGCGCCGCCCCGCCAGCCCTAAGGCACGACGTCGACCCGCCAAGGGCGTGGCCGTGAGGTAACCGCGTGCGGTAGCGCATACACGTGGGGCGTGGTGCTGGCTGACGCCGGTGCCCCGCCCCCGTCGCAGCCATGGCCGCGCGCAAGCACTTGCTGCCGCTGGCGCGGGCAGGCCTGGCATTGCAGGAGGCGCCTCCAAATGGGTACGCACGAACGCGTCCCCTTCCAGGCCGCCTTAGGGGCGTGGCTGGCCTGGGGAGCTGGTAGTGCTTTGGCCCGCCCCTAACCGCCCCCAGGGGGTGCCCCAAGCCAGAAAGGCCACCGGACCGCCGGGGAGGGCTGAAAAAGGTGCGCAGGGTTCAAAACTTTGAGGCGGTGGGTCGGGTCGACGTCGACATCCTCCAGCGTCCGGGTAAGGGCATGGAGAGGCGTCTCCGTCGTACTTTGGTGTTCGTTGAGTCGGGAGACTGGAGTCCGTTCCAGGGGTATCGGGCCTACTGTCCTACCGGGGAAATGGTGGGAGGAATAGGGTGCGAACTCCAGGTAGCGCGCCCTCGGCGGCTCTGCGTGCCCCAGTGTCCAAGGTGGCCGCTAGTCTCACTTCCATGACTGTGATGGCCTATGGCGATGAGAGCGTGCGGCGCCGTGGCGTGCCCGAACCTGTGTACCTAATGGGCGCCTACGTGCATGACACCAGCCAGGCGGACCCGGTTGCGGCCCTGTCCCGCTTCCAGCACACGCGCAAACTGCACTGGCGTGACGCCAAGCCCAAGGACAAGGTGGCGATCTGCCAGGTCATCGCCGCTCACGGCGGGAAACACCTAGTTATCGCGGCTGCGCCCCTGGAGGTGGGCGTGCGTGAGGAGCGCGCACGCCAACGGGCCCTGGGGATGTTGCTGGTCCTCTTGGAGCAGGACTATGGCGTCACCCGTTTGGTCCTTGAACGCCGTGACCGGGCGCAGGATGACAAAGACAGGGCAGTCTGCTCTGTGATGACGCGATCCGGAGCCGTGAGTGATGCGATGGTGCTGGAGCACGCCTACGGGGTCGCTGAGTCCCGCCTGTGGGTGCCGGATCAGGTGGTTGGGGCCTACGGTGACGCGCTGGCCGGAGACCGGTCCGCATGGAGCCACCTGGAGGCGCGCACCCGGGTGGAGCGTGTGAACCTGTCCTAGGTAGCGCGAACGCCGGGCCCTATGTCGACACAGGTACTCCGGCGTTTACTTCCGCACCGCACCTTGATGCGGGGGCCTTACGAGTATCACGCAGTAGCGGTTGGTGGGTCAAGAGCGACTACCGGCACATCTGGGCTTTTCGTTGGCGTGCCTGGGGCGGTGTAACGAAACCCGGTGCCCGCGAGCGCGCACAGGGCCACGGGCGGGCCTATGGGGTCCAGGCCGTGCCAGGTGCTGGCAGGGGCCCGTAGGTGCCTCCAGGGGGCGGGGCTGGCCGATAAAACAGACGGAAAACCCTGCACGCAGGGGCGGGGCTGCTATCCGGCGGTGGGGGGCTTAGGCGGGGTGGGGGAGTGCCCCCCAGGGGGTGGGTGGCGGTTGGGTCAACGTCGACGGCGCCGATGCGGTGGGTGAGGGCGGCGGTCCGGCACCCTCACTTGAACTGAGGGCACCGGGCTGCTTGTAGCCGGTTCAGGCTGAGAGGCCTCCTGTCGGTCTGGCTGGCAGGGTTGGTGTCTGCCCTTGTGCGGTTGTGGCCGGCGGGCAGGTTGGGTGCCGCCCGTTGTCACCCGGATAGGGGGTGCGGGGCAGGTGGCAGGTGGGACACCAATAGCCGGTGACCGCGATGACAGCCTGTGCCAGTGGTGTGCCTGGGGCGTCGTCGACGACGTAGGGCAGATGGTTGTAGTGGCCTCGGATCAGGTACGGGCTCATGCTGCGCCCCCGTCGAAGCCGTCGAACTCAGTCTCGGGGTGGGGTTTCGCCTCTCCCTCCCTATCAGGGGGTGAGGAAAGTGCGGAAAGTACGCAAACCGGGTGTGGGTGTCCCGGTTCCGTTTCCACAGTTTCCGCACTTTCCACACGCCCCTTAGGGGGAAGGTGTTGGCTTCGTAGAGGCCTCTGCCCACCTTCCTGACCCGCCCTTGCTCGGCGAGTCGCCCCAGCTGGGAGCCCACATACTTGGAGTTGTCTAGCCCAAGGGACTCGGCGACAGCCTTCGGCGTTAGGGGACGGTCCGCTTCCTCCAGCACACTGACGATGCTGATGGAATGCTCCCCAAGCTGCTCCCTCGCCTTCGCTGCCGTTGCAGCCTGGGCGGCACTGGCGAGGCTGCCCCCGGTAAGGTTCCATGGCCCACCTTCGGCCCTATGGACCGCACAGGTTCCGCCCGTCACGTCCCGGCCCGTAACCGAGATAGTGGCTTCGTTGGTCTCCCGATCAGCGAACAGGCCAAAGGTGAAGTCCGCAGCTCCGTTGACGCCGTTAGTTCCTGACGTTCCGTCCATCCAGTCTTGGGAGGCCATCTTGCGCACGTGGTGCACTGCCAGCAGCGTGCTTCCCGGATGCGCACCGGAAATGATTTTCAGGGCCCCACCAAAGCGGTAGTCCCTTTGAAACTCGCTCTCCCCGGTCGCTTCTCCGGCATGACTGTGCCCAGCGTGTCCAGGACAACCAGCGGCTTGAGGTGACCGTACTGGGACATCCAGCAGGGGATGATCTCGCCAATGACCTCCGGCCCCCTTTGCGTGTAGAGGTGCAGGTCTTTCGGGATCGGAATGCCCGCACCTAGCAGTGTGCGGCTGCGAGCCTGTAGACGTGACAGCCCAGCCTCTAGCGCCAGGTACAGCATGGGGCGTCTCGTAACTGGCATGCAGCCCAGCGCGATGCCGCCAGCGGCCACGGCCAGGGCGATCCCCAGCACGGTCCACGACTTGCCCACTTTCGGGCTGCCGATGAACAGGCCGTAACCCTCAGGGATCAGGCCCGGCACCGTCCACTCCAGTGGCGGGAACTCCATCGAGTCCAGGCGGTCGCCCGTGATGATGTTGGACAGGAGGTACTCGCGACGGTCATTCAGGTCATGCTCCGGCTGGTAGCTCTCGCTCACGCGACCACCTCCTGCCCCTTGGCCAGGGCGCGCGCCGCCTGGGCACGCCCCGGCTCACCACGCCGCTCACACAGCTCTGCATGAGACGGCCCAAGCCCCAGACTGATCAGGGCACGGTTGGCCTACTCCTGAAAGGTGGCCCAATGGGCCGCGAGCGCAGCCAGAGTCTCGGCCTGCGCCTGTGCGTAACCGGCGGCGTGACCTATGCGCTCTCCCATGGACAGGGTGCGTGAGACCTGATCCAGGGCTTCGGCGTTCATGGTGTCGGTGCGGCCAGCCCACTGCCGCCTGAGCCCTGGCCCAGTCGTCCGCCGGGCCTCTGGTAGCGAAGGTGCTTGGGGCGCTGATCCACTCCCCAACCTGCGGCGGCTCTACCCGTGGGTCCCGGTACCTGGCTCGCCATGACTTCGCTCAAGGCTTCGGGCTGTGCTCCGGGTCTGCCTTCCACGCCTTGTAGGCCTTGAGCGGATAGCGAGGTTCAACTTGCACGTTGAGTTTCCTGTGAGGTTGCAACGCTATCTCTCGCTTTCCGTGGGTACATGGTGGGTACATGAGGATGGGCTAGGGAAGGTTTTCATGGTACTTGGTGGGCTATCCTAGATGCGCGCCAACGAACACTTTTCAGCGGCACACCAACGAAAACCGCACATCGGCGGGGTAGAGCCCGGGAGCCCGAGAACACGTCGCCCCCGATTCGAATCCCAGCGCTACCGCCAGGGCGAGGCCCGGTGCTCTATTGGGGCGCCGGGCCTCGCTGGTTGTGGGGCTGGTTGTTTGTCACTGGTGGAGGATTTCAACGGGGCTGGAGGTTGTGGGCGGTGGGGTGATTGTTGCAATCACGCGCTTTTCCTGGCTACGCCGTTGCTAGTGGGAGGGGTCTAGTCCTCCACCAGTGACAGCTTTGGTACTGAGGCTCCGGTAAGGCTGGTGACCGCCGAGCCTGGGGCCACCTGGACTCCTGCGCGCGGGTGGGGTGCGTCCAGCCCGTGACCCCCTGCCGATCCTTGGGGACTCCTGCGCGCGGGTGGAGCGTGTGAACCTGTCCTAGGTAGCGCGAACGCCGGGCCCTGTGTCGACACAGGGCCCGGCGTTCACGTCCGCACGGCACCGTGATGCGGGGGCCTGACTGGTGCCGCGCGCTCGCCTCTGGTGGGGCAAAGGCCGCGACGGGGCTCACGAAGGCTGCCTGCGTAGGGCCTCCCGGGAAAGGGGCTCGGTGCCCCATGCAGGACTGTCCGCAAGATCAGCGGCAGGCAGTGGTCCTGGGAAGTGGGTCGTCTGTGGACGACTGCGCCCCGGCGCTGCATCCCGGTCTTGCACCCGGGCGTTACGGCCCAGTGCTGCCGCCTGGCACGGCAGCCGCCCACCGGCTGGCCGGGGTTACTGCACGCCCCGCAGGACGCCCTGCTTGTGCAGCGCGTCGGCGAGCTGGGGCCAGGTGTCGGCGTGGATGCCGTTGGACTTGTTCACGCCGATGGCTCCGCCCATGATCGCGGAGCCGACGGTGGAGGAGTAGGTGACCGTGCTGCCGCCGTCAGGGGTGTCGGCGAAGTCGACGTAGTGGGAGAGGTACAGGTTCTTACCCGCCATCGCGCCAAACAGGAAGCTCATGGTGCGGCTGCCGCGTTCCAGGCGGAGGTTGCCGTTGGTGTCAGCGGACACCCGCCAGCCGTTCTGGGAGAAGAACTGTGTGGCCCGGTCGCGGGCGGTTGGGGAGGGGACGCTTAGGGAAAGGGTCTTTGAAGCCATGCGAGAAGGCTAGTACCTGGCTCTCACAGGTCTATGGGGTGGCGTACCCATGAGACCTGAGAACCTGCTGCAGGACTGGCCGCGGTAACTTGGCGTGGAGGTCGCGTATGCGCATTACAGGCTCCCCACCTTGATGCCAGCCTCACGCAGTACGACGGCGATCTGCTGGCTGAGCTGGTCGTGGCTGCGGGACTCGCGCTCGGCCCCGTAGATGCCGCCACGGGTGATGGCCTGGGCCCCGGAGGTGGGGTAGTCGATGCGCGTGATAGTCGCAGTGACGGCGGAGCCGGGGGCCGCAGGGTTCCTGGTGGCGGGAGGGTTCTCAGTGGCCCCGCTGGCTCTGGTGCCCGTGCTGCTGGCAGCTGCGGTGGACGCAGGTTCCGGGGCGTCTGCAGAGGCTGCCGCCGTCCCGGGCTCCGGGCTGGTTCCTGGCCGGGCTGGAGCCAGCAGGGGCAGCCCGGCGCTCGGTTCCGCCACCGGTGTCAGGAGGAGGCGGTGGTGGAGGTAGAAGCTCTCCCCGGCGCCGCCACCTAGCAGGAGGGTCCGTAGCCTGCTGCCGCGCCGGGCACTGAGCCGCACCGCCTGCGGGCTGGTGCCCGCAGGGCTGGATACCACCTGCCAGCCCGCCTCGGTGAAGACCTGCGCCACCAGCGGCTGGACGACGTCGAGTGGTGCGTAGGCCAGGTAGGTGGTCAGCGTAGGCATGTGCTGAGCCTAGGCGCTGCCGCCACCCGGCCGCCTCGGCGTCACAGCGGCAAGGAGCCCTGGTGGAGGGCTCTTTACTGGCGCTGCGTGAGGCCAGGGGCCTGAGCCGGGCCCAGCCGGGCGCGGAGGTCGGCGTCTCCCGTCAGTGGAGCAACGCCATCGCGAGAGGGAGGTTACGCGCCTTCCCTGCCCCTAGCCATTGCCACGCCTGCTTCTTCGGGCGGGCTGTTGAGGAGGCCCTCCATCCCTGAGAACCACTACCGCAGGAAGGCCTGCTGCCAGGGCACGGCACGCACCCTCTGAGCAGGAAGCATCTCGGTTGCCTGCGCATTACTTGTGCCTGGCGGTTCTGTAAAGAAGCTGCCGATGGCGGGGTGGGTCCACGTGACGGCGCAGGTTACGCGCTAGGCTCGCTGCTGCGCATCATTCGCGAACCTGGCCGGGCCCCTAACAGGGTGAGCCTGTGGCTGTTTGCGCTGTGTGTCCTCCGCGCACGAGCGGGCGTCTTCTGGAGAGGTGGAGCAGGCATGACGTCTCATTCCCGGACCGTCTGGGAGGACGACCCTGACGGGGCCTCGATCCTCCTGGCCACCGGGCGTGCCCGCCACGACCTCCTGGTGGTGGCCGAGCCGGCCTTCCTGACCGAGGTCGACGCCGAGTGGGGCCGCCCCATGACCAGGGCCCGCCTCTCCTTCCTGCCGGGGGTCGCCGTGCCCGGGGTACGCGGCCAGGCCGACGACCTGCGCAGCTATGAGCGCGACGGCATGGGCATCCTGGTGGCCCGTGGCCGCAGCGCCATCTTTGAGGGCAAGTCCTCCCACCGCATCCTGGCCCTGGCCCGCCTGGCGGCCTCCGCCCGCGTGCGCGGCGCCCTGCTGGTCGGGCGGGCCACCTCCCTGGGGGAGCCCCGCGTCGGTGAGGTCCTGCCGGTGGCGGACCACGTGAACCTGACCGGCGCCCCCCTGTTCACCTCCAAGGGGCGCGTGCGCACCGGCTGGGACGAAGGCTGCCTGAAAGCCGTCTCCGGGATCGAGGGCATGGGCGCCCCCACCGGCGTCGCCCTGGTGCCCGGCCCCACCCTGCCCACCCCCCTGGAGGCCCGGGTGCTCTCCGGCCTGGGGGTGGACGCCGCTGTCACCGACTCCGTGGCCGAGGCTATGCTCCTGTGCTCCCGGGGCGCGCGGGTAGCGGGCCTGGCCATCGTGGACTCCCAGGTCTCCTCCTCGTCCGGGTACCGGGGCAAGCGGGCCTCGGTGCGGCCCGAGCGGGCGGAGACCGTCGCGGACCCCACGGTGCTGGTGCTGGCCGCGATCGAGGCCATGATGCGCAGTCTGCGCGAGCCGCAGGACTGAACAGCCTGCCCTGTCCGTGCCGGTGGCTGGGCTGCTGGGGGCAGGGGCCGTACAGGTTGCCCCTAGTGCTTGCCGCCGTCAACCGGCGCACCAGGCCCGGTCTGTGCTTTAGGCCTCGTCCCAGGTGCCAGTCCTGGTGCCAGCCTGCGTAGCGTCAGCCTGTCCGCCGCGCCAGCCCACGGCACCATCTTGTCCGCGAGCCTGAGCCGCCGCGCCAGCGCCCAGGCGCCTCATCCCAGCAGCAGCCGCGCCGTCGTCGCCAGGACCTGGCTGGTGCCGCCTTCAACCCGCAGGTCAGCGGCCTCGTCCACAGCCGTGGGGCCGCGGTTGACGACGGCGAGCCGCGCCCCCTGGGCCACCGCCTGGCGCACGATCCACAGGCCCGTGAGCACGGCCAGGCTCGTGCCCGCCACCAGCACCACGTCACAGCCCCCTGCGGCCTCCATGGCCAGGTCCATGGCGGGCGGCAGCCCCTCCCCGAAGAACACGATGTCCGGCTTGAGCAGGCCCCCGCAGTCCTCGCAGTACAGGGCCGTGAAATCGCAGGCGGCAGCCGCCACCGGGTCAGCCTCCGGCGTGATCTCCACCCGGCGTGGGTCGGTCTCCCGCGGGTAGCCGGGGTTGGCGGCCGTGAGGCGCTCGTCCAGGCGGGCGCGGCTGCTCGGCGCCCCGCACCCCAGGCACACCACCCGGTCGTAGGCCCCGTGCAGCTCCCAGACCGTGGCCTGCCCGGCCCGCGCGTGCAGCCGGTCCACGTTCTGGGTGGCCACGCCCGTGAGCAGGCCCGCCTCCTCCAGGGCGGCCAGGGCCCGGTGCCCGGGGGTGGGTGCCAACGGGTCCAGCAGCCGCCAGGTGGCGTGGTTGCGTGCCCACACCCACCGGTACCACAGGGGGTCGGCGGTGAACTGGCTGTAGCTCACCGGCGAGGTGGGTGTGGTGCCCACGCCCCGGTAGTCCGGTATCCCGGCGTCGGTGGACAGGCCCGCGCCGGTCACGGCCAGGGTGCGGCGCCCCCGCAGCAGCTCCGTCAGGGCCTGCGCCCCGGCCTGCTCCACCGCGCTGGGGCGGGGCGACGACGGCGTCGGCTGCCGCTGGCTCACGGTGGGGCCTCAGACGCGGGCGAAGTGCGTCACGAAGTTGCGGATGATCCGCCCGGCCTGGTGCTCGGTGGCGGTGCGGGCGGACTCGATCACGTCCTCCGTCAGGCCGGGGTAGCCGTAGCCGGCGTCGGCGTAGATGGAGGCGCGCTGCGCGAACTGGTGGCCGTCCAGCTCCGGGTTGAACTGGGTGCCGTAGACGGCGCGCCCCACCCGGACCATCTGCACCGGGCAGTCGGCGGAGGAGGCCAGCAGGGTGGCGTGCGGGGGCACGTCCACCGCGCCCTCGTGGTGACCCACCAGCACGGTGAAGGTCTGGGGCAGGCCCGCCAGCAGGGGGTCCTGGCGGCCCTCCTCGGTCAGGAACAGCTCGGTGGTACCCAGGTCCTCACCAAAGTCCGGGCTCATGGTGGCACCCAGGTAGGTGGCCAGCACCTCCAGGCCGAAGCCGGTGGCGAGCACCGGCACCCCCTCCTTGAGTCCCATGGCCAGGATCTCGCGGACCTCCTCCTCCACGAGCAGCTGGGTGCGGGTCTTGGAGCCGTCAGGGGTGGAGGTGTCATAGGGACTGCCCCCGATGATGACGCCGGAGACGTCCTGCGGGTGAAGGGGGGAGAGCACGTCCAGGTCGGTGATCTGGACGTGCTGCAGCTCCTCACGGCTCAGGCCACCCTGGTTCAGGAAGGACTCGAACTCCGCCTCTGCCGCCTCCTGCTCGGGGCGGGTGGACACCATGATGAAGGGCTTCATGGGCCCCAACGATACGGAATCGGGCTGGCAGATGCCTGGTACCTGGGCCAGGAGGGTTGTAGCGGAGCCGCTAGAGGTATATCAGCACCCAGACCCAGGCCCAGGCCACGGTGCTGGCCAGGCCCACCACCACGCCGGTCCAGGCCATGGACTCGCCGGTGGCCCAGCTGTTGCGCAGTCGCCGCAGCCCCCAGAACCCCAGCCCGGCGGCTACCAGGCCCACCAGGGGCGTGGGGGACAGGACCGCGGCCACGAGCGCGGCCACGCACACGGGGTCTGAACGCACCGGGGGAGGGGAGTACCCGGGGCCGGAGAACACGCTGGACGGGTCCAGGCTCTCTGTGCCCGGGAAGGGCGCAACGGCCCCGGTGCCTCCGGGGGCCTGGGTGCTGGGCGTCGTGGTCATGCGCCCATGATGCCGTGAGCGCCCCCACGCGCCCATCCTTCTGCCGTAGGAGTCCGGCGGCCGCGCTCCCTGCGCCCCTGCGCGCTCCACACCCACCGGGGGCCCATCGCACATTGAGTGCGACCTGGCTCCGGGTGAGTGCGCGTCACACCCACCGGGGGCCAATTGTTGCGGGGGAGTGAAGTGCGGACCTCCTACACTGGTGGCCTGGCAGGTTCTGCCAGGTTCTCCTCCAGGTCCTGCCGCGAGACGTCAGTGAGTTGTGGTTGGGGAGAAAGCCACTGCAAGGCACGGCGTCGCTCCCCAGTAACCCCACCGCGACAGGAGACCTTGTGCCCACCTCAACCTCCCCCGAGCGCACCGCCTGGAAGGGCTGGCGGCTCCACGGCGACGGCCGCTCCATCGCCCCCGGTGAGGTCGTCAGCCCAGACGAGCGCCTCACCTGGCCGCGCACCATCGGCATCGGTGTGCAGCACGTCGTCGCCATGTTCGGTGCCACCTTCCTGGTGCCGCTGCTGACCGGCTTCGACCCCGCCACCACCTTGTTCTTCACCGGCTTCGGCACCCTGCTGTTCCTGCTGGTGACCTCCGGGCGCCTGCCCTCCTACCTGGGGTCCTCCTTTGCCCTGATCGCCCCCATCGGCGCGGTCACTGGCTACGTGGCTGACGGCGGCGGGCCTATCGACTCCGCCAAGGCCTCCCTGGCGCAGGGCGGGGTGATCGCGGCCGGGGCGTCCCTGGCGCTGATCGGCGCGGTGGTCCACTTTGCAGGCACCCGCTGGATCGACGCCCTCATGCCCCCGGTGGTGACCGGCGCGATCGTCTCCCTGATCGGCTTCAACCTGGCCCCGGCAGCCTGGAACAACGTCAGGTCCGCGCCCGTGACCGCCGTGGTCACTATCGTGTCCATCCTGCTGATCACGGTGCTTTTCAAGGGCATCGTGGGGCGCCTGGCGATCCTGATCGGCGTGCTGATCGGCTACGCCACCGCCTGCCTGCGCGGCGAGGTGGACTTCTCCGCGATCTCCTCCGCCGGGTGGGTGGGGGTCCCGACCTTCCGTGCCCCCAGCTTTGACGTCTCGCTGCTGGGACTGTTCGTGCCGGTGGTGCTGGTGCTGGTGGCGGAGAACATCGGCCACGTGAAGTCCGTGGCGGCCATGACCGGCCAGAACCTGGACGACGTCACCGGGCGCGCCCTGCTCGCCGACGGCCTGTCCACGGCCCTGGCTGGTGCTGGCGGCGGCTCCGGCACCACCACCTACGCGGAGAACATCGGCGTCATGGCGGCCACCCGCGTGTACTCGACGGCGGCCTACGTCGTCGCCGCGCTCACCGCCCTGGGCCTGTCCATGCTGCCGAAGTTCGGGCAGGTGATCGCCACGATCCCCCCGGGTGTCCTGGGTGGGGCGGCCACGATCCTGTACGGCATGATCGGCATGCTGGGGGTGCGCATCTGGGTGCAGAACCGGGTGGACTTCGCCGACCCGGTGAACCTGAACACCGCCGCCGTCTCCATGGTGGTGGCTATCGCGAACTACACCCTGGTGTGGGGCGAGATGACCTTTACCGGGATCGCCCTGGGCTCCCTGGCCGCGATCGCCGTCTACCACGTGATGCGCTGGATCTCGAACCTGCGCGGCACCAACCTGGAGCAGGCCTCCCCGGCCTCCGCCCCGGCCGGCGCCGACCTGGACAGCCCCTCCTACCGGGAGCGTCACCGCAAGGTGGCGCCGCAGGAGTAGGTGGTTACCGCGCGCGACGGCGGGCCTGGCACCACGGGGTGCTGGGCCCGCTGGCGTTCTGGGCGGCTGCTGCGGCCGGGGCGGGTGCGCGGTGGGGCTGAGTGCAGTAGTGCAGGTAACGCGGTGTGGTGAGTGCGCGGCGGGGCTTCGCAGTGGTGCGGGTGCGTGGTGAGGCGGGGCACTGAGAGATGGTTCCAGCCGTCCGGAGGCGGTCTCCGGCGCAGGCTGCGGCTCTCAGGGCTCAGGGCTCAGGACTCGGACGGGGCGGCGGTGGGGACCGCGGGCGTGCAATTGTCCGGGGCCATGATCGGGTCCCCCGCCGGGATCGCGGCAATGGCCTCCTTGGTCTTGATGCTCTGGGAGTAGCTCTTGCCGAGCACCACGTTCACGGTGACGTCACCGGCGGCCACCGTAGGGTCCACCTCCACGTAGACCTCGGCGTCGAAGGCCTTGGCGATGGTGTAGGCGTTGGCCAGGCCGTCCACGCCGGTCGTGATGAGCACGTCGCCGTTGAAGGTGCCACGCGGCCAGTCGGCGGTGGTGGGCACGTTCAGGCCCGCGTCCTGGAGCCGGTCCGCCACGCCACCAGCCAGCCCGGCCAGGTCGGTGCCGTTGTAGACGTTGGCCTGGATCTGAGCGATGTTGGTGGTGACGGCGTCCTCCGGCGGGCAGGTACGCACCCGCTTCTGGGCCACGGGCGCGGGGGTGGAGAAGCCGGGCTCATAAGGTGCGGGCACCAGGCCTGTCCACACGGAGGTGCCCGCCAGCACGATCACGCCCATGGCGACCAGTACCGAGCCGATGACGGCGGTCTGACGGTGCTGCAGGCGACGGCGGTAGGCGGCGCGTGGATCAGAGGAGGTCACGCCCAGAGTTTAGTAGATGTGTCGAGCCCTGCACCCGGAAGCCGGTGCGCGCCCGCCGTCAACGCGCCTGCTGTGCCCGGTGCGTGCCCGCCGTCAACGCGCTTGCTGTGCCCGGTGTGCGCCTGCCGTCAACTGGCCTGCGAGGGCTGCCCTGCCCAGTGCGCCCAGCAGGACTGGCGCCCGGCAGCCGCCCAGCCGGTGTCAGCCGTGCCCACCTCCCCGGTGCGCGCCGACACCACCAGGGCTGCCAGGCTGGGCTCGTCGCGCGCCCGGCAGTCGTGGCCGAGCATCCACAGCAAGGGCCCCATGTGCCGGGGCAGCACCGCCCGGTCCAGGGCCTCGCTCAGCTCCCCGTAGGTGATGACCTCCCGGTGTGCCGCCACATCCACCAGGACCTCCCGGGCGGCGGCCACGGCCTCAGCCAGGCGGGGGCTGAGCCGCTGCATGCGGTCCTTGACGGGGTAGCGTTCGCCCACTGTGAGCGCCAGCACCGCATCGCGTCGTCGGCAATCAGTGTCGCTAAGGGCGGACTGTTTACACATGTGCTCAACCTATTGCTAGTGGTGGTTTGCGGCTGCCCTCTGGAGCAGGGCTGGCTGGCCGCCAGCACGTCCGGCAGTAGTATCCCGGATACTAGAAAAGCCTTGCCAATGCGGGAACGTGGTGCCCTCCTTCCCGCTGGCGTGCCGCCCGGACCGCGCTTTCGACACAGGTCGGTAACCACTGTGTCCGCTTTGACTCGCACCTGCAACAGCCGCGCGCACTAACCTCAACCGCAAGGTCATATCGCTCCGCTAGCCTTGCCTTATGAACCCTGAGGAAAAATTCGATGATGGCACCGAGTTGCCACCCCGTATACGTGCCACCGTCGCAGTCCTCACCTTCCACCGGCCTGACCAGATCCGCGAGACCGTGCGCCAGCTGCTCTCCCAGGCCATGGCCGCCCCCCGCTGGTGCGAGGTAGACGTCCTGGTCGTCGACAACGACCCCGCAGGCTCGGGACGCGACGCCGTCGAGTCCCTGGGGCGGGGCGGCGTGCGCTGCGTGATCGAGGCCACCCCCGGGATCGCCGCGGCACGCAACCGGGCGCTGGACGAGTGCCAGGCCGCGCAGCGCGACGTCCTGCTCTTCATGGACGACGACGGCCGCCCCGGCTCCGGCTGGGTGGTCCACCTGCTCAAGCGCTGGCGCAAGACTGGGGCCGCCGCCGTGGCCGGCTGGGTGGACACTCGCTACCTGGGGGAGCCCAGCCCCTGGATCCTGGCTGGCGGCTTCTTTGAGAGGCGCCGCTTTGCCGACGGCGTGGAGCGTCCCGCCGCCGCCTGCGGCAACCTCCTGCTGGACCTCAAGCAGGTGGGCTCCCTGCGCTTCGCGCGCAGCCTGGGGCTCAGTGGCGGGGAGGACACCCTCTTCACCCGCATGCTGGTGCAGCGGGGCGGGAGGATCGTCTTCGCACGGGACGCCGTGGTCGTGGACCAGGTGGCGGTGGACCGTGTCAGCCGTCGCTGGGTGCTGCAGCGCCAGCTCAGCCAGGGCAACAACGCGGGCCTGCTGGACCTCTACCTGGAGCCCGGGGCCGGCACCCGCGCCAAGGTGGTGGCGGGAGGGGCGGCGCGCACCGCCGTCGGCCTGGCCAAGGCAGGGGCCGGGCTGCTGTGCCACGACCTGACCAAGGACGCACGTGGCTGGCGCCTGGCCGCCCGCGGCGCTGGTATGACCCTGGCGGGCCTGGGGCTGTCCTGGAACGAGTACGCCCGGGGAGGCAGGCGGCTGGCCCGGGCACCACGCATCAAGGTGGAGGCTGGCCCGGTGCGCCGCAGCAGCCAGCCGGGTGCCCCGGCGGGGACGCCGCGACCGGGGGCGCGCGAGGCTGATGGCAGCAATGAGGGGCAGGCAGCGTGAGCGCCGTCGCCAGTGCGAAGCGGCTGCTGCGCCAGCCGGTAGACGCCGCCCTGGGGCCCGCCCTGGGCTCGGTGGTGCGA
Organism: Actinomyces weissii; assembly: GCF_016598775.1. Lineage (NCBI taxonomy): Bacteria > Bacillati > Actinomycetota > Actinomycetes > Actinomycetales > Actinomycetaceae > Actinomyces > Actinomyces weissii. Next base: position 2,375,688 of record NZ_CP066802.1, on the reverse strand, counting down.
GTGCGGGGACTGGAGCGGCAGGTGGTGCTGACCTTCGACGACGGCCCCCTGCCCGGAGTGACCGAGACCCTGGCGCAGGTGCTGGGGGACCACTCGATGAGCGCGACCTTCTTCATGCTGCTCACGCGGGCCCGCCAGGTGCCCTCCCTGGTGCGGGACCTGGCGGCGGCGGGACACGAGGTGGCCCTGCACGGCCTGGACCACCGGCGCATGACCACCCTGCCGCGCCGGGAGGCGGCCGAGTGGCTGCGCCGAGGGCGGGAGGAGCTGGCGCAGATCGCCGGGCAGCCGGTGCGCTGGTTCCGGCCGCCGCACGGGGCCCAGACAGTGGGCAACCGGGTCACGGCCGGACGGCTGGGGCTGGCGCCGGTGCTGTGGTCGGGAACCACCTGGGACTGGAAGGACGTCAGCCACGAGCAGCGGGTGGCCAAGGCCCTGCAGGGGGCGGTGCCGGGCGCGATCCTGCTGGCGCACGACGGCGCCGCGGACAAGAGCGACCTGGCCTCGGTCCTGCCGGTCAGCGGCGTGGACAAGCCGCGCCTGCTGGAGGAGATCGCCTGCGGCCTGGAGGAGCGGGGGCTGGGTGCCTGCTCCTACGGTGCGGCGCTGGCCGCTGGCGGGGTGCCGGTGCGGCGCTTGAGCTTCGCGCGCTGAGGGGTGGGGCGGAGTTTTGTCACTGGTGGAGGATTAGGGAGGTTCTCAGGTCTGGTGGCGGGGGTGTGGTTGTTGGAATCACGCGGGTTGTGTGGTTTGGGGTGTGGGTGTTGGCTGCTCTAAGCCTCCGCCAGTGACAAACCGGGTGGGTTGGTGGGGGCCGGGGGTGCCTGGTGTGCCGCTGGTTGGGCCTTGCGTGAGGGGTCGGGCTGGTTCCTGGGTGCCGGTGCAGCGCTTGAGCTTCGCGCAGCGAAGGGGCTGACGCTGGGGGCCGGGAGGCAGGGACGAAAAAGCCCGGAACCTGGGCGGCTCCGGGCTGGTGGCGGAGGATGGGGGATTCGAACCCCCGAGGGCTTGCACCCAACACGCTTTCCAAGCGTGCGCCATAGGCCACTAGGCGAATCCTCCAGGCGCTCCACGTACACAGGCACGTGCAACGGAACGCGAATATATCGGAAGGGGGCCAGGTGGGGCCAGTCTGCCGGGGTGGCATCGGTCACGCGGGGGGAGTGGGGGCAGGCTGTGCTGGTTCCGGCGGGGTCTGGCGTCGGGTACACTCTCACCCGGCCCCTCGTGCGGCGTCATCCAGTGAATCCCCCAGGACCGGAAGGTAGCAAGGGTAAGCGGGCTCTGGCGGGTGCACGGGGGGTCCTTGCGTCTCGGGCCGGGTTGTGCCGGGGGGCGAGCCTCTGCGAGGCCGGTCGGTGGCCCGTGGTCCTCGGGCGCGGCGGTGTCAGGGTCCGGAGGCCCCGATACTGTTACTGCGGAACCGCGGCAGGCGGTGGTTCGCGTCGGCGCTCCCGTTTAGAGTCGGACTGTGACCACCGCGCTCTACCGTCGCTACCGCCCCGACACGTTCCAGGACGTGATCGGGCAGGACCACGTGACCTTCCCCCTGATGGCGGCCCTGCGCGGCGATCGCGTGACCCACGCCTACCTCTTCTCGGGCCCGCGCGGCTGTGGCAAGACCACCTCGGCCCGCATCCTGGCCCGCTGCCTGAACTGTGAGCAGGCCCCCACGGACACCCCCTGCGGCACCTGCGCCTCCTGCCGGGACCTGGCCACGGGCGGCCCCGGCAGCCTGGACGTGGTGGAGATCGACGCCGCCAGCCACAACGGTGTGGACGACGCCCGGGACCTGCGTGAGCGGGCGGTCTTCGCGCCCGCCCGGGACCGCTACAAGATCTTCATCCTGGACGAGGCGCATATGGTCACCCCGCAGGGCTTCAACGCCTTGCTGAAGCTGGTGGAGGAGCCTCCCGCGCACGTGAAGTTCATCTTCGCCACCACCGAGCCGGAGAAGGTCATTGGCACCATCCGCTCACGCACCCACCACTACCCCTTCCGCCTGGTGCCGCCGGACCTGCTGGAGGGCTACCTGGCCCAGCTGTGCCAGGCGGAGCGCGTGGAGGTGGGGCCGGGGGTCTTCCCCCTGGTGACGCGCGCGGGGGGCGGCTCGGTGCGGGACACCCTCTCAGTCATGGACCAGCTGATCGGCGGGGCGCTGGACGGCTCGGTGGACTACCAGCGCGCCGTGGCCCTGCTCGGCTACACGGACACCACCCTGCTGGACCAGTGCGTGGACGCGATCGCGGCGGCGGACGGCGCGGGCGTGTTCCGGGTGGTGGACCGGGTGGTCTCCTCAGGGCACGACCCGCGGCGGTTCGTGGAGGACCTGCTGCAGCGTCTGCGGGACCTGCTGGTCATCTCCTTGGCGGGGGAGCAGGCTGGTCCGGCGCTGGGCTCCTTGCCGGTCGATGAGCTCTCCCGCATGGAGGTGCAGGCCCGTACCCTGGGCGGGGTGGCGCTCTCGCGGGCGGCGGACGCCACGGCCACGGCCCTGGGGCAGATGGTGGGGGCTACCTCCCCGCGCCTGCAGCTGGAGCTGCTTATGGCACGTCTGCTGGTGCCGACGACGGCGGGCGGCGCCGTGGGAGGTGCTGCTGGTGCGGCACCGGTAGCCGGTGGGTCCGCAGGTGGCCCTGCGCGCGTGGTGGCGTCCTCGGAGGCGCGCCGGGAACCAGGCTCGCCCGCGGCTGGCGGTCCCGCGGGGACCTCGGCGGCTGCCGGCAGGTTATCCACGGCGCCAGCGGAAGGTAGCGAGGGAGGCTGGGAGCCCCGGCAGAGCACGGACGCAGCGCCCGCAGGCCAGGACGTCAGCCCAGTACGCACCGCTCCCGCAGGACGTGCCGCCGCAGGGGCGGCCGAGCGTCCGGGGTCCCCGGTAGCGCCCGCTGCTGCGGGGGCCTCAGACGGGTCTGCGGGCAGACCGGCAGCGGAGTCCCCGCAGTCTGCCGGACCCTCCCAGGGGAGCGGCACGGCGCGCTCCGGCGGGGAGCGGGCCGCCAGCAGCCGGGCGTCGTCGTCGATCCCGGGCAGGGCGGGTGGTGCCGGGCGCGGCCAAGGCTCGCCAGAGGGTGCTGCCCGGGCCCAGGCGGCGCCCGCAGGACCTAACCCCTTTATGCGTGAGTCCCGCGAGCCTGCCGCCGCGCCCGCTCCGGCAGCGTCCCCGGCCCCGGCTGGTGGGGCGGCGGAGGCGGAGATGATCCGCCAGCGCTGGGGCGAGGTGCTGGAGGTCATCAAGCGTGAGCGCCGCATGAGCTGGGCGCTGGTCAGCCCCTACGGGCAGCCCGGCACCTTGGAGGGGGGCGTGTTCTCCCTGCTGCTGCCCTCTGCCGGGCTGATCAACACCTTTGACCACGGTGGTCACGCGGAGGTGGTGGCTAGTGCCCTCTACCAGGCGCTTGGCGTGCAGGCGCAGGTGCGGGCAGTGCTCTCCGGCGGTGACGGCGGCCCGAGCGGTCCAGGAGGTGGTGACGGCGGTCAAGGTCCTGGCGGTGGTGGGCCCGGCGGGCAGGCCCCTCAGACAGACGGCGGCTGGGGAGGAGCGGCGACGGCGGGCTCGGCGTCCCCGACCGAAACAGCGCCTGCGGACGTGCAGGCTGACGGCGGCTCCGGCTGGCCCCCGCGTGCTGGCGTTCCAGGTGCCCCTGCCGAGTCAGCCGCAGGCCGTAAGGGAACGGCTCTCTCTGGGGCTCAGGCGGAACAGGGCCCCACCCGGCCCCCACAGCGACCGGAGGGCCAGGGTGCCGCTGGTGACTGGGAGGCAGCCCCGGACTGGAGCGGGACAGACGCCGTTCAGCCTCGGGCGGGCCGCGGGCCGGAGCGGTCCGAGAGTCAGCCTGGTGCTCAGCGGGCTGCTGGTGCCTCGGTGCCAGCACCAGACCGGGGCGGGGCAGGTGCCGCTGCCAACCGGAACGGGGCGGGGTACGTTGAGCACCAGACGGGCCGTGGCTCGGAGAGCTCCGGGCAGGGGCCTGCCAGCCACGCCGCCCGGCGCTCCCGTAGCCCGGCAGAAAGGGACGCGGTAGGTTCCAGGTCCTCGGCCCGCCCTGGCGGTACAGCGCTTTCGGGCAGGGATCACGTGGTCAGTGGCACCAGGGGCGCCCCCTCAAGTGAGCCGCACCTTCCTCGGTCACCCGTCCCAGAAGCGGAGCAGAATCCCTTTACGCGCCAAGCCGTGCGGGAGTCTCCGGGCAGGCTGGAGCCTGAACCTGAGCAGACTGCTGCTGTCCACGCTGAGTCCGGGGCCCGCACGGGAACCGGGCTCAGTCCTGCTATCCGGCCAGCAAGCCAGGCCGCAAACGGTAAGCCTCAGGCCGCGCCCCCTACCGCTTCGGCTGCTTCCCCGGGAGCCGTTGCGGGCGCAGTGCGCCAGGGCTCCCCCGCGAGGGCTTCCAGCCCGGCGCACGTCACGGCCCCAAGTGGTACTCCCAGCCCGGCGCACGCCGTCGGTCCTGCGCACGCCGCCAGCCCGGCCAGCCCGGCCAGCCCGTCCAGGTCTGCCAAGCCCCTGCGCGGGGGCGGGTCAGACCAGGGGGAGGCTCCCCTCGGGGCTGCCAGCGCCTCGGACGGCCTCACGTCCCCAAGCGTGTCTTCCAAGCCCCGTAGCAGCGCGGTCCACGGTGAGGACCCAGGCTTCAACCCCAGGTACGAGCAGGAGTCAGCCTGGGAGGCGCCGCCCCCACCAGAGGACTGGTTCGGTCCAGAGCACGACGCCGCCAGCCCCTGGTCGGGCAGCGAGCCTACTGGGGCTGCCTGGGAGGTGAGCCCGACAGGGCACGCGGTTTCACCAAGCACCTCCGACCGCCCCGGGCTGGACCAGGGCACAGCCCGACCAGTCCAAGACGGCCCTGGTACCGGTTCCGCCCGGAACAGACAGTCCGCAGGGAGTGCCACGGTCCTCCGCCCCACCCAGGGGACCGCAGGTTCCCGTCCTGGTCAGGACGCGGACGCGTCCTGGTCTGGGGGTGATGAGACAGCCGGGACTGGCTGGAGGGAGGGCAATGCCGGGCGCAAGGTCCCACCGGCTGACGCCGAGCCCCCGGTGGGTACCAGGTCAGCCGACCCGCCCCACCCGGATTCGCCGGACACCCCCGACCGCCCCACCCAGGGGACCACGGTGCCTCAGGCGGAGCCCGGCGCCCCAGGACCCAGCAGGGGGCCCGAGCCACAGCTGGCCAGCGTCCACCGCCTGCACGCCCTGCCGGACCTGCCCCCGGCCCACCCGGCCGTGCAGGCCGGTCGCCCGCACATCACGCTCGCCCACCGGGAGAGCCAGGCGGCCCAGCCACCCCGTTTCTCTCCCCTGGCGCCGGTCTCCTGGAACGACCCCGCCCAGCCCCCAGCCGCACCAGAGCCGGCAGGAACCGACGCCGCTTCTGGCCCCAGCAGCCCCGCCTCCGGCGCTCCCGCTCCCAGCTCCCCCAGCGCCGGTAGCCCCAGTCCGGCCTCCGCCCGCACCCCCCGCCCGGCTGCCGCCCGCACCGCCGCCCAGGTCCGGTCCCTGGCGGCACGCAAGCCAACGGTCTCCCTGGAGGAGGACCTGCCCAGCGAGGACGACGAGGACGCCGAGGAGGCGGGCGCCGTCGGCATCGAGGTCGTAAAGCGCCTGCTGGGTGCCGTCGTGATAGAAGAGGTCGTCGTGACCCAGGAAGGCAGCTGATACATGCCCGCTATCTACGAAGGTGCCGTACAGGACCTTATCGACGAGCTTGGCAGCCTGCCCAGCATCGGCCCCAAGTCCGCCCAGCGGCTCGCGTTCCACATCCTGTCCATGGACTCCGCCGACGTCGAGCGTCTGGTACAGGCCCTGCACGCCGTCAAGGCCAAGGTCCGCTTCTGCGAGACCTGCGGCAACATCGCCGAGTCCTCCCAGTGCCCCATCTGCCGCGACCCCCGCCGCGACCAGGCCGTCATCTGCGTGGTGGAGGAGCCCAAGGACGTGGTGGCGGTCGAACGCACCCGCGAGTACCGGGGCCTCTACCACGTGCTCGGTGGAGCCATAAACCCCCTGGCCGGAGTGGGGCCGGACGACCTGCGCATCAGGCAGCTCTTAGCCCGCCTGGGCGGCGGGGTGGAGGAGGTCATCCTGGCCACCGACCCCGACGTCGAGGGGGAGGCAACCGCCGCCTACCTCACCCGCATGCTCTCCACCCTGGAGGTGCCCGTCACCCGCCTGGCCTCCGGCCTGCCCATGGGCAGCGACCTGGAGTACGCCGACGAGGTCACGCTAGGCCGCGCCTTTGAAGGACGCCGCCGCGTAGACGCCTAGGCGCCTAAGGGGCACACCTCCCGCAGGGACGCCTCAGGGGCGTAGCAACGGTAGTCACCTAAGCGTCCGGGAGGCACCGTGTCCAGGGCGGCGCAGGCACAACCGCCCTCACAGCCCTCGACCGGAGCCTGTGAGCCCCTGCTAGCGCAGCCCAGGATGCGCGGTACCAGCCAAGCAGAACCAGGCGCACAGCTGCGCACGCACCCATGCTCTACATGGCGCCCCGCCGCCTGCCCGGCTCAGGCCACCCGGGTGCCACGGTGCAGCCTACGCACCGGGGTGCGCAGGGAGCGGGAGGCAGAGACCGTGGACCACAGGGCCAGCACCAGCATCACCGCCAGCGTGGCCGGCCAGAACCGCAGGTGCGGTTCCGCCTCCGCCACCGTGGCGGCCTCAGCCACCTGCAGGCCCTGCGGGTCGCAAGGATTGACCACCACCTGCTCCGGCTCGTCGCGGCGCAGGTCGTTGACCGTCACCCCCGCAACCGTTAGCGGGGACCAGCTCAGCCAGGTCGAGCCCGCCGCAGGCCCGGGAGCCCGCAGGGAGATGTCCCCCAGGGCCATGAAGGGGTTCGCGGCCAGTACCCACCAGACCCGGTCCTCGTGCATGATCTGCGAGGTCGTGACCTCCGGGTCGGGCAGGCACACCTGCCGTTGGCTCGTGGAGCTCGCGTAGTCCAGCTTGTAAGTGACCTGCTGCTGCTCACTGCGCACCAGTGGGGAGGCCACCGCCAGGGCCAGCGGTGTCCCCACCACCAGCACCGCGACCACCAGGTAGGTGAGCACCGTGGAAGAGGAGGGGCGCGCCGTCGCCGCCGAGCAGCCCAGGCCGACGGCGCAGACCGCCCCCAGCGTCACCACCAGGACGATCACGTGCGCCAGCAGGGCGCGCCGGGAGGTGCCGCCGTAGACCATCAAGGTCACCAGGAACGGCATGGCGATCGCCAGGAATGCCAGGACCGCCAGCCAGGCCGCCACCAGCTTGCCGACCACGATCTCCCGGGAGCGCAGGGCCGTGGCCTGCAGCAGCGCCAGGGTGGCGTCAGCCCGGTCTCCGTTGATGGCTGAGGCGGACAGGGTAGGGGCTACCACCAGGCCGATGCCCAGCACGAAGCACACCACCAGGTCGTACAGGAGCGGGGCGAAGTTACCGGCCCCGTCGTCGTAGGCGCCTGCCAGATAGCTGAGTCCCCCGGTCACCAGCATCAGGACGATCGCCCAGACCACCAGCATGACCCGCCAGCGCGTGGAGCGGACACGTTGACGCAGCTCCAGCACCGCCACGGTAAATATCGCGGACAGGCTCATCGGCGCTCCCCCTCAATAGACAGGTAGATCTCTTCCAGGCTTCCGCCCACCGGCCCGAATGACACCACGTGCACCCCGGCCTCCACGGCCTCACGCAGCAGGCGGGAGGCCGTGACGTTGTCCGGCACGTCCAGCCGCAGGGAGCCGTCCGGGCCTGTACCGGTCTCCACCTCCAAGGTCGCGGCCCAGGAGGCCAGCCGCTGCGCGTTGAGGGCCTTCATCCCCCACTGCGGGTGGACCAGGCTGGAGAGCTCCTGCTCGTGCGGGTCAGGGAGGTGCGGGTCGCCTACAGAGGTCGCGTCGTTGTCGGTGCCTTCATCGGAGTCGTGGACATGCTTGCCCTTCTCCCTGCTGGTGAACGGCTTCGCTGGCTTGCCCTCGGACATGAACACTACGCCGTCCACCATCTGCTCCAGCTCGGCGAGGATGTGGCTGGAGATGAGTACGGTGACGCCGTCGTCCGCCAGGTCCCGTAGGAGGTTACGCAGGTCGGCGCGAGAGCGGGGGTCCATGCCTGCGGCAGGCTCGTCCAGCAGCAGCACCTGGGGGCTGTGGATCAGGGCGCGGGCCAGGCCGAGGCGCTGCTTCTGGCCGCGGGACAGCACTCGGGCGGTGGTGCGGGCCATGTCGTCCAGGTGCACGGTGGAGAGCATCTCCTCGGTGCGGGCCCTGGCGGTGGCGCGGTCCAGCCCCTGGGCGGCGGCGAAGGTGTGCAGGATCTCCGTGCAGGTCAGGGTGTCCCAGGTACCGAAGGTGTCCGGCATCCAGCCGACGGCGCGGTGCACCTGCCGGGCCTGGGTCACCGGGTCAAGTCCCGCCACCTGTATCTCGCCCGTGTCGGGTGCCAGCAGGGCCGCCAGCATCAGCAGCAGGGTGGTCTTGCCTGCACCGTTGGGCCCGACCAGGCCGGTTATCGTGCCTGCGGGCACAGACATGTCCATCTGCCAGACGGCACGGGTGGAGCCGAAGAACCTGGTGACTCCGCTGACCTCGATGCTCATTCGGCCATGTTACGAAATCGCGGCCTTGCGATCCCGTAGGCTAGCTCGGCGGTTTGTGGTGGTGCGTGCTGAGTCTATGCCACCGGCAAGTTAATGTACCTGGGGTTGCTATGCCCGGGGTGAGGCAGGTGTCCTGCGGACGACGGCGCGCCCACCGCGGTCCCGAAGGACCTTGGTGGGCGCACCGTCTCAGGCGGTTGCGTAACGCCGCGATGCGTCTCAGCGCTTAGCTGCCTGACGACGGCGGGAGATGATGAACCAACCGGTTCCCGCCAGTGAGATAGCCAGGACGCTCAGGAGACCTGCTCCGGTACCGGTGCTGGCGAGTGAGCGCATCTTCTCGACAGTGGACCCAGGGGTGCTCTTCTTGGGCTGCTCCGGTCCAGTGCCGGTGCCTGGACCGGCCTGTGACTGCGAGCTGTTGCCGGGGGTGCCGGGCTGGCCGCTGTCACCACCGGGGGCGCCGGGAGCACCGGGCTGGCCGCTGTCACCACCGGGGGCGCCGGGGGTGCCGGGCTGGCCGCTGTTGTCACCGGGCTTACCGGGAGCACCAGGCTTGCCATCGTCACCACCAGGGGCACCGGGGTTGCCGGGCTTACCGGGAGCACCGGGCTGGCCGTCGTCACCACCGGGGGCACCGGGGTTGCCGGGCTGGCCGCTGTTGTCATCGGGCTTACCGGGAGCACCAGGCTTGCCATCGTCACCACCAGGGGCACCGGGGGTGCCGGGCTTACCGGGAGCACCGGGCTGGCCGTCGTTGTCACCACCGGGGGCACCGGGGGTGCCGGGCTTACCGGGAGCACCGGGCTGGCCGTCGTCACCACCGGGGGCACCGGGGTTGCCGGGCTCGCCATCGTCACCACCAGGGGCACCGGGGTTGTCGGGCTTACCGGGAGCGCTGGGCTGGCCGTCGTTGTCACCACCGGGGGCACCGGGGTTGCCGGGCTGGCCGTCGTTGTCACCAGGGGCACCGGGGTTGTCGGGCTTACCGGGAGCGCTGGGCTGGCCGTCGTCACCACCGGGAGTGTCGGGCTTACCGGGGCTGCTGGGCTGGCCGTCGTTGTCACCAGGGGCACCGGGGATGCCGGGCTTACCGCAGCCTGCCTCAGGAGCCTTAGGGGTAGCTGGAGCCTCAGGCTTGTCGCAGTCTGTGGCCGGAGCCTCAGGGGCAGGGGCAGGGGCCGGGGCTGACTGGTTCTGGCCTGCGCCAGCCTCGCTACCGTCGGAAGAGCCTTGGTCCTTACCCACGTTACCTAGGATGCCTCGGCTGACAGGCACACCGGCGTCGTAGCCAACAGCCTTCGCTACGTGTTCGGGTAGGGGCGCTCCAGTGCCATCCGCCGGGCCGCCCGGCTGCGCCCGCAGGTTGTAGTCGTTCCAGGCGGTGGGATCAGCGGGCTCGTTCACCACGACCGTGTTCTTAGAGCTTGAGGCAGTCAGGTCCAGCCCGTTGCCCTCACGGCCCGCGACAGTGACGTGCTCACTGCTGGTGAACTCCTGCAAGCTTGACGCCTTGAGCACCTGGGAGGACAAGTCCGGCCCGAAGTGCCACAGGATAGCGAAGGAGGGGTTGGAAGAGGACTGCCGGTAGTAGACGTTGTGGTCGATACCAGAGACCTCGTCGTTGGCGTACAGCGCGGAGGATCCATCGTGGTCCTCACCGCCGAGGACGTTCAGCATAGCTGCGTCGGTCTGCTGCTCTGAGGAGAAGATGTTGTTGTAGATCCGGGTGTTCGTCAGGTCCCAGGCGAGACCGTTTTTGATTGACCACTCCTCGGAGGCGACGCACTCACCGGAGGAAGAGCGGTGGTTGCAACCGAATGAGCGCTTGTCCTCATAGAGGTGGAGGCTGGTGCGGGCGTGGCTGACGCTGTTGTTCCAGACCTCGGTGTCGGTGGAGCCTGCCACCTGAATGCCTATACCGCCCCCGATCACCTCGTTGGAAGCGATTACTGAACGGCTGGAGAGCTCATCGAACACGGCGATCGGCACGTTGATGAACTTGGAACCCACGATCTGCGAGTCCATGACACCCTCGTCGAACCATATGCCGGAAGCACGGTTCTGTTCCCAGGACTCTGTGGTCGCGTGATCGGTGCTGCTAGCCGAGTAGTCCACCGTGTTGTGGGCATACCTGAGGGACCGAGAGTGGGTCACCTTCATGTCGGCAATACCGCAGTAGGCGCCGCAGGAGGTGGTGTTGAAGCCCTCAGTATTGTTGTTGGCAAAGTAGTTGCGCTCCACGACGACGCCGGTGCTCTGGTTGGCCCCCAGCCCCGTGCCGCCGTTGTCGGAGACCGTGTTGCCGGTGACGGTGGCATTGGTGGAGGATGCCAGGAACAGGGCGGCTCCTGCGGAGGAGTAGCGGAAGGTCGAGTTGGTGACCTTCATGTTGTCGCCCTGGACGAATACCATGGCGGCACCGGTGTTGTAGTGGATCTCCGGGTCCGGGTAGTCCCACCGCTGGACCGGAGCGTACTTCTCAACCGTGATCCCGTTGAGTGTGGTGCCACTGGCCAGGAGGCTCAGTGCACGTGAGTGCTGCACCACCTCGATCTCGTGTGCGGACGGGTTGGCGCCGATCACGTAGCGGGCGCCACGGTGGTCCTTGACCCTGTACCCCGCTGAGCGGTTGCCTTCCTGCTTCAGGGAGACCGGATCAGGATCCTCCACGAAGAAGGTGTCAGCCGTGACCTCTGCGCGTGAGAGCACCTGCCGCAGGGGCTTGCCGTCCACGAACACCTGCTCGGGGTAGGCGGCAATGCCCTCCACTGAGGGGTCGTTGTTGGTGGTGCACTTGTCGCAGAAGCGCACCATGCTGCCCCCGCTAGACCAGGTGCCGTCACTGTTGGCGGTCCAGGAGCGCGGGGTCTGGGCGCCGTTGAGCACGGGCTTGGCCCCTGGAGCTGCTGTGATGGTCACCCGCCTGGTGACGTCAAGATTGCCTTCGCGGTAGATGCCGTTGGCCAGCTCGATCGTGTCGCCGTCCTTAGCGGCTCCTAGCGCATCGGCCAAGGAGTTGTAAGGCGCGTTGGCCGACCCGTTCCCCCCGCTCGCAGGAGCCGAGGCGTTCACGTGGATCGTGTTCCCGGTCTCAGCTGCTGCTGCGGGAGCCGTTACCGTTGCTAGCGCAGGTAACGCTGGTATCAGGGTCAGTGCTGCTGCGGTCATGGCGGAGAGTGTTGAAGCGCGCATGACTTATAGCCCTTTCTTCGGTTTCAGGGACAGCTGCACCGTAATGAGGTTCACTTAAAGATCCATAGGTTTTACGCATAGAGCGAAGGGCTCAGGAGTGGGGTGCTTGGAAGCTCGGGGCGGGTTTCGGGCAGGCTGGCGGGGGTTTCGGGGTTCCCTGCGGGGTGGGAGCCTTCGCGGTGGGTGTCGCTGGAACGCGGGTGCTTTAAGGGGGCAGGGAGGTGCTCTGCCCCGCCGCCCGGGACCGTGGGCGTCTCGGCATAGGGGACCGCCCGCGCCTGGCGGGCGGGTGCGGCCTATGCTGGTGACGATGTCACGTCTCCGCGTGGCCCAGGGTGCGGCCGCACCCCGCCGCAGCCAGGAACGTGACCCCTAAGGTCGCCGTCGAGCCCCGCACGCCCTCCCCTGCGTGTGGCCGCCTCCCTAACGGGGCGGGAGCCCGCCGGGGCCCCGATCAGGAGGAGCTCAAGCTATGGCACTGGTGGTGCAGAAGTACGGCGGCTCGTCGGTCTCCGACGTCGAGGCCATGCGGCGCGTCGCCAAGCGGGTCGTGGCCACCCGCAACGCGGGCAACACCGTCGTCGTCGTGGTCTCCGCCATGGGTGACGCCACCGACGAGCTGCTGGACATGGCTGACGCCCTCACCACCGACCCCCCAGGCCGGGAGATGGACATCCTCCTGTCTGCCGGGGAGCGCATCTCCATGGCCCTGCTGGCCATGGCCATCAACGAGCTGGGGGTGCCCGCCCGCGCCTACACCGGTGCGCAGGCCGGGGTGCTGACCGACTCCCACTACGGCCGGGCCTCGATCGTCGGCGTGCTGCCTGAGCGGGTGGCCCGCGCCGTCCAGGAGGGGGCGGTGGCGGTGGTCGCCGGGTTCCAGGGCCTCAACGAGGTCGAGGACGTCACCACCCTGGGGCGGGGCGGCTCCGACACCACCGCCGTGGCCCTGGCCGCTGCCCTGAACGCGGACGTGTGTGAGATCTACACCGACGTGGACGGCCTGTTCTCCGCCGACCCGCGCATCGTCCCCACCGCCCGCCGCATCGAGGCCCTCTCCAGCGAGGAGACCCTGGAGCTGGCCGCCCACGGCGCCAAGATCCTGCACCTGCGGGCTGTGGAGTACGCGCGGCGCTTCGGGGTGCCGATCCACGTGCGCTCCTCCTTCTCGGACAAGACCGGCACCTGGATCTACGACGGCTCCCGGGGCGAGGGCTTCACCCTGCCCGCCGTGGCCAAGCACCTGGACGAGGTGGTGGACGCCGACAACGAGGCCCACCCCGCCGACTCCCGCCCGCGCGCCGCCGCCCAGCCTGGCGCTGCCGCCCAGCCTGGCGCCGCCGTCCGGCCTGGTGTGGCTCAGCCCAGCCCCGCCAGCTCCCTGGACACCCTGGGACCAGCCAGCATGGACGCCGTCACCGGGGCCGTGGTGGCCCCCGCGGACGCGGAGCAGCCCAACCTGCGTAACGTGGACGCCGCCCACCAGACAGCTATCGCCGCCCGCGCGGGCGCCCGCGCCCGCAAGCCAGCCAAGGAGAACAATGTGGAAGCCCCGGTAATCTCTGGAATCGCCCACGACCGCAGCCAGGACAAGATCACCCTGGTGGGGGTGCCGGACGTGCCCGGGGCCGCCGCCCGCATCTTCGCGATCGTGGCCAGCGCGGGCACCAACATCGACATGATCGTCCAGGACGTCTCCGCCGAGGGGACCGGCCTGACCAACATCTCCTTCACCTGCCCCGACGGCGACTCCGCCGCTGCCTGCACGGCCCTGGAGCAGGCGCAGCCCGAGCTGGGCTTCAAGTCCCTGCACTTCAACCCCAGCATCGGCAAGCTCTCCCTGGTGGGGGCGGGCATGCGCTCCCACCCGGGCGTCTCTGCCCGGCTCTTCTCGGCCCTGTCCGAGGCGGGGATCAACATCCACATGATCTCCACCTCCGAGATCCGCCTGTCCGTGGTGGTGGACGACGCCGTGCTGGACGAGGCCGTGCGCGCCGTCCACTCCGCCTTCGGCCTGGACGCCGACACCGCCGAGGCCGTCGTCTACGGCGGCACCGGACGCTGAGCCCACCGCCACGGCCTAGCCAGGCCCGGCCCGGTGGTGAAGCCCGCCACCCAGGACGCCAGCGGCACAGGCCCACAGACGACGGCCCCGCCGTCTGCGCCACCACCGCCTCCGGCACCACCGGCAGGCGCCGGACACCAGCCAGACCAGAGCAGTTACAGCCCACCAGCCGCAGAGCACAGACCGCTAGGAGCATCCCATGAGCAACGCCTCCGTCAACGAGTACCAGGGACCAGCCGACGGCGTCGTCGTCGCCGTGGTGGGCGCCACCGGCCAGGTGGGCCGCGTTATGCGCACCATGCTGGAGGAGCGGAGCTTCCCCGCTCGGGCCGTGCGCTTCTTCTCCTCCGCCCGTTCCGCCGGCACCGTGCTGGAGTTCCGCGGCGCCAAGGTTGAGGTGGAGGACGTGGCCAGCGCGGACCTGGCGGGCATTGACGTGGCCATCTTCTCCGCGGGTGGGGCCGCCTCCAAGGAGCACGCCCCCAGGTTCGCGGCCGCGGGGGCCGTGGTGGTGGACAACTCCTCCGCCTGGCGCAAGGACCCCGAGGTGCCGCTGGTGGTGGCGGAGGTGAACCCGGAGGCGCTGGCGCGGCGGCCCAAGGGCATCATCGCCAACCCCAACTGCACCACCATGACGATCATGCCTGCGCTCAAGGTGCTGCACGACGAGGCGGGGCTCAAGCGCCTGGTGGCCTCCACCTACCAGGCGGTCTCCGGCTCCGGGCGGGCGGGCGTGGCCGAGCTGGCGGGGCAGGTGCGGGCCGTGGTTGACCAGGACCTGGAGGGGCTGGCGCTGGACGGGCGGGCGGTGAGCTTCCCGGACAAGCAGGTCTACGTGGACACGATCGCGTTCAACGCGGTGGCCTGGGCCGGGGGTGACGCGGGGGACGGCTCCGGGGAGACCGACGAGGAGCAGAAGCTGCGCCACGAGTCGCGCAAGATCCTGGGGATCCCGGACCTGCTGGTGAGCGGCACCTGTGTGCGCGTGCCGGTGTTCAGCGGGCACGGGGTGAGTGTCTCGGCGGAGTTCGAGCGGGAGGTCAGCGCGGAGCGGGCCCGTGAGCTGCTGCGCGGGGCCCCGGGTGTGACCTGCGAGGAGGTGCCCAGCCCCTTGCGGAGCGCTGGGCGGGACGGCACCTTCGTGGGGCGGGTGCGTGCGGACCAGGCCTATGAGCCGGGCCGCGGGATCGCCCTGTTCGCGGTGGGGGACAACCTGCGCAAGGGGGCGGCGCTCAACGCCGTGCAGATCGCCGAGCTGGTGGCCGCTGAGCTGCGGGCCTGAAGGCGGCCTGAACTGCCTGCCTGACGGCGGTGTTGGCCACGGCGCTGCAGGTGGTTGTCTTGCGTGGGTTTCTGCTGGGGCTTTCGGGTGCGCTGCTGACGGCGCTGCTCACCGTCTCCTTCTGACCGATCCTTCCGACCGGTCTCGTGGTGCATATGTACCGGTCTCGTGAGCCGTATGTCCCGGTCTCGCGAGACCGGGACATACGGCTCACGAGACCGGTAAGGTAAACCTTAGTCCGTGGATAGTTTTTGGGTTGAGTGAGGGCGGTAAGTAAGTGGGTGCTGGTGGTGTGAGTGTGTTGGCGCCCTTGACTGGTCCGGTGTGGGCTGGGAGCTATGCGCGGGATGTTTTGTAGCGGGTTGGTTCTGATATTCATCGGGTGTTTCCTGAGGGTGTGGTGGCTGCTTGGGAGGTGGGTGAGGTGGTGGTGGACCAGCCCCACCGGCTCTCTCTTAGGAAGGGTGTTCTGGAGCCGCTCGTGGGTGGGTGGTGGGAGTCGCGGTGGCGGCGGGTGTTCCCGGTTGGTTTTGATGCGTGGTTCTCTCCGGAGCGGGCGGGGGCGTGAGCGTGGGGGTGTGGCCCTCTTTCCTGCAGGGGCCGGTGCCGGTGTCGGAGCATGTTCCGGTTCAGTGACCTGGAGGCCTTGGACGCTTTGGTGGGGCCGGTGCGCTTGGATGAGCTGGAATACGGAGCGCACCTCGCGGGTTGGCCTGGCTGTCACGCCATCGTTTTGAAAGGACCACTCATGGCTACCATCAACCTCACTGGGGAGCAGTTCAACGAGACCGTGCGCGGTGAGGGCATCACCATCGTGGACTTCTGGGCCACCTGGTGCGGCCCGTGCCAGCGCTTCAGCCCCGTGTTCGAGAAGGCCTCCGAGGCCAACCCGGACATCACCTTCGCCAAGGTGGACACCGAGGCCGAGCAGGGACTCGCCACGGCCCTGGGCATCTCCTCGATCCCCACGCTGATGGTCTTCCGTGACGACGTCCTGGTCTACCGTGAGGCTGGCGCCCTGCCCGCCAAGGCCCTGGACGCCCTGATCACCCAGGTGCGCGAGCTCGACATGGACGAGGTCAAGGCCAAGGTCGCCGCCCAGGAGTCCTGAACCCAGTCCTGAGCCTGCAGGCTGCCCCAGCAGCAGCCACCACGACGCCGACGGGCGCCACCCCGCATCCCACCGGGGGTGGCGCCCGTCGCGCGTCTTCCGGGCCACGGCGCGGCGACGCCGTCGCCCGGCCACCTGGTGCCAGGCAGTCAGTCGGCGTCAGGCATGAGGATCCAGGCCACCACGTACGCGACCCACATGGGGCCGGGCAGCAGGGCCAGCAGGACGGCCGCCAGACGGACCAGCGTGGGACTGATCCCGTTAGCCTCGGCGATACCGCCACAGACACCAGCGATCAGGCGCTGGCGGGAGCGGGGCGGCAGACCGGAACGGAAGGACTCGGTGCGCTGCGAGAAGGAGCCAGATGGGTACTGCTGTGTCATGAGACCAGCATGGGCCCACGGCGGGCGCGCCGGTATCCGTGGGCACCCTGATCCGCCCCTGAACGCCGCCCCCTCAGCCCCTGAGGCCCCGCCGTGCCGCTAGGCCTGCGCCGCGCCTACATCCACTGCCGTCGTGCCCGCGCTGACCGCCGCCTGGCCCGCACGCCGCTCGCGCCACCGCACCACCAGCAGCACCGTCAGCAGCACCAGGGCGTCCACCACCGCCATGGTCGACGCCGTCGCCAGGTCCAGCACGTAGGCGGTCCAGAAGCCCAGCAGCCCCGCGAAGGCCGCCACGCCCAGGCTCACCGCGATCATCTGCGGCAGGGAGCGGGCCACCAGCCAGGCCGTGGACGGCGGGATCACCATCAGCGCCACCACCAGCACCGCCCCCACCGTGTCAAAGCCCACCACCACGGTCAGGGACACCAGGGCCATCAGCCCCAGGTCCACCGCGCGCACCGGAAGGCCCAGGGTGCGGGCCGTGGTCGGGTCAAAGGTCGAGAGCTTCAGCACCGGGAAGCACGCCACCAGGTAGAGCGCCGTAAGGGCAAGCACACCCAGCAGCCGCCACATGGTGGCCGGCCCCAGGTCCACCGCCCCGTCCAGCACCAGCACGTGCTCCGGGGCCAGCGCCCGCAGGTTCAGGTCACCCGTGAGCACCGTGTCCTCGCTGATGTGCACGTTAGCCAAGGTGGTGGACAGCAGGATCACCCCCAGGGCAAAGAGCACGGGGAAGATCAGCCCCTGGTCGGCGTCTCCCGCGATCAGCCCGGTGGCCCGCAGACGGTCCGAGCCGATAACCACAACCAGGCCCATCAGGCAGGCCGCCACGATCATCAGCGGTGAGTGGGTGGTCCCTGACAGGATCGCCCCCACCACGATCCCCGGCAGCACCGCGTGGCTCATGGCGTCAATCAGCATGGACTGGTGCCGCAGCACCAGGAAGGTCCCCGGCAGGGCACAGGTCACGGAGGTCACCACCGCCAGCAGGGCCACAGCAGTCAGGAAAGGCATCAGGCTACCTCCTCCACCTCAGCGAGCAGCCGACGGCGCTGCGCCGCCCGGGCTCGACGTCGTTGCAGCAAGGACCGGTCCGGCGCGGCCAGCAAGGACACCGCCAGCACCAAGAACAGGACGATCACCACCACCGGGCCGGTAGGCACCTTGCCCAGGTTCACGGCCAGGTAGGAGCCTCCCAGGCCCCCGATCCCCCCGAAGGCGGCTGACAGCCCCACCATGGACCACAGGTGCCCCGTCCACTGGCGGGCGGCCGCCGCCGGCATGATCGCGAAGGCGATCATCAGGATCAGCCCCACCGCCTTGATCCCGATAACGATGGCCAAGGTGGCCGTCCCCAGCAGCAGGGGGCTCAGCAGACGCGGCGAGAAGCCGGAGGTGGCAGCCAGCACCGGGTCGAAGGTGTAGACCTTCAGCTCCTTCCAGAACACCAGCATCAGCGCCAGCGCCAGCGCCCCCAGGACCGCGATGGTGACCATGTCGTCAGTGGTCAGCGTGGCGGCGTTGCCGAACATGTACTTGTCGATGCCCCCACGGTTGCGCAGGTTGGAGTGCACGATCACCCGGAACAGCACGATCCCGCCGCCGTAGAACAGGGCCAGGCAGGTGGCCATAGCAGCGTCCACCCCCACCCGGGAGCTGCGGGCGATCCAGTTGGCCAGCAGTACCGCGGCGGTGGAGGCGATCACCGAGCCGATGGTCAGCACCAGCATGGAGCGCCCGTCGATCCCCAGCACGGCGGTAGCCACGATAAAGGCCCCAGTGACCCCCAGGGCGGCGCTGTGCCCGATCACGTCCGAGACCAGCGACTGCTTGTGCAGGTACAGGAAGGCCCCTAGCGCCCCGGAGGTGGTGCCCACCGCGGTCGTGCCCACCGCCATCGTCCGGTACGTGTAGGTGCTCAGGAAGTCGGCAGGTGAGACCAGGGTGGGGGCAGCGGGCAGGCTGCCGACGGCCAGGTGGTGCACGGCGTCACCTAGGAGGGTGACGCTCAGGCCGGGAAAGGCTGCGGGCAGCACCGCCAGCTCCTGCCCGAGACCGGCTGCGGCAGCGGCGACGACGTCGAGCAGGCCTGGCCCCAGCAGGCTGGAGGTTGCCAGCGCCGTCAGCAAGGCTAGGGCCGCGACCACCCCGCTCATGAGCGCCCCCCTAGGCCCGCGTGGGTCCGGTCCTGGGGATGGGCACCACCCAGGGTCTCCTCGGTCAGGCCGTAGGCACGGTGCAGGTTGTCATGGGTGAAGGACTCCTCCAGAGGGCCGCAAGCCACCAGCTCGCCCTGGTTCAGGATGGTGGCCCAGGTGCAGAAGCTGCGCACCGTGGCCAGGTCGTGGTGCACCACCACCACGGTCTTGCCAGCAGCCCGCAGGTTCGTGAGCACCTTGGTTATGGCCTTCTCAGAGGCCACGTCCACACCCGCGAAAGGCTCGTCCATGATGTACAGCTCCGGGTCCTGCACCAGGGTGCGTGCCACGAAGGCCCGCTGCTTCTGCCCCCCGGACAGGTGCGAGATCTGCCGGTCCGCCAGGTCGGTGATGCCCGCGGCCTCCAGGGCGGCGTCCACCGCCTCCCGCTCCCTTGCCCCCGGGCGGCGGAACCAGCCCAGGCGCCCGTAGGTGCCCATGGTGACGACGTCGCGCACGGTGGTGGGGAAGTCCCAGTCCACCTCTGCGGCCTGGGGCATGTAGGCCACCTTGCGGCGCGCCTCGTCCAGGGAGGTACCAAAGAAGCTCACCTGGCCGGTGAGGGCAGGCACCAGCCCCATGGCGGCCTTAACCAGGGTGGACTTGCCGGCGCCGTTAGGGCCGATAACCGCCATGGTGTGCCCGGCAGGCACGTGCACGTCCACCCGTTTCAGGGCTAGACGGTCCTGGTAGGCGACGGACAGGCCGGTTACCTGCAGGGGATAGGAGTTGCTGGCAGTGTTTAGCACGGCGCTCCTTGGGGCTTGCTAGATGGTCGGGACAGGAGGAACGGGGCAGGGCGGACCTGGAGGCTGGGCCTGGTGGCCTGGTGGCCTGGTGGCTGACCAGGGTGGCGCGTGACCAGCAGGCGAGGCCAGGTGCCCGTGTCCCGAGGCGGATGCTGAGGCTGCGGGCACCAGGGGCTGGACCAGGAGACCGGAGCGCCCGAGCCTGGCGGGACCGGCGTGGCGGCCGGGCGCCGTCGTCGGCCGGAAAGCGCCCCGCCCCGCTGCGCGACGGGAAGGGTGCCGAAGCAGCGGGGCGAGGCAAGATGGCGCTCCCGGAGAGAACAGGATGCTGCCGGTCTGGTCAGGCCTTCGGGGTGAGGGCCTCGGCGATGGCCTGCGCGTTGTACTCGAAGACCCCCAGGTAGGTGTCCACCGGGGCGGCCTCGCCCAGGGAGTCGGCGTACAGCGGCTTGTCGGAGACCTCCACGTCCCAGCCCTTGGCCTTGACGGCGTCCTTGACGTGGTTGATGGCCTCGGGGTTCTTCAGGTTGTCCTGGAAGATCACGGGGATCTTCTTCTCGGCGATCAGGGTGGCCAGCTCCTCGATGTCCTCGGCGCTCATCTCGGAGTCGGAGGAGACGAAGTCAGTGGCCTTGATCTTGATGTCGTAGGTCTTGCCCAGGTAGTTGAAGGCGTCGTGGCCGGTGACCAGGTAGCGGTTCTCGGCGGGGATCGGCTCCAGGACCTTGCGGGCGGCCTCCTTGGCCTCGTCGATCTTCTTGTTGTAGGCCTCCGCGTTGGCGGTGTAGGTGGCGGCGTTGCCCGGGTCGATCTCGGCGATCTTCTTGGCGCAGGCGGTGACGACGTGCTTCCAGTTGTCGGGGGAGTTCCACACGTGCGGGTCGAAGCCCTCCACCTTGCCGTCCTCCTCCCAGGGCAGCAGGTCGGACTCGGGGATGGCCTCTGCGGCGGGGACCTGCTTGCTGCCGAGCTTGTCCAGCTGGTCGCGCATGTGGTGCTCCATGTCGTGGCTGGTCCACAGCACGACGTCGGCGCTGCCGAGCTTCTCAGTGTCCTTGGTGCTGAGCTCCTGGGTGTGCGGGTCGCCGCCGGGGCCCACCAGGACGGTGATCTCGGCGTCGGGGGCGATGTTCTTGGCGGCGTCGCCCAGGTAGCCGGTGGTGGCGACGATGGTGAGCTTGCCGGACTTCGTGGCGCCGCTGCTGGCGTCCGCGGCGGGGGTGGCGTCGGTCTTCTTGCCGGTGGCGCAGGCGGCCAGGGTGACGGCCAGGGCGGCTGAGCCGGAGATCAGGGCGGAACGGCGGGAGATCAGCATGGGAACCTCAAGCTTTGCGTAGGGAAGCCTAACTTTGGGAAGCCTAAGCGGAGGTGGGGTGGGTTCTCAACTGGTGTGACAAAGTGTCGTGAAAGCTGGTCTGGTTGGGGGCCGGTGGGTGGTACGGCTGGTGCGGGCGGGCCGGGGTTCGGTGGGGGCTCAGGGGGTGGGGTGGATCGAGGGAGAGGCGGTCTGGGAGGACGGTGCCAGCTTGGGCTCGATGTGGGGTCAGGTTGGGCTCGACGCGGTAGCACGCCTGCCTCCACCCCCCTCTCGCGAGACCGGGACATATGCACCGCGAGACCGGGACATATGCACCGCGAGACCGGTAAGGATTGCCTTAGTCATGGATTGTTCGTGCGTGCTTGATGGTGCCTGGCAGGTCTCGGCTGGGCCGGGACCTGCTGGCGGTGCTGCCTGTGGGTGCTGGCTGGCCGAGACCCCGCTGGCTCGAGCGTGAGGGCTGGGGCGGGTGCGGGCGCGAGGCAGCGAGCGGCCTTGAAGGGGTAGTTGAACGGCTGGGCTAGGGGGCCCTTGTGCTGGGGCTGGGGAGCTGATTGCACACATGCAAGGAGCGCGCCCGGGTCCTGCTCTGGCTCTCGCTGTAACTACAGGTAATGTCCTGAGAAACCTTTTGGCCTAGCTGGTCGCTCGACCTGGCTGAATGTGCAAGGACGACGCCGTTGCGCACCTCGCGCCGCCTTCGTGTCATCTGGAAGCCAGAAACGGTGGAGTCCCGGCACTGACCTTGTTCTAGTGTGTGCAAAAGGGGCCCGCTGCCTTGTCGGGCTCGCTGGCGACGGGTTGCCGACGGCTGGGACAGCAATGGTTAGCGTGACGTGCTGTCTCTGCCGACGCAAAGGTGACGGGCGCTTTCGTCCACCGTCACAGTCATCCCCTCCAGGGCGCCACCAGCCCACAGGTTGTCCACAGCTAAGGCAAGCCTTGCCGGTCTCGTGAGCCATATGTCCCGGTCTCGCGGTACCGATGTCCCGGTCTCGCGAATATGACAGGGGTTAGCGGCGGGGGAGGCCTAGCTGGCGCTCTGCGATGAGCGGCATTATCAGTCCCAGGCTGACCAGGGCCAGCGGAGTCACCAGGTTCAGCGCCAGCTTGCCCCACCAGGAAGCCGTCCCGAAAGGCACGTTGACCGGAATCATCCCCAGCAAGCAGGCCAGCACCGTGAACACGAAGCACCACGCCCCCATGGCCACCGCCAACCGGTCGGAGCGCACCAGGCGCGTGTCAGGCCCCAGGGCGGGGCGCCGCACCAGCCTGCGCATGGCGATAAACGCCACGAACACGAACAGGTAGCGCATGGGCATAACCACGGCGTTAAGGTCCAGCAGGTCCGTGAACAGCTCCGTCAGGCTGTCCACCCCCAAGACGGGCAGCAGTAGCAGCGGCGCGACCAGCGCCGCCGTCAGCAGGTAGCCGTTGACCGGGGCACCGTGCTCATTGAGCCTACGCAGCGCCTGTGGCACGTGCCGCTCATCGGCCTCGGCCAGCATCATCCGCAGCGGTGCGTCGATCGAGATCAGCAGGATCGCCGCGTGCACCACCAGGTTCGCCGTCGCCTGCGCCACCATAAAGGCGTTGCCGACGCCGTAGTACTGCCCGAGCTTCTGGAAAGCCAGGTACTGGCCGTTGGTCTTGAAGTCGGCCAGCGTCTTAGCATCCATGTGGTTGACGTCAAACATCATGCCCATGGCCAGGGAGCCCAGCACCGCTGAGAAGGCCACCAGCATGGCCATCGCGATCAGCCCCTGGGGGAAACCTCGGCGGGAGTCCCGCATGCTGGCCGCGTAGGGGGAGAGCTTCTCGGCGCCACCCACGGCCACCACCAGCAGGGCGATGCTCGTGAAGTAGCTCAGGTCCAGGTGCGGTAGGTAGGTGGATAGGGAGGTCATGCGTGGGGTCGCCACCTGCGCGCTACGCAGGGCAGGCGCGGCAAGCATCAGCAGGATGTACAGCAGGCCCATCAGGAAGGAGGCGGCCCCGGCGGCGGTCCCCAGCACCTTCACGGGGCGGATGCCTCTGGTGGCCAGCCAGATGAAACCCAGAAGCACCAGCAGCGCCGCCAGCTGCACGCCCCACACCGGATAGCGTGCAAGCGTGCCGCCCGCGCCCTGGGTCGCCCAGTCCGCCGCCACCAGCAGGGACAGTGGCTTGTACGCCAGGTAGGGAATGTGTACCACCCAATAAGTCCATCCGCACAGATAGGCCCATCCGGAGCCTAGGGTGGAACGGATCCAGGCCGCCACCCCGGACCTGGCCTCCGGGAACCCTGCGCCCATCTCGCCGACCATCAGCGTGTAGGGCAGGAAGTATGCCGCCATAATGATGATCCAGGAGAAAATGACCGACAGTCCCTGGTTGGCAAAGTTGGTGACGACGTTGCTGAATCCCCAGACCACAGCAAAGCTCATCAGGGCCAGGTGCTGCCAGGCCAGCGCCCGCGGGCTTGCTGGCGTGTGGTCTGTGCCCACGGTGTGTACGGGGGCTTTGTGGGCAGCGGTCTGGATAGTCATCGCTGATCCGTCCTCCTACAGGGATGGCGTCGGGATCTTGTGCAGCCTCAGGGCTAGGGGCACTTGTGAATGCTATTTGTAGCAAATGCGTGCTTTGATAGGTAATCCAGGAGAATGTCGGATTTGCCTGGAACTCCAGGTAGATTTCCGGGCCGTTGCGGGTTTGTGCCTGGTTTCCAGGCAAGCGGCTATCTGATGTGTCGTGGGCCTCAGGTGATAGTGTGGCCAATAACTCACCCGGAGCAGGCGGCTCCGGCCGCGGCGGCTGCTCGTGCTGCCACCGGTGCCGCCAAAGATATCCGCTCCAGCTCCTGCTCGCCGTGGGCCGCGGACAGGAACCAGGCCTCGAACACGGAAGGCGGCAGAGCCACCCCCGCCTCCCTGAAGGCATGGAAGAACGGGCTGAACCGCCAGGTCTCCTGCGCCTTGGCCTGCTCGTAGTCCCGCACCCCGACGGCGGCCGCCTGCTCCCCCAGCATCACGGAGAACAAGGACCCGGCCCGCTGCACCCGGTGGGGTACGCCCGCAGAGGCCAGTGCCGCCCCCACCAGGTCGCCCACTGCCTGGGCCTGACCGGCGACCTGCGCGTACACGGAGTCGTCAGCCAGCTCCAGGGTGGCCAGGCCGGCCGCCGTCGCCAAGGGGTTGCCGGAGAGTGTTCCCGCCTGGTAGACGGGCCCCGACGGTGCCAGCAGCTCCATGACCTCCGAGCGCCCGCCCAGGGCCGCCAGCGGCATCCCCCCGCCCACCACCTTCCCGAAGGTGAACAGGTCCGGCACCCAGGCGGCCCGCTCCCGCCAGTCCGCCGTCGGCCAGCTGGGGGCGGCGGCCAGGCGTGCTGCGTCAGGGTGCTCGCTGGACCAGCCGTCCAGCGCCTCCAGCCCCCAGAACCCGGCCGGCCCCACCCGGAATCCCGTAAGTACCTCGTCAGCGATCATCAAGGCGCCGTACCGGGAGGTGGTACGCCGGATCGCCGCGTTGAAACCAGGCGCAGGCGGCACGATCCCCATGTTGGCTGGGGCAGGCTCGGTGATCACGGCGGCGATCCGCTCCCCCTGCTGCGCGAAGCAGTCCTCCAAGGCGGGCACGTCGTTGTACGGCAGGACCACCGTGCAGGAGGTGACGGCGGCAGGCACTCCTGCGCTGGCAGGCAGCCCCCCGGTGGCCAGTCCCGAGCCCGCAGCGGCCAGCAGGCCGTCAGAGTGCCCGTGGTAGCAGCCCGCGAACTTCACCACCAGGTCCCGGCCGGTCGCCCCCCGGGCCAGCCGGATAGCCGTCATGGTGGCCTCCGTGCCCGTGGACACGAAACGCACCCGCTCGGCGGCAGGCACCCGACGGCGTACCAGCCGGGCCAGTTCCGTCTCCGCCGCGGTGGGGGCCCCGTAGGACAGGCCGCGTGAGGCCGCCTGCTGCACCGCCTGCACCACGGTGGGGTGGGCGTGTCCCAGCAGGGCCGGGCCCCAGGAGCCCACCAGGTCCACGTAGCTGCGGCCCTCCACGTCCGTGACCTGGGCGCCCCGGGCCGAGGCGATAAAGGAGGGGGTGCCGCCCACCGCGCCGAAGGCGCGCACCGGGGAGTCCACACCCCCCGGGATGACGCGGCGGGCGGCGTCGAACAGCTCGGCGTTGCTCTGCTTGCTCATGGCTCCTCCAGTAGGCGCTCGGAGAAAAAGGACAGCGGTGGGGCTAGCAGGCCCGCAGGCGCTCGGCGAGCTCACGGGCCCAGTAGGTCAGCACGCTGTCCGCCCCGGCCCGCACGATCCCGGTCACGGACTCCATGATGACGCGCTCGCGGTCCACCCACCCGCGTTCGGCGGCGGCCTCCACCATCGCGTACTCGCCACTGACCTGGTAGGCGGCCACCGGCACCGGGCTGTGGGCGGCGACCTCAGCCAGCACGTCCAGGTAGGGGCCGGCAGGCTTGACCATCACGATGTCGGCCCCCTCAGCCACGTCCAGCAGCGCCTCGCGCAGGCCCTCCCGACGGTTGGCCGGGTCCTGCTGGTAGCTGCGCCGGTCCCCCTGCAATGTGGAGCCCACCGCCTCCCGGAAGGGGCCGAAGTAGGCGGAGGCGTACTTGGCGGAGTAGGCCAGGATGCTGACGTCCTCGTGCCCGGTGGCGTCCAGGGCCGTCCGGATCGCCGCGACCTGCCCGTCCATCATCCCCGAGGGGGACACCATGTGCGCCCCGGCCTCCGCCTGCGCCACCGCCATGGCCTGGTACAGGGGCAGGGTGGCGTCGTTGTCCACCTCCCCGGCGCGCGGGCCGCCCGCGGGCCGCAGCACGCCGCAGTGCCCGTGGCTGGTGAACTCGTCCAGGCAGGTGTCCGCGCACACCACCAGTGCGTCACCCACCTCCGCCCGCACCGCCGCCACCGCCCGGTTCAGGATCCCCTCCTGCGCCCAGGCCCCCGAGCCGACGGCGTCCCGGGTGGCTGGCACCCCGAACAGGTCGATCGCCCCCACCCCGGCGGCAGCGCAGGCGGCCGCCTCCCGGCGGATGGAGTCCAGGGTGTGCTGGAGCTGGCCAGGCATCGCCGCTATGGGCTGCGGCTCCGTGATGTCCTCACGCACGAAGGCTGGGTAGATCAGCTGCCCGGGCCGCACCTGCGTCTCCGAAACCAGGCCCCGCAGGGCCGGGGTGGCGCGCAGGCGGCGGGGCCGCACGGTGGGGGCCGCCGGTGCGGGCACGCCCCGGTCCTGCAGGAAGCTTGCGGCGGTGGAAGGGATCTGGCTCATTGCTGCTCTCCTGGTTGGTGGACGGCGGCTACAGCCGCCACGAGCGAATCGGGGGTGGGCTGCTGGGCCACCGCCGTCGGAGGGACCGGCAGCCCCAGGGCCCGGGCGGCCTGCGCGCTAGGCTCACCGAGCGTAGCCAGCACCGTGCCCGCCGGTGGGGCGCCCAGCAGCGCCAGGAGCGCCTGCGCCCCTGAGCCAGCGGTGACCACCACGACGTCGTAGCCACCCGCCCGGTAGCGCCGGGCCAGCCCGGTAGGCAGCTCCGTCGGCGGCAGGGTCTGCGTGGTGTACAAGGGCAGCACCTCCACCCGCCAGCCCCTTTCCCGCAGCCCCTGGGCCAGGTGGGGGCCGGAGAGGGCGGAGCCCGGCAGCAGCACCTGACGGCTTGTGCCCGGTCCGCCTGCCAGCGGCTCCGCCAGCTCTGCGGCTGCTAGCAGGGAGGACGCGCTTCCACCAGCCACCAGGTCGACGGGGCGCCCCAGGGCGGCCTGGGCCGCCTGGGACGTGGCCTCACCCACGGCCCCCACCCGCGTGCGCGGGTGCAGGGCCCCCAGGTCCAGGTGCGCCACCGTGCGGGCGGAGGTGAGCAGCAGCCAGGCGGCCTCACCGGCGGCCAGGTGCGCCTGCGCCCGTTCCCGCACGGGGCCGGGGAGGCTGACCGTGCGGGTCAGGGCCACCGTCTCCACCTGGGCCCCTGCCTGGCGCAGCGCCCGGGCCAGGCGGTCTGGTGCCCGGCGGCGGGTCAGCAGCACCCGGCAGCCGCTGAGCGGCCCGCTCACGCCCGCCCCCGGGGGTCCTGGTGCCGCGGCGTCCTCGTGGCCTGCAGGTCCGCTACCTGAGCGGCCCCCTGCGCCAGCAGCGCCGCCGCCGCCCGGGCCCCTAGGGTGGCCGCCTGCGCGGCTGGGCCCTGCTCCCTGACGGTCACCCGCCGGGCCCCGTCCAGGGAGACGACGGCCGCCTCCAGGTCCAGCCGTTGCCCCTCCACCTGTGCCAGCGCCCCCACCGGGGCGGCGCAGCCCGCCTGCAGGCCAGCCAGCACCGCCCGCTCCGCGATGGCCGCCGCCCGGGCCGCTGGATCGTCCAGGGCCGCGAGCGCCGTAGCCAGGGCAGGGAGCGTCTCGGCCACGTCCGTGCGGGTCTCCACAGCCAGAGCGCCTTGGGCGGGGGCGGGGAGCATGAGCGGGGCCCCCGTGGTGGCGGCCTGCTGCGTGGTGCCCGCCAGTACCAGGCTGGCCCAGCCTTCCAGGCGCAGACGGCGCAGCCCCGCCAGGGCCAGCACCACGGCGTCCAGGTCCGGCTCTTGCACGGCTCCCAGGCTGCCGTCCGCGCTGAGCGCGGGGCCGAGCACCCGGGACAGGCGGGTGGGCACGTTGCCTCGTAGGTCCACTACCTGCAGGTCGGGGCGCGCGGCCAGCAGCTGTGCGGCCCGGCGCGGGGAGCCGGTGCCGACGCGCGCCCCCGGGGGCAGCAGGCCCAGGCCGGGGGCGGGTCCGGCAGGCTCCGAGAGGCCCGGTACGGCGCGGCCCCCAGGCTCCGGGGCGGCGCGGCCCGCCAGGTCGGGCCGGGCGCACAGGGCGTCGCGCGGGTCCTGGCGCAGGGGCACGGCGGCGACCGTCAGGCCGGGTACGGGCGCGGTAGGCAGGTCCTTGAAGGAGTGGACGGCCAGGTCGCAGCCACCTGCCAGCAGGGCCTCGCGCAGGGCCGCCGCGAACACCCCGGTACCACCCAGCCGGGACAGGGAGGTGGGGTCGACGTCGCCGCGTGTGCGCACCGGCACCAGCTCCACCTGCAGCGGCACCTCGGCGCGGGCGGCTGCGGCCTCCAGGTCGCGAGCCACCATCTGGGACTGGGCGGTGGCCAGGGCGGAGGAGCGGGTCCCCAGCCTGACCGTCAGCGTGGGGGTCACGGCTCCTCCTTGATGCTGCTGGTGCCCGCTTCCGGTGGGCGCGATTCATAGGTTGCTGCCAGACGGGCCGCCTGGGCGCGTGCGTGCGCCACCACCGAGGCTATGCCGCTGCCAGCCACCCAGGCCCCGGTCAGCCCCAGCCCGGGCCGGGCCTCGGCCTGGCCGACGACGGCCCGCGCCTGTTCCAGGTAGCTGGCGCTGATCGGCGGCAGGGTGCCGTCCCAGCGCACCAGCTTGTGGTCCACCACCTGCTCCGGGCTGATCCGCACCCCGGTCAAGGCCTCCACGTCCGTCAGGGCCTGGACGAGGCTGACCTCCGGCCGGGGCTGGCCGGGCCGCCCGTAGGACAGGCGCAAGGCATGGGTGTGCGGTCCGTGCAGACGACGCAGCTCCCGCCCCACCCAGGGCCATTTCCGGCTCAGGTGCGACAGGGCCTTGGCCGCTACCGGAGGGGTTCCTGCGGAGACCGGGGCCACCAGCAGTCCCGAGCCCACCGGGGCGGCGTCCAGGCCCGGGCTGCGGGCCACCAGGGTGAGGCGGGCGATGGGGGAGCCTTCCGGCACCGACAGGTCCGCCGCCACCCCGGCCCCCCGCAGCAGGCGCTGTGCGGCCTCGGCGGAGCAGGCCACCACTACCAGGGGGGTGCTCACCAGCTCGGGGCCGCCGGTGGGCACGGGCTCCGCCGAGGGGGTGGGGCCCGGTCCGGTGGGAGTGAGCTCGAGCTCCCAGCCGCCGCTGGCCGCTGGCCGCAGCACCTGCGCGCCGGTGCGGGTGCGGACCTGCCCGCCAGCTTCCTGGACGGCGGTACGCATGGCCTGGGTCAGGGCGGAGAGGCCGCCCACGGTGGTCACGTCCACGGTGCGTCCGCCCTGGCGGGCGCGTCGCTGCGCCAGCAGCTCGGCCACGGCCGCCTGCAGGCTGCCCAGACGGCGGGTGGCGTCCCGCAGTCCGGGGGCCACGTTGTCCGCAGCCAGGTCGGCGGGGTCCGCCGTGTGTATGCCCGCCACTATGGGGCGTACCAGCCGCTCCAGCACCGCCTGCCCCATGCGGGCGCGCACGAACGCGGCCAGGTCGGCAGGGTCCTGCGGGCCGGTGCCCACCAGGGGGCCCAGCCGGGCGTCCTGGGCGGCCCGGCGCGCCCCGTGGGGTCCGAGCACCTGGCGTACGTCGGCTGCCTGCGGATCGGCAGGGACCCCCAGGAAGGAGTCTGCGGGGAAGGGGTGCAGCTCCCAGCCGCCTGCCGGGTGCCTGTGGGGCGCACGGGTCGCGCCGGGCAGGGGCGGGAGGAACAGGTGGGCGCCGCCGCCGCTGGGGGGCACGACCTCCAGCCCGCAGGCCTGCGCGATCTCGCTGACCGCGGTGCCACGCAGCACGAAGCCCTCCGCCCCCAGGTCCAGCGCCACCCCGGCCACCTCTCCCCGTGCCACCAGGCCGCCGGTGTAGCCACGGGCCTCCACCAGCAGGGGGCGCAGGCCGTGCTGGCACAGCTCCCAGGCGGCTGCCAGGCCAGCGGCGCCACCACCGACGACGACGGCGTCGTGGTGCACGGGGCGGGCGCGGCCCCCGGGGTCCTGGGGGGTGTGGGTGCTGTCTGTCAGGCGGGGGGACGGGCTCAGGACCATGGGCGGGGCTCCCAGGTCTGTGCGGCCAGCTCCTGCCACTGCGGGTCCTGGTGCGCCTGGGCCACCACGCGGGTGAGCACGGACGGGTCGGTGCCGGGCGGTACCCCGTGGCCCAGGTTGAGGACGTGCCCAGGGGCGGTCCGGCCCGCCTCCACGCAGGCGGTCACCGCCTGGCGCAGCGGTCCGGGGCCGGCAGCCAGCAGGGCGGGGTCCAGGTTGCCCTGCACGGGGCAGGGGCCGGAGCGGGCGCGGGCGAGGGCCTCCAGGGCCTCGGCCAGGCTGGTGCGGTCGTCCACCCCCACGGCCTGCGCCCCGGCGTCACGCATGTCGGCCAGGATCCGGGCGGTGCCGGTGCCGAAGTGGATCAGGGGGGCGGGGGCCCCGGTGGTGGGGGAGACGGCCCGGCGGGCCCGCTCGATGGCCAGCGCCGAGTAGGGGGCCACCCGGCTGCGGTAGTCCTGGGGGGACAAGGCCCCGGCCCAGGAGTCAAAGAGCTGGGCGGCGCTGGCCCCGGCCTCCACCTGGGTGGCGATGAACTCTCCCGTGACCTGGGCGCACCAGGTCAGCAGCCGCTCCCAGGAGGCGGGGTCGGCGTGCATGAGGCTACGGGTGGTCAGGTGGTCGCGGCTGGGACGGCCTTCAACCAGGTAGGCGGCCAGGGTGAAGGGGGCTCCGCCGAAGCCCAGCACGGGGGTCCACCCGGCGTTACCGGCACTGTGGCGCAGGCCGGCCAGCTCCCGCTCACTGAGCGCGCGCCCCAGGGGGGTGGTGGCTGCGTCGCTGGCTGAGGCTCCGGGGGAGGAGGGGCCGCCCAGCTCGCGCACGGCCTGGGTCACGGCCTGGGCTACGGCCTGCACGCCGTCGGCCCAGCGGCCCTGGCCGTAGCCCTGGGAGGTCAGCCGGGAGACGGCGGCGGCGTCGCGCACCGGGTTGGTGACCACGGGGCCCAGGCCGGGCTCAATGCGCACGTCCACCCCGGCCAGGAGCAGCGGCACCATGATGTCGGAGAACAGCACGGCGGCGTCCACGCCGTGGCGGCGCACGGGCTGGAGGGTGGCCTCGGCGGCCAGCTCGGGGCGCAGGCAGACGTCCAGCATGGGGAGGGCGGCCTGCTCCCGCAGCGCCCGGTACTCGGGCAGGGAGCGTCCGGCCTGACGCATGAACCAGACCGGGGTGCGCTCGGGACGCTCTGCGTCCAGGGCGCTCAGCAGTGCCGGGCGGGGGGATTTAGGTGCGACCATGCTTGCGGAATACCTCATGAATGCCGATAAACTGACAGGGTGTACTGATAAATGATGTTGTGTAAGGGCTCCGTCCCTGACGTCTCGTGCCTGGCGGCTGTCCGGAAAGGCCCTTGAGCCCGCAGGCGCAGCGGTGCCCGCCGCCGTCCCCCGGCCGGAGGATCACGACACCATGTCCACAAAACCCTTGGGGCAGCTGGACTCTATTGTGCCCTGCCCGGCGGCGGGTGCTTGAATGCACGCGCTGTGATCCACCTGCTCTCCGCCGACCACCGTACCCACGGGCTGGACCTCGTCGCCCACCTGGGGGCTGCCAGTGCGCGCCTCGGACCCGACCTGTGCGCCGCCCTGCCCGCAGTGCGCGGCGCCATCGTCCTGGCCACCTGCAACCGCCTGGCGCTCCTGCTGGACGCCGACGACGCAGCCGGTCCCAGCCTGCGCCAGCAGGTCACCGCCTTCCTGGAGCAGCGCGCCCGCCGCACCTCCGGTACCCAGCACCCACAGGACGCTGGCCCGCCCCCCTACCCCCGCCTGAGCCACTGGGGCGGGCAGGAGGCGGTCGCCGAGCTCTTCGCCACCGCCGCCGGGCTGGAGTCCATGGTCGTAGGGGAGCGGGAGATAGCCGGGCAGCTGCGCCGCGCCCACCTCCGGGCCCTCCAGGAGGGCACCACCACCGGTGAGCTCACCCGCGCCGTCGAGCACGCCTCGGCCACCTCCCGGCGCGTGTCCACCAGCACCAGCCTGGCGGGCAACGGACGCAGCGTGGTCGCCGTCGGCCTGGACCTGGCGGCCGCGCAGCTACCCGCCCTGGAACGCTGCCGGGTGCTGCTGGTGGGCACCGGTGCCTACGCCGGAGCCACCGCCACCACCCTGCGCGAGCGCGGAGTCCAGGAGGTAGAGGTCTACTCCCGCTCTGAACGGGCCGCAGCCTTCGCCGCCGGGCACGGGCTGCGGGCGCTGCCTGCCGACGCCCTGCCCGCCGCCCTGGCCCGCGCCGACCTGGTCATCACCTGCCGGGGGCTGGGGGTGCCCGTCATCAGCCCCGACCTCGTGGCCGAGGCCACCCGGCTGCGCCAGCCGCAGGCCCTGCACAAGGTCCCTGTGCAGGACGCTGGCGCCGCCCCCTACCCCGCCACCGGGCGCCCCCTGGTGATCCTGGACCTCGCCCTGCAGCGCGACGTCGACACCCAGGTCGCCGCCCTGCCGGGCGTGACCCTCATAGACCTGGCCGCCGTGCAGCAGGCCGTGCCCGCCGCCGAGGCCGCCCAGGTCCGTGCTGCCCGCGCCGTGGTGGCCCAGGAGACGCAGGCCTACGCCCGCGCCCAGCAAGGACGACGCATGGGCCCTGTGATACGGGAGCTGCGCCAGCACGTGGACGCCGTCGTGCAGGACGAGGTCTCCCGCCTGCGCCCGCGCGACGGACTGGTGGACGCCCAGGACGCCGAGCGGGCCCTGCACCACCTGGCCGCCCGTCTTCTGCACCACCCCAGCGTGGCCGCCCGGGAGGCCGGGCGGGCCGGACGCCAGGACGAGTACCTGGCCGCCCTCAGCCTGGTGCTCGGCCTGGAGCTGGACCCGCAGCCGGGCACCGCGGCCCCCGACCCCGCAGGCTGCCCCGACCTGCCCACCAGCCCAGGGACCCGCCCGACGCTGCCCGCCGTGCAGCCACCGGTACCCGGCCCCTGCCCCGTCCGCACCCGCACCCCGGAGCCCCAAGGAGCCGCCCGATGACCCAGACCGACCCCCTGGCCCCCTACGACGCGGTCCTGGTCCTGTCCTACGGCGGCCCACAGGGCCCCGAGGACGTGCTGCCCTTCATGCGTAACGCCACCGCCGGGCGCGGCGTGCCCGATGCACGGCTCCTGGAGGTATCCGGCCACTACGCAGGCTTCGGCGGCGTCTCCCCGATCAACGCCCGCAACGCCGAGATGCTCACCGCCCTGCGCGCCGAGCTGGCCCGCCGTGGCTCCCGCCTGCCGGTGGTGATCGGCAACCGCAACTGGCACCCCTTCGTCTCCGAGTCGCTGCGCTCACTGGCCGAGGCCGGGGCCCGCCGCGTCCTGAGCATGACCACCGCCGCCTACGGCTCCTACTCCGGCTGCCGCCAGTACCGGGAGGACACCGCCGCCGCCCTGGCCCAGCTGGCCGCAGGCACCGACGGCAGCACCGGCCAGGGCCGTGAGGCCGACGCCGCCGCCCGCGTGGGCGGAGCCGGGGGTGAGCCGGTCAGCCTCACGGTGGACAAGACCCGCCCCTTCTACAACACCCCCGGCATGCTCACCGCCAACGTGGACGCGATCGTGGCGGCCTTCTCGGAGCTGGAGGCCCAGGGCGTGCCCGCTGCCGGGGTCCGCCTGGTGCTCGTGACCCACTCCGTGCCCGTCGCCATGGAGGAAGGCTCGTCCCCCGGAGCCCTGGGGGCTGCCCGCGCAGGCGTGCCCGGGCTGGTGGAAGCACCGGAAGGAACCAGCGGCGCCGATAGTAGCCAAGGCCACTGCCTCCAGGCCTCCGGGCCTGAGACGGTGCCGCCCGAGCCGGGCGTCGCGGCGGACCTGTCCACGGAGATCAGCTACGTCGAGCAGCACCAGCGGCTCATCGAGGTGCTGGTACCAGAGGTCACCCGGCGTCTCGGCCTGGACCACCCACCCCACCACGACCTCGTCTACTGCTCCCGCTCCGGCCCCCCGCAGGCCCGCTGGCTGGAGCCCGACGTCAACGACCACCTGGAGGCGCTGGCGGCAGGACGCCTGGTGGACGGCAGCCCGACGCCGGTGCCCGCAGGCGTCGTCGTCGCCCCTGTCGGCTTTGTGGCAGACCACATGGAGGTGGTCTACGACCTGGACACCGAGGCCAAGGACACCGCCGCCCGCCTGGGCCTGCCCTACGCGCGAGCCGCTACCGCCGGCAGCCACCCGGCCTTCATCACCTCCCTGGCGGACCTGCTGCTGGAGCGCGCCGCCGTCGCCCGGGGAGAGACGGTCACCCCCGCCTCCACCACCGGCACCGGCCCCTTCCACACCGTCTGCCCACAGGGCTGCTGCCGCCCCGCAGCCAGCCAGGCAGCCCACCAGCCCAGCAGCGCCCGTCCCGGGCAGCCGCACCACCCCGCAGAACCAGCCGCTCACCCACGCAACGGAGGTAAACCCATGACCGAGCACCCCAACCAGCCCTCTGGCCACCACGCTGCTGGCGCCACCCACCCCCACGCCCCTGCCCCGGAAGGCACCGGCCCCGACGCCGCCGGCATCCACCGCTTCAACGACGAGGTCCGCCGCCCCCACCACGACCCGCGCGACGCCACCGACGTGGACTTCGACGCCGTCAACAACCAGAAGCACTACGCCCTCTACACGGTCTTCCGCCTCCAGCGGCCCCTGCCCTCCCTGGAGGACGTGCGCCGCAAGCTGGTCGGGGAGTCCACCTACTTCGTCGAGCAGTCCGAGGTGACCACCCGCGGCTGGTACGACGTGGCCGGGCTCCGCTCCGACGCCGACCTGCTCATCTGGTGGCTGGACGACGACCCCGAGAAGCTCCTGGACGCCAACCACCGCCTGCGAGCCTCCGCACTGGGACGCTACCTGGAGCCCGTGTGGTCCTGCATGGGCCTGCACACCCCCGCCGAGTTCAACGCCAAGCACATCCCAGCCTGCTTCGGGGGAGTGGCCCCCCGCGACTGGCTGATGGTCTACCCCTTCGTGCGCTCCTACGACTGGTACCTGCTGCCCGCTGAGGAGCGCTCGCGGATCATGGCCGCCCACGGCCGCAACGGCTTCTCCCGGTACCCGGACGTCAAGGGCTCCACCCTGGCGGCCTTCGGCATGAGCGACTACGAGTGGGTCCTGGGATTCGAGGCGGACAGCCTGGACCGGCTGGAAGGGGTCATCCACCACCAGCGCTACACCGAGGCCCGCCTGCACGTGCGCGTGGACACCCCCTTCTACACCGGGGTGCGTGTCAGCCCCGCCGAGTGGGCGGAGCGCCAGCCCCGGTCCTGAGCTCGCCGCCGCCTGCCGCCGGGTGCCCGCAGGGCCCTTCCAGCACCTGCCGGGCACCCGGCTCCGGGCAGGGAAACCGCCTCTGCCCCAGGGGCCAGCCTGACCCCGAGGCGTACCAGGGGCCTTAACGCCCCAGCTGCACCGCCGTCGGGTCCGCCAGCCAGGCTAGCGCCGCCGCGACCCGCCCCCGGGAGGACTCCTGCAAGGGCTCCGGCAGGGCGTCAGGAGGGAACCAGCCCACCTCGGTGGACTCCTCGTCGCCTACGCGGGTGGCCGCCACCTGCTCCTGGCTGGCGCGGGCCACCAGGGTGATGTCCATGAAGGTGCAGCGGTCCCCGTTGGGGAAGGTGATCTCCCTCCCCGCCGTCACCCCGGCCAGCCCCAGCACCTGCGGCTCCACGCCGGTCTCCTCCAGGCACTCGCGCCGGGCACAGGCCGCGGGCTGCTCACCGGGCTCGGGGA
Organism: Actinomyces weissii; assembly: GCF_016598775.1. Classification (NCBI taxonomy): domain Bacteria; kingdom Bacillati; phylum Actinomycetota; class Actinomycetes; order Actinomycetales; family Actinomycetaceae; genus Actinomyces; species Actinomyces weissii. The sequence continues at coordinate 2,340,315 of NZ_CP066802.1, read as the reverse complement.
TGCCGGAGACCACCGCCCAGCAGCCGGTGTCGCTGCGGCGCCCCAGCAGCAGCCGACCCTGCCCGTCCAGCACCACCACGCTCACGCCCGGCAGCCACAGGGGGTCGTGCCCGATCTTCTCTCGTAGCGACAGGATGAACTCAGGAGTTGGCACGGGCCCACCCTAGCCCGCGCGGGCGTCAGGTACGTGACGAGGGCGCCCGTAAGCGGCTGAGCCGGGGCGTGCTTGGGTCCGCCAGGCACGCGGCGGCCCGGCGCCCTGCATCCAACGCGCCCGCGCCCCCGCGCCCCCGCAGCCCGGCACCCAGCTCCCCGCGTTCCGCAGCCAGGCCGCCTAACGCGGACGGGAGGCAGCCACCTCGCGAGCCCGCTGCGTCATCGTGGCCAGGTCCACCGGGGCGGACGGCGCCAGCACGTCCAGGGGCGCCGGGTCCCAGGTGCCGCCACCGTGCCGCACCGCCCGCTCCAGCAGCCAGTCCGCCACCGCCGGGTTCTTAGGCAGCAGGGAGCCGTGCAGGTAGGTGCCGATCACCTGGTGGACGCGCGCCCCCTCCGTGCCGTCCTCACCGTTATTGCCCTCGCCGCTGCGCACGTGCCCGAAAGGCCGGGTGCCAGCCCCCAGGCGGGTCACCCCCGAGTGGTTCTCATAACCCACCACCTGGCCGAAGTCCTCCGACTCCAGCACGATGTTGCCGATCATGCGGTGCGCGCCCCCCACGGTCTCGGCGTCAAACAGCCCGATCCCAGGTATCACGGAGCCCTCCGCAGTGACGAAGCGGTGCCCGAACAGCTGGTACAGGCCGCAGATCACCAGCATCGGCACCTCCGCCTGCGCCCACTCGCGCAGCCGGGGCCCCACCGCCACCAGGTCGTCCTTGATGCGCTCCTGCCCGGAGTCCTGGCCGCCGCCACCTACCACCAGGTCCACGGCCGTGGGCAGCTCGCTGCCCATGTCGTAGGAGTACAGCTCCACGTCGTAACCGGCCCAGCCGGCCCGCCGCAGCAGGGTCAGTGTGTTGCCCCAGTCGCCGTAGATGTTCATGTCGCGCGGGTAGAGCTGCAGCAGGCGCAGACGGCCCCGCGCGCCGCCGTCGATCTGGGTGGGGTACAGGACCGGGGCGCTCACTTCATGACCTCCTCGACGTCGGTGAGCTCACCAAGGCGGGCGCGCAGGGCGAGCATGGCGGTGTAGGTGGTGAACACCCGCACGGGCCGGTCCTGGGCGGCGGCCCGCTCCCGCAGCCGCTCCAGGGCCCGGTTCAGGTCCGGTTCCACCACCTCCACGGGCACGCCGTCGTAGCGCAGGCGCAGGGCCATGTCCCAGCAGCGCACGCCGGTCACCACAGCCACCCCCTCCTGGCGCAGGGCGGAGAAGTCCACGTCCCACAGCCAGGACATGTCCCGGCCGTCGGCGTACTCGTCGTTGACGGCCACCATCACGGTCTCCGCGCCGCCGGAGCGCACCGCCTGCTCCGCAGTCAGCAGCCCCATGCGGAAGCCCGCCGGGTTCTTGACCAGGGAGAGCTCCACGTCCCGGTCGTCCAGGCGCAGCACCTCGCCGCGACCGAAGGCCGCCTCCACCCGGGCCAGGGCGGACAGCAGGGGCTCCAGCCGTGCCTGCTCACCAAGCACCTCCAGCACCAGGGCCAGGGCGGCGCAGGCGTTGAGCTGGTTGTGCACGCCCGGGATCGCGAAGGACACCTTGTGGCGGGCGCCGTCGACGCTCACGACGGCATCGCGGCCCTGCAGGGACTCCAGGCGCACGCGCGGGGCCGGGCAGAGGCGGGTACGCCTGGCGGTGGGGTCCGTCTCGGCGGTGCTGCGGGCGGCGGCCGCCTTCGCCTCCGCCTCCGGGTCCACCGGGGCGTGCGGGTCGGTCAGGCAGGCGGAGCCGACGCGCAGGTCGTCGTCGGAGAGGAAGAGGTCCCGCAGCTCCTCCCCGACGCCGAAGGAGGTGACGCGGGCGGTCAGGTGGCGCAGGAAGCGGTTGGCGGACAGGCGCGGGTCGTCGGCGTTGACCACCACCGCGTCGCTGGTGGAGCGGGCCACCTTGTACAGCAGGGAGGCGGTGTAGTCGATCTCCCCGAAGCGGTCCAGCTGGTCGCGCATGACGTTGAGCAGCAGGGCGGCGCGGGGGCGGACCCGCTGGATGAAGCGTACGGCGTGGGCCTCGTCCAGCTCGAGCACGGCGACGTCGGCGTCCACCCGGCCGCTGGCGTCCACCTCCATGAGCAGGGAGGCGAGCACGCCGCGCACGAAGTTGGAGCCGGTGCGGTTGGTCAGGACCTTCAGGCCCTGGCTGCTGAGCAGCTCCACGACCATCTTGGTGGTGGTGGTCTTGCCGTTGGTGCCGGAGACCACCACCACGCCCAGGGGCAGCTGGTCCAGGGTGCGCTTGAGGAAGCCGGGATCGGTGCGCTCCATGACCAGGCCGGGCAGGGCGGTGCCACCGGTGCCGCCTGACCGTAGGCGTACGGCGGTGCGGGCCGCCCGGCCTAGGGCGACGGTCAGGCCCGAGCGCAGGGACGCGGCTGCGGACAGTGTCATGGCGGCTCTCCTGGCGACGACGACGGAACAGCCCCAAGTCTATGGCCCCACCGCCCCTTTCTCGCGAGACCGGGACATATGGCTCGCGAGACCGGTAAGGGTGCCCTTAGCTGGGGGTGGTTCGGATGCGCTTGGCGGCTGCTGGTGCTCTCGACGACGACGGCGCTCGCTGGGCGCGCTGTAGGTAGGGGACGGCCTGGTGCCGTGCAGGGTGCGGCGGCTGGGCGTCATGGAACGGGGACCGGGGCGCCCCCAGGGCGTGCAAGGCGCGGTTGCACACACGGTGAGGAGCGGCCCAAAGGTCGGAGAGGCGCCTTGCTCTGAAGTTACAGGGAATACTCCCTGGAGTATTCCAGCTTGGCTGCTTCCTGGGCCTGGGTTGAATGTGCGACGACGACACTGTTGCGCACCTCATGCCGCCCTGCCCACCACCGGCTAGCCAGAGATGTTGGAATCCCAGTACCGGCCTGGTCCCAATGTGTGCGAAAAGCACCTGGGCGGCAAGCTCCCGCCCGCTCCCTGGGGCGCTGGGCTCCAGTGCGGGGATCTGGGGCTCCGGGGTGCAAGGGTCCCGCCCAGCCTTCGGCCGTGCTGACATCTAGTGCCCCTGCGCCCTCTTGGACGCTCGGGCCGCGAGGCCCGAGGCCCCGAGGCCCGGTCCCCGAGGCCCCAGACCGCCAGAGGTCTATGGCCCTGGGGCGCCCACGGAACCCAGTCGTCCCAGCGAGAGCGTCATCTGTGTCAGGTAAGGGGTGGGCTGAGCCGCAGTGCCTGCAGCCACGTCTCCTAGTGACCGGCCCCCCAGTTATCCACAGCCAAGGTCATCCTTACCGAACTCGCGGTACATATGTCCCGGTCTCGCGGTGAGAGAGCGGGGTTACTGGGGGACGATGACTCGCAGGGTGCCAGGCTCCACCTCTACCTCCAGCCGACGCACCTGCCCGGCGGTGTCGCCGTCGATCTCGAAAGGCACTGGCTCGTCGGCCTCGATCACCACCCGGCGCGCGCTCGCCAGGGTGAAGCCCTCCAGCTCACGGCCCGTGAGTATCTGCGCCCCCAGCCTGGCCCAGTCCGTGACCCGCTCCGGGCTGGCCAGCAGCAGGTCCACCCGCCCGTCATCCGGCTCGGCCTGTGGGAAGAGCGTCATCCCGCCGGTGATGGTCCCGACGTTCCCGAGCAGCGCCATCACCACCTCCTGCTCCTGGGCGGGCTCGTCATCCAGGCTCACCCGGGCCTTGAACGGGTCGGGCACCGCGTTGGCGACGGCGGCCACCGCGTAGGCCCCCGAGCGGATGACCTTCTTCAGGTCGTCGTCGGTGTCCTCCATGATCTTGGCGTCCAGCCCCATGCCGGCCATCACCACGAAGCGCTCCTCGGTCTCCCGGCCCTGCTCGTCCTGGGCCCGCAGGCGCACGACGTCAACGGGGCGACTGCGCCCGTGCAGGGCCAGCCGCAGGGCCGAGTCGGTGTCCAGGGGCACCATCAGGTTCCGTGCCAGCAGGTTGCCTGTGCCCGCAGGCACCAGGGCGACGGCGGTGCCGGTGCCCGCCAGGGTGGTGCACACGGCACGCACGGTGCCGTCCCCGCCAACCACCATGACCAGGTCCACGCCCTCCTCCAGGGCCCGGGTGGCCGCCTGGGCACCCGCGTCCTGCGGGGTGGTCTCCAGCCACAGCGTCGGCTCCCAGCCCGCGCGCAGGACCTCAGACTCCACCCGACGGCGCAGCAGGGACAGGTCGTCGACCTTGGTTGGGTTGAGCACCACCGCCGCACGCTTGCCGGTGCGTTCCTCGGGCAGGCCGAAATGTGCCCAGCCGGACAGGATCGTCTCAATGCCCCCTATGAACAGGCCCAGGTTGGCTACTGCCGTGCCGAGCAGCACCCCGCCCAGCAGGTCGCTGGTGCGGGCCATGCCGGTGGACCACTGGGCCAGGCCGGTCAGGGCCACCGCCCCCGCCGCCAGCAGCGTCCGCCCCAGCACCCAGGTCTGGGGACGGCGGTGCGCCCGCGTCAGGGTGACCAGCACCCAGCTGCCTAGCAGTACCGCGGTGACGTGCCCGTTGGGGAAGGAGCCGGGCAGGTAGAAGGAGACTGAGTCCGCGAAGTGCGTCTGCGGGCGGGGCCGGTCGATCCAGGCGGCTAGCAGCAGCTGCAGGGGAATGCCGCTGGCGGTGATGGCCAGGGCCACGGTCAGACGGCGCATCCGCTGCTTGAAGCTCAGGGCCGTGGCCACCAGGATCGCCGCGAGCATGACCAGCGGGTGGGTCAGCAGGCTCAGGGCCTCGGCCACCTGGCCCCAGGCGGAGCGGGGGGTGAACAGGACCTGGCGGGAGCCGACATCGAGCTCGTGGGACTGGCCGGAGACGATGAACCAGGTGAGAGCCGCGAAGGCGACTGTGCTCGACACCACGAGCGCCGCCTCGAGGCGCGGGCGACGCATCCGGGCGCGTGAGCTGCTTGGTGCGGTTCCTGTCATGCTGGCGGTGGGTTCCTGGGGCTGGTACTGGCGTTGTAGCAGGACCAGGGTAGTGCGGTGGGGCGCTGGGCAGGCGGACCCGACGTCGGCGGTGCGGCTGGGACGGCTTGCGCGGGGGTTGTCACTGGCGGAGGGATAGAAGCCCTCGCAAGGGTTGCTGATGCTTCAACTACCGCGGAATCAAGCCAGAATCTTCTTGGGCGTAGTGTCGGGGGGCTGTTCTAGTCTTCCACCAGTGACAGAACGTTCCTGCTCAGGTGGGGAGGGGGCGCGCTTCCTGTCCCGCTGCGCCTGGCGCAGGAGGAACGTGCCTGCTCTGGCGGGGAGGGGGTCCGCAGACAGGCGGATCGCCAGAGCAGACGGAACACCAAGCGTCCGGACCAGTCGGTACTGCCGTGGACACCAAGCTAAAGGGTGCCCATGAGCTTGCTCATGGGCACCCTCCTGGTTGGGGTACTCGACCGGACGGTCTCTTAGACCTTCCTCCTCGGAGGTCTCACGAGCAAGCTCGCGGACTTCCTCATCGTCGGGGTGGCGGGATTTGAACCCACGACCTCTTCGTCCCGAACGAAGCGCGCTACCAAACTGCGCCACACCCCGTGTGCAGCGGTGGCAACTATAGCCACTGGCGCGCGCCCAAGGAAATCCAGGTCGGTGAGTACTGCGTCACCTAGCGGCCTCGGAGGTGGGGCGCGGTCCCGGGCCGGTCCCTCAGGACGTAGCCCGACGGCGGCCCGGTTTCCCGGTGGCGTACCCGCCTTGCCTTGTGTCTGTACGGCTCCGTGGGGCTGTCGCCGTCCAGCGTCCCAGAGGGGTCGGCTGGTGGGCCCCTGCCCCTGTGCCCGCCCACTAGGGCCGGCTGGTGCGAGGTTCGGCTGTGCTACCGGGGCCGTCTGGACCGGCACCTGTCCGGCGGCGGGCCTGGACTCAGCAGCCGTCCCGTGCCTGTCCGGCAGCCGGGTGCAGGACGCTCAGCCGCCCCCGGGCCGCTCAGCCAACCTTCCCGGTCACTGCGGGGCGGCCACCAGGGTCAGCAGGGTGGCCTCAGGGCGGCAGGCCAGGCGCACCGGCGTGAACGGGCTGGTGCCCAGCCCCGCGCTCACGTGCAGCAGCAGCGACTCCGGCCCGGCCACGCCCTCACCAGGCGCCCCCGCCTGCAGGTGCTCCGGCCAGGCCGAGACCCCGGAGGCCCGCGAGCGGTCCAGGTCGCAGTTGGTCACCAGCGCCCCGAATCGCGGCAGGCACAGCTGTCCACCGTGGGTGTGGCCCGCCAGCAGCAGGTCGACGCCGTCCTGACGCATGGCCTCCAGCACCCGCAGGTAGGGGGCGTGCGCCAGGCCCAGGCGCAGGGGACGCCCGCTGACTGACAGCACCGTCTCGCCGTCCTCCGCCGGGGCGCTGGGCCCTGCCCCGGTGGCAGCGGCTGGGGGGAACACGTCCCGGTCCACGTGGGCGTCGTCAACCCCCACCAGCTCCAGACGGCGCCCACCCGTGACCAGGTGCCCCCGGGTGTTGGTCAGCTCCACCCAGCCCGCCCGCGCCTGCAGGTCACGGATCTCCTCCCAGGGCAGGACCTCCTGGGCAGCCAGCTGCTCGGGGTCGTCGGCGGTGCGGGGGTCGGCCCGCAGGTAGCGCGTGGGGGACTTGAAGACGGTGGTGTGGTAGTCGTGGTCTCCCAGCACGAAGGCCCCCGGGAAGGCCGTCAGGGGCTCCAGGGCCTCCCGCAGGGGCTCCAGGCCGTCCGCCAGGGCCAGGTTGTCCCCGGTGTTCACGACGACGTCGGGCCGCAGGCGCGCCAGGTCCCGCACCCACTCCACCAGCCAGGTGCTGTAGGAGGACAGGTGCAGGTCGGAGACGTGCAGGATCCGCAGGGGGGCCTGCCCGGGCGCCAGGCAGGCTATCTCTACCTGCCGCAGCACCGGCCGGCGGGCCTCCAGCAGGGACCAGCCCAGGACTCCCAGGCCCAGGCCGGTCAGGGCGCCCGCAGTACGCAGCAGGCTCCGGGGGCGGGGGCTCAACGCTCGTCCTCCTTGCGGTTCTGGAGGCTGAGGCTGGAGGTGCTGCCCGTGGAAGCGCCCTGGGAGCCTCCTGGCCCGCTGGCGTTCGCCTGGGCCGGGGTGCTGGAGGTGCCGGGGCTGGCGGGTGCCTGCCCGGAGGCGTCCTGCTTCTTCTTCGGGGGGGCAGGCGCCGGCGCGGGCTTGTTGCCCAGGCTGACCTGGTTGAACTGCTGCACCTCAGAGTTGGCCAGGGCGGTGGCCATGTAGTCACGCCACATGGGGGCGGCGATGGTGTTGCCGTAGACCTGACCGTAGTAGCGGCCGCCGATCATCTGGTGGCTCAGCGAGTAGTCGCCGTCGGAGTGCCCCACCCAGGCGGCGCTGGACAGCTGCGGGGTGTACCCGACCATCCAGATGTTGTTGGCGTAATCGGTGGTGCCGGTCTTGCCTGCGGCGGGACGCCCGGGCAGTGCGGAGTTCGCAGCGGTACCGCCTCGGGCGAACACGGAGGTGAGGGTCATAGTCACCTGGTCGGCGACCTTCGGGTCGATCACCTGGCTGCAGTCGCTGCTGGGGACCTCCAGCGAGCTCCCGGACTTGTCCGTGATGGAGGTGATCGCGACCGGCTTGCAGTAGACGCCGTGGGCGGCGAAGGTGGCGTAGGCGTTGGCCATGGCCAGAGGCGGGGTGTTCATGACGCCCAGGATGATGGAGGGCAGCGGGTCCAGCTCGCTGCCGTCCGGCTTGGTGACCCCCATGGTGGAGGCCAGCTTGGAGACGTCGCAGATGTCCAGCCGGGTGAGCATCTCCGCGAAGCCCACGTTGATGGACTGGCTGGCGGTGTCGTAGACGCTGCGCCTGCCGTTCTCGCTGGGGTCTGAGTTCTGCACCGGCCAGGGCTCTACGGTGCCGGGGCCGCCACAGATCCGCCACTCGCGGTCGGTGAAGGTCCGGGGGTTGGTGTTGACCACCTCGTAGGCGGAGCGCCCTTGGCGGAACCACTCTGCCAGCACGAAGGTCTTGAACACCGAGCCGGGCTGGAAGCCGTTGGAGGTGGTGCCCTCGTGGGCGGCGTCGGCGCTGAAGGAGATCTGGGTGGAGGTGTCGCCTGGCTGTGTCGGGTCACCGAAGCTGGTGTTCTGGGCCATGGCCGTGATCCGGCCGCTGCCGGGCTCGACTGAGACGACGGCGGCCTTGGCGTTGGAGGGGTCCCCGGTGGGCACCCAGGACTCCACCGCCCCCTGGGCCGCCTGCTGGTGCTCCATGTTCAGGGTGGTGGTGATGGTCAGTCCGCCCCGCAGCAGCAGCTGCTTGCGGGTGGCCTTGTCCTGGCCGTAGAGCTCGGAGCTGAGGATCTCGGAGGCCACGTAGTTGCAGAAGTAGGCGGCGGAGCCAGCCGCCCCGCAGCCGCCGACGGTCTTGGTGACGTTGAGCAGCTGGTCGATGGGGGTGGCCTTGGCCTCGTCGTACTGGGCCTGGTCGATGAACTGCTCGTGCAGCATCTTGTCCAGCACCCACTGCATACGGTTCGCGGCCTGCTCAGGCTGGGTCACGGGGTCGTAGGCGGCGGGCGCGTTCGTCAGCCCCGCCAGCAGCGCCGCCTCCGCCACCGTCATCTCCTTGGCGGAGTGGGAGAAGTAGTGCTGGGCGGAGGCCTCCACGCCGTAGGTGGAGGGGCTGAAGGCGGCCAGGTTCAGGTAGCCCTCCAGGATCTTCTGCTTGGGCAGCTGCTTCTCCAGGGTCAGGGCGTACTTGATCTCCTTGAGCTTGCGCGTGAACGTGCCAGCGCGGGCGGCGGTGATGGCGGAGTCGTCGCCGGACTGCAGGCCCGCCTCGATCAGCACGTTGCGCACGTACTGCTGGGTCAGGGTGGAGGCGCCCTGGGTGGACTCGGTGGAGGCGTTCTTGACCAGGGCGCGCACCATGCCGACGGGGTCCACTCCCTTGTGCTGGAAGAACCGCCGGTCCTCCACGGCCACTACCGCGTTCTGCATGTTCGGGCTGATCTCGCTCAGCGGCACCACGATGCGGTTCTCGGCGTAGAAGGTGGCGATCTGGGTGCCGTCCGCGGCCTTGATGACTGAGACCTCGCTGGGTTCCAGGACGTTGAAGTCGCTGGGGAGCTCGTCGAACATGGCCTGGCTGGCCTTGGTGAAGGCGGAGGCCGCCCCTACCAGGGGCATCGCGAATCCTGCTGAGAGCACGCCACCGGCTGCGGCGACCAGGGTGAAGACCAGCAGCATGGAGATGATCTGGGAGGGCTCTAGGGACCTTCCGCGGGAGGGTGCAGACGGCAACATGCACCCAGCGTACGTGCAAGTGCGTGAAATGGCTTGTGGCGTCTGCCGGTTTGCGCCGCTAGCGTGCGTGGATCGCCTGGGTAGCACGCACCGTTTTGATAATCGGGCCGCTATGGCTTACGGTTCTGGTGTGACGTGGACGACAACGATGTTGCCCGCCGACCAGCGATGGAGTTGAGACATGACGGACACTGCGGACCAGACTTGGGCCGCCCGGGCAGCATGTGCCCAGGTGGCGCCGGACCGGCTCTTCGGCAAAGGCGCCGAGCAGCGGGACGCCCGGAGTCTGTGCTTCTCCTGCCCGGTACGTATGGAGTGCCTGGCGGAGGCCCTGGACTCGGAGTCCTCCTTCGGGGTCTGGGGAGGGCTCACGGAGCGTGAGCGCCGGGCCCTGCTGCGCCGCTTCCCGGAGGTCACGGACTGGGGGGCCTGGCTGGAGCGGGAGGATGACGAGCTGGTCGCGGAGATCCACGCCCGCCGGGCGCCGCGAATCCTGGCGCGGGTGCGTTGAGCGACCGCGGTCCTCTAGGCTCGCGCCATGACTAAATGGGAGTACGCCACGATTCCGCTCATCACCCACGCCACCAAGCAGATCCTGGACCAGTGGGGGGCTGACGGCTGGGAGCTGGTGCAGGTGGTGCCCGGCCCGGCGGGCTCGGACAACCTGGTCGCCTACCTCAAGCGCCCGGTCAGCGCCTGAGTCCTGCCCCGCCTGCGGGCGGCGGCGGTTCCAGGAAGGCAGGCTGTCTCGGCGCTGGCGACGGCGTCCACGCCGCTGGTGCTGGCCTGGGCCGTGCCGGTAGCGGTAGTCGGGCTGCGGCTGACCACGTGCCGCAGCCTGTGCCGTCTCGGCGGCTGGTGGCTTCCGGTCGGCTCTGCTGGTGCGCCGGGACGCAGGTCTGCTGCCTCTGCGGGGCGGATTAGCAGGACGGGGCGCCTGGCCACCAGCTGGTGGCCAGGCGCCCCGTCTCCTGTCTGTGCTGGCGCTCGCCGTAGGCTCAGCGGGCGCGACGGCGCAGCCGGTCCACGTCCAGCAGCGTCACGGCTCGCCCCTCCAGGCGGATCCAGCCGCGGGAGACGAACTCGGCCAGCGACTTGTTCACGGTCTCGCGGGAGGCGCCCACCAGCTGGGCCAGCTCCTCCTGGGTGAGGTCGTGCGGGACGTGCACGCCGTCCTCGGTGGTGGAGCCGAAACGGTCCGCCAGGTCCAGCAGGGCCTTGGCCACGCGGCCCGGCACGTCAGAGAACACCAGGTCCGCCAGGGCCGTGTTGGTGCGGCGCAGGCGCTGGGCCAGGGCCCGCAGCATGTCCTTGGCCAGGGCCGGGTGCGTCTCGATGAAGCTCATGAGCTGGCCGTGCTCCAGGCTGAGCAGGTCCGTGGGGGCCACGGCGGTGGCCGTGGTGGAGCGGGGGCCCGGGTCGAACAGGGTGAGCTCGCCGACGACCTCGCCGGGGCCCAGCACCGCCAGCAGGTTCTCGCGCCCGTCGACAGCAGCGTGCCCCAGCTTGACCTTGCCGGAGAGAAGAATGTAGAGCCGGTCCCCGGCGTCGCCCTCGTTGAAGAGGATCTCGCCACGGCGCAGGGTGGTCTGCGACATCATGGCGCGCAGCTCCTCCTGCTCCTCGGGACCCATGCCCTCAAAGAGGGGGATCTTGCCGATGATGCTGTCTTCCACGTGGGTCCTCCTGCTCTGGGTTACTGAAGCCATTCAAGCACTATCCTGCCACGTCTTGTGACCTGTGGCACGCAGTCGGGCATTGTAGTCTCTACAATGTGATGGTCAAATCCGTAAAGTCGCTGGCAGCGAGCGGAAAACCTGCAGGACGAGCCAAGGCTGCCGCGGCGGCCTCCTCCTCGACGGCGGGCGCGGCGGCCCCGCCGTCGACCAGTCCCAGCAGGACGGCAGACCAGGCTGAGCCCTCCCAGCGGGCCTGCGCCGTCGACGACCTCCTGACCCGCCTGTACCCCGACGCCGCCTGCGCGCTCGTGCACGAAGGCCCCTTCCAGCTGCTGGTGGCCACCGTCCTGTCCGCCCAGACCACCGACGCCCGCGTGAACACGGTGACCCCCACGCTCTTTGCCACCTTCCCGGACCCGGCCGCCCTGGCGGGCGCGGACCTCAAGGAGCTGGAGTCCCTGCTGCGCCCCCTGGGGATGCAACGCACCCGCGCCGAGAGGCTGATCGGGCTGGGGGCCGCACTGGCCGCCCACCACGGCGGGCAGGTCCCCCGTGAGCGCACCGCCCTGACCGCCCTGCCTGGCGTGGGGCGCAAGACGGCGAACGTGGTGCTGGGTAACGCCTTTGGGGTGCCTGCGATCACCGTGGACACCCACGTGGGGCGCCTCTCCCGCCGTCTGGGCTGGACCACCCGCACTGACCCGCTGGGGGCGGAGCGGGACATTGCTGCCCTGCTGCCGCCGGAGCGCTGGACCGACGGCTGCCACCGGCTGATCGAGCACGGGCGGGCGGTGTGCCGGGCCCGATCCCCACAGTGCGGCCAGTGCGCCGTGCTGGAGGCCGGGCTGTGCCCGCAGGTGGGGGTCTGAGCGGCAGACGGCACTGGCCCCGGGGCTCAGGCGTTCTCCGCCAGGAAAGGCAGCAAGGCCGCCACCAGCGCCTCCGGCTCCTCCTCCTGCGGGAAGTGCCCGGCCCCCCGGACCGTCACCTGCTGCAGGCGCCCCGCCGTGTAGCGCGAGTCGCGGGCGTGGGCCTGGGCTGGCTGCACCGGGTCCAGCTCGCCCAGCACCGCCAGCACCGGGTCGTGCACCGGCTTGCTCAAGGCGGACACCTCCCTGCGCGACAACCGGCCCCGGCGCAGGTGGTGCAAGGCGGTGGCGGCAGCACCCGGCCGGGACAGCAGCTCCGCGTAGAAACCCGCCTGCGCGCCGACTAGGTCGCGATGGCGTGGCGCGGCCCAGGAGCGCAGCAGCGCCTCCATCCCGCCCGGGGTGGCCAGGGAGCGCTCAGGCAGCACCGGCACCCGCAGGGACAGGCGCTGCAAGGCGGAGCCGGACAGCAGCCGGCCCCGCAGGGAACGCACCGCCAAGGGGTGCGGGGAGCCCACCGGCACGATCGCCTCCGTCAGGGTGGGGGCCACCCGCGCCATGGCCCAGGCGACCTCGCCTCCCAGGCCGTTGCCCACCACCACCGCCTTCTCGTGGCCCAGCCCGCGCACCACCGCGGTCACGTCCGCGGCCAGGGTCACCAGGTCGTAGCCCGTGGGCGGGCGGTCCGAGCCGCCGAAGCCCCGCAGGTCCACCGCCGCCACGCGGTGCCCGGCCTGCGCCAGCGCGGGCAGCACGTGCCGCCAGGTCCACCAGCACTGCGGGAAGCCGTGCAGCAGCACCACCAGGGGGCCAGCCGCCTCCTGCGGGGACTCCGGGCCCGCCAGGGCCGCGTGGAAGCGGGTGCCGCGGGCGGAGACGTCGCGGTGGGTCCAGGGGCCGGGCTGGTTGACATTCACAGGCACCGGCCCAGGCTACCGGCGGCACCCCCGGAGTACCCCGGAACTGGGGCACCAGCCGGGGCGTGGCCGCCGTAGCCAGACGCCCCCGCCCGGCCGCCGTGGCGGGCGGCGTGGTCGGGCAGGGGCGTCTGGACCGGGGCAGGCAGGCGGTTCAGCGCTTGGCGCGCGCCATGATTTCCCGCTCGCGGCGTCCGGCCCGGCGGGTGGAGTGGGCCACCACGCCCACGGTGACCATCACCAGGCCGAGCAGGATGAAGGTCCCGGTGTAGCCGTCCATGATGAAGAAGCGCACCAGGTTGGCCCCGATGGTGGACTGGTCGGTCAGGCGGGTGGCCAGGGGGGCCAGGAAGTCCCAGGTGGCCCCGGGAGCCACCAGGAAAGGCACGCCCAGCAGCACGGAGACCAGCCCCACCAGGAAGGGGCCGGAGGCGGACTTACGGGCCACCAGCAGGGCCAGCAGCAGCGCCAGCAGGCCCCCGCCAAGCTCAACCAGGCCGACGACGTCTAGCCCCGGGGTGAAGGTGCCCCCAGGGGTGGGCAGGTTGTCCGCCAGGCGCTCCTTGCCCGCGTGGCACAGGTACCAGGCGAAGGGGAACAGCAGCAGGGCCAGCAGCGCCCCGCCCCAGTGCCAGGCGGCCCGGGAGGCGGGCTGGCCGATCACCGAGGAGCCCTCCAGGAGCACGTCGGAGTCGTTACGGCGCTCCTTGGCGGGCACGGTCTCCGTGACCCCTGGCCAGGCGGGACGCTCGCCAGGCTGGCTCGGGAAGCCGCCCGGAGCGGCCACCGGCGGATGGCCCGCGGCGGCTGCGGACGGCAGGGGGGCCGGGAATACGGGTGCCGCGCCCTCCACGCTCGTACCAGCACCAGTACCGGCGCCCGTACCACTGCCGGTGCTGGGGGGCGCCGTAGTACCGGCACCGCCGCTGCCCGGCAGGCCCCAGGAGGAGCCCGCAGCAGCCTCGCTGGCGGGTCCAGGGGCGGGCGGGGCGGCCGGACCGGGGGACGACGTGCCCAGCAGGTGCTCAGTCGGGCCGGTACCCGGCTGCTCCACGGCGGACTGCGCCGTCTGGGGGGAGACCTGCACCGTCTGCGCAGCCGCCCCCCAGCGGGGCTCCTCCGTGGCCGGGGCGGCCGCCACCGGCTCCGGGGATGGAGCAGGCGCCAGGTTCGCCCCCGGCGGGACCACCTCCGGGCGCTGTAGGGACAGGTTCACGGTGGCCTGCTCGCTGGACGGGTAGGCCGCCTCCAGCGGGAACAGGGCACGGCGCGGCGAGGCGGGCGTCTCCAGGGACTGGGTCTCCTGGGCCGCGTGCAGCACCTGCGGGTTCACGGCCACGGTCTGGGCGCTGGGGTCGGAGCTCAGGGAAGGGATCTCCAGGGACTGGGCCAGCTCCTCCAGGTCCGCGCCCCGGGGCAGGACCATCTCCTCCGGGAGCACCAAGGGCTCGTCCTGGGGCGCCTCAGACGCAGCGCCTGCCACGACGTCGTGCTCGGGTACGGTCCCAGCCGGGGACTGCCCCTCGGGGGACTGGCCGTCCAGGTCCGGGTCTTCCGCTGGGCGGGGGTGGTTGTCTGTGCTCACGTGGACCTCCTTCATCCTCCAAGGTAGCGGGGTGGTGTCGACGCCGAGTGGAGGCGTGCCGCAAGGAGGCTCAGCCAGTCACGGCCAGCCGGCGTCCAGGTCCACACCCGCGTGCGTGCGTCCCTGCTTCCGGGCCAGGTGCAGGCCCCAGCCCAGGGCTCCCAGCACACAGGCCAGGGCCACGGCCACCACCGGGCTCAGGCCGGGCAGCGCCAGGGCCAGCAGCTGGTGGCCGGGCACGCCGTCTCCCCCCAGGGCGGGCAGGGCCAGCACCCCTAGGGTGAGCGCCGTGGCCCGGGCCCCCAGGGAGGACCAGGCGGAGGCGGCGGCCGCCACCAGCAGCAGCGCGAAACAGCCTGCCACCAGCACCGCGTTGGCGGAACCAGGGGCCTGCGGCTCCACCAGCAGCCGGTACTGCCCCGGCAGGACCCGCAGCACCCCCCAGGTCACAGCCAGCATCAGGAACAAGGTGAACAGGTGGGCCCCCCGGCGGGAAGGCGGCGGCTCCGGGACGCTGCCAGGGTCCTCGTCAGCCTGAGCCAGCGCAGCCTGGGCCCGGGCCTCCGCCCGTCCCGCCCGCCGCGCCAGCCGCATGGCCCACGAGCCGCCCAGGAACCAGGCGGCCAGCACCAGCAGGGCCCCCGAGGGCAGCACCTGGCGCGCCCAGCCGTAGGGGAGGCTGCCGACGCCGTCGGGCGCCACCAGCACCAGGACCTGCGCCACCAGCGCCACCAGCCCAGCCACCAGGTTCCCCAGGCTGGAGCAGTAGGCGAAGCACGCCTGAGCCAGCACCGACACCCCCAGCAGCACCGCCAGGAGCAGCCAGCCCCAGCCGGGCCCCTGCTCCGCCCCGCCGCTCAGGGCCAGACCGGTCAGGAACAGGGTCGCAGGCGGCAGCCCGGCACCCACCAGGCTGACCAGCAGGTGCGCCCGTCGACGCCCGGGGGGCGCCGCCTCAGCAGGGAAGGTGGCGTCTGGGGTAAGGGAGCTGCTGGCTGGGGTGCCGACGCCGGGGACCGGCGTGGAGGGGAGAACCTCGCCAGGGTCGTTGCTTGTCACAGGAAAGACTGTAACCGGGAAGGGTCCCGGCGCAGGCCCGCTAGCCGCAGCCGCCCCGGCTAGAGTGCCCGGATGACCCCCACCACCGTGCCTCTGAGCCCGGGCAGCCCCGGGCCTGCCCCACGCCCCCGGCCGACCGACCCGGCGCTGCTGGCCGTGCTGCGCCGGCTGGACGCCGACCCGCGGGTGCAGGCGGCGAGCGCGGCACTGCGAGAGGCCAGTGCCGAGCTGCGCTGGAGCCAGGTGCTGCGCCGCCGCTGGCGGGAGGCCCGGGCGGAGGCGAACCTGTGCTGCGCCGTCGCCTCCGGGGCCGTGGAGGGGGCGGTGGTGCCGCTCGGGCTGCTGCGGGAGCGGGTGGCCCGGGCCGAGCTCACCCAGGCCGCCAGCGGGGACCCCGCCCTGGACGCCGTCACCGCCCTGTGGCGGGCAGGCACCCACCTGAACGAGCTCATGCCCGACCTGGGGGGTGCCGGTGGCGGGCGGCGGGTGCCCTCCCGGGAGCTGCTGGCAGGCCTGCACCGCGACCTCGTGGCCCCGCTGGTGGCCAGCGGGCAGCTCACCCAGCGGCAGGTGGCAGCCCCCCGCCGGGACGGTGAGGAGCCCCTGGAGGGAGGTCCCGGGCAGGCCCCCCAGGGGTTGGAGCTGCGAGCACGCCTGGAGGGGCTGCTTGACCTGCTGGACCTGCCGCAGGCACCGGCCCTGGTGCGGGCGGCCCTGGTGCACGCCGAGCTGGTGACCGCCCGCCCTTTCGCCGCCGGGAACGCCGCCCTGGGGCGCCTGCTGGTGCGCCACCTGGTGGTGCGCGACGGCCTGGAGCCCACCGGCACGGCCGTGGCGGAGGCATACCCGGCCCGTGCCCCTCAGGCGTACCGGGAGGCGGCCAGCGCCTACGCCAGCGCAGACCCCGACGGCGTCGCCGCCTGGGTGGTGTGGCAGGCGGAGGCGCTGCTGGTGGGCCTGGAGGAGGCCCAGGTGCTGCTGCGCCGGGTGCAGGCGGGCCGCAGCCGGTGAGGGCTGGCGGTCGGTCGGTACGTGCTGCGGCGCGCCGCTGCGCCAGCCCGCAGGTCAGGACGGCGTCGGCCGTCCGGCCCGCGGCGGGCCTCGTCTGCCTCTGCTGGCTCAGGGGCGCTTTGGCAGGCGGTGGGTTAGCAGGTACCCCGCCGTCGCCGCCCCCGCCAGCAGCAGGCCGCCGGCCACCAGCGGGACCACCGGGGCCACCGGCACCTGCGGCCGCCTGACCGCAGGCAGCGAGGGGGCGCTCAGCCGCGGGTGCGGCAGACGGCGTCGGGCGGACGGACGCCGGAAGTCCCGCACCGGCCAGCCGCGGCGCTGCGCCTCCGCGCGCAGCTCCCGGTCCGGGTTGGTGGCCACCGGGTGCCCCACCGCCTCCAGCATGGGCAGGTCCGAGACCGAGTCCGAGTAGGCCCAGGAGCGCGACAGGTCCACGCCGTGGCGGCGCGCGTCCTCCTGCAGCGCCACGACCTTCTCCGAGTGCAGCAGGCAGCGCTCTATGCGGCCGGTGTAGAGGCCGTCCACCGTCTCCATGCGGGTGGCCACGAAACGGTCCGCCCCTACCAGGCGGGCCACCGGCTCCACCATCTCCTCGATGGAGGCGGAGACCACCACGACGTCGTGGCCGGCCCGGTGGTGGCCGGAGACGATGTCCAGGGCCTCGGTGTAGAAGGCGGGCTCGACCGCGGTGGGCAGGGCCTCACGCACCACCTCCAGCACCCGGCTGCGCTCCACCCCCGCACACATGGCGGCGACCCGGTTCATCAGGCGGATGGTCTGCTCCTCGTCCGCGCCGACCAGCAGGTAGGGCAGCTGGGCGACGATGCCGCGCACCATGGTGGAGGCGGAGATCACGCCGTGACGGCGCATGGGGGTGGACAGGGCCATGGTGGTGGAGGTGGCCAGGAGGGTCTTGTCCAGGTCGAAGTAGGCGGCCACGCGCGGGGGCTGGGGTGTCTGTGGCAATTGGGGTCTCCCTCCTCGGAGGGGCTGTGGGGGCTTTCCCCGAGCCTACCGACTTAGCCGCCTACGCGCCCTAGAAAGACCTTAGGCGGCTGGGCTTTCTCCGACACCTACCGACTGGCCGGCTGGCGCGGGGCCTGTGCGTGGGGGAGCTCTGCCAGACCAGTTCGCTCCGGGTGGGGTGGGATGAGCCGGCGGTGACACTTATCCGCTCCGAGAAGGCCGGTCCGCCCCGGGTGGGGTGGGAGCGTGCCCTTGTGGGCCGCCAGCCGCTAGCCCTGCCTAGCCGTGCGCCTCCGTGCCGGGGCCTCCCAGCCGCCGCTGGCAGGCTCGCGCGTCCCCGCGTCCTGGGGCTGCTCCGGACTCCTCCGCTTTCGCGGCTCGCGCGTCCCCGCGTCCTGGGGCTGCTCCAGCTGGGGAACTCCACAGGTCCTCAGGTGCCAGGGGTGTCCACCACGGAGCAGCCGCCGGGGGCTGGGGGCGGCAGCCTGGGGGCAGCCTGGATGCCCGCCCACCGTCACCGCGCCCGGCAGGCGTGCGGAGCCAGCAGTGGCGGCCCAGAGGCAGGCAGCCGCCTGAGCCGGGCCCGCTGGACCGCGCCCCCCTCCACGCGGTGCGGCCGGGCACGCAGGTTTCAGCAAGCAGGAGGTGCCAGGTGGTGCACAGGCAGTCGGGCGGCAGGCGTACCCAGCCGCCCTGTTCTCCCGTCGGTTCTCCCGTCGGTGAGGGCCAGGCGGTAGCGCCCCGCGTCCAGGGCGTGCTCCAGCAGGGGGAGGGCCCCTGGTGGCAGGAGGTGGGGCGGGTCCTGGAGGACTGCACCGGCTCCCCCTGCTGGAGCCTGGACCTGGGTGGCGCCCTGGCCGGGCAGGAGGCGGAGGTGGTGCAGGCGGTGCGCCAGGCCCGTAGCGCGGCGGGCACGGAGGCGGGCCCCAGCCTGGTGGTGGTGCGGGCCGCCACCGGCCTGCGGGACCTGCACGACGGCGACGTGCACCTGCTGGCCCTAGGGGAGCAGGTGGAAGCAGAGCACCTGGTGGCCGCCGCCGTCGCCCTGGAGCACCCGCGGCGCGCCCAGCTGGTGAGCCTCACCGGCAGCAGCGGGGGCCTGGGCGTGAGCACGCTCCTGGTGCGGGTGGCCGCCGAGCTGTCCCGCCTGGGCTGGGCCGTGGCCGTGGCGGACCTGGACCCTGGCGGCGGGCTGGGCCTACTGCTGGGCGACCGCCCCCTGCCGGGGCTGCGCTGGGCGGACCTGGACCCGCAGGAGACGGTCTTCCTGCCCCAGCGCCTGGTGCAGGCCCTACCCTCCTGGCGGGGGGTGACCGTGCTGACCGGGGACTCCCGCGGCGGGGCTCGGGGCGCGGTGGCGCAGACCGTCCTGGAGGCCCTGGCCGCCGTGCACGACGTCGTGCTGCTGGACCTGCCGCGCGGCCAGGCCCCACCGCCCGGCTGCCTGCCGCTGCTGGTCACCAGCCTGGACCTGCGCAACGCCACCGCCGCCGAGGCGCTGTCCCGGCACCTGCCAGCCGCGGCGGCCCGCCGGCTGCGCCTGGTGGTACGCCAAGGGGGCCTGGACCTGGACGTCGCCGAGCTGGAGGGCATGACCGGTGGCGCGCTGCTGGGCGTACTGGGGTACGACCGGCGCGTGGCCAGCCGCCAGCAGCGCGGCGAGGACCCCACCCGCTGCCGGGGTGCTGCGGGGCGCGACGCCGCCCGCCTGGCCCGGTCCCTGCTGGCCCTGCTGGAGGCGGAGCCGGATACGGAGCGGGAGCCATGAGCCTGCCGGGCCCGGAGCTGAGCCGGATGGGCGGGGAGCGGCTGCGGGTGGCCCGGGGAGAGCTCGCGCGCGGGGCCAGCCTGCCGGGGGCGGTGCTGGCCGCCACCGGTGCGGGCACCGGAGCCACCGGGGTCATCCGCCTGGCTACCGGGCTGCGGGCGGAGGCCCAGGGGGCCGGGGCGGTGCTGCAGCCCCTGCTGGAGACCCCGGGGGTCACCGACGTCCTGGTGGGTGGGGGCCGCACCTGGGTCGACCGGGGGCGTGGGCTGGAGGAGGTGCCGGGGGCCCGCCTGGAGGAGCCGCAGGCACGGGCGCTGGCCGTGCGGATGGCGGCCGCCTCCGGGCGGCGGCTGGACGAGAGCAGCCCCGTCGTGGACGCCTCCCTGCCTGACGGCACTCGCCTGAACGCCGTGCTGCCGCCCCTGTCCACGGACGGCACCCTTATCTGCCTGCGCACCAGCCGCCGCCGGGCCCTGACCCTGCCTGAGCTGCGGCAGGCTGGCACCGTCCCGGCGGGCCTGGACCAGCTGCTGACGGCCCTGGTGGAGCGGCGTACCTCCTGCCTGGTCACCGGGGCCACCGGCACCGGCAAGACCACGCTCCTGGCTGCCCTGCTGGGGCTGGTCAGCCCCACTGAGCGGATCGTGTGCATAGAGGAGGTCAGCGAGCTGCGCCCCGACCACCCCCACGTTATCCACCTGCAGGAGCGGGGCCAGAACGTGGAGGGTGTAGGGGCGGTGCCTATGAGTGCCCTGGTGCGCAACGCCATGCGCATGCGCCCGGACCGGATCGTGCTGGGGGAGTGCCGGGGACCCGAGGTGCGGGAGGTGCTCTCCGCCCTCAACACCGGGCACGAGGGCGGGTGGGCCACCTTGCACGCCAACTCCCCGGTGGACGTGCCCGCCCGGCTCACCGCCCTGGGGGCGCTGGCAGGCATGAGCGAGCACATGGTCACGGCCCAGGCCGCCAGCGCCCTGGACGCCGTGGTGCACCTGCGCCGACTGGCCTCCGGTGCCCGGGTGGTGGAGTCCGTCGGCCTGCTCTCCCGGCACGCCGGGGAGCTGGTCTGCCAGGAGGCGCTGGTGCGCCTGCCTGACGGCGGCTACCGGGCAGGGGAGGCAGCCACGGCCCTGGGACGGCTGGTGGGCCCGCAGGCGTTGCAGGCGGCGCTGGGCGGGGCAGAGGCGTGCGGTGGCCGGGACCTGGGGAGGGCAACATGCCGGGGCTGAGCGCCTGGACGGCGGCGCTGCTGCTGGCGCTCGCGGTCGCCCTGCTCCTGCTGCCGCCCAGACGTCGCCCGCCAGCGGCCCGCCCTGCCCCTAGCGGTTCCGGGTGGGGCCGGGCAGGCAGAGGCTGGCGCCGGTCCCGGCCGCAGGAGGCGGATATCGGGATGGTCCTGGTAGAGGTGGCCGCGCTGCTGCGCGCGGGGCTGCCCACCTCCCTGGCCTGGCAGCGCGTCCTGGGGCGCCGCTGCCTGGGGCCGCAGGCGGACGGTTCCGGCCAGGTGCCCGGCCCCCGGTGGCAGACGGATGCGGGGCAGTCTCCGGTCGGGCAAGCCTCCGACGGGCAGATCTCCAGCGGGCAGGTACCCGTTGGGGTGGTACCGGCCCCGCTGCTCGCCCTGGCCCAGTCCCCACCGCGCCGCTGGCTGCCGCGCAGGCACGGCGGGAGCTGGCGCTGGACCCCGCCCTGGCCCCGCCGTCGGGCGGAGCGGGAGCAGGCGCGGCGGCAGGCGGCGCGCGGGGCGGTGGCGGCCTGCCGCCTGGCGGAGGCCGTGGGGGCGCCGCTGGCCAACGTGCTGGAGGCGGTGGCAGGCGCGGTGTCTGATGCGGGCCGGGCGCAGTCCCTGCGGGACACCGCCCTGGCTGGGCCCCGCAGCACCGCCCGCCTGCTGGCGGCCCTGCCCGCCGCTGCCCCCGTGCTGGGCACGGCTGTGGGGGCGGACCTGTGGGCCTACCTGTTCTCGGGTCCCCTGGCCGTGGCGGTGCTGGTGTCCGGCGTGGTGCTCATGGTGCTGGGCCACCTGCTCACGCAACGGCTGCTGGCGGCCGCCCGGGCGGGCGACGGCGTCGTGGACGAGGCGCTGGGCCTGGACCTGGCCCGGGCGGCGCTGGTCTCCGGGGCCACAGTGCCCGGCACCCTGGCGGCGCTGGGGGAGGTGCTGGAGGACGAGGGGCTGGTGGTCGTCTCCCGGGCGCTGCTGCTCGGGGCGGACTGGCCGGAGGCCTGGGAGACGGCCTCAGGGCTCGGCGGGGCGGAGCCGCAAGAGGGCTGGGCCGGGCCGGAGAGCCAGCTGGCCTCCTGCCTGCGGGTGGCCTGGGAGGAGGGAGCCTCCCCGGTGCCCCTGCTGGAGCGAGCGGCCAGCGCCGTGCGGGAGGGCCGGGCCGCGGCGGCTCAGGAGGCCGCGGAGCGGCTGGCGGTGCGCCTGGTCCTGCCCCTGGGGCTGTGCCACCTGCCCGCCTTCGTGCTGCTCGGTGTGGTGCCGGTGGTCCTGGACGTGGGCGGCAGCATGCTGCGAGGTGGCTGAGCCGCAGGCTGGGAAAAGGGGACGCGAGCCGGAGGCACGGCCCGGGTGAGGCTGGCAGGAGCAGGGACGAGCGCAGGAGGAGAGACGGAGGTAGAGGGCGGAGGCGGGTGCGGACGGCGGATCTGGGCGTGCCGGGGCGCTGAGAGACGCTGCTCTTGCGGCGATACCCTGGCGGATGCTGGCAGACTGGGGGCCATGGGTATCCCGAACAAGCTGCTCAGCCAGGATGAGGTGGTGGTGCGCCACATGCACCGCCACTGGAAGGTCCTGCTGTGGCGTTACCTATCAGTTCTGCTAATGATTATCGCGGCGACGGCGGCCACCGTCCTGCTCCCGGACGGCGAGTGGCGGCGCTGGGTGGTCCTGGCGATCTGGGTGCTCGTGGCCGTGGCGAGCGTCCCGGTGCTGCTGGTGCCGTGGATCAAGTGGGCCAACGAGACCTTCACGATCACCACCAAGCGCGTCATCACGCGCAAGGGCGTGTTCAACAAGACCGGGCACGACCTGCCGCTGTCGCGCATCTCCGACGTGCAGCAGCAGCGCAGCATGTCTGACCGCATCTTCCGCTGCGGCACCCTGAGCCTGCAGACCAGCGCTGACGACCCCCTGGTGCTGGACGACATCCCCGCCGTCCAGATGGTGCAGGTGGAGATCTCCAACCTCCTCTTCCACGACGTGCAGGGAGCCATCGACGCCGACCCTGACGCCTGAGCCACCACCTGCTACGGAAGGCGCTGGGGCGGCCGCGTCCCCGGTGCGACGGCGGAGGGTGCCGTCGCAGGGGCGCCAGGGCGCTGACCGCCGTGCCGGACGGAGCAGGCGGTTCAACGGGTAGCGTCGCTGCCATGACCAGCAACGCGACCAGCACAGTGCCCAGCATCCTGACCGGCGCAGCGACCAGCAGCGCGCCTCTAGCCAGGCCAGTGCCCGCCGCCACCCCCGCGCAGGCGCAGCGTCTCCGTGCTGACCTGGAGGACAGCGGCTGGGGGGTGGACGCTGTCGCCAGCCTGCTGGGGCCGGTTGCCGACGCCGCCCTGCGCCGTGAGCAGAGGCTGCCCGCCCTGCGTGCGCTGCGGGCGCACACCGCCCGGCGTCGTGCTGCAGGCCGCGCCCCGGACCCGGTGGCCACCCTGACGGCCCTGTTTATGCTGGGCCAGGGCGTCAGCGCCACCGACCTGGACGCCGCCCTGCCCCGCACCGGCACTGCCGGAGCCCTGGAGCTTGGGCTGGTGGAACTGGTGGAATCCGTGCTAAGCCCCGCCGACGGCAAAGCCCCCGCTGGGTCCAGCAGCACTCCCAGCGGCGGCCAGGACACCGCTCCTGCCACGGCAAGCGGCCAGGCCACCACGTCTGCCGCGGCTGCCACGCCTACCCCGGCCAGCGGCACCCCCGGGCTGGTCACCCAACCGGTCGCCGGGCCCAGCCCGTCCCCGGGGCCCCGCCCGGACGCGGTACGCGCCGCCGTCGACCTGCGCCCCCACGAGGCCACCGACGACGCCGGGCCCGTGCGCTGGTGGGTGGCCTCCGACCTGGGCGAGCTGGAGACCGGGCGCGAGCTGCCGCCGGACCACGTGCTCGGCATCGGCGGCGCGGGCCTGACCCTGGCGGCCCTGACCCCGCGCCGTCCCGTCCGCACCGCCCTGGACCTGGGCTGCGGCTGCGGTATCCAGACCCTCTACCTGCTGCGCCACTGCCAGCAGGTCACCGCCACCGACATCTCCGCCCGCGCCCTGGCCTTCACCGCCTTCAACACGGCCCTGGCCGGGGTGGAGCCGGGCCGCCTGGAGCTGCGGCAAGGCTCCTTCCTGGAGCCCGTGGCGGGCCGCCGCTTCGACCTGGTGGCCAGCAACCCGCCCTTCGTCATCACCCCGCCCGCCGTGCGCGCCGCCGGCCTGGCCCTCATGGAGTACCGCGACGCCGGCGCTCCCGTGCTGCCCGCCCTGGTCCCCGCCCTCGGTGAGCACCTGGCCCCTGGCGGCACCGCCGTCATGCTGGGCAACTGGGAGCACCACCGTGGCCAGGACTGGCGCGCGCTCGTGACCGCCTGGCTCCCGGCGGACGTAGACGCCTGGGTGGTCCAGCGCGAGCAGCAGGACCCGGTGGAGTACGCCACCATGTGGCTGCGGGACGGCGGCTCCACCCCCGAGCGGGACCGGGCCGGTTTCGAGGCCCGCCTGGAGGCCTGGATCGCGGACTTCGAGCAGCGCGGGGTGGAGGCGGTGGGCTTCGGCTACCTGGTCCTGCACCGCCCCGCTGCCGCAGGGACGCGCGCCCCCTGGCGGGTCCTGGAGGAGGTCACCACCAGCGGCAACGGGTCCCTGGGGGAGCACGTGGCCCAGGTGGTGGAGGCCCGCAGCCGCCTGGCACAGCTGGACGACGACGCCGTCGCCGCGCTGCGGCCCGTGGTCGCCCCCGACGTCACGCAGGAGCGGCACCTGCGGCCAGGGGCCACCGAGCCCACCGCGATCCTGGTGCGCCAGGGCGGGGGCCTGGGACGGGTGCTGCGGGCCGGTACGGCGCTCGCGGCCCTGGTGGACGTGGCGGACGGAGAGCTGAGCGTGGCCCAGGTGGCTACGGCGCTGGCCGCCCTGACCGCGGTTGACGGCGAGCAGACCGACGGCGGCCCTGGAACGGAGGCGAGCGCTGGCGGGGAGGCGAGTACTGGTGCGGCCTCGGAGCGGGCGCTCGCCCTGCGCCAGGAGCTGGTGGACGCCACCCGTGAGCTGGTGGGGGCGGGCTTCCTGCTGCTGGACTGAGACCCGCGCCTGCCTGGGGGTACCGCCCTGACCCGGGTACGTCCAGGCAGACCAGTGCTACGACCCGTGCCTGCCTGGGGGCGCCTGCTGGGCAGGTGCCTGGCCGGGTCTGGGCGGAGGCCAGCATGACGGCTGCCAGGTGCTCACTTCGGCGCTGCCACTAGGCTGCCCGGCCGGAAGCAGCCTGCCCCGGGCGTGGCGCCTACTGTGCGTTACCCCACTAGGACCTGGTTATTTGCTTGCAGTACAGAGGCTTGCCAACTGCCTGCCGGGGTGTGCGGGAGGGTTTATAGCCGACGGCCATGGAGTACCCAGGAACGGCCCATAGCATCCAGGCCGTGACACCGAGGACCCAGGAGGTGGCCCGCAGCCACCCAGACGCTACCGACGCGACAGCCGGTGCGCCCGCTGGCGCCTCCAGCACCGCCACGCCCGGCTGGGAACCTGGGCGGGCCCCGGCGTGGACGCCTCGGGGTGGTGCCGCAGCTGAGGCGCCTACGAGGCTGCCATCTAGCCCCGCAACGGTTGGCAGCGCTAAAGGTCTCCACTGGTTGGACGGGGGCGGAGCGGAAGCCAGCGGCTTCGCAGGGACGCTGCACTGGCTCGATATCGCCACTGAGACTGAGGCCCCGACAGCCCTGGGGAGCCCCGCTGCGGCAGCGGCCCCAACATCCGTCGTGATCCCCGCCGCCGCAGGAACCCCCACCACCGCGTTAAGGAACGGCCCGGCTGTAGTTAGGGGCGCGCACCGGGTGCTGGCCGGGCTGCTGGCCGGGCTCTGCTTCCTGGGGGTGCCCGCCTTATGGGCGGCCCTGGTGCTCACCCGCACCGGGCAGCTCATGGAGCAGACGGCGTTGAGCGGCTCACTGATCGGGGCCCGCTTCGTCTCCGGGCACGCCCGCAGCCTGTTGCAGGTGATAACCATGCCGGGCCTGGTGGCCCTGATCCTGGCGGTGCTGCTCCTGGCGCTGTGGCGGGGGAGCCGACGGCGGGCCTTGTGGGCCGCGGGCGTCGTCGTGGCCACGAATGTCTCTACGCAGGTCATTAAGCACTGGGTCCTGTGGCGGCCCGAGTTCGGTCTGTCGCAGCGGTGGGACGGCGCCAACACCCTGCCTTCGGGGCACACCGCCGTGGCGGCCTCCGCGGCCGTGGCCCTGGTGCTGGTGACCTCCCGGCGCTGGCGTCCCCTGGCCGCCTGGGCGGGGGCGCTCGTGGCGGTGGCTGTCGGCTACTCCACGCTGGTGTGCCAGTGGCACCGTCCCGCCGACGTCGTGGCCGCGCTGCTGCTCGCCCTGGGCTGGGGGGCCTTGGCGGTGGCGGGTGGCTGCTGGCAGGACGAGGGCCCGGCTAACGGTCCTGGGGGGCGGGGGCGGCACTGGGGTTCCGCGGGGATGACGGCCCCCACCCTGGCGCTGCTGCTCGTGGGCCTGCTGGCGGGACTGGCGTCCGTGCCGCTGGAGCTGTGGACCCTGTGGGGGGCCGAGGAAGCCGCCTCCGTCCCGGACGAGCTCATGGCCTATGCGGCCGGTGCGGCCGCTACGGTCGCCACCGCCTGCGCCGGTATGGCGGTGCTGGTGCTGTTGTCTGGGCCCGCGGCAGCCTCCAGGCAGCGGCGCTAACGCTCATTGGACCCTTACTGGCTGGGCTGGATATCTAGGCAGGAGACAGTCCTGACGCTTATGGGATTGGCACTCGACCTTGCCCGTTGGCTCCCCGAGTTCTGGGGGTGAGAGTGGCCTGTGGTTTCTTTGGGGTCGTGTTGTCCTGGGTGGGGTGAAGTGCCTTTGTGCTGGGGGTGGGTGGGGTAGCGTTCTTGGGGTGGGTACTGCTGGGATCCCTTTCTGGGAGGTAGGAGGTTGTGGTGGGTGAGGTGGTAGAGCCGGTGGGGCAGAGTTTGCCGGAGGGGCCGGTGGGCCAGGGGCAGCCGGAGCCGGTTCCTGAGGGGCGGGTTGCTGAGGAGGGGGTTGCTGGGAGGCTGGTGCTGGATGACGGGACGGTGCTGGTGGGTCGTGATGGTGAGGACCTGCGGGCGCTTGCCTTGGAGTTTCTGGCTCCGATTGAGGAGGACCGTTTGAGCCGGGACCTGCTGGCGCAGGGGCTCAGCCCCCAGGAGGTAGCCGAGCGGGTGGGTACCGAGCTGTGGCTGGTTCTGTCTGTCCAGCGGGACATGGAGCGGGGTGAGGAGATCCGTCCGGTCACGCCTGTGGAGCTGGGGTGGCGGCGGGCTGCGGGTCAGATCAGTACCCAGGAGATGATGGAGCGGTTGCGGGTCTGGCCCTACACCTTTGGGCGGGTGCGGGGCTATGACGGCTACGACCGCGGCAGCTGGGAGGACATTGAGAGTCTCCGCTTCAACAGGTTCCTCACCTTGGAGGAGTTCGCGGAGCTGGATGACATAGCCCAGAGCCTGCCCCAGCCCCCGGAGGCGCCTTATGGCAGTGCCGAGTTCTGGGGGTACTGAGCCCGAGGGGCCCGTGGCGTCTGGGCAGGAGCGGGCGGGCGTGCTGGGGCGTACGGGGGCGCAGGTGGCTGAGGTGGTCCGGCGGTTGTCGCAGGAGCACTGCCTGCCCGCTAAGCCTGCTAAGGGTTCTGCCTGGTACGAGCTGCGGGAGGCGGTGGTTGCGGCTTACGTGGCGCGGGCGGGTGCCTGTGGTTCGCGGCGGGGGCGGGCGATCATTATGGCGGGGGCGCCGGGGGCGGGTAAGTCCCGGGCGGTGGGTGTGGCCGGGGGTGTGCTGGGGGCGGGTGAGTCTGGGCGTATGGGTCTGGACGAGGCTGGTTTCACCACGGTGGACGCTGATGACGTCAAGCAGCTGCTGCTGGGTAACCGGGTGGAGGGGCTGGAGGTTGACCAGGGGCTGCTGGAGAGGGCCCGGGCGCACTGGGACGCCTTGCTGGCGCGGCACGCGCCGCAGGTGCTGGTTGACGGGCGGCCTGTGGTGCGTGGGGAGCTGGCGACGCTGGTGCACCAGATGTCCACCGACACCGCGGACCTGGTGCGCTTCGAGCTGCTCAAGAAGCGGTTTGACGTCAAGATCGAGGGGACCTTGCAGTGGATGGAGTCTCCTGCCCGGGGGCAGGGCCCGCGCCTGCTGGAGGAGCTCAAGGCAGCCAAGTACGGGCAGGTGGTCGTGGTGGTGGCGGACACGCCGCGGCAGGTGTGTGAGCGGGGAGCGTTCCAGCGGTGGGCGGGTCCGCGTTCGCGGGGGGAGGTGGGGGCTCGTTTCACGCCCAGGAGCGCGGTGGCGGGCGTGTTCCAGGCTACTGGGGAGGGGGAGGTGTGCCGGTGCACGGATAACGCCCGCATGACCTTCCAGCTGGCCCTGGAAAGAGGATTTCCGCAGGTGGACCTGGTGGTGGTCACTAGGCGGGAGGACCAGCCCACGCTGGTGGAGCACGTGGACCGCTGCGGGCAGGCGCACCGCCACGAGGTCCCGCAACAGGCACCACGGCAGACCCCGCAGCAGGGGCCGCAGCGCTCTGCCAGCCAGCAGGCGTCCCGCCCGGGCCAGCCCAAGAAGCTCTCGCCCCAGCAGGTGCTGGCCTCTATCCAGCACACCGCCGCCACCCGCCACCAGGGCGCCCGCCCGCCCCAGCACGGCATGCCAGGCCCCCGCAACACCCTAGGACGCTAGAACAGGCCCTGGCGGGAGGACCGTCGCTCCACCGTGAGCGACCTCCTGGAACTCCCTCGTTCCTACGGCCTTGTAGGCCGCCTACCGACTCCAGGGCTGCTTGCAACCGGCTGGTGGGTTACAGTCGGGCTGCCCCGTCCGGTGCGGCTGCCGCGCCTGGACCCGTCCTCACGTCTCTGCCGTGCCCGCCAGGAAGGTCGTCATGACCACCAAGCTTGTGATCGTTGAGTCCCCCAACAAGGTCCGCTCAATCTCCGGCTACCTAGGACCGGAGTTCGACGTCGAGGCCTCCGTGGGGCACATCCGGGACCTGCCCCAGCCCTCCGAGCTGCCCGCCACCATGAAGAAGGGCCCTTACGGGCGCTTCGCGGTGGACGTGGAGGACGGCTTCACCCCCTACTACGTGGTCAACCCCGACAAGAAGAAGACGGTCACCGCCCTCAAGAAGGCCCTCAAGGAGGCGGACGAGCTCTACCTGGCCACGGACGACGACCGTGAGGGGGAGGCGATCGCCTGGCACCTCAAGGAGGTCCTCCAGCCCAAGGTGCCGGTGCGCCGCATGACCTTCACGGAGATCACCAAGGAGGCGGTCACCCGG
Organism: Actinomyces weissii; assembly: GCF_016598775.1. Taxonomy (NCBI): domain Bacteria; kingdom Bacillati; phylum Actinomycetota; class Actinomycetes; order Actinomycetales; family Actinomycetaceae; genus Actinomyces; species Actinomyces weissii. Next base: position 2,311,625 of record NZ_CP066802.1, on the reverse strand, counting down.
GCGCTGGCCTCCACCCGGGACATCGACATGGACCTGGTGGACGCCCAGGAGACCCGCCGCATCCTGGACCGCCTGGTGGGCTACGAGGTCAGCCCGGTGCTGTGGCGCAAGGTGCGGGCGGGCCTGTCCGCCGGGCGCGTGCAGTCGGTGGCCACCCGCCTGGTGGTGGAGCGGGAGCGCGAGCGCATGGCCTTCACCGCCGCCGCCTACTGGGGAGTGGTGGCCGACCTGACCACCGTGCTGTCCAAGGTGGACGCCGCCGCCCGCCAGGAGGCCACCTTCACGGCCCGCCTGGCCACCCTGGACGGGCGCCGCGTGGCCACGGGACGGGACTTCACCGACGCCGGTGAGCTCAGTGCCGCCGCCCGCAAGGCCCAGCTGATCCACCTGCACGAGGGCGGGGCCAAGGCGGTGGCCGCGGCGCTCAGCCGGGCGACGGCGCAGGTGGCCAAGGTGGACGAGAAGCCCTACCGGCGGCGTCCGGCGGCCCCCTTCACCACCTCCACCTTGCAGCAGGAGGCCTCCCGCAAGCTGCGCATGAACCCGCGCGAGACCATGCGCGTGGCCCAGGGCCTTTACGAGAACGGCTACATCACCTACATGCGTACCGACTCCACGGTGCTGTCCGGGCAGGCGGTGGCGGCCGCCCGCGCCCAGGTCGCCGAGCTCTACGGCCCCCAGTACGTGCCGGACAAGCCGCGCGTGTACGCCACCAAGTCCAAGGGTGCCCAGGAGGCCCACGAGGCGATCCGCCCTGCTGGTGACCACTTCCGCACCCCGGCGCAGGTGGCGGGCTCCCTGACCGCCTCCCAGTTCAAGCTCTACGAGCTGATCTGGAAGCGCACCGTGGCCTCCCAGATGGCCGACGCCGTCGGCTCCACCGCCACCGTGCACGTGGAGGTACCGATCGCGGGGGTCCTGGGTGAGGCGCGTGACGCCGGGGCCACCTTCAAGACGGCGGGGCTGACGGCCTCGGGCACGGTCATCACCTTCCGGGGCTTCCTGGCCGCCTACGAGGAGGGCCGCGACGCCGAGCGCTACGAGGCGGCGGAGGGCGGCGCCCGCGCGGACCGGGAGGTGCGCCTGCCCGCGATGGTGGCGGGCCAGGAGCTGGACACGGTGCAGGCCGAGGCCTCCGGCCACGAGACCACACCGCCGCCCCGCTACACCGAGGCCTCCTTGGTGCGGGCCCTGGAGGAGCGGGAGATCGGCCGCCCCTCCACCTACGCCGCCACCATGTCCACCATCTCCGACCGGGGCTACGTGGACCACCGGGGCCAGGCGCTGGTGCCCACCTGGCTGGCCTTCGCCGTCACCCGCCTGCTGGAGGAGAACTTCGCGGAGCTGGTGGACTACGACTTCACGGCCTCTATGGAGCGGGACCTGGACCGGATCGCCGCTGGTGAGCTGGACCGGGTGGCCTGGCTGACCCGCTTCTACAAGGGCGCCGGGTCGGGGCAGGAGCCGGTGGGCGATGCCGGGGAGGGCGGACGCCTGGGCCTGGCGCAGATGCTCGCGGGCCTGGGGGAGATCGACGCGCGGGCCGTCAACTCCGTGGAGATCGGGGAGGGCATCACCCTGCGCGTGGGGCGTTACGGCCCCTACCTGGAGGACACGGAGGGCAAGCGCGCTAACGTGCCCGCGGACGTGGCCCCTGACGAGCTGACGGTGGCGCGGGCGCGGGAGCTGTTCGCGCGGGCCGCCGACGACGGCCGGGAGCTGGGGGTGGACCCGGCCACAGGGCACACCATCATCGCCAAGGACGGCCGCTACGGCCCCTACGTAACCGAGGTGCTGCCGGAGCCGCCAGGTGAGGCTGAGGAGGCTGACCAGCCCAAGAAGCGCAGCACCAAGAAGGCGGCGGGGCCCAAGCCGCGCACGGCCTCCTTGTTCAAGAGCATGGACCTGGCCACCGTGACCCTGGAGCAGGCCCTGGACCTGCTCAGCCTGCCGCGGGTGGTGGGCCAGGACGCGGAGGGCGTGGACATTACCGCGCAGAACGGGCGCTACGGGCCCTACCTGAAGAAGGGCACGGACTCGCGCTCCCTGGAGAGCGAGGAGCAGCTGCTCACGGTGACCCTGGAGCAGGCGCTGGAGATCTTTGCGCAGCCCAAGCGGCGCCGCGGGCAGGCGGCGGCCCGGGGGCCGTTGCGGGAGCTGGGCACGGACCCGGTCTCAGGCCGCCCGGTGGTTATCAAGGACGGGCGCTTCGGCCCGTACTTCACGGACGGGGAGACGAACGTGACCCTGCGCCGCGACGACGACCCGGCCACGGTGACCCCGGAGCGCGCCTACGAGCTGCTGGCGGAGAAGCGGGCCAAGGGGCCAGCCAAGAAGCGCAGCACCACCAAGCGGACCACCACCAAGGCAGCGAGCAAGACCGGTAGCAAGACGACCGCCAAGAAGACGGCTGTCAAGACCACTAGTACAGCTGCTAAGACTGCCAGCAAGACGGCTGCCGAGTAGACGGCCAAGAAGACGGCTAGGCAGGCGTCCGCCGTCCAGGTAGCAGGTAGCCGCAGGCAGCCGGGCGGGAGCCTGCGGCCACCTGCTGCCTGCGTGGCGGGAACGGCCTGACCGGTGGGCCGCGTGGCGGGTGGGCGGTTGGTGTGCAGCCAGGTCGTGCTCAGCCAGGCTGCGGCTGGGGCGTCAGCGGGCCGCCCGCCAGCTGGTGGACGGTGGGGCGGGCGAGGTCAGCGCTCAGGGCCTCCAGGTCCTTGGAGCTGCGGCCCGACCGGGACAGCAGGGCGATGTACATGCTCAGACGCCGTAGCAGGGAGCGGGCGGTCTCCTTGACGTCCCGCTGCTCACTGAGGGCGGTGACGGCGGCGCCGTCCACGGCGGCGATCACCACCTCCGCCGTCGCCGGGAGGCCTAGCGCGGCGATGAGGCGGTTGACGGCGGCATTGAGCTGCTGGCGGCCCTCCCGGTAGGCGCGGCCCACGGGGGCGGTGTCCCCAGCGGAGATCAGCTGGATGTAGTGCCCCAGGTAGGGGCCCTCGGCGGGCAGGGTGGCTGCCAGGATCAGCTCGATGCACTCCTCCAGGTCCGGCGGCTGCGCCAGGGCCTCAGCCTTCTCCGCGGCCCGTTCCGCCCGGCGTGCCCACCTGCGGATATTGGCCATGCCCGCCTGGTAGAGCAGGTCGTCCAGGCCCTTGAAGTAGTAGGTGGTGGCGGACAGGGAGCAGCCAGCCCTCCTGGCTACGGCCCGGTGCGTGACAGACGCGGGCCCCGACTCGTGGATGATAGCGGCGGCGGCAGAGATAATGGCTTGCCGACGGGCCTCACCCTTTGAGGTCGGGGCACCCGGTCTGGTCTCGCTGTCCATGGTCAGCAATGGTACGTAGCCCAAGGAGGGCTGAATTAGTCGTGCGCCTCAAGGTCGCGGTGCGGGTCCACGTGGGAGACCAGCAGGGTCAGCAGGGCCAGCGCCGCGACTGCGGTCAGGTAGAAGGCTGGCGCCAGGCGGTAGCCGGTGGTTGCCGTCAGCCAGGTAGCGATGAACGGGCAGGTCCCGCCCAGGATCGTGTTGGCCAGGTTGAATGACAGGGCGAATCCGGAGTAGCGCACCTCTGTGGGGAAGCTCTCCGCCAGGAAGGACGCCAGGGTGCCGTCATTGGCGGTCAGCACCAGGGCGAAGGCGATCTCGCACAGGATGATGACCAGCAGCGAGCTGTGGTTCATCAGCGTGAACAGGGGCACGGACAAGACGATGAAGGCCAGGCAGGCGATGGTCAGGACCCGCCGCCTGCCGAAGATGTCAGAGACGTGCCCCATGAAGAAGATCGCGCCTACGTACACCGCCAGGGTCACGGAGGTGGCCAGGGTGGAGCGGGTCTCTGAGAAGCCCAGCTCGTGCTGCACGTAGGTGGGCATATAGCTCAGCAGCATGTAGAAGGCGACGGCGTTCAGGCAGCTGACCCCGAAGCAGGACACCACGGCCCGGCGGTGGTCGCGCAGGAGGATGCGCAGGGGCTCAGCCCAGTGCTGACCGCGTTGGCTGGCGGGTACATTGCCCTCCGCCTGCGCCTTGCTGGCGGAGGCGGCCACCAGGGCCTGGTAGACGGGGGAGTCCTCCAGGTGGACCCGGATGTAGCGTCCGACCAGTCCCAGCGGCCCAGCCAGCAGGAAGGGCACGCGCCAGCCCCAGGCAGACATGGCCTGGTCGTCCAGCAGCCAGTACAGGCCGGAGGCGAACAGCGAGCCGACCAGCAGGCCGGCGGCGGTGGAGGCGGGCACCAGGGACACGTACACGCCACGCCTGCCGGGCGGGGCGTACTCGGCCAGGAAGGTCCCGGCCCCGGCGTACTCACCGGAGGCGGAGAAGCCCTGGCACATGCGCAGCAGCACCAGCAGGACGGCGGCCCAGATACCGAGCTGGGCGTACCCGGGCAGCACCCCTACCAGGAAGGTGGCGCCGGACATGATGATGATGGACCACGACAAGGCCCAGCGGCGTCCACGCTTGTCGCCCAGGATCCCCCAGATGACCGCGCCTACGGGGCGCAGGAGGAAGCTGGTGGCGAATACCGCGAATGAGGACAGCAGCCGGGCGGTAGGGGTTAGCTCTGGGAAGAATACGTTCCCGATCACGGCGGCCAGGTAGCCGTAGGAGGCGTAGTCGAACCACTCGATGAAGTTACCAATGAAGGAGGCCTCGGCCGCACGGCGTACAGCCACGGCGTGCTCATGGTCCTCCTGGGTGGTATGGCCAGGTTTAGAACGGACGGTGGTGGTCATTTGAGTCTGCTCCCGTCAGGTGTGCACGGTTCCGGTGCGGTCGCGTGCCGGATAGTTTTCAGTGGGCCGGGTGCTGGTCCCGCCCGCAGGGGACCGGCTGCGGGCGGGACCAGCACCCTGGGCTGTCATCAGGGAGTCTGGGCAGCGGTGGCTCCGGTGCCGGCAGCTACCTCACGACGGCGGTTTACGGCGTCGACGACGATCGGTGCGAAACCACCGCCGATAATCAGCAGACCTCCTAGGGCGCCCATGGGGGTCAGGGTCTCCTTGAAGAAGAAGAACCCGCAGATGATGGCCACGACGCACTCCCAGTAGGAGATGGTGGACATCTCCACGGCAGGCAGGTTGCGTCCGGCAACCACCAGGAAACCGAGTGCGAACAGTCCGCAGAAGAAGAACAGGCCGAAGGCCCACGCCCAGTTGGTGGCGGTGAAGGTGGACACGCCGTGCCAGGGCCGCAGGATCAGGGACATGCAGGCGGTGGCGGCTACGGCCCAGGCAAAGTTCCAGGTGCCGCGGACGAAGGAGTCCACGTCCTTGCGGTACCCGTTGAAGAACAGGGCCATGCCGTAGAACACGCCGGATAGCAGCCCGAAGAGGTCTCCCAGGGGCTTGCGGGGGTACTCGGCGGAGGCGGTGGACAGGTCCAGGCCGAAGGTCAGGGAGCCGTTTTCATAGTTGATGATCTGGATGGTGAGCAGCATGCCCACGAACACCAGGAACAGGAAGAACCCGTTGATGAGGTCCACCTTCTCCTTGCGGAAGATGCGCGCGAGGATGGTGCAGAAAAGCGGGCCGGTATAGATAAGGAAGACCGCGTTGGCGATCGAGGTCATCAGGGTGGAGGAGATGTAGAAGCCTAGGGACAGGCCGATGCTGATACCTCCCATGGCGATTGCGGGACTGAGCCGGGTGGTCCGGAACAGCCCGGTCTTCTTGAACATGAAGAGCATCAGCGTGAAGCCGATCAGTCCCATGCTCATGCGCCCAAAGGCCAGGAAGGAGCCGATAACGGACTTGTCCTCCGTGGCCAGGCCGAGGGTCGCGCCGCGGGAGAGGGTGCCCACCAGGCCCATGCCCGTGGCGGACAGGACCATGGCTAGGGCGCCAAGCTTCTTGTTCATGACGTACTCGCCGGACGTCGTTGTCTCGGCAGGGCTCGTGTTCATGTTGTTCCTTGACGTTCAGGGGGTGGTGAGGGTGGGGGCGGGGTGGGGCGGCGGGCACGCCGCCCCACCCCGGCACGGTCCCGCTCAGACGAGGGTCGGGTCCTCGACCTGGTTGGGGAAGTAGTCCTCGCAGGTGCCCTCGCGGTAGACGTCCGCGGTGGCGCAGTGCAGGCCGCCACCGAAGGCGTAGGCGTCGCGGAAGGGGACCGGGATGACGTTCATGCCCAGCTTGTCCATCTGCTCCATCTGGTGCACCTCGCTGGCCTCTACGCACACGGTCTTGTGGTCGATGACCAGGCAGTTCATGGACAGCCACACGGAGGAGTAGCACAGCGGGGGCGGGGTCTCGTGGGCCGGCTGGGCCGCGTCCACGATCTGCCAGTCGTTGGCCTCGAAGATCTTGCGCTGCTCCTCGGGCAGGCGGCGGTGCGGGTTGTTGATGATCAGCCCGGGCCGCAGCGGCACGAAGGTCGCGTCGATGTGGATCGGGTAGGGGTCACCGGGGAAGTTCACGGCGTGCACCCGCAGGTCGGGGTAGTAGCGCTTGAACCACTCCATGGCCTTGCGGTTGGTGGTCAGGCCGTGCTGGATGAACAGGTCCTTACCCACGCGCATGACGTCGGCGGCGTCCCACAGGGGCTCCACCTCGGTGGTGACGAAGTCCTTGGCGGCGGTGCGCTCCAGGCGCTCCTCCAGGGAGATCTTCTCGTCGTAGTAGTTGTGCTTGTAGGACTTGTCGGTCAGGCGGGGGCGCGGGGCCTGGGTCCACTTGAACTCGGGGTCCTTCTCGAAGTACTCGTTCATCAGCGGCCAGTAGGCCAGGTACTCGAAGTAGCGGCAGCGGAAGGAGTTGGCCGAGGCCATGATCTCGTCACCGATGGTGAGCAGGATGTCACGGGGAGGCATCTGGGTGAAGCCGGACTCCGTGCGGAAGTCGGGCGTCGTGATGGCCTGGTTCCACTGCAGCGGGGTGGGCCGGTCAACCTTGACGCCCAGGCCCTCAAGGATCTTGGCGTAGTTGTCCAGCTGCTCGTTGGCGGCCTCGACTGTGGCGGTGGGGCGGGGGCCCCACATGCCGCGCATCTCCGAGTCGATCGGCACCTTCTCCGAGGTGGCGGGCTCCTCCGGAGGGATCACGGAGAAGTCGGCGCGCCCGACGATCACGTGCTTGAGCGGGTCGAAGTCGTTCCAAGAGTTGACGATCTTCGTCATGTTGTTCACTCCTTTGTGATGGTTTCTCTGGTGTCTTGACACGGTCTCTGGTGGAGGGGGCTGCTGGTCTCCGGTCTGGGTTGGCTCCTCCCTTTGCGACGGGTGACGGACTGCACGGGCTCAGGAGGAGCGCAGGCGGTCGTGAGTGGGTTCCGGCAGCGGCGGGCGGATGTCGTCCGGGCCGCCGTAGTTGCCGCCAGCGGTTACCACGGTGCCCGCCGTGCCCTCGATGAGGGCGGCGGCGTCCTCCAGGCGTCCGATCGCCGCCATGTCACCGGTGAGCTCGACGAAGCGGCACACGGCCTCCACCTTGGGGCCCATGGACCCGGCGGGCAGGTTCATGGCCCGCAGCGAGGCGGGGGTGGCCCGGTCCACGCGCTTCTGCGCGGGGGTGCCGAAGTCCGTGCAGACCCCGTCGACGTCGGTGAGGATCAGCAGGACGTCGGCCTCCAGGTGCTCGGCGAGCACGGCGGCGGTCAGGTCCTTGTCCACCACGGCCTCCACGCCCTGGAGCTTGCCCTTGGCGTTACGGATCACCGGTACGCCGCCACCGCCGGAGCAGATCACCACGGCCCCGGCGTGGAGCAGGGTGCGGGCCAGGCGGGTCTCGATGACCCGCTGGGGCCGGGGGGAGCCGACCACACGGCGCCAGTGCCTGCCGTCCTGCTTGACGGTCCAGCCCTTCTCCGCGGCCAGGGCGTGGGCCTCCTGCTCCTCGTAGACCTCGCCCACGAACTTGGTGGGGTTGGCGAAGGCCGGGTCCCCGGCCAGGACCAGGGTCTGGCTCACCATTGAGGCCACGTGGCGTCCGGGCAGCGCGTTCTGCATGGCCTGCAGCAGCCAGTAGCCGATCATGCCCTGGGTCTCAGCCCCGATGGTGTCCAGGGGGTAGGGCTCGGAGAGGCGCTCGTCATTGGCTGACTGCAGGGCCAAGGTGCCCACCTGGGGCCCGTTGCCGTGCGTGATGATCAGCTCGTGCTTCTCGGCGATAGCGGCCAGCTGCCGGGCGGCCACCTCCACGTTGGCGATCTGGGTGCGGGCGTCGGGCTTCTCCCCCCGGCGCATCAGGGCGTTCCCGCCCAGGGCGGCGACGACGCGCATGCTCAGTCCTCCCAGCTGCCCAGGGTCGCCACCATCACGGCCTTGATGGTGTGCATACGGTTCTCCGCCTGGTCGAAGGCGATGTTGACGTCGGTCTCGAAGACGTCGTCAGTGACCTCCAGGCCGTCCAGGCCGGTCTTGCTGTAGATGTCCTCGCCGACGGTGGTGAGGCGGTCGTGGAAGGCAGGCAGGCAGTGCAGGAACTTGACCTGCGGGTTGCCGGTGAGCCTCACCAGCTCGCCGTTGACCTGGTAGGGCCTGAGCAGGGCGATGCGCTCGTCCCAGACCTCCTTGGGCTCACCCATGGAGACCCACACGTCCGTGTACAGGAAGTCCACGCCCTTGACGCCTGCGGCGACGTCGTCGGTGATGGTGATCCTGGCGCCGGACTCCTGGGCCAGGCGCTCGGCGTGGGCGATGACGTCCTCGGCGGGGTGCAGGGCCTCCGGGCCGACCAGGCGCACGTCCATACCCATCAGGGCCCCCGCCACCAGCAGGGAGTTGGCGACGTTGTTGCGGGCGTCTCCCAGGTAGGCCAGGGACACGTTCTTCAGGTCCTTGCCGGAGTGCTCGATCATGGTGAGCTGGTCGGCCAGGGCCTGGGTGGGGTGCCACTCGTCGGTCAGGCCGTTCCACACCGGCACGCCGGAGAGCTCGGAGAGCTGCTCGACGTGGTCCTGGCGCTTGCCGCGGAACTCGATGCCGTCGAACATGCGCCCCAGCACGCGGGCGGTGTCAGCCACGGACTCCTTGTGGCCCATCTGGCTGCCGGAGGGGTCCAGGTAGGTGACCTGGGCGCCCTGGTCGTAGGCGCCGACCTCGAAGGCGCAGCGGGTGCGGGTGGAGGTCTTCTCGAACAGCAGGGCGATGTTCTTGCCGGTCAGCCGTTTCACCTCCCTGCCGGCCTTCTTGTCGGCCTTGAGCTGGGCGGCGAGGTTCAGCAGGATGCTCCACTCCTTGGCGGTGAAGTCGATCTCCTTGAGGAAGCTCCGGCCGGAGAGGGGGTGTGGCATTTGGGGTCTCCTTCTTAACTGGTTGCGGGGTGGGTGGGTTGTCGCCTAGGCGAGAGGCTTGCGGGACACGGGGCAGCTCATGCAGTGCGGGCCGCCGCGGCCGCGCCCGAGCTCGGAGCCGGGGATGGGGTGCACGGTGACGCCCTTGGAGGTCAGGTACTCGTTGGTGTTGACGTTGGACTCGTAGGTGATGACCACGCCGGGGGCGATGGCCAGGGTGTTGGCGCCGTCGTTCCACTGCTCGCGGGCGGCGGCGCGCAGGTCCTGGGGGGTGGTCAGGGTGCTGATCGAGTCCAGCCCCAGGGCCTGGGCGATGACGTCGTTCATGGCCTCCGGGGGGTTCTCGGTGGTGTGGATGCTGCCGTCGTCATTGGGACGCAGCGTGTAGGTGGGCATCATCCCGGCGCCCACGTACTTGGTGAAGGTGCCGTGGTCGACCATCGTCATGATGGTGTCCAGGTGCATCTGGGCCCGGTTCTTGACCATGTGCACGGCGATCACCTGCTCCACCCCGCCCTTGAACAGGGCGGCGCTGAGCTGCTCGACGCCTTGGGAGGAGGTGCGCTCAGAGACCCCGACCATGACGGCGCCGTTGCCGATTATCTGGATGTCGCCGCCCTCCATGGTGGCCCCGGGGCTGGCCTCACCGTCGCACCACAGGGGGAAGTCCTGCCCGGCAAACAGCGGGTGCCAGCGGTAGATGGCCCGGTAGCTGAGGGACTCGCGACGGCGGGCGGGGTGCTGCATGGCGTTGATGGACACGCCCTGGTAGACCCAGCTGGAGGAGTCGCGGGTGAAGAGGTGGTTGGGCAGCGGGGACAGCAGGAGGTCGTCGTCGCCCATGGCTGCCAGGGTCATGGAGGAGACCGTGGGCAGCTGCTCCAGGAGCTCCTCCTTGGTGATGCCGGCGATCAGCACCTCCGCCAGGTCGGTGGGGGAGAGGCGTTCCGCCCAGTCCTGGACGCTGCTGTCGCTGCCGCAGCCGCTCTCGCAGGCGCTCAGGACCTCCTTGACCAGGTAGCTCCTGGCCTCGGGGACCTCGAGGGTCTGGGAGAGCAGGTCGCGTAGGTAGAGGACCTGGGCGCCGTGGTCGGTCAGGACCTTGGCGAACTGGTCGTGCTCCTCCTGGGCGCGTTCGAGCCACAGGACGTCGTCGAACAGCAGGTCGTCCTTGTTCTCCGGGGTGAGTCGGAGCATTTCTGTGCCGGGGCGGTGGAGGATGACGGTCTCCAGCTCCCCGATCTCTGAGCCGATATAAGGTCGCATGTTCTCGTCTCCAGCACGTCTTTGTGCCTGGTGGGTGGGACTGTTGCAGATGTGGCACCACCTGTGTCGTGGGCCACCGATCGAGTAGTACAAGCGTACCAATGTTGTGACAAACCACGAGTGGTTCTACAGAAGAAGTGATGCATCTGTCCGAAAGTGACGAAAGTCATTGCGGGGTTTCTGCAACTTTTTGCAGCGAGGCCGCCAATGCAACCCTTTGTCCACGGAAGTAACGTTCTAGTCTCTTGCAGGCTACTGATGGATATTGTATGAATCCACAGTTCTGTTGCTGGTGGAAGTTTAGGTGTGGGCTGGGTGGCTGGAGGGCGGTTTCCGGGTGCCTGCCGGGCGGGGTTGTCACTGGTGGAGGCTTTCAGTGGCTCGGCGGCAGGTGTGTGGGGACGTGGTCGTTGGTATCCCGCGGTTCCTGGCATGGGCGTGTGTGGGTAGGTGTCTTCTAGGCCTCCGCCAGTGACAGGTTCCCGCTGGTGCGCCGCCCCCGGCCTCCTGGTCCGGGGCCTGCCGCTCCTGCCAGTCCTAACCTGTTCGTCCAGTCCTGTCAGTGCCCACAGATACACTCACGGAGTGACTGTGATCCCGTCCTCCCGCCCCGGGCAGCCGCGCACGGGCCTGCTCATCACCTTCGAGGGGGGCGACGGCGTCGGCAAGACCACCCAGCTGGACCTGCTGACCAGCACCCTGGCGGCGGCGCGGATCAGCTGCCGGCGCACGCTAGAGCCGGGCGGCACCCCGCTCGGCCAGGAGATCCGCCGCCTGCTGCTGCACGGCGGCGAGGTCACCCCCCGTGCAGAGGCCCTGCTCTACGCCGCCGACCGCGCCCACCATGTGGACACGGTGATCCGCCCCGCCCTGGAGGAGGGGGCTGTAGTGGTCTGCGACCGCTACCTGGACTCCTCCGTGGCCTACCAGGGGGCGGCCCGGGCCCTCGGCCCCACCGAGGTACGCGACCTCTCCCTGTGGGCCACCGGCAGCCTGCTGCCGGACCTGACCGTCCTGCTGGACGCCGACCCGGCCCTGGCCCGGCAGCGCACCGCCGTGCGGGGCGCCAAGGACCGGCTGGAGCGCGAGCCCGGTTCCTTCCACCACGCCCTGCGCGAGCAGTTCCTGGCCCTGGCCGCCGCCGAGCCGGGGCGCTTCACGGTTATAGACGCCTGCCAACCCGTCGCCCAGGTGGCGCAGGCCGTGCACCAGGCGGTGGGCAGGCTGCTGGCCGCGCACCCCGGGCGCGTGCGCCAGGCGGACGGCAGCCGGGAAGGAGCAGCCGTGGCCTTCGCGGAGGCGGCCCGCAGGTTGCAGGAGGACCGCCTGGAAGGTGGGGAGCAGCCATGAGCGTGTGGGAGGACGTCGTCGGCCAGGAGCCGGTGGTCGCCCAGCTGCAGGCCGCCGCCCAGGCCGCCCGCGCCGCCGCCGAGGTGCGGGAGGCAGGTCGAGCCGCGCCAGGGGCAGGCCCCGCCCCGGACAGCTCGGCCATGAGTCACGCCTGGCTGGTCACCGGCCCACCCGGCTCCGGGCGCTCCACCGCCGCCCGGGCCTTCGCCGCCGCCCTGCAGTGCACCGGCCCCGTTCCCGGCTGCGGCCAGTGCAAGCCCTGCCGGGACGTCACCAGTGGCAGCCACCCGGACGTGATCCGCCTGGCCACCGAGAAGCTCATCATCACCATGGAGGAGGCCAAGGAGCTGATCGGGGAGGCCCAGCGCCGCCCCTGGACCGGCCGCTGGCGGGTGCTCCTGGTGGAGGACGCCGACCGCATGGCGGAGCGCACCACCAACGTGCTGCTCAAGTCCATCGAGGAGCCCCCGCCGCAGACCGTGTGGATCCTGTGCACCCCCAGCGCTGACGACGTCCTGCCCACCATCCGCTCCCGCTGCCGCCTGGTGTCCCTGCGGGTGCCCCCGCCGCAGGCTGTCGCGGCCCTGCTGGTGCGCCGTGACGGCGCGGACCCCGAGCTCGCCGCCCGGGCCGCCCGCGCCAGCCAGTCGCACATCGGCCTGGCCCGCCACCTGGCCCTGGACGAAGGTGCCTGGGAGCGACGCCGTCGCCTGCTGCTGTCCCCGGTGAGCCTGCGCTCGGTGGGGGACGCCGTACTGGCTGCCGCCGACCTGGTGGAGGGCGCGGAGGCCGAGGCCAAGGACACCACCGCTGAGCGGGACGCCCGGGAGAGGGCTGAGCTGCTGCGCGCCCTGGGTATCGAGGCTGACAGCAAGGTACCGCCCGCCATCCGCGCCCAGGTGCGCCAGCTGGAGGAGGACCAGAAGCGCCGGGCCAAACGGGCCCGCACCGACGTGCTGGACCGGGCCATGACCGACCTGCTCTCCTTCTACCGGGACGTGCTGGCCACCCAGATGGGATCCGACGTGGAGCGCGTGAACGTGGACCTGGACCAGACGGTGGAGCAGGTGGCCCGCAGCACCACCGCCGCCCAGTCGCTTACCCGTATCAGTGCGATCGAGGAGTGCCGTGAGCGTCTGCGCACCGCCGCAGCGCCCCTGCTGGCGGTGGAGGCCCTGATGGTCCAGCTGCGCCCCCAGGCCTGAGCGCGACGGCGGGCGCGGCTAGCGCTGCGCTCGCGGGGCCTGCGCCCAGAGGCCCTAGTGCCTGCGCGGGGTGCCCGCAGGCTCCTCCACCTGCCCTGGCCCCGTCGTCGCCCGCGGGTGCCTGGGGTGGCAACCACCCGATAGACGCGGCGGTGCTGAGCGTGCCTGTCACCCGGGGCGGCAAACTCGGCCTGCAGGAGGATGGGCATGCGCGGCAAGTCGACGTAACCTGCCAGCGTGCTCTCACTAGCTGCTCCCTGCCGTGCCCGTCGTCGGAACGCCGCTCGTGGAACTGGTCTGCGTGCGCTGACCGGCGTGTTGGCCGTGTCCACCCTGGTAACCCTCGGGGCCTGTGGCGGCCTGCCCGGGCCCAAGGACGCCGCCGTCCCCTCCCCGGTGCCCGCGGAGGCCAGTGGTACAGCTGAGGTGCCCGCAGGCCTGGAGCCCTTCTACTCCCAGCAGCTGGACTGGCAGGACTGTGAGGCGGGACCGGGCCAGGACGCGAACAAGGTCAAGGGCATGAAGTGCGCCCAGGCCAAGGTGCCCCTGGACTACCAGGACCCCTCCGGACCCACCATTGAGCTGTCGCTGAACAAGCGCCCCGCCGCGGGCAAGCCGATCGGCAGCCTGTTCCTCAACCCGGGCGGCCCCGGTGGCTCCGGCACCGAGCTGGCCGTCAACTCCAAGGGCTACTTCTCGGACCGGCTCCTGGACTCCTACGACATCATCGGCTTCGACCCGCGGGGTGTGGAGGGCTCGGCCGCCGTCCAGTGCCTGAGCGACGCCGAGCAGGACACCACCCGCGCCGGGGAGGTCGTGGCGGAGCTCAAGGGCACGGAGGCGGATGTCCCCACCACCACGGAACCGGCCTCGCAGACCGCCCTGACGGCGGTCGAGAAGCAGATGGCGTGGCTCTCCAAGCGCTGCGCCGAGCGCACCGAGACCCCCGGCCTGCTGGACCACGTGGACACGGTCTCCGCGGCCCGCGACCTGGACGTGCTGCGCGCCGCCGTCGGCTCCCCCACCCTGACCTACCTGGGCTTCTCCTACGGCACCTACCTGGGGGCCACCTACGCGGAGCTGTTCCCCGGGAACGTGGGGCGCATGGTGCTGGACGGCGCCCTGGACCCCTCCCTGTCCGCCCGGGAGGTGACCCTCGGGCAGGCGGCCGGCTTCGAGGCCGCGCTGCGGGCCTTCGTGGAGGACTGCCAGAAAGGTGCGGCCTGTCCCTTGAAGGGGGACGTGGACTCCGGGGTGCGCCAGGTCCAGCAGCTGCTGGAGTCGGTGCGCACCGCGCCGCTGCGGACGAGTGACCCTGCACGGCCGCTGACCGAGGCCCTGGCCTCCTCCGCGGTCATCAACGTGCTCTACCAGTCCGAGGCCTGGCCGGTGCTCAGCCAGGGCCTGGACCAGGCCATGAACCAGCAGGACGGCACGATCCTCCTGTTCGTGGCGGACACGGTCGCCTCCCGTAACGACGACGGCACCTACACGGGCAACGGCTCCGAGGCGATCCTGGCCATCAACTGCCTGGACTACCCGGTGGAGGGGGACGTACAGGCTTGGCTCAAGGACGCCCAGGAGCTGCAGTCACTGTCCCCCACCTTCGGCCGCTACCTGGCCTTCTCTGACGCCTCCTGCCAGGCCTGGGGGCGCCCTTCCAGCCGTGAGCGCGCACCGATCCGGGCGGAGGGGACGCCGACGCTGCTGGTGGTGGGCACCACGGGTGACCCCGCCACCCCCTACCAGTGGTCGCAGGCCCTGAGCAGCCAGCTGGCCTCTGCCCGCCTGCTCACCTGGGAGGGCCACGGGCACACGGCCTACGGGCGGCGGGACGCCGGTCCTTGCGTCACGGACACGGTTGACGCCTACCTGTTGGCGGGCACGCTGCCGGAGGAGGGCAAGACCTGCAAGGGCCAGGAGTGAGGTCGACGGCCTAAGACAATCGACGGCCTAAGACATCTGCCAGGACGGGTGCCCGGGGTCAGGCCCCCGTACCGGTCAGCGGTGTCTCCTGGCAGCAGGCGGCGCGGCCGGCTACAGGTGCGCCCGGTGCCCGGCCCCTAGCGGCCTCCGTCTGCTTCCGGTTCAGTCCGCCACGGTGAGCTCGCCGCAGAGAGGACGGCCCACGGCCTGCGCCAGCTGGGGGCCGTGCAGCCCCTGGGAGAGCAGGAACTGGAGCTTGGTGTACAGGGCCTCCAGCGTCATGTCCCCGCTGCCCACGGCCCCGGCCCGGGCTACGGCGTCGCCAGCCTCATAGTGCCCCAGCAGCACCTGCGCCTGTGGGCACTGGGAGGCGACGACGACCGCCGTCCCCGACTGCACCGACTGGGCCACGACCTGGGCCAGCCCCGGCTCGGCAGCGGGCACGTTTCCCACCCCGTAGGCGCGCAGCACCACCGCCTCCGGGGCGGGGTCCAGCAGGGCGGCCAGCCGCCGCGCGGTTATGCCGGGCACCAGGTCCACAACCACCACGTCGTGACGGCGGTAGGGCCGAGGCCGGCTCCCCCCGGGCGCGGGCGCCTGCCCGCTGGGGGCGGCCCACTGCCAGGGGGCACCGGCCACGGCCAGCGGCGGCGCGGCGGGGGAGGTGAAGCCGGTGAAGGACCAGGAGCTGGTCTTGGTGGACCGGTTGCCCACCAGCAGCCTCTGCCCGAAGAACAGGCTGACACCCTGGGCCCGGCCGCTGGTGGCGGCCTGCAGCGCCCCCAGGGCGTTGGCGGCGGCGTCGGAGCCCACCACCCCGAGCGGCAGCTGGGAGCCGGTGAGGACCACCGGCTGGGGCAGGTCGGTCAGGGCGTAGGACAGGGCGGCGGCCGTGTATGCCAGGGTGTCGGTCCCGTGGAGCACCACGAAGGCGTCCGCGCTGCTGGCGTGCTGGCGCAGCTCGTCGATCACGGCCTGCCAGGACTCGGGGGTGGCGTTGGCGGAGTCGATCAGGGGCTCCAGGGAGCTGATGGTGGCCCCCGCCAGGCTGGTGCCCGCCAGCTGGCCCTCCAGCCAGGCGGGCAGCTGCGTGCCAGGCACCAGGCCGTGGGCGGACTCCACCATGCCGATGGTGCCGCCGGTGTACACGATGTGCGCGCGCATAAGCTGCTCCTGATGGTCCTGTACGGGGGCTCAGCGCCCGGGGCGGGGGTTCTCTTCTCCGGCGCCGAGCACGTCGTCGAGCAGCTCGGAGCGGATCTGGCCGCGCACCTTGTACCAGCCAAGCACCATCAGCACCACCACGACGGCGAACAGGCCCAGGGTCCACCGGCCCGCAGGGCTGGTTAGGTTAGAGAGCACTACGACACCGAAGAACAGCAGGGCCGCGTAGTTGGTGTAGGGGGCACCGGGCATCCGGTAGCTGGGGCGGGTCTCGCGGCCCTCCTTGACCCGCTTGAGGAACACCAGGTGGGTCACCAGGATGGCCGCCCAGGTGCCAGCGATGCCGATGCCTGCCAGGTTCATGACTATCTCGAAGGCGTCCTCGGCCAGGAAGGCGTTGAGTACCACGCCCAGCAGGCCCAGGGCGGAGGTGATGGCGATGGCTGCTGACGGTACCTGGTGCTTGTTCAGCCCGGCTGCCAGGCGGGGCCCCTCACCGGCGATCGCCATAGAGCGCAGGGTGCGGCCGGTGGCGTAGAGCCCGGCGTTCAGGGAGGACAGGGCTGCGGTGAGCACGACCACCTGGATGATGTCCCCCGCGTGCGGGACGCCGATACCGCTGAAGAAGGTGACGAAAGGCGACTCGTTCTTGGAGTAGGCGGTGTATGGCAGGACCAAGGTCATAAGGGCTACGGAGCCTACGTAGAAGACGAATATACGCAGGATCATAGAGTTTATGGCCTTGGGCAGGACGGCTACCGCGTCCTTGGCCTCCCCTGCGGCCACCCCCACCATCTCGGTGCCGCCGAAGGCAAAGATCACCCCGAGCGTCAGGGCGAGGACGGGGGCCAGTCCCTTGGGGAACAGGCCGCCGTGCTCGGTGATGTTGTGCACCCCGGTGGTGTACTGCATCCCGGTGCTGGTGCTTTCTACGGTGGCCCCGGTCAGGATCGCCCAGACGGCGATGAGCATGAAGGCCATGATCGCGGCCACCTTGACGGCGGCGAACCAGAACTCGGCCTCGCCGAACATCTTTACGTTCAGCATGTTGAGGATGAACACCAGGGCCAGTGCCAGCAGTGCGAACACCCATTGCGGGACCACCTGGAGCCCCTTCCAGTAGTGCAGGTAGACGGCGACGGCGGTGATGTCCGCCATCACCGTGACCGCCCAGTCCAGAAAGAACATCCAGCCCGTGACGTAGGCCCCTTTCTCTCCCAGGAACTCCCGGGCGTAGGACACAAAGGCCCCGGAGGAGGGGCGGCGGATCGCCAGCTCTCCCAGGGCTCGCACCATCAGGAAGGCGAACACGCCGCAGACGCCGTAGGCCAGGGCCAGTCCGGGACCACCTTCTGCCAGGCGCCCACCTGCTCCCAGGAACAAGCCGGTACCGATGGATCCACCAATGGCGATCATCTGCAGGTGGCGGCGTTTGAGCGCCTTGTTGTAACCGGAGTCGCCGGGGTCGACGTGATCGGTTGCGGGGGTGCGGGACTGTTCAGGCATGGTTCTTACTCCTCAGTCTTCTCCGTTGCCAGGGCAGGGAAGCGGGTGACTGGTCTGGTCCTGTGACCACGGGTACGTGATTGTAGTGGCAGGCGGCTGCCGCAAGCAGGGGTGGTTCCGGGCGGGGCCGGGCCAGGGCTGGGCGCGGCGGGGCGGTCCGCTGGGTGGCCTGCCAGTTCCGGGTGGCTGGGGCTGTGCCTGCTGGGAGCCTGTCTGCCGGGGTGGGGCCTGCGGAGTTGCGTTGCGCGGTGCCGCCCGGTAGCGTGTGCTCCGCTGCTTTAGCGGCGCGCCACCTTAGCTCAGTAGGCAGAGCGATTCACTCGTAATGAATAGGTCGTGGGTTCGATTCCCACAGGTGGCTCCAGGTCGGCCCCGGTGCAAACGCACCGGGGCCCTTTGGTTTCTGGGCCGCTTTGGCGGCCTGCCGACGTCGGGGCGGGCGTGCGGGGCCCGAGGCGAGGCGGGGCGGCGCCCCGGTCCCCCGAAAATGCTGGGGTGGTAAAGGCGTCGACTGTGATGCTGTTCTCTCATGGGGTGTGGGTGCCTGTCCGGGGACTTTGGGTGCAGCATGGCTCACTTCAAGGACGGGTCTGGTGGTCCGGCGGTAATGCCGGAGGTCACGTAATGCGGGAGACGCGGGTTTGGGGCCGGGTGGATGCGGGTGTGCTGATAAGTGGCTGGTGCCTGTGGCCGTACTGAGAAGCACTAGAAACCGACTTGATAAGTAAGTTGGGTCTTTGGGATCGCATCGTGCTCATTGGGGCTGCCCCGGCTGTTGCGGGAATGGGTGCACGTACCTTACTGTTGTAGCGATCAATTCCGTGAGGCACGGAATCTGCGGAGGACGCACGAAAGGAATAGTGAGATGGCACGCAAGACCATTCAGATGCTTGTTGACGACATTGACGGGTCTGAGGCGACCCAGACGGTCACCTTCGGCCTGGACGGCGCCACCTACGAGATTGACCTCAATGACGAGCACGCTGCGGCCCTGCGTGAGTCGATGGAGGAGTGGGTGGCCAAGGCCCACCGCGTGGCTGGCCGCGCCAGCCGTCGTCGGGGTGCCGCGGGCCGCTCCAGCGCCTCGTCCTCCGAGAACCAGAAGATCCGTGACTGGGCCCGGGAGAACGGCATCGAGGTCTCTGACCGCGGTCGTATCTCCGCCGAGATCCGTGAGGCCTACGCCGCCGCCACCAAGTGACGTGATCTTGTAGACGTCGTAGGCCCCGGCCCGTTACGGGCCGGGGCCTCGCACGTTCTGCGCCGTCCTGGCAGGATAGGGCCCATGGCTTACACCCTCGTACTGCTCCGCCACGGCGAGAGCGACTGGAATGCAAAGAACCTCTTCACCGGCTGGGTCGACGTCCCCCTGTCGGAGAAGGGACGCGCCGAGGCCGTCCACGGAGGTGAGCTGCTCAAGGAGGCCGGGGTGCTTCCCGAGAAGCTCTTCACCTCCACGCTGCGCCGCGCCATCATGACGGCCAACCTGGCCCTGGACGCCGCTGACCGCCACTGGATCCCGGTGGAGCGCCACTGGCGCCTCAACGAGCGCCACTACGGTGCCCTGCAGGGCAAGAACAAGAAGGAGATCCGGGACGAGTACGGTGACGAGCAGTTCATGCTCTGGCGCCGCTCCTACGACGTCCCCCCGCCCGCTATCGAGGCTGGCTCCGAGTTCTCCCAGGACGCCGACCCCCGCTACGCCGGTGAGCCGATCCCCATGACCGAGTGCCTCAAGGACGTCCTGGAGCGCCTGCTGCCCTACTGGGAGGGCACGATCGTCCCCGAGATCAGGACCGGCAAGACCATCATGATCGCCGCGCACGGCAACTCCCTGCGCGCCATCGTCAAGCACCTGGACGGCATCTCCGACGAGGACATCGCCGCCGTCAACATCCCCACCGGCATTCCGCTGGTCTACGAGCTGGACGAGGAGACCCTCAAGCCGCTCAAGAAGGGGGGCCGCTACCTGGACCCGGAGGCCGAGGCGAAGATCGCCGCCGTCGCCAACCAGGGCAAGTGACGCCGCCCGCGCCCCCACCGCAAAGGGCGCAGTGACAGGTGGTAGCGGGCCGTTCCCCCAGGGGTGCGGCCCGCCGCCGTGCCGGGCAGCTTGGTGGTCAGGCCACGGGGCGGCGCCTAGGCTGGGCGGGTGACCTCTGCAACTCTGTTGAGCGTGGTTCTGGGTGCCTGCCTGGGCACCGCCCTGACGCTGCTGCTCATCCGCTTCTCCCGCCGGGGGCGGGAGCGTGCCCGCGCCGAGCAGGTCGCGCAGGTCAGCGCCCTGGACTCCACCCTGCTGCCGCTGCTGGCGGCCCTGCCCAGCATCGTCGTGCTGCTGGACGAGGACGACGAGGTGCGGCGTGCCTCCCAGGCCGCCTACAACTTCGCCATCGTCAAGGATGACGCCGTGGTGGAGCCGCGGGTGGCCGCGATGGTCGCCCTGGTGCGCTCCACCGGGCGGGTGGTGGAGAAGGAGCTCACGGTCAAGCGGGGGCCCGCCCGTGACGCCGGCTGGTTCTACCTGGCGGTGCGGGTCGCGGCCCTGGGCGGCGGGCGGGTGCTGATCCTGGTGACCGACCGCACCGCGGAGCGCCGGGTGGAGGCCATGCGGGCTGACTTCCTGGCCAATGTCTCCCACGAGCTCAAGACGCCGGTGGGGGCGATCTCCCTGCTGTCTGAGACCCTGGCCGCCAACAGCCAGGACGCCGCGCTCGTGGCCGACTACGCCGGGCGCGTGCTCAAGGAGTCACGCCGCCTGAGCGTGCTGGTCCAGGAGATCATCGAGCTCTCCCGGCTGCAGAACGGTGACGCCCTGGCGGATCCCGTGGACGTGGAGCTGGACGCGGTGGTGGCGGAGGCCCTGGACCAGGTGCGGGTGGAGGCCGCCGCCCGGGAGGTGGAGCTGGTGCGCACCGGCAGCCCGGGCCTGGTGGTGCGTGGTGACCACGGCCTGCTGGTCACCGCCGTGCGTAACCTGCTGGACAACGCCATCCGCTACTCGGACCCGCGCACCCGCGTGCAGGTGGCGGTGGGGGCGGACCCGCAGGACCCCTCGCTGCTGCGCCTGGCCGTGACGGACCAGGGCATCGGCATCTCCGAGACCGACCGCCAGCGGGTATTCGAACGCTTCTACCGGGTGGACAAGGCCCGCTCCCGGGCCACCGGCGGCACCGGCCTGGGCCTGAGCATCGTCAAGCACGTGGCTGCGGACCACGGCGGCACCGTAGAGCTCAGCTCCCAGCTGGGCCAGGGCTCCACCTTTACCCTGGTGCTGCCCCAGGCCGCTGAGGCGGGGCTGGCCGACGGCGGGGCCGCCGCTGCCGCCCGGGCTGCGGGCGCCCTCCAGGGGGGTGCGTCATGATCCGGGTGCTGCTGGTGGAGGATGAGGAGAACTACCGCGAGCCCCTGGCCTACAGCCTGCGGCGGGACGGCTTCGAGGTGGTGGAGGCGGAGGACGGCGCCTGTGCGGTGGAGGCGTTCCAGACGGCGGCCAGAGCCGGGGCGCCCATCGACCTGGTGCTGCTGGACCTGATGCTCCCGCGCCTGAGCGGCGCCGAGGTGTGCCGTCGCATACGCCGCCTGTCCCAGGTGCCTGTAATCATGCTCACCGCCAAGGACACGGAGGTGGACAAGATCCAGGGGCTGGAGGCCGGGGCCGACGACTACGTCACCAAGCCCTACTCCTACCGTGAGCTGCTGGCGCGGGTGCGCGCCGTCCTACGGCGCACCCGCGGGGAGGCGGAGCCGGTCAGCCTGCTGCGGGCCGGACGGGTGGTCATGGACGTGGAGCGCCACGAGGTGACCGTGGACGGGCAGCCGGTGGCGATGCCCCGGCGGGAGTTCGCGCTGCTGGAGCTGCTGCTGCGCAACGCGGGCCACGTGCTCACCCGTGCCCAGATCATCGACCGCGTCTGGGGCGCGGACTACGTGGGCGACACCAAGACCCTGGACGTGCACGTCAAGCGCATACGCGCCAAGATCGAGCAGGTCCCCGGTGAGCCGCGGCTGCTGACCACGGTGCGGGGACTGGGCTACAAGCTGGTGCCCCCTGGCTGAGCCCCGGGGTGGCTGCGGGCCTGGCGGACCGGGGCCCGCGGGTGTCTGCGCTGTGACCTTCCTCCCCGGCTAAGCCTGTCATTCCAGTGATATCCTTAGGGCTCTGCTTTCCTCGGGAGATATGTCGGACCATGACCTTCACAATCGGTGAGACCGTTGTCTACCCCCACCACGGGGCCGCCCGGATCATTGACATCCGCGAGCGCAAGGTCCGTGGCGAGGTCAAGACCTACCTCCAGCTGGAGGCAGCCCAGGGGGACCTGTCCATCCTCGTGCCCGCAGACAGCGTAGAGCTCATCGGGGTGCGTGACGTCGTAGACGCCTCCGGCCTGGAGAAGGTCTTTGAGGTCCTGCGTGCCACCCTCACGGAGGAGCCCACGAACTGGTCCCGGCGCTACAAGGCCAACCAGGAGAAGATCGCCTCCGGCGACGTCATCAAGGTGGCCGAGGTCGTGCGTGACCTCTCCCGCCGGGACACGGACCGTGGCCTGTCGGCCGGGGAGAAGCGCATGCTCTCCAAGGCCCGCCAGATCCTCGTCTCCGAGCTGGCCCTGGCCCAGAAGACCAGTGAGGAGGAGGCCGAGTCTCGCCTGGACGAGGTGCTCGACTCCGACCACGCCGCCTGAGCCCGTGGCCCCTGCAGCCCTGACGCGCCCGCACCCGGAAACGGGGGCGGGCGCCGTCGTAGCGGTGCTTACGGCCGCTGGCTCCGGCACCCGCCTGGGGCAGGGCGGCCCCAAGGCCCTGGTGCAGGTTGGAGGCCGCAGCCTTCTGGCCCGGGCGGCGCAGGCCCTGGCCGCCAGCGGGGTGGTGGACCAGGTGGTGGTGACCGCCCCGCCCGACGCCGTCGCCCGTTTTGCTGCCGAGCTGCCCGGCTACCTCCCGGCAGGCACCACGGCAGACCCGTCTGCGGTGCCGGTGGGGGTGCAGGTGGTGGCGGGCTCGGCCGCCTCCCGCCAGGCCAGCGTCTCCCTGGGGCTGCAGGCCGCCCTGGCCGCCTGCCCTGACGCCCAGGTGGTGCTCGTGCACGACGCGGCCCGGGCCCTTACGCCCCCGCAGGTGGTGCGCCGCGTGGTGGAGGCGGTGCGTGCGGGCTGCGACGCCGTCGTCCCCGCCCTGCCGGTCACGGACACCGTGAAGCAGGTGGCCCCGGTGGGGGAGGGGCGGCAGGACCAGGAGCAGGTGGCCCCGGAGCAGGTGGTGGCCACCCCGGACCGCTCCTGCCTGCGTGCCGTGCAGACCCCCCAGGGCTTCCGTCTGGAGGTGCTGCGGCGCGCCCACGAGCAGGGGCGGCACCGGGCTGACGACGAGGCCGCCGCCGCCAGTGACGACGCCACCCTGGTGGAGGCTGCCGGGGGTGCGGTGCACGTGGTGCCGGGTGACCCGCTGGCCTTCAAGGTCACCACGCCCCTGGACCTGGCCCTGGCCCGCCTGCTGGTGGAGCAGCGCTGAGCCCGTTACCGGGTTTGTGGTTGCCGGTGAAGTAGTGCTGGTGGTCGTCGACCAGCCAGCCATCCCCCGACTTGTGCATTTCGGCGCGAGTGGTGCCGGAATACCGCACCACTCGCGCCGAAATGCACAAGTGGAGGCGGCGGGGGAGACGGGGCCGGTGACGCAGACCGGGTGAAGCGGCCGCCCGGGAGGCTGGCAGCTGGGGGAGGCCGTCTCAGCGGGGTCGTCCTACCCAGGGGGTTTGCGCCACTTTTGGCGGATTCGTTTCCACCATGCGGCCCATCACCTCGTAGGCTCACGCTATGACCAGCGCTCCACGCACCCCTGGTGACCCAGAGACCGGCTCCGCCGCCGCCGTGGGCACCGCACCCCACGCTCCCGCCCGCCGCGGCAGGCTGCTGACAGGACCGGTCCTTGCCTGGGGGCTGTGGGACTGGGGCTCCTCCGCCTTCAACGCCGTCATCACCACCTTCGTGTTCACGGTGTACCTGACCAGCTCCTCCTTCGGGGACAAGGCTGACAACGAGACCGCACTGTCCCTGGGCCTGACGGTCGCGGGCTTCCTGATCGCCGCCCTGGCCCCCGTCACTGGCCAGCGCTCCGACCGGGCGGGCCGGACCGTGTTCTGGCTGGGGGCCTACACGGCGGCGGTGGTGGCCGTCAGCGCCGGGCTGTTCTTCGTGCGGCCCGCCCCGGACTACCTGTGGCTGGGGATCGTGCTGCTGGGCCTGGGCAACGTGTTCTTTGAGCTGGCCTCGGTGAACTACAACGGCATCCTGTCCCAGCTCACCACCAGGGACCGGATCGGGGCCGTCTCCGGCCTGGGCTGGGGGATGGGCTACCTGGGCGGGATCGTGCTGCTGCTGATCCTGTTCGTGGGCTTCATCAACCCGGAGGTCGGCTGGTTCGGCGTCACCTCCGAGGACGGCATGAACGTGCGCGTAGCCATGCTGGTGGCCGCGGCCTGGTTCGGCCTGTTCGCCATCCCGGTGGTGGTCACGCAGTCTGGGGAGCGGGGGCGACGTCGTCGCCTGGTGGTGGCCCAGGACAGTGAGCGCGGTGAGGACCGGGGGCTGGCGGGCCTGGAGTCTGAGCCCACCGAGCCGGTCTCCGGCAGGTCCAGCGTGATGCGCCGCGAGTCCGTCTGGGCCTCCTACCGGCGCCTGTGGTGGACCCTGGTGTCCCTGTTCCACTCCCACCCGGAGGTGCTCTGGTTCCTGCTGGCGGCCGCGGTCTTCCGGGACGGGCTGGCGGGCGTGTTCACCTACGGGGGCGTGATCGCGCAGAACACCTTCGGCTTCTCCAGCGGGGACGTCATTATCTTCGCGATCGTCGCGAATGTGGTGGCGGGTGTGGCCACTATCGCCTCGGGGCGGCTGGACGACCTGCTGGGGCCGCGCCGGGTGATCCTGGGTGCGCTGACCCTGCTCGTGCTCTCCGGCATTGGCGTGTTCTTCCTGCACGACCAGGGCCAGGTGGTGTTCTGGACCCTGGGCCTGGTGCTCTCCGGCTGCGTGGGGCCCGCCCAGTCCGCGGCCCGGTCCTTCCTGGCGCGGGTGATCCCCGAGGGGCGTGAGGGGGAGATCTTCGGCCTCTACGCCACCACCGGGCGGGCGGTCTCCTTCGTGGCGCCGATGATGTACGGCATCGCGGTGTGGCTGGGAGGTCGCATCGTGGGCGAGGGTGCCCAGTACTGGGGCATCCTGGGGATCGCGCTGGTGCTGGCGGTGGGGCTGCTGATGATGCTGTGGGTCAAGGACCCGCGCGGGGACCTGCAGACCTGGGAGGACGAGCAGTCAGCCTGAGTACGGCTCTGGGAGGCCTCTGAGCTGCAGCCGCTGGGGCGCCTTCTGAGTGCGGCTTCCGAGCGCGCCTCTGGTGCTTTTCCTAAGCACGGTTCCAGGTGCGG
Organism: Actinomyces weissii; assembly: GCF_016598775.1. Classification (NCBI taxonomy): domain Bacteria; kingdom Bacillati; phylum Actinomycetota; class Actinomycetes; order Actinomycetales; family Actinomycetaceae; genus Actinomyces; species Actinomyces weissii. Next base: position 2,286,553 of record NZ_CP066802.1, on the reverse strand, counting down.
CAGCCTAGTGTGGTCAGGGCGTAATTTGCCTTGAGAGCCTGGGGCGTGCTATCCCTTCCCCTGAGAATGAGATCGACTCTCATTAGCGACTGGAAAGGCTGCCCATGACCTCCCCCGCCGTCCACCCCTTGTCTGGGGGGCGCCCCTGTGCCTCCCAGCACCTGGCTGGAAAGCTGACCAGCCTGCTGGTCGTAACGGCCCTGGCCCTGCTCGGCCTGGCCGTACCCGCCCTGACGACGCCCACGGCCCGCGCCGCCGAGGGCGTGGTCACCAGTGGTGAGGTCTCCTTGTTCAGTCTCGCTGAGGCCGACGACGGGGCCGTGCCTTACGTGCTGGAGCTGGGAGTGGACGGCGCCTCCGCCGATCCCGGCAAGATCTCTGTGGGCGTGCCGGACTCCCGCCTGTCCCAGGTCACCGACCCGGCCCTGGTCAAGGCGGGAGCCGTCAGCGGCTACCTGGTGCCTGCTAAGGGCTCCCCCCTGCGCCTGGGCTGGGACGCTGAGCAGCTGGCCGTGGACGACAACGGCTACCTGGGGGCCCGTGTGAGCCTGAGCTGGACCGGCCCCGAGGGCGCCCAGGTGTTCGTGGCGCGCTCCGGCCCGCAGGACCAGGCCGTCTCCTTGCAGCCCAGTGGCTCCTTTGAGGTGCTGCCTGCCCCTAAGGACGCCAGCCGGACCGCCGAGGCAGGTACCGAGCTGGTGTTCGGCCAGGTCTCACATTTGGCGGAGGAGGCCGCGGCCCCGTTGAAGGGTGCGGCCACCTGGCTGTTCACCAAGCCCGGCACCTACCTGCTGACCGCCACCGCCGTCGCCAGCAACCCGACGCAGTCCCAGGAGAGCCCCCGTACGGAGCCGGTCACCTACACGGTCAAGGTGGGTGACGCCGCCATCGCCGGACAGGTGCCAGCAGCGCCCGCCCCGGGTGACCGCCCCGCCCCGGGTGACAGCCCCGCCCCGGGTGACAGCCCCGCTCCGGGTGACAGCCCTGCCCCGGGTGACACTGGCTCCTCTGACAAGGAGGCTGAGGGCCAGGACGGCGCGGCGGGACTGAGCCTGGACATTCCTGAGACCATCGCCCCGGGTGGCAGCCTGGACCCCTGGGCCAGCGGCTTCCCGGAGGGGGCCCTGGTGGAGTTCGTGCTGGACGGTCAGGTCATCGGTAGCGTGGTCTCAGAGCACGATGACGCCGTACTGGGGTACAAGCTGCCTGACACCACCAGCCCTGGGGAGCACAGGCTGACCGCCCGCTCTGGGGCGCTGAGCATCACCAAGAGCTTTACCGTGGCTGGTAAGCCGGCCGCCCCGGGTCCCTCTAAGCCGGTGCCCCCGACGGCCAGGCCCACGCCCCCGGCCAGCAAGCCGGTGCCGCCGGTGACCAAGCCCACGCCCCCGACGGCCAAGCCCACGCCCCCGGCCAGCAAGCCGGTGCCGCCGGTGACCAAGCCCACGCCCCCGACGGCCAAGCCCACGCCCCCGGCCAGCAAGCCGGTGCCGCCCGCAAGCAACTCTGCCGCTCCCGCAGACACCTGCACCGCCCCCGCGGGCACCGAGGTGACCCTGGACTCCGGCCACGTGGACCTCTTCCACCTGGCCTCCGAGCCTGACGGCAGGCTCAGCCTGCACCTGCGGGAGGACGTGACCGGCTCGGGCGTCCTGCACGAGCCGGAGAAGGCCCTGCTCAAGGTCAAGGAGGCGGCCAAGGCTCCTGTCAAGGAGACCGTCGCCGCCGGTGAGTGGGCCGTCCCCAGCGCCGTCGCCAAGCAGCTGGGCCTCAGCGAGACCAGCGTCTACTACCTGCCGGAGGCCCAGAACCAGGAGCGGGCGCTGCTCTGGCCAGGCTGGGACGTGCTGGCTGCCCGCCCCGGCGGCTACGAGTCCGCGACCTTCGACGTCTCCTTCAAGGGCCCTGAGGGCGGCCGGATCCTCACCTTCAACGCGGGCACCTTCGGGGGGCTGACCTCCACCCTCAAGGACGGCTCCTGGGAGATCCGCGCCTCCGGCTCCACCATCGACCAGCCCTACCTGGCGCACAAGCACGTGAACTGGCTGTTCACCAAGGCCGGGCGCTACCAGCTCTCGGTCACCGCTCACGCCAGGAAGGGCGACGGCACCGTGCGCTCCCTGCCCGCCCGCACCTACACCATCGACGTCGGTGACAGCTGCGCCAGCGGCCACCAGCCCGGTGCCCGCAAGCAGAGCCAGCAGCCTGGCGGCGGCACCCAGCCCCCCGGTGGCAACGGTGGGCAGGACCAGGACGGCGGCAAGGCCCTGAACGTGAACGACGGCGGCCAGGCCGGTCTGCTGGGCGGCACCGGCGGCTCGGGCCTGGGCGGAGGCACCGGATCCGCAGGCCGCTCCGGCGGGCCCGCCGCGGAGGTGTGCGTCCCCACGGAGATCACCCGTGAGGCCACCGAGGAGGAGGCCAAGAAGCTGGCCAGCGGCGGCGCCAGCGCCACCTCCAAGGGCGCCAGCAGCGGCAGCGCCAACAAGGCCACTACCACGCTGAGCTTCAGCGTGGGGCCGGGAGCCTCCGGCAACGCGACTGACGGGCACTTCGACCTGGGCCCCGCCATCGAGAACGGCACCCTCTACGCCCGCGTGAAGGACGACCGCAACCAGCCCGCCAGCTGGGTGGACCCCGCCACCCTGACCTTCGCCCTGGGGGACAAGGCGGCCCTCAAGGCTCCTAAGGCCCTGTCCTTCGTGGCCACCGAGGGCAAGGAGGTCTGGATGGTGCCCTCCACGCAGGTGGCCGGGGTGCCCTGGCTGGGCATGAACTCCCAGCGACAGGAGATCGTCTCGGGCACCACCGGTGAGGTCGTCTTCACCCTGGAGGCCGTCAACGGCCCCGGCAAGGTGGCCGTGTTCAGCGCCGGGGGCCTGGGCAGCGGGGTGGGCGCGCACGTCTTCGACGGCGCCGGCTCCTCCTACACCCTGCCCAAGAACACCCACGCCCACCAGAACTGGGTCTTCACCGAGCCGGGCAGCTACCAGCTGACCATCTCCATGACCGTCAAGCCCACCAGCGGCGAGCTCAAGGGCTCCGGCGGCGCCGGCGCCGCAGCCACCGCCAGCACCGGCCCCACCCTGAAGGTAGTGCCCGGGGAGAAGGGCAAGAACGGCCGTCCGATGGTGAAGGCCACCGTGGGCCGCACCCCTTCCGGGGCGGAGTGCGACCTGGCGGCTGCCGCCAAGGCGGGACGCCTGGCCCGCACGGGGACGGACACCTACAGCCTGCTCGGGCTGACCAGCCTGCTGCTGGTCGCCGGGGCGGTGGTAGCCGCCGCCAGCCAGCGCCGTCGTCGGGCCCGAGCGTGAGGCTGCCCACCTGCCTACGCCTCGCCAGGGCGGTGACGGTGCTGGCCGTCACCGCCCTGGCGGTCGGCGGTTGCGGCCTCAGCGCCCGCCCCCTGCCCCCCAACGAGGACGGCGAGCTGCGGGTGGTGACCACCACTGGCATCCTCGCCGACCTGGTGCGCCACGTGGCCGGGGACCGGGCCACCGTCTCCCAGATGGTCCCCGACGGCGCCGACCCCCACTCCTGGGAGCCCTCGCTGCGCTCCGTGCGCGACGTCGCCTACGCCGACCTGGCCTTCTCCAACTACCTGCTGCTGGAGGAGCACGCCATCATCCGGGCCCTGGACGCCAACCTGCCCGCCACCTCCACCTCCGTGTCCGTGGCGGAGGCCGCCGCCAAGGAGGGGGCCACGATCCTGCCGCTGGTGGAGGACCGCAGCCTGGACACTGTCTGGCTGGGGATGCGCGTATCCGGTGACGGCAAGCAGCACGGGGCCGACCGCGCCTCCACCGTGGACCTGACCGCCACCGCGGTGGAGGGCCCCGGGCACGCCGCCGCCTACCTGACCACCTCCTTCGGGCAGCCCGACATCGGCTTCTCTTCCGCCGACGGCTTCAACGCCGGTGACGGCTACGCCGCCGACACCAGCGTCCTGCCTGCCGACGCCCACCAGCACATGAGCTGGGCATTCACCGCGCCAGGCGTCTACCGGGTCAGCTTCCAGGCCCGCCTGCGCCCCACTGAGGCCGCCACCCCGGTCCTGCTGGAGCCCGCCACCGCGGTCTTCGCCGTCGGCGTCAGCGCCCAGGAGGTGGCCCAGGCCGAGGGCCGGGAGGTGCTGTCCGCCGGGCACGCCGACATCACCGTTGACCTGGACGCCGGAGGCGTGGACCTGAAGGTGGACGCCGCCAGCGGGGCGGGCAGGCTGGACACCAGGAGCCTGGAGCGCACCGTGATCGAGGTGCCCAGCCGCGCCCTGACCCAGGTGCCGGGTGCCTCCGGCTTCCGCTTCCTGGGGGAGCCCGGCGCCTCCGTATACGTGCTGCCCCAGGCGGTGCTGGGCAAGCACGTGCACGGGGAGATCGACCCCCACCTGTGGCACGACGTCCACAACGCCGCTGCCTACGTGCGGGTGATCCGTGACTCCCTGGAGCAGGTGGACCCGGCCGGAGCCAGCACCTACCGGGCCAACGCCGCCGCCTACCTCAGCGAGCTGGAGGCCCTGGACGCCGAGGTGGCCAGCACCATCGGCGCGATCCCCGCGGAGCGGCGGCGGCTGGTGACCACCAACGACGCCTACGGCTACCTGGCGGCCGCCTACGGGCTGGAGGTCTCCGGCTTCGTGGCCCCCAACCCCAGCGTCGAGCCCTCCGTGTCCGACCGCATCCGCCTGTCCGCCACCCTAAAGGACCTGCAGATCCCGGCGGTGTTCCTGGAGCCCAACCTGGCCCGCACCCGCTCCACGCTGCGCACCACCGCGCAGGACGCGGGGGTGCAGGTCTGCCCCCTGTACGGCGACACCCTGGACTCCGGCGCCCCCACCTACGTGGAGATGATGCGTTTCAACGCGCGCTCCCTGGCCCAGTGCCTCGGAGGTGCCGCCGCGAGCCCGTGAAACGCCCCGCCCGGGCAGCCCGGCTACGGCGCCCCCAGCAGCTGGTGTGCGCCCGCAGCTGGCGGGCCCGGCCCCGGCGCTGGTCACCGGCCCGGCCAGTCAGTACCTGGGCACCTAGGCTGAGCGCCGACCCGGGCCCACCGCGCTAGCCCTAGGCCCAGGCCACCGGCCCTAGGGGCCGTCCCGGGCGGCCGCCAGGCGTCCGCCCCAGACAGACCCTGCACCTGCCCTCCCAGAGATGCAGGCGCTCCCCACCTCCCAGCAGATCGGAACCCGAATGCGACTCCACCGCCCCCAACTGACCACCCGCCCCGGCCCGGACCGCCGACGCCGTCGCCCCGCCGCCCTGCTGGGAGCGGCCCTGCTGGCCGCCCTGCTGCTGCCTCTGCCGATCCCGGGGGCGGTGGCGGCCCCCGGGGACAACGCCACCGACCCGGCCCTCCAGCAGACCGTCAGCGCCGACGAGACCGTCTCCCAGGAGCCCGCCGTGGTCGGCTCAGGGCACGTGGACGTGGGGCCGCGCGTGGTAGACGGCCAGTGGTCCGTGCAGCTGCGCGACGACTCCGGGGACCAGCCGGTGTGGCGCGACCCCGCCAGCACCGTCATCCAGGTCAGTGACGCCGCCCTGCTGGACGCCCCCACCGAACCCGCCTACTCCTTCATGGGCGGCCAGGCCGGTGAGCGCTGGTACGTGGTGCCCCAGACCCAGAACCCCGAGGTCGTGTGGCTGGGCTGGAACACCCAGGACCCCAGCGTCACCGGCCTGGTGGACCGGGGGGCGACCATGAGCATCGGCCCGGTAACCGGCCCCGGCAGGTCCTGGATGTTCCTGCAGAACGGCACCTTCGGGGAGCCTCTGCTGCTGGTGGACGGGCAGAAGCCGCAGGCCCAGGACGTGTGGGTGGACGTGAACACGCACGTGCACGCCAACTGGGTCTTCACCGAGCCCGGGGTCTACCTGGCCCGCCTGACCTTCTCCGCGCAGACCGTGGACGGGCAGACCCTCTCCGCCAGCTCCACCCTGCGCTTCGCCGTGGGCAGCCAGACCTCCACCGAGGAGGCCCTGCAGGCCCCCGTCCCTGAGGACGGTGCCGCCGCGCAGGCCCCCGGCCAGGCCACCGGCGCCCCGGCCACCACCGGTGGGGCCGCAGAGTCCCCCGCGACCGGCTCCGCCGCCGACAGCCCGACCCGCTGGTACCTGCTGGGCGCCCTTGCCCTGGCGCTGCTGCTGGGAGGCGGCGTGGTGGCGGCACGGCTGCGCCGTAAGGCCGCCGCTGAGCGCGCCGCCGCGATCGCTGAGGTGCGTGCCGCTGGCCGCGCCGCCGTCGGTCCGCAGGACGCGCCGCGCGAGACCACCAGCAAGGCCAGCAGTGAGCCCGCCAGCGAGGCCGCGGACCAGGACGGCCAGGCATGAGCCAGCCGGTGCTGGAGGTCAGCGGCCTGGCGGTGGACCTCGGCGGCCGGCAGGTCCTGCACGACGTGGACCTGGGCGTGCGCCCCGGCGAGCTGGTGGGACTGATCGGACCAAACGGCGCGGGCAAGACCACCCTGCTGCGGGCGGTGCTGGGCCTGACCCCCAGGCGGGCCGGGCAGGTCCGTGTGGAGGGGGAGATCGGCTACGTGCCCCAGCGCCACGAGTTCGCCTGGGACTTTCCCATCAGCGTGCGCGACGCCGTGCTGGGGGCCGTGACCGTGCGCCTGGGCCTGCTGCGCCGTCCCCGCAAGGAGCACCACGTGGCGGTGGAGCGGGCCCTGCTGCGCACCGGCATGGACGCCCTGGCGGAGCGGCCCGTGGGCGAGCTCTCCGGGGGGCAGCGCCAGCGCGTGCTGGTGGCCCGGGCCCTGGCCCTGGAGCCTGCTGTCCTGCTGCTGGACGAGCCCTTCACCGGCCTGGACATGCCCACCCAGGAGCTGCTGATGGACCTGTTCAAGGAGCTGGCGGGTGAGGGCTGCGCCGTGCTCATGACCACCCACGACCTGATCGGGGCCCGCGCCCAGTGCGACCGCCTGTGCCTGGTCAACCGCACGGTGGTGGCGGACGGCACGCCCGCGGAGCTCTCCGACGCCCAGACCTGGATCCGCACCTTCTCCGTGCGCCCCGACAACCCCCTGCTGGCCGCCCTAGGAGTGTCCGCGTGCTGACCCCCCTCGACTTCATAAACGACCTGTTCAACCCGGTGCTGGCCTTCCTACCGCGGGCGCTGCTCATGGCGGTGGTCTGCGCCGTCGTGTGCGGCGTGGTGGGGGTGCACGTGGTGCTGCGGGGCATGGCCTTTATCGGCGACGCCGTGGCCCACTCGGTGTTCCCCGGCCTGGCGGTGGCCTTCCTGCTCTCGGGCTCCCTGGTGCTGGGGGGCGCCGTGGCGGGCGTGGCGACGGCGGTGCTGGTGGCCCTGCTCAGCCAGAACCGGCGGCTCAAGGAGGACTCGGTGATCGGGGTGCTCTTTGTGGGGGCCTTCGCGCTGGGGGTGGTGGTGATCGCCCGGGCTCCGGGATACGCGGGCAGCCTGCAGGACTTCCTGTTCGGGTCCATCACGGGGGTGCCGGCCTCGGACATCCCGGTGGCCCTGGGCGGGGGCGTGCTGGTGGTGGTGGCGCTGGCCCTGTTCAACCGGCCGCTGGTGGCGGTGAGCCTGGACCGGGAGACGGCGCGGGCCGCGGGCCTGCCGGTGCTGGCCCTGGACGTGCTGCTGTACGTGGCGGTGTCGCTGGCGGTGGTGATCTCCGTGCAGACCATCGGCAACGTGCTGGTGCTGGCGCTGCTGGTGACCCCGGCGGCCACCGCGCGGCTGCTCACCGACCGGCTGGCCACCATGATGCTGCTGGCCCCGGCTATCGGCAGCGGCGCCGGGGTGGTGGGCCTGTACCTGTCCTGGTCCGTGGACGTGCCCACGGGGGCGACGATCGTGCTGGTACTGACCACCTGCTTCGCCCTGGCCTGGCTGCTGGCCCCCCGCCACGGCCTCCTCTCCCGCCACCGCCTCTCTCGCGAGACCGGGACATATGGACCGCGAGACCGGGACAACGGGCTCACGAGACCGGTACCTGTGGACAGCTAGGCGCCGGGCGGGGCAGCCTGCGCACCGGGGGGGGCGGGCCTTGCACGCCGTCGGCGTACAGGCGGGGCCGGGGTGGCGGGCGTCTTGCACTCTCGACCCGAGAGTGCCAGCATTGCGGTTAGCACTCAGGGCCGTCGAGTGACAGCCCGGGGTGAGCCAACCCAGCCGGAAGGTGAGGGGCGGCGCCAGCCGTGACGTGAACGGCTGGGGCTGTCTCGTCCGTCGCGGGCACCGCCCGGCCCCACCCTCAGTGGAGGAAACCAATGCCCAAGATCATCGCCTTCAACGAGGAGGCCCGCCGCGGTATGGAGCGGGGTCTGAACACCCTGGCCGACACCGTCAAGGTCACCCTTGGCCCCAAGGGCCGCAACGTCGTCCTGGACAAGAAGTGGGGCGCCCCCACCATCACCAACGACGGTGTGACCATCGCCAAGGAGATCGAGCTCGAGGACCCCTACGAGAAGATCGGCGCCGAGCTCGTCAAGGAGGTCGCCAAGAAGACTGACGACGTCGCCGGCGACGGCACCACCACCGCCACCGTGCTCGCCCAGGCGCTCGTGCGTGAGGGCCTGCGCAACGTGGCCGCTGGTGCGAACCCCATCGCCCTGCGCCGCGGCATCGACAAGGCCGTGGAGGCCGTCGTCAAGCGCCTGCTGGCCGACGCCAAGGAGGTCGAGACCCCCGAGGAGATCGCCGCCACCGCTTCCATCTCCGCCGCTGACGAGCAGATCGGCAAGCTGATCGCTGAGGCCCTGGAGAAGGTCGGGCACGAGGGCGTCGTGACCGTCGAGGAGTCCAACACCTTCGGCCTGGAGCTGGAGGTCACCGAGGGCATGCGCTTCGACAAGGGCTTCATCTCCCCCTACTTCGTGACCGACGCCGACCGCCAGGAGGCGGTCCTGGAGGACACCTACGTCCTGCTGGTCGAGTCCAAGATCTCCAACGTCAAGGACCTGCTGCCGCTGCTGGAGAAGGTCATGCAGACCGGCAAGCCGCTGGCGATCATCGCCGAGGACGTCGAGGCCGAGGCCCTGGCCACCCTGGTGGTCAACCGCCTGCGCGGCACCTTCAAGTCCGTGGCCGTCAAGGCCCCCGGCTTCGGTGACCGCCGCAAGGCCATGCTGCAGGACATGGCGATCCTGACCGGTGGCACCGTGATCTCCGAGACCGTCGGCCTCAAGCTGGAGACCGCCACCCTGGAGGACCTGGGCAAGGCCCGCAAGGTGGTCGTCACCAAGGACGACACCACCATCGTCGAGGGTGCTGGGGACAAGGAGGCGATCGACGCCCGCGTCTCCCAGATCCGCGCCGAGATCGAGAAGTCCGACTCTGAGTACGACCGTGAGAAGCTCTCCGAGCGCCTGGCCAAGCTGGCCGGCGGGGTCGCGGTCCTCAAGTCCGGTGCCGCCACCGAGGTCGAGCTCAAGGAGCGCAAGCACCGCATTGAGGACGCCGTCCGCAACGCTAAGGCCGCCGTGGAGGAGGGCATCATCGCCGGTGGTGGCGTGGCCCTGATCCAGGCTGCTGAGGCCCTGGCCTCCCTGGAGCTCTCCGACGACGAGGCCACGGGCGCCAACATCGTCAAGGTAGCCCTGGAGGCCCCGCTCAAGCAGATCGCTGTCAACGCGGGCTACGAGGGCGGCGTCGTGGTGGACCGCGTGCGCAACCTGCCCGTCGGTGAGGGCCTGAACGCCGCCACCGGCGAGTACGTGAACCTGCTGGCCAGCGGCATCGCCGACCCGGTCAAGGTCACCCGCTCCGCCCTGCAGAACGCCGCCTCCATCGCGGGCCTGTTCCTGACCACCGAGGCCGTCGTCGCCGACAAGCCGGAGCCCCCGGCCCCGGCCGCCGGTGGCCACGGCGAGGACATGGGCGGCATGTACTGAGCCAGGCGCTCAGCACAGGCTGCCGGTAGGTTCCAGCCGCTAGGCTGAGCCGGAGCCGTAACCGACGACGGCGGGCCGTCCCCTGCGCAGGCAGGTGGGCGGCCCGCCGTCGTCTCCGTTAGGGGCTCAGCTGCCTGAGCTTTTTGCCTCGCTACAGGTGGCCGAGACGGAGCTGCGACCCCGAATTACCTGGCGCCTGCGGGGGACGCCTGTAGACAGCCTCGCAGGTACTGAGCAACAGCCGTAGTGCGCCTGCGCCTCCCCAGAGGAAAAGCACCCACAAGGCGTAGAGCGAGACCATCTCGACGTTGTAGTCCGGGTGGTGCATTACCGTTGCCAGGCACAGGACCATCAGCCCTACCAGGAAAATTATCGCGCCCCCGCCTAGCGCGAGAGCCAAGAGAACAGCGCAGACCTTCCGGGACACGCTCTTCAGCGCCGTCAGGTCCAAGGCGTAGGCGCTGTTAATTACGATGAGGCACCCTGCCGTGAACTGGAGAGCCTTTATGGCAAGCGGGGCCGCGCCGTCGTAGGTGGTGCAGTTTGTCCACAGCTCGTGCCAGGTGAAGGAGCGCCCGTCAGCGATCGAGCGACCTTGTATGTTGTCGATGGACATGCCGTGGGCAAGCCTGAAGGCGGAGTACGTGCAGGCGAGCAGGGCTCCCTGGGCGAGAACGTGCGCGATGAGCCTGAACGGTGGTGCCTGCCTGAGGTGCTTCCAGTGCCGGAGCGTCTGGTCTGCCGCATTGCCGATGCGCTCCCTGGTCTTCTTAATGAAATTAAGCCAATCCATTAGGGAGAATGCAAGCTGGAGCGGAAGGAGTACCAATGTCGGTATCCCTATCCACCTTAACAGGCTGAAGAATACGTCGGCGGGTGACGGGGTGTTCATGAGACCATAGTGGCATGGCGGCCGGTGGGGGCCTGGCATAAGAGGAATTGCTGGACATTATTGTTCTCCCTCGAGAGTGCTTCTCGACGACGGCGGGCCGTCCCCTGCGCGGGCAGGTGGGCGGCCCGCCGTCGTGCTGCTGTCGGCCGGTGCAGCGAGACGGACAGACCTGGCAGGGCGGGCAGCCGGGCAGAGCCGACAGCCAGGCAGGTCAACCGGCTTTACCGGGCGGCCAGCCGGGTGCCTGGAGAGCGCAGGCCAACCCGTTCGGGGAGCGGCACCTCAGGCGGGAATGAAGCGGTTGCGGTTGGCGGTCTCGGCGTCGTCGTAGGAGACAGCGGCCTGGTCCAGGGCGGAGCCGATGTAGTCCAGGCTGGACTGCACCTGGAGCTGGGTGACGTGCCACTGCGCCCCACAGTCCCCCATGGAGGCTGAGGCCGACCCGGTCCAGGAGGACTGGAGGGTAGCCAGGTCAGTGTTCATGGCGTCAACCTCCGCCTGGATGGTGGAGATGCGGGTGCGGGTACGTGCGGCAGTGGCGGCTACGGCAGCGGTGTCGACGGTGTAGGTGCTCATGGTGGGCCTTTCTCTGTGCCACCCCGGTGGTGGCCTCAGGTTCCACGCTAAGGGCGGGCCCGGCCCTGCAGCAGACACCAGGCGGCTCGCTGTGGACTACCGCTGCGCCAGAGCCCCTGTGGAGCGCTGGAGGTCGGCAGGGAGCCTTGGGCCAGGGCGTCAGGGCAGGACCCGGCGACGCCAAAGGCTCCGCCAGGGCCCCTGCGCCTTGAGCAGGCACAGGGGAGGTCCTTGGGCAGCACAGGGTCTCACCAGCACCAGCACCAGCACCAGGGCCCGGAGCTCAGGACTCCTCGGCGTCCTCGTCCTGGTCCAGGTCCGCCGAGCTGGCAGACAGGGCGGCGGTGCGGGTCTCCCGCAAGGCCTTAGCCGCCTCGCTCTTGGCCTGCACCAGCTGGCAGACCTTGGCCCGGTGTGCCTCCGCCAGCTCCTGGCGGGTACGCGGAGAGGCCGGGTTGACCGGTTTGGCCAGCAGCTCCTCCAGGTCCTCGGCACAGGACTCCATCGACGTCGTGTGCACGTTGCTGCCAGAGTGCCGGGGGCGCTCCGGGCGCGGCTCGTCCCGCTCCGGCTCCTCCACCCGTGGCAGGTCGTCGCGCTGTGCCTCAGCCCGGCGCTGTCCACCGGCCTCCGCGGGGCTGGCTACCCGCCCCGGGCTCAGGGCGGAGGCGGGGCTCATGGCAGTCGCAGGACTCACTACCGGCTCGGCGCTGGCAGCCGACCTGGGGGTGACAGCCCCCACCGGGGAGACAACGTCGCGGCCCCGCTCCGGCAGCACCGGTGGGGCGCTGAAGGAGGGCTCCTGGGGTGAGGTGTGCTCGCCCTCGTCAGCCGAGGCGGCTGAGACGGCAGGCCGGGTGCTGCTGCTCCCGGCAGCCGGGGCGGTGGGTGCGGTCGCCTCCAGCTCCGCCAGCCGGGTGCCGATCTGCCGCAGCTCAGACTGCAGGTTCTCCCGGGCGGGCAGCTCCCAGCGGGCCCCCAGCGGGGAGGCGAAGAGCTTGTCCCGGCTGAGCAGCTTGGTCACGATCTCCCGGCGGGCCTGGTAGTAGTCCAGGTCCGGGATGTGCTCGTACTCCGCGCGCACCAGGTCACGGTAGGAGCGGTAGAGCTGGGGGTTGACGGCCAGCGTCCCCAGGTCGGCGTCGTTGAGCACCATGGCGTCGATGTCGTCCACCAGGTTGTGACGCTTCAGGGACAGGATCAGGTTGCAGATCCGGTCCACGGTGGGAGCGGGCACCCCCAGGGTGGGCAGGTCCCGGGCTGCCTCGGCGGCAGAGGCCACCTCGTCCTCCCCGCCGTTGCGCCGGTAGGTGTCGCGCAGCGCCAGGGAGAATACGCAGCCGTGGTACCAGGTGGCCACCCGGATCATGTCCGGGTTGTGGGACTCGTCTGCCAGCTCGTCCACCCGCGCGAGCATGTCGATCACGTGGCGCACGTTGTGGAAGCGACGGTCCGGTGTGGACCAGCGCCTCAGCAGGGCCTCGCAGGACTCCTGGACCTGCTGCTGGTCAGCAGTGGCGCCCAGGGCGTAGACCGAGCGGGTGAAAGCCGGGAGAAGCCATTGCGGCGCGTCAATCACGCCCATAGAAAAGCCTCCGAAACTGACATAGGTACCGGCTCATCGTATGCCTCCTGGGTGGGTGGGGCGATTCCTCCTGCAGGAGGAGCGTCGGCGCGTCTCCACCAGCCTGTGGTGGAGCTAACAGCCCCTAGGTTGCCTGTTGGCTAGTAGGACATTGTGATTACAGCGAAAAGTCCTTAGGGAAGAGGGAAGGTCATGCGGACCGTGGCCCCGCCGCCCGGAGTGGTGAGCATTCGCACAGTGCCGCCGTGGGCGCCCACGATCGTGGCCACGATAGCCAGGCCCAGGCCTGAGCCGCCGGTCTCCCGGTTGCGGGAGGTGTCGGCCCGGTAGAAGCGCTCAAAGACCCGCTTGGCGTCGGTCTCGGTGACGCCGGGGCCGTGGTCGCGCACCTCCACCACCGCCCGGGGACGGGGGTCGGCCAGCAGGGAGGCGGCCTCCACGCCCTGCACGCCCCCGTCGACGTCGTCGGCCCGTAGGGGACGCGCCCCCAGGGCGATCTCCACCGGGCTGTTCTCCGGCGTGTAGCGCACGATATTGCCTAGCAGGTTGGTGAGCACCTGGGAGAGGCGGTCCCGGTCCCCGACGACCACCAGCGGCTGGGTCTCCGGACCGTCCAGGCCGATCAGCTCGCATTCCCGGTCCGGGGCGAGCACGCTCATGTCGGTCAGGGCGGCCGCCGCGACCTCACGCAGGTCCACAGGCGCCATGTCCATGGGCCGCCCCTGGTCCATGCGCGCCAGCTGCAGCAGGTCGTCAACCAGCCGCCCCATACGGCTGGCCTCGGACTCGATCCGCCCCATGACCTCCTGCGTGCGCTCCGCCGGGACCCCGCCCATGCGGTAGAGCTCCCCGTAGCCGCGGATGGCGGACAGGGGGGTGCGCAGCTCGTGGGAGGCGTCCGACACGAAGCGGGTCATGCGCTCCTGCGCGATGGTCTGCACGTCAAAGGCGTGCTCGTTGCGGGCCAGCATCTTGTTCAAGGAGGACTGCACAGAGCCGACCTCCGTGGACGGCGGCTCCGAGGTCGGCACGCGGGCGGACAGGTCGCCGTCGGCGATCCGCCCGGCCACCGACTCGATCTCCCGCAGGGGCCGCAGGGCGCGCCGCACCAGGAACATGGCCGCCAGGCCGCCCAGGAGGACCACGCACAGGGAGGTGAAGGCCACCACCAGGCGGGTGCGCTCCACCGTCTCGTCAATGTCCGCCAGGGGCAGGCCGATCGCCACCACCCCCAGGTAGCGGGGGGTCTCCTGGCTGCCGGAGACGCCGTCGGTGACCCCCAGGATGATGACCCGCCACTGCCGCCCGGGGATGTCGGATCCCACGGTGCGCAGGATCAGGTTGTCCTCAGCCAGCTTCACGTCCTCCAGCCGCAGCTCGCCCACCACGGGGGTGCCGTAGGTGCTGGCGGTGCCCGCCGAGACGAGCGCGTCCTGCTCCCCGCTCAGGTACTGGACCTGCAGGTAGTAGGTGGAGGGCATGGAGGTGGCAGAGCCGTCACGCATCTGGGCCAGGGCCTGGGAGCCGATGGCCTGGGCGGTGGACTGCAGCTGCTCGTCCACCTGGCTCAGCAGGTGGGTCCTGAGCAGGTAGGTGGAGGCGGTGGAGACCGCCACCAGGCCCACGGTGATGAGCAAGGTGGTGATGGTGACCAGTCGGGCCGCCAGGGGCAGCGCGTGCCACCGGTGGCTCAGGACGTCCCGGGGGCGCCCCTTGCGCGCCTCAGGGCCAGGTTGCGTGCGCCGCGGCTCTGCCTTGTGCCTGCGGGACGCAGCGGGCTGGCTGCGCCGCGCTGCCACCTGCACCTTCAGTCCGCCTTGGGCTCGCGCAGCATGTACCCCACCCCGCGGCGGGTCTGGATCAGCGGTACCACGGCCTTGCCTTCGGCGTCGTCGATCTGGTCCACCTTGCGGCGCAGGTAGGAGATGTAGGACTCCACGATGGCGGCGTCCCCGTTCCAGTCGTACTCCCAGACGTGGTCCAGGATCTGGGACTTGGAGACCACCCGCCCGGCGTTGAGCATCAGGTAGCGCAGGAGCTTGAACTCGGTGGGGGACAGGTCCACCTCCACCCCCGCACGGTGCACCTCGTGGGCGTCCTCGTCCAGGACCAGGTCCGCCACCCGCAGGGTGCCGTCATCCTCCGACTCGGACGCGTGGGTGCGGCGCAGGATCGCACGGATG
This sequence comes from Actinomyces weissii, assembly GCF_016598775.1. Classification (NCBI taxonomy): domain Bacteria; kingdom Bacillati; phylum Actinomycetota; class Actinomycetes; order Actinomycetales; family Actinomycetaceae; genus Actinomyces; species Actinomyces weissii. Next base: position 2,271,460 of record NZ_CP066802.1, on the reverse strand, counting down.
CGGGCCACCACCTCCTCCAGGCCGAAGGGCTTGGTGACGTAGTCGTCGCCGCCGACGGTCAGGCCCTGGACCTTGTCGGCCATGTCGTCGCGGGCGGTCAGGAAGAGGATCGGGGTGGTGACGTCGCGCTCACGCAGACGGCGGGCGACGGTGAAGCCGTCCATGTCCGGGAGCATCACGTCCAGCACCACCAGGTCCGGCTGGTTCTTCTCGACGCCGTGCAGCGCACCGTTCCCGTCTGCGGCGGTGCTCACCTCGAAGCCTGCGAAGCGCAAGGAGGAGGCGAGCAGGTCGCGGATGTTGGGCTCGTCGTCGACGACGAGGAGGTGGGCCTCGGTCCGGGTCTGATCCATGAGCGTCACCCTGCCGCCGCTGGCTGAACGTTTGCTGAACGTATGGTGGGTGTGGGGGCAGGGCGACGGCGGCGCAACGGCTCCGCTGGCGGCGGTGCGCGCGGGCGCGCCGGGGCCCTCAGATGAACTTGGTCGGGTCGAAGTCGCTCAGCGGGATGATACGGACCCGGGGCAGGGCGATGGTGAAGGCGTCCACGTCGGACTCCAGGTCGTGGACCCGCAGGCCCCGGTCCTCCAGGGCCGCCAGCTGGCTGGAGAGGAACTCGCGGAAGCACAGCACTCCTACGCTGCAGCCGGAGTCCAGCAGCCGCTCCACCTGCGGCACGTAGTCGCCGTCGTGGGAGCCGAGCAGCACGTTGGCCTGGGTGCCACGGTCAGCGATGGCCTCCAGGGTGCGCTGGATACCGATGTCGACGACCTTCTCCTCCGGGCTGCCGGAGCCCTGCAGCGGCACGGGACGGTAGTCCATGGCCATAAGCGCCTGCACAAAGCCCATGGGCATGTGGCCGCTGGTGGCGTTGAGGAAGAACAGGGCGTTGGTGTCCTCGGACTCGTCCACCCAGGCGCGGTCACAGAAGTCGAGCACCCGGTCCCAGCGGGGACGCTCATCGGGCTCGGGGCGGCGTCCCAGGACGCTCATGCCCAAGGTGGCGTCGATGTTCTCGCCATCGACCAGGAGGTAGCTCGGGGTGCTCATGGGCCAATGGTATCGGTAGTGGTGCTGCTTGCCGGACGGCGTGCGGGCAGCCATGCGGTACCTCACCGGTCTCGCGGTACAAACGTCCCGGTCTGGTGGTGCGTATGTCCCGGTCTCGCGAGACCGGGACATACGCACCACCAGACCGGTAAGGGCGTCCTTAGTCTGTGGACAAGTAGGAGGCCGGGCGGCTGGCAGGTGGCTGGTCCGGTACCTGGTCAGGCCCCCGGCAGGCAGCCGGGCACCCAGGAAGTCAGGCAGCCGGACAACTGGTCAGCCAGGTGTGCAGCTGCTCCGTACCTGGTCAGCAAGCCAGGCGGTCAGGTAGACACCCGGCATCTCCTCAGGCAGTTATCTGGACGACGAAACAGGGCTGCCCCGTGGAGCTTTCCACGGGGCAGCCCTGGGCCAGGCGGCGCGCACCGCCCGGCAGCGCCCTCAGCGGGCCAGTGGCCCTCAGTAGTAGGAGGGACCGTCGCTGCTCGGGCTGGCCCCGCCGTCGGTGATCTGCACCGGCGGCTTGCCAGCCTTCAGCGCGGCCAGGCGGGCCTCCGCCTCCAGGGCGTCACCGGAGGACTCCAGCTCCGCGAACTGCTGCTCCAGGGAGGCCCCGGCGATCTCCATCTGCCCGGCGGCCTGCGCCTCGACCCGGCGGACCTGGTCCTCGTAGCGGGCCAGCTCACTGGTGGGGTCAAGGACGTTGATGGAGCGGATGGCGCCCTGGACCTTGACCTGTGCCTGGGCGCTCTTCTGGCGGGCCACCAGCTGGTCACGCTTGCTCTTGAGCTCGATCAGGCGCGACTCCATCTGGTTCAGCCCGGTCTTGAGCTGCTCCACCACCTGGCGCTGGGAGGCGATCATCGGCTCAGCGGCCTTGGCCTCGTTCTCGGCGCTGATCTGCTTGGTGATGGCGATCTTGGCCAGGGAGTCCCACTTGTCGGCGCCTGCGGTGTCACCGGCGGCACGCAGCTGGTCAGCCTTCTTGGAGGCGGCCAGGGCCTTGTTGCCCCAGTCCCGGGCCTCGGCGACGTCGGCGTCGTGGTCCTTCTCGGCCAGGCGCAGGTTGCCGATGGTCTGGGCGACGGCGTCCTTGGCCTCCGCGATGGAGGAGGTGTAGTCGCGCACCAGCTGGTCCAGCATCTTCTCGGGGTCCTCGGCGCGGTCGAGGAGAGCGTTGATGTTGGCGCGCGTGAGCTGGGCGATGCGACCCAGGATCGACTGCTTCTCGGCCATTTTTGGGGATTCCCTTCTGTGGTTCGCTCGGGCGGGCCCGGAGGCGGGTGCCTCCAGCCGACCAAGTGCTTGGTTGAGGTTGGGCTCGTACTTGCGTGATGTTGTCAGAGTTGCTGGTGACGCCGTGGCAAAACAGGCCACCGAATCGCTTAGTGCGTAGAAACAGCTAAGGCAAGAGGGGAGGTGCCGCCCCAGCCTGCCAGGCCGCCGGGACCGAAGTCAGAATCGTCCGCCGAAACCACCACCGAAGCCGCCGCCGTCGCCGCCTCCGCCCAGGATGTCTCCCAGGTCGAAGTCCCAGTCACGGTCGCCGGAGGAGCCCCAGCCGCCGTAGCCGCCGCGCCCACCCCCCAGCAGGATCCCTCCCAGGACCAGGGAACCCAGGTCGATCCCGCCGCCGCGCCCGCCGTTGCCCCCGAAGGGCCCGTGACCGCCTGAGCCCCACGGGCCCTGCTGGTAGGAGCTGTGGCGCACGTCCGCCTCAGCCAGGCTCTGGGCCTGCGCCACCAGCGGCTCAGCGGCGGCGACCTCCGCCAGGGCGGCGCTCGGCTCGCTGCGCTGCTGGGCCGTGGCCGTGGCCAGGTGCCGGGAGGCCTCGGACAAGGCGGTACGTGCCTGCGGCCCGACCGCCCCCCGGTTGGTAGTGATGTAGGTGGTAACCGCCTCCACCTGGCTGCTCAGCCGACTCAGACGGCCCGCCAGCTGGGTGGCGGCGCGCCGGTCGTTCTCCTCAGCCTCCCGGGCGGAGGCCAGGGCCTGGTCCAGAGCCGACTCCGCCTTGGCCAGCCGGTCCAGCGCCGCCAGGGGGTCACTGTTGCTGTCGCTCCCACTGGCCTGCCTGCCTGCGGCCACCGCCTGCTCCGCGTCCTTGACCAGGGGCTCCAGGACGGCGGCAGGAACCCGCTGCTCCAGTCGCTTGGCGTCCGTGAGGTCGGCGGAGATCGAGCTGATGGCCTGCACCAGCGCCTGGGCGGCCCCCTCTAGCCGCTCGCGGGTGGAGGTCACCTGCGCGGCCAGGGTGCCCGCCTGCCCGATCGAGGCCTGGGCGATCCGCACCTGCTCCACCGCCGCGGCCTGCTGCCCGGACTCCACCGAGGTCTGGGCCTGTGCCAGGGCCGTGCGGGCGGCGGCCAGCAGCCGCTCCGCCTGCTCGGGGGCGGAGGCCACGGAGGCCAGGGAGCTGGTCGGGTAGATGGCCTGCAAGGTGACCAGGACGCTGCGGGACTGCTCGATAGCCCCCGCCGTCTCCTCCGCCCGCTGGCGCGTCTCCGCCAGAGCGGTGGGCAGGTTGGCCTCGATCCCGCGCCTGCGGGAGAACTCCCCCTCCTGCGCCTTGAGCTCCTGGTGGGCGGACTCGCAGCGGCGGATGATCTCACCGAGCATGGCGCGCTGCTGCTGCTCGGTCTCGGGGACGTCGTCGTCCAGGCGCTTGCGCAGCTCGAAGGAGGCGGTCACGTGCTCCTGGGCCCGCTCCAGGGCCTGGCTGAAGGAGTCCGTGGCGGAGAGCCCGAACTGCGCCTGGGCGTAGGCCAGCTCCTCCGCCGCGGCGCGCACGGCGTTGTCCGTAGCGACCAGCGCCGCCCCGGCCTGCTTCTGAAGCTGCTCCGTGGAGACCTGGCTACCGTCAGCCGGGACGCCCGGCCCTGCGGCCTGCTTGCGCTTGCGGGCGCGCCGGTAGGCCATGACCCCGCCCACGGCCGCGGCCCCGCCCCCCAGCGCCGCAGCGGCCCCGACCAGGGCGCCGCCGTCAATCGCGGACTCGTCTGAGGAGTCGTCCGCGGAGCGGTCGGAGGAGCCGCCCGCGGACCGGCCTGCCTTGGCGACGGCGGCCACGGCGTCGTCGTACTCACCCTGGCTCAGCTTCTCCTGGATGGCGGCGGCCGCCTGCTGCCGCTTGGAGGCGGACCACACCGAGTTGTTCCTGGAGCCGTCAAAGGAGAAGGTGTTGACGCCGCTGTCGGGCACGTTGATGACCAGCAGCAGGTCCTGGGTGCCGAAGCCCGAGTCCTCCCAGGCCCGTGCCGCCCACTTGTCTGCCGTCGTGCTGCTGTCCCGCATGGTGACCACCCACAGGGCGGCACCGTCCTTGCGGACCTGGGCCACGACCTCCGCGGCCTCCTCCCGGTCCAGGATGCCTGCGTCGTCGGTGACGTGGCCCTTGACCGTCGTGGAGGTGGTCCTGTCGGCAGCCAGCACGGTGCCCTGCACCGCGACGGCGGCGCCGGCAGGAGCCGCGGCCGCGGCAGCCGGCGGCGCGACCAGGAGCGGGGCGGTGGCGAGCGTGGCACAGGCCAGTCCCAGGGCCGTTTTACGGGGGACGGCGGTGCGCGGAGGCTGGTTCTTCGTCATCGTGACCATCGTCTCCTGGGAGGGCGGGGTGGGCAAGGTGGCGAGTGTCTGTTTCGCCCCCAGCGGCGCGCACGGCGGGTCGCTGGGGGCTGCTGCCGCGCAGGCTGTGCCACTCCCGTGTCCCGGTGCCCCGCCCTCTGCCCCCGCCTGCCGTGCAGGCCAGCGCCGAGGCTGCCACCTGGGGCGCTGGTGAGGGAGGGGCGGGGGCAGGCAGACCTCACAGGGAGTCGGCGTCGATAACCTGGTAGGAGTAGCCCTGCTCGGCCAGGAAGCGCTGCCGGTGCGCGGCAAGGTCCTGGTCCACGGTGTCGCGCGCCACCACCGTGTAGAAGTGCGCCTGGCGGCCGTCCTCCTTGGGGCGCACGATCCGCCCGAGCCGCTGGGCCTCCTCCTGGCGTGAGCCGAAGCTCCCCGAGACCTGCACCGCCACCGTGGCCCCGGGCAGGTCGATGGAGAAGTTCGCCACCTTGGACACCACCAGGGTGCCCACCTCCCCGGCCCGGAAGGCGTCGTAGAGGCGCTGCCGCTCACGCACCGTCGTCGCCCCGGTGATAACCGGCGCCCCCAGCTGCTCAGCGAGCTCTGCCAGCTGGTCCACGTACTGGCCGATCACCAGGGCGGGCTCCCCGGGGTGGCGGGCCAGCAGCTGGCGCACCACCTGGTTCTTGGCGGGGCTGGTGGCGGCCAGCCGGTAGCGGTCCTCCGCCTCCGCGGTCGCGTAGGCCATCCGTTCGGCGGCGCTGAGGGTCAGGCGTACCTCGGTGCACCTGGCGGGGGCGATCCAGCCCTGGTTCTCCAGCTCCTTCCAGGGGGCGTCGTAGCGTTTGGGGCCGATCAGGCTGAACACCTCCTCCTCCCGGCCGTCCTCCCGCACCAGGGTGGCGGTCAGCCCCAGCCTGCGCCGGGCCTGCAGCTCCGCCGTCATGCGGAAGACCGGGGCGGGCAGCAGGTGCACCTCGTCGTAGACGATCAGCCCCCAGTCGTGGGCGTCCAGCAGCTCCAGGTGGGGGTGGACGCCTTTACGGCGGGTGGTGAGCACCTGGTAGGTGGCGATGGTGACGGGCCGGACCTCCTTGCGCGAGCCCGAGTACTCGCCGATCTCCTCCGCGCTCAGGGTGGTGAAGCGCAGCAGCTCGTCCTTCCACTGGCGGGCGGAGACGGCGTTGGTCACCAGCACCAGGGTGGTGGTGGAGCTGCGGGCCATGGTGGCCGCCCCCACCAGGGTCTTGCCCGCCCCGCAGGGCAGCACGACGACGCCGCTGCCCCCGGCCCAGAAGGCCTCCACGGCCTCCCGCTGGTAGGGGCGCAGCGTGAAGGCCCCGGCCTGCCCGGCGGCGGCGCCAGCGGGGTCCTCGTGCAGGGAGATGGGGTGGGCCTCGCCGTCCACGTAGCCCGCCAGGTCCTCAGCGGGCCACCCCAGCTTGATGAGCACCTGCTTGAGGTGGCCACGCTCGGAGGGGTGCACGAGCACGTCGGACTCTCCCAGCCTGCGGCCCAGCAGCCCGGCGGTGCGCCGCGAGCGCAGGACCTCCTCCAGCACCGCCTGGTCGTGGGCGTGCAGCACCAGGCCGTGGGCGGGGTCGGAGACCAGCTGGAGCCGCCCGTAGCGGCCCATGGTCTCGGCGACCTCGGTGAGCAGGGAGTGGGGCACGGGGAAGCGCGAGTAGGTGATGAGGGTGTGCACCACGGTCTCGGCGTCCAGCCCGGCGGCGCGCGCGTTCCACAGGGCCAGGGGCGTGATGCGGTAGGTGTGCACGTGCTCGGGGGCCCGCTCCAGCTCCGCGAAGGGGGCCAGCGCGCGGCGGGCGGCGTCAGCCTGCGGGTGGGCGGCCTCCAGCAGCACGGTGCGGTCTGACTGGACGATCAGGGGGCCGTCGGGCAGGCCGGGCGTCGTCGGGGTGGGCATGGGGGCGAGTATCACCCGCCTGACGTCGCGGACGGTAGGAGCGGATATCCATGTGGGGGCGGGCGTTCACCTTGCAGCTCGTGAAGCCTCGTCAGCGCGCGGTCGCCCGTGTGGGGCAGGGCTCCTACTCGCCGTGCTGCCGGGAGATGAATCCGGCCATGCCCGGGACGGTGAAGGCGACGACGCCGTGGTCAGGCGCGTACACGATGCCTTTGCGTATGAGGGAGTTGCGGACTCTGCTCTGGCTGGTCTTGTGCAGCCGGCTGGCGACCTCGCCGCTGCCGATGCCGTCCTCGCCCTCGGGGCACATGGCCCGCAGGTAACGCTTCTCGGCCTGGGTCGTGCGGTCCCAGCGGACACGGAAGAACCCATTGTCGAGCTGGCCGAGCCCTGAGACGACGCCAAGCTCGGCCGCTTGCACGTCGATGTGCTTCCCGGTTGCGGCGTTCCACGCCTCCTGCCCGAACTGCTGGATGAAGTACGGGTAGCGTCCGGAACGGTCCACGACGTGCGAGAGGGCCGCGTCGTCCCACACCACTGCGGCGGGGCGGCGGGCCGCTCCGGGGACGTAGGGGTTTAGCACGGGGTCCATAGGCACCCTCCAATCTACAGATCTATGTGGGAGTATGCCGTTCTTGCATACGTCTGTAGATATCTGCAGATGTGTTGGGATGGGCCGCGTCGGCCTCCGGGGGTGGGCCGCAGCACGGTGCCCTCTGGCTGGGCGGTCAGGGGTGTGTCAGGGCTGCCTGCCGAGGCAGGTGGCGGAGCGTCGCAGTCCCGCGCAGCCCTGGACAGGCGCAGTACCTTGGGGCGGTGAGTGGTCTGGAGCCGGAGGCAGTGGTCCCACCTGGTGCGGACGGCGGTGCAGCAGCCCCCGGGGGCGCGCCTTCCCTGCCGGGGCAGGCGCCCGCACGGGTGGTCTCGACGGCGGGGCTGGCGGTGCACCTGGCTGCCCTGCCTGACGCCGAGGTAGCGGTGCTGCTGCGTGAGCGCCCCGACCTGGCCGCCCCGGCGGTCTCCAGCTTCACGGCGCTGGCGGCCCGCGCCGGGGGCCGCAGCAGCGTCGAGGCGGTGCTGGCACGCCTGGACGGGCCCACCCTCGCCGTCGCCCAGCAGGTGGTGGCCGACGCCCAGCAGACTGCACCAGCCGCCGGGACTCCCGAGGCGCAGTCGCCTGACGCGCGGTCCCGTCCGCCGGAGGAGGCCCCGTCGCCCGCCCGACCCCCTGAGACCCTCGAGGCGGCCTCAGGGGCCCGGAGCACTGCCCTCCGCGGCCCTCAGCAGTCCCAGGCCGCAGCCGTACAGTCCCCCACCCAGGCCTCTGCGTCAGTCGCCGCTGCCCCCCAGGACCAGTCCCTCTGCGCAGAGCGTCCCGTCCGGCTCTCCCAGCGCCTGGGCCTGGAGACCACCGCCGCTGCAGCCAGCCTGGCCCTGCTGGAGCGCCTGGCTCTGCTGGCCGACGGCGCCCCCGTGACGGGGCTGCTGGAGGCCCTGGCACCAGCGGCAGGCGCGCCCCCACGCCCCTACCCGGTGGTACCCCCGGACACTGAGGCCCTGCTGCGCCTGCCCGCGGAGGTGGTGGCGGCCGAGTCCGCCCGCCACGCGGAGGAGGCCGTGCGCCTGGTGGCGGCGCTGCTCGTGGAGTGGGGGCAGGAGGGCGGCACCATCCTGCGCGGCGGCGGCGTGGGTGCCCGCGTCCTGACCCGCACCGCCCAGGCCCTGGGCGCGGACCAGCCCACCACCGCCACCGTGATCGAGCTGGCGGCGGCTGCGGGACTGTTGGGCCTGGACGAGGAGGGCAGCAGCTGGGTGCCCTCCGCGACGGCCCGGGACTGGGCGCAGGCCAGCGTGCCGGAGCGCTGGGCGGTGCTGGCGGCGGCCTGGGCAGGCAGCCTGCGCACCCCCTGGCTGGTCGGCTCCCGCGGTGATGAAGGCTCCCTGCGCCCGGCCCTGCACGACGGCGTCGAGGCGGCCTGGGCGGGGGCGCTGCGCCGTCGCCTGCTGCGGCTGCTGGCCTCCCTGCCGCAGGGCGCGGCGGTAGACCCCGCCTGGGTGCGGGCGGCCCTGACCTTCGCCCGGCCCCGCCGTCCCTTTCCGCCGGGATCGGTGAGTGCGGTGCTGGCGGAGGCGCGGCTGCTGGGCCTGACCGGGGCGGGCGCCCCCTCGCGTGCTGGCCTGGCGCTCGCGGCCGTGACGCTGCCGGTGGCAGGCAGCAGCCCGGAACAGGTGGCGGCGTGCGGTCTGTCTGGCTCAGCCGCGGCCGTGGCTAAGGTGACCGACGCCGTCCCGCACCGTGCTACCTGGCCGGACGAGCCTGCCGACGCCGTGCTCACGCCCCTGGAGGAGGCCCTGGCTGCGGACCTGTCTACCCCGGTGGACCTGCTGCTGGTCCAGTCGGACCTGACGGCGGTGGTGCCGGGCCGCCCCGTCCCTGAGCTGGCGGCGCTGCTGGAGGTGGCGGGGGTGGTGGAGTCCCGCGACCCGGCCCTGACGGTGCGCTTCACGCCCGACTCCGTGCGCGCCGCCCTGGACCAGGGCCACACGGGCCGCTCCCTGCTGGCCGCGCTGGCGGAATTCAGTCCCGCACCGCTGCCTGGTGCCCTGGAGGTGCTGGTGCAGGACGTGGAGCGCCGTCACGGCGGGGTGCGGGTGCGGGCGGTGGCGGCGGTGCTACGGGTGGCGGACCCGGCCACCGCGGCGGGCCTGTTGGCTGATCCCGGCCTGGCCGGGCTGGGGCTGACGGAGGTGGCCCCCGGGGTGCTTGCGGCCACGGCCACACCTGGCCAGGTGCTGCGGGTGCTGCGCGCCAAGGGCCTGGCCCCGGTCCTGGAGGACGCCGCCGGGCAGGTGCTGCTGGCTGGCAGAAACCCGGTGGGGCGACGGCGTGCGGCGCCCCCGCCCAGCCGCCCGGGCGGCCTCCTGGAGGCCCGTCACCGCGTGCAGGGCGAGCGTGAGCTGGTTGCCTTCGTGCGGCGGCTGCGGGCTGGGCAGGCTGAGCTGGAGCGTGGTGGGTCCGCGGCGGGGGCGGCCACGGACCCGGTGCACGCCCTGGCGCTGCTGCGCCAGGCCCTGGCTGCCCGCACCCCGGTGCGGCTGGTGGTGGCGGACCCGGCCGGGGGCACGCAGGAGCGGCGGGTGCGTGTTCTGGCGGTGGAGGAGGGCCGGGTACGCCTGGCGGACCTGTCCCGGCAGACCGAGCTGACTGTGGCGGTGCACCGCATCGTCTCCGTCAGTCCCCGGTGAGCCTGTACTCGGCCAGCGCCTCTGATGAGCCCGCCCCCAGAGGGCCCGTGACCGGCCGCGCTGCCGGTTCCGGGGCTGGTGGTATACGCGCCAGCGCCTGCCCGCTCGCGGCCTTGGCGGTGGCCCCTCTCCACCACGCCCGGACAGCTCCGCGCCCGGGCAGTACCGGGATCGGTCAGCACCGGGCCGGAGGACGCCGCGCTCACACCTCGTCAAGGCTGACGGTTCCTGGTCGGCTGCGCTGGGTGCGGGCCACGTCGTCGTCGCCCCGTACACTGGGCGGGTGACTGACACCGCCACGCAGAAGCCGACCTCAGACGCAAGGACCCCGGGCATCGAACGCCCCGGCTCCCTGCCCACCCCGGCTGAGCGTGCGGCCGCCGCCAAGGACAAGACCCTGACCTCGGCCGCCGCCGTCGAGCTGGCACGCCAGGCCCTGGGGGAGATCACCGAGCCCCTCTCGGTCGGCCTGTTCGCCGCCTCCAAGGGCTCCCAGGAGCGGCTGGTCACCCACCTGTTCGAGTGCAACCTCTCTGGTTACCGGGGCTGGCGCTGGGCCGTGACCATGACCCGCCCGCCGCGCGGCCGTACCGCCACGATCTGTGAGATGGAGCTGCTGCCGGGGGAGGAGGCGCTGCTGGCCCCCGCCTGGGTGCCGTGGGAGGACCGCCTGCAGCCGGGGGACGTGAGCCGTTCGGACCGCCTGCCCAGGCGGGAGACCGACGAGCGCCTGGAGCCCGGCTGGGAGGCCACGGGGGAGGACGCCGACGCCGTCGCCCTGGACGTCCTGGACCTGGGGCGGCCCCGCGTGCTGAGCGCCGAGGGCATCCAGCGGGCCGCCCAGCGGTGGTACGACGGCGAGCACGGCCCGGAGGCCGAGGGGGTGCGCAAGGCCCACGCCACCTGCTCCACCTGCGGCTTCTTCCTGCCCATGTCCGGGCCGATGCGCAACGTCTTCGGGGTCTGCGCCAACGAGTGGGCCGCCGACGACGGCACGGTGGTCTCCCTGGACCACGGCTGTGGGGCGCACTCGGAGACCGACCTGCCCGACCAGGGTCCCGAGTGGCCGGTCACCCCCTCCCGGCTGGACGAGGCGGCCCTGGAGGCGGTGGCCACTGACGGCCTGGACCTGCGCGCGGGCGTGACCCTGGAGGAGCAGCAGGCCGCTGAGCGGGACGCCGCTGCAGCCCAGGAGAGCTCAGTGCCCCAGGTGGCGGACCAGCGGGAGGCGGACGGGGCTACGGCGTCGGAGCCGCGGGAGGACCCGGCTGCCGCACCTGCCCCGGCCAACGCCCCGGAGCAGGAGGAAGCCGGGGAGCAGGTCGGGGACGGTGCCCCAGCGTCCTCAGCGCCTACGAAGCCCAAGGGCGGGGCCAAGGCCAGGCGGGTCACCCGCTCCAGGTCGGCCGCTAGGACGAAGACGGCGGCACCGGCTGCGTCTACCCAGGAGGAGCCCCCTGCGGAGGCCGCCAGCGAGCAGGAGCCAGCGGCCCCCCGCCCGGCCCGGGGCCGACGCCGGGGCCAGGGTGGCGGCGCACCGGCCACCTCCCCGCAGGCGCAGGTTGAGGACCAGGTCGAGGACCGGTCTGAGGCAGGTGCAGAGGCCCCGGAGGCCTCTGCACCACCGGTCCAGGAGCCGCAGACCGCCGATACCAGCCAGGACGCCGTCGCCGTCGTCGCCCCGGAGCCTGCTGCGGACCAGCCGGTCGCGCAGACCGGTGCCGACGCTGCCAGCCCTGCTACGGCGGAGCCGCAGGAGCACCCTCGGCTGCTGCTGGAGCTGCCGCAGGCGGTAGCGGACGCGGCCCAGGCCCGCCGTCGGGCCAGCGACCCCGAGGCGGCCGCCAAGGCGCTCGCGGACCTGGAGTCCTCCCTACCGACCCGCTGAGCCTGACGCGCCGCGCCCGGGCCGCGCGCCTGGCAGCGGGTCCCAGACTGGTACGCGCCGCGTTTCAGGCTGGTCACAAGATGTCTGGCAGCATAGTGTCGTGAGTAACACTTCTCCTTCTCGCACGACCACGGCGGAGGCTAGGTTCCCCGCCCTGGACCGTTTCTTCCACATCTCGGAGCGTGGCTCCACACTCGCCCGTGAGGTCCGTGGCGGATTCGTCACCTTCTTCACGATGGCGTACATCCTCGTGCTGAACCCGCTGATCCTGTCCACTCCTCACGACGGGGTCGCCCCCTTGGGTACCACGGAGCAGATCGCCGCCGGCACCGCCTTCATAGCGGGTGTCATGACCATCCTCATGGGCGTGGTGGCGAGGTTCCCGATGGCGCTGGCGGCCGGTCTGGGCATCAACGCCATGATCGCCTACACGATCGCTGGGACCCAGGGCATGACCTACGCCGACGCCATGGGCCTGATCGTGATCGAGGGCGTCATCATCCTGGTGCTGGTGCTGACGGGCTTCCGGGAGGCGGTGTTCAAGGCGGTCCCCGCCTACCTGAAGACGGCGATCTCGGTGGGCATCGGCCTGTTCATCGCGCTGATCGGACTGGTGGACGCCAAGGTGGTGCGCCCGGGCGGCACGCCCCTGGAGCTGGGCCTGGGCGGCAGCCTCCAGGGCTGGCCGGTGCTGGTGTTCCTGCTGGGGCTGTTCCTGATCCTGGTGCTGCACGTGCGCCGGGTGAAGGGGGCGATCCTGATCGGCATCATCACCTCCACCTTGCTGGCGGCGCTTATCGAGGCGGTCCTACACCTGGGGGCCTTCAACGACGACCCGGAGCGCGGCCCGGTGAACCTGACGGGCTGGTCGCTGTCGGTTCCTTCCTTGCAGGGCTCACCGGTAGAGCTGCCCAGCCTGGCCACCCTGGGGCACTTCAACCTGCTGGGATCGGTGGAGAAGGTGGGGGTGGTCAGCGTCGTGCTGCTGGTCTTCTCCCTGCTGCTGGCTGACTTCTTTGACACCATGGGCACGATGGTGGCCATCGGCTCCGAGGGTGACCTGCTTGACGAGCGGGGCAACCCGCCGCGAACCCGGGAGATCCTGGTGGTGGACTCCCTGGCGGCGATCGCCGGTGGTGCTGGCGGGGTCTCCTCCAACACCTCCTACATCGAGTCCGCGGCGGGCGTGGGTGAGGGGGCGCGCACGGGCCTGGCCTCGGTGGTCACCGGCCTGCTGTTCCTGCTGAGCATGTTTATCGCCCCGGTGGTCTCGATGGTGCCTTACGAGGCGGCCACCCCGGCCCTGGTGGTGGTGGGCTTCCTGATGATGACGCAGGTTACGGAGATTGACTGGAAGGCCCCGGAGGTCGCCCTGCCAGCCTTCGTCACGATCATCATGATGCCTTTCTCCTACTCGATCACCAACGGGATCGGCGCGGGCTTCGTGGCCTACCTGGTGATCCAGCTGGCGCAGGGGAGGGCCAAGGCCATCCACCCGCTGATGTGGGTCTCCTCCTTGCTGTTCATCGTCTACTTCACGCTGACGCCGATCAAGGAGATCCTCGGCATCGGCTGACCCCACCTCACCCCCTCCTAACAACCCCCTCCCTCACCGCGAGACCGGGACATATGTACCGCGAGACCGGGACATATGTACCGCGAGACCGGGACATATGTACCGCGAGACCGGTAGGTAGGGGCGGGTGAAGGGCAGGACAAGCGCACCGCAAGGCAGGGGCGGGCCCGGGTTCCTCAGGACCGGGCCCGCCCCTGCTTCTGCTGACCCGCTGGGTATAGGGTGCTGCCGGGGCCGGAGACGGGCGGCAGCAGGCAGGTAGTGACGGCGTAGGCCGGGGTCGGGGACGGCGCAGACGGCTCTGGCCTGGCTGAGACGGGCCAGGTCGACGTCGTCGGCAGGCCCGTGGCCACGGCCCCGCTGGCCGTCACTGGTGGCCGCCGCTCGGAGGCCGCAGAGCGCGAGACGTAGGAGGTTGACAGGGGGTGCCGGTTGCTCAGGCTGCTGCATAGCACGTTCGAGTCCTTGGCGATCCGCAACTACCGGATCTGGTTCCTGGCCGCCCTGGTCACCAACACCGGCACCTGGATGCAGCGTGTGGCCCAGGACTGGCTGGTGCTGCGGGTCCTGACCAACGACTCCGCCTCCGCCACCGGACTGACCACCGCCCTGCAGTTCCTGCCGGTGGTGTTCCTGTCGGCCCACGCCGGGGTGGTGGCTGACCGGGTGGACTCCCGCAGGCTGCTGCTGGTCACCCAGCTGGTGCTGGCGGCGGTCTCCGGTGCGCTGGCCCTGGACGTGCTGCTGGGGCACGCCCAGCTGTGGCACGTCTACCTGGCGGCCGCGCTGACGGGGGTGGCGGCGGCCTACGACGCCCCGGCCCGGCAGGTGTTCGTGGCCCGGATGGTGCCGCCTAGCAACCTGGCGAACGCCGTGGGCCTGAACTCGGCCTCCTTCAACGCCGCCCGCCTGCTGGGGCCGGCGGCTGCCGGGGTGGCGGTGGCCTGGGTGGGGCCGGGGTGGGTGTTCCTGCTCAACGCCGTGTCCTTCCTGTTCCCCACCGTCTCCTTGCTGGCGATGCGCGTGGACGAGCTCTGCGAGGTGCCGCGCGCGAGCCGTGCCAAGGGCCAGATCCGGGAGGGGCTGTCCTATGTGCGCCAGCGCCCGGACCTGCGGGTCATCATCGTGGTGGCCTTCCTGGTGTCCATGCTGACGCTCAACTACCAGCTCACGATGGCGGCCATGGTCCGCAGCGTCTTCGACCTACAGTCCCAGGCCTACGGGACGGTCTCATCCGTGTTCGCGGTGGGTTCCCTGGCGGGGGCGCTGGTGGCGGCCCGACGGCGCGCCCCGGACCTGCGGATGGTGCTGCTGGCGGCGGGGGTGCTGGGGCTCATGAGCCTGTTGCTGTCCGTGATGCCTACCTTCTGGTCCTTCGCGGCGATGACGGTGCCTACGGGGCTGGCCATGCTCACGCTGCTCACGGCCGCCAACCAGACGGTGCAGCTCACCACGGATCCGGAGGTGCGGGGCCGGGTGCTGAGCCTGTACATGCTGGCGTTCCTGGGGGCGACGCCGTTGGGGGCGCCGCTGATCGGCTGGGTGAGTGACATGTGGGGGCCGCGGTGGGGGATTGCGGTGGGTGGCTGGGCGGCTGTGCTGGTCGCGGCGGGGGCGTGGCTGTGGCTGCGGCGCTCCGGCACCCGCGTCTGAGCGCGTGGGGGCTGGACCTTCCGGCTATCCTGTGCGCGTCCTGGCAGTCCCGCCGGGGCAGGGCTGGCGCCGGGGGTCGGCGCGTGCGGCGCAGGAGTTAGGGGGAGCCCGGATGAGTGAGCTCATTGACACCACTGAGATGTACCTCAAGACCGTCTACGAGCTGGAGGAGGACGGCGTTCTGCCTTTGCGCGCAAGGATCGTGGAGCGTCTGGACCACTCGGGCCCGACCGTCTCCCAGACCGTGGCCCGCATGGAGCGTGACGGCCTGATCCGGGTCGGTGAGGACCGGGCGCTGGAGCTCACGGAGGAGGGGCGGCGTAGGGCGGCGGAGGTGATCCGCAAGCACCGTCTTGCTGAAAGGCTGCTGCTGGACGTGATCGGGATGGACCGCAGGCTGGTCCACGAGGAGGCCTGCCGCTGGGAGCACGTGATGAGTGAGCAGGTGGAGGACCGGCTCGCCCAGATCCTCAAGGCGGTGGACACCGACCCCTTCGGCAACCCGATCCCGCAGCGTGACGACCTGCGCCCCGGCCCTTCCGACAATGAGGTGCCGGCGGACCGGGCTTCCCGGGACGGCGAGGTCACGGCGGTGGTCAAGCGGGTGGGGGAGCCGATCCAGGCGGACGCTGAGCTGCTGGCCCTGCTGGAGGAGGCTGGCGTGGTCGTGGGGGCTCGGGTGGTGGTGCGCCCGGTGAGCCAGGGGGTCCGGGTGGCGGTCGACGACGACGAGCCGGTGGTCCTGCGACCGGACCTGGCGCGGCACCTGTTCCTGGAGCGCTGAGGCGGCCTGGCTGCTACGGGTCCGCGCGGCAGGAGACGGGCTGGCCGCGGGGCAGCAGCCTGCTGACGACCGTCTGCGCCTGCGCCTGCCCTTCTGTGCCTGACCTCATGTGACTTGCTGCCTGCGCCGTGCACGGTTCGTGATCGTTTCGGGGTGCGGAAACCGGCCTGTATCAGTTTGCACGTACTTGCAAGAGCATCTGGGTGCCTGTGCGGCTTTATGTTTGCTTTGGGTTGCCTGTGTCTGGTTTTCCTTGCTAGAACGGTGCAAAGTCTCCGCCGAACAGGCCTGTGCGAAACTGTGCGGAAGTCCGAGATGCTACATAAATGTGGTCTGCGTCACCGCAATGTGGGTCACTACGCGATGACAAGGTGGTCAAGTCCCAGGTAGGTTGCAGTTGTTCGTTTGTCAGACCTCGAGTCGGCAGAATCTGCAAGGAGATGAGAGATGACCGCCACGACAAAGGCACGCCACCGCAAGGCGACCAGGGCCCTGACCCCCCTGTCGGAGGTCGCACCCTCCGCACGCCTTGGCCTCGCCGTCGCAGCCACCTCCGGACTGGCTATCGCGATGGTCGGCTCTGGTGCCGCCGTCGCCGCCTCGACCGCTACTGAGGTCGGTGAGTCCGCTGGCTCCCTGGAGGCCGGTATCGGCGCCCTTGCGGCCCCAGTTCGTGAGGCTGTCACCGTAAACGAGGCCGTGACCGTTGCCGCTGACGCTCAGTGGCAGGGCTCCGCCGTCGCCGAGGCTGTGGCTGAGGCTGCGCCCGCCCCCCAGCCCCAGGCCGTTCAGGAGGAGGAGCCTGAGCAGGCGCGTGAGGAGGCTGCCTCTGAGTCCAGGACTGCTGGTCAGACGGGAGGCTCCGAGCGTCAGTCCGAGGCCGCCCCGGCTGCCGCGCGCTCCTACGAGGTCCCGGCCTCCGCCGCGGGCAGTAGCGTCGTGGCTATCGCCTCCCAGTACCTGGGCACCCCCTACGTCTACGGCGGCTCCAGCCCCTCGGGCTTCGACTGCTCCGGCCTGGTGCAGTTCGTCTACAAGCAGGCGGGCATCTCCCTGCCCCGTACCTCCTGGGCCCAGGGCGCCGCGGGCACCCACGTCTCTGCTGCGGAGGCCCAGCCCGGTGACCTGGTCTACTACGGCCACCACGTGGGCATCTACGCGGGCAACGGCATGATGATCCACGCCCCCAAGCCGGGCGACGTGGTCTCGCTGGTCCCGGTCTACGACTCCCCGAGTTACGTGCGTATCGGCTGATACGGCACCGAGTCAGCAGGAGGCGGTCACCTGGAGGGTGGCCGCCTCCTTTTGCTGTACCTACGTCCTGCTTGTCCACTCCCACGCAGGCAGATTCGTGATCTGGTGAAGAATCCCGGTTGGAAGCGTACCCGGATGGCTGAGGCCTACGGCACAATGAGGTCATCGGTTCTCTAGGACCAGGAGGTTCGGTGCGATGGCTGAAGACAAGGTTGTGCTCGTTGGGGTGGACGGCTCCCCCGAGTCGCTTGAGGCGGTGGACTGGGCGGTAGCGCGCGCGGCCAAGGCTGGTTGGCGGGTACATCTGCTGTGCGCCTACTCCTTGCCCTCCTTCACCACCGCGTCACTCGACGGCGGCTATGCCGCGCTGGACGACTCCGCGATCCGCGGCGGCGCCCAGAAGGTGATCGACGAGGCCGCCCAGCGGGCGGTCGGCTCCGGGGTCAAGGTCACCAGCTCCCTGGAGACCGGCGACCCGGCGGGGGTGCTGGTGGACCTGTCCGACGAGGCCACTATGGCGGTGGTCGGCACCCGTGGTGGGGGAGGTTTCGCAGACCGCCTGCTGGGGACCGTCTCCTCGGCGCTGCCAGCCCACGCGCACTGCCCCACGGTGGTGGTGCCGCGCCACATGGAGGGTGCGGACTTCACCCCGGTCAGGCGCATCGTGGTAGGTGTAGACGGTTCCGAGTCCGCCCGCCGGGCCCTGCGCTGGGCGGTGCGGGAGGCGGAGGTATGGGGGGCGGAGCTGACGGCGGTGGCTGCCGTGCCGCTGGCCTCCGGCACCGGGGCCCTGGCCTGGCTGCCTGCGGCGATCGACCGGGAGCAGGTGCTCGCTGACGTGCGCGGTGGGCTGGACCGGGCGGTGGCCGTGGCCCTGGAGGGCCACCCTGGTGTCAAGGTGCGCAAGCACGCGCTGGACGGCAACGCAGCCGAGCTGATGGCTGAGTTCTCCACGGCGGTGGACCTGGTGGTGGTCGGCTCCCGGGGCCGGGGCGGCTTCGCGGGGCTGCTGCTGGGATCCACCAGCCAGGCGGTCCTGTCCCACGCCGTCTGCCCGGTCATGGTGGTTCCTAACCGTGCCCCTGAGGAGGGCGCGACTGGTCGAGTGCAGAAGCCCTGGGGGCGTGCCTGATCCCTGGCTGCCCGGCAGGGCTGCGCGGCCAGTGGTCGCAGGTGCCTGCCGGGCACTGGTAGGCTGTTGCCTGAGCCCTCGTAGCTCAGGGGATAGAGCACCGCTCTCCTAAAGCGGGTGTCGGACGTTCGAATCGTCTCGGGGGCACCAGGTGACCGGGTCCAGCCAGCGTGCTGGGCCCGGTCCGTCCTTGCGGGGCGCCTTCCGGCCCCGGCGCTCTGGCGGGTGGGGTGCCGCCTCCGGTACGACCAGCCCCCGTGGGCGCCTCCTGGCGGGGTGACGGCGGTGCCCGTACGGTTGCGGTTGGGTAAACATCTGTCCGCTGGTTTCCGTGCCGCCGAGTCTGTGGGCATTCTCGGCCTAGGCCCGATATGTTGATCGTATGACGCCTGCTGCCTCCCCCTTCGACCGGATACGACGCGCGCTGTCCAACCGCGGGGCCGTGCAGAAGACGCCAAGACCCTCCGCGCCTGCCACCAGGAAGCCAGGGCCCTCGGCCTCGGTGACCGGCGGCCAGGAGGCGACGCCGTCGTCCGGGACCGAGACTGAGGTGGGACCGCAGCCGCAGGCGGAAAGCCCCGGCAGTAGCCCGGTCACCTCAGCGAGCCCGACTGCCTCCGCCTCCAGCCCGGAGCAGGCCACCGCGGTCCCGGAGGGCGACGACGCCCGCCTGGCACGCATCGACGCCACGCTCAGCCGGTGGCGGGAGGATCTGCTGGACCTGGGTGGGGTAGTGACCGACTCTGATATCACCATGCTGGAGGAGGGTGTGGTGGACCTGACCGCCGCCCACCCCTCCGGCCTGGCCCAGCTCTACGCGGGCCGCCCCACGCAGCTGTCCTCCCTGGTGCGGGAGCGCTCCGCCTTGCTGGCCGCCCGCCAGTCCCTGCGGGAGGTGGCTTCACGCACCCAGGACCTGGCCCGCCAGTTCGGGGTGGCGCCGGTCTTCCTGGCGGTGGGGGTGGCTTCCTGGACGCAGACGGGCCCCAGCCCGAGCGCGGCGGAGTCCAGCTCGGCCCGTCCCTCCTTCGCCCGGCGTGAGCCTGGTGCCGACACCCCGGTGGAGACCGTGAACGCGCCGGTACTGCTGCGTCCGGTCCGGCTGACGGGGGCCACGGGGGACGCCCAGCTGGCCCTGGACCTGTCCGTGGAGGTCAACCCGCTGCTGGTTAAGGCCCTGCGCGCACACGGCTGCCAGGCCGATGTCGCGGGCATCGCCCACTCGGCGGTCTCCTCGGTGGGTTTCACGCCGCGGGCCGCGCTGGCCCGCCTGGCCACCCTGGGGCGCGAGTACCTGCCCGGTTTCGCCCTGCACGAGCGCCTGGTGGTGGGTGCCTTCGTGCATCCGGGCCGTGCCTTGGTTGAGGACTTCGACGCTGTGCGGGAGCGCTGCCGGGCCTCGGCCCTGGTGGCGGCCCTAGCGGGTGACGGGGCCGCTTGCGCAGCCCTGGACGTGGAGCTGCCTGCGGCTGAGCCGCGGGACCGTTACCCGGAGAACGAGCGGGGTGCGGGGGACCTGGAGGCGGCGGAGCTGGACGCCGTGGAGGCGGTCGGATCTGGAGCCTCCCTCTTGCTGGACGCGCCCCCTGGCGCGGACGTCCCAGGTGTCCTGGCCGCGGTCATTGCCGACGCCGTCGGCTCGGGGCGCACCGTGCTGCACGTGCCCGCCAGCTGCGCGGAGGGGCACGCGGTGGCGGAGAGGCTGCGGCGGCTGGGACTGGGGGACCTGGTCATCGACCTCACCGAGGACCCGGCCTGGCGGCGGCACGCTGCGGAGGCGGTCAAGGAGGGCATGGGGGTCAACCCGCCTGAGGTGGACGCGGAGTCCATCATGGAGATGCGGGAGCGTCTGGTGACCGTGCGCTCCCGCCTGCAACGCTACGTGGGGGCGCTGCACGCCACCCGTGCGCCCTGGGGGGTGTCAGCTTTCGAGGCCTTGCAGAAGCTGGCGGAGATGACCTCCTCGCGCACCCGGGCCCGGACCACCGCCCGGATCGTGCCAGGCCACCTGGAGCAGCTCGACGCCGCCGGCCTGGCCCGGGCCCGCCGGGTGCTGGAGCGGGCCGAGCAGCTGGGCATGCTGGTGCCGCGTACGCAGCCTTCAGCCTGGGAGGCCCTGGCGGTCACGGACCTGGACGAGGTCACTGACACCTTGACGGTGCTGCGGGAGCTGGACGAGAACCTGCTGCCAGCCCTGACCAGGCACGTGCAGGACGGCGCCAAGGACACCGGCATGCTGCGGGCGCGGTCCCTGCGGCAGTGGCAGGAGCAGCTGGAGGTGCTGGACGGGGTGCGGGACTCCCTGGACGTGTTCCGCCCTCAGATCTTTGAGCGCTCCGCCGCGGACATGGTGATAGCCACCGCCACGCGCCAGTGGCGTGAGGAGCATGACGTGGAGATGAGCGCCTCGATCCGGCGTCGTTTTCAGCGGCAGGCCCGTGAGCTGGTGCGGCCTGGCCGGGTGGTGGAGGACCTGCACGAGGAGCTGGTGCAGGTACAGCGTCGGCGCGAGACCTGGCGGCGCTACGCCCCAGAGGGAGGGTGGCCGCGGCTGCCCGCCAGCCTGGATGACATGGCGGGTGTGGCCCAGGAGGTGTGCCAGCGGCTGGAGCAGGTGCAGGTGCTGTTCGACCGCACGCCGGGGGCGCCCCAGCTGCTGGACCTGGTGCTGGACGACCTGGTCTCCCAGGTCGGCGTCCTGGTCTCCCAGGACAACGAGGCTATGCGGGTGCCTGAGCTGAACCAGGTCATGGCGGAGGTACATGAGCTGGGGCTGGGGCCGCTGCTGGAGGACCTGACGGCCCGGGCTACCCCGGCTAACCAGATCGAGCTGGAGCTGACCTACTGCTGGTGGTCCTCAGTGCTGGCGCAGGCGCTGCGGGACGACCCGGACATGGGTGGTCTGGACGCGGCGGCCCTGGCGGCCTTGGCCCGCTCCTTGCGGGAGCTGGACAAGGCCCAGGCGGCCTCCCTGGCGCTGCCGGTGGCGCAGGCGCACGCCCAGCGGGTGCGCAACCAGGTCAATGAGAACCTGGAGGAGGCGCGGGAGCTGTACAAGGCCCTGGTGCGTGAGGAGGGCGCGGGCCTGAGCGAGCTGATCGAGCGCTACCCGCTGGCGCTGGTGGCCAAGCCGGTGTGGATCGTCCCGCCCATGCTGGTGCCTCAGGTGTTCTCCGCCAACGCCTTGCTGGACCTGGCGGTCCTGGACGCCTCGGCACCGGTGCCGGTGGCGCAGGTGCTGCCCGCGCTGGTGCGGGCTGAGCAGGTGCTGGTGGTGGGTGACCCGCGCCGGGCCGAGACGGGCCTGGCTGCTGAGCTGGGGCCGCTGCTGCCCAAGGTGACGCTTCCTACCACCCGCCACAGCCTGGATCCCATGATCGCCGGATTCCTGGCCGCCAACGACTATGAGGGCATTATCGAGGCCGTTCCTACCCCGCCCGGGTCGCAGTCCCTGCGGCTGGACCTGGTTGACGGCCGGGGGGCGGCTGCTCCCGGTGAGGTGGCGGTGGAGACCGTCTCCGCGGAGGTCAACCGGGTGGTGGACCTGGTGATCGAGCACGCCTTGAGCAGCCCGGAGCTGTCCCTGGCGGTGGTCGCCCTGAACACCCGGCACGGGGACGCCATCCGGCAGGCGGTGATGCAGGAGCTCAGTGGCTCCCCGGCCTTGGAGAGGTTCTTCAGGGACCAGGGGCTGGAGCCTTTCGTGGTGGTGGACCTGGCTGACTGCCGCTCCCTGCGCCGCGACCACGTCATTCTCAGCGTCGGTTACGCCAAGACCGTGCACGGCCGCACGATCCACCGTTTCGGCTCGGTGGCGCAGAAGGGCGGCATGGTGGCCCTGGTGGAGGCCCTGTCGGCGGCGCGCGAGCGCACCACCGTGGTCTCCTGCCTGACGGCGGCTGACCTGGACCCCACCCGGCTGACGACGGCTGGCTCGCGGTTGCTGCGTGAGCTGCTGGAGCAGGCTGAGAGCGGTGGGCAGGACCTCTCCGCCGACGGCCTGGCCCCGGACCCGCTGCTGGTGGACCTGGCGGAGTACCTGTGGCGGCGGGGGCTGACGGTGCGTCCGCGCTACGGGCTGGAGGGGGGCGTGCGCATCCCCCTGGCGATCGGGCACCCGGACTATCCGGGTGAGCTGTTCGTGGCGGTCCTGACTGATGACGCCGACTATGTGGCCGAGCCGAGCCTGCGCCGACGCGACCGGCACTGGGTGGAGCGGCTGGAGCAGCGGGGCTGGCTGGTGCATATGGCGTTCTCCGCCGGGGTGTTCGTGGACCCGGAGGCGGAGGCCCGGCGCGTGGAGCAGCTGGTGGCCTCGGTGGTTCGGGAGCGTCGGGTGCCGCCGCCTCCGCCGCCCCAGGCGGTGCCGCAGGAGGTGCCGGTGGAGGCCTGGGAGGTGGCGGAGCCGGGGTCAGCCTCGGAGGCTTCTGTGGAGACGGCGGACGCTCCGGACACGGCGGACTCCGCGGTCAGCTCGGTCACGGCCTTGAGCGCCACGACGGCGGACGCGGCTCCGGTGGAGCCGCAGCGGGCCCGGCGCCCTCCGATCGCTGCGGGGCTGCCTCTGCAGGCCTACTCGGACGACCAGCTGGACGACCTGGTCGCCTGGATCCGCTCGGACGGGGTGGTCAGGGACGAGGCTGCCGAGATCGCGGAGCTGCGGGCCACCTTGGCCCTGCGGCGGCGTGGGGCGGGGGTGGACGCTGTACTGAGCAACGCGGTGCGGCGTTCCAAGTGACGCCCCGGTGGCCTGGACGCCTAGTGGGTGGCCAGGTGTGAGCGCCGGGGGCAGGCGCCGCAGGCGCGTGGTGGCCCTGTCGGTGCAGGACGCTGCGCGGGTGGCGCGGGGTGAGCCCACTGAGCAGGAGGCTGAGGACCGGCGGCGGCGCGCCTTGGATGCGCTGGCGGACTGTCCTGCTGGTGAGGACGCTGCTGCGGGCCAGGGGGCGGCTGGTGGGGGCGCCAACGACGCCCGGCTGCTGGCGGAGGTGCCACCCCACTGGCAGTAGGCCCCGACGAGGCCCGGCTGCTGGTGCAGGTGCCGCCTCACCGACAGTAGGAGCTTGCGCCTGCGCCTGTAGGACCGTGTCAGGGTGGCGCAGTCTGCCCGGGCGGGGCGCGGTGAGGGCTTACCGGTGGCCGTGCCGGGGACGGGGCAGCTGAGACGTGTACGCGGAGGGGCCCGCAGACCAGGTGGTCTGCGGGCCCCTCCGGCTGTGGTGAGTGGGGTCTCAGCGCTTGGAGAGCAGGTCGCGGATCTCGGTGAGGAGCTCGACGTCGGTCGGCTCGGCGGGGGCGTCGGCCTCGCCAGCCTTCTTCTTCTCGTTGATCTTGTTCATCGGCACGACCAGGAAGAAGTACAGGGCGAAGGCGATGAGCAGGAAGTTGACGAGTGCGGTGATGATCGCACCAGGCAGGACCTCGGCGCTGCCCACCGTGAACTTGCCGAGGGAGTCGAAGTTGGGCTGGCCGAAGATGCCACCGATGAGGGGGTTGAGGACCTTCTCCACGAGGGCGTCGACAATAGACTTGAAGGCCGCACCGATGATGACACCGACGGCGAGGTCAATGGCGTTTCCGCGGGAGATAAAGTCCTTGAATCCCTGGAGCATGAGTTGCCTTTCGTTGTGGCGCTCTGATG
The DNA here is from genome assembly GCF_016598775.1 of Actinomyces weissii. Classification (NCBI taxonomy): domain Bacteria; kingdom Bacillati; phylum Actinomycetota; class Actinomycetes; order Actinomycetales; family Actinomycetaceae; genus Actinomyces; species Actinomyces weissii. The sequence goes on along the minus strand of NZ_CP066802.1, from coordinate 2,247,748 downwards.
CGGGCGCATCAGGGGGCGCCGGAGAGGAGTTAGGAAAGCCGGAATCGGTCCGGCTCGCGGCGTCAGGGGCTCAGCATGATGCCCAGCTGATTGTGCGAAGCCGCGCCAACTACAAGGCTAGCGGTCTGTTGGGGGACAGCAATAGTGATGTATGTGATACTCGTCTCACCATCCCAAGGTCCTCCCCTAGTTTGACTGCGTGTGCTAAGCACCCGGGCTCCACGACCGACCACCTGGGCGGAGCCCTCACTGCCAAAGGAATCCGGCCCCACGGCCACGACGTCCACGCGGGCTCCGGGGGTGGCCAGCTCGGCACCGATCTGCACCGGAACCTCCACCAGGCGCTCAGTCTCAGCCAGGCGGGCGGCTGCGTCTCCGCTGGTCATGGTGCGGGTCAGGACCGTGCCCTTCTCCAGGCGGATCGCCGCCCGCTGCCCCAGTACGGTCTCGTCCGCCAGGCCGCTGGCGGGCACCGCGCGCTGCGGCAGGGTGGCCCGTTCCACGCTCCCGGTGCCAAGCTCTTCCCCGGCCTCAACCGCACGGGAGACCACCAGCACGCTGACCCCCGACGGCGGGGGCGGGGCCAGCGCGCTCAGACCCACCAGCACGGCGGCTGCCAGGCAGGCTGCGGCCAGCAGGTGCCGGTACCGCCCCCACCACAGGCGCAGCCGCAGGGGCCGTCTCCGAGCGCTCTGAGGACGGCGGGAGGGCAGGCGCCGCCCACGGCGACTGCGCGGGCCGGGGTCCCAGTCAGCTTCATCTGCTCCCTGGTGGCGGGGCGGGGTGAGTGCGTGCGTCCCTGACATGCCTCCAGGCTCGCACCGGCACCGGGCCCTTCGGGCACCGCCAGCAGCTCTGGTGGACGGTGAGGCGGCTTGCCCACCTGTGGAGCGCGGACGCTGCCTGGACGCGCTTCGAGATCGGGGCCCGGTGGAAGCCTGCCTGTGGAACGCGGCCGCTGCGCCGTCGTCGTCAGTCCTGGTGCCGGTGCGGAGCATGCCACCCACCGGGCTGCCGGCTCAGGGGCCCACCCGTCGGGCAGACGTACTTGATGAGAGCATGCCGCGCCGGGCCGCTGGCACCGGTCCCGCCGCCGGCTCAGGCCTGAGGCGTCGCAAAGCTGGAGCCCTCCAGCAGGAACCAGGACTCGGTGGTGAGCACCGCGTCCACCTGGTGGTCGTGGGCCTCCACCGGCAGCGGCGTGCGCACCAGCTCGTCAGGGTGCAGCACCGCCAGGACGGTGGCAGCCGGGTGCACCAGGGGCAGCACCCGGTCGTACCAGCCTCCCCCCTGGCCCAGCCGGTGCCCACGGCGGTCGACTGCCAGGGCGGGCACCAGGAGCACCTCGGCCAGGGAGACCGCCGTAGCGTCCAGGGCCGGGCCGCTGGGCTCCGGAGGACGGCGGGGGGCGCGCTGCGCCAGGTCCTCCAGACCCTTGAACCAGCCCCAGGAGCGGGACAGGCGCGGGCCGAGCACCGGCAGCAGCACCTTGGTGCCGCGCGCCTGCAGCTCCTCCAGCAGCAGCCAGGTGCAGGGCTCGTTGCCCGTGGAGACGTAGCAGGCCACGGTCCGGGCCGTGCCCACGGCCTCCAGCGCGTGCTCAGTCAGGGCGTGGCAGGCGGGGGCGTGCCCACGCTCAGGGTGACGGTGGTGCCGGTTCCGGTGCTCGCGCAGCACCTGCCGCAGGCGGGACTTCGCGTCGGCGTTCTCTAGCCAGGAGGTGTTCGGCAGCGTGGGGGCGACGGTCATAGGCAGATTGTCTCAGGTGAAGGCGGCGCTGGCTGGTTGGCGGCATCGTCAGCGCTCCCCGGTCGGGTAGGCGGTGCTTCTGTGGAGCGCGGCGGGTGGGACGCCTCGGTGGGGCGGGTGTGATGCCCTGTCGAGGTTTCAGGAGGGCGGCGTAGGGGATCCTGTACGTCATGAAGGCCGGGGCCCTGGTCGAGGGGCGATGGCCCTGAGCCTCGGGGTGCCTGCCTGGGTCTCCTTAGCGGCCCGCGCCTCCCGGGGCGCAGCCGCCAAGATGCTTGCTCGCTAGCGTCCAGGTAGCCTGGGGGAGAATTTAATACGGAGGAGCGTAATGAGAAGTGTCGCCGAGCACCTGGACGCCTGCCTGGAGATCGCGCAGGCGGCTGCCCCGCTGGACGTGCCACTTCCAGACGCCGTGGGCTGCGTGCTCGCGGAGGACGTCGTCGCCAGGACGGACATGCCTGAGGTGGACCTGGCAGGGGTGGATGGGTACGCGGTGTCAGCGGGGCAGCTGGCCCGCTCCGGCCCCGGGCAGGTGGTGCGGGTGATGGACGCCGTCCGGGCGGGTGACGTGCGTCCTGTCACCCTGGTGGAAGGCACGGCCGTGCTGATCGACTCCGGAGCGCCTATGCCTAGAGGGGCCGACGCCGTCGTCCCGTGGCTGGACACCGACCGGGGCAGCGCGCAGGTGCGGATAGAACGCCTGCCGCTGGTGGGGGAGAACGTACGCCCTCGGGCCCAGGAGATGCGTGAGGGGGAGAGGGTGCTGCGCCGTGGCTCGCGCCTGAGCGCCCGGCAGGTAGGGCTGCTGGCGGGCATGGGCCTGGCGCGGGTGTGTGTGCACCCGGCACCCCGCGTGGTGGTGATCTCGATCGGCGACGAGCTGGTGGAACCGGGTACCCGGAGGCCCCTGGGGGACGTGTACGACGCGAACGGCCACGCCCTGGCCTCGGCGGTGCGGGACGCGGGCGGGCAGGCCTTCCGGGTCTCGGCGGTGCCTGACGAGGTGCGCTCCCTGACTGAGGCGATCGAGGACCAGCTGGTGCGGGCGGACGTGGTGGTCACCAGTGGCGGCCTGTCCAGCGGGCAGGGAGACACCGTCAAGTCGGTGCTGGCCCCGCTGGGGACCGTGCGCTTTGACCAGGTGCAGATGTCTCCTGGCCGCCAGCTGGGGGTGGGTACTGTAGGTGACGGCGTGCCGATCTTCTGCCTGCCGGGGGAGCCGGCAGCGGCCTTGATCGCCTTTGAGGCCTTTGTGCGCCCGGTGCTGCGGCGGATCGCGGGCTGGGCGAGCCTCCACCGCAGCAGCGTCCCGGCGGTGGTGGGCTCCGGCTGGGAGTCGCCACGGGGACGGCGCGAGTTCGTGCCGGTGCGGGTGGCGGGCACCCCGGCGGAGGGCTACCGGGCCACCCCGGTCGGCACGGGCTCCCGGGCACTGGCGCGGGCCAACGCGCTGGCGGTGGTACCGGAGGAGGAGACCGTGGTTACCACGGGCAGCACCTTGTCCTGTCTGCTGCTGGACTCATGAGCGGCCTGCTGCGCTGGCTTACCGGGGCCCCGGCGCGGCCCCGTTTCACCTGGCCGGTGGTGCTGGAACAGACCGGGCTGGATCGCCGCGGACTGTGCCGTGGGGTTGACACCGTGCGCCTGCGGCCGCTGCGGGCCACGGACCAGGATGCCTGGCGGCGGCTGCGCGTGGCGGAGGCGGAGCGCCTGGCCGCCTGGGACGCCACTTTCCCTCCGGAGTCGGGGGAGGCGGGGATGTCCTTCGGGACCTATGCGCGGGACCTGCGCCGTCAGGCCCGCGCGGGCACGGCCATGCCCTTCGTCATCGAGGTGGACGGTGCCTTCGCGGGGCAGCTGTCGGTGGAGCCGATTGCGTGGGGGGCGCTGCGTTCGGCGGCCCTGGGCTACTGGATCGGCGCGCGCTGGCAGGGACGCGGGGTCATGACCCTGTGCGTGGCCATGACCTTGGACCACCTGCTGGGCGCGGAGGTCGGGCTGCACCGGGTGGAGGTGAGCATCCGCCCGGAGAACGCCGCCAGCCTGGCGGTGGTGCGCAAGCTGGGACTGCGGGAGGAGGGGCTGCGCCTGCGCTACATGCACGTGGCGGGCAGCTGGGCGGACCACCGTGCTTTCGCGGCGACGGCGGAGGAGCGGGGCCCCGGTTACGTCCAGCTCCTGGTGGACCGCGCTGCGGGGGCTTCAGGAAACACGCAGCGTTAAGTTCTGTGGCTGCTGGGGACAGTGTGACCTACTGGGTCCTGTGGGAATCAGTATGCGAGGTCTGGGGAAGAATCACGCAGGCGTGCTCGGCGCGCCGACGTTGTGGAGAGCCTCCTGGGACATACCGTTTTCTTTGTGGGGATCGAGATCTGGGTGCTGCTGGTACTCGCCGCGGTCCTCTCCCTGTACCTGCTGCCCACCCTGGTTAGACGTCGCGAGATGATGGGGAGCTCACGGTCAGAAGATCGCTACTCAGCAGGGCTGAGGATCCTGGCCACCAAGGCTCCCTCATCTGAGGAGGCCTGCTCGGCCGGGCACGGGCACGCGCAGATCTTTGAGAGCCGACCGGAGGTGAAGGTCATGGACAGGCCGGATGTCAGGACCGTCCGCGCGCTTCGCGTGGAGCGGGAGCTCCGTGAGGTCCGGGCCAACCACCTGGCCGCTCGTGCCCGGCGTCGGCACGCGGCGGAGCGGCGTGCCCTGGTGGTGCTCCTGCTGCTGGCCGCCTCAGTGGTGATGGCGTTGGTGGCGGCGCTGACCCCGCTTCCCTGGTGGTACGCGCTGTACGCTCCCGCCCTGGTCGTCCCGGCCTTTGCCTACGGCCGCTGGGCCACGACCCGCGACAAGTCTGACGACTTGCGGGAGGTGCGCCGGGTGGCGGAGCTGCGTCGCCAGCTGCGTGCGGTGGGTGGGGTGGAGCGGTCCGCTGGCGAGCCTGCCCCGGCGCACGGCCCTAAGGTGACGTCTGTAACTGCTGCGGAGGCTGGGGCTGGTGGCGGGGCTGTGCCCTCCGGGGTGGCTGGTCCTACGGGCCGGTCCCGGGGTGCTGTGGTGGTCTCTGCCCGGAGCGCGGTCTCTGCTAGGAGTGCGGTCTCTGCCCGGAGTGCGGCCTCTGCCCGGAGTGCGGCCTCTCCGGCGCGGGCGGTGGACGACGTCGTCGTCCCCCAGGCCGCTGAGACGCTGCGGGTGGTGGCAGCGGAGGCGAGGCCGCTGCCAGCGGGTCGGGCGACCGGCCGGGGGGTGCCGACGCCGCCGTCTGTGGAGCTGAACGCAGCGACGCCGCCGCAGGGCTGGCGGCCCGTGAAGGTGCCTGCACCCACCTACACCTTGGCGGCGCGGGCCCCACGCCGGGTGGTGGAACCGGTGCTGGTGGACCTGGAGGAGCCAGGCGATGTGCGGGTGCCGCAGCGCCCCAAGGCGGTGCGCTCCTATAACTTGGAGGGCATCGGGATGGAGGAGCAGGTCTTCCAGCCCATCGACCTGGACGCCGTGCTGGCACGCCGTCGCGCGGTGGGGGAGTGAATCCCTTACCGGTGACGCCCAGGAGATCGGTGCTGGCGTGCCGTCGCACCGTGGCGGCATCGTGGTACTGAGGTAGGACACCTGCGGGCCTGTGCGTCGTCAGGGTGCTGCGAGTCGTGAGGATGTATGTGAGCCGACGGGCCAGCAGCCCTGGTCTCCAGGTCAGTGCCGCATTGTGAGGATGCGAGGCCTGTTGGTGGTGACCAGCAGGTCCTGTCCTGGTGTCACACCCCAGGCCGTGAGTAAGTGCGACGGCGCGCTGTCGTGGTCGGTGACCGCAGTCGGCGCACCCCAGGGATTCGGGGGCGTGAGGCTTGACGGTCCCTGCAGGCCGTCCGTGGGTGTTGCGGCTCACCGGTGGCTGACTTGCGGCCAGGCCTTGCCGTGGTGCTAACATCGGCCTGTACCTGGGGCTATGGCGCAGTTGGTAGCGCGTCTCGTTCGCAATGAGAAGGTCAGGGGTTCGAATCCCCTTAGCTCCACTTAGTTACAAGGTCCGAGCCTGGCGCCAGTTCTGACGTCTGCAGTTCGGACCTTGTTCGTTTACCTGGGGCGGTGCCTGCGTAGCGGCAGTGGTCGTAGGCCTGGAGGGACCGCTCCCCGGGGCGGCGGTGCTGGTGCGGCGAGACCTCTCGCTGCGGCCTGAGCAGACAACGGCTCCCGGGGGCGGCGGTGCTGGTACAAGGGACAGCCTCCGGCCTGTTGGGTGGGAGCAGCTGTGGGGCCTGGTCTGGGAGCGGGGCAAACGTGTCCTGTGTCATGCTCTGGGGATTTGACTTGGTGGTCGGGTCTCGGGCTAAAGTCTTCCCCGCTGCCAGGGGTGAAAGCCCAGGGGAGCGTGGACCGGGAAGTGGTAAGCGCCAGATCCCTGGGCCTGAGGTCGAGAGACGAGGGTCACGGGGAACGGACTTGACTGGCCAGAAGCCTTCTGCTTAACCTAGTCCAGTCGCCTTGAGGCGGGAACCGAGTTTCTCGGGGAACTCTTATGGGTGTGTTGTTTGAGAACTCGATAGTGTGTCATGTTTTTTATGCCATAGTGGGATGGCTGGTTCTTGGGGCCTTTTGTGGTTCTGGGGGTTGGTTGTCTTGTTTTGTTTTGGTTTTGCTTGCCCCTTTCTTTTGTTGGGGGTGGGTTGGGCCTGGAGTTTTCTCTGTTTGGTTGTCTTGGCTTGTTTGCTGGCTGGTGGTTCTGGGCTCTGTGTGGGTCTGGGGGTGTTGGCTGGTTTATGGGTTGTGATGATTTTTTTGGAGAGTTTGATCCTGGCTCAGGACGAACGCTGGCGGCGTGCTTAACACATGCAAGTCGAACGGTGATGCCTGGCTTTTGCTGGGTGGATGAGTGGCGAACGGGTGAGTAACACGTGAGTAACCTGCCCCCTTCTTCTGGATAACCGCCTGAAAGGGTGGCTAATACGGGATATTCTGGCCTGCTCGCATGGGTGGGTCTGGAAAGGTTTGTTTCTGGTGGGGGATGGGCTCGCGGCCTATCAGCTTGTTGGTGGGGTGATGGCCTACCAAGGCTTTGACGGGTAGCCGGCCTGAGAGGGTGGACGGCCACACTGGGACTGAGACACGGCCCAGACTCCTACGGGAGGCAGCAGTGGGGAATATTGCACAATGGGCGCAAGCCTGATGCAGCGACGCCGCGTGAGGGATGTAGGCCTTCGGGTTGTGAACCTCTTTCGCCAGTGAAGCAGGCCGCCTCCTTGGGGGGTGGTTGACGGTAGCTGGATAAGAAGCGCCGGCTAACTACGTGCCAGCAGCCGCGGTAATACGTAGGGCGCGAGCGTTGTCCGGAATTATTGGGCGTAAAGAGCTCGTAGGCGGCTGGTCGCGTCTGTCGTGAAATCCTCTGGCTTAACCGGGGGCTTGCGGTGGGTACGGGCCGGCTTGAGTGCGGTAGGGGAGACTGGAATTCCTGGTGTAGCGGTGGAATGCGCAGATATCAGGAGGAACACCGGTGGCGAAGGCGGGTCTCTGGGCCGTTACTGACGCTGAGGAGCGAAAGCGTGGGGAGCGAACAGGATTAGATACCCTGGTAGTCCACGCCGTAAACGTTGGGCACTAGGTGTGGGGGCTCTTTCCGGGGTCTCCGCGCCGTAGCTAACGCATTAAGTGCCCCGCCTGGGGAGTACGGCCGCAAGGCTAAAACTCAAAGGAATTGACGGGGGCCCGCACAAGCGGCGGAGCATGCGGATTAATTCGATGCAACGCGAAGAACCTTACCAAGGCTTGACATGGGGGTGGCGGGGCCGGAGACGGTCCTTCCCTTCGGGGCGCCCTCACAGGTGGTGCATGGTTGTCGTCAGCTCGTGTCGTGAGATGTTGGGTTAAGTCCCGCAACGAGCGCAACCCTTGTCCCGTGTTGCCAGCACGTAGTGGTGGGGACTCGCGGGAGACTGCCGGGGTCAACTCGGAGGAAGGTGGGGATGACGTCAAATCATCATGCCCCTTATGTCTTGGGCTTCACGCATGCTACAATGGCCGGTACAGAGGGCTGCGATACCGTGAGGTGGAGCGAATCCCTTAAAGCCGGTCTCAGTTCGGATCGGTGTCTGCAACTCGACACCGTGAAGTTGGAGTCGCTAGTAATCGCAGATCAGCAACGCTGCGGTGAATACGTTCTCGGGCCTTGTACACACCGCCCGTCACGTCATGAAAGCTGGCAACACCCGAAGCCCGTGGCCTTACGGGGAGCGGTCGAAGGTGGGGCTGGTGATTGGGACGAAGTCGTAACAAGGTAGCCGTACCGGAAGGTGCGGCTGGATCACCTCCTTTCTAAGGAGCAACATGTTGTTGTGCGCCCGCCCGCCGGGTGATCGTCTACCGCCCTGTCAGTGGGTGGGGGGCCTGGTGGGGTTGGGTGCGTCCTTATTCGGGACGCTGTGGCATAGGAAGCCGTCTCCTGCGCGTTGTCGTGCGGGGGCGGCCTTCGTGGCTCCGGTGCCGTGCGCGCGGCCTGCTCGTCCTTGTGGTGGGTGGGGCTGGGTGCGTGGGCCTGGGGTTGTGGGGGGCGTGGCACGCTGTCGGGGCCTGGGGCAGCTCGCCTCGGTGCCTGGCCCTTCGGGCCTGTCCTCCTGGTGGGGGTGGGTCTGGGGGTGTGGGTGGGTTGGTTGTGAACTGTATAGTGGACGCGAGCATCTTTGTTCTTTGTGGGCTGCTAGCACTGTTGGTGCTGGTGGTCTTGTGTTTTGTTTGTTTTTATGAGCGTTCGGTGGATGCCTTGGCATCAGGGGCCGATGAAGGACGTGGTGGCCTGCGATAAGCCTCGGGGAGCCGGCTGACGGGCTGTGATCCGAGGGTGTCCGAATGGGGGGACCCGGCACGAGTCATGTCGTGTCACCCGTACCTGAATCCATAGGGTGCGGGGGGTGACGCGGGGAAGTGAAACATCTCAGTACCCGCAGGAGAAGATATTCCGTTAGTAGTGGCGAGCGAACGCGGATGATGGTTAAACCACGGTCGTGTGATACCCGGCAGGGGTTGCGGTCGTGGGGTTGTGGGGCGTGTTCTTCTGCCATCTGCCGGTGGTGGGCGCGGTGACAAACCTGGCTGGTAGCCGAACCCTCTGGGAAGGGGGGCCGTAGAGGGTGAGAGCCCCGTAGGCTAAACTGGCCGGGCCGTGCGGGCACGACCCCGAGTAGCACGGGGCCCGTGGAATCCTGTGTGAATCTGCCAAGACCACTTGGCTGCCTGAATACTTCCTGATGACCGATAGCGGATCAGTACCGTGAGGGAATGGTGAAAAGTACCCCGGGAGGGGAGTGAAACAGTACCTGAAACCGGGCGCTTACAAGCCGTCAGAGCCTTGAGGGGTGATGGCGTGCCTTTTGAAGAATGAGCCTGCGAGTCAGTGCCGTGTCGCGAGGTTAACCTGGTAGGGGGAGCCGTAGCGAAAGCGAGTCCGAAAGGGCGCCTATGAGTGGCACGGTCTGGACCCGAAGCGGGGTGATCTACCCATGGCCAGGTTGAAGCACGTGTAAGAGCGTGTGGAGGACCGAACCCACTTCAGTTGAAAATGGAGGGGATGAGCTGTGGGTAGGGGTGAAAGGCCAATCAAACTCCGTGATAGCTGGTTCTCCCCGAAATGCATTTAGGTGCAGCGTCCCGTGCTGCCCGGCGGAGGTAGAGCTACTGGGTGGCTGATGGGCCCCACAGGGTTACTGACGTCAGCCAAACTCCGAATGCCGTCGGGTGCAGCGGGGCAGTGAGACCGCGGGGGATAAGCTCCGTGGTCGAGAGGGAAACAGCCCAGATCGCCGGCTAAGGCCCCTAAGCGTGTGCTAAGTGGGAAAGGATGTGCGGTCGCGCAGACAACCAGGAGGTTGGCTTAGAAGCAGCCACCCTTGAAAGAGTGCGTAATAGCTCACTGGTCAAGTGATCGTGCGCCGACAATGTAGCGGGGCTCAAGCACACCGCCGAAGCCGCGGGCCTGCCACGTGTTCCTTCCGGGGGGCTTGACCCCCCTTGGCAGGGGTGGCAGGTGGTAGGGGAGCGTCCCGCACCGGCAGAAGCCTCGGGGTGACCCAGGGGTGGACGGTGCGGGAGTGAGAATGCAGGCATGAGTAGCGATACCAGGGTGAGAAACCCTGGCGCCGAATGACCAAGGGTTCCAGGGCCAGGCTAGTCCGCCCTGGGTGAGTCGGGACCTAAGGCGAGGCCGACAGGCGTAGTCGATGGACAACGGGTCGATATTCCCGTACCGGCGAAGCACCGCCCATGCTGACGCGCGGGTGCTGACCCACGCCCTGTAGCACAATCAGCCCGGCAGCCTGCTTCGGTAGGCTCTGGACTGGTGCCACGGGGTCTGGGGACCCTCCGCGCAGGTAGGCAAGCGTATTAACAGGGGTGACGCACAGTGGTAGCCTCGCGGGCCTAATGGCTTGGCCCGTCTAAGCGCGCAGCCTGGTACCCAGGCAAATCCGGGTACCTGCCCTCAACGGCACAGGCCAGGCGTGATGGGGAACCCACCCAAGGGGTGGGGGAAGCAAGGTGATCCTGTGGTGCCAAGAAAAGCCTCGACGCGATGGTGCCAGCCGCCCGTACCCTAAACCGACACAGGTGGTCGGGCAGAGTATGCCTAGGCGCACGAGATAATCATGGTGAAGGAACTCGGCAAAATGCCCCCGTAACCTAGGGAGAAGGGGGGCCCAGGCCCTGAAGCCCCACGCGGGCTAGGGGTGAGGGCCGCAGAGACCAGGGAGAAGCGACTGTTTACTAAAAACACAGGTCCGTGCGAAGCCGCAACGCGATGTATACGGACTGACGCCTGCCCGGTGCTGGAAGGTTAAGAGGAACCGTCAACCCCCTACCGGGGTGAAGCGGTGAATTCAAGCCCCAGTAAACGGCGGTGGTAACTATAACCATCCTAAGGTAGCGAAATTCCTTGTCGGGTAAGTTCCGACCTGCACGAATGGCGTAACGACTTCTCTACTGTCTCCACCATGAGCTCGGCGAAATTGCACTACGAGTAAAGATGCTCGTTACGCGCAGAAGGACGGAAAGACCCCGGGACCTTTACTACAGCTTGGTATTGGCGCCCGCCCTGGCTTGTGCAGGATAGGTGGGAGACCGTGAAACCGCCACGCCAGTGGTGGTGGAGTCGTCGTTGAAATACCACTCTGGCCATGGCGTGCGCCTGAACCTCGGCCCGTGACCCGGGCCAGGGACAGTGCCTGGTGGGTAGTTTAACTGGGGCGGTTGCCTCCTAAAAAGTAACGGAGGCGCTCAAAGGTCCCCTCAGCCTGGTCGGCAACCAGGTGTCGAGTGCAAGTGCACAAGGGGGCTTGACTGCGAGACCGACAGGTCAAGCAGGTGCGAAAGCAGGAACTAGTGATCCGGCGATCCCGAGTGGGTGGGTCGTCGCTCAACGGATAAAAGGTACCCCGGGGATAACAGGCTGATCCTGCCCAAGAGTCCATATCGACGGCATGGTTTGGCACCTCGATGTCGGCTCGTCGCATCCTGGGGCTGGAGCAGGTCCCAAGGGTTGGGCTGTTCGCCCATTAAAGCGGTACGCGAGCTGGGTTTAGAACGTCGTGAGACAGTTCGGTCCCTATCCTCTGCGCGCGCAGGATACTTGAGAAGACCTGTCCCTAGTACGAGAGGACCGGGACGGACGAACCTCTAGTGTGCCAGTTGTCCCGCCCGGGGCACGGCTGGTTAGCCACGTTCGGAAAGGGTAACCGCTGAAAGCATCTAAGCGGGAAACCACCTTCAAGACAAGGTATCCACACCCACACGGGTGGAAGGCCCCCAGCAGACCACTGGGTAGATAGGCCGGAGGTGCAAGACCCGCAAGGGCCGCAGCCGACCGGTACTAATAGGCCAACACAAACAACACACAACCCCCAACAACACACCAAGGGGGGCAGGAACACCCACGCAAGCGTCCACTATACGGCCCACAACCAACCAACCCACAAGCACCAACCACGAGCACCACAAACACCCCACACAACGTCTCGGTGGTCACAGCGGGAAGGCAACGCCCGGCCCCATTCCGAACCCGGAAGCTAAGACTCCCAGCGCCAATGGTACTGCACCCGCAAGGGTGTGGGAGAGTAGGACACCGCCGAGCACAAACCACACCGCAGGCCCCCAACCAACAGGCTGGGGGCCTACGGCCACCCCCAGACACTTATCACCCACCCCACCCGACACCCACGCAACACCAACACCTACCCCCACCACCCCCACACACCCCCACCACCCCCGCCTCCACTTGTGCACTTCGGCGCGAGTGGTGCGGTTCTCCGGCACCACTCACGCCAAAACGCACAACTCAAGGCAAGGCAGGCACACCCCACCACACCCAGGATCGGCACGTAGCACCCAGGGCCGGTCCTCGAACCGCACTGCGCGCCCAGAACCGGGAGAAGCCCAGCCCCTGTGCAGCCCTCAGATCCAGCTATAGGGGTCAGATCCAGCTGTCAAAGAGCATGTGCCAGGACCAGTACTGGTAGGTCACGGTCTGCCCGGTCCACAGAGGCCACCACAGCACCGCGAACACGATCGCCGTCGTCACTACTGCGCCGATGAGCAGGATCCCCGCAGGCTTGGGCTGCAAAGGTGGCAGCCCGTCACCCGGGAGCAGCTCTGGCACGGCCTGCCCGCTAGGCGCGGGCCTGGGCGGTGCCACCAGCACCGTGCCGTCACCTGTGGTCTCCTCGAAACGCGGACGGTTGCTGCCATCCGGCCACTCGGCAGCAGGCCGGGTGATGATTGAGGTCCGCAGCGGGGACCGGTCCCAGAAACGCCACCGCTCCAGGAAGCCCCCTGGTACCTCATGGGGACGGGGCAAGGGCGCGAGCAGCCCGGCCGCAGCCCCCAGCGGCAGCACCAGGGCCAGCACCACCTCCGGTACGAAGCTGACCGTGTAAAAGGTAAAGATCGTCCGGTCCGGGTAGAGGAACCAGGGCGCGTACAGCCCCAGGTAGCCCGCCAGCGGCACCCAGGCGCGCCAGTCCCGCCGGTAGAGCGCCAGGCAGCCGATCAGGGCCGCCAGCCCCAGCAGCGCCGCCCACCAGATCGGGATGTTGCCGATAGAGGTAATCGCCTGCACGCAGCTGTGGTTGACACCGCAGGCCTGATCCTGCCCGATAGCCCGTAGGCCCTCCTCACCAGGCCAGTAGAAGGAGGTGGGACGCTGCTGCACCAGCCAGCCGATCGGCTTGGACTGGTAGGGGTGGGAGGCGTCCAGGTTCACGTGGAAGTTCCACATCACCAGGTGGTACTCCACCAGGTCGTTCAGCTGGTCCGGCAGCCAGGACCGGGCTACCGCCCCGCCGTGCGTTGCCCGCTGTGCCGCCGCCCAGCCGTGGTTGTAGGCCTTGGGCTGCAGGAACCAGGACCACCAGCCCGCCACGTACACCAGTACCGCCACCACCACCAGGTGCACGAAGCTGTTCACGGCCCCGCCCAGCCAGGTCAGCAGCGCCCGCCCCGCCTGCAACGCCCTGAGCGCCGTAAAGTCCCACACCACCACGATCAGGCCGACCACGGCCAGCAGGTAGATCCCGGACCACTTGATCGAGCAGGTCAGGCCCAGGCTGACCCCCGCAGCCAGCAGCCAAGGCCGCAGCCGCAGCAACCGGGCGGCCCGGCCAGGCTGCGTCCCCGCCAGCTCCCGAGCCAGCCGCTCCCGTAGCCACTGGCGGTCCCGCACCAGGCAGTACAGGCTCAGGAGCCCGAACAGGCCCACGAACACGTCCAGCAGGCCGATACGGGACTCGGTCAGCGCCACGCCGTCGATCGAGAGCAGCAGGCCAGCGACCCCCGCTAGCGTCACCGAGCCGGACAGCCGCAACGTCAGCCGGATCAGCAGCAGCACCGTCAAGGTTCCCGCGATCGCCGTCGCGAACCGCCAGCCCACCGGGCCGGTACCCATCAGCTGCATACCCCAGGCGATCAGCCACTTGCCCAGCTGCGGGTGCACCACGAAGGACGGCTCAGTGGTCAGCGCGGAGAAGTCACCGGCAGCAAAGAGCTGGTCGGCGCCGTCGTTCCACTTGGACTCGTAACCGTTCTGCCACAGGGCGTAGGCGTCCTTGACGTAGTAGATCTCGTCAAACATCAGGCCCTTGGGGTGGTTCAGTCCGACCAGGCGCAGGGTGGCCGCGAACAGGGTCACCACCAGCGTCACCAGCCAGCCCAGCCGGTTCGCTAGGGCCGACGGCGCCGCTCCTAAAGGCCGCAGCAGCAGCGCCGCGCGCAAGGACTCGGTGTCGCGTGCCGTCGTTCTGGGGGGCGGTGCCGCTCCCGGCTCCTCCGTAGCCGACACCACGCCCGCCTCGTCCGCGGCAGGGGCCGGGGCAGGGACCTCACCGGGGGAGGGAGTGGGCGCGGAGCCTGCTGTGAGTACGGGGGCGGACGAGGCCAGGGGCTCTGGGGTGCTCTCGCTAGGGCCTTCAGAGTGCGGGCTCGTATTAGTCACCCGCCGAGTCTAGGCCGCAGGACATACTGTCGCCCATGACGAGCACCGATAATTCTCCCCAGGAAGAAGCCCTGCCTCGGCCTGACGCCGCAGCGCGCCCGCGGGCTGGAGCCATCACGCTGGTCGCCACGCCCATCGGTAACACCCAGGACGCCTCGGCGCGTCTGCTGGCGGCGCTGGTGCACGCCGACGTCGTCGCCGCGGAGGACACCAGGCGCCTGCTGGCGCTGGCAGGCAGGCTGGGGGTCAGGGTCGGCGGCAGGCTGGTTGCGGTGCACGAGCACAATGAGCGGGGCCGGGCCCCCGAGCTGGTCACGGCGGCACAGGCCGGGCAGGCGGTCGTCCTGGTCACGGACGCAGGTATGCCCTCGGTGTCGGACCCCGGCTACCGGGTGGTGGAGGCAGCCCACCAGGCTGCCGTCCCCGTGACCGTGGCCCCGGGTCCCTCAGCGGTGCTGACGGCGCTGGCCCTGTCCGGGCTGCCCTCTGACCGCTTTTGCTTCGAGGGTTTCCTGCCGCGGCGTCCGGGTGAGCAGCAGCGGCACCTGCGCTCGCTGGCGGAGGAGACCCGCACCATGGTCTTCTTCGAGTCCCCCCGGCGCGTCCACGAGACCTTGCAACGGATGACGGACACCTGGGGGAAGGATCGTCCCGCCGTGCTGTGCCGTGAGCTGACCAAGACCTATGAGGAGGTGCGGCGCGCCACCCTGGGCCAGCTGGCCCGCGACACCGCGGCGGAGGAGGTGCTCGGTGAGGTGGTGCTCGTGGTGGGCGGGGCCAGCGCCTCAGCGGCGGACCCGGAGGCTGCCGCCCGGGAGGCGCTGAGCCGTAGCGACCAGGGGGAGCGGCTGAAGGACGCCGCCGCCCAGGTCGCCCAGGAGGCCGGGTTGCGTACCAACCAGGTGTACCGGACCGCCCTGGCTCTAAGAGAGGCGCGGGACTGAGCGTCAACCTGGTGGAGGCCCCCAGCGGCCGCCACCGGTGCTGCACCCGTTCCGGACGAGCCCCCGGGGCTCAGTAGCCGCCTAGCGGTCGGCTGCCAGCAGGCCCTGAGCCTCAGCAGCCAGCTCCGTTTCAGCCCTGTGGCCCGGTCAGCGTTCGTCCTGCAAGGGGACCGCCCGGTAGACCACCTGCTTGGGGGCGATACCGTAGGCACCGGCCTGGGCTCCCGAGGTTGGTGAGGTGCCTACGGCCTCAGCGTCTGCCTGCACCGGCAGGGAGGAGAAGGTCGGGGCCGAGGCTGCGGGGCCCACCGAGGCTAGCTGCCCGTAGCCCAGGGGACTGGTACCTGCAGGCGCCACCGCCCCGAAGGCCGAGGGCTGCCCGGAGGCGGCAAAGCCTCCCAGGGGCGCCTGCCAGCCCGGAGCCGTGGGGGAACCGCCCTGGGCGATCAGCTCCATACGGGTCCGCAGGTACGCCCGACGCCTACGCCTTCCCCGCAGCAGCAGCACCACTCCGGGTACCAGGACCACGAACCCGGTCAGCATGCTGAAAGGTAGTAGCTTGAAGGCGGTCAGGGCACGCATGTAGTCGTCGTCCAGTGCGGACACGTTCAGCTCTGCCGGCAGTGAGGAGCTGCAGGAGACCTGGTAGGGGCGCTCCGCTGGCACATCGAAGTAGTAGGCCTGCTCCGGCTTGACATAGGTCCGCTGGGTGGCCCGCTGCAAGGGGACCGCAGAGCCGTCGGACAAGGTCACCGAGCAGCTCAGGTCAGGGGCGTCGCTGTAGATGCCCCACTGGTCGGCCTTGAGGGTCACTGTCTGCGGGGTCGGGCTGAGAACCTTCTGGGTCTGGGGGGTGGGGCCCGTGCTGGTGGCCATCAGGAGGATGAACACGATCAGGTAGCCCACGGTGAGCAGCAGGCCCGTGCCCACAAGCAGCAGCGGGTTGCGCAGACTGGGCGGACCTTGGTGCGGCAGGGTGTTGTTCATAGGGAGGACCACAGGGGACTAGGAGGGGCGGACTGGGTGGCGAGCAGGGAGAGGCCAGCAACCTGGGTGCCGACGGCACACGCCCGCCAGGGCAGGCAGGCGCGCGTCGTCGGTGTCATAGGCACAGGGTACGTGGCTTCTGCCTGCAGGCTAGGGCCCAGGCGCGGATAGTGCTGCCCGGAACCGCCCCCGTGCCGGGGCTCAGCGCCCCTGGCGGGAGGCCCGGGAGACCCGCACCAGCAGCCAGACCAGCCCCACGACGCTGACGACGAGGCTGAAGAACATCCCGGTGCCTGCCAGCAGGGCGTAGCCCACCTTGCCCAGGTCCTCCGCGGTGAAGAGCGCCTCTCCGTAGTAGACGGGCGGGTGGAGGCCGTCGCCGCAGGTGATCTGGTGCGTGCCGTCCCTAAGGGGCTTGAAGGTCAGCACCATGCGCTGGTCCTGCAGCTCGATATCCGTGGTCACCGGGTCCAGGGCCAGCGTCTGCCCCTCCGGGTCGAGGACCTCGCAGTGCCTGAGGTGCGTGTTGGTGTAGATGGCGTAGGTCTTGGAGGTGCTCAGCTGCGCGGTGGTGCCGTTGGCCTGGTCAAGTGGGGTGAGCCGGGTGTCCCTGACCCCGGAGGCGATGGTCGCCGCCAGCAGGCCGGTGCAGACCAGGCCTAGCACCAGGCCACAGACCAGTGTGATGACCGGGCCCTTCTTTCCCGTGGGGCGGCCGGCCGGGGCAGAGCCCGGGGCGGCTTGGGGGTAGGCCGGTGGTTGCTGGTTCTCGGCGGGCGGCATGGTGGTCATTGAGTCTCCTGGGGCGAGTGGGTCGGCTGGGGCGGGACTGGTACAGGGTCTTCCCATGTTAGGGCCTGAGGCTGGGAGCGGCCTGGCCTCCGCGTAGAACTGGGCTGGGGAACGGCTACTGTTGACCCATGAGCCACATCCTCTCCGCGGTCGCCTGGCCCTACGCCAACGGCCCCCGCCACATCGGACACGTCGCAGGCTTCGGCGTCCCCTCGGACGTCTTCTCCCGCTACATGCGCATGGCGGGTCACGAGGTCCTCATGGTCTCAGGGACCGACGAGCACGGCACCCCGATCCTGGTGGCCGCCGACGAGGAGGGCATCAGCGCCCGCGAGCTGGCGGACCGCAACAACCGGCTGATCGTCGAGGACCTGGTGGCCCTGGGCCTGTCCTACGACCTCTTCACCCGCACCACGGCCGGCAACCACTACCACGTGGTCCAGGAGATGTTCCGCGCCGTGCGGGACAACGGCTACATGGTGGAGCAGGTGACCCGCTCCGCCATCAGCCCCTCCACCGGGCGGACCCTGCCCGACCGCTACATCGAGGGCACCTGCCCGATCTGCGGCACCGACGGCGCTCGCGGCGACCAGTGCGACGCCTGCGGCAACCAGCTCGACCCTACCGAGCTGATAGACCCCCGCTCCCGCATCAACGGCGAGACCCCCGAGTTCGTGGAGTCGGCGCACTGGTTCCTGGACCTGCCCGCCCTGGCCCAGGCCCTGTCCGCCTGGCTGGACGAGCGCGAGGAGTCCGGCTCCTGGCGGCCCAACGTCATCCGCTTCTCCCAGAACATCCTCAAGGAGATCCGCCCCCGTGCCATGACGCGCGACATCGACTGGGGTATCCCCGTGCCCGGCTGGGAGGACCAGCCCACCAAGCGCCTGTACGTGTGGTTCGACGCCGTCATCGGCTACCTGTCGGCCTCCATCGAGTGGGCCCGCCGCAGCGGGGACCCGCAGGCCTGGCGCCGGTGGTGGAACGACCCGCAGGCCCTGTCCTACTACTTCATGGGCAAGGACAACATCGTCTTCCACTCCCAGATCTGGCCCGCCGAGCTGCTCGGCTACAACGGCCAGGGCGCCAAGGGCGGCACCACCGGCGAGCTGGGCCCCCTGAACCTGCCCACTGAGGTCGTCTCCTCAGAGTTCCTGACCATGGAGGGCAAGAAGTTCTCCTCCAGCCACGGCATCGTGATCTACGTGCGTGACTTCCTGTCCCGCTACCAGGCGGACGCCCTGCGCTACTTCATCTCCGCAGCAGGCCCGGAGAGCGCGGACGCCGACTTCACCTGGGCCGAGTTCGTGCGCCGCACCAACGGGGAGCTGGTCGCGGGCTGGGGCAACCTGGTCAACCGCACCGCCAGCATGATCCACAAGCGCTTCGGGCAGGTCCCCCAGCCAGGGGCGCTGGAGCCGGTGGACCAGGCGCTGCTGGACGCCGTCGAGGCCGGCTTTGGCACCGTCGGGGACCTGATCCGCCGTCACCACCAGAAGGCGGCGCTGGCGGAGGCCATGCGGCTGGTGGGTGAGGCGAACAGGTACGTGGCCGAGACCGAGCCCTTCAAGCTCAAGGGCGAGGACCAGCTGGAGCGCCTGGGTACGGTGCTGCACACCCTGGCCCAGGTGGTCACGGACCTGAACCTCATGCTCTCGCCCTTCCTGCCGCACGCCGCCAACGACGTCGACCGGGTGCTGGGGGGCACTGGGCAGATCGCCCCCATGCCCCGGATCGAGGAGGTGGCTGACCTGGACCCGCAGGTCCTGCCCGCCGCCTTCGAGGGCCGCGCTGGCTATCCGGTCATCACCGGCGACTACACCACCGCCCCGACCTGGGGACGGCACGCCGTCCAGGTGGGCCGGCCGGTGGCCAAGCCCACGCCGGTGTTCGTCAAGCTGGACGAGTCGATCGTGGAGGAGGAGCTGTCCCGCTACGCCGGCTCCGCCCCCGACGACGTCACCGGCGCCTGAGCCGCGCTGTCACCGGTGC
Organism: Actinomyces weissii; assembly: GCF_016598775.1. Classification (NCBI taxonomy): domain Bacteria; kingdom Bacillati; phylum Actinomycetota; class Actinomycetes; order Actinomycetales; family Actinomycetaceae; genus Actinomyces; species Actinomyces weissii. Next base: position 2,228,827 of record NZ_CP066802.1, on the reverse strand, counting down.
CTGAATCGGGCCCGGCCCCGTGCCCGGTGCCGCACCCAGGTGGCCGTAGCCCGGCCGCAGCGCCCCAGGAGGAAGCAATGAGCCGCAAGCACCGTGACCGTTCCTGGCCGCCCCTGGAGGCGGTGGAGCCGCTGGCCGTCCCGGTGGTGGACAACCACACCCACCTGCCGGTCCCCGGCCTGGCCGAGGGCGGACCTGGCTCCCAGGAGCCCCTGGACGCCAGCGAGCTTGTGGCCCGCGCCGCCGCCGTCGGGGTCACTGGGGTGGTTACCTCCGCCTGCGAGGTACCCACCTGGGAGGGCAGCCTGCAGCTGGCCCGCCAGCTGGAGGGGGTGCGCGTGGCCCTGGCCGTCCACCCCAACGAGGCGGTGCTGCACGCCGGGGTGCGGGAGGTGGGGCCTGACGGCCTGGAGCCCCCGGTCCGCCCCCACCACGCCCAGCCCCTGGACGAGGTCATGTCCCAGCTGGAGTCCCTGCTGCGTGCCCACCGGGACGTGGTGGTGGCGGTGGGGGAGAGCGGCCTGGACTACTTCCGCTCCGGGGAGCGCGGCAGGCAGGCGCAGCGCGCGGCCTTCCGGGCCCATATCGCCCTGGCCAAGGAGCTGGACCTGCCCCTGCAGATCCACGACCGGGACGCGCACGCCGACTGTATGGAGCTTCTGCTGGCTGACGGCGCCCCCGCCCGCACCGTCTTCCACTGCTTCAGCGGCGGGGCGGAGCTGGCACGGGCCTGTGCCGAGCAGGGCTGGTACGCCTCCTTAGCCGGGACCGTCACCTATCCGGCGAACACCACGCTGCGTGAGGCCCTGCGCCTGCTCCCCCCGGAGCTGCTGCTGGTGGAGACGGACGCTCCCTATCTACCGCCAGCCCCCTGGCGGGGGCGTCCGAACGGCTCCTACCTGCTGCCAGCCACGGTGCGGTTCCTGGCCGCTGAGCTAGGGTTAGCAGAAGCAGCCGCCTGCACGTTGCTGAACGGCAACACAGAACGGGTCTACGGCTCCTGGCGAACGGCCTAACGCCGTCTAGGGGCCTTTGAGGCTTGAGATCACGGGGTAACAGCCCGGTGTCGCGGGTGGCTGTGGCGGGTGCCTGACTGTGAGCAAAGGCATTGCCGTGCCCTGGAGCTGTCGGTTAGCGTGCATACCTGTTGTCAACCGTTAGGAAGTTCCACAGTGGGTCGTCACTCACAGAGCAAAGCAGGGCTAGGGTCCTCCCTGAGCGATCTCGGCCTAGCCGTCGCCTCTAGCCTGCACCGCACCCCTGCCTCGGGGCGCCGGGCTGCCGCCCCTGCCAAGATCATGGTCCCGACCTCGGTCTACCGTGCTGGTGGAGTGGCTGCCGCCGTGTCCCTGGCGGTCTCCTCCGTGGCCTACGCCGCCGTCCAGTCAGACGCTGGTCAGCCGTCCCTCAACAGCCGCGCCCGGGCCGCCCTGGACCTGAACGGCCTGGAGGCTGCCACCACCGGCCAGGACGGGCAGGCCCGGCAGGTCTCCTTCACCCTGGTGGTGGACGGTGCCAGCACCCAGGTCACCACCAAGGCCGCTACCTGGGGGGAGGCGCTGGTCGGTGCCGGGGTGGTCGTTGACGGCAACGCCGGTGACACCGTCTCCGTGCCCCTGACCGAGGCCCCGGCAGAGGGCACCACGGTGACGGTCGCCCACGCGGGCACCACCACCCAGACTGCGGACACCACCGAGGCCCACGGCACGGTCGAGAAGCAGACTGACACCCTGCTGCAGGGTGAGAAGAAGGTTGAGACCCCCGGTGTCGACGGCGTCAGCCGCACCACCTACAAGGTCAGGACCGTGAGCGGCCAGGAGGTGGGCCGTGAGGCCCTGTCCACCACCCAGATCTCCAGCAAGGTCGACGAGGTGGTGCTGGTGGGCACCGGCAGCCCGCAGGACGTGGCGGTGGCCCAGGCCGGGGACGGCAAGTCCGTCTCCTCCGCCCAGGCGATCGCCAAGGCGATGCTCCGCTCCTACGGCTGGGGCGAGGGAGAGTTCTCCTGCCTGGTGAACCTCTGGCACCGCGAGTCCACCTGGAACTACCAGGCCGAGAACCCCTCCTCGGGTGCCTACGGTATCCCCCAGTCCCTTCCGGCCTCCAAGATGGCCTCCGCCGGGGCTGACTGGCAGACCAACCCGGCCACCCAGATCAAGTGGGGCCTGGGGTACATCCAGGACCGTTACGGTTCGCCCTGCTCCGCCTGGGCGCACTCCAACGCGACTGGCTGGTACTGAGCCGCCAGGCCGGGCCTGGTGGCTGGAACCACCGCCAGGACAGCCCCGCACACAGAATCCAACCGGCAGCAGAACACCTGTCGGCTAGCCCCACACGCCCCGAGACGAAGGATGGTCACATGACTTACGAGCGGGAAACGGACAAGGACTACGACGGCGAGGCCCCCAGCGTGCACACGCTGGTCGGGGCCGAGGCCCGGTCATTCACCTCCACCGCCCTGCGTGCAGGTGCCGTGGCGGCCGTGCTCTCCATGGCCGTCTCCGGCGTCGCCTACGCGGCGGCCGTCAAGGCCACTCCGGAGGCCCCCACGCCGGGGGTGGTCGAGGCGGCCCTGATGCTGCCCGCCGTGGGTGAGCCCAGCAGCACCCCCCAGGCCCAGGCTGTCACCTTCCAGCTGGTGGTTGATGGGCAGGGGCGTGAGGTGTCTACGTCTGCTGGTTCGTGGGGGCAGGCTCTGCTGGAGGCTGGTGTGGGGGTGGACACGGCTGCGGGTGACCGGGTGTCGGTGGCGCTTGATGGCGTGCCGTCTGCTGGTGAGACGGTGGTTGTGGACCGTGTGGTGGTGTCTTCTGAGTCCAAGGAGGACAAGGAGGCTTATGCCACGGTGGAGGAGGAGACTGATGAGCTCGACAAGGGTGAGCGCAAGGTCAAGACTCCTGGTGTGGATGGGGTGACTCGTACGACCTACACGGTGCGTACGGTTGGTGGTCAGGAGGTCTCGCGGGAGGTTGCCGCGCAGGTGGTGGCCACCGCCAAGGTCGACGAGGTCGTGCTGGTAGGCACCAAGGAGAAGAAGCAGGAGACCAGCAGCTCCGGCTCCCAGACAGGCAACCGGAGCGAAGGATCTGGCTCCGGCAGCTCCGGGTCGTCCGGCTCCGAGGCACCCGCCCCGGCACCCGCTCCCGCGCCTTCCGGCACCAGTGCCGCTGACGCCCAGGCCACGGCCCGTTCCATGATGGCCTCCTACGGCTGGGGCGAGAGCGAGTTCTCCTGCCTGGTAGCCCTGTGGAACCGGGAGTCCGGCTGGAACTACCGGGCCGAGAACCCCTACTCGGGCGCCTACGGCATCCCCCAGTCCCTGCCTGGCTCCAAGATGGCCTCCGCTGGCAGTGACTGGCGGACCAACCCGGCCACCCAGATCAAGTGGGGCCTGGGCTACATCCAGGGACGCTACGGCTCGCCCTGCGGTGCCTGGAACCACTCTGAGCGAGTCGGCTGGTACTGACCAACCAATAGCAGCCGGTGACGGGCGTGCCACTCCAGACGGAGTGGCACGCCCGTCACTGGTGAACTAAGCCCCAAGCCCTGCGGCCGCCAGGGCTTTGCCGGTATCGTGCCGTGCAGAGTCCCGATCCGAAGGGTGGTGCCATGACCGGCGCAGCAGACTTCTCCCCACAGGCCGCAGCCCAGGCCCCGCGCCGCCGGGTCCCGTCACGGTCCTCTGTAGCGCGGGCAGGGGCGGTGGCCGCTGCAGTGTCCCTGGCCGTATCGGGAGCTGCTTACGCTGCCGTGCTACAGGCGCGTCCAGCTGGCTCGGCAGCAGGCGCGGACGCCGTCGCCGCTGCCGTCCTGCCAGCAATCGGCCAGGGTGCGACGCCGGCTGCCAACACGGTGACCTTCCAGCTGGTGGTTGACGGGCAGGGGCGTGAGGTGTCTACGTCTGCTGGTTCGTGGGGGCAGGCTCTGCTGGAGGCTGGTGTGGGGGTGGACACGGCTGCGGGTGACCGGGTGTCGGTGGCGCTTGATGGCGTGCCGTCTGCTGGTGAGACGGTGGTTGTGGACCGTGTGGTGGTGTCTTCTGAGTCCAAGGAGGACAAGGAGGCTTATGCCACGGTGGAGGAGGAGACTGATGAGCTCGACAAGGGTGAGCGCAAGGTCAAGACTCCTGGTGTGGATGGGGTGACTCGTACGACCTACACGGTGCGTACGGTTGGTGGTCAGGAGGTCTCGCGGGAGGTTGCCGCGCAGGTGGTGGCCACCGCCAAGGTCGACGAGGTCGTGCTGGTAGGCACCAAGGAGAAGAAGTCCTCCAGTGCCCCGGCTGGCGCGGCACAGGCCCTGGCCAATGACGACGGCAGCCTGGACGACGACTTCGCCCGCCTGGCCCAGTGCGAGTCCGGCGGCAACCCGCGCGCCGTGAACCCCGCTGGCTACTACGGGCTCTACCAGTTCTCCCTGTCCACCTGGGCCTCTGTGGGTGGCACCGGCAATCCGATCGACGCCAGCCCGGAGGAGCAGCTCATGCGGGCCAAGATCCTGCAGGCACGCTCCGGCTGGGGACAGTGGGGCTGCCCCCACTGACGGCAGGGCTCGTGGCCTGCTCTGAGGCCGCTGTCCAGCTGGCGGCGCCGACGGCGGGGCTGCCGCCGCGGGATGCTGTCAGCGCCTCCCGGTAGGCTGTGACCATGCCAGAGAGCCTGCCCCGGAACAGTCCGCAGCACCCCGCCGCCGGCCTGCTGGGCCCGGCGGAGGTGCGCGCCCTGTCCGCCGCCCTGGGCATCCGCCCCACCAAGACCCTGGGGCAGAACTTCGTGCATGACGCCGGCACCGTGCGGCGCATCGTGCGCAGCGCCGCCGTCACCCCCCAGGACACCGTGCTGGAGGTCGGCCCCGGCCTGGGCTCGCTGACCCTGGCCCTGCTGGAGACCGGTGCGCGCGTGGTCGCCGTCGAGATCGCCCCACCATTGGCCCAGGCACTGCCGGGTACCGTGGCCACCCGCATGCCGCAGGCCACGGGCCGCCTGCACGTGTGCCAGGCCGACGCCCTGACCGTCACCAGCCTGGACCGGCTGCGGCTGCCGCCAGGCTGGCCCGCCCCCACCCGCCTGGTAGCCAACCTGCCCTACAACGTGGCCGTGCCGGTGCTCCTGACCCTGCTGGCCTCCCTGCCCAGCCTGCGCACCGCCACCGTCATGGTGCAGGCGGAGGTCGCCGACCGGCTGGCCGCGGGCCCCGGCAGCCGTACCTACGGGGTTCCCTCCGTGAAGGCCGCCTGGTACGCGGCCGCCCGCCGCACCATCACCATCGGCCGCACCGTGTTCTGGCCCGTGCCGAACGTGGACTCCGCCCTGGTGGAGCTGGTGCGACGCGAGCCCCCTGCCACCACCGCCAGCCGGGAGCAGGTATTCGCCGTAGTGGACGCCGCCTTCGCCCAGCGCCGCAAGACCCTGCGCAAGGCCCTGGCAGACCTGTCCGGCGGGCCGGAGCAGGCCGAGACCGCCCTGCGGGCCGCCGGGGTGGCGCCCACCGCCCGGGGGGAGACCCTGGACGTCCAAGCCTTCGCCCGCGTGGCCGAGGCGCTGGTCCAGCAGGGCAGCCTGCCCCCGGCCCCGCCCGCCGTCAGCCCCGTCGACCAGGAGGACCGCCGTCCATGAGCCACTTGCGTGCAGTTCCCGCCGCTCCCGGCAGCCCGGGCCGCCACGGCTCCCCGGCCTCGGTGCGGGTGGAGGCCCCCGGCAAGGTCAACCTGTACCTGTCCTGCGGGGCCCCCGGGCCGGACGGCTACCACCCCCTGGTGACCGTGTTCCAGGCCGTGCGCCTGATCGAGCGGGTCACCGCCCGCCGGCAGAGCGCCGACGCAGTGGGACGCATAACCATCAGCCTGGAGGAGCCGGACCCCCGGGTCCCGCTGGACGGCTCCAACCTGGCGGTGCGGGCGGCCCGGCTGCTGGCCGAGCACACCGGGGTCACCGAAGGCGTAGACCTGCTGGTGCGTAAGCGTGTGCCCGTGGCCGGGGGAATGGCCGGGGGATCTGCTGACGCCGCGGGGGCGCTGCTGGCCTGCAACACCCTGTGGGGCACCGGCCTGGACAGCGAGGAGCTGATGTGCCTGGCCGCCCGGCTGGGGGCCGACGTGCCCTTCCCCCTGGCTGGCTTCACGGCCCTGGGGCACGGCCGGGGGGACAGCCTGAGCCCACTGATGTCCCGTGGACGCTTCACCTGGGTCTTCGCCCTGGCCAAGTGGGGGCTGTCCACCCCGGCGGTGTTCGCGCGCTTTGACGAGCTGGTGGCGGACGGGAGGCTGCCCGGCGGCCCCCGGGGAGCGGAGCCCGCACCGGCCCCGGAGGCGCTTACCGCGGCCCTGCGCACCGGCGACGTCGCAGGTGTGGCCGCTGGCCTCCACAACGACCTGCAGGCCGCTGCGCTCTCCCTGCGCCCCGAGCTGGAGAGCGTCATCGCCACCGCTGAGCGGGCCGGGGCGCTGCGGGCTATCGTCTCCGGCTCCGGACCCACGGTAGCGGCCCTGGTCACCGACGCCGGGGCGGCAGTGGTGGCGCGGGCCCTGGAGGGCCTGCCCGGGGTGGTCGGCACCGTGCGGGCGGACGCGCCCGTGGCCGGGGCGCGGGTGGTGCGCTGATGGCGCACCTGCTCGGGGTGGAGGGCCTGCGGCTGGAGGTCGGCTCCCGGCTGCTGCTGGACGAGGTGACGCTAGGCATCGAGGACGGCACCCGGGTGGGGGTGCTGGGCCCCAACGGGGCGGGCAAGTCCACCTTCCTGCGGGCCCTGTCCGGGCTGCGGGAGGTGGACGGGGGCCGGGTCACCCGCTCCCGCGGCACCCAGCTGGTCATGCTGACCCAGGCGGATGAGCTGGCTCCGGGGACCTCGGTGGTGCAGGCCGTGCACCCCGGGGTGGCGGAGCACGTGTGGGCCTCGGACCCGGCGGTGCGCGACATCCACGCCGGGCTGCTCAGCGACGTGCCCCTGGACGCCGACGTCGCCACCCTCTCCGGGGGGCAGCGGCGCCGCGTGGCCCTGGCCGCCGTGCTCACCTCCAGCGCCCAGGTAGTGGTGCTGGACGAGCCCACCAACCACCTGGACGTGGAGGGGGTCGACTGGCTGGCCCGCCACCTGCGGCAGCGTTTCGTGGGCGCTGGGGGACGGGACCAGGGGGCGCTGGTGGTAGTCACCCACGACCGCTGGTTCCTGGACGCGATCTGCACCAATATCTGGGAGATCGTCCCCGGCGTGGACCCGGGCGGTGGCCGCCCCCAGGTGGCAGGCCGGGTAGAGACCTACGACGGCGGCTACGCGGCCTACGTGCTGGCCCGGGCCGAGCGTGCCCGTCAGGCCGCCGTGCAGGCCCAGAAGCGGGACAACCTGCTGCGCAAGGAGCTGGCCTGGCTGCGTCGGGGCGCCCCGGCCCGCACCTCCAAGCCCCGGTTCCGCATCGACGCGGCAGAGGCGCTGATCGCGGACGTGCCCCCGCCCCGTGACTCGGTGGAGCTTATGGCCATGGCCACGGCCCGGCTGGGCAAGAAGGTGATCGACCTGGAGGAGGTCAGTGTCAGCTACCCGCTAGGCGGAGGGGCGGGCACGGAGGGCGGCGGTGAGCGCCAGGTGCTGTCCAAGGTCACCTGGCGACTGGCCCCCGGTGAGCGGGTGGGGGTGGTCGGTGTCAACGGCGCGGGCAAGACCACCTTGCTGCGGCTGCTGGAAGGTACCCAGGAGCCCACCAGCGGGCGGGTGGTGCGCGGCAGGACCGTCAAGGTGGCGACCCTGTCCCAGTCCACGCACGAGCTGGACGCCCTGGCCCAGGAGCGGGTGGTCGACGCCGTGGCGCTGGTTGGGGAGCACGTCACGGTGGGAGGCAAGGAGCTCTCCGCCTCCCAGCTGGTGGAGCGCCTGGGCTTCACCCGCCAGCGCGCCTGGACGCGGGTGGGGGAGGTCTCCGGCGGGGAGCGACGCCGTCTGCAGCTGCTGCGCCTGCTGATGACCGAGCCCAACGTGCTGCTGCTGGACGAGCCCACCAACGACCTGGACACAGACACGCTGGCCGCCATGGAGGACATCCTGGACTCCTTCCCCGGGACCCTGGTGGTGGTCTCCCATGACCGCTACCTGCTGGAGCGGGTGACAGACCACCAGGTGGCGCTGCTGGGGGACGGCGCGCTACGCAGCCTGCCTGGCGGGGTGGCGCAGTACCTGGAGCTGCGCCGGGATGCTTCCAGGGCCGGATCAGCAAGTGAGATGAGTGGTCTGGGCGGGGCAGCGGGTGCTTCGGCGGCGCGGTCTGCGCAGGGGGCGGCCCTGAGCGGGGCACAGCGCCGGGAGGCGGTCAAGAACGTGGCCCGGATCGAGCGCAGGCTGGAGCGTGCGGATGCGTTGATCGAGGGGTTGCACACCCGTTTGGAGTCTGTTTCCGCCGATCCGGGGCGGGTGGCTGAGCTGGTTGAGCTGGGGCGGGAGCTGGCGGCAGCGCAATCGGAACGAGACGCACTTGAAGAGGAGTGGTTGTCGGCCGCGGAGCTCCTGGAGGACTAAAGTTGTGGTGCGCAAATAACGTGCACGTTTAATTGCGGCTAGCGTGTGGGTTCCAAGGGGTGCCGCACGCTTCCGCAGGTCTTGACCAGTCTCCGCATGAGTCCCGCACGGGCTCCAAGAGCGCTGGGCTGGTGGGGTACGTTTCAAACGCTTCATCTTCCGACTCCCGCAGTTTTGCGGGGAATCCAAGGAGTATTTGGATGTCTGAACGTCTTACTGCTGGCACTGCTGTCCAGTGGGCTGAGGGCAGCTGGACCGCTGTCGTCACCCCCAACGGTCTCATGCTCCTTCCCCCGGAGGTCTCCGACGAGCTGGTCAACCGCGTCTGGAGGCTGCTCCGCTCGGGCAGCGCGACCATGACCGACGTCCTCGACGAGCTGCTGGTCGCTCAGGGTGGGCGCATCGCCTCCATCCCGGACTTCGCCCTGCTGCTGCTGAGCGACAACGGCGACGTGCACCTGGCGCTGCGCGGTGTTCCGGCCCTGGAGGTCGACGGCGAGATCGTCGACGCCCGCGCCGTGTCCACCTGGTGCGAGACCGTCCTGCCCGCCCCCTCCTCAGTGCAGGTCCGCGTGCACGAGGCCCCCGGTGCGCGTATGCGTCCGGTGGTCGACGGTGTCGTCGCGGCCTCGGTGGTCCGCCTGGGAGACCAGCGCACCGCCGCCGTCGTCATCGACGAGGCCTGAGCCTCTTCTCCGAACCGCGCGGCCGGTCGGCCGTCACAGGTGCGCACGCGCCGTGGGACGTGCCGGAATGTTGGCGATGATTGCCCATTCTGACGCTTGTTCTCAATGTGGCGGCCGACTGGTCTGCGGTACTGTGGTCAGCATTCGTCATGTTCTGACCTAAAGCAATCCAGTTGTCGAAGGAGTCCCGGATGTCCACAGGTCTTACCACTGCAGGTGCTGTTCAGTGGGTGGGCGGTAGCTGGGTGGCCGTGGTAACGCCCCGTGGAGTCATGCTTCTGCCTCCCACCGCCGATGACGACATCGTCACCGACCTGTGGGAGCTGCTCCGAGCCGAGGGCACCTCGATGGTCGACCTGATGGACGCCCTGCTGGTCAGCTCCGGTGGGCACATCGGTTCCCTGCCGGAGTTCGCCGCGGTGATCGCCGAGGAGCCCGGTGCTATGCACGTCCTGGTGCGCGGTCGACCGGTCGTCTTCGTGGACGGCTCCAAGCTCGACTGTGAAGGCGTGGAGACCTGGTACGAGACCACCTTGGGGGCCGCCCAGGACGTGCGGGTGATCGCCCCCGAGGAGCTGCGGGGCCGCACGCGCCCGGTGGTCGACGCCATCGTCTCGGCGGCCGCGCTGCTGCTGGGGGGCGCCAAGGCTGACGGAGACATCATTCCCCAGGCCCCGGTGCCAGGCGAGCAGCCGGCCCCGGAGGAGCAGCCCTCCGCTGTCTCCCTGGCACCCGCCCTGGCCGAGGAGCCGGAGGCTGCTCAGGCGGAGGACGGGCTGCCGGAGGCCGTGGCCGAGACCCCCGCCTTCGTGGAGGAGCTGAGCGCTGCGGCGCTCGCCCCCGTCGTCACCGACCACGACCAGGCCGCGGCGGAGCCGGAGGAGGCCCCGGAGGGGGACTCTGCGCCGGAGGCGGCCGACCCTGAGCCGCAGGAGGAGGGTGCCCCGGCCCCCCAGGACGAGGACCTGAGCGAGCCCGTTGACGAGGTCGACGAGCTGGCGGACTCTATCCACGCTGAGCCTGTCACGCCCACCGAGGACCTGGAGGACGGTGCACCTGAGCGGTCGGAGGACTCCGCACAGGAGCCTGCCAGCACCGACGACCAGGCCAGGACCGAGACTGACGCGGAGCTTGGTACTCAGGTAGAGGTCGAGGCCGGCCAGCCTGGCACCGGCTCGGCCGACCTCATGTCCGGGACCGAGGCTGCCGCGGAGGCGGAGGCTGAGGCTGTGGCCGCGGACGAGACCGACCAGGATGACAGCGAGCAGGCCACCGAGGTCGATTTCGAGACCGGCGCTGCGGAGGCGCTACAGGCTGCCCCTGAGGCCGTGCAGGACACTGAGACCGCCCAGGACGAGGCTGAGACCCCCCAGGCTGACAGCGAGCAGGCTGACAGCGACCCGGCCCCTGGGGCCGAGGTCGCCGCTGAGACCGAGCACGACGCCGTGGAGGCTGACGCCGCAGCGCCTGCCCGTGGCTCACGTCCCAAGAAGGGACGCAAGAACGCCAAGGGCAAGAAGCCTGAGACCGTGCAGGCGCAGGAGCCTGAGGCCCAGGCGGCACCGGCTCCCGAGGCTGAGACCGTGCAGGCGCAGGAGCCCGTCGCGGCGCCCCTGGTCGGTCAGGTCCCGGCTGACGAGCTCGAGTACGAGCCGGAGGCGGAGCTCGGCCCCGGCATGGACTTCGTCGACGACTTCGACGACTTCGACGAGGAGGGCCCCGCGCCTGCCGCAGTCGCCTCGCAGCCTGGGGCCGAGGCTGACGGCCAGGTGCTGTCCTCCACCATCATCTCCAGCACCATGGACCAGGACCTGCCCGAGGCCCTCCTGGCTGAGCTGGACGCCGAGTTCGGCGTCGACCTGGACGCCGCCAGCAGCAACGAGCTCTACGAGGACCGCTACGTGCTGGCCTTCCCTTGCCCGAAGGGCCACGCCAACCCCACCAGCCGCAGCCACTGCCGTGTCTGCGGGGAGGAGCTGGTACTGCCCGCGCAGCGCATGGCCTGCCCCTCCCTGGGGACCGTGACCATGTCCTCCGGTGAGGTCATCTCCCTGGACCGCGACCTGGTGGTAGGCCGTCAGCCCGACGTCACCTCCTTCGCCATGGGGGACGTGCCGCCGCTGGCCGTGGTGGTGCCGAGCCCCGAGCGCCTCATCTCCCGCAACCACGTGCACATCATGCTGGAGGAGTGGGCCGTGCTGGTCGAGGACCTGGCCACCCGCAACGGCACCATCCTGTGCCGTGACGGCGAGGACCCGGTGCGCATGGCCCCCGGCACCTCCGTGCTCATCCGCAACGGCGACGAGCTGGTCCTCGGCGACGGCCAGTCCCTCGTCTTTGAGGACCTTCCGTGACCAAGGCCCAGGCAGAAGCCAGTGTCCCCCCGGGGATCGCTGGCTTCACCTACCTCCGGGAGATCGGCACTGGAGGATCGGCGCACGTCTACCTGTACGAGCAGCAGATGCCCCGGCGGCAGGTCGCCGTCAAGGTGCTCGACGCCGGAGGCAACAGCGGCGCCAAGGCCCGGATCGAGTCCGAGGCCAACCTGATGGCCAGGGTCTCCACCCACCCCGCGATCCTCACGATCAATGAGGTGGGGGAGACCTCTGACGGGCGGCCCTTCCTGGTAATGGAGTACTGCCCGCCGCCAGCACTGAGTGCCATCATCGACAAGGACCCGCTCAGCGTCGCCGAGACCCTGAACATCACCATCCAGATCGCGGGCGCCGTCGAGACCGCCCACCGGGCCGGAATCGTCCACCGGGACATCAAGCCCGCCAACATCCTCTTTACCAGCTACGGGCGGCCGGTCCTGTCCGACTTCGGTATCTCCGCCCTGTCCGACCCCAAGGGGGACAGCGAGCTGCGCGGCATGAGCGTGCCCTGGGCGCCGCCCGAGCAGCTGCTCGGCTCCCGCGTGCCGGTACCTGCCTCCGACATCTACTCCCTGGGTGCCACCGCCTACGCCATGCTCACCTGCCGCAGCCCCTACGAGGCGGTCGGCGGCGACAACGGCGTCTACGAGCTCTCCCGACGGATCGTAAAGGCGCCCCTGCCCCAGATCACCCGGGAGGACGTGCCACCATCCCTGCAACGGGTCCTGTCTACGGCCATGGCCAAGAAGCCGGAGAACCGCTACCCCAACGCCCTGGCCTTCGCGCGTGCCCTGCAGCAGGTGGAGAGCGAGCTCAGCCTGCCGATCACCACCATCGACGTGCTGCGGGCCTCCAACTCCGTGGAGGTCGCGGGTGCCAGTGACGACGACACCGCTGACGACACCGACGGCGGCACCACCAGGTTCGGGGTCTACGACGTCATTGACGTGGACAAGCCCCAACGGGCGGAGGGGACGCGGTCCAGGCCAGGCTCGCAGCAGGCCCCGGCGGGTCTGGAGGAGCTGGACCTGGATGGTGCTGCCGAGCCGCACCGGCCCCGGGGACGTCGGTGGATGGTGCTGCTGGCGGCAGGGACGGTCGTGGCCGCCTCCGCCGGGGGCTACCTCCTGCTGCACAGGCAGGAGCCGCCGCCAGCGCAGCAGGGGGGAGCGGGGCTTTCCACCATAGCGCCCGGACCCGGCGGGGCGATCGGCTCCACCGTGCCCTCGCCCCGGCACCTGGAAGGCACACTGGGGCAGGACGGGAGGGTCACCTTCACCTGGGAGGCCCCCACAGACTCCTGGCAGGGCAGCTACCTCTACGGCGTGGACCGTCCCGGTACGCAGCCCGCCCTGCTGCAGGTCAGCGAGCCCAAGGTCGTGGTGGACGCCGAGCCGGCCCGTACCTGCCTGGAGGTACGGGCGGTGCAGGCCAACGGCAAGGCCTCCCAGCCCGTTACCGCCTGCGTGAACACGCCTGCCCAGTAGACGGCAGGACGCCGGAAGGCACAGACGCTCAGGTACAGGCGGCTCTGCCTGTACACAGTGGTGCCCGGCGGGAACTGGTTCCTGCCAGCCCGCCGGGCACCTGCTCGCTCAAGGGCGCTGTCGGCCGCCTGCCCAGGCTCTCAGCGCTGCACGCGGTAGGCGGTCTGCCCCAGGAGCACCACACCACCCTCGTGCACCATGACGGCGACGTCGGTGGGGATCCGCCGGGCCTTGCCCGCCCGCACCACCCGGGTGCCGTTGCTGGAGCCTAGGTCCGTGACCAGGACGCCGTGATCGGTGGGCATCATGGCGGCGTGGGTCTTGGAGACGGAAGGCGCCTGGTCTCCCAGGGCCACCAGCTTGGCCTCCGGGTACCTGGAGGTGTTCAAGGGGGCACGCCCGATAATGATGGGGCCCGTGATGTGGATGGCCCGGCCGGTGTTGGTGAAGGGCATGAGCCGCATGACCGGCTCGCTGCGGTCGTCCACGAAAGCCGGGTCCGGGCCCTCTGTGCCCTCTGCGGAGACCACCTCGTCCGGGGCGGAGTCGGCGGAGTCGGCGGACAGGGAGTCGTCCTCGGCGATCAGGGCCTGGGCGAAGTAGCTGTCCAGGGACTCTCCCTCGGGCACCTCGATCATGGGCTCGTCGGTGGTGTGGCCGTCCACCAGGCTGGCGTCAATGAGGGTGTCGTTGACCGCCTTGGTTCCCTCCTCCGCGGGGGCGGTAGCGGGCTCCGGCGGCTCCGGCTGGTCCCCGGGCAGGACGACGGCGTCGGTGGCCGCGGCGCTGGCGGCTGCCGTGGCGTTGCGGGCGGCGGCCCGGCGGCTAAGGACCTCCTGGACCAGCTCGTAGTGGTCGTCGCTCTCAGAGGGTGAGGGAGCAGAACGGGGGGCGCCTATAGCCTCGTCGCCCGGCACCACCATGAAGGGGGAGTCATCCAGGTTGGAGAAGGCGTCCTGGTCAGGTACGGCCACGAAGTCGGAGGCAAAGGCGCTGTCGGCAAGATCCTGATCCTGCAGGCGTCCGTAGTCCTGGCCGTGCTCCGGCAGAGGCGGCACGACCTCACTGTGGTAGGCGGGTCCGGCGTGCTGCTCGACGGAGGGCTCAGCAGCCTCGGTGGAGGTCAGCTGCGTCTCCAAAGCGGCAGCGGTGACCAGGACCTCGTCAGCCTCTTCAGGCTCGTCTACGGCCTCGTCCGTGCCCGCCGCAGCACCTGCGGCTGCCTCCGCGGCCGCGGCCTCCAGGCTGCCGGGGGTGCCAGCCTCGGATCCCTCTGGGACCTCAGTGAGCTCGTGACCGGTGTCCGCCGCCTCCCCGGCCCCAGCACCGACAGGCTCCGGGGGAACGGTCTCGCTGGCCGACGCTGTCACGGTACCGCTTTCCACGACGGGCGCGGGCTCAGCAGGCACGAAAGCAGGAGCCGGGGCAGGCGGTGCCGCCGGGGCCTGCGTGTCAGTCAGGCCGTGCTCCGTCGTCTCCGGGTGCTGTGCGTCCGTCGAGCCTGCCGTAGCAGAGGCTGCCGCGACCTCCTTGGCGGCCTCGACGTCCTCCACCTCGGTGGCCGCCGGGGGCGGGGGCGCGGCAGCCGCAGGTGCGGGGGCGGTGTCCGCCGGGGCCGCCTCCGGCGCGGCGACGGGCTCCGGTGGCACAGAGCCCTCCACAGCCGGTGCCGGTACGGGGTCAGCGGGCACGAAGGCCGGAGCCGGATCAGCTTGTGCCGCCGGTGACGGCACGGCAGGCAGCCCGGCCTCCGGGACGGCCCGGGCAGGCTCAGCGGAAGCAGGCTGCGCAGCCTCGGCCGGGGGAGGAGGCGCCGTCCCCAGGTCCGCAGGCTCCTGCCCGTCAGCCTGGTACAGGTCCTCAGGCACCTCTGTCAGCGTGCCGGAGGACACCAGGGAGCTGGCCGAGATCTCCTCCTCATCCTCCAGGCCCGGCTTGGTGCTGAGCGCCATAAGCCCGGAGATACGGTCGTGCCAGCCCCGTCGGTCCGGGCTCTTGGCCGCCGAGCTCAGCAGCAGCAGGGAGCCGAAGCCCAGCGTCGGCACAATGGTCACCAGCACCAGGTCAGCGTGGAAGAACATCCCGATACCGGGCGCGCCACCGGTGCGTGCGTCCACGAAACGGACTCCCGCCACCCGGCCGCCCACGCTGTAGCCGGTGAGTGTAAGGTCTGCCTCGCGCACTAGCAGGATCACCACCAGGATCGCCACCAGCAGCCCCAGCTTGGGCTCGTTGAGCACCAGGATGGACACACCCATAAACAGCACTGCCAGTATGCTTATCAGCACGCAGTCGATGATTACCGCGCGCGCACGAGCCCCCGTGCTGGCGGGCACCCACTGGGCGTTCACCAGAGTCTCATCGTTTGGTCGCGTAAGCGTCATCGTGGATATCTCCTGGAGATGCGGCGGCCACGCGAGGTGCGGCCAGCCGGATGGACTAGGGAGGCCAACGAGACCCGGGCGCGGGCGCGTTGGAAGCGGCTTCTGCCAGTTCCCATCGCAGGAATACTAGCCTCCACCGCGCGCCAGATGGCAGCAGCCTCCTCCTCTGCGGGCTTTTCACGCCCGAATACGGTTCTGTCAACATCCCGCGACAAAGGCAGCAGACCCGCATCGGGGAAGCGTGCTTCCAGGTCTGTGGCCGTCTCCTGACGGGTCCGCCCACAACCTTGCTGCACACCCAGGTCACGGGCCCGGTCCAGCACCTCGTCCCAGGCGCCCTCCACCCGGTCCCCCGGGCTGCGCAGACGCCGACGCCGACGCCGTCGCCAGGCCTTGAGCACCAGCACCAGCAGGAAGGGCAGCAGCAGGATCCCGATGCCGCTAACCACGAACAGGGCCACGTAGGAGCTCTGCTGCTGGGGGTCGTCCGGATCACTCGGCGGCTTGTCGTCCTGGTAGCTGGGCGGCAGCTCCGCCGGGTCCTGCTGCGTCAGCGGCGGCTGCAGCACCTGCGGCAAGGGGTTGGACACACGGTTCTCCGTCTGCTGCTGCGGTATCTGGTCCCGGTTGGGGGTCACGTCAAAAGGCACCCAGCCAGCGTCCTTGAAGGCGATCTCCACCCAGGCGGTAACGTCAGCGCCCGATACCTGCTTGTCGTCGCCGTCCAGCGACGGGTCGAAACCCATCACCACACGCGCGGGGATGCCCAGGGAGCGGCACATGAGCATCATCAGCACCGAGTACTGCTCAGCGTCACCGACCAGCTCCCCCTCCTGCACCATGGCGCTGAGGCGGGCCGCACCGTGGCCAGAGGGTGAGGGGCTCTTGGTGCCGTCCGAGTAGTAGCTCCCCCGCAGCGCCTGCTGCAGCGCGCGGATACGGCCCAGGTCCGTGCTCTCCGAGCCGATGATGGTGGCCGCGCGGGTAGCGATCGTCACCGGCACCTCATCGACCTTTCCAGGTGCCGCCTTGTCCAGCTCCAGGGTGGACAGCACCGCCTCGCTAGGCACCTGGTTGGGGACCACCTCCTGGGTGAACACGTCCCCGGACTGGGTACCCGCTGTGGTCAGCAGGGTCCCGGAGAGGGCGTCCAGGAACATGGAGCCACGCAGCTCGTTCTCGCGCGGGCCACTGACCTGGACGGTGCGCAGGTCACGCACCGTAGGTATCCAGGTGAAGGAGTAGTCCTTCAGCTCCAGCACCACCGTGCGCACGGCGTCAGGGTCCAGGTTGCTTAGCACCGTGCCGTCACCCACGGGGCGGAAACGTGCCACCCCGGAGGCGTCCTCCCCGATCGAGGCCACCACCCCGTCGTAGGAGTCCAGGGCCGCGATCCGCAGCCGCACCCCAGCAGGCGCCTCCTGCAGCGCGATCAGCTCGGTGTCCGCCAGCTCGGTCTCGATCACCCGGGTCAGGGACAGGGGAGTGGCGTACTCTGCCAGGTTCAGCGGAGGCACAAAGCTGTCACGTAGCAAGGCCCGGGAGACAGGTGCGGAGGGGCTGGCCACCAGCGCCACCGCCATGGCCGCCGTCACCACCGCCACGCCCAGCAGCCCGGAGCGCCGGTCGGTGCGCACGACGCCGTCGTCGCCCACCTCCATGGCCTCCGCGATAGAGCCACGGCGACGACGGCGCGCGTGCATGCTCCACAGCAGCACCAGGGCCCCCGCCAGAGGCGGGCAGGTCAGGGCGGGCAGGTAGGGCTCAGGCACCCCCCAGACCAGGGCCACGAGTGGGGGGAGCAGGCAGGCGAGCCCCCCCACGTGCGGGTAGCCGGCCAGCACCAGGCGCGTAGACAGCAGGCCCGCGCCCAGCCCTGCCAGCCAGGGCAGGACCGTCATGCCTGTGAAGGCGGTCAAAGGAGGAGAGAGGGTCAGCGCGTCACGCCACACGCTCAGGGAGGACACCGCCACCGTGCGGAAGGCGCCCAGGCCGGAGCCGACGTCCGGCAGGATCAAGGGGGCCAGCCCCAGGTGTACCAGGGCGGCAGCCAGGAAGGTGGGCAGCGGCCCCCAGCGCCAGCCGTGGCTGAGCCAGCCGATCGTCAGGCCGATCACCGCGCCCACGCCCGCCGCCACCGGCCCGATCATCCCGCCCCAGGCGGGCGCGAAGTGCACAGTACCCAGGACCAGCACGAACAGGATCATGCCTAGGTCCTGGAAGGTGGCGAAGCAGAACATCGCGCTGGGGCGCGCCCCCGTCTGCGTGGTCATACCGACACCACCGCCCGCACCGCCCGCGGCAGCTCCTGAAGCTCGTGCACGTCTACCACCGGCAGCTGTCCCACGTGGGAGCGGCTCAAGGAGCGGGTACCGCACTGCACGGCGAAGGAGGTGACACCCAGGGGCAGCATCCGGTGCACACGCGCCAAGGTCGTTGACTCAGTCGCCTGCCCGGTGACCGCAGCCAGCACCGACAGGGCCGGGAAGCTGCGGACCGCCTGGCCTGCCAGGTCCTCCAGACCGGTGAGCGCGGTGGCCTCCACCAGGCAGGAGGCGTCCAGCAGCCGTTGGGGGCTGGCGGTGGGTAAGGGGCCGTTCTGGGTGAGCAGGTGGACCTCCCGGTTGGCGGAGACGGCGTCCAGTGCCAAGGAGCAGGCGCAGGAAACTGCCGTCTCGAAGTCGTCCTCGGTGGCGTAGTCCTCCATCCGGGTGGACAGCAGCACCACCAGGCTGGCGCGGCGGGTCTCCTCGAACTGGCGGACCATGAGCCGGCCGGTGCGGGCGGTGGAGCGCCAGTGCACGTTGCGGCGGTCGTCACCGGGCACGTAGTCGCGCAGGGCGTGGAAGGAGACGTCCGAGCTGGACAGCTCCTGGGTGACGGCACCCTCCACGTCCCGCATGGTGCCGTTGAGCTGTATGCCCAGGTGGACGGTGCGCGGGTGGATGTGGACGCTCTGCGGGGTGGTGCGCTGCCGCTCGTGGCGCAGCAGCCCCATAGGGTCCTGGTCCACGGTCAGGACCGGGCCGACCTCCACCACGCCCCGCCGCTTGGTGGGCAGGATGAAGCCGCGCTGGTTAGTGGCCTTGGGGACCAGCGCCGGCACCACGAACACCGCCTGGCCGCTGCCCACGTGCATCTCCATACGAGTAGGCATCAGCAGACGGTTGGTCGGGTTGGTGACCGTCACGTGGATGACAGCCCGGTCACCCACCTGCATACGCGGCTCCAGCAGCTCGTGCTCTACCAGGTGCCCGCCCTGGGGTATCAGCCAGACCAGGCTCGCTGCCAGGACCAGCCCCAGCACCAGGGCCAGGACGGCGGCCTCCTGCCAGCCCAGCACGGTCGTCGCCAGCACGCACAGCAGCAGCAGCGCCAGCACGGCCCAGCCCGCAGGCATGACTACCCGGGCCACCTGCCGGGCCCGGACCGGGACGGCGCGCAGGTGCTCGGACCAGGTGGGGACGACGGTCGCGGAGGCCAGGGTGCCGTACGTCGCTCCAGTGGTGGTGCTGCTCGGAGGGGACTGCTGGGTGGTTGAGATAGTCATAGGGCTCAGTTGCGGCTCGGCTGACGGTTAGCAGCGTCCTCAGGAGCGGGAGGTGGGGGCGGCGACAGCCGTCACGGCCTGGGTCACGACCTCCTGGGCGGTGGCGCCCGCGAACTCGGCGTCCGGGTCCATGACCAGACGGTGCGCCCACACCACCACGGCCAGGTCCTTGACGTCGTCAGGCAGCACGTAGGAACGGCCCTGGGCGGCGGCCCACACCTTGACCGCCCGGGTCATGGCGATAGCCCCACGGGTGGACACGCCCAGCTGCGTGGACTCGGCGTCCCGCGTGGCCTCGGCCAGGGCCCCGATGTAGTCAAGCACCGCCGTGCCCACGTAGTTCTCTGCCGCCATGTCGCTCATGGCGGTGACCTGGGCGGAGGAGACCACCGGGGTCAGGCTCTGGGAGCGGTCGGGGGCGGCGGAGCCCGCCAGGATCTCGGTCAGGGCGCTGCGCTCTGGGTAGCCGATGGAGGTCTTCATCAGGAAGCGGTCCAGCTGGGCCTCAGGCAGCTTGTAGGTGCCCGCCTGCTCCACCGGGTTCTGGGTCGCGATCACCATGAACGGCCGCCCCGCCTCATGACGCACCCCGTCCACCGTCACCTTGGACTCCTCCATCACCTCCAGCAGCGCCGACTGCGTCTTGGGACTGGCCCGGTTGATCTCGTCAGCCAGCACGATCGAGGCGAACACCGGACCCGGGTGGAAGTCCCACGACCCCGTCTTCTGGTCATAGATCGTCACACCCGTGATGTCACTAGGCAGCAGGTCAGGAGTGAACTGGATACGCGAGTGCGTCCCCTGCACCGTGGCCGCCAGCGCCCGCGCCAACGCCGTCTTACCCGTACCCGGCGCGTCCTCCAGCAGCAGGTGCCCCTCCGCCAGCATCGTGGTGAGCGCCAACCGGATAATGTCCTTCTTCCCCAGCAGCGCCAGACCAACATTGTCAACAATACGCGCGAAGTCGGCTGCGAAGCTGCTCGCGTTCTGCGGGGTCATAGCCATAGCTGCTGGCTCTCCTAGGGGTATTTCTGGTGGTCAGTTGGTTGGGGCGGTGACGTGGGGAGGTCCGGGCCAGCCGGACGCTCCCCGGCTTCTCCAACGGCTCCGACTGGTCTGGACGGAGCCGCTCCTGCTGGGGGCAGGTCTACTGCTGTGTGCACGGAACCTTGTAGGAAGACACTTTCTTCAGGTTGAGCCTGTGGGGGAAGACCCTGTAGGCAGAGCCGTCTGGCCCTATGCTCACATTCGCCTTGTAGTGGTGGTCATCGTCATCGTCGTCTCTGCTGGAGTACTTGTAGGAGCAGGTTACCGTCGAGTTCGGGTTGAACCCTTCCAGCTGTAGAACGATACGGCGGCAGTTCTTAGCGCTTATGCCGGTCTCCTGGAGGTCCCACTCCGAGCAGATAGCGTCAGGGGAGTCAAGCAGCGCCGGGAAACGGATCGTGGTGCCTACGGCTACCTTTGGCTTTGGGGCGTCCACGCGTCCGATGCCACAGGTCTGGTTCTGCCCCAGCGCGTTGCTGGCACGCACGCAGACCTCCATCTCACCTGCCTCGTCAGGGAACTGCTGGTCGGTGGTCCCGGAGGAGGCGGAGGAGATCGTCTCCCCGTTACGGGTGACGACGTAGCTGGTGCTAAGACCGGTTCCGGTGTCGGCGCTCCACTGGCAGGAGATGGTGCGGTCCGAGGTGTGGCAGCTGACCTGCCCCTGGGCCGGGGAGCTGACCGGGGTGGCCGGTGCGGACCAGGAGGTGGGATGGGAGCGGCTGCCGTCGGCTCCTACAGCCCGTGCCCGCAGCACGTAGGCCCGGCCGTTGCCCAGGCCCGTGATGCTGCCGCCCGGCTCAGGGGCAACCACCCAGGGGTTGCCGGTGGCGCCCACCAGGGCGATCTCGTACTCGATGTCCAGGTCGGCGGCGCTCCAGCCCCGGCCCGACACCGGGTTGGAGCGCGCAGACACCTCCAGCTGCCCCCGGACGTTGTTGGAGGCCAGGGCGGGGATGGACGGCGTCAGGGGCACGGTGGTGTGCTCGACCGACCAGGGCTCAGAGCTGCTGGAGCCGCCGGCGTTGGTGGCCGTGACCTTGAAGGTGTAGACACCGCGCCCGATGTCATTGACCCGCAGGTAGGTGCGGGAGCCTGCGTCAATGCTGGTGTTCATACCAGGCCCGCTGACCGACACCGAGTAGGTGACAGGGGAGCCGTTGCTGTCGGCAGGGCTCCACTGCAGGTCAAGCTGGTCATCAGAGTTGAAGGCTCCGCGTGGGGCGCCGGGCTTGCCGGGGGCCCCGTAGGCGGAGGCGGAGCTGGAGGGGGCGGACACCCCGGACTGCTCCCCGTTGGGGTTGTTCGGGATGGCCCGCACCGTGGCGTGGTAGGGCACCCCGACGGTGATCTGCCCCTCCTGGAAGGAGACGGAGGTGTCCGGCGTCTGCACGGTCACTGACTGCACCCCGGTGACCTCAGGGCTGAGCACCACCTGGTAGGTCACCCCGCCGGAGACGGCGGGCACCGCGCTCCAGGAGGCCGTGAGGGTACCTCTGCCGCCGCTGAGGCTGGGGGCGGAAGGCGTCTGGGGACGCAGCGTCAGCCTCACGGGCCCGGAAGGGGCGGAGGGGGCGGAGTCGCCCGCGTTGCTGTGGGCCACCACCTGGAAGGAGTAGCTGGCCCCGGGGGCCAGTCCGGTGGCCCGGCAAGGAGTGCTGGGGCAGCTCCAGGAGCCTGCACCACCGGTCTCCGTGAGGGTGTAGCCGGTGACCTGGCTGCCGTTGTCCCGTCCGACGGCCCAGGAGACCAGGGCGGAGGTCTCCGAGTCGGCCACGGCACGCACCCCGGTCGGGGCCGCAGGCGCGCCAGCGACCGCCACCACGATGCTTCCGGAGACGACACGGTTCGGCTTCTGCGGGTCGTCCGTCACTCGGAAGGAGACCACCAGCCGGCCGTGGAAGCCAGGGTCCGGCGTGACCGTGATCGAGCCTCCCTGGGCGGTGGCGCTGCCCTGGCCGGAGGTCACGGTGGGGGCACCCACCAGGGAGACCTGGGCGTCAGGCAGGGTGGTGGACACCAGGTTGCGTACGTCCACGGTCACCGGGCGGCCGTCAGAGGTCAGGGAGGCGGGCAGCACGGTGGGTAGCGCGTTGTCGTCCTGGTTGACCGACCGCAGGGGCAGGGAGCTGGAGACCGGGTTGGACTTGCCGTCCGAGATGGTCACGGGCAAGGCGCCCTGGGTGTTGTCGGCGGTCCCGGCAGGCGAGGAGACGGTCAGCTGGGAGCCAGCCTGGGAGACCGTGAACCCGGTGGGGGCGGGGCCGATGGTGTAGGTCATGGTGGCCAGGTCCGCGGCGTCGGCGTCCCGGGTCATGCTGGACAGGTCCGCGGTCACGGCGGGGCCGCCGGCGGTGACCGTCACCTGGGTGGGGGTGAACACCGGTGGGGTGTTCGTGGTGGAGTCCACTACCACGGGAATGGTCAGGGTGGAGCTCAGCGGGTTGCTGGCGGCGCCGTCGGTGACCTCGAAGGTCACGGAGGTGGCCCCCGAGAAGCCCGGCTCCGGCACCAGGCGCAGGGCGGTCCCCCCAGCCTGCGGGCTGGCGGAGGCCAGGCCCGGGGTGACCCGCGGGGAGGAGCTGTTGACCAGGGAGGGGCTGGTGCCGGCACGGGTGATCACGTGCCCGGCCAGGGGCAGGTCACTGGGCTGGTCCTGCGGGACGTGGACCGGCACCGTGCCGGAGTCCACCCGGGGCGGTGTGGAGGCCAGCCCCGGCACCTGGATCACGGCGTTGCCGGACAGGCCGTCCTGGTCGGTGACGGTGTAGAGCACCAGGCGCGGCTGGTCCTGGAGGGTCACTCGCACCTTGTCCTCCACCACGACGGCGGCCGGGTCGTTGGTGGACACGCTCAGCGTCCACGGGCTGCCGTCGTCGTCACGGTCGTTGTCCAGCACGGGGACCAGCACGGTGCCGTCCGGGTCGGCGTTGCCCATCTGCGCGTAGTCGTCCACTCCGACTGGAGCCAGCAGCGGGGCGGTGCTGAGCACCTGGAAGCTGGCGGTGCCGGTGTCGGTGCCACCCCGTGAGTCGGTGACGGTGTAGCGCAGCGTGTGCACCCCCTCCTGCGCGGGCAGGGTCACCACGGCCCGGCCAGCACGCACCTGGATCGTCAGGGCCGGGTCGTCAGTCACCGGGTCCTCCGCCAGGCTGAGGCTGTCGCCGTCCCCGTCCAGGTCGTTGGAGACCAGGTCCACGGCCACGGTACGCCCCGGTTGGGCGGTGATGACGTCGTCCACGGCCACTGGCGCCGCGTTGGTGGCTGCGGCAGGCGCGATACCCACCCGCACGCTGCCGGTGGACTTGGCCCCGTAACGGTCCTCCACCGTGTAGGTGAAGGTGTCCGTGCCGGCGGAGGTGGGGGCGGGGGTGTAGGTGAGCCAGGTGGCCTCGACATTGACCGTGCCCAGGCGGGGGGGCTGGTCCAGGCCGGTCAGGGTCACCGAGTCGCCGTCAGGGTCTATGCCGTCCAGGGGCACGGGGATACGCACGTCCTGGCCCGTTACGGTCTGGGCCTGCAGGGGCTCCGCGTGCGGCGGGGCGTTGGTCTCCGCGGCCGGGGCCCGCACCTCCAGGGCCGCGGTGCCGCTGCTCTGCTGGCCGTGGCTGTCGACGACGGTGTAGGTCAAGGTCGTGGGGCCGGGCACGTCGCCGGCCTTGAAGCGCAGGGTCCTGTCGCTGACCCAGGCGGTTCCCAGGGACTCCCCGATGGTGCTGGTCTCGGAGGCGAGCTTCAGCGGCAGCCGGGAGGGGGAGTAGTCGTTCTCCAGCACCGGGATGGTGACTATGTCACCGGCACTGACGACGGCGGTGTCCGGCTGGGCCACCGGCGGCTGGCTGTCGTCCTGGGAGGCGCGGACCACGGAGACCGTGCCCGTGGCGGTGGCGGTGCCGTTGGAGACGGTGTAGGTGACCGACAGGCCCTCCGGCACCACGTCCGTGGCAGCGACCTGCAGGTAGGCGTGGTCGATAACCGTCACCGAGACCCCGGCGGCGGAGGGCGCGGGGACCTCCTGGAGCACCAGCACCCCGCCAGCGGGGTCAAAGTCGTTCTCCAGCGGGGCCACGGTCACGGAGCCGCCGTCGCGCAGCAGGGCGGTGTCGTCCTCGGCCACCGGGGGCACCGAGGGGTCTGACTTCTCCAGCACGTCCACCCGCACCACGGAGGTGGCCAGGGCGGCGCCGCCGATCGCCCCGTACTCCAGGTAGTAGGTCTGGGGCACGTCGGAGGAGAAGGTGAAGGTCCCGGCCCGGCGGTCCAGGTCGATCTGGGTCCCGGCCGGGGCCTCCTGGAGCTGGGCCAGCTTGAGGGGCTCACCCGTGGGGGAGACGTCGTTGGTCAGCGGCGAGACGGTCACGGTGGAGCCTGCCACCACCCGCACGTGGTCGGCGTTCACCAGGGGGGTGACCTGGTCGGCGGGGGCGACCTCCACCACCACGGTACTGGCGGTGGTCTCCCGGCCGTCGGAGACCAGCACCTCGATACTGCGGGTGCCGGGGCTGGAACCCGTGTCGCGCACCGTGAGGGTGCCCTCCTGGGTGGTCTGCACCTCCACGTCGCTGCCGGAGGCGGAGACCAGGAACACGGGGTCGCCGTCGGGGTCATGCCAGCCGCCGAGGACGTAGGCGGAGATCGTGCCGCCCTGCGCCACGGTCAGCTCCTGGCGCTCCTTGCTGGCTACCGGTGCGGCGTTGGTGGACCAGTCGTGGACGGTCACGGAGGCGACGGCGGAGTCGGACAGGCCGCGCCCGTCGGAGGCGGTGTAGGGGAGCGCGGCGCTGCCGGTGGCGCCGTCAGGAACGGTGATCTGCAGGGTCCGGCCCGCCTGGCCGGTGGAGACCGTTCCCAGGGTGCCGCTGTAGGCGGAGGTGGCGGTGAGCACGTCCCCGTCGGTGTCGGCGTCGTTGGTCAGGACCGGCAGGACGGTGGTGCGTCCGGGGCGGACCCCGAAGGTGTCGTCCACGGCCACGGGGGCGTGGTTCTCCTCGCTGCGGTCCGGCTTGGCCTTCTTGGAGTCGGTGGCCTCGGCGGACTTGTCCTGCTGGTCGGCGTCGTCGTCGGACTGGGCGGTGGCGTCCACCCACTTGTCCACCAGCACCAGGTTCTCCTCCGGCAGCCAGACGTTGCCGCTGACGGTGTCGTTCAGGACGATGGCGGTGCGGTTGACCCGGAACACCGGGTTGTGGGAGGTGGCCAGGGCCTTGTCCGTCCTGACCTCCGGCGCCTCGTCCGGGCAGTGGCGGATGAACTGCCCTGAGGAGGTCCAGGCCCCGTAGGCGCAGCCCTGCAGGAGTACCGGCTGGGCGGCTACGCCGTCGGTGCTGGCGACCTGGTCCGCGCCGACCAGCGGGGTGGGGGCGCCGCCGTCCAGGGGCACGGACAGCAGGTTGGTGCGGCTGGCCACCAGCACCGAGCTGGCCTGCGGGCCGGGCTGCTGCAGCACGTAGCCGCTGCCGCCCAGGTCCGTCCTGACGCCCTGGGGCAGGTGGAGCACGCCGGTGCCGGTCTCCAGCACCACCGCCTGGCCACCTACCGCGGTGATCGCCAGGTCCCCGCCCTCGGGCAGGTCCAGCTGCTGGCTGCTGGGCTTGGCCCAGCCCTGGGAGGCGGCGGTGGCGGTGACCAGCCGGCCGGCGCCGGAGACGGCGTGCACGGAGCCGTCCTGGCCCACGGTGGCGGTGAGGCTAGGCAGCTTGTCCAGCAGGGGCTGCATGGAGGGCAGGGTGGTTACCTCGCTGGTTCTGGTGGCCCGCAGGGTGCCGTCCTGCGGGTCGTAGGAGATCACACGGTCCCCGCCCTGGACGAGCCTGGCGGTGGGCGAGACGTTGGTGGGGGAGACGAGCTCCACGAGGGCCGGGTTGATGGTGGACACCAGGGAGGCGTCGGCGTCGGCCATCAGCACCTCGTTGGCGTTCTGGGTGACGTCGAAGTGGGCGGAGGCGGTGCGGACGGCGGAGTCGATCTGCCGGGAGGGGTAGTTGACGCGGCCGACCAGGTGCTGGGCGGTGGAGGTGACCCACACGCCGCCGTCGTTGAGCTCCAGGTCCGTCTGGGACACGCCGGGGTAGGCCCAGGCGGCGCCGGCCAGGGCGATGGTCATGGCAACGGTGGTCAGTGCGGAGACTCTGCGGCGCGCACGGGTGCTGAAGCGTGCGAATCGGCTGGACGGCACGGATAACCCCCAAAAGATCCTTGGTAACGGGACACCGGTCAGTTGGCGGCGTTGCAGGGAGCGCCACGGTCTGCGGTCGTGCTATGGAGAGTACCTGCACCTATATATGTTGAGGATTGCAGGTACGTCTCGAAAGGCTTGCAGGGTAGGGGGCGCGTCACGCCGGGGTGGGCGGGTCCAGGAATCCGTTGCGCGGCCGGGGTTTGGTGGGCTAGGGCGCCTGGTCCGTGCCAGGTGACCCGGGTCATGCGGGAGGCCTCCGAAGCGCTCTTTCGTGACCGAAGTCTTGATGTGCAGTTGCTAGGATGTTACTACGACACCCGCTACTTATGGCCTCTGGATCGAGCCTCCTGGGCCGGGGACAGGCCCTCCAGCAGGACCGGGCCAGGGCCACCGTCGAGCCGGAGGGCGGTGGCTTAGACCAAGGAGAAGGGGGCCTGGCTGGCCTCTACCACCGGGACGCCTTCCACGACGCCGATCCCGGGTACGTTCAGGGCCACGCTGCTGCCCGTGACCGGCGGGAACACGAGGAAGCTCTCCGTCACCCGACGGCTCCGGGGTCCCGAGCCGCTGACCGGCGGCGGGGCGGGTACCGGGGCTTCCACCGCCCCGTCCTCCACCTTCAGCATCCGGGCGCCGTTGGTGAGCACGCCGCTGCTCTCCGTGACGCCCACGTCCTGCAGGGCCAGGGTGACCTCGTGGCCGGTGGCCACGCGCACGACCGTGTGCTTGCCGAGCACCGCCGCCGGGCCCACCAGCACGAGCCGGGGGTTGTCCAGGGCCTCCTGGGCAGCGGCCTGCGGGGAGGCCCCCACGGCCACGGCGGCGAGCGCACCGCCGGTAAGCAGGCCGAGCTCGCGGCGGCTGACACCTGGTAGGTGGCGGTCCTTCTGGTTTCCTGTATCGCGCATCACAGCACCATCCCGTCGATCTTCGCGCACATGACGCCTACCGCTCCCATCTCGAAGCAGCGGTCAATAGCCCGCTGGTTGGGGCAGATGTGACCAATAAGTGGTTTTCCATAGCTCTTGGCGGTGTCCCAGACCTGCTTGTCCGCCCACCAGGGCACGCCCACCAGGTCCCAGTAGGGGGCCCAGGTGGCGCCGCGGCCGTCCAGGATCTCCGCCGGGTACATGAACCCCCAGCACTTGAAGCCCTTGGCCCGCCAGATCGAGGCCAGCCAGGTGGCGTCCCCGTAGTACTTGAGGATCGTGCGCCTGGGGTCCAGGTGGGGCAGGTAGAGGTCGTGCCGGTTGGCGGAGTACTTGGGGTCCAGGAACAGCACGTGGTCCGAGCCGAAGGCGGAGAGCAGGGTCTCCAGGCGGATGAAGGGCTGGCCCTGGGTGCGGTACCGGCTGGCCTCGGCCCAGGTCATCTGGGTGATCGGGGTGTCCGGGGCGGAGGCGTCCACCCGCTTGATGCTCTGGTCGTGCAGGCCGATCAGGGCGCCGTCCCTGGTGGCCGAGAAGCTGAACTCCAGGGCGGGCACGGCCCGGCGGGCGGACTCGGCGTAGGCCTTGAGGCTCATCTCCGGCCAGTCGGCGGAGCCGCCGCGGTGGGCGATCATCCAGCGCTTGCGGGCCAGCAGGTCGTCCACCGTGGTGGCGGACCAGTTGCGCAGGCGCGCGGGCACGACCGGGGTCACGGTGCCGTCGGCCTTAGCCACGGCGAGGTCGAAGTCCCGGGTGGCAGGGGCCTCTGCGGCGGGAGGCTCGGCCGCAGGAGCCTCGGCTGCAGGCTTCAGGGGGATGGTGGCCCACACCACGGCGGCCCGCTGGGTCCCCTCGGTGAGCGTGCCCGCCTGGTCGGTCAGCACGGCGCGGACGGCGGACCAGGAGGCTGTGGAGGAGGCCTCCCCCGCCAGCAGCACCTGGCCGCCGCTGACCGTGAAGGCGTTCAGGGGGTCCCAGCGGGAGCCGTGCTCCTGGGCGATGACCAGCCCCGGCTCGACCTGGCGGGGGCGGGCCTTGGTCCAGCCCGCCGTGGCAGGCTCCGCCACGGTGTCGGCCCCGCTGATAGCCAGCAGCAGGCCCCGCTGGCGGGCGGCGTAGGTGTCCACCTCACCCCACCAGTGGTCCAGCTGCACGGTGGTGTCCTGCTGCGCCCGGGTCCAGGCGATAAAGCCGGAGCGTCCCGCGGTGGCCTGGCCGTCGGCGTAGACGTGCTGCCAGCCGGGGGGCACTGTCTTGTGCCCCACCGTGGCCCACTGGGAGGCGAGCACGAGCACCAGCAGGTCGCCCTTGCGGGCCTCAACCTGTAGAGGCGTGCCCTGGCCCAGGCGGGCAGAGGCGTAGGACTGCTGACGGACCTTTATCATGCGGGCGCCTTCCTAGTGCGCTAGAGACTTCGGTCAGCCTGCCGGTGATCGTTAGACAGGCTTGATGACCTGGGCGCTCACGGCAGGACTAAGTTATTAGAGCATAAGTAAGTATGAGAAACCTAGCGGTCGAGCCTGATCGTGACCCATGAGAGACTTACGCCGTGCTCGGCCCTGCCCGGCCGCTGGCACGATCCGCCCTGGTGTAGTGGCAGCACGCAGGCCTTTGGAGCCTTGAGGCCCGGGTTCGAACCCTGGGGGCGGAGCGGGTGGCCCTAAGCCCCTGCGGGGGCGGCGTAGGATCACCTCGTTCGGACTTCCAAGCAGTGAGAAGAAGAGGACCCGTGGGCTCCACCAGCAACCCGACCGCCGTCATCGTCATGGCTGCAGGCAAGGGCACCCGCATGCGCTCGGCCACACCCAAGGTCCTGCACCGCATCGGCGGGCGCAGCCTCCTGGACCACGCGGTCACCGCCGCACGTGGGCTGGAGCCGCAGCACCTGGTGGTGGTAGTTCGCCATGAGCGTGACGCCGTGGTGCGGCACCTGGCTCAGGTGGCCCCGGACGCCCGGCCCGCCGACCAGGACGAGGTCCCCGGGACCGGGCGGGCGGTGGCCTGCGGGCTGGCGGCCCTGCCACAGGACGCGACCGGGCCGGTAGTGGTGACCTCCGGTGACGTGCCCCTGCTGGACGCCGCCACCCTCCGCAGCCTCCTGTCCCAGCACCAGCAGCGGGGCGACGTCGTCACCCTGCTCACCACCACCCTGGACAACCCCAGTGGCTACGGCCGCGTGGTGCGGACGGTTGACGGCACCGTCGCCGCCGTCGTGGAGCACCGTGACGCCACCGCCGCGCAGCGGGAGATCCAGGAGGTTAATGCCGGCGTATACGTCTTCGACGCCGCCCACCTGCGCCAGGCCCTGAGCTCCCTGGGCTCCGACAACGACCAGGGGGAGGTCTACCTCACCGACGTCGTGGCGCAGGCCCACGAGGCGGGACTGTCCACCTCGGCGCTCACTGTCACCGACCACTGGCTGGTCGAGGGCTGTAACGACCGCGCCCAGCTGGCCGCCCTGGGGGCGGAGCTGAACCGCCGGGTGCTGGCTGCCTGGATGGAGCGCGGTGTGGGCGTCACCGACCCCGCCTCCACCTGGGTGGACGTGACCGTCACCCTGGCCACCGACGTCCGGCTGGAGCCCGGTGTGCTCCTGCGCGGCACCACCAGCGTCGGGCAGGGCGCCCTGGTAGGGGCCCACAGCGTCCTGGACGACGCGCAGGTCCCGGCCGGCGCCGTCATCGCCCCGCTGACCCGCCTGAGCGGCTCCCGCTGAGCCCGGTCCTGGCGACGCCGGGGCCACCGACCCACCAGTCCACCGACCAGCCGCAAGACACCAGGCCACCGCGGCCACCAGAAGGGAACACACCTATGTCGGGCATCATCACCACCGGCGAGAAGCAGCTCGTGATCGTCTCCGGGCGGGCGCATCCGGCCCTGGCGGAGGACGTCGCCAATGAGCTGGGGATCGAGGTCCTGTCCTCCACGGCCTACGACTTCGCCAACGGCGAGACCTACGTCCGCTTCAACGAGTCCGTGCGTGGCTGCGACGTGTTCGTCCTGCAGTCCCACGGTGACCGGGTCAATGACTGGCTCATGGAGCAGCTGATCATGGTGGACGCCCTCAAGCGCGCCTCCGCCAAGCGGATCACCGTGGTCTCCCCCTTCTTCCCCTACGCCCGCCAGGACAAGAAGCACCTGGGGCGGGAGCCCATCTCGGCCCGCCTGGTGGCCGACTTGTACAAGACCGCGGGCGCCGACCGCATTATGAGCGTGGACCTGCACTCCTCCCAGGAGCAGGGCTTCTTTGACGGGCCCTGGGACCACCTGTGGGCCCAGCCGGTCCTGGTGGAGTACGTGCGCACCCGGGTGGACCCGGCCAGCACCACCGTGGTCTCCCCGGACGCGGGCCGTATCCGGGTGGCGGAGCGCTGGGCGAACCAGCTGGGCGGTACTCCGCTGGCCTTCGTGCACAAGACCCGTGACGTCACGCGCCCCAACGAGTCCGTGGCCAACCGGGTGGTGGGCGACGTCGAGGGGCGCTCCTGCGTGCTGGTGGACGACATGATCGACACCGGGGGCACGATAGCCAAGGCGGTCAAGGTGCTGCTGGACAACGGGGCCAAGGACGTGATCATCGTCTGTACGCACGGGGTGCTCTCGGGGCCCGCGGTGGAGCGCCTGTCCACCTGTGGTGCCCGTGAGGTAGTGGTCACAGACACCCTGCCGATCCCGGAGGCCAAGCGCTTCAAGCAGCTGACGGTCCTGCGGATCGCGCCGCTGCTGGCCCGGGCGATCAAGGCGGTCTTCGACGACGGCTCCGTGACCTCCCTCTTTGAGGAGGGCTCGGTCTGATCCGGGGTGCTGGAGGCGGGCTGAGCCTAGACATATAGGCTCAGCCTCTGAAAGAAGCGGAGTGATGCGGGCGAGAAAAAACCGCAGGCAAGCGCACAAGTTCTGCTAGGGTGACCGTATAGAACCGCATGCGGATGTCCTGTTGGTCCGGTCCCTTTCGGTTCATGGGGTGCTGCCGCACCGGCTGCGGCTGCACTGTAGATATGGACCTATAGATCGCGCAGGGAGGCAGGGTGTACGCGCTTTACCAGCGACGCCTATTCACCCGGGAGATCGCGGAGCGGCTCCGCAACGGCCGAGGCTCGGTGGTGCTCGTATCTGCACCTGTGGCCGCAGGCTCGTGGTCCCTGGGGCCACGGCTCGCCGTGGAGTGCGCTGAGCGCGTGCGGGACGCCCGCATACTTGAGATCGACGGCACCGCCCCGACCGGGGTCTCCGGCCCGGAGAACCGCAACGACCCGGACGCGCTGCTGATCTCCGGGGTCACCCAGATCTTCGAGCACCTGCGTTTTGAGCCCACCCTGGACAGCCTCCGGGACGAGCTGCGGCAGCAGCGCGACGCGGTCGCTGCCGCCACCTCCCTGTCGGGCCGCGCCGTCGCCGCCGCCCGCTTCTGCGCCACCGCAGCCGACGCCGGGCCCCTGGTACTGGTGGTGGTAGGTATCTCCGAGGTGGACGAGCGGGCCCTGCTGCAGATGCGTCGCCTGGCCTCCTACGTCTCCGGCTTCCCGATGGCTCTGCTCATCATGCTGCCGCCCGGAACCGCTGCGGGCACCACGGTGCCGCCCCTGTACACCTCCTCCATCAGCCGCCTGGGCCTGGAGGACACCCGTGACCTGATCCGCACCGAGACCCGCGGCTACGTCGAGCCGGTCGTCGCCAGCTGGCTGGCCCGGGCCTTCGGCGGGCGCATCGCCGATATCGCGGTGGCCGCCTCCAGCCTCAGCGCCGGGGCGCTGTCGGGCCGCGAGATGCTGCCCTACGAGCTGCCCTTCTCGGCGGACACGCAGCGGATGGTCTCTGACAAGCTCGCCCAGCTCAAGCCGGAGGAGGTGGAGGCCCTGGTGGCCTCACAGCTCCAGCTGGTGCAGGACGACGTCGTCGTCGAGCGGGTGGTCGGCTGCCGCCCGGTGCGGGTGGTGGAGAACCTGTCCCCCGCCACGGAGGTGCCCGCCCACCCGGCCCCCATGGCCGTGACCCGCCTGGCGGTCCTGGCGCACGGTGACGGGCACCGGGAGCTGGCCCGGCGGCTGGCGGAGGCCACCCCCCAGGGCTCGCGCGAACGGGCCTGGTACCAGCTGGAGGCCGGGGAGGCCCAGGACTCGGACCTCGGCACCCTGGTTGAGTCCGCGCGCCACGAGCTCTCGCACGGCAGCCTGGACCTGGCCTGGCGGATCCTGGCGGCTCTGGAACCAGCGCCGCTGAACGACGCGCACCGGGTCCAGGTCACCTTCCTGACCGCGGTGCTGGCGCTCCAGCTGGGCTGCGCCCTGTCCGCCTCCACCCGCTTCCTGCAGCTGATCGAGTCCCAGGCCCTGAGCCCGGCTGACGAGCTGCTGGCGATCACCGGCTTCATCTCCGTGCGCGACGGCGAGGACATCAACGCCCACTCCGACCGGCGTATCGCCGCCCGGCTACGCCACCTGGCCGCCGAGGACCCGCTGTCCTCCGCCCGCTGCTTCGCCTACATGGCCGCCCAGGAGATCCTGGTGGGTGAGACCAACAGCCCCCTGGCCCACCTGGACGCCGCCGAGGAGCTCCTCTCCGGTGCGCAGACCGCTGAGGAGAACGAGTCCCTGCGCGTGATCCTGCGTGAGCTGCGGCGTCGACTCAACGGTCAGGCTGACGGTGCGGTGCGGGTCAATGACTTCCTGCTGGGGGTCCCCCAGGAGATGGGCCGCCTGGACCTGCTCAACTGGGGCGAGCTGGTGATCCGCGCCTACCTGGCGGTCACCAACGGAGGCCAGCAGTCCACGGCAGTGGTGGAGTCCTTCCTCTCCCAGCTCTCAGACGTCTCCCCCTACCTGGAGGCCCAGGCGGTGGCCCTGCGGGCCGTGCTGGACGAGCGCCGCGGCTGGACCGCCCAGATGCGTGAGCGGCTCGAGTCCGAGCAGGCCCAGGTGCCGGTGCGCTCCGCCCTGGCCGGGCGCGGTTCCGTGCTGGCCGCCCAGGCCGCCCTGCTCTTCGGGGACACAGTGGCCTTTGGACGCTGGTACAACGCCATGACCATTGACGCCGCCGGTGGCTGGACCGCCCCGCAGCAGCTGTGGGCCTCGATCCTGGAGGCGTCCTCCCGCCTGGTCTCCGGTGACTCCACACTGGCCTCGCTGGTTCTGGGGCCGGCCGTCTCCGCCCCTGTGCCCCGCAAGTACCTGGACGCCGTGTGGTCCTCGGTGGTGGACATGCTCATCATCGCCCCCGACATGCTGGACCGGGTTCCGGGGCTGCGCTCCTGGGTGCAGGCGGGGCTGGACGAGTCCAGCACCCAGGGAGCCGATGAGCGCGTGCTGGGGCTGGACGACCGGATCCTTGAGGTGCTGCTGGCCGACGACGTGGAGGCCACCGGCCTGATCTCCCGCCTGGTGCTGGACGCCGTCGTCTCCGGGGCGGCGATCTGGCAGATCCGCGCCAACGTGGCCTGTGCGGCCCGGCTGTCCGTCTCCCCGAGCCTGTCCATGGCCGGGCTGGGGATCGGGGAGGACGCCTCCTCCTCGGCCCAGGTGCTGCTGGCGCGCGCCTACGAGCTGGCCGTCACCAACGAGATGGCCTACTGGGTCACGGCCATTGACGCCCTGGGCAAGGAGACGAGCGCGCTGGTGGAGAGCGAGCCGCAGAGCCAGGTAGACGCCCCCGCCCTGACCGAGATGGAGCTGCAGGTGGCTCGGTTGGCCGCCCAGGGGTGGCGCAACAAGGACATTGCCGGGGAGCTGTACATGGCGGTGCGCACGGTAGAGCTGCGGCTCACCGGCGTGTACCGGGCCCTGGGCATCTCCTCCCGCAAGGACCTGGCGCCGCGCCTGGTGGAGTGCGGCCTGCTGGAGAAGTAGCAGCCCTGGAGAAGTAGGTGCCGGGCGAGAGGTCCCGGAGATACAGGAAGCGTCCTGCGTGCTGTCGCAGGACGCTTCCGTTGTCCGTGGCGGGGCTTGCCAGGTCCGTGCTCAGGCGCCGACGGCGACGACCTCGTGGAGGGCCTGGCGCAGCATGGTCGAGGAGGTGGACAGCGTGTAGGGCAGGTAGACGACCTCCGCGCCGACCTGCGCCATCTCCGCCTCCAGGCGGGCGCCCTTGGCGGTGCCCTGCCAGTCGGTGCCCTTGAACAGGACGTCGAAGTGGTTCTCCTTCCAGGCCTGGCGCTTGTCCTGGCTGTGGTCCGCCACCGCCACGTCCACGATGCCCAGGGCCTCGACGATGGCGCGGCGCTCCTCGAAGGTGATCATGGGGGCGCGCCCCTTCATGTCCACGAGGGCCTGGTCGGTGGCCACGCCCACGATCAGGCGGTCGCAGCGCTTGGCGGCCTCCTTGAGGATGTTGAGGTGGCCGATGTGGAACATGTCGAAGCCGCCGGGCACGTAGCCGGTCACGAGCTTGTCGCAGGTGTTGGAGCGCTGCATCAGTAGGCACCCTTTCCGCCCAGCACGGCCCTGAAGGTGGCTGCGGCAATGTGTACGTCAAGGAGGGAGGAGGAGTTGTCCACGTAGTACTGGTCGATGGCCACGGAACGCTCCCAGGACAGGTCGGAGCGGCCGGAGACCTGCCACAGGCCGGTCATGCCGGGGCGCACCAGGAGGCGACGACGGGCCTCGGCGTCGTAGGTGGCGACCTCCTCCGGCAGGGCGGGGCGGGGGCCGATCAGGGACATGTCACCCAGCAGCACGTTGAAGATCTGGGGCAGCTCGTCGATCGACAGGCGGCGCAGCACCTTGCCCACCGGGGTGATCCGCGGGTCGTCGGCGCTCTTGAAGAGCACCTCGTTGCCCTGGCCGGAACCGGCGCGCGCGGCGATCACGCTGGCGCGGCGGGCGTCGGCGTCGACGTACATGGAGCGGAGCTTGAACATCTTGAAGGGCTGGCCGTCCTTGCCCACGCGGGTCTGCGTGTAGAACATGGGGCCGCCGTCGGTCAGGCGCACCAGGACTCCGGCCACCGCGATGATCGGCAGGGCGACCAGGGTCAGCAGGCTGCCGACGCCCAGGTCCACGGCCCGCTTGGCCAGGGAGCGCTGGCGACGCTGGTCGACCTCCACGGCCCCGGTCCAGCCGGCGGCGGAGGGCAGCACGCGGATACGCTGGGAGGAGACCGCGGTCAGTCCGGGCATCATCACGAAGCGGGCCCTGGTGCCCTCGATGCCGCGCAGCACCTTGACCTGGTCCTCAGGGTGGACGGCGCCGACCAGGAGCACGACATCCACCTTGTTCTCCTGCACGATCTCGTGCAGCTCGTTGATGCTGCCCAGGCAGCGGGGCATGCGCGTGCTGGCCTCGGGGCTGCAGGTGGAGGGCACGGCGCCAACCAGCAGGAAGCCGTCACCGGGGTGCTGGCGCAGGCCGCGCAGTACCGGGTCGGCGCCGGTACCTACCACCACCAGGGCGCGGCGCAGGCCGTGGCCGTCCAGGCGGGTGTGGCGCAGGTACGCCTTCAGGGCCGCGCGGCCCAGGATCATGGCGGCCGTGCCCAGGGGAGCGGATAGC
Source organism: Actinomyces weissii (assembly GCF_016598775.1). Taxonomy (NCBI): domain Bacteria; kingdom Bacillati; phylum Actinomycetota; class Actinomycetes; order Actinomycetales; family Actinomycetaceae; genus Actinomyces; species Actinomyces weissii. The sequence goes on along the minus strand of NZ_CP066802.1, from coordinate 2,193,206 downwards.
AGGGTGGCGCGCAGCGGCACGCTCAGCCCAGCCACCTGCGCCGCGAGCAGGGTGACCAGGACGGTGGTGGGCAGGGCCGCCAGGACGCGGCGCCAGCCGGAGGCGGCCTCGGCGAGCACCTGCTCGCTCAGGGCTCCGGAGCAGGCGGCGATGACTACCAGCAGGATGTTGGTGCTAAGCAACCAGGGTGCTTGAGAAGGCTCAGTGAGGGCCGCGACCGCTGCTGCGGTGGAGGCAGACAGCAGCAGGTCCTGGGAGACCATGCAGGCGCGCAGGATGCGGCGGTAGCTGGTCCAGGGGCGGCGCACGTGCACGTTGGCCCGGGCGGTCGTGCGTGCGCACTCGTCGGTGCTGGCAGCAGACGCCTTGGCAGGAAGAGGGGCCAGGAGGAGAGACATACGTGGCTTTCGTCGAAATCTTCAAGGGCAAGCTCCCCAGGTGGGAGCAGGTCCGGGGGAGTGGCGGTTGCGTCAACCGCGACCCGGCGTGATTCGAGTCTGCCGCTTTCGGCACCCCTGGGCCGTGCTCAGGGCCGTTGCCTTCGGGTGCCTGCGGGGGGCATACGGTGGGGTTGCGTGCGATCCGCAAGGCTTGCGGATTCAGTGTCTAAGGGGTGTCCAACGGTAGTTAAAGCGGTCATTACAGGGTGTTGCCTTGCTAGTCAGGGCTGACTGTCTGGTTCGTTACCCGGTTGTTATAATACCACCGCAAGGGCCGCAAAATCGACTTGCGGTCTTTTTGGAATCCGCAAGATCTGCTTGCGGAAGATAGAGTGAGCCCGGCGTCACGTCCGCGGCTCGTAAGGCAGGGCTCAGGCCGCGGCGTCCTAGGGTGGGCTACCCAAGAGACGGAAGGACCCCGATGGCTGGGCGAGGCAAGGTGGCGCTTAGAGGTGCGGGCATGTGGCGGGTCGTCGGCCGGACCGCTTTCGCGAAGATCCTGGTGATGGGGGTGGCCGGGGTCTTCGGGCTGGTCAACACCCGGCTGATAATCGGGCACTTCGGGGCGGACGCCTACGCGCAGTACGGGCTGCTGGCCACCTTCCCCAACCTGATCCCCTTCGCGGACCTGGGCATCGGCGCGGTCGTCATCAACGCCGTCTCCGGCTCGGAGGACCTGCCCGAGGACGCCCGGGTCCGGCGGACCTTGACCACGGCCTTGCGTGTGCTGATCAGTTCCGCCCTGGTGATCGCCAGCATCGGCGTCGCCATCGGACTGCTAGGGCTGTGGCCGACCCTGCTGGGGGCCAGGCTCCTGCCCGGTGGCGGTCTGACCGCCACCCTGTGCCTGCTGGTCTACGCGGCCGCGCTGCCGCTGACCATCGGGCAGCGCGTGGTCGTCGGCATGGGGCGGGCCGCCACCCAGGTGCTCAGCCAGGGCGTCGTCTCGCCCGCCTTCACCACCATGCTCGTCCTGGCCATCCTCCTGCGGCTCGACGCCGGTAACGAGCTGTCGGTCCTGTCCTACCTGGCCAACTCCCTGGTAGCGGTCATCTGTGTCACGGTGGCCTGGCGGGCCACCCGCCCCCTGCTGCGCGACGCCGCCCGTGACGTGCCCCGCCTGCGCTCCGTTCCCGGGGTGCCGATCGCGGGCACCGCCGGACCCCAGTTCGTCCAGGCCCTGGCCATCCCCCTGGCCTTCCAGACCGACCGGCTGCTGCTGTCCCACTTCGGGCGGCCCGACGACCTGGCCCAGTACACGCTGGCCGCCAGCCTCTTCCAGCTGCTCACCCAGACGCTCTTCGCCGCCTCCAGCGCCATGTGGCCGCTGTTCGCCAAGGCCCGTGCGCAAGGGCGGGTGGTCTCCCCGGCCAAGCCGACCCTGGTCTTCGCCCTGGGCGGGCTGCTGGCGGCCCTGGCCATGGCCGCGCTCACCCCCTGGGCGGCAGGCAAGCTCTCTGACGGCCTGATCGCTATCCCGGCGGTGCTGATCTGGGTGTGGGTGCTCAACGTGGTGGTAGAGGCCGCCAAGCAGCCGATCACCATGTACATGACCTCGCCGCGGGGGCTGCAGTTCCAGATGTGGCCCGTGCTGGTGCTGATCCCCGTGAACCTGGCCCTGTCCTACCTGCTTATCGAGCCGCTGGGGGCGGCTGGGCCGCTGCTCGGCTCCGCCCTGACCATCCTGCTCTGCCAGCTGCTGCCCTACGCCTGGTGGGTGCGCCGGGACCTGCGCCAGCGGCGGACTCCAGCGGCTGCGACGCCGCCCGCCGCGCAGGGCTGACGGAGCCCCGTAATGCCGGGGGCACGGGCCTGTGGCCCCGGCCCCGGCATAGCGGACCGTTACCGTTCAGCCAGCGTGGTGCCCCAGCGCCTGCGCCACCTGCGCCACCATCTCCTGGCGGTAGCGCTCCACCCCGAAACGGGTGGCCGCCTCCCGCTGCCCCTGCGTGGCCAGACGGCGGGCCAGCTGCGGGTCCCGGGTCAGCTCGAGCAGCGCCTGGGCCAGGGCCGCCGGGGAGTCCGGCTCCACCAGGAGCCCGGTTACGCCGTCGGTCACCACCTCCTGCAGCCCCTGCACCCGGGAGGCGACCAGGGGCCGGCCCGCGTGCATAGCCTCCACCGCCGTGTTGCCAAAAGGCTCCGCCCGGGAGGGCACCACCACCACGTCCGTCTCCTCCAGCTCCGGCCAGGTCGGGTGCACGTAGCCCAGCAGCTCGGCGTGGCCCGCCAGGTCTGCGGCCTGCGCCCGCTGCCGCAGCTCGGACTCGTACCACTCGTAGCCAGGGAACACCGAGCCGCACACCCGGATCGAGGCGTCCACGCCCTGCTGGCGCAGCAGCCCGACGGCCTCCAGGGCCACGTCCACCCCCTTACGGGGAGACAGGCGACCCACCATCACCACCCGCAACGGGTCCGTGGCGGAACGCCTGCGCAGGGGGCGCGGGGGCTGCTGGGGGCCCGGCACACCGTTGTGGACCACCTGCACCCGGCGCCGTAGCAGCGGCTGGGCCTGCAGCAGGGTGTCCCGCGCCGCCCCGGAGTTGGCTACCACCCGGTCGGCGGCCAGCAGGGGGGCGTTGAGCCCCGCCCGCAGTGCCAGGGGCTGGCTGTCCTCGGCCTCGTGCACGTGCGCGAGCACCGGCACCCCGGCGGCGCGGGCCGCTGGCCCCCACCAGGGCAGGGTCACCGTGTTCACCAGCACCAGGTCGGCCCGGGCGGCACGCACCACCGAGCGCAGGCGCAGCAGCTCGCCCGGGGTGCGCGCCGCCAGCCCGGCCAGGCCGCGCGGGCTCAGCAGCGCCTTGCGCAGGACCGTGAAGGGCAGGACCGCCACCTTGGCGCCCACCGCCTCCATCTCGGCCTCCAGCGGGCCGTGCTCAGGCAGGGCCACGAGCACCCGGTGCCCGGCCTGGTGCAGGCCAGCCACCGTCTCCAGGAGCTGGCGGTCCGAGCCGTACAGGTCAGGGGAGGGGTGGGCCACCAGCACCGTGCTCATGAGCAGGCTCCCGTCCGTCGTCCAGAGGGCCGTTGGCGTCGGGGCCCGTCGGCGGCAAGCGTCTGGCACAGCTCCTCGTAGCGGTCCGTGACCTCGTCCCAGTCGTAGCGGGCCGCACGCTCCAGCGAGAGGGTGCCGCGGGCCAGCTGCCGCTCCGGGGCGGCCTCGGCGGACTCCACCAGGGCGGCGACGTCGTCGGCGTCCTGCCAGTAGCGGCCCGCCTCCTCCAGCACCTCCCGGTTGAAGGACACGTCAAAGGCGTCCACTGCCGCCCCCGCGCCGATCGCGCGCAGCAGCGAGGGGTTGGTGCCACCCACGGAGTGCCCGTGGTAGTAGACCAGGGCGTTGCCGTAGAGCTGGTCCAGCTGCTCCTGGTCCCACAGCCCGCCCAGCAGCCGCACCCGCTCGTCCGCCAGGGACTCGACCCGGGCGGTGTACTCGTTCGCGTAGGGTGCCGAGCCGACCACCACCAGGGGCAGCCGCGCCCGGGAGCGGACGTAGCCCTCCACGATGACGTCCACGTGGTTCTCCACCTCGAAGCGGGCAACCACCAGGTGGAAGCCCTGGGGCTCCAGGCCCAGCTCGGCCAGGCGGTCCGACCCGGTGCGCAGGCGGGGGGCGCCGTAGGAGATCAGCCAGGTCGGGGCCTGGAACTCCTGCGTGTAGTAGTCCGCTATGCCCTGGGCGTCCGCGATCAGCGCGTCGGACCAGCGCACGGCTGCGGCCTCGGCGGCCCGGTAGTAGCGCTGGCCGGTAGGCCCCCACTTGCCGCGCCGCCACTCCAGGCCGTCCACGTGGGTGGCCACGGGGACCCCGGCCAGTCGCAGGGCTGGCAGGAAGGGGGAGTTGGCGGCGTTGAACAGCAGGGCGACGTCGGGGTGGACCCGCCGCAGCAGGTGGGCCACGGACAGGCCCGTGTGGGAGAGGGTCTCCAGGGAGCGCCTGCGCATAGCGGGCAGCTCCACCACGCGCATACCCAGGTGCTTGCGCGGCAGTGGAGTGCTGGCATCTGGGTTGCGTGAGTAGACGAGTACCTGGTGGCCGCGCGCGGCCAGGCGCTGCCCCACCTCCTCGATCGCGGTCTCGAAGCCGCCGTAGCGGGCTGGCACCCCACGGGTGCCGATCATCGCGATTCTCAGCCGACTCGGATCGCTGCGGCGCATCCGGTACCTCCATACTCTCCTGCGGTTCTAGCTCACGGCCCTTGTCAGGGTACATGCGCGCCAGGGGTGGCGACCCTTGCAGGTCGGCAGCGCGCCAGGATGTCGCTATATCGCAGCCTGCCTGCGCTATATGCTGCCGCTTGTGAAGCGTATGTCGAAGAAGTCCGCTGTCCTGCTGGCCCTGCCTCTGTGCCTGGGGGTGCTGCTGCCCGGCTGCTCCCGTGCGCAGGCCCCTGGGGACGCCGCTGCCACCGCCTCCGCTGGTGCTGCCAGTGCCTCCGAGACCGCCTCGGCGACGCCTGGTGCCAGCGGCACCCCGCTAGGGCAGACGTCCTCCCCGGCACCTGAGGGCGGCGGCTCCGTGGGGTCCGGCGAGGACGGGAGCGGTAGCGGGGACCCGGAGGCGGAGCGGCAGCTGGCTCCCGCCCCTATCCAGGAGCCGGCGGTGCTGGAGTCGGGAGCCACGATCACCCTGGGGGAGCTGTCCAGCACCTCCCTGAGCTCGGAGGAGCCCGGTGAGGTCGCCGGTGCCGGCGTGCTGGTGCCGGTGACGGTCAGCAACCCGGGTGCGGAGGCGCTCTCCCTGGAGTCGCTGGTGGTGACCTTCTACTACGGGGCGGACAACACCCCGGCCCCGGTGCACCCCTCCGCCACGGAGCCAGCCCCTGGCAGCGTGGAGGCGGGGCAGTCCGTCAGCTTCTCCGTGGCCTTCCGGGTGCCTGCGGACTCGCGGGAGCAGGTGCGGGTCGTGGTGGACCTGGACGCCTCGCTGAAGGCCGCGGTCTTTGAGGGAGCGGCACCTTCCGCCTGAGGCTCAAGGGTTTTCCGGGGCTGTTGGGGCCGTCTGCGCCGTCGGTATATTGCAATAGCGGACCTGCAAAACCGCTTGCGGTGTCCGCAGAATGCCCGTACGGGCCGCGCAGGATGAAGGTGCGCGGCGCTTTGGCAGGTCTGTTGCATGCACATACTGAGGGCATCCAAGCGGCTGTTTTCCAGCTGTCCCCAACAACCTCCCGGAGGATTCGTGAAGCCCAACCGCCTTCGTCGTGTCGGAGCGGTGGCCGTTGCCGCCGTGTCTGTCGCCTTGGCGCCGATCATCCTGCCTGCTGTCACGCTGTCGTCCCACGCTGGCGCCGTGGAGCAGGACCTTGGGGTCGACGACCCCCACGAGACCGTGTCTGCCGACCCCCTGCCCGCCCCGTCTATCAATGGCGTTGTGTGGGACCAGGAGGTTGTTGGCAACACCGTCTACGCCGTCGGTGAGTTCACCACCGCCACCACTCCCGGTGGCTCTGCCGTGACCCGCAGGAACGCCCTCGCCTACGACATCACCACCGGCGCCCTGCTGGACTGGGCCCCCTCCGCCAACGCCGCGGTCCGCTCCGTGGTGGCCTCCCCGGACGGCTCCACCATCTACCTGGGCGGCACCTTCACCACTATCAACGGGCTGGTGGCCAACCGTGTCGCCGCCGTCGACCCGCGTAGCGGCACCCCGCGCAACCTGGGGCTGAGCCTGAACTCCGGCGTGAACGCCGTGGCCCTCTCCCCTGACGGCTCCAAGCTCTACGCCGGCGGCTACTTCTCCGAGGCCAACCGGCAGCGCCGCCAGCGCATCGTCGAGTTCGACGTCGCCAGCCGCACCGTCACCCCCTTCTCCGCGCGCGTGCCTGACTACTACGTCCACGCCGTGGCCACCGAGCCCGGCGGCACCGGCGTGGCTATCGGGGGCGCCTTCACCAGCGTCAACGGCTACCGGAACCCCGGCAACGGCCTGGCCATCCTGGAGGCGGGCACCGGCGAGCTGCGTTACAACCGGCTCTCCTCCGTGATCGGTGCCTCTGGCAAGAAGTCCGCCGTGTGGGGCATGGCCGCCGACGCGCGGGGCCTCTACACCGCCTCCTACTCCGGGGCCGGTGCCTTCGAGGGCGTGGCCCGCCTCAACTGGCAGTCTGGTGAGCTGGAGTGGATGCTCGACTGCCACGGGGACTCCTACGACGTCCACCCCGCCGGGGACGTCGTCTACATCTCCTCCCACGAGCACGACTGCTCCAACGTGGACCTGTTCCCCAACAACTGGAAGCAGCACTACAACGCCACCGCCGTCGTGAACCAGGCCGTCGGCACCGTTAGGCGCAACACCTACAGCGGCTACACGAACTTCCAGGGCCAGCCGGCCACCACGCTCCTGAGCTTCTTCCCCAGCTTCACTGCCGGGACCTACACCGGCGCGCACCAGGCCACCTGGACCGTCGAGGGCAATGACGACTACATCGTCTACGGCGGCGAGTTCACCGCCGTCAACGGCCAGCAGCAGCAGGGCCTGGTCCGCTTCGCCAAGCGCAGCATCGCGCCCAACCAGGTCTCCGCGCACGACAAGGGCGGCGCCTACAAGTTCAGTGCCCGCTCCACCCAGCCGGGTGTCGTGAGCTTTAGCTGGAAGGCCAACTGGGACAGCGACGACCGGATGCTCACCTATGAGATCTTCCGGGACACGACCAACTCCAAGCCGGTGTGGACCCGCAAGGTGGCCTCCACCTTCTGGGACCTGCCGGAGCTGACCGCCACCGACTTCGTCGACCCCGGCAGCCAGCACCGCTACCGCATCCGCGTGACCGACAAGTACGGTGCCAGCACCCAGACCGACTGGGTGACCGTCACCGCCAAGGACGGCGTCGGCCTGAACGCCCTGGGGCGCCAGGCTGCCGCTGACGGGGCCGTCAACGTGTGGAGCATGGACGAGGGCTCCGGCCGCGACGTGGCTGACAGCCTGGGCAACATCAACGCCCGCCTCTATGGCTGGGGCTGGGAGCGCGCTGGCGAGCCCGCCACCACCAGCGGCAGCTCCACCTCCTTCGGAAACGCCGCATACGCTGTCTCCCAGCAGCGGATCCACGGCCCGCAGACCTTCTCCCTGGAGACCTGGGTGCGTACCACCAGCCGCTCCGGCGGCCTGCTCCTGGGCTTCGGCTCCTCCTACCAGGCCAGGTCCTCCCAGCACGACCGCCAGCTCTACCTGCGCACCGACGGCGTCCTGGTCTACGGCCTGTACCCCGGCCGGGTTAAGACCCTGGAGAGCAGCCAGCCGATCAACGACGGCAAGTGGCACCACGTGGTGGCCACCACTTCTGAGGCGGGCTCGGTCCTCTACGTCGACGGCCAGGCCGTGTCCGAGGACACCAGCATGAACCAGGCCGAGGACTTCCAGGGCTACTGGCACATCGGTGGCGACAACCTGCGCGGCTTCCCACGCGCCCCACGCAACATCTACCTCGAGGCCGACATCGACGACGTCGTTATCTACGACAACGCCCTGGTGGCCAACCAGGTACGTGACCACTACGCGCTGGGACAGGGAAAGCCTGCCAACCAGGCCCCGCAGGCCGCGCTGACGCTCGAGGCTGCTGAGCTGGCGGTGTCCGCTGACGCCTCCGGCTCCCAGGACCCCGACGGGAAGATCGCCAGCTACAAGTGGAGCTGGGGCGACGGCACCGCTGAGGAGACCACTACCGCAGCTACCGCCAAGCACTCCTATGCCGCTGCCGGCACCTACACGGTGCGGGTCACCGTGACTGACGACGGCGGGCAGAGCGCGCAGACGGAGCAGTCCGTGACCGTGAAGGCAGCGGACAAGCAGGTCGCCCCAGCCCTGCCTGAGGGCCCCCGCGAGAACGGTCCGGCCGCCAACGACGTGCCTGTGGCCGGTGCCTTCCGGGCCACCTTCGACCAGGACGTGGCCGCTGGCTGGGGCGAGGCCGACAAGGGCGGCACCTGGAGCACCCGCTGGGGCGGCTCTGCCCTCTCCGTGGCCAACGGCACCGGGCGCATGAGCCTGGCCAAGGCCGGCAGCGGCTCCCGGGTCAGCAGCCCCGCCCTGGAGCAGGCGGACGCTGACCTGACCGCCTCCTTCCAGCTGGAGGCCCTGCCCAGCGCGGGCCGGGTCTACATCGACCAGGACCTGCGCGTCACCGACGCAGGCTCCTACCGGGTCAAGCTGCAGGTCACCCCCGAGGGCACCGGCAAGATCGAGCTGCTCAAGGTCGTGGACGGCACTGAGAAGTGGCTCTCCGAGGCCCAGCTGCCCAGCATCAAGGCGGGTGAGACCGTCAGGCTGCGCTTCTCCGCCACCGGCACCAGCACCACCACCGTCTCCGCGAAGCTGTGGACGGGGCAGGCTGAGCCCAAGGACTGGAGCGTGCTCTACAAGGACAGCGCCCAGCCGCTGACCCAGCCGGGGTCCATCTCCCTGACCGGTTACCTGAGCCGCTCTGAGACCCCCGTCACCATTGCCGTGGACGAGATCAGGGTCGGCTGACGCAGCCGGATTGCCAAGGTGGTGGGCCGCTGACCTCCGGGTCGGTGGCCCACCACCTTCTACGTAGTCACCGCCAGGAGTGCAGGTATGCTCGCATGGCAAGCGCCAGCAGGGCGAGGCCGCAACCTGAGAGGCACAGACCATGGCCCCATCTGGGCTGACCATCGCGATGCTCACCTACCGCCGCAACGGCTACCTCGCGGAGGTGCTGCCGCTGCTGGTGCGTGAGGCCGCTTCCGTCAGGAGCGGCGGTGAGGGCTACGCGCCCGTGGCCGCCCGGGTCCTGGTGGTGGACAACGATCCGGCTGCCGGGGCCCGCCAGACGGTGGTGCAGGCGGCCGCCCAGGCCCGGGAGGCTGACCCGCCGGTGGAGGTGGTCTACGCCCACGAGCCGGAGCCGGGGATCGTGGCGGGCCGTAACCGGGCCCTGGCGGAGTCCGCAGGCTCCCAGCTGCTGGCCTTCATTGACGACGACGAGCTGCCTGAGGAGGGGTGGCTGGCCGCCCTGCTGCGGATGCGGGAGGCCACCGGCGCCGACGCCGTCACCGGCCCGACCCCGCCTCGCTTTGAGCAGTCCCCCGACCAGTGGGTGCGGGCCAGCGGGGTGTTCGACTCCTGGAGCCACCCGGACGGGCAGGTCGTGGGCTCAGCGGACACCGGCAACCTGCTCCTGGACCTGGGCACTGTGCGGCGTCTGGGGCTGTCCTTTGACCCGCGCTACGGGCTGACCGGAGGGGAGGACTCCCTGTTCACCAGGCAGCTGACCCAGGGGGGCGGCAGCCTGCGCTTCGCCGCCGAGGCGGTGGTCACCAAGCGGGTGCCGCCTGCGCGGGCCAACCGCCGCTGGGCCCTGCAGCGGGCCTTCCGCTCCGGCTCCTCCTGGGCCCGGGTACGGGTGGACACCCACCCGGGCAGCCCCCTGCCCCTGCGGCTCAAGTTCGCCCTGAAGGGCCTGGTCAAGGCCGGGCTCGGGGGTGCCCTGGCGGCCACCAGCCTCCTGCGCCGGGACCTGCCCGCGCGGGCCCGCCACGAGGTGGACGGCGCCGGCGGCCTGGGGATGGTCGTGGGAGCCTTCGGCGCGGACGTGCGTGAGTACTCCCGGAAGAAGCCCGGCTCCGGGTCCTAGAGGCCTGGCCGGGCGGGAGCCGGTGCCCCGGTGCGGCTAAGCCAGCTCACGTAGCGGGCCCGTGCCGTGCACCAGCTTGGCCTGCTGGGCCAGCGGCTTCATGGCCAGCAGGGCCCCGATTGCCACGGCGATGCCCGGGGCGGAGGTGATCAGGGGACTGAAGAAGGTGTCCCACAGCGCCCCGATGCCCACGAAGAACAGCCACGGCGAGAGGTGGAAGGAACCCAGGTTACGGATCATGGACCAGCCCACCAGCACGAAGCTGAACAGCGCCAGCAGGACGCCAGGGATACCGCAGGCCGCCCACAGGTCCGAGGTGGAGGAGTGCAGCTCCACGCCGTGCCCGAAGATGTAGTTGTAGACGTAGCCGTTCTCCGGGTCGTACTCGATGCCGTTCATCTCGTACATGGCCGCGCGCTCGTCGTCGTAGCCGGGTTTGACACCCAGGCCGAAACCCGTGGGACGGTGCTTCATCAGGCCGTAGGTGGCGGCGGCCTCCGGGCGGGCTGAGAGCACCACGTTCGTGGAGGAGGATGCCTGCGCCTGGGTCCGGGCCTGTGCGGAGTCGCCCAGCAGGCCGCTGCTGGCGGCGAAGACCACCGAGACCATCACCGCCGCCATGAGCGTGCCCAGCACACCGACCTGGAAGGCCGCCAGGAAACGGGGCGTGCGGGCCTTGATGGCGAACTTCTCCGCCAGCGCCTGCCAGACCATCAGGCCCGCGATCATCACCAGGTAGCCGAGGATGGAACGGGAGTCGTTGACGGCCCACAGCACGCCCAGGCCCAGGACCGTGAGCAGCTGCACCCAGCGGGGGCTACGGTCCACCAGGGCCAGCACCAGCACCGTGGCCGGGTATCCCAGCACGTACTTCCAGGGGTTCGGGGTGGTAGGGATGTTCCGCACCCCGATGTAGGTAAGCCCCACCGAGTAGGCGGCCACCGCCCCCGGCAGGGTCAGACGCTCCGCCCCCCAGGCGATCGCAGCCGCCACGGACGGCAGGAGCGTGACCAGGAAGAAGGTGGTCACCAGCTCGGAGCGCACGAACACCGCCCACTGCAGGTTGACCATCAGCAGCACGAAGCCAGACAGCAGCGCCACCAGGGAGAGGGTGGCCAGCACCGTGAACAGACGGGAGCGGCGCACCGCCGTCCAGGTGACGGGCAGGGCCAGCACCGCCAGCACGTTGCCGAAGTTCACCCCACCGGGCAGCTTGAGCCGCAGACCGATCAGTGCCAGCAGCACCACCGCGAACCACCACTCGGAGGCGGGCACCTCCGGGCGGTTCCACCGGCGGAAGGTCTGCTGCACCCGCTGGTACGGGGAGCTGATCCCCGCCAGGGCCGAGGCCTGGAAGGTCGTCATCGTGAGGAACTGCGGCGCCCACCCAGGCGCGAGTCCAGTGCCAGGGCGATCAGGACCCCCAGGGTCGAGCCCAGCACCGCGCCCACGATCCCGTAGCGGACCTTGGAGGGGCCGACCGGCGCGGTGGGCAGGTTGGCGGTGTCCACGTCCGCCAGGGAGAGCTGGGCAGGCTGGCCTGACAGCGTCACGGACATGCTGGTGATCTGCTTGCGCATGGCCTTGACCTCGGCGTCAGCCAGCTGCTGTGCCTGGGCGGCGGTGGCGCCGTGCGCTGTCACCTCCACCATGAAGGTGGTGGTGGGGTTGGCCACCGAGATATTTCCCTTGACCTGCTCGATCGGCAGCCCGGTGTCCTGGGCGACCTGTGCCTGCAGGCTGTGGGAGGAGCCCAGCTGCACGATCGTGGGCATGATCGAGGCCACGATCAGCTGTGAGCCGGAGACGTTGCTGTCGCTCCCCTGCGAGTTGGTGACCACGATGGCGGTGGCGGAGGAGGCGAACACAGGCGTGCCAAAGGTGGCGAAGGCGATACCCGCCGCCAGCCCCACGACCACGTGCGCAACGATCAGGATGAAGCGGCGTCGCAGCGCCTCAATGATGAGTTCCGGTTCCAAAAGAGGCCTCCAAGGGAGTGGGATAACACAACGCTAGCGTTGGAGGCTGTCCGTGTGGACTAGCTGTGACAAGGCTTAGATGAGACTTTCGCCACCGGGTTTCAGGGCATCTACACTCCGCATGTGCGTCTGACCGCTCTGCTGCCACTGCTTCTGGAAGAACCTGACACCGCGGCCCTGGTGGAGGCCGCCGCCCGCTCCGCTCGCACGGACCGGACCCTGGTGGTACCTGCTGGGGCCCGCCCAGCGGTGCTGGCCGCCATGAGCCTGGGAGCCCAGGGGGTGGCCCAGGCCGCCGGTGCGCAGCCGCCCGCCCCCGCCAGCGGCACGGCTGACGGCGGCACGGCTGACGACGGCGGGGCGGGCCGGGCAGTCCCCACCGGCGCTGCCCGTACCTCCTTAAGCAGCGCCGCCTCAAGCAGCGCCGCCTCAAGCAGCGCCGACCCGGCCCGTACCGGCACCCCGTTGCTCGTGGTCACCGCAACCGGGCGGGAGGCCGACGAGCTGGCCGCCGCCTTGGGCTGCTACCTGCCTGCCGCGGAGGTCGCCGTCTTCCCCGCCTGGGAGACCCTGCCCCACGAGCGGCTCTCCCCCCGCGCCGACACCGTGGCCACCCGCCTGGCCGTGCTGCGGCGTCTGGCCCACCCGCAGGAGGACGACGGCGCCCCGGACGCGGCGGCCCGCGGCCCTGTCCGGGTCCTGGTGGTGCCGGTGCGGGCGCTCCTGGCCCCGGTGATCGCGGGGCTGGGCGAGCTCGAGCCCGTGCACCTGGCCCCCGGCGTCGCCGTCAGCCTGGAGGAGGTCACCCGCAGGCTCACCGACGCCGCCTACACGCGGGTGGACATGGTGGAGAGCCGCGGGGAGTTCGCGGTGCGCGGCGGTATCCTGGACCTGTTCCCGCCCACCAGCCCCCGGCCCGTGCGCGTGGACTTCTTCGGGGACGAGATCGAGGAGGTCTCCAGCTTCTCGGTAACCGACCAGCGCAGCATCGAGCCCCTGGCCTCAGTGACCGCCACCGCCTGCCGGGAGCTGCGGCTGACCGAGGCCGTGCGCCAGCGCGCCGCCCGGCTCGTGGACCAGGTGCCCGGGGCCGCCGACATGCTGGAGAAGATCGCCCAGGGCCAGGTGGTGGAGGGCATGGAGTCCCTGGCCCCCGTGCTGGTTGACCAGATGGTGCCGCTGCTGGACCTGGTGGGGGAGCGCCTGGTGGTCCTGTGCGAGCCGGAGCGGGTGCGTAAGCGGGCCGAGGACCTGGTGGCCACCACCAAGGAGTTCCTGGCCGCTGCCTGGACCAGCGCCGCCAGCGGCGGCTCCACCCCGGTGGACCTGTCCGCCGCCGCATTCGCCCACCTGTCTGAGGCCCGGGCCCTGGCCCTGTCCACCAACCGGGGCTGGTGGTCGCTGACCTCCCTGCAGGCCTCCCCGGAGACGGCCGTGCTGCCGCTGCGTGACCCCACCTCCTACCGGGGGCGCCTGGAGGAGGCCGTCCAGGACATCGGCCAGATGGCCCGGGAGGGGTGGAGCGTCGTCGTGGCCACCGACGGCCCCGGGCCAGGCCGCCGCATGGCCCAGCTGCTTGGCGACGGCGAGGTGCCCTCCCGCATCGTCACCGAGCTCACCCAGGCCGCCCAGCTGCGCGGCCAGGAGGGGGCCGACGGCGTCGTGCGCGTCACCCAGGCGGCCGCCGGTCACGGCTTCGTGGCCCCCGGGGTGCGTCTGGCCCTGCTGGCCGAGTCCGACTTGACCGGCCGGGCCTCCACCGGCCCCCGCGAGCGCAAGGCCGTGCCTGCCCGCCGCTCCCGCAAGAGCGTGGACCCGCTGTCGCTGCGCCCCGGCGACCTGGTGGTCCACGCCCAGCACGGGGTGGGGCGCTTCCTGGAGCTGGCCCGCCGTAGCGTGGGCTCCGCCGGGTCCGCCGCCAGCCGCGAGTACCTGGTGATCGAGTACGCCCCCTCCAAGCGCGGCCAGCCGGGGGACCGGCTGCTGGTGCCCACCGACTCACTGGACCAGGTCAGCAAGTACGTGGGAGGGCAGGACCCGGCCCTGAACAAGATGGGCGGGGCCGACTGGGCCCGCACCAAGTCCAAGGCCCGCAAGGCGGTCCGCGAGATCGCCGCCGAGCTGGTGCGCCTCTACGCCGCCCGCTCCGCCGCCACCGGGCACGCCTTCGGCCCGGACACCCCCTGGCAGGCCGAGCTGGAGGAGGCCTTCCCCTACACCGAGACCCCCGACCAGCTGGCCACCATCGAGGACGTCAAGCGGGACATGGAGTCCCCCCAGCCCATGGACCGCCTCATCTGCGGGGACGTCGGCTACGGCAAGACCGAGATCGCCGTGCGCGCCGCCTTCAAGGCCGTGCAGGACGGCAAGCAGGTGGCGGTGCTGGTGCCCACCACCCTGCTGGTCAGCCAGCACGCGGAGACCTTCTCCGAGCGCTACGCGGGCTTCCCGGTGCGCGTGGCCCAGCTCTCCCGCTTCCAGTCGGACAAGGAGTCCCAGGAGGTCCTGGACGGCCTGGCCCAGGGCAGCATCGACGTCGTGGTGGGCACCCACCGCCTGATAACCGGGCAGGTGCGCTTCAAGGACCTGGGCCTGGTGGTGATCGACGAGGAGCAGCGCTTCGGGGTGGAGCACAAGGAGACCCTCAAGGCCCTGCGCACGGACGTGGACGTGCTGTCCATGTCCGCCACCCCCATCCCCCGCACCCTGGAGATGGCGGTCACGGGCCTGCGGGAGATGTCCACCCTGGCCACGCCCCCGGAGGACCGCCACCCCATCCTCACCTACGTGGGCGCCTACGAGACCAAGCAGGTGGGGGCCGCCATCCGCCGCGAGCTGCTGCGCGACGGCCAGGTGTTCTTCGTGCACAACAAGGTGGAGGACATCGACGCCGTCGCCGCCCGCCTGTCCCAGCAGGTCCCCGAGGCGCGGGTGGCCACCGCCCACGGGCAGATGGGCGAGCACCAGCTGGAGCGGGTGATCGACGACTTCTGGCACAAGGAGATCGACGTGCTGGTGTGCACCACGATCGTGGAGACCGGCCTGGACGTGTCCAACGCCAACACCCTGATCGTGGACCGGGCCGACCGCATGGGCCTGAGCCAGCTCCACCAGCTGCGCGGGCGCGTGGGCCGGGGCCGGGAGCGGGCCTACGCCTACTTCCTGTACCCGGGTGACCGCACGCTCACGGAGACCTCCCTGGAGCGGCTGCGCACCATCGCCACCAACACGGACCTGGGGGCGGGCATGCAGGTGGCCATGAAGGACCTGGAGATCCGTGGCGCCGGGAACCTCCTGGGCGGGGAGCAGTCCGGGCACATCGCCGGGGTGGGCTTCGACCTGTACGTGCGCATGGTCTCCGAGGCGGTCAGCGCCTACAAGAAGGCGCTGCGCGTCGGGGCCGGGGAGCAGGGGGCCGACGCCGCCGCCGTGGCGGCCGGACGCGCCGAGGCGGAGATCGACGAGGAGCTGCGCGTCGAGCTGCCCGTGGACGCCACCATCCCGGAGGACTACGTGTCCCACGAGCGCCTGCGCCTGGAGGCCTACACCAAGTTCGCCTCCGCCCGCAGCCAGGAGGACGTCGCCGACGTGCTGGAGGAGCTGGCCGACCGTTACGGGCCGGTGCCGGAGGCTGTCTCCCGCCTGGCCGCCCTGGCGCGCCTGCGGGCGCTCGCGGCCAGCCTGGGGGTGCGGGAGGTGGTGGCTCAGGGCCGCTCGGTGCGCTTCGCGCCGGTGACCCTGGCGGAGTCCGGGCGGATGCGGGCCACCCGCCTGTACCCGGGCACGGTGCTCAAGCCCGCCACCCGCACCATCGTGGTGCCGGCGCCGGGGTCGGCCCGCCTGGGCGGGGGCGCCGTGGAGGGCGAGGAGCTGCTGCGCTGGGCGGAGGTGCTGCTGCGGGCCGTCGTCGCCGGGGACCCGGACTACGAGCTGGAGGCGACCAGGTACCGACGGCGCCGCTGAGGCCGGTGCTGCTGAGCCTGACGGTGCTGCTGAGGCCTACGGCGTCGCTGAGCCCGGACCCGCGCCCGTGACGGCGCTGGCTGCGCCCCGGTCGCGATAGCATGTCCCGACAGGCTGCCCTGGCTGGCGGCCACGGACCTGCACGTCTGACGGCGCCTCCGGGCGGCGTCACCCAGAGGAGAAGAGTATGGCCTCCGGTACCCGTCGTCCCGCCCTGACCCGCGCCCTCAGGCCTGTGGGGGCCTGCCTGCTGGCTGCGGGGGTCCTCTCCGGCTGCGGCGCCCACCCGGGGGTGGCCGCCATGCTCACCTACACCGACGGGGCGGGCCAGCGGGTGTCGGTCACGGTGGACGAGCAGGACGTCTCCGACGCCGTCACGGACCTGTCGGTGCTGCAGATCGACCGCCGCAGCGCGATCATCGCCATGCTGAACCGGCCCAGGCTGGAGGAGGCGCTCAAGGGAGTGGGGGTGGAGGTCTCGGACGCGGAGGTGGAGACCTTCACCAAGAACACCTTCGACACGGTGGGCAAGGAGGTGCCCAGCCTCTCCGCGGGGGCGCGTGAGGTCATGCGCGCCGCGGCCCTGGACAGCAAGCAGACCGAGCTGGACCCAGAGCTGGCCCAGAAGGTCGGTGAGGAGATGGCTGCGGCCACCCAGTCCGCGCAGATCGAGGCCTCCCCTCGCTACCGGGAGAAGCTGTGGATCGCCAACCCGGCCCAGCTCCCCGCCCAGCAGGCCCCCAGCCAGGGGCGCTGAGCCTGGCCCTGCGGTCGCTGGCGGGGGCGCTTGCGAGGTCCTCGCTCGCCCGTGGTGAACGCCGCCCAGGGACTATGGCCCTCGTGGCGGGCGCCCGGTGCCGCTAGGCTGGGACCGCAATAGGTCCGACCCAGCAAGGAGCACCAAGTGGCCCTCATTGAAGACGTTCACGCCCGCGAGATCCTCGACTCCCGTGGCAACCCCACCCTTGAGGTGGAGATCCTGCTTGAGGACGGCGCCTCGGCCCGTGCCGCGGTCCCCTCAGGCGCCTCCACCGGCGCTTTCGAGGCCGTTGAGCTGCGTGACGGCGACAAGGGCCGTTACCTGGGCAAGGGTGTCGAGAAGGCCGTGGCCAACGTGAACGAGATCATCGCCCCCGAGATCATCGGTTACGACGCCGCTGACCAGCGTGGTCTGGACCACCTGATGATCGAGCTCGACGGCACCCCCAACAAGGGCAAGCTCGGCGCCAACGCCATCCTGGGCGTCTCCCTGGCTGCTGCCGCCGCCTCTGCGGAGTCCGCTGGCCTGGACCTGTTCCAGTACGTCGGTGGCCCTGGCGCCCACGTCCTGCCCGTGCCCATGATGAACATCATGAACGGCGGCTCCCACGCCGACTCCAACGTGGACATCCAGGAGTTCATGATCGCCCCCATCGGCGCCAAGACCTTCCGTGAGGCCCTGCGCATGGGCGCTGAGGTCTACCACTCCCTCAAGGCCGTCGTGAAGGGCCGGGGCCTGTCCACCGGCCTGGGCGACGAGGGCGGCTTCGCCCCCAACCTGGACTCCAACCGTGAGGCCCTGGAGCTGATCGTCGAGGCCATCGAGAAGGCTGGCTACAAGCCCGGCGCCGACGTCGCCCTGGCCATGGACGTGGCCTCCACCGAGTTCTTCGACGAGAAGACCAAGAAGTACAACTTCGAGGGCGAGGCCCGCGACAACGCCTACATGGTGGACTACTACGAGAAGCTCATCACCGACTTCCCGATCGTCTCCATCGAGGACCCGCTCTCCGAGGACGAGTGGGAGGACTGGAAGGCCCTGACCGACAAGATCGGTGACCGCGTCCAGCTCGTCGGCGACGACTTCTTCGTCACCAACCCCGAGCGCCTGGCCAAGGGCATCGAGATGGGCGCCGCCAACGCCCTGCTGGTCAAGGTCAACCAGATCGGCTCCCTGACCGAGACCCTGGAGGCCGTGGAGATGGCCCACCGCGCGGGCTACAAGTCCATGACCTCCCACCGCTCCGGCGAGACCGAGGACGTCACCATCGCCGACCTGGCCGTGGCCACCAACTCCGGCCAGATCAAGACCGGTGCCCCTGCCCGCGGCGAGCGCATCAACAAGTACAACCAGCTCCTGCGCATCGAGGAGACCCTGGGTGAGGCCGCCGTCTACGCCGGCGCCTCTGCCTTCCCCCGCTTCAAGGCCTGAGCCTGTAAGCGCCTAGCAGCGGCCCCGGCACGGAGCCGCTGCCCGACCGGCCGGTCCCCGCAGCCCGTGGGGACCGGCCGGTCCCGTCCTACGGCTCGCGGTTACCCAGCCCACGGGGCGACGCGCCCAGGCAGCGGATGCAGGCCACCGCCGGGTGAGGCAGTATCACCTTGTGAGCCCGCGTCGCCCCGCACCAGCCCGCCCCGGCAGCCGTCCGGGCACGAGCCGGCGCGCCCGGGAGCCCAAGCCGGCTCCTGCCACGGCGGGCCGCAGCACCGCCCCCCGGGCGGACAAGACCGGCCGCCCCGACGCCGCAGCCCCCCGCTCCGCCGGGGAGGCGCCCAGGGCCAGCAGCCCCTCCAGCCTCCAGATCGGCGGCTCCACCGGCTTCGCCGTCTCCTACCGGGTCCTGGTGCTGGCCGTGGTGCTGGTCTCCAGCATCATCATCGTGGGTCCCGCCGCCCGCAGCTTCCTGCTCCAGCGGGCAGAGTACGCGGACGCCAAGAAGGAGCTGGCCCAGGCCCAGGCCACCCAGACCGCCCTGGCCCGGGAACTGGCCAACTGGGACGACGACGCCTACGCCCGCACCCAGGCCCGCCAGCGGCTCGGCTACGTCATGCCCGGCGAGACCAGCTACATCGTCATCGGGGCCCAGGAGCTCGACCGACAGGACCCGGCCGACGGCGTCGTCAACAAGCCCAGCCCGGTCCCCAGCCCCTGGTACGTGATACTCACCGGCTCCGTCCGGGAGGCCTCCCGCCCCGAGCCGGAACCCAGTGCCAGCCCGCTGCCAGGCTCCCCGAGCCCCGTACCGACCGCCCCGGCGAGCCCGCACCAGGAGAACAGCCCATGACCCAAGCCCCCGGCACGAGTCCCAGCCCCGGCCCCACCGCCAGCCCCGGCACGAGCACCGGCCCCCAGGTCTCTCCGGCTGACCTCCAGGCCCTCCAGGAGCAGCTGGGGCGGGTACCGCGCGGCGTCGTCGGTATCGCTGCCCGCTGCGTGTGCGGCCGTCCCACGGTGGTGCTGACCGCCCCCCGGCTGCCAGACGGCTCCCCCTTCCCCACCTGCTACTACCTGACCCACCCGGCTGCGGTAAAAGGCTGCTCCACCCTGGAGGCCGAGCACCTCATGGACCAGCTCAACCAGGAGCTGGCGCAGGACCCGCAGCTCGCCGCCGCCTACGCCCGCGCCCACGAGCACTACCTCAGTCAGCGCGCCCGCCTGGGCCGTCCCGCCGAGATCGAAGGGGTCAGCGCCGGGGGCATGCCCACTCGCGTCAAGTGCCTGCACGCCCTGCTGGGGCACGCCCTGGCGGCCGGGCCTGGGGTCAACCCGGTCGGGGACCGTACCCTGGAGGTGCTCAAGGAGCGGGGCCTGTGGGACCCGACCCGCTGCTCCTGCTGAGATTCCCTGTCATCCCTTAAGGAGCCCTGAATGACCCGGGTAGCTGCCATCGACTGTGGCACCAACACGATCCGCCTGCTCGTGGCTGACGCCCGCCGCACCGGGGAGGGGCAGGTGGTGCTCAGCAGCCTGGACCGCCGCAACCACATCGTGCGCCTGGGGCAGGGGGTTGACCGCACCGGGCAGCTCGACCCGGAGGCCCTGGAACGCACCCTCCAGGCGGTGGCTGGCTTCGCGCGCCGCTGTGAGGCGCTGGGGGTGGAGCACCGTCGCTTCGTGGCCACCTCAGCCACCCGCGACGCACGCAACCGTCAGGAGTTCATTGACGGGGTGCGGGAGAGCCTGGGGGTGGAGCCGGAGGTCATCAGCGGGCAGGAGGAGGCCCGGCTGTCCTTCTCCGGCTCCCTGCTCGGGGCCCTGCCCGGCCCCGGCGCCCGCCTGGTGGTGGACCTGGGGGGCGGCTCCACCGAGCTGGTGCTGGGCCAGGACCAGCCCAGCGCCGCCATCAGCCTGGACACCGGCTCGGTCCGTGTCACCGAGCGGTACCTGTCCGGGGGGGTGGGGGTCGCTGCGGAGGCGGCCGCCCGTGCCGAGGTAGGGGCGCTGCTGGACCAGGCGGAGCAGGTCGTGGACCTGAGCCAGGCCCACCAGCTGGTCGGCCTGGCGGGCACCATCACCACCGTGACCTCGCACGCCCTGGGCTGCGAGGGCTGGCAGCCGGAGCGGGTCAGCGGGGCGGTCCTGCCGGTGGAGCAGGTCCTGCGCTCCTGTGACGCCCTGCTGCGCTCCACCCCGGGGGAGCGGGAGGCCATGACCTTCCTGTCCGTGGGCAGACGCGACGTCATCGCGGCCGGTGCCCTGATCTGGAGCGAGGTGGTCAAGCGGGTCGTGGCCGCCACCGCCCCTACCGACCACCCGGTCACCCAGGCCGTCACCTCCACCCACGACATCCTGGACGGCATCGCCCTGGACCTGGCTGAGCGGGTCGTCTGAGATGACTGGGCAGCCGGAGGAGCAGGCAGGCAGCCCAGGCGACGTCGTCCCCGCCGCCGCGGTGCAACCGCCCCTGGGGGGCCACCCTGCCTGGCTGTCCCGGCTCCTGGAGGAGGCCGCGCCCCACCCGGCCCCTTGCCCCCGTCCTGCCCGCTGGGGCGACCTGGTGGTCGGGGGCCGTGACCTGGTGATCGCAGTGGCCACCACCGGCACGAACGCCGTCGCCTGCGCCCGCCAGGCCCGGGCCGCTCAGGACTCGGGCGCCGACCTGGTGGAGCTGCGGGCGGACCTGCTGGAGGCCTGCGCCACCCCCCAGGCCCCGCTGGAACAGCTCGCCCAGGAGGCGGTGGCGGCTGCGGCAGCCATGACCCAGGCCACCTCCGGCCACCTGCCGCTGCTGCTGACCTTCCGCACCGCCACGGAGGGAGGCAGCCTGGAAACCGACGACGACGCCTACACTGCGCTCCTAGGGGAGGTGCTGGACCGCCTGGCGGGCGCGGGCACCGCGGTGGCGGCGCTCGACGTCGAGCTGGAGCGCGGCTGCCTGGCCACCTTGGTGACGGGAGCCGCCGCCCAGGGCCTGGGCGTGCTCTCCTCCAGCCACGACTTCCAGGGCGTGCCCGCCGACTGCGTGCTGCTGGAGCGGCTGTGGCGCATGCAGGCCGCCGGGGCGCAGGTGGCCAAGGTCGCGGTTATGCCCGACACGGAGGGGGAGGTGCGGCGGCTGCTGGACCTGACCTCCCGGGCGCGCGCCGAGCTGGAGATCCCGGTGGTGGTGATCGGCATGGGGGCGTTAGGGGAGGTGACCCGCACCCAGGGGTGGCGCCTGGGCTCAGCCCTGAGCTTTGCGACGGCGGGGGCCGGGGCGGTGGCCTCCGCGCCCGGGCAGCTGCCGGTGGCGGTGGTCCGGGCCGCCAGCGGGCAGTGAGCAGCGTCGCGTTCAGGGTGCGGGCGCCTTCAGGTAGGCTCCTCCTGTTGCCCCGGCGAGGGACACGCGCTTGCGCGTGCATCCGTTATCGACGTGGTGGTGCCTGACAGGTGCTGCGCGTCGACGCGCAGCGGGCCCACCACACGACGCGGGGCGAGGCCCCGCCTGACCGAGGAGGACCTCATGGCCCACGAAGCCACCAAGCTCACCGCCCAGGACCGCACCGACTTCGGCAAGGGGGCCTCCCGCCAGGCCCGCCGTGACGGGCTGGTGCCCGCCGTCGTCTACGGGCACGGCTCTGAGCCCCGCCACGTCCTGCTGCCCGGCCACGCCACCTCCCTGGCCCTGCGCGGCAACGAGAACGCGCTGATCGAGCTGGACCTGGCCGGTGAGAAGCTGCTGGTCCTGACCAAGGCCGTGCAGCGCCACCCCATCCGCACCGGGGTGCAGCACGTGGACTTCCAGCTGGTGAACCGCAACGAGCGCGTCGAGGTGGAGGTGCCGGTGACCGTCGTCGGTGACGCCGAGCCGGGCACCATCCACATGATCGAGGCTGCCAACCTGCTCGTCTCCGCCCCGGCCGTGTCCATCCCCGAGGCCATTGAGGTGGACGTGACCGGCGTGGCTGGCGGCACCATCATCACCGTCGCCGACCTCAAGCTGCCCGCTGGCGTGGAGGCCCTGGGCGACGCCGAGGCCGGCGTGGTCAACGTCGCGGACGAGAACGCGGTCACCGAGGCGGTCCCCGCCGCTGACGAGGCCCCCGCCGCCGAGGCCGAGTGAGCCGCCTGAACAGGCAGGGTGCTGCTGAGGAGACGCTGTGAGTGACCCCTGGCTCGTCGTCGGGCTGGGGAACCCCGAGGCCCGGTACGCGCGGAACCGTCACAACGTCGGCCACATGGTGGTCGAGCTGCTGGCGGGGCGTGCCGGGTCTCGGCTCACCCGGCACAAGGCCCGCGCCCAGGTGGCGGAGGTGCGGCTGGGCCTGCTGCCGGGGGGCGCCCCGGGGCCACGGGTGGTGCTGGCTGAGCCAGCGGCCTTCATGAACCTGTCCGGGGGGCCGGTCAAGGCGCTGGCCCAGTTCTACGGGATCGACCCGACGGCGCGGCTGCTGGTGGTGCACGACGAGCTGGACCTGCCCGCCCACCAGCTGCGGCTCAAGCGGGGTGGTGGCGAGGGTGGGCACAACGGCCTGCGCTCCGTCTCCCAGGCCTTGGGGACCCGCGACTACGCCCGCCTGCGGGTGGGGGTGGGCCGTCCCCCGGGGCGGCAGGACCCCGCCGACTACGTGCTCTCGGACTTCCCGTCCCGGGAGCGTGAGGAGCTGGCCGTGACCCTGGAGCAGGCGGCTGACGCCGTCGAGGCCGTGGTGACGGTGGGCTTTGAGATCGTCCAGCAGCGCCTGCGCTCCGCCTGAGTCCAGTGCGTACCGGTCTCGTGGTGCATATGTCCCGGTCTCGCGGTACCGATGTCCCGGTCTCGCGAGACCGGGACATATGGCTCGCGAGTTCGGTAAGGGTGACCTTAGAAGAGACGGCCTTATAAACGATCCTGGCTGTGGAGAGCCCTGAGCCGGCGGGCCTGCGGGGCGGCGCTTGAAGACCTCGACCTGATCGCCAGTGCCCCCTGAGCCGGCGGGCCCACCGGGCGGCGGTCCTCAGGACATCAGGCCGCTCTCGTAGGCGACCACCACCGCCTGCACCCGGTCCCGCACGTTGAACTTGGCCAGCACGTTGCCCACGTGGGTCTTCACGGTGGTGGCCGAGACCACCAGCGACTCGGCGATCTCCGCGTTGGACAGCCCGTGGGCCATCAGCACCAGGATCTCCCGCTCGCGGGGCGTCAGTGCGGCCACGCGGGGGTCCTCGGCCTGGGCCACGGGCCCGGAGTCGGGCAGGCGGGAGGCGAACATCTCCAGCATCCGCCGCGTGACCCGGGGCGAGACCACCGCCTCCCCACCGGCCACCGTGCGGATCGCCTCCGCCAGGTCCGCCGGGCGGGTGTCCTTGAGCAGGAAGCCCGCCGCCCCCGCCTTGAGCCCGGCGAAGGCGTACTCGTCCAGGTCGAAGGTGGTCAGGATCAGGACCTTGGTGGCGGGGCACTGGGCGGTGATCGCCTCAGTGGCCTCAATGCCGTTCATGCCCGGCATACGCACGTCCATGAGGATCACGTCGGGGCGCAGCGCCCGGGCCTGGGCCACCGCCGAGCTGCCGTCGGAGGCCTCGCCCACGACCTCGATACCGTCCTCAGCCTCCAGCACCATGCGGAAGCCCATCCGCATCAGGGCCTGGTCGTCAGCCAGCACCACCCGGATGGGCGACGGCGTCCCGGCGTCCTGCTGCGGCCGCTCCTCCGGGCTGTCCTCGGGGCTCATGATGGTCTCTGCCATGAAGTGCTTCCTTCGTCAGTCTCGTCCCAGCGCAGTATCGCCCGGACCTGCCAGCCTTGTGCGGTTGGCCCTGCCTGCAGCTGCCCACCATAGACGGCGGCGCGCTCCCGCATCCCGATCAGGCCCTTGCCGGAGCCGTGCATGGGGGTGGAGCCGGGGGCGGCATCATTCTGCACCAGCAGCACCACCGTGCCCGTGTGCCGGTCCACCTGCACCTTCACGCTGCGGGTGGTGGGGGCGTAGCGCAGCACATTGGTCAGGGCCTCCTGGGCGATGCGGAACAGGGTCAGCTGCAGCCCCTTGTCGTCCGGCAGGGGGGCTCCGTTCCAGGTGTAGGTGACGGGCACGCCCGCCGTCTTGAAACGCTGGACCAGCACCTCCAGGTCGGCTGACTCCGGTGCGGGGGCGGTGGGGGTGCCCCCGGTGGAGGTGTCCTGGCCGGTGGTGGCGTCCGCCCGCAGGTCCGCGATCGGGGCGGAGGGCTCCACGGGGACGACGGTGCCGGGGGGCGCGAACTCGGGCACGGGCAGGTCCCGCACCTGTGGGGCGCTGGCTGGCGCTGGCCCCAGGGCGGGTGGCGGGGGAGTGGCCGTGGCCGCCCCCCGCAGGACGGTGCCGTCGTCGCCCGCCGAGCTGGCACCTGGGTCCTCCCGGAGCACCCCCACCAGACGGCGGGTGTCGGCCAGGGCTGAGCGGCCCGTCTCCGCCAGCACGCCCAGGGCCTCCTTGGCCCGCTCAGGGCTGCGGTCGATCGTGGCCGCCGCGCCGTCCGCCATGGTGATCATCACTGCCAGGGAGTGGGCGATCACGTCGTGCATCTCCCGGGCGATCCGGCTTCGCTCGGTGGCGGCCGCCAGCAGGGCACGCTGCTCGGAGGCCAGGGCAGCGCGGGCTGCGTAGGCCTTGGTGTCCTCAAGCGTCTGCCGGTGCACGCGCAGCAGGGTGCCCGTGAGCAGACCTATCAGGTTCACCAGGGCGAAGGGGAAGACGTTTGAGAACAGGTCCGGCACTCCCTTGACGGGGTAGAGGGTGCTGACGGTGGCGGTCTCCGCGGCGGTGGAGACCAGGAAGGCCAGCAGGCCCAGCCGCATGGCCCTGTGGGTGGTGACGGTGCCGACGGTCAGGGGGACGGCCAGCAGGCTGAGCGTCGGCAAGGAGGTGAACAGCTGGCGCTTCTGCTCGAAGCTGAGGTCCAGCAGCTGTTCGGACCCCAGCAGGGCGACCGGCAGCGTCAGGCTGGTCACCAGCCACACGGCCAGCGGATAACGACGGCGGAGCAGCAGCGCCGTCCCGACCACCACGATAGCCGCCACGGACACCAGTCTCGTGGCAGAGGAGTCGACGGAGGGGCCCTCATGGTCGAGCGTCTCCAGGCCCAAGGGGATGTTGAGCAGGCAGATGAGCACGGCGACGGCGGCGTCCACCAGCTGCGGGTGCGCGTCCTGCCAGGCCGCCACCCGCATGATGCGGGGCGGGACAGTCATGGCTTGCCTCGGTTCAAGGGCGTCTTCCTCAGCCTTGGTCACGGACCTATTCAAACGGAAGGAGGGCGGGCGCGGGGCCATTGGGGCCCGCGCCCGCCCTCCTTCCTGGCCAGCGGCTACCTGCTCAGGCGTCGCGCTTGATGAAGGTGACCCAGGCGGCGAGCAGCGGCACCAGGGCCCAGGCGGCGGCGACGGCCACCGTCAGCGGCTGGGAGAGGGTGTAGGAGCCCTCAGCGCCCCAGGTGTGGACCAGGCTGTGGGGGTCAGCCAGGGCCTGCACGGCGCCCCCGGGCAGCAGGTTGACCACCCAGAGGACCGACTGCCACTTCATGGCTGCCAGGCCCAGGGGGATCTGCAGCACGAAGAGCAGCACCATGCTCACGGTGATCGCGCCCGCGGTGGAGCGCAGCAGGTAGCCCAGGGCCAGGGACATCACGGTGATGACCACGAAGCTCAGGCCGGTGCCCCACACGTAGCCCAGGTAGTGGGCGTCGGCCAGGGAGCCGGCGTGCTCCCCCATGAAGGGGGCGGAGACGGCCCAGGACAGCAGCACGGAGAAGGCTCCCAGGAGGAAGGCCAGCGCGGAGACGACCAGCACCTTGGCGGCCATCAGCCGGGTGCGCTGCGGGGCGGCGGCCAGGGAGGAGCGGATCTGCCCGGAGCCGTACTCACCGGTGATCACCAGGGCTCCGAGCACGGCCACCACCAGGTGTCCGAAGGCCGAGCCGGCAGCGATCATGTGCTTGGCCTGCTCAGCCATCTCAGGGGTCTGGGAGTAGCCGATCGCCAGGCCGGCGCCCAGCAGCACGGTGATGGACACGGTCAGGGCGGCAGTGACCCAGGTGGATACCACGGAACGGACCTTGATCCACTCGGAGCGGACCAGGGTCAGGAAGCTCTGCCTGCCTTGGATGCGCAGGCGGGGGCGGGACTGGGGGGTGGACGGGGCGGTGACGGCGGTGCTCATGGTCGTTCTTCCTTCGGGTATGGCTTGGTGGTTCAGGCGGCCTGGGCCGGTGACAGGGAGGTGGTGGAGCCGGTGGTGTACTCCACCTCCCCGCTGGTCAGCTCCAGGTAGGCCTCCTCCAGGGAGGCCTTGACGGTGGTCAGCTCGTGCAGCACCACCCCGTGGGCGGCGGCGGTCTCACCGACCTGCGCGGCGCTCGCCGTCGTCGTCTCCAGCACCCCGGGGGCGGTGGCCACGGCCTGGATGCCGCGGGAGGTCAGAGCCTGCGCGAGCGCCTCCGCCTGGGGGGAGGTGACGCGCACCCGGTCCGAGGTGGCGGAGGAGATCACCTGGTCCACCGGGCCGGAGGTGAGGATGCGGCCCCGGCCGATGACCAGGAGGTGGTCGGCGGTCTGGGACATCTCGCTCATCAGGTGGGAGGAGATGAACACCGTGCGTCCCTCCGCGGCCAGGGCGCGGCAGGTCTCACGGACCCACTTGACGCCCTCGGGGTCCAGGCCGTTGACGGGCTCGTCAAAGATCAGCACCTGCGGGTCCCCCAGCAGGGCGGCGGCCATGCCCAGGCGCTGGCCCATGCCCAGGGAGAACCCCTTTACGCGCTTCTTGGCCACGCTGGTCAGGCCGGTCAGCTCCAGCACCTCATCCACCCTCCGGGTGGGGATGCCGTTGGAGACCGCCAGCTGCAGCAGGTGGGCGCGGGCGGTGCGCGAGCCGTGCAGTCCCTTGGCGTCCAGCAGCGCACCTACCTCGCACAGGGGGGCCTTCAGCTCCCGGTAGGGCTTGCCGTTGACCGTGACTGAGCCGGAGGTGGGCCGGTCCAGGCCCATGATCATGCGCATGGTGGTGGACTTGCCGGCGCCGTTGGGGCCCAGGAACCCGGTCACGGTGCCGGGCTCCACCGTGAAGGAGACGTTGTCGACGGCGAGCTTGCTGCCGTAACGCTTGCTGAGGTTGACTGCTTCGATCATGAGCGGGGCCTTTCGGTTATAGCGGCTTTCCTGCGTGATGTATCCAGGCTAGTAACCGGCGGCCCGCGCCAGATCGGCCGCTCAGAGGAAATCGCTGGCGCCCAGGTGGGTGCCTGCAGGTGGAGGCTGCTCATCCTCTGGGAGGAGGCCCCTTAGCGGTCAGGCTGGGACGCTGGGGCGGACCAGGGTGCTCTAGCCACTGTGCAGTCCTGCCCGTAGCCTCCAGGGGAATGCCTGGCACAATGGGCTTGTTGCACCAGGTGCCCCTGGTCTGACAAGGAATCGGAGAGCAGATGTCTAACCCCTTCTTCACCAAGAACCCGGCCTTCAACGGCCGCGCCGCCACCCTGACGACGCCCGCTGGATACCCGACCATGCCGGGCTACCAGGTGGGGCAGCGCGGGCAGGGCCTCCCGGCAGACCAGTACGCGTCGAGCGGGCCTTACGGCTACGGGGCCGGTTACGGCGCCCCCACCTCGCAGCGGCCCGCCAGCGGCTACGGCGACGTGAGCCCGCAGCAGCTCAGCCACCTGGAGCAGCAGTACGCGGCGCCGTCGGCCACCAACGTGGACCGGGGCCGGATGACCTACGACGACGTCGTCATGCGCACCGCCGGGATCTTCGCGGTGATCCTGGCTACCGGGGCGGTGACCTGGGGGATGGTGTCCTCCACGGACGCCAGGCTCGGGGCGCTCGGGCTGGGGGCCCTGGCGATCGGGGCCGTCGGCGCGCTGGTCCTGGGCCTGGTCAACACCTTCAAGCGTGAGCCCAGCCCGCTGCTGATCATGGCCTACGCCGTGTTCGAGGGGGCCATGCTGGGCGGCTTCTCCGGGATCATGGAGAACCTCTACCCCGGTATCGTGCTGCAGGCGGTGCTGGCCAGCGCGGCCACCTTCGGCGTGATGCTGCTGGCCTACACCCGGGCCGGGTTCCGCCTGTCCGCCAAGGCCAGCAAGGTCCTGCTGATCGCCATGGGCGGCTACCTGGTGTTCTCCCTGGTGAACTTCGGGCTGATGGTCACCGGCGTAGTCTCCGACCCGTGGGGGCTGCGGGGCGTGACGGTCGCTGGTATCCCGCTCGGACTGGTGATCGGCCTGCTCGCGGTGGTCATGGCGGCCCTGAGCCTGGTGCTGGACTTCGAGGCCATCCAGCAGGGCGTGGAGCAGGGGCTGCCCACCCGCTACGCCTGGGCTGGCGCCTTCGGCCTGGTGGTCACCCTGGTGTGGATGTACGTGGAGTTCCTGCGGATCCTGGCGATCCTGCGCGAGAACTGAGTCCTGCGGGCTGACGCCTGGCCGGGGCTGAGACGCCCGGCCACTGACCTAGCGCCTGCCACCACCGTGGAGCAGAGCTGGAACCGCGGTGGTGGCAGGCGCTTGTCCTCCCGTAGCCTGGGGCCATGATCAACACGAGCATGCCCACCGTCGAGGGGGCCAAAGGCACCAAGCCCGTCCTGAGCTTTCCTGGCGAGGAGGCCCCTGAGGGCCTGCAGGTCCAGGTCCTCGACGCCGGTACCGGCCAGCAGGTGGAGGCCGGGGACACCATCGTCTGCCACTACCTGGGCCAGTCCTGGAACGGCGAGGTCTTTGACAACTCCTACGACCGCGGCCAGCCGCTGAGCTTCCAGATCGGCGTCGGCATGGTCATCCGCGGCTGGGACGACGGCCTGGTGGGCCAGCGCGTCGGCTCCCGTGTGCTGCTGTCCATCCCCTCCGAACTGGGCTACGGCGACCGCGGCGTGCCCCAGGCCGGTATCAAGGGCGGCGCCACCCTGGTCTTCGTCACCGAGATCCTGGGGGTCATGTGACCAGCGGCTGCTGAGCCGCCAGGCTGGCCCCGGTGCCCCCGTCGTCGTGCGCCCCGACGGGGGCACCGCTGTGCCTGCAGGAGACGGCCCCTTGGGCTCCTTGAGGGAACGAGCCTGCGCAGCTGCTTGGCTGCTGCTTTAGGACGGGGCCGCAGAAGGTGGTCGCGACGCCTGCCGCCCGCCGTCGTCAATCCGCAGGTGCTGCCCAGCTGGTGCGTGACCGTCCCCTCCTCTGCCGGGGGCACAGGCAGCCCGGGGTCCGCGTGATGACACCCACGGCTGCACGGCACGGCCAGCGCACTACCCTGGCCCCAGGTTTCG
Organism: Actinomyces weissii; assembly: GCF_016598775.1. Classification (NCBI taxonomy): domain Bacteria; kingdom Bacillati; phylum Actinomycetota; class Actinomycetes; order Actinomycetales; family Actinomycetaceae; genus Actinomyces; species Actinomyces weissii. The sequence goes on along the minus strand of NZ_CP066802.1, from coordinate 2,163,770 downwards.
CACACCGTGTCGCCCATACCCCAGGAGCCCCCATGCCGCAGTACCGCAGCGCCACCTCCACCTCCGGCCGCAACATGGCGGGGGCCCGCGCCCTGTGGCGCGCCACCGGCGTCAAGGACGAGGACTTCGGCAAGCCGATCATCGCGGTCGCCAACTCCTTCACCCAGTTCGTGCCCGGGCACGTCGGCCTGCGTGACGTGGGCCGCCTGGTGGCCGAGCAGATCGAGGCCGCAGGCGGCATCGCCAAGGAGTTCAACACCATCGCCGTGGACGACGGCATCGCCATGGGGCACGACGGCATGCTCTACTCCCTGCCCAGCCGCGACCTGATCGCTGACTCCGTGGAGTACATGGCCGCCGCCCACTGCGCCGACGCCCTGGTGTGCATCTCCAACTGCGACAAGATCACCCCCGGCATGCTCATGGCCGCCCTGCGCCTGAACATCCCCACGGTCTTCGTCTCCGGCGGCCCCATGGAGTCCGGCCGCACCACCGCCGCCGACGGCACCAGCCGCAAGCTGGACCTGATCGACGCCATGATGGACGCCGCCGACCCCACCGTGAGCGAGGAGACCATCAGCGCCATCGAGCGCCTGGCCTGCCCCACCTGCGGCTCCTGCTCCGGCATGTTCACCGCCAACTCCATGAACTGCCTGACCGAGGCCCTGGGCCTGGCCCTGCCCATGAACGGCACCCTGCTAGCCACCCACGCCGACCGGGGCGAGCTGTTCCGGGCCGCTGGCCGCCAGGTAGTGGCCATCACCAAGGCCTACTACGAGCAGGACGACGAGACCGTCCTGCCTCGCGCCATCGCCACCAAGGCGGCCTTCGAGAACGCCATGTGCCTGGACATCGCCATGGGAGGCTCCACCAACACCGTGCTGCACCTGCTGGCCGCCGCCCAGGAGGCCGGGGTGGACTTCCGCATGGCCGACATAGACCGGCTCTCCCGCGTGGTACCGCACCTTTGCAAGGTGGCCCCCTCCACCAGCCTGGTGCACATCGAGGACGTGCACCGGGCGGGCGGCGTCATGGGGATCCTGGGCGAGCTGGACCGCTGCGGGCTGCTGGACACCCAGGTACGCAACGTCATGCAGGGCACCCTGGCGCAGGCGCTGGCCGCCTACGACATTGCCCGCCCCGGCCCCGACGGCGTGCCCGGCTCCGCCCTGAGCCAGGAGGTCCGCACCGGCTACCTGGCCGCCCCCGCCGGGGTGCGCACCACCGAGATGTTCTCCCAGGCCTCCCGCTGGGAGTCGCTGGACACCGACCGTGCGGCCGGGGTGGTCCGCGACCGGGAGCACGCCTTCTCCGCCGACGGCGGCCTGGCCGTGCTCTTCGGCAACGTCGCCGAGAAGGGCTGCATCGTCAAGACTGCCGGGGTGGACCCCTCCATCCTGGTGTTCTCCGGGAGCGCCGTGGTCTTCGAGTCCCAGGAGGACGCGGTAGCGGGGATCCTCGGGGGGCGGGTCCGGGCGGGCGACGTCGTCGTCATCAGCCATGAGGGGCCACGCGGCGGGCCGGGCATGCAGGAGATGCTGTACCCCACCACCTACATCAAGTCGATGCACCTGGGTAAGGAGTGCGCCCTGCTCACGGACGGGCGCTTCTCGGGCGGGACCTCCGGGCTGTCTATCGGGCACGTCTCCCCGGAGGCGGCGGCGGGCGGGCTGATCGGGCTGGTGCGTGACGGCGACCGGATCGAGATCGACATCCCGGCCCGGCGGATCGAGCTGATGGTGGACGAGGCGGAGGTCGCGCGGCGCCGGGCGGCTGAGGAGGCCCGGGGGCAGGCGGCGTGGAGCCCGCACGTGGAGCGGCCCCGCCAGGTCAGCGCCGCCCTGCGCGCATACGCCATGCTGGCCACCAGCGCCGACCAGGGGGCCGTGCGCGACCTGGACCGGCTGCCGCGTCTGTGACCCGCGGGAAGCAGGGGGCTGGCGGCAGGCTCCAGACGGGGCGGGCTGCACGCACGGGAATGCTGACGTAAACCACTGTGTGACTGCTTTTACTTGGAATTGCGCGGAGCAGCTGTTCTGCTGGGGGCGGTCGGTGAGACCGTTACGGCCGGGATAATGTGCAAGTCGGAGGCTGTTGCGCGCCTGACGCGCTCTACTTCTTCGGGCAGGTCCTAGAAATGTTGGAATCTCAAGGATCTCTTGGGTCGCGTATCCGCTAGTGCGTGCAAGACCAGGGGCGGGGTCGTCCACCCGCCACCGGGTGCGCAGAGCGTGCAGGCAGACGGCCGCGCCGTCGGAGTTATCCACAGGGCGTACCGGTCTCGCGGTCCATATGTCCCGGTCTCGCGGAGGCGGGGCGGTGGCAGGGGGTCCGGCGGGGGTGGTGGCTCCTCTAGTCTGGGGCCGTGACACAGACTGCCTCCACGCTCCCCGAGACCTGGGACAAGGCCACCTACCTGCGGGCCGTCCTGCGCGCCCCCGTCTACGAGGCCGCCGAGCACACCCCGCTGGAGGTCATGGACTCCCTCTCCACCCGGCTGGGGAACACGGTCGAGGTCAAGCGGGAGGACCTGCAGCCAGTCCACTCCTTCAAGATCCGCGGCGCCTACAACGCCATGCGCTCCCTGCCCGAGGAGGTCCGTGCCCGCGGCGTCGTCACCGCCTCCGCCGGGAACCACGCCCAGGGGGTGGCCCGCTCCGCCGCGATCCTGGGGGTGCGCTCGCTGATCGTCATGCCCACCGTCACCCCCCAGATCAAGGTAGACGCCGTGCGGGCCCTCGGCGGGGAGGTCCTGCTGCAGGGGGAGAACTTCGACGCCGCCAAGGCCGAGGCCCTGCGCCTGGCCGAGGAGTGCGCCCTGACCTACATCGCCCCCTTCGACGACCCCCGGGTGATCGCCGGGCAGGGCACCATCGGCCTGGAGATGATCCAGCAGGACGCCGAGCTGGACCGGGTCTTCGTGCCCGTGGGCGGAGGCGGCCTGGTGGCCGGGATCGCCGTGCTCATCAAGCAGCTCATGCCGCAGGTACAGGTCGTGGGCGTTGAGCACGAGGAGTCCGCCTGCCTGGCCGCCGCGCTCCAGGCCGGGCGGCCCGTCACCCTGGAACGGGTGGGGCTCTTCGCGGAGGGGGTCGCGGTGCGCCGCATCGGTGACGAGACCTTCCGCCTGTGCGCCGGGCTGCTGGACGACGTCGTCACCGTCTCCTCCGACGAGACCAGCGCGGCCGTGCGCGACCTCTTTGAGGACCTGCGGGCGGTGCCCGAGCCCAGCGGCGCGATCGCGCTCGCGGGCCTGAAGAAGTACGTGGCGGCCCACGGGCTGCGGGGGGAGCGCCTGGCCTGCGTGCTGTCCGGCGCCAATCTGAACTTCCACCAGCTGCGCTACATCTCGGAGCGCTCCGAGATCGGTGAGCAGCGGGAGGCGATCCTGGGGGTCACGATCCCCGAGGTGCAGGGCGAGTTCCTACGCTTCGCGCGCGTGCTGGGCGGTCGGGCCGTCACGGAGTTCAACTACCGCGTCTCGGCCTCCGCCGCGCCGGGGGCGCCGGCGCGGATCTTCGTGGGCGTGCGGCTCACCCGGGGCCGGGAGGAGCGCCGGGAGATCGTGGCGGACCTGGAGGCGGCGGGCTACGGCGTCGTGGACCTGACGGAGGACGAGCTCGCCAAGGTGCACGTGCGCTCCATGATCGGTGGTCGGGCCCCGGAGGGGTTGGGGGAGCGGCTCTTCAGCCTGGAGTTCCCAGAGTTCCCGGGGGCGCTGACCCGTTTCCTGGAGGTGCTGGGGACGCGCTGGAACGTGACCCTGTTCCACTACCGCACCGACGGGGCCGACTACGGGCGCATCCTGGCGGGCTTCGAGGTCCGTGACGGGGAGGCTGAGGGGGAGCTCACCGAGCACATGGACCGCCTCGGCTACGTCTACCGGGAGGAGACGGGCGACCCTTCGGCGCAGTTCTTCCTGGCGCGCTGAGGGTCTGTCCTGGTTTGCCGCCGACGGCGTGGGGCGGTCCGTGCCACGGTCGGCGGCAGGGGGCTGCGTCGTGCTGACGGGGCGGTGGTGGTGCAGGCGAGGCCCGCTCCCCGGTGCGGGCCGCCTTGGGCTGTTGTGACTCTGAGGTACAGCAGGCACGTGCGTGAGGTGGGCCGTGGTCTGGCCGTGGTCTGGCCGCGTGCGGGCCGTGGGAGGGGCCTGGGCTGGTCACCCGCCTTCGGCTTAGGGTGACCTTACCGGTCTCGTGAGCCATATGTCCCGGTCTCGCGAGAGAGGGGGTGTGTTGGGGGTCACGGGTGCGGGTGCTGGCGTGGCGGACCTCCTCGGCCCTAATGTAGTTAACGAATCAAGTAAATTCGCCAGCGTCCCCGCAAGGAGAGCACATGACCAAGATCGCCGTCGTCCTCGGCTCCATCCGCCCCAACCGCGCCGGTGCCGGCGTCGCCGAGTGGGTGGCCGCCAAGGCCAACACCGTTGAGGGCGTTGAGGCCCAGGTCCTCGACATCGCCGCCTTCAACCTGCCCCTCTTCGTCGAGGAGGCTGCCCCGGCCTTCGCCCCCGCCAAGGACCCGGCTGCCGTGGCCTGGAACGAGGCCCTGGCTGGTTTCGACGCCTTCATCTTCGTCAGCCCCGAGTACAACCGCTCCGTGCCCGGCGCCCTGAAGAACGCCATCGACTTCATCACCCCCTCCGTCCTGGACAACCGCGCTGTCGGCCTGGTGGGCTACTCCTTCTCCTCCGGCCACCGTCAGACCGGCCACCTGCGCGACATACTGGCCAACTTCACCACCGGTGTCGTGCGTCCGGAGGTCAACCTGCACCTGGCCAGCGACTTCGAGAACATGAGCGTCTTCAAGCCCGCCGCCTTCCACGACGGTGAGGTGCCCGCCATGGTCGAGGCCATCCTCGCCCAGGACAAGGCCCTCTCCGCCCTGCGCTGAGCCCAGTGCCCAGGCGGTAGACGGGACCAGCCCGCCTACGACGCAGACCCGCCCCCTCCCTAGCAGGAGAGGGCGGGTCTGTCGTCGTCCACGGGCACGCGCCGCTACTGGTGCGGGTACGGTGGTGCTGAGGCCGCCGCACCCGCCCCCCGCCAGAACCAGGACGGCCTGCGGGGGTCAGGCCAGCTCTAGGCGCCGGTAGCGGTTGACGGCTGCCGCCACGTCCACCGCGCGAGGCCGCACCAGGAAGGCCGGGCGGCGCCCGCCCAGGGCGTCCAGGCCCTCCTCGTCCAGCAGCTCCTCCAGGTCCTCCAGGCACTCAGCCAAGGGCGAGACACCGTCGAAACGCTGCTCCAGCAAGGCCCGCAGCGCGTGGGCCAGAGCCTCTGCCTGGCCCGGGTCCACCACGCCCGCCACGTCACTGACGTCCACCTCGTCGCGGTCCAGCACCAGGGCCACGGTGCCGCGCGAGCGGGTGCGCACCGGCCCACGGGTGCGTCGCTCCTCCGCTGGCAGGGGCCTGCGTGGCTCCGCCGCCGGGAACCCCTCTATCTGCGTGACCTCACGGGGCAGCGCCGCCGCCACCTGCCGGGCCCGCCCGGTCGCGTCCAGCAGCCGGTAGGAGTCCAGCAGCAGCACCCGGTCAGCCACGTCCAGGTAGTCACCCGAGCCGCCCATCACCAGCACGGTAGACACTCCCCGCTGCCGGTACAGGGCCCCGATACGGTCCACCAGGGGAGTGATCGGCTCCCGCTCGTCAGCCACCAGGGCGCGCATGCGCGAGTCGCGGATCAGCAGGTTGGTGGCACAGGTGTCCTCGTCCAGCAGCAGCGCCGAGGCCCCCGCCTCCACCGACTCCACGATGCTGGCCGCCTGGGAGGTCGAGCCGGAGGCGTTGGCGGTGGTGAAGCTGTGCGTGTCCCGCCCCCCGGGCAGGTGGGAGATGAAGGGGCTCAGGTCCACCCCGGTCACGCTGCGCCCGTCCGCGGCCCGTACCTTGACGGCGTCCGGCACCGTCGCCACCAGCTCCCGGCCGTCACCGGGCACGTGCGGGTAGACGCCGCGGGTGATCGCCCCCAGCAGCGTGGACTTGCCGTGGTAGCCGCCCCCGACGACCAAGGTCACCCCCTGGCCGATAGCGGTGCCGCGCACCCGGCCCGCGTGGGGCAGGGACACGGTCGCCGCCAGCGTCTCCGGGGCCTCCAAGGGGATGGCGCCCGCGCGCATAGGCTCGTCCGAGACCCCGGAGCGGCGGGGCAGCAGGGCGCCGTCCGCCAGGAAGGCCACCCAGCCCTTCTCCTGCAAGGCCGCCGTCAGGGCCCGGTGGTCCTCCAGGGCGGCTACGTGCCGCCGCAGCCGCTCCAGGCGCTCCCCGGTCAGGTCCAGGGCGGCCTCCAGCTCCCGCACCAGGTCCCGGCCCACTATGCGGGCGGCCTCGTGCCCCTGGATGGCGCGCCCCTGGGCGGGCAGGGAGAGGCGCAGGCGCACCTCCAGGACCGGGTCCGTGGGATCCTCAGCATGCCGCAGCACCACCGCCGAGCGCTCCAGGATCTCCTGCCCCGGTGCGGCGACGGACAAGGCGGTGCCCTTGAAACCGGCGTGCAGCTCCCGCACCAGGAAGTCCCGCACCGCCACCTGCCGGTCCAGGGTCCCCAGCAGCTCCTCCTCCACCAGGGCGGCCAGCCGGGGCGAGCGCGCGGGGTCCACCGGCACGTCCACGTGCGCGGCAGTTGGCGGGGCGTAGGGGTCGGGCTGGACCCGGTCGATGTGCAGCGTCCAGCCGCCCGGGGCCCGGTAGCGGCCCACCACCGCCTTGTAGGCCGCGTAGGAGCGGCCGTCCAGGGCGTGCAGGTGCCCCACCAGGTCAGCCAGGAAACCGTCACGCGGCTCGTCGTCGTAGTCCCGCCGGGGCCGGTAGGAGCCGCTGCCTCCCCGGTCTGCGCCGTAGCCGCCGCGCTGGCCGCCGTAGCCGCCGCGCTCCCGGCCCCGCAGGCCGCCTCCGTAGCCTCCCCGGTAGCCTCGTTCCCTGCCCGCTGACCGCTGCTCCTGCTCGCTCATGGGCTGATCCTGGCACAATCCAGGTAGCGCGGGCTCGGACGACGGACAGCCGGTCAGCGCAGACGCCGCAGCAGGCAGACTGTGCCTGTGCAAGAGATGACGCTTTCCCTGCCCGAGTCCCGCTCGCCCTCGCCCTCCACCTGGTGGGTGCGGGCCTGGCAGCCCTTCTGGGTGCTGCCCATGCTGCTGGTGACCGCCTGCTTCCTGCTGGGCGTCCTGCTGCCCCTGTTCGACGACGCCGTGGCCTGGTACCTGCCGCTAGGCTTCACCGCCGGTCCGGAGGGGGCCCGTAGCGTGCTGGGGGCGGTAGCCGCCGCCACCATCTCCGTGGTCGGGGTGGTGTTCTCCACCACCCTGGTGGTGGTGCAGCTGGCCTCCAGCCAGTTCTCCCCGCTGGTACTGCAGACCTTCCTGCACCTGCGGATGAGCAAGGTCACCCTGGGGATCTTCCTGGGCACCTTCGTCTACTCCCTGACCGTGCTGCGCACCATCCGCAGCAACGACCTCACCTTCGTGCCCCAGGTGTCCCTGCTGGTGGCCTTCCTGCTCACCCTGGCCTGCGTGGTGTGCTTCGTGGCCTTCATCCACCACGTGACCACCTCCGTGCAGGTCTCCTGGATCATCGGCTACCTGGGTGACGTCGCCCGGCGCGTGCTGGACCGCCAGCTGGAACCTGCCGGGGACGGGCCGGAGGAGTACCCGGTGGTGCAGGCCGAGCCCTGGGACGGGCAGGCCCCGCAGGAGGCCCGGCTGGTACGTGCGAGCGTGCGGGGCGTGGTGGGCTCGATCCGCCTGAACGAGCTGATGTCCCAGGCGGTGACGGCAGGGGGCACCCTCTACGTGCTGGCCCAGGTGGGACAGTTCTGCCCCTCAGGGACCCCGCTGGTCGCCTGGGTGCCTGAGGCGGGCGAGGCCCACGACGGCGGCCCGGTGGAGGGACCGGACGAGGACCGGCTGCGTGCCGCCTTTGAGCTACGAGGCACCCGCACCAACGAGTTCGACCCGGCCTACGTGCTGCGCCAGGTCTCGGACATCTGTGTGCGGGCCCTGTCCCCAGGCACCAATGACCCGACCACGGCGGTGCAGGGGGTCAACGAGATCCACGAGGTCCTGCGTCAGGCGGTGCAGCGCCGTGACCTGGCGCCTTTCTTCAAGGACGACGACGGCGTGGCCCGCCTGTGGTGGCGCCCCCAGACGGTCAGCCAGCTGCTGTCCGTGGGGCTGGACGGTCCGATACACCACGGGGCTGAGGCGCCTGACGTGCGGCGGGTGCTGCTGGAGACCCTGGACGACCTGCTCCAGGTGGCGCGCCCCGAGCACCAGGAGGCCGTCAAGGAGCTGCTGCGCGGGATGGGAGGCACGCGCCAGGAGATCGAGCCCGCCCAGGCCTTCTGAGCGCCCACGGCCCTGGCCCCGGTAGCGGCGGACCACGGAGCCGCGCCAGCCGCGGCTAAGCAGGACCGGGACCTACCTGTCCGGTAGGTCCCGGTCCTGTCCGGGTAGACGCGTCCTGGCGAGTAGGCTGCCCCGCCCTGCTCAAGGGCCCTCAGGGCTGCGGCAGCCGGGCGGGCGGCAGCACCTCGGTCTGTGCGGGCAGGTTGGTGATCCCCACCGGGCAGGTGACCCCGTTCGGCCCGTGGTTGCAGTAACCGCGCGGGTGCTTGTGCAGGTAGGCCTGGTGGTAGTCCTCCGCCAGGTAGAAGGGGCCACCGAACTCCGCGTAGGCGGTGGCGGCGTCGTCAACAGTGGTCACGCAGGTGCCCCGGCCCAGGCGCGTCAGCTCACCCTGGAAGGCGGCACGGATGGCGCGGGCGGCCGCCGCCTGCTCCGGCGTCGTCGTCCACACCGCGGAGCGGTACTGGGTGCCGATGTCGTTGCCGTGCCGGTTCAGGTGGGTGGAGTCGTGGTTCTCCCAGAAGACCCGCAGCAGGGCCTCCCCACCCGGTCCTGCCACGGCCGGGTCGAATACCACGCGCACGGCCTCGGCGTGGCCGGTGGCCCCCGTGCACACCTCCTCGTAGGAGGGGTTGGGGGTGTTGCCACCCATGTAGCCCACCGCCGTGCTGATGACACCGTCCTGCCGCCACAGGATCCGCTCCACGCCCCAGAAGCATCCTGCTGCCAGGTAGATGACCTGGGAGCCCTCGGGCCAGGGGCCGTCCAGCGGGGTGCCCAGCACCGGGTGGGTACCGGGAGCCGGCAGGCGGCTGGAGGTGATGCCGGGCAGGGTCGTGCTGCGCTGCGGGCGGGAGGCTGCTGAGGTGGTGTCCATGGCGGCAGACGCTACCGGCTGGTCTGGGTGCCCAGGCGCGGCTCAGCCAGCAGCGAGAAGGGAATAAGCCCCGAGTAGCCCCTAGTTGCTCAGACCCGCTTGACCTGCAGGATCTCCGCCGTGAGCCGTTTGCCGTTAGGGGCCTCATAGCTGACCTTCTGGCCTGCGCGGTGCCCCATGAGCGCCCGTCCCAGGGGGGCGTCCGGGGAGAACACCTTGACCCCCTCGGGTACGTCCTCGGTGATCTCCTGGCCTCCCAGGGCGAATACCTGCTCCTTGCCGTTGATCTTGGCGGTGACGATCGTGCCTGCGGACACGGAGCCGTCGGCCGCCGCCTCGCCGATCTGCGCCGTCTCCAGCAGGGCCTCCAGCTGGCTGATGCGGGCCTCGTTGAGCCCCGCCTCCTCCCGGGCGGCGTGGTAGCCGGCGTTCTCCCGCAGGTCACCCTCCTGGCGGGCGTCCTCCACCCGCTGGGCGATCTCCCTGCGGCCGGTGGTCTTGCGCCGCTCCAGCTCGGCGGTCAGACGGTCGAAAGCGTCCTGGGTGAGCCAGGTGCCGTGCTGTTCCAGCTGGTCGGTGTGCTCAGTAGCCATTAATGGAATCCTCCTGGGACATCGTCGGCCTGACCGACGTCCTTTCCCGGTTGACGGGCTTGCGTACTTGCCGTCGCAAGTCGCCATCATTGGTGACCTGCGGCCATATGGAGCGGGAGTCTACCGGCGGGGACGGCTGCGCCAAGGAGGTGCGGGCTCTCTCCGCTGCCAGTGGACTGGGTTGCGCTTCCCGCCCAAGCCTGCAACGGGACCGGAGGTGATGGCCTGTGAATGCCCTAAGGGTGGAGAACGGCCAGGTAGCAGGCGGTGCAGTGGCAGGCCCAGGCCACCACGGTCAGTACGTGGAAGATCTCGTGGAAGCCGAAGACCAGGGGGAAGGGGTCGGGCTCCTGCCGGGCGAAGACCAGCGCCCCCAGCGTGTACAGCGCTCCTCCAGCCAGCAGCAGCAGCACGACGGCGGGGCCGCCGGTCCGCCAGAAGGCCGGCAGGAAGGCCAGGGACAGCCAGCCCATGCTCACGTAGATCACCGCTCCGAGCCAGCGGGGGGTACGGGGCCAGACGAAGCGCGCCGTGATGCCCGCCAGTACCCCGGTCCACATCACCACCAGCAGCACGGTGGCCCACAGGGGGCTCAGCAGGGCGACGGCGAAGGGCGTGTAGGTCCCGCCGATCAGCAGGTAGATATTGGCGTGGTCTATGTGCTGGAGCACGTCCGTGAAGGCCTTGGGGGTGCGCCCCTTGCACAGGTGGTAGACGCCGGAGTTGATGAACAGCAGGGCCGAGCAGGTCAGGTAGATGGCGCAGGCCCAGGCCAGGCCGGGGCCACGCTGCTGGTAGGCCGTCACTGTCAGCACCGTGCAGGCGGCCACTGCCGGCGGAGCGGCCAGGGTGTGCACCCAGCCGCGCAGCCTGGGGCGGGTGAAGCCGGGAGGTTTTGGTGCGGTCCTCAGGAAGCTCGGTGGCTCACCGGAGAACAGGGCGTTGATCGTCATCTCGCTCCTCTGTGCGTGCCCAGCACGCCAGGGCAGGAATGCGGGTGCCTGGTCACGTTATCGCGGCTGCCTGGGTGTAGCCAGGGGGCCGCCGTCCGTGCGCTGGTGGCCTGAGTCACCTGCTGCCGCTGCGTCGTCGCCATCCCGGTGCGGCTTTTGGTGCTGGCGGGCCTGCTGGGCGCTACCGTTGACCGGGAACCGTCGTCAGCCGCCGCTTGCAGGTGCCGCAGGCTCCGCCCGGCCGCAGCAGGACGACGGCGCGGACCACGAGCAGAACGGAGGGGCTATGGCTGGTGACAGGCTCATATATGACCTCTACGAGCGCCGCCTGGCCGCCCAGCTTGACCCGGGCAGGGTGCCGCGCCACGTGGGGGTGATCCTGGACGGGAACCGCCGCTGGGCCCGCTCCGTGGGCATGGGGGCCTCGCAGGGGCACCAGCGTGGGGCGGACAAGATCGCGGAGTTCCTGGGCTGGGCGGAGGCCGCCGGGGTGCGCATCGTCACCCTGTGGCTGCTGAGCACCGACAACCTCTCCCGGGACCCCGCCGAGCTCGCCCCCCTGCTGGGGATCATCACCGACGCCGTGGACGACCTGGCTGGCTCCGGGCGGTGGCGCCTGCGCATCGTGGGGGCTACCGAGCTGCTGCCCGACGACGTCGCCTCCCGCCTGGCCCGGGCCGCCAGCAGCACCGAGCTCGTGACCACCGCGCCGGACGGTACGGAGGACGGACGGGTGCGCGTCAACATCGCCGTCGGCTACGGGGGCCGCCAGGAGATCGCGGACGCGGTGCGGGACCTGCTGCGTGAGCGGGCCGCCCAGGGGCACGACCTGCAGCAGGTGGCAGACAGCCTCAGCGAGGAGGACATCACCTCCCACCTCTACACCAAGGGCCAGCCTGACCCGGACCTGGTGATCCGCACCTCGGGGGAGCAACGGCTCTCCGGCTTCCTGCTGTGGCAGTCGGTGCACTCCGAGTTCTACTTCTGTGAGGTCAACTGGCCCGCCTTCCGCCGGGTGGACTTCCTGCGGGCGCTGCGCGACTACGGGCGGCGGGACCGGCGTCTAGGCCGCTGAGACCGGTGCCCTGCGGCAGTCCGTCAGCGGGCTCGGGCCAGGGCGCGGCCCCACGCACGACCCGGCTACCGGTCACCCGTACGCTCGTGCGCCCGGTAGCAGGACGAGGGCGGGGCTCCGGGCAGCGGCAAACCCGGTTCCGGGGCCGCAGGACGCGGGGCCGGCATGTGCGTCACAGACCGGTCCCTGGTGTCTGAGGCGGTGCGCTAGCCCGGCTGCGGCTCGCTAGTCCTGCTGCGGGGCGCGGGCGTCCAGGTGCTCCTCCAGCCAGCGGGGCATCCAGGAGGCTGAGGAGGGGCGGAAGGCGTATACGCAGGCCAGGCGCAGGGCGGCGGCCCGGGTGTAGAGGGCCAGGCGGCTGGGGCTGGCCCCCAGGTCCGCCGCCAGGTCCCGCAGCCGTGGCCGGAGCTCCTGGGCCAGGGCGGCGGGCAGCATCCCCTGCAGCACCCGCAGGCGCAGGTGGGCCAGGAGGTTACCCAGGTCCAGGGCGGCCTCGCCGCGCGCAGCGGTGTCCATGTCCAGGACGCTCAGGGTGCGGCCGTCCCACAGGAGCTGCTTGTCGTGCAGGTCCCGGTGCAGCAGGACGTAAGGATCAGCCCGTCCTTCCAGCAGCTCCTGGCGCACCTGGTTGACCTGCTGGCCCAGGGCCTCCACCGGTTCTAGGGCGCCGTGCTCACGTACCAGGGACAGCCAGTGCTCCAGCACCTGGGCCTCCTGGGCGGGGCCGTGCGCGGACAGGCTGGTGTCCTCCTGGCTGGCCAGCGTGGGCCAGCGCTCCAGCAGCACCTCCCAGCCGGGGCGGCCAGCCGCCCCCAGGTCGTGCAGGGTCCGTCCGGGCAGTAGCGTGGTGCTCAGGGTGTCGGGGGTGGCTGACACCACCTGGGCGGCCCCTAGCCCGGCGGCGGCGCAGCGCTGGGCTAGGGCTGCGGTGACCTCGGCGACGGCGGGAGCCCGGCCCGGGCGCAGGATCTTGACGGCCCGCTCGGGCTCCAGCACCACGGCCCGTCGCCCCAGGCGGTGGACCACCAGCTCACCGCGGGCGGGGGGCTCCAGGGCTGGCAGGCGCGGGTCGGTGGCGAAGCCCACCATGGTGACGGTCCCGTCCGGCGCGATCTGGCCCGCGCGCAGCCGCCCCTGGTCGTCGTGCCGCTCCAGGACCAGCTCACCGTGCTTGCCGGGCCAGGCGCGGCGCACCCCAGGCAGGTCCCGCAGGGCCTGCAGGGCGGCGCTGGGGGCGCTCACGGCCGCTCCCCGATGCGGATCTCGTCTGAGGCGCGCCCGGAGGCGGTGACCCAGTCACGGAACTCCTGGCTGGTGGCCAGCAGGTCGTGGGGGCTGCCGTCCAGCAGGATCCGTCCGTCCTGCACCCACACCACGCGGGTGGCGCGCAGCGCCATCTCGACGTCGTGGGTGACTGCCAAGGTGGTGCGGCCCTCCACCAGGCGGGCGATCGCGTCCATGACCAGCCCGGCGGACTCGGGGTCCAGCCCGGTGGTGGCCTCGTCCAGCACCACCACCGGCGAGCTGCGCAGCAGGGCGCGGGCGATCGCCACCCGCTGCCGCTGGCCGCCTGACAAGGTGCCGCCGCGCTCACCCACCACCGTGTCGTAGCCCTCGGGCAGACGGGTGATGAAGTCGTGGGCGTGAGCGGCCCGGGCGGCCTCCTCGACCTCGGTGTCGGTGGCGTCCTGGCGGCCCAGGCGGATGTTGTCGCGGATGGTCCCGGTGAACAGGACCGCCTCCTGGTGCAGCAGGGACACGTTGGCACGCAGCTGGGTCAGGTCCAGGTCCCGCAGGTCGTGCCCGTCCAGGGTGACTACGCCGCTGGTGGGGTCCTGGGCCCGCACCAGCAGGGACACCAGGGTGGACTTGCCGGAGCCGGAGGGGCCGATGAAGGCCACGTTCTCCCCGGGGCCGACGGTCAGGTTCACGCCGCGCAGCACCTCGTGCCCGTCGTACTGGGTGCGCACGCCCTGGAAGCCGATCCAGCCCACCACCTCGTCCGGGCGTACCGGGTCGTCGGGGTTGACCACCTCTGAGGTGATCTCCATCAGGTCCGCCACCCGCTCGCCGGAGGCCGAGGCCCGCGCGATACGGCCGGTGTACTTGGCCATGTCGCGCATGGGCTTCATGGTGGTGGACAGGTAGGTGGCAAAGAGCACCAGGTCCCCCGGGGTCATGGCGCCGTCGAGCACCCGCAGACCGCCACCCACCATGACCAGGGCGGTGGCCAGGCCCACGATCACGTCGGTGGAGCGCTCCAGGCGGGCGGCCAGGCGGCGCGAGCGCACCCCCGCCCGCAGGGAGGTCTGGTTGGCGGAGACGAAGCGTCCCTCAATGTGCTCCTCCAGGCCGTAGGCCTGCACCACCTTGATGGCGGAGAGGGACTCCTGGGCGGTGTTGGCCAGCTGGCCCTCACCCTTACGGGTCTTGCGGGAGGCGACGGCGATCTTCTGGGAGGTGCCGGTGGAGCTGAGGATGAACAGGCCCAGTGCCACCACGACCACCAGCGAGAGCACCGGGTCCAGCACCACCATGACGCAGAGCATCACCAGCAGGGTGATGACGTTGGCCAGCAGCGGCAGGCCCGCGGTCACCGCCACCTCCTGCATGCGGGCGACGTCGGAGACGATCCGCTGCACGGTGTCGGCGCTGCGGTTGCGAGCGTGGAACTGCAGGGACAGGCGCTGCACGTGCCGGAACACGCGGGCCCGCAGCAGGGTGGCGGTGCGGGAGCCGGCCAGGGCGAAGGCCACGGTAGCCAGGTAGTTGGTCAGGGCGCGCAGGGCCACCACGGCCACCTGGGCCGCGCCGCACAGCAGCAGCAGCCCCAGGGTGGCCGGGGCCTGGGAGACGTTGGCCCCCAGGGAGGCCGAGACCGCGTCGATAACGACCTTCATGGGCCAGGGCTCCAGGACGCGGAACACGACCTCCAGGAGCAGGGCCACGGTGCCCCCGGCGATCAGCCCGCGCTGCTGGCGCAGGTCGGGGCGTACCAGCCGCAGGCTGCGACGCAGGGCCCGGCCCTCCACCTTTCCAGGTTTCTCAGTCACGGCTGTCACCTGCCTCCGCCAGCTCCAGGATCTGTCCTACCACCCCGGACCAGGAGTGCTTCTCCTGGGCCAGCTTGCGGGCCTGCGCCCCGGCCTGCGCGCGCAGCCGCGGGTCGGCGGCCAGGTGGTCCAGGGCGCTGGCCAGGGCCTGCGGGTCGGAGGGCGGGGTCAGGGCGCCGGTGGCGGTGCTGCGGAAGCCGGTGCCGGTGCCCTCCTGGGCGGGGCCGAGGATCTGGGGGATCTGGCCGACTGCCGAGGCCACCACGGGCAGCCCGGCGGCCAGGTACTCGTAGACCTTCAGGGGGGAGAAGTACTGGGCCTGCTCCGAGCCCAGGTCCGGGTAGGGGGCCACGCCGACGGCGGAGCCAGCCAGGTGCGCAGGTACCTGCTCAGGGCTGACGGCCCCCCGGAAGTCCACCTCCAGGCCGAGCTCCTGGGCCTGGGCCAGCAAGGCGTCCCGCTGGGGGCCGTCGCCGATGACGCGCAGCCGCCAGGGCTGGCGGGCCAGCGCGGCGGCCTGCAGCAGGTCCCCGACCCCGTGCCAGGGCTTGAGCGTGCCTACGAAGGTGACCACGGGGGCGCCCGGCTCCTCCGGCTGCGGGAAGATCCGGGTCACGCTCACCCCGTTGGCCACGGCGTGGACCCGGCCGCCTGCGGTGTGCTCCAGCACCCACTGGCGCACCGGCTCGGAGACGCAGACGGTAGCCGCGGCGGCCGCGACCTGGGCACGCAGGGCCTCCTGGGCCCCGGCCTCGTCCAGCAGCACCCGGTGCTCACGCTGCTCGTCGATCAGGGGCGCGTTGACCTCCAGCACGCCCGTGGTGCCCTCCGCGGCGTGCAGCCCGGCCAGGGCGGTGCTGAACAGGGAGTAGCGCTCGTAGACCAGGTCCACCCCGGTGCCCAGCAGCATCTGGACCACCTGCTGGGAGGCCTCCTGCTGCGCCTTCTCACGGGCGGCGGGGTCCTTGGTGCCCACCGGGAGGTCCACCACCTCCAGGTCCTCCAGGTCCGCGGGCACCTCCTGGCCGCGGCGGGTGGCGTAGACGGTGACCTCGTGCCCGCGGCTGCGCAGCTCGCGCACCACCTCCTGTATGTGCACGGAGGCGCCCTTGGTGCCGAATACCGGGATCCCGGGGTCGATACAGATGTAGGCGACACGCATCAGTGGCCTCCCTTGTGGTCGTCGTAGTGGCGGCTGTGGACGTCAGACTGCCAGGCCGAGAGGGTGGCCGCCTGCTTGCGGCTGTCGAACTGCTCCTCGATCAGGGCCCGGGCGTTGCGGGAGAAGCGCAGCAGGTCCACCTCGCCCGCCGCGACCCGCTCCAGGGTGGCCGCCAGGGCCTCGACGTCGCCGGGCTCCAGCAGGACGCCGGTGTCGCCGTCGCGGACCACCTCCGGCAGGCCGGAGACGGCGGTGGCTACCACCGGGGTGCCGCAGGCCATGGCCTCCAGCACCACAGTGGGCAGGCCGTCGATGTTGCCGCCCTCTCCGGTCACGCAGGGGGCGGCGAACAGGTGGGAGCTGGTTATCAGCTCCCGCAGCTCGGCCTGGTTGCGGGGGCCGATCAGCTTGAAGTAGTCGCTGATTCCCAGCTGGTGGATCTGGTCCTCCAGGGCGGCGCGCAGGCCCCCTTCGCCAGCCAGGCGTACTCTCACGTCCAGGCCCCGGCTGCGGGCCAGGGCCACGGCGGAGACGAGGTCCGCGAAGCCCTTCTTGGGCACCAGGCGGCCTACGGCGGCCACCTGCAGCGGGCTGCTCAGGGGGATCGGCTCCTGGTAGGGGAAGCGGTCCAGCTCCAGCGCGTTGTACTGCAGGCTCACATTGGCCTTGGTACGGGCCAGCACGCCTCGCAGGTAGTCCTCGTTGAAGCGGCTGATGGCGATCACGCGCTCGGCGTCGTTGCAGATACGGCGCAGCCACACCGGGTCCACGGACTCGTGGTAGATGTCCTTGGCGTGGGTGGTGACCGTGTAGGGCACCCCGGTCAGGCGGGAGGCTATCCAGGCCATGCGCCCCGCCAGGGAGGCGAAGTGCGCGTGCAGGTGGGTGATGCCGTCGTCCAGCACCGCCTTGGCCAGGGCCACGCCCTGGGCCACCTCGTCACCGGGCAGGGTGGAGAGCTCGGGCAGCAGGTGGGCGAAGTTGTCCCGTAGCCGCGGGTGGTGGATGGCCTGGGACATCTGCTCCCAGGAGGTGATGGCCCCGTAGGGGCGGAACATCCACTTGGCCTCGGCCTTGACCCGGGAGATCTCCGGGTGGAACCGGGTGTCGCTGGTGGGGCGCATGGCGTAGATGCGCAGGTCGTCTCCCAGGGCCTCCCGGGCCAGGATCTCGGTGACCACGAAGGTCTCGGAGAAGCGGGGGTAGACCTTCAGGACGTAGCCGATGCGGGGCTCCACCTGGCCGCGCTCGGGGGCGGGGGCCCAGGCGGCCTGGGTGAGCTCGGCGGCGTAGCGGGAGACGGTGCGCAGCCCGTCAAGGTCCAGGTGGGAGCGGTCCACCTGGCGGCCCACGGCCCCCGCCACCCACTGGCTCAGGGCGTCGGTGCTCAAGTCCTGCTGGCGCAGCAGGTCCAGGGCGCCCACCTCCTGCAGGGAGCTGGCACGGATGAGCTGCTCGGTGCGGGGCTCCTCGCGGGGGACCACCAGGGCCGGGGTGGTGGTGGCCAGCACCTCGCACACGGAGTTGTAGCCGCCCATGGTGATGACTGCGGCCGCGGCGTCGATCTGCTGGCCCAGGCCCTTGACGGAGCGCAGCACCTGGGTGCGGGGGCCAGCGGCGGCACGTACGGACTCCAGCTCGTTCTCGTCCAGCTGGGGGCCGGTGACCAGGATGTGGCGGTGGCCCTCGGGGACGGTCAGGCCGGCGGCGGCCCGCATGAGGGCGTAGCCGTCGGAGCCGCCTCCGGCGGTGGTCAGGATGAAGGGCTCCTCGGACAGGGGGGTGGCGTGGTCGGCGTGGCCCCGGCCCTCGGCCAGGTAGCCGGTGAAGCGGGTGCGGTCGCCCAGGGTGATGGGGGCCTCCCCGGTGGCCACTGGGTCGTGCACCTGCTGATCTCCGTAGACCCACACCTCGTCCACCACCGCGCGCAGCTTGCCGGGGTCTCCCAGGTTGCGCCACTCCTTGACGGCGACGGCGGGGTCGTCCAGGACCTCCCGCAGCCCCAGCACCACCTTGGTGTCGGGCAGGAGGGTGCGCAGGCGGTGCAGGGGCTCGCGCAGCTCCTTCCACACCCCGTAGATGTGCCGGTCGATGATGACCAGGTCGGGGCCGAAGCCCAGCAGGGTGGACTCCAGCAGCACGGAGCGCAGGTTCATGAGCCGGGCGGCGGGCCCGGCCAGGTTGCGGGGCTCGTACCCGCCCAGGCCCTTGGTGACCCCGGGGATGGTGAGCCAGTCGAAGCCCTTGGGCAGGGGGAAGCTGTCGGCGTGGGAGACGCCGGAGACCAGCAGCCCGGAGACCTGGCAGCCGGTCAGGGCGGGGAGCTCCTCTGCCAGGTGGTGGGCGATAGCCAGGTTACGGCGTACGTGGCCCAGGCCCTGGGCGTCGTGGCTGTACAGGAGGATGCGGATGGTGGTGTCGTCCATGGTCTCTCTCGTCTAGGACCGTGGAGCGCGCGCCGGGTGCCGTCTCGGCCGGAGGAGTCCGGGCCAGGCGACGGCGTGGTCGTCTGCGGGCGTTCCTGGGGTCGTGGTGGTACGTGGTGCGTTTTGCGGTCTATAGGGACCAGCAAATACAAATTGATGTCGGCTATCTATCGCGGCGCAACATGTGATGTAAATGATGAAACTGATTCTGTCCTAACTGGGCGGCCGGTGTCACGGTCTTGGCTCGTAAATGTGACCTTCCTCCCTGGAAGCGGCTTGCCGGGGGAGGGGGTAGTTGCGAAGGGGCGGGCACTGCCACCCCCTCAAGGGTATAGTGTGACAGGAAGCACATCAGGGTTTTTTGTGGTCTGGTCCTGTCCCAGTCCTGCCCAGTCTCTTCCGGAAGGCAAAGATGCGCACCTACGTCCTGGACACCTCCGTACTACTGTCTGACCCCCACGCCATGCTGCGCTTCGACGAGCACGCCGTCGTGCTGCCGGTGGTGGTGGTCACCGAGCTCGAGGGCAAGCGGCACCACCCGGAGCTGGGCTACTTCGCCCGCTCGGCCCTGCGCCTGCTGGACCGCCTGCGGGCGGAGCACGGGCGCCTGGACCGCCCCATCAAGCTCAACGAGGCGGGTGGCACCCTGCGGGTGGAGCTCAACGGCTCAGACGACAAGGTCCTGCCCGTGGGCATGCGCATGGGCGACAACGATACCCGCATCCTGTCCGTGGCCGTCACGCTGGCCAACAGCGGCGCGCAGGTCACCGTCGTCTCCAAGGACCTGCCCATGCGCATCAAGGCGGCCTCCGTGGGCCTGCCTGCGGACGAGTACCGCCATGAGCTGGCCAGCGAGGAGGTCTACACCGGCATGGTCAGGGCCGCCCTCACCGAGGAGGAGATGTCCGCCCTGTGGCGTGACGAGCGCCTGGAGGTCAGCGGCCTGCTCACCCCGGAGTCGGTGACCGCCCTGAGCGACCAGCCCGCCCACACCGGGGCCGTGCTCACCTCCCCGCGCGGCTCGGCCCTGGCCACGCTGGTCAGCGGTGAGCTGCGGCTGGTGGCCCCGGACCGGGAGGTCTTCGGGGTGCGGGGGCGCAGCGCCGAGCAGCGCGTGGCCATCGACCACCTGCTCAACCCCGACGTCGGCATCGTCTCCCTGGGTGGGCGCGCGGGCACCGGCAAGTCCGCCCTGGCCCTGGCCGCGGGGCTCGACGCCGTAGTCACCCGCCGCGAGCAGCGCAAGGTCATGGTCTTCCGGCCCCTGTACGCGGTGGGCGGGCAGACCCTCGGCTTCCTGCCCGGGGACACCGAGGAGAAGATGCAGCCCTGGGCGGAGGCCGTGTTCGACACCCTGAACTCGGTGGTGCCCGCCGAGCGGGTGGAGCGCGTGGTCAACCTGGGCCAGCTGGAGGTACTGCCCCTGACCCACATCCGGGGGCGCTCCCTGCACGACGCCTTCGTGATCGTGGACGAGGCCCAGTCCCTGGAGCGCGGCGTGCTGCTCACAGTGCTCTCACGCGTCGGCCACAACGCCAAGGTGGTGCTAACCCACGATGTCGCCCAGCGGGACAACCTGCGGGTAGGGCGCTGGGACGGCGTGGCCAGCGTGGTGGAGTCCCTCAAGGGCGAGGGGCTGTTCGCCCACATCGACCTGGTGCGCACCGAGCGCTCGCAGATCGCCGAGCTGGTCACCAAGATGCTGGACGAGGTGCCCCAGTACTGACCGGCCCGCAACAGGACCGGCCCGCACGGCCCCAGGGCCTGTGCGGAGCGTGCCGTCATACGGGGCCGGAGCAAGGGGGTGACCTGCCTATGGCTCCTGCATGGGTGTCTGCGGCGGGTCAGGTCCGGTGCAGGCCAGCTCGGTGTGGGCTGGTTCGGCCCGGGCTGGTTGGGTGTGGGTCGGTCTGGTTCAGGCCAGCTCGGCGCGGGTGGGCGGGTTGGCGCCCTTGCGTGAGACCGTGACGTCCGCGACCGCGGAGGCGTGCCGCACCACCCGCTCCAGGGTGGCGGCGTCGATCGCCCGCAGGGCCGCGCGCTGCGAGGCCCCGACCAGGCCCTCGGACCACAGGCCGTCCTCCAGGCCGCCCATGAAGGAGTCCCCGGCACCCACCGTGTCCACCACCACCACGCTGGGGTCGGCGGGCACCTCCACCCGGGCCCCGGAGGCGGACAGGGCCAGGGCCCCCCGCTTGCCGCGGGTCACCACCACGACGGCGGGGCCGTCCTGCAGCCACTGGCGCAGGACCGTCTCGACGGCGTCGTCGTCACTGCGGTCCAGGCCGTAGAACCAGGCCAGGTCCTCGTCCGAGCACTTGACCAGGTCCGAGAGGGCCACCAGGCGCTCCACCGTGGCGCGGGCCTGCGCGGCGGTGCCCATGAGCTGGGGGCGTGCGTTGGGGTCGTAGCAGGTGGTGGAGGTGTCCCGGTAGGCGCGCAGCACCTGCTCCACGGTGGCGCATCCGGGCTCCAGGACCGCGGCGATCGAGCCTGTGTGCACCAGCAGCGGGGCGCTGCCGGGAACCGGGTCGGGGAAGGGCGGGGCCCACTCCAGGTCAAAGCTGTAGGTGGCGGCCCGGTCCGCCCCGATAACCGCCTGGGCAGTGCTGGTGCGCTGGGCGCCGTCAGCCCCCGGGCTCAGACGGACCCCGGCGGACTCCAGGTGGTGCCGTACGGCCTGGCCGCGCTCGTCCTGGCCGATCCAGCAGGACAGCTCCACCTCCCGGCCCAGACGGGCCAGCCCCAGGGCCACGTTGGCCGGGGAGCCGCCCGGGATCTCCTGTGGCTGCGCTCCCGGGGCGACGACGACGTCTACCAGGGCCTCACCGATGACTAGGGCGCGTCCTGCGGGGCCGGGTGCTGGGGTCATGAGGGGCTCCTTTGCTGGCGAGGGCGCGTCCTGCGGCGCCGGGTACTGAGGTTATGAGAGGGCTTCTTTGCTGGCTAGGGCTGTGCGGGCCGTATGGGCTGGGTGGGTTGCTTGGCCGGGTGGCTGCGGAGTGGGTGAGGGGCGGGTCTGCCGGGCTGGGTGTCAGCTGCCGGATACTGGGCCTGCCGGACTGGGTCTGCCGGGCTGGGTGTCAGCTGCCGGGTGCCGGGCCTGCCGGGCTGGGTGCCAGCTGCCGGGTGCCGGGCCTGCCGGGCTGGGTGCCAGCCGCCGGGTGCCGGGCCTGCCTGGCTCCGGGGGCGCGGCGTGAGCGTCCCGTCGGGAACGGTTCAGACGTCGGCGGGAGCACTGTCCTGGGCCACGGCCTCCAGGCGGGCGCGGGCCTGGTCCAGCCAGCCCTGGCAGCGGGCGGCCAGGGCCTCGCCCCGTTCCCACAGGGCCAGGGACTCCTCCAGGGGGACCTGCCCGGCCTCTAGCCGCTGGACCACGCCAACCAGCTCCTCCCGGGCTCGCTCATAGCTCATGGTGGCGACGTCGTCGTTGGCGGAGCCGTCAGCGGCGTTGCTGAGGCCCGCCGGAGGTGTCTGAGGGGTCTGTGCACTCATGCCCATATTGTCCCACGCGCCTGCCCGCCCCACCCACTTGTGCATTTCGGCTCGACTTGTGCCGAATTCCGGCACAAGTCGAGCCGAAATGCACAAGTCAGGCACGAGTCCCGGTGGGCCCGGTAGGCCCGGTGGTCCCGGTAGGCGTGGGGGGCTTGGTGGCCCCCACCACCTGGGCCACCAGGCGGCCTGAGGCCAGCACCCCTTCCAGCAGGTCCCCCTTCTTCACGTCCTGCGCGCTCCTTAGGATCTTCCTGCCGGGCAGGCGCAGGATCGCGTAGCCCCGGTCCAGCACTGCCTGGGGGGACAAGGCCGTGAGCCGCGCCTGCTCCGCCGCCAGCTGGGCCCGGGCCAGGCTGATCCTGTTGTCCAGGGCGCGGCTCAGACGCTCCCGCTGCTGCGCGAGCTCGGTGAAGCGGTCGCGCAGCATCAGTGAAGGCTCGGTCATGACCGGGCGGGCCCGCAGCTGGTCGAGCTGGCGCTGCTCGGCCTCTAGGCGCGCATTCAGGTTGGCGCGCAGGCGCTCGCGGGCCGAGTCCAGGCGCTCGGTCTCCTCGGCCAGGTCCGGCACGATCCGGCGGGCGGCGTCGGTGGGGGTGGAGGCCCGGTAGTCGGCCACCAGGTCCAGCAGCGGGCAGTCGGTCTCGTGCCCGATTGCGGAGACCAGCGGCGTGCGGCACTGGGCGGCGGTGCGCACCAGGCCCTCGTCGGAGAAGGGCAGCAGGTCCTCCACCGCGCCCCCGCCCCGGGTCACCACGATCACGTCCACCGTGGGGTCGGCGTCCAGCTCCCGGATAGCGGCACTGACCTCGTGGACGGCGGCCGTGCCCTGCACCGCCACCTCCCGCACATGGAAGGGCAGCCCGGGCCAGCGCAGGCGGGCGTTGACGAGCACGTCGTCCTTGGCCTTGGCATTGCGGCCGCACACCAGACCCACCTGGCGG
Source organism: Actinomyces weissii (assembly GCF_016598775.1). Lineage (NCBI taxonomy): Bacteria > Bacillati > Actinomycetota > Actinomycetes > Actinomycetales > Actinomycetaceae > Actinomyces > Actinomyces weissii. Next base: position 2,140,846 of record NZ_CP066802.1, on the reverse strand, counting down.
GGCAGGAAGGGCAGGGGCCGCTTGCGCTCGGCGTCGAACAGGCCCTCGGCGGCCAGCACCCGCCGCAGCTGCTCGATACGGGCCAGCAGGTCGCCCACGCCTACCGGGCGGATGTCGTCAGCGCGCAGGTCCAGGCTGCCGCGCCGCGTCCAGAAGCGGGGCCTGGCGTGCACGACCACCCGGGCACCCTGCTGCAGCGGCGCCCCCGTGCGCTGCTCGATGGCCGCCAGCTCACGGGTGAACAGGGACACGGACATGGACATGTCCTCCTCCGGGTCCCGCAGGGTCAGGTACTGCATGCCGGAGCCGGGCCGCCGGTTGAACTGCACCACCTGGCCCTCCACCCACACGCCGGTCATCTTGTCCACGTACTCGCCGATCTTGGTGGACAGCACGCGCAGTGGCCAGGGGTGCTCCGCGGTGGTGTCCCGGGCGAGCCGCGGCAGGGCCGGGCCGTTGGCTGGGGGCGTTGGGCTGGTGGCTGTCACGGGGAACACTGTGCCACGGCAGTGAGCCAGGCTCGCGCCCTGTGGCACAGTGGGGGTGTGAGTGAAGCTGTCTCAGTCGAGAACGACGCCGTAGGCCCGGCCGCAGGTAGCGGCAAGAAGCTGCTGCTGGCGGCGCCGCGCGGCTACTGCGCCGGCGTGGACCGGGCGGTGGACGCCGTGGAGCAGGCCCTGGCCCACTACGGCGCCCCCATCTACGTGCGCAAGGAGATCGTCCACAACAAGTACGTGGTGGAGGCCCTCTCCAAGCGCGGGGCCGTGTTCGTCTCGGAGACCGACGAGGTGCCGGAGGGGGAGCGGGTGGTCTTCTCCGCCCACGGTGTCTCCCCGGCCGTGCACGAGCAGGCGGCGGCCAGGCGGCTGGCCACGATTGACGCGACCTGCCCCCTGGTCACCAAGGTGCACAAGCAGGCGGTGCGTTTCGCCAAGGAGGACTACGACATCATCCTGGTGGGGCACACCGGCCATGAGGAGGTGGAGGGCACCCAGGGGGAGGCCCCGGACCACATCCAGGTGGTCAACGGGCCCCATGAGGTGGACCAGGTGACTGTGCGTGACCCGCACAAGGTCGTGTGGATCAGCCAGACCACCTTGAGCGTGGACGAGACCTTGGAGACGGTGCGGCTGCTGCGAGAGCGCTTCCCGCACCTGACCGACCCGCCCGGTGACGACATCTGCTACGCCACCCAGAACCGCCAGGCGGCGGTGAAGGTGCTGGCACCCCGCTGCGACGTGGTGATCGTGGTGGGCTCCGGCAACTCCTCCAACTCGGTGCGCCTCAAGGAGGTCGCCTTGGAGGCGGGGGCGGGGGCCGCCCATCGGGTGGACTACGCCAGCGAGATCGACCCGGCCTGGCTGGAGGGGGCCCGCACGGTGGGGCTGACCAGCGGCGCCTCGGTGCCGGAGATCCTGGTGCGTGAGGTCGTTGAGAGGTTGGGTGAGCTGGGCTTCACTGATGTGGAGGAGGTGGTGACGGCCACCGAGAAGATCGCCTTCTCCCTGCCTAAGAACCTGCGGGCGGACCTGATGGCCGCCTCCGGGGGTGTGGCCCCTGAGCACGGTCGCCGGGAGGTGCGGGCGGACCACACCTGCTGAGCGGTACCTGCTGAGCGGGGCTGCTCTGCGGCGCCGCTGCCTTGTGCGTGGGGTCCGCGGGGTGGCCTTGCATGCTTCTTCTGCGAGGGCGGCGTCTTCGTGACGAGGTGGCCTCCCCGGGGTGGCGCTGCATGGTGGGTGTGGTGCTCTGGTGCGCGGTTGCAGAGGCTGCTGTACGTGTGGACGGCGCAGGTGGGTGAGTCTTGCGGGACGTCCTGGGCTCCGGGGTGGTTGGCGTCCGCCTCCGGTTACAGGCTAGTCGGCACCCGGGACGTCCGGGGCACCTGGGCGGTTGGCGTGCTTGACGCGCTGAGGCCGTCGGTACCTGTTGCGGTGTGCCGACGGCCTCAGTAGTTAGGTAGTGCGTCTACCTGGTCTGCGCCTACTTGTTGATCAGGGAGATCAGGCGGCGCGGGTCCGCGCAGACCCGCTCGAAGGGCACGACCCAGACCGGCCCCTCAGGGGAGTGGACCTGGGTGACCAGGCCCTCGGCCTGCAGGCACTCCAGGCGGGAGGCGGTGTCGTCCCCCTGGGTCTGCCACGCGGGCTCGTGCTCCGGGATGACGTAGCCCCCCAGCGCCGGGGTGGCCCAACGTAGCAGGAGCACGCGGGCTCCCTCACGGCCGGTCACGTCCGGGTTGGTGGCCAGGGAGGAGGCCACGCCCTTGGCGGAGCCGATGCCGACGGCGTCGGCGAGGGCGCCGTAGGTGGTGCACATGGGGGGCTCGTGAGAGACCAGGCCAGCAACAGCCTGGGCGACGCGCTCACGGGCGGAGGAGGTGGCGGCGGCGTCAGCGATGGCGCGCACGCGGGCTCCCGTGAGATGTGATGTGTTGGCCAGCTCAGAAGAGCTGACGCCGAAGGACAGTCCCTTGAGGATCAGCCGGTCACGCTCGTTGCGCAGGATCTGCAGCGCGTCCTGGAGGCGCTGCTGCTCACTTGCCAGGGACCGAAGACGGTCTAGAACGGAGCGGGTCTCCGTGGGGGCCTCAGGGGCGGACTTGCCGAACATGCCTGACCGGGGTGTCCGGTCGAGGGTCGGTGCGCTAACAGACATATGCCCTGAACCTCCTAATCAGTGGTTGCCAATGTGTTACACACTAGTTCCCGGCTGCCTCCGTACCTACCGCTTATCAACCGTAATGCTGGAAAGGTGCGGTTCTAGGTTGGGCTGAACTGGGAGGAACGCTGATATAACAAAGAAGTCTCAGTTTCCTGTGTGCGGGTAGCATGCGGCGCAATGCGGACTTGTGGGTCATGCGGGGTGCTGCACGCGGGCCGCATGCGTGCTGTGGCGGAGGGCTGTCCTGCGATCCGCGGTATGCGGCCTGAATCCAGGCGTCTGGTGGGCTGGGGCGCGGGCGCGGTGGCTCCTGGTATCCCACTACGCATCTGACTGCTGGTAGGTAGTAGGGAGGGCTAGGCTAGCGGGATGGTAGCAATCCGTATGGGACCTAGGGGGCGGCCTGCCGCAGGCTGGCTGGCTTGCAGGGTGAGTGCGGGGCCGTCAAGCCCTCCAAGCCTGGTCCAAGCCCAGCTCGGGGCTGGAGAGCTGGCGCAGCTGGGCGCTGTCTGGGTCTATGGGCTGGACCTCCGGCAGCTCCTGCGCCAGTGAGGTGAAGGACCGGGCGGTGACCAGCAGCCGGGACTCCACCGAGCCAGCGAGCCGGTTGTAGGCGTGCACGCTACGCTGCAAGGCTGAACCAAGCTGGTCAATATGCTTAGCAACCACTGAGAGCCGTTCGTAGAGCGTGCGGCCTAGCTCCAGCAGGGCGGCGGCGTCGTCGTTGACGGCGGCCCGGGCCCAGGCGGTGGCGCAGGTGCGCAGGAGCGCCAGCAGAGAGGCGGGTGAGGTCAGGGCCACGCCCTTGCCCAGGGAGTGCTCCAGCAGCGTCGGGTCGGCCTCCAGGGCGGCGGCCAGCACCGGCTCGGCGGGCACGAAGAGCACCACCAGCTCGGGGGCGGAGGGTAGGGAGCGGTCGTACCGCCGGGCAGCCAGCTCGTCCACGTGCCGGCGCAGGGCCTTGGCGTGCGCCTGCAGCAGCTCCTGCCGACGGGCCTCCGCCTCGGTGGCGGTGGGGCCTGCGGGGCTGGCGCTGGCCTGTAGGTAGGAGTCCAGGGGGACCTTGGCGTCCAGGGCCAGGTGTGCGCCCCCGGGCAGGCGCACGACCACGTCCGGACGGGACAGTCCCGTCTCCGGGCCGGGAGCGCCGACGGCCTTCTGCTCCAGGAAGTCGATGTGCGGCAGCATGCCGGAGGCCTCCAGGATCCGCGCCAGCTCCACCTCTCCCCACAGGCCGCGGGCAGAGCGTGACCGCAGGGCACCTTCCAGCCGGGTGGTGGCCCGGGACAGCTCCCGCTCCGCGCTGGCGGCCGAGCGCAGCTGCTCGGAGAGGCTGGCGTGCTGCTCCGCGCGCGAGCGCTCCATCTGCTCCACCTTGGCCCCCACCTGCTCCAGCTGGGCGCGCACGGGTGCCAGGACGCGCAGTACCGCGCCGTCGCGCTCATTGCGCTCCTCCGCCAGCTGGGCGCGCTCCTCCAGCTCCTCCGCCCGGGCCTGCCAGGCGGCGGCGTCGGCGCGCAGGGTGGCGACCTCGTCACGCCAGTGCACGCGGGCGGTGCTGGCGCGGGCGGCTGCCAGGGCGTAACCCAGCAGCACCCCCACCACCGTGCCCAGCAGGAGCAGCACATAGGGGAAGACCGTGTGTGTGGAGTACATGTATCCACCGTGCCACAGGGGTACGACACTAACTGCGGCAGGAGCTTCGTGCGGTGCGCGGCGCGGGCGCCTTCGATGGGCTGGCCTGTCATCCTCTGGGCGGTGCGTGGTGGCGGTGAGTGGAGCTGTGGCATGGTCCCGGAGAGAGGGGCTAGAGAACCGGCGGGAGGAAGGTGTCAGAGGCTGCGTCTAGACTCGGCACGTGGCTCTTACCATCGGAATCGTCGGACTGCCCAACGTCGGCAAGTCCACCTTGTTCAACGCCCTCACCCGCGCGACCGTGCTCGCGGCGAACTACCCCTTCGCCACCATCGAGCCGAATGTCGGCATCGTGCCGCTGCCGGACCCCCGGCTGGACCAGCTGGCCGAGCTCTTCCACTCGGTCCGCACGGTGCCCGCGACGGTCTCCTTCGTGGACATCGCCGGGATCGTGCGCGGCGCCAGCGAGGGGGAGGGGCTGGGCAACCAGTTCCTGGCCAACATCCGGGAGGCGGACGCGATCTGCATGGTCACGCGCGCTTTTGACGACCCCGACGTCGTGCACGTGGACGGCAAGGTCGAGCCCGCCAGCGACATCGAGACCATCGCGACCGAGCTGGTGCTGGCGGATATCCAGACCCTGGAGAAGGCCCTGCCGCGCCTGGAGAAGGAGGTGCGCGGCAAGAAGACCGACCCCGCGGTGCTGGAGACCGCCAGGGCGGCGCTGGCGGTCCTGGAGGAGGGCACGCTGCTGTCCGCCGTGGCGGAGCGCAAGGGGCTGGACGCGGAGGTGCTGCGCTCCTTCCAGCTGATGACCACCAAGCCCTTTATCTACGTGTTCAACATGGACGACGCCGGTATGAACGACTCCGCCAAGCAGGCCCGGCTGCGTGAGCTGGTGGCCCCGGCGGAGGCAATCTTCCTGGACGCCCAGTTCGAGGCCGAGCTGGTGGAGCTGGAGCCGCAGGAGGCGGCGGAGATGCTGCACGAGAACGGGCAGGAGGAGTCGGGCCTGGACAAGCTGGCGCGGGTCGGTTTCGACACGCTGGGCCTGCAGACCTACCTGACGGCGGGGGAGAAGGAGGCGCGCGCCTGGACGATCCGCAAGGGCTGGACCGCCCCCCAGGCTGCGGGCGTGATCCACACCGACTTTGAGCGGGGCTTCATCAAGGCGGAGGTTATCGGCTTTGACGAGCTCATGGAGCAGGGTGGCATCGCGCAGGCCCGCGCCCACGGCAAGATGCGCATGGAGGGCAAGGACTACGTCATGCAGGACGGCGACGTCGTGGAGTTCAGAAGCGGGCTTACGTCTGGGGGCAAGAAATGACCGGGGCTGTATCGAGTACCGACATGGAGCAACTTCCAGGTGCAGTGTGCGATCCGCAGGTGGTGTTCCCCTCTGGTTACAAGTATGGCGTCACACGCTATGCTGACCTGATTCTACGCGACGCGTTCCCTCAAAAGTATGTCGACATCGTAGGTAATCTGGAGGACTTTTATATTGACTACGCAGAGGACATCAAAGCGGGTGGCGGCTCTCGTGCACGGCACACCGCACGCCACGATGATGGGCTAACGCAACGCGGGTGGTCTAAGCACAATGTGACGATAGAAAAGCTCGTCGATGGTGTGCCTGTATATCGTGTACGCAACCACGAGATTGACGTCTTTACCATGGGGGATGATGGGGGTTATCCCGGCATCGCCGACGAGATGGAGTGGAATAACAAGGATCCATTTTTTCATAGAGACCTCAACAACTTTCAGGCGTTACACCGGGAAGGTGTCATTGCTGTCGGGGTCATCGTAACGAGGGGGCCTCGTTTGCAGGAGCTTCTGGAGTTCCTGGGTGCTGCTGGTGAGTATCCAAAGACGAAGTACGGTAAGGCAACGACTCACTGGAACAAGTTGACGCCCATGATTGACATGGGTGGTGGTGGAGAGTGTCCACTGCTGTGTGTAGGCATTGAACCCGAGAAGGTGCGCGGACTTCCGATGGATATTCTAAAAGGATTTACATTTTCTGACGGCACGCAACTTCAGTCGACTAGTGAGGCTTGACACTGTCAAAGTGGATCTCACATGAGATCTACTTATGATATGATTTAGATATGACCTTTCCTGCTGAACCACTGCGCGATAACTTTGATGTAGCGCCCCTTCCTCATGTTGATGGCGGTTTCAAGACCGTCCTGGCGGACCCCCCGTGGCGTTTTCAAAACCGCACAGGGAAGGTTGCTCCCGAGCATCGTCGCCTTGATCGCTACTCAACTATGAGCCTGGAAGAGATTAAGGCGCTCCCTGTTGCGGATGTGACAACTAAAAATGCTCACCTCTACCTCTGGGTTCCGAACGCGCTGCTTCCCGAGGGGCTGGCTGTTATGGAGGCTTGGGGTTTCCGATATGTCTCAAACCTAGTTTGGGCGAAGCGTCGAAAAGATGGGGGTCCTGATGGCCGCGGGGTGGGCTTCTATTTCCGTAACGTCACCGAACTAATCCTTTTTGGGGTGCGGGGTTCTATGCGCACACTTGCTCCAGCGCGTCGTCAAGTCAATATGATCGAAACGCGAAAACGTGAGCACTCGCGTAAGCCAGACGAGCAATACGGCCTCATTGAATCCTGTTCTCCCGGCCCATTTCTTGAAATGTTTGCGCGCCACCCACGTGAAGGTTGGTCGGTCTGGGGGGATGAGTCTGCAGAGGATGTTGTGCCGCGCGGAAAGACTTATCGGGGTTACGCGGGGGGGCCGCTTCTCGTACCGGCATTGAAGCCGCATGAGCGCCTGACTCCTGAGAATCAAGTGGTTATCGGCAACAAGCTGCGTGCAGAGTATGAGGCTGGTGCCAGCATTCGTGAGATCAGCGATCAAACCGGATATTCGATCACGCGTGTACGCACTCTTCTTAGTGGTGTGGGGGTTGAGTTTCGAGAGGCTGGTAAGCACTGAGGGGACGGGGTGTTTAGCCTCATATATGAGGACCTCTCACACCCGAGTTCCGGCCGAGCGTGTGAAGGTGTTATGGGTGTCTCCGTCCCACCGTTTGATGAGCCGACGGAGGGGCCCGGTCGGCTGGAGCGGTCTTGACCTTGCGTAGAAATGGACTTACGCCCGCCGCCCTACCCCGCCTTAGTCCTGGCTCCTGGCACGTTAGTGGGCCAGGTCGGAGTCGAGCACGGCGATTACACCTCCAGCACGCCCCTCCACCCGCGGGAGGCGTAGTACGAGTCTGCGCCGTTGTGATAGATGAACACCCGCCCGTAGCGTCGGTCACCGAACAGTGCCCCACCCAGCGTCCGCACTGCCGGGGGAGTGGCGAGCCACGTCGAGGTCCTCAGGTCGAACTCGCCTAGGCGCTGCAGGTGGTGGTACTCGTCTTCTCCCATGAGTCGCACCCCGGCTGCCGTAGCCTCGCCAGCAGCGCTGCCCCGAGGCGGGTTTCGCTTTCTCCCGCGCAGGGCCTCCTCGTCGAGGCACAGGCTCCGTCTGCCCGCAGGCGACTCCACCGAGCAGTCATAGAAGGTGAGGACGCCGGACTGCTCGTCAATGCCGACGACGTCGGGCTCACCGCCGGAGGCCTCTAGACGCTCCAAGGAGCGCAGCGCCTCGGGATGCTCCGCCAGGCGTTCTGCCACCTGCTCCCACCGCACTCCGACGTGACGGTGCGGGTGGGCGACGAAACGTGTGCGCAGGACGTCAATCATGTCTCTTCCTGTCAGTGGTGGGCGGCTGCGAGGACTTCGCCCCCTGGTCATAGAGGTTAGCGTCGGCCTTTGGCAACGAGGTCGGGCTCCGGTGCGATAGCGAGTGGCCATATCCGGCCCGCCTATCACGCGCGGCTAGCCTGGCAGTATGAGCCCCAGCGACGTCATCGCCAGCGCCACGCCTTTCAACGACGCACGTCTTGCCGTCATCTACGACGTCGACAACCCGGCGGGAGCAGACCACGACTTCTACCGGGCGCTGGCCGCCGAGACCGGGGCCCGCAGCATCGTCGACCTGGGCTGCGGGACGGGCATCCTCACGGTGACGCTGGCGGCCCCGGGCCGACGCGTACTCGGTATCGACCCGGCCCCAGCCATGCTGGAGCGCGCACACTCACGCCCCGGCGGGGACGCCGTCGAGTGGGTGACAGGCACCGCCAACCAGATCCCGCCGGGCCTAGCCGACCTGGTGGTCATGACCGGCAACGTCGCCATGCACATCGTCGGAGATGCCTGGCCCCAGACCCTGGCGGCGATCGCCGCCGGGCTACGGCCAGGTGGGGTACTTGCCTTTGAGACGCGCAATCCCGTAGCGCGGGCGTGGGAAGGCTGGCAGGCCGCCCCCGCAGTGCGACAGACCCCCGTGGGCGCGGTACGGGAGTCGCTGACCACCACCCCTCCGGACGCCGACGGGATAGTGGTCATGACCTACCGCAACGAGATGCTGGACGACGGTGACGTCCTGGCGGGCGAGCAGCGCCTCCAGTTCCGCAGCCACGAGCAGCTGCGGGCAGACCTCTGCGCAGCCGGGCTGCAGGTAGAGGCAACCTACGGTGACTGGGGGCGCACCCCGTTCAGCGGCGGCCCGGACCAGCGGCTCATGGTCCTGGTGGCCCGGCGGCCGGTGGACTGACCACGACGCATTCGGGGGCTCTTGCGCCGCAGCCGTCCGCGCCTTCCCCGCCGCGGGCTGACCGTGGCGCTCTAGGGGCATCCTCCGCACAGTCGGAGCCCTCCCGCTGCCATAAGAGTCATCGCAGGAACCGACGCCGCCGTCGCCTTCAGAACCACTGCCAACCTGCCCGCCCATCCGACCGACGCCGTCGCCGTCTTCGCAACCTCCAGCCTGGCCGCCTTCGCTAACGCAACCGCCACCGAAACCGCCGTCGTCGCTAACACGACCGCCGCCGCCAGCACTGCCACCGGACTACTGCCAGCACCGCAGAAAGGAGCTCCCATGAGGCTTTGGAGCCTGGACCCGGCGCTGCTGGACCGTGCCGCGCTGGTCGCCTGCTGGCGTGAGGCCCTGCTTGCCCAGAAGGTCCTCCAGGGCCGGACCAAGGGCTACCGCAACCACCCCCAGCTGGAGCGGTTCAAGGCCACCAGCGACCCCGCCTCCCATATCGCGGCCTTCCTCTGTGGCCTGCAGCGGGAGGCCACCGCCCGCGGCTACCGCTTTAACCGGGAGCTGATCGCCGCCGACCCCGCCCCGGCAGGCTCCCTGACCGTCACCACCGGCCAGCTGGAGCTGGAGCTGGCCCACCTGCGGCAGAAGGTCACCGTCCGTGAGCCCCAGTGGCTGCCCCGCCTGACCGGTGCCGCCCCACACCCCCTGTTCCGGGTGGTGGACGGCCCTGTGGCCAGCTGGGAACGCAGACCGCTCACGCCCGAGCCGGGTCCCTGACCTTGCCGCGGCCTCAGGCCTGCGCCTCGGTCTCGTAGACGTCGGGCACGCCGTCCGCGTCAGCGTCAACGGCGTCGGCGGCGTTGATACGGCGGTAGACGCGGTTGCGTGCGCCCAGCACCACGGCCGCCAGGGTCGCCGCCGTCAGGGAGGCCACCAGGACGGCGATCTTGACCACCTCCGCCCGCTCGCTGGCGCCGCCGTAGGCCAGGTCCCCGATCAGCAGGGACACGGTGAAGCCGATCCCGGCCAGCACCGACACCCCGGCCACGTCGAGCCAGGACAGCTCGGGGTCCAGCTGGGCCCTGGTAAAGCGGGCCATCATCCAGGTGGTGGACAGGATCCCCACGGTCTTGCCGACCACCAGGCCCGCGATCACCCCGAGGGCCACCGGGTCGGTCAGGGCGGTGCCGAGACGCCCCCAGCCGCCGATCGTGACCCCCGCCGCGAAGAAGGCGAACAGGGGCACCGCGATCCCTGCGGAGATCGGGCGCCAGCGGTGCTCCAGGTCGTGGGCCACGTCGCGCACCCCCGTGGTGCCCTCCCGCAGGACCGGGACCGTGAAACCGAGCAGGACCCCGGCCACGGTCGCGTGGATCCCGGAGGCGTGCACCAGCGCCCAGGCTGCGAAGGCCAGGGGCAGCAGCAGCCACCAGGTGGTGCGGCGACGCCGTACCACGGCCGCGAAGCACACGATGGGTACCAGGGCCGCCAGGAGCAGCTCGGGGCGCAGGTCGTGCGTGTAGAACACCGCGATCACGATGATCGCCAGCAGGTCGTCGACGACGGCCAGCGTGAGCAGGAAGGTGCGCAGCCCCGCCGGCAGCTGGGTGCCGACTACCGCCAGGACCGCCAGGGCGAAGGCGATGTCAGTGGCGGTGGGGATCGCCCACCCCTGCAGGGCAGCGCCGTCGGCGTGCCAGTTGATGGCGGTGAACAGCAGTGCGGGCACCGCCATGCCACCGACGGCGGCGACAACCGGTAGCGCCGCCTTGCCGGGGGAGCGTAGCGACCCGGCCACCAGCTCGTGCTTGAGCTCCAGCCCGGCCAGGAAGAAGAACACGGCCAGCAGCCCGTCGGCCGCCCAGTGGCCCAGGGAGAGGTTCAGGTGCAGTGACGCGGGACCAACATGGGTCTCCCGCAGCGCCTCATAGCTTCCGGGGGCCAGGTTGGCCCAGGCCAGGGCGAAGAACGTGGCAATGGTAAGCAGGATGCCGCCGGTGGTCTCCTGCCGGAGAATCTCGTTGACGTGGGAGATCTCCACCCAGGAGGGGCGGGGGAGGGCCTGCTGGGTGCGGGGGGACTGGGGCTGCTTGCTGTTGCTCATCGGGTCCTTTGGTGGTGTGGTCTGCGGTTTGCTCCGCACGGGCCTGGGGGGCACGTTACCTGGCTGTCAGGTGCGGGCCAGTGCTCGTGGCGGCTGCGGGGCGTGCCCACCCTACGCGATGGGACCGGTGTGGTGCGGGGCGTGCTGCCTGGTGCTGAACAGGCAGGGGTGCTGCCTTATAGCGAGAACGTACCTTGTTGCTGCTAGCTCCCTAACGGGGTAACCGTGCTGCTAGGCGGCTGGTCCCCGGTGTGGTACGCGCGTGTCCGGCAGGACTGGGGTGACCTCACGTATGGAGGGCTGGCGGGGAGGGTGGAGCGGGGTGGTAGGTGCTTCCCTGGCATTAACCTGCATGCCATACTCGTTTTAAGTACTTCCGCAAAGAGAGGGGAATCCAATGGCGGGCAAGTTCGAGATCTACGAGGACAGTGCAGGCAAGTTCCGCTTCCGTCTCAAGGCGGGCAATGGTGAGGTGGTGGCTACCAGCCAGGCATATGAGACCAAGGCCGCGGCTGTCAAAGGCACCAAAGCGGTACAGCGGGCGGCCGCAGACGCTACTACCAAGGACCTGACCGAGCAGCCCTGACCGGCACCTGCGACCCGGGTCGGGGCGAGTCTGCCCCCGTGACGGGACCGCACAGGGTGAGGCTGGCCCGGCGGCTGTCTTGGGCTCGGCCACAGTGTCTCAGGGTGGTACGTAGAACCTTTGCCTGGCAGGGGGCTCCCGGTGGGGTGCTTGCGGAGCCGTTTCCGAACGGTTGTCCTTTGCCTGACAGGTGCGGGACAGGCTGTGACCGCACCGCGACAAGAGAATGCTGGGTCCTCGTGAGGGGCGCCTAGGGGACTGCACCGTGGGTGCGCGCGGGGCCGGGCACCCGGGTGGGGGCGTGCTCAAGGGCGTAGTTTGTAGGAGGTTCTAGCGCGGGCCGCTGCGCGGGAGCCCGTACCGTGAAGTGCCGGTGACCGAGATTAAATTCCCGCTGGAGGGCAATTGGCTGGTCAATTTGCTGCTTCCGGGTGCGGAGGGCTGGTTCTTGCTTTGAGGGCCAGGTCTGCCGCCTGTGTGGCCTCCCGGGGGCCTTGCCTCTCCTCTCCGGCAACAATATTATTCATAGCACGTATCTATTGCAGGATCGTATCGCCTGGTCTCAAGGGCGGGGCGCGGGGCTATGGTGGCTAGGTCCCGCTAAAGGTGTATCGCAGTAGGCCTGAGTGGGGAGTGTTAGTTCTGAGCACCCAGAGGAGGGCCTGTACATGCCTCGCGTCCCAGGCTGCCGAGCAAGGCGGGTGGCCGCCCGGTTCCTGCTTCTTCTAGGGGTTGTGGGTCTGGCACTGGTCCCGCAGGCGGCTGATGTCGCCGCCTCCCGGGGGGAGGTCTCCTCGGACGGGGGCAACCCAAGTCCGGTGCCGGTCATCGGGCTGGCTGGTCAGCCTGGCAGTGCGGCAAATGTGGCGGACCGTGCTAATCCGTTGTCCTGTGCGCAGGGGGACTACTACACGATGACAAGCGACGGTAGTGTCTACCGTCTCCATGAGGAGGCGGGCGTACCTGACGGCTCTGGGGTGTACGACGGTACGGCCATTCGCTTCAAAAACCAGGAGGGTCGTGCGGATTTCAATGCCTTAGCGGTGGGCGCTAATGGTCGGGTGGCCTGGTCTATCAACCGTCAGGAGGACCTGAGTGCCAGCAATGATCCAGCGATAGGTGTCTACCGGTGGGATGCTGCCTCTGGTAGGGCTAGGAGGGTGGTCAGGGGCCCCTTGCCCGGGGAGCTCCGTCCTACTGGTATAGTCGCTGGCGGTATAAACCCCAAGGATCCGGATGCGGAGTACTACTTCGGGGGGTTCACTAAGGACAGCAATAATGACACCCACTTCTCCTTGCACAAGGTTGCTGGAGGCAGGATCCTCTTTGTCGGATACGTTTACGTTGGGAACGTTGAAACACCTACGGGTAGTAACGGGGACCTGGTGTTCTCCGCCGCGGGGGATATGTTTATCCTGTGGAACAACGCTGACGGTCATACTATTATGGTGCCGGTCAGGGCGGAGTCCCTTCTGCCGCAGAACATCGTGGAGTACACGATCTCCAGGGGGAGCAGTCAGTCGCTGACAACTGGTGCAGGTGGCTACAACGGCTTGGCTTTTGATGAGTATGGTCGGCTCATTATCCAGTACAACCAGAACTACTGGGACGGTCGGCAGTGGCTCTATAAGGCGCACGTCTACACTATCGACCCAGAGAGTGGGCAGTCCCTAAGCAACCCTGTGCCTCTTGACCTGACCTATTCCACAGACCTCGCCTCCTGTGCCTCGCCCTCCACCTTGTACGTCCAGAAGAACGTCGTCGGCCGGAAGAACAGCCGCGACCAGTTCCGGGTCTCAGTGTCCCGTAAAGGCGGCAAGGAGCTGGGCGCGGCTACCACAAGCGGCACCAGCACAGGATCTCAGGCACCCCTGGGGCCGTTCATCCTGCTCAAGTCGCGTACCTATACCATCAAGGAGACGGCAGCAGCAGGAGCCTCCTTACGCGACTATGACGCCGACCTCAAGTGCTGGGTCCAGGGCACCGGTGAGCAGGTGTCTCCCACCAGGATCTCCAGCACCGAGTACGAGCTCTCTCCGGGCTACGGCCCTTCGCGTGACGTGGTCTGCGAGCTGAGCAACACCCCACGGGGCCAGGTCTCCTGGACCAAGACGGACCAGGAAACCGGCAGTAACCTGCCGGGCTCCGTGTGGGAGATCAGGCCCGCTAGTGGCTCCCCGGCCATAGAGGTCACGGACAACACCGGGCAGTCGGGCTACCGGGGCCGGGACCGGGATCCTGCCGCGGGCGTGTTCCGCGTGGAGGACGTCTCCCTGGGGCGCTACATCCTAAAGGAGAAGACCGCCCCGACCGGATACGTGCTGGACCCCACTGAGCATCCTTTTGAGCTCAGCCCCACCCATGTCCGCACGCCCCTGGGTATAGGTGCCCGCACCAACCGCCCGGTCCGGGGCGGTGCCACCTGGCGCAAGGTGAGCAGCTCCCAGGCCCTGCTGGCGGGCTCGGTGTGGACCCTCACCCCCACCAGTCCCACCGGCCCGGCCCGCGAGATCAGGGACTGCGTCAAGACCCCCTGCGCGACCGGGGGCGACCAGGACCCCCAGGGCGGCGTCTTCCGTCTGGACGGGCTGGGCTACGGCAGCTATGACCTCACTGAGAAGAAGGCTCCCCAGGGCTACGTGCGCAGCACGGAGACCAAGAAGATCACGGTGTCCACCGACGGTGAGACCGTGCAGGTCGGGGACGTCGTCAACCAGGCCCTGCCCAAGGTGCGCTGGACCAAGACCGGCCCTGCGCCTGCTGCCGCTCCCCTGCCGGGCTCAGTGTGGACCTGGACCCCTAAGCGGACTCCGCGCCAGGCCGTCGAGGTCACTGACTGCGTGGCTGACCGGCCCACCGCCTGCCAGGGGCCTGACCGTGACCCCGCCGCTGGTGCCCTGGAGCTGCACGACGTCCAGCCCGGTACCTACACCCTCGTGGAGAAGACCCCGCCGCAGGGCTACCTGCTGGACAGCACCCCGCATGAGGTGGTGGTCCTGGACAGCCACGTGGGCGGGACCGTGGAGGCGGGTGCCTACGTCAACCAGCCTTCCCACGGCTCCGTGAGCTGGCAGAAGGTGGACGCGGCCAACCGCCACCCGCTGGCGGGCAGCAGCTGGCGGCTCACCGGCCCCACCGGGGCGTCCTCCGCGGTCCAGGAGGTCCAGGACTGTGTGGCCGACGACGCCACCGCCTGCAAGGGGCCGGACCGGGACCCGGCCCCCGGGGCCTTCCAGGTCACGGAGCTGCCGCTGGGCTCCTACCAGCTGGTGGAGAGCGCCGCGCCCGCTGGCTACCGGCTGGACCGGAAGGTGCACGGCTTCACCCTGGACACCACCAACCGGGACCACGTATTCCCTGCCGCCTTTGAGAACCACAAGACCGCCGTACCAGCCCTGCCGCTGACCGGCGGGCTGGGGGCCGACATGTTCTGGATCTGGGGTGCCGTGCTCGGCGTGGCGGCCCTGGTGGCAGGAGTGTTCAGGCGCCTGCGGGCCGTGCGCGCCAGCTGAGGCTCCACATCAGGACCGGGCCGCTGGCTCCAGGTGAGAAGACCTGGGGCCAGCGGCTTCCTGCAGCCAGGCACCGCACAGGGTCCACGCTCTGAGATGTGCTCTGCCCCAAAACCTCGTATCGCCCGATGATGGAGGCTGTAGAAGCACACTAGGCAAGTCCAGGAGGACGCATGATCAGGGTCGCTATCAACGGCTACGGCAACCTGGGGCGCGGTGCCGAGCAGGCTGTCAGCCAGAACGAGGACATGGAGCTCGTGGTCGTCTTCACCCGCCGCGACCCTGCCACGGTCGCCACCCAGGGTGCGCCCGTGGTCCACGTGGACGAGATGGCTGCCTGGCAGGAGAAGGTGGACGTCTGCCTGAACTGTGGGGGCTCCGCCACCGACCTGGAGGAGCAGGGGCCCGCCGCCGTCGCCTACTTCAACACGGTGGACTCCTTTGACACCCACGCCAAGATCCCCGGCTACTTCGCCGCCGTCGACGCCGCCGCCCGGGCCGCAGGTCACGTCGCCCTGGTCTCCACCGGCTGGGACCCTGGCCTGTTCTCCATGCTCCGCGTGCTGGGCGAGGCAGTCCTGCCGCAGGGACGGACCACCACCTTCTGGGGGCCGGGCGTCTCCCAGGGACACTCCGACGCCCTGCGGCGCATCGACGGCGTGCTGGACGCCAAGCAGTACACCCTGCCGGTGCCCGCCACCGTGGCCGCCGTCAAGAACGGTGAGGACGTCGAGCTGACCACCCGCTCCATGCACACCCGCGACTGCTACGTGGTGGCCGCCGAGGGGGCCGACCGGGCCCGCATCGAGGCAGAGATCAAGGCCATGCCCAACTACTTCGCCGACTACGACACCACCGTCACCTTCGTCAGCGCCCAGGAGCTGGCGGACCGGCACGCTGGTATCCCGCACGGCGGCACGGTCATCCGGCGCGGCCAGACCTCCGGGGAGGTGGCAGCCACCATCGGCTTTGAGCTGTCCCTGGGCTCCAACCCGGAGTTCACCGGCTCGGTCGTCGCCGCTATGGGCCGGGCGGTAGCGCGCAAGGCCGCCCAGGGGCAGACCGGGGCGGTAACCGTGTTCGACGTGACGCTCAGCGAGCTCAGCCCCCACAGCCCCGCGGAGCTGCGCGCCCGCTACCTGTGAACCTGCCTGTTGCGGGGGAGCGGGCGGCCTGCTGCCTATAGTCAGTATCTATCTACCGGCATCTTAATCTATCTGTTACCATCTGCCTGGGCCGTAGACCTGATAGATCCCTGACTACCCGGTCCGAGAGGATTCCTGATGAAGAACTTCTCCCGTCTCCCGCTCTCCCTGGGCGCAGGCGTGGCACTTGTGCTCTCCGTCCCCGGCGTGCTCAGCACGCCTGCTGCGGCGCAGGTCCCGGTGGCCGTCAGCCCGGCGGCGGCTAACACGCTAGAGAGCAGTCACGCTGACACGATCCTCGTGAAGGTGAACGAGCTGCGTGCATCCTACGGGCTGGCGCCACTCACCCGTTACGTGGAGCTCGACGCCGTCGCGCAGGACTGGTCCGAGCAGATGTCCCGCACCGGTGTCTTTGAGCACCGCCCGGGGTTCAGTGTCTACCCGGCGGGCTGGGACATGGCGGCGGAGAACATCGCCTACAACCATGACGCCCATGGCCCGGAGATCGGCCTGCAGCTCTTTGAGCAGTGGCGCAAGTCCCCCGGGCACCTTGAGAACATGCTGCGCCCTAACCTCAACGCGATCGGCATCGGGGTGTCCTACAACCCCAGCAACGGCCGGTGGTACGGCACGCAGAACTTCGCCAACTACCCGGACCCGGCCAGTGCGGGCCTGACACCGCTGCCGGGAGGGTCCCAGCCGGGGGCGGCGCCTGCTGTCCCGGAGGCTCCGGGAGATGACGGCCCCTCCGTGTCCCAGCCGGAGGAGAGGAAGCCAGAGGCTGGCGCTCCGAGCCCGGCGGCGCCCTCCGAGCCGAAGAAGGAGGACCCCCCGGCCGCGGTGCCAGCGCCTCCAGCCGCTGACAAGCCCAAGGAGGATGCGGGCGACCCGGCTGGCAAGCCCCAGAGCCACGCCCCCAAGAAGAATGACGCCACCCAGGACGCTTCCAAGCATGGTAAGTCCACCGGGAAGCATGACTCCAAGGTGGTTGAGGTCCCGTCTGGCAAGCAGTCTGCCGGACCCGCCTCCGGCAAGCCGGAGGTCGTGGTGGCCGCCCCGGAGAAGAGCAAGGCCGCTGACGGAACCACCAGGCTGCCTGCCACAGGCGTGTCCTCCTTGGCGGCTCTGGGTGCCCTGGGGCTGGCTGGTGCCGGGACGGCTGTCTTCGTGATCCGGTCGCGGCGACGCGCCTGAACTAGGCCTTACACCTTTCTAGGCATCCGCGGGAGCGCAAGGCGCTCCCGCGGATGCCCTGTCTCTGCCCGCATACCGTCCTGCCGGGCCCCGGCGTCTGGGACGGTACCACCGGGCACCCTTTCGCAGGCGCTGCCAGGGGCCTGGGGGCCGTTGCCACCCGTGGGGCTGTGACAGGGGACTGCCTCTCAGCCAGGGCATTCCCGTGCCGCCCGGTATCTGCGGCAGGATGGGCACATGCATGACGACGTCGCTCCCGGCACGGAGGAGCCCGCACCCACCACCCCGCACCTGGACGCCCGCTCCGGCTCGCTGCCGGAACCGGTGGCGGACCAGGGACAGCAGTCGGTAACGAAGCCAGGCCCTGCGCAGGGGCCGGGCGCCAGCCTGCTGATCCGTGCCGCCCGCCCGGACGACGTCCACCGGGTGGCTCTGCTGCTGTCCCTGCGTGGGCGGGAGCTGGAGCAGACGCTGGCGGAGGCCCCCCACATGATCGCCTCCCTGCCTGTGCTGCTGCTGGCCCGACTGGTGGAGCCTGGGGACGCGCAGGGGCCGGAGGACACTCAGGCTCCGCCAGTGGCCCTGGCCGGCGCCTTCATCCTGCCCGCTGCTGCCGACCACGGTGAGCAGTGGCTGGTAACCGGCCCCATCGTCGACCCCGACTGCCCTCAGGGAGGGGTGGGGCGCCAGCTCCTCGGGGCTGTGATCGACGCGGTGGAGGCCCTGGACCCGCAGGCCCGGCTGCACGCCGTCGTCCCGGCTGAGGAGCACGCGCTGGTGGCCCTGCACCGCAGTCTTGGCTTTACTGAGGAGAGCCGCGGCACCACTTTTGACGAGCTGGACTTTGGTCAGGACACGGCCCTGATGCTCGTGCGCCCGTCTCGGGGCTGAGCACCTCACCTGCCAGGGGCCGCGCTGCCCCAGGGTCCACAGGGCAGCCACAGCTGCCCTGGGCCAGACCTGAGGAGGCGGGGCCAGGTGCTACAGGCGCTGCCGCACCAACCTGGGCCACGGGTCTGGACGGCAGACTCCGGCGCCTCTGCTCAGAAGGGCTCCCCTGCTTCGGGGGCCGGTACGCTGCCTGTCGGCTGCCGTGGTGGTCTACTGACCGGGGTGGGGTCCGCCAGGCGCACCACGTCACGTGCCACCGGGTAGGCCAGGCCCGGGTAGCGGCCGAACTGCTCCTCAGCTCCCACCACCCGGGGTGACACCCGGTCCATGTGCTCCAGGACCTGTGCAGGAGTGGGCCAGCCTGCCGTCCGGTTGTAGCCCACGGGCCCGGCAGCCTCGAACCAGGCCGTCTTGGGGCGGATCATGACCCGCCCCGGACGGCTACGGTCCCGCAGTGCGTGGGCCCGCCAGGTCAAGGGCGGGTGGGTGGCGGTCCAGTTCACCAGGTGCACCCAGGCGCCCTTCTCCCTCACGGCGCGGTCCGCAGTGGCGTGCAGGTTCACGTGCGCCCCCAGGTACTTGCCTGCCCCCAGCAGGCCCACCACCCCGGGGACACCGCGCGGAGCGACCGCGTAACCGTGGTTGTCCGCGGTGTACTCCATGGAACGCGACAGGGCCAGCCCCAGGAAGGGGACGTAGCCCACCACCTGGTTGACCAGTACACGCCAGAAGGAGACGTGCCCCGCAGCCAGGTGCCCCACCTCGTGGGCCACCACGAAGCGCAGGGCCTCCGGGTCACGGGCGGACCCGCCCACCTCGAACAGGTCCGAGTGGACGCACACGAAGCGCCGGAAGCCGTGACCGGAGGCGAAGGCGTTGATCTGCCCGTTGCCCAGGACCACGTAGGCGTCCGGCACCCGGCGCATCCCGAAGGCTGCGGCCGCCTCCACCACCATCCGGTAGCCCTCCGGGAACTGGGTGGGGCTCATCTGTACCCCGGTGGCCCGCAGGCGCCCGTACATGAAGGCACGCGCCACCCACACCAGCAGCGGCAGGCCCGGCAGGGCCAGCAGCAGCTGGGCCTCTGAGTTGGCCTGCTCCCCGACAAAGAGGGCCTGCACCTCCTTGGCGGTGCCGGTGGGTTCCGTGTCCACCAGCAGCCACGCCACCAGGGCCACCCAGGCCACGTAGGCCAGGACGGTCAGCACCACGCCGATCCACAGCAGCGGCATCTCCACCGGGTGGCGCAGCTGACGGATACCCCGCCTGCCGTGGACGGTTGAGCCGGAGAACAAGGTCGGCCTGCCCGGCAGGGCCGCCTGCGGCGAGACCGGCGCACTGGCCTGGGCGGGATAGCCCAGGGCCGGTCCTGCTGGGCCCCCGGCGGGGGAGGGGGACGGCGGTGGGTAGCTTGCGGAACTCATAGGGCAAAACCTAGCTGGCTGTACTGACACAGACACTCGCTGTCAGTAGGGTACGGGCCTTCAGCACCTCCTACCTGAGGAGGAGCGGCACCGCGGTAGGGTCTGAGCGTGAACGAGCAGAACCCGCCCTGGGGCATGCAGATCGCGGTGCGCTATGACAAGGTCCACCCGCCCCGGCAGGTGGACGTCGCTGAGGCCGCCGCCCGCGCCGTCGTCACCCTGCTGGCCTCCCCCCAGGCTGCCCCCGGGGGACCGTGGGCCCCGGCGGTAGAGCACTGGCGGGCCACTGCCATCCGCAAGCTGGTGCGCCGCGCCCGGGGCGCGCGCTGGCAGGAGGTCCAGGAGCTGGCCGGGGTGACGGTCAGCCAGGACGGACCTGCGGGCTGGGGCAGCGCCCAGGTACGGGCCTTCGTGCCCGCCCCGGTAAGCCCGCTGCCCGCCAGCCTGGCCAGGACCCAGGTGGAAGGCACCCAGTTCCCGCTAGGTGACGAGCTGCCCCCACCGCCAGCAGCAGTTACCGCCGCCGTCGCCCAGGACCCGCAGGCCCGCAGCCAGGTGGTGCTGGGCTCCGGCTCCAGCAACGACGGCGCCCTGGTCACCGTCGAGGTCACCCCCTGGAGGCAGATGAGCAGCGGCAAGCTCGCCGCCCAGTGCGCCCACGCCGCCCAAAGGGTCTGGGAGAGCCCCCAGATGCCCGCTAGCCTGCGGGCGGCCTGGGCGCGGGACGGCTACCGTGTGCGCGTGGTCCACCCCAGCGGGGAGTCGTGGGCCAGCAGCGCTCGGCCCGTGTCCATCACCGACGCCGGCCTCACCGAGCTGGGCGGCCCCACGGAGACCACCCGGGCCTACTGGTAGGGGGCTGGCGGGCAGCCGTTCAGCCCTGCTTGACCGGTTCGGGGGTGCCCCTGAACACCCACAGGCGCATCAGCACGTAGAGGTACAGGCCCTCGCAGCAGGCGGAGATGAAGCGTGCCAGCTGGGCGTTCATGCCCAGCCAGTGCAGCAGGGAGGACAGGCCCAGGATAAAGATCACGTACTGGGAGACCAGGCCCACGGTGTAGCGGCTGCCCTGCATGGCAAAGGAGTCGTGCGACTGGAAGTTCAGCCACCGGTTCAGTACCAGGGAGTACAGGCCCGCGATGGCGTAGCCGACGGTCACGGCCACCGGGAACCACCAGTGCAGGTGGTTGTTGAAGATCCACAGGCAGAAGATGTCCAGCAGGAAGCCGGAGCCGTTGATGATCGCGTAGCCGATAAAGGTCACCGGTACCCGGCGGCGCAACGGGGCGGGCAGCAGCCGGTGTATGGCGGTTATCAGGCTCAGGAACACCTCGGGTGCGCGCCGCCCGCCGGAGGTGGCGGCCTGTGCTGCCGTGCGTAGGGACTCCGGGGTGCTGGCCTGCAGCTGTCCGGGCGATACCGTAGCGGTCTGCTCCTGGTGGCTCATGGGATCCCTTCTCGGCTGAGTGCGCTCTTGCCTCCTGTGAGGAGAGTCTTCCTGCTGCCGGGGCCAAGGGCTAGACCTGACAGGATGATTCAGGTCTCCAAACCCTCCTCCTGCGGAACGAGCCTACTCGACGCCCCCTGCGGCAACGGTGCGGCGAGGCTACGCGGCCGGAGACAGGACGGTGCGCAGCCCGTCCCGCAGCACCGCGCCCCCGGCGTCTGCCGGGTGGTGCAGCGTGCGCAGCCCCAGCTGGCGGGCCGCCGCGATGTTCTGGGCGTTGTCGTCCACGAACAGCGCCTGGGACGCCTCCTGCCGGGACATCCCGACCCTGGCCAGCACCCGCAGGAAGTACTCCGGCGCAGGCTTGGCCACCCCGACCTCGCAGGAGTAGGCGTCCACGTCACACAGGCCGTCATAACCCAGGCGCTCACGCATCCAGGCGCGCCGCTCCCACTGCTGGTTGGTGGCCAGGACAGTCAGGTAGCCCGCCGCCCGCAGCTCACGCACCACCGCCCAGGCCACCGGGTCCGGCACAGCCTGCCACCACAGGTCCAGCAGCTCCGTGGTGCTGCGCGGCACCTGCAGCCGCGCACGCAGCCGGGCCAGCAGGCTGCTGAGAGACTCCCGGCCGCTGAGGGCGTCCTCCTCCCCGGCCAGCAGGGCCGCCGCGAAGCCTGGACCGCCACCCTCCTCCAGGGCCTGCTCCCAGGGGGTCCCGATGAGCTGGAGCACGCCGTCGGCGTCCAGCAGGACCACCCGCACCGGCGAGGTAGCGGCAGGCGGGAGGGGGACGACGGCGGGGCCGATGCCACCCAGGCTGGTGCTGGTGGGGGCCGGAGGGGTTGGGCTGCTCACGGGCACATCCTCCCAGGCAGAGGTGGTCAAGGTGCCAGACTGTGCCCATGAATCCTGAGCCGAGCCACAGCCCCCACACGCTCACCGACGTGGACCGCTACTGCGAGTCACTGACCGAGTTCGTGACCGCCAGCCCCTCCAGCTACCACGCCGCCGCCGAGATCGCCCGCCGTCTGGGGCGCCAGGGCTTCCAGCAGGTCGATGAGCGCCAGCCCTGGGGCAAGGACCTGCCCGCACGCGGCTACGTGCTGCGCGACGGCGCCCTGCTGGCCTGGCTCCTGCCCCCAGCCGCCGCCGGCCAGCCCGGTGGGCCGGCAGCAGCCGGGAGCCTGGGGCCGCAGGCGGGCTTCCGGGTGGTCGGCAGCCACACCGACTCCCCGGCGCTCAAGCTCAAGCCCGCCGCCGCCCTGGTACGTGACGGGGTCCAGCTGCTCAACGTGGAGGTCTACGGCGGGCCCCTGCTCAACTCCTTCCTGGACCGCGAGCTGGGCCTGGCCGGGCGCCTGGTCACCCGCGACGGGCAGGTCCACCTGGTGCGTACCGGCCCGGTGGCCCGGGTGGCCCAGGTGGCCCCGCACCTGGACCGCTCCGTGAACGAGTCCCTCCACCTGGACAGGCAGGCCAACCTCCTGCCCCTGTGGGCGCTGGTGGCTGAGGGCCAGGAGCCGCGCCCTGACGACCCTGAGCGCTACCTGTGCCGGCTGGCCGGGATCGACCCCCAGGAGCTGGCCTTCCACGACGTCGTCACCTACCCCACGGAACCGCCCAGCCGCTTCGGGCGGGACCAGGACCTTTTCGCCTCCTCCCGGCTGGACAACCTGTGCTCGGTGCACTCCTCCCTGGTGGCCCTGGAGGCGCTCGCGGAGGCGGGCGCTGCGGTGCCCGGGCCGGTGGTGCTGATCGCCAACGACCATGAGGAGGTCGGCTCCCTGACCCGCTCCGGCGCCGCTGGCCCCCTCCTGGAGACCGTGCTGCGGCGGCTGGCCCGTGCGCTGGGGGTGGAGGGCGACGCCTACGAGGCCGCGCTGGCCCGCTCCGTGTGCCTGTCCGCCGACGCCGGACACGCCGCCCACCCCGGCTACCCGGCCCTGCACGACCCCGCCGTGCGCCCCCGCCTTAACGGTGGTCCCCTGCTGAAGATCAACGCCCAGCAGCGCTACGCCACCGACGCCGTCGGGGCCGCGGCGTGGAGGCGGGCCTGTGCCGCCGCCGGGGTGCCCAGCCAGGACTTCGTCTCCCACAACGCCGTGCCCTGCGGCAGCACCATCGGCCCTATCACCGCCGGGAGGCTGGGTATCACCACGGTGGACGTCGGCCAGCCGCTGCTGTCCATGCACTCCCAGCGGGAGATGTGCGGCGTGCAGGACGGCCCCTGGATGGCTCAGGCCATGCGCGCCTTCTGGCAGGGAGCCTGACCGGCCAGGGGAGCCCGGTGGAACCGTCTGCCAGACGTCTCCCGCCGGGCGCGCCCGCACGGGTAGCCTCCCAGGTATGAGCAGTACCCACCGGCAGCCAGGTCCAGCCGGAAGCAGCCCGGCCAGCAGCAGCCCGGGCTGGCCCGCACCGGTCCCATACGGGGAGCCGGGGCACGCCCCCGCGCCCGTCACCCGCCCGGTGGCGGGCACCGCCCTGGTCTTTGAGGGCGGGGGCATGCGCGGCACCTACACGGCGGCCCTGGTCCAGGTGATGCTGGAGGCGGGCCTGTTCTTCCCCTGGGTCGGGGGCATCAGCGCAGGCACCACCAACGCCGTCAACATGGTCTCCCGGGACCGCTGGCGGGCGCGGGAGACCTTTGTGGGACTGCCTGCCGACCCGCAGGCCGGAGGCTGGGGCAGCTTCCTGCGCCGTCAGGGCTACTTCAACTCCGAGCACATCTACCTCCACACCTCCCGCCCCGGGGAGAGGTTCCCCTTTGACTGGCCCAGCTTCACAGCCTCCACCGCCACGTTACGGCTGGGGGCCTTCCGCTGCGACACTGGCGAGCAGGTCTACTGGGGCAAGGAGCACCTGACGCAGATGGAGGACCTGCTGCCGCTGTGCCAGGCGTCCTCCTCCATGCCCGGCCTGATGCCCCTGGTGGAGGTGGACGGCCTGCCCTACCTGGACGGTGCCCTGGGTCCCACCGGCGGGCTCGCCACTGACGCTGCGGCGGCTGACGGCTACCAGCGGATGGTGGTGGTGCTTACCCGTGAGCCCGGTTACCGCAAGCCCCCGGCCCGCCTGCCCGCTGCCTACCGGGCGCTCTTCCGCCGCTACCCCGCGGTGGCAGAGGGCATCCTGGCGCGTCCTGGCCGTTACAACCGCACCCTGGAGCAGCTGGAGGCCGCCCAGCGGGCGGGCAGCGTCTACCTGTACCGGCCTGAGCGGATGCCCGTCACCAACGGGGAGCTGCGCTATGACCGGGTCGTGACCGCCTACGAGATGGGCCTGGCCCAGGCCCGCCGCGAGCTGCCGCGGATCCTGGAGTTCCTGGGGCACTGACCGGCTAGGAGGGCAGGTTGCGGGCTTCCGGTCGTGGACGGTGCCGCCTGCGGGGGCGTCAGTGCCAAGCCGCTTCCGGGTTGGGGTCGGCCTGCTCGGCAGGGAAGCCGAAGGTCATGATGGCCGGTACCGCCGTCCCAGTCTCCTGGCGTCTGCGCAGCAGCTCCAGCACCGCCAGCTCGTGCGGTGGTACCGGCTGGGGCAGCGCGTCCAGGGCGAACCAGCGCAGGCCCGCGTTCTTACGGGGCTCCTGTACCCGGGGCTCGCCCTCCCAGCGGCAGGTGGTCAGGAAGAAGTCCACCCGCTGCTCCCGGGCGGCGCCGCCGACGTCGCCGGAGCGGTGCATGGCGGTCAGGGGCTGCATGTCCTCGGGGCGTACCACCACGGCGGCCTCCTCCCAGGCCTCGCGGGCCGCCGCGGCCAGCACCGACTCGCCGCTCTCCACGTGGCCTGCTACTCCGCAGGCCCAGTAGCCGTCCATGTATCCGGTGTCGCGGCGCAGCTGCAGCAGGACCTCCAGCTGCGGCCCCCGCGCGCGGGTGAGCAGCAGGTAGGCGGCGGGCACCAGGCTGAAGCGTAGTTGGGTCATGGGTGAACGTTATGGCACTCAGCACACCGGTGCCTGTGGGGGCTGTGACCTAGGCCGGTTCGACCAGTAGTATTCCCCGGCTTTTCATAAGCCGATTCCGGTAACAACGGGGTAGGTTCGCCTAACAGTTGAATATCAGATTACTTTTCCCCAGCATACAGATTAAATCCGTGCAGGCTTTGTCTATGCTGAGGCGGTCCGTGTGCTCAGGATGAGGCGGAAAGGGGAGGACATGAAGGTTGTTCACGCCTCCATGGCTGCTGACGACGGCGTCTGCATCCACCTGCGCTCCTGGCTGCCTGAAGGGGTGCGGGTCCTGGGTGCGCCCGTGCGCGACACGGACCGCAGCCCGCGGGCGGTGCTGCAGATCGCCCACGGCCTGGCCGAGCACGGCGGCAGGTACGAGCGTTTCGCCGCGGCGGCTGTGGCAGCCGGTTTCGCGGTGCACGCCAATGACCACCGGGGGCACGGCAAGTCGGTGCTGCGGCCGGAGGACAAGGGCTTCTTCGCGGACACCAACGGCTGGCAGGCGGTGGTCGGGGACCTGGACGCCGTGCTGCGCCTCGAGCGGGCCGCCTACCCGGGCGTCCCGGTGTTCCTCCTGGGGCACTCCCTAGGTTCCTTCATGGTGCGGGACCTGGCCGCGCAGCACGGTGACGAGCTCGCCGGCATGATCCTGACCGGGGCGGGCATGGGACCAGGGATCACGGGCCTGGCTGCCCGGGCCTTTATGCGGGGACGGGCCTTCTTTAAGGGCCCCAGGCACCTGTCGGCCACCTTGGACCAGCTCTTGTTCGGAGGCTACAACTCCTACTTCGCCCCCTCCCGCACCAGCTTTGACTGGCTCAGCCGTGACGAGGCCGAGGTGGACGCCTACCTGATGGACCCGATGTGCGGATTCGTGTGCACCGCGGCGCTGTACGAGGACGTCCTCAAGGGGACGGCGGCGGTGTCCTCGCCCAGGCTGATGGCGTGCACTCCGGTGGACCTGCCGGTGCTGATCGCCTCCGGGGACATGGACCCGGTAGGGGAGCAGGGGCGCGGTGTGCGGGAGGTGGCCGCGGCCTACCGCAAGGTCGGGATCAAGGACCTGACCACGGTCCTCTACCCACAGGCCCGGCACGAGATCCTTAACGAGCTCAACCGTGACGAGGTGACGGCGGACATCCTGCGCTGGATAGAGGAGCGCCTGCCCCCTGAGCCAGCCGCCTGAGGCCGGGCGCTGTCACTGGTAGATCGGGCCGCCCGGCTCGCAGCCTTGTGGAGAACATACAAGGTCTGCCTGGGTGTGCGGTTCAAAAAACTGGCAACGCGGGGCTGTGGCGCGCCTTAGTCTCTGCGTATGAGCACAACCCTTGAGAGAGTTCTCCCGACTGCGGCCCAGAGCCTGACCCGCAGTCAGGCGCCCAGGTGGGCGCGTGAGGTGGCGCTGGTCCTGGCTGGCACCGCCGCCGTCGCCCTGGTGGGCCAGCTGCGCCTGCCCCTGCCCTTCAGCCCGGTGCCCGTGACCCTGGGGAGCTTTGCCGTACTGGGGGTCGGGGCCCTGCTCGGCTCCCGCCGTGCCCTGGGCTCCACCGTGGTCTTCGCGCTGCTGGCGGCGTCTGGGGTCCCGGTCCTGGCGGGCTGGCAGGGGGGCGTCACGGCGACCTTCGGCTACGTGCTGGGCTACTGCGTGGCGGGCGTGGTCGCGGGCCAGGCCCACAGAGACCACTCGCCCTGGTGGCGCGGGGCCCTGATGCTGGGGGCCTCTGCCCTGGTTTACGTGCCCGGTGTCGCCTGGCTGGTCGTGTCCACCGGCAAGCCCCTGGGGGCCGTGCTGGCTATAGGGGTGCTGCCCTTCCTGTGGGGGGACCTGTTCAAGTCGCTGGTGGCCTCGCTGCTGCCACGCTGTCGGCTCTGAGTCCGGGCCGGGGCTGCGGACCGGCCTGCGCGGTGGCCAGTGGGGCAGGGGCGGGACGGCCCGCGGCCCACCCTTGACCTTTTCGCGACTTTCCCTGTTTGTAATCACCGGGCTGGCGGGCCTTAGCGGGGGCGGGAGGCTCCCGGCAGGCCGGTGGTCCCGCCAGGACCGGTGCCGGGGCGCATAAGGTGCCGCTATGAGCAATGACGCCCGTGAGATGCTGCGAGACGCCCGCGGGCGCGCTGCTGGTGCCCGTGCCAAGCCGGTGCTGTCCGTGCTGGACATGGTGCCGGTGAGCGCCGGGCGCAGCCGCGCTGAGGCCCTGACGGAGATGACCGGCCTGGCCCGCGCCTGCGAGGAGGCTGGTTACACGCGCTACTGGATCGCCGAGCACCACGGCTCCACCACCTTCATGGCGGCGGCCACCACCGTGCTCATGGGGCAGGTGCTGGCCGCCACCAGCCGGATACAGGTGGTATCCGGCGGCATCATGCTGCCCAACCACTCGCCCCTGGTGGTGGCCGAGCAGATCGGCACCCTGGCCACGCTCTACCCGGGGCGCGTGGGCCTGGGCCTGGGGCGCGCCCCTGGCACCGACCCGTTGACCGCCCTGGCCCTGCGCCGGGGCGCCGCTGACCCGAGCAGCTTCAGGGAAGAGGTCCTGGAGACCCTGGGCTACCTGACGGACGAGGACCGCGGCGGGGTGGTGGACGCGGTCGCCGGGGCGCACGTGCCCGGGTCCCTGGCCTCCCAGCACGAGCCTCAGCCAGGCACCGCCCCGGGGGCGCCGTCGGCCCCGTCGCCCGCCTCCGCGCCCCCGGTGGTGCGGGCACTGCCCGGGCAGGGGACCAAGCCACCGGTGTGGCTGCTGGGATCCTCCGTCAACGGTGCCCGGGTGGCTGGCGGGCTCGGCCTGCCCTTCGTCTCCGCCGCCCACTTCGCACCGCACCAGGCGGAGGCCGCCGTCATGGCCTATCGCTCCGTGTTCAACCCGCAGGCCCCGTCCGCGTGCTGCTCCCGGCCGCAGGTCGGGGCCGCCGTGCAGGTGGTGGTCGCCCCCACTCGCCAGGAGGCCCGCCGGCTGTTCACGACGACGCAGGCCGCCTCGGCCCGTCTGGTCTCCGGCTGCCCGGCGCCGCTGGACCCGCCCACCGCCGACCTGGAGGCGTGGCGGGCACTGGCCCTGGGCAAGGAGGCCCTGGTGGAGGCGAGCCTGGCGGGTGCGCTCGTGGGTGAGCCCGCCGAGGTCGCTGACGGCCTGCTGGCCCTGGCAGGGTCCTGGGACCTGGACGAGCTGGTGCTGCTCACCAACGTCTACGACGCTCGCGCCCGGCAGGAGTCCTACCGGCTCCTGGCCGAGCAGTGGTGACTTTTACCCGGCCTGGCAAGGGTGAGTTGCCAAGACTGTGACGAGCACCGCTGTCGGGGGTGGTAAACCCTTGTGCGGTGGGCGGCCAGCGCCCGAGCCGGGGCCCGGTTCTGAGCCAGGTACGCCCCCTGGGCTGAGAAGCGGGCCAGCGTCAGTTCCCAGAACGGGTATCCTGGCCCGCAACTACTGACGGCCCCGCCGCTCCTGACCGGTGGCTGGTCCGCGGTGGCACACCGTGACCCAGACCTGGCGGACGCACGTCCCGGTACTAGCGTCCAGTAGGAGAAGGACATGATCTTTTACCTGGCCAGAAGGATTTTCAATTACGCGCTCCTGCTGTTCATAGCCACCTCCCTGGCCTATATGCTCGCGTCCTTCGCCCTGGACCCGGCCAACAACTGGAACCGTGAGGACCCTACGCTCAACTGGGCCGCCATCAACGCCAACCTCGTGGCCTACAACATCAGTGCCGACCTGCCGGTGTGGAGCCGCTACACGACCTGGCTGCACTCGGTGCTGACCGGCTGGGACTGGGGGGTGACTCCCAAGGGTGAGAGCGTCAACGGCCTGATCAGCACCAAGATTGGTGTCTCGCTGCGCCTGGTGTTCCTGGGGGCGTTTATCGGTATGACCGGGGGCGTCGCCCTGGGGGCGTGGACCGCCACCCGCCAGTACCGGCTCTCTGACCGGGTGACCTCCTTCCTGGCCATGCTGGTGATCTCCACCCCGGCCATGGTCATGGCGATCCTCCTGCAGGTCCTGGCGGTCCAGGTCAACCGCTCCACCGGCTACCAGATCTTCGAGTTCACCGGGGAGGGGGAGGGGCTGGCCGGGCGCCTCCAGCACCTGATCCTGCCTACCTTGTCCATGTCACTGGGCGGCATAGCCTCCTACTCGCGCTACCAGCGCAACCTGATGCTGGACACCCTGGGCGCCGACTACGTGCGTACCGCCCGGGCTAAGGGCCTGGTAAAGCGCAAGGCGGTGGTCAGGCACGCCCTGCGTACCGCCCTGATCCCGATGGCCACCTACTTCGCCTTCGCCCTGGCGGGACTGTTCACCGGCGCGGCCATCACCGAGCGCGTCTACGGCTGGCACGGAATGGGCGAGTACTCGGTGAACTCCATCGCCCAGTACGACATCAACGGGGTCACCGCCGTGGTCGCCTTCTCCGGACTGTGCACGCTGACGGGGGCGCTGCTGTCCGACGTGTTCGTGGCGGTTGTAGACCCCCGGGTTAGGGTGAGCTGAGCATGTCCAGGAACATCAACCCCAACGGCATGGACTCCATAGGCAAGACCGCCTCCTTGAGCGGACAGTCCACCGTCGAGCAGCCTGCTGAGGTGCCGATCACTGAGGCGGACGCCGGTGAGCTGACCAAGGTGGAGCCTGGTGAGTCCAAGCGTCTGAGCCGGGGGCGGATCATCGCCCGCCGCTTCCTGCGCAACCGCACGGCGGTGGTGGGGGCAGTCGGCTTCCTCCTGCTGATCCTCTTCGCGTCCCTGGGTACCCTGGTGAGCCCCTGGGCCTACACCGACGTGGACAAGACGGCCTTCCTCCAGGCGCCCTCCTCCAGGCACTGGCTGGGCACCACCCAGGGCGGGCGCGACGTACTGGCGATGGTTATCGAGGGCACCCGTAAGTCCATGCTGATCGGGGTCTGCGTGGCCTTGCTGCAGACCGGTATCGCCGCGGTGATCGGCTCCTCTGCGGCCTACTTCGGCGGTTGGTGGGAGCGGGTCTCCCTGTGGTTCACCGACCTGCTGCTGGTGGTGCCCTCCTTCCTGATCATCGCGATCCTCTCCCAGCGGGCCGGGGCCGCGAAGGGCTCGGTGTTCATGTTCATCCTGCTGCTGGCAGGCTTCGGCTGGATGCTCACCGCCCGCGTGGTGCGCTCCCTGACCCTGAGCGTGAAGAACCTGGACTACGTCAACGCGGCCCGCTTCATGAACGTGTCCAGCCCCAAGATCATCGCGCGGCACATCATCCCCAACATCGCCTCGCTGCTGATCGTCGACGCCACCGTCAACGTGGCCTACGCCGTGCTCAGCGAGACGACGCTGTCCTACTTCGGCTTCGGGGTACAGGCCCCCAACACCTCGCTGGGGACGCTCATCGCCGAGGGACAGCGCTCGGCCACCACCTCGCCGTGGATCTTCCTGGCCCCGGCCTCCGTGCTGGTGCTGATGCTGGTGTGCGTGAACTTCATGGGCGACGGCCTGCGTGACGCCATCGACCCCTCTTCCAAGTCCGGAGGCAAGGCGTGAACCTGAAGAGTGCCACCAAGGCCAGCAACAGCAACGTGGACAAGCAGGGCACCAAGCCTGGACCGGCCCGGCGCAAGGGCCAGGGCGAGGCTGGTGACCTGCCCGACCCCCAGGCCAACGCCCCCCTGCTGGAGGTCGAGGACCTGCGGGTGTCCTTCCCCTCCGAGGACGGAGAGGTCAACGCCGTGCGCGGCGTGAACCTGTCCCTGGCCCGGGGGGAGGTGCTTGCCCTGGTGGGAGAGTCCGGCTCCGGCAAGTCCGTGACCTCCACCGCCGTCATGGGGCTGCTGGACGAGTCCGCCCAGGTCACCGGCTCCGTGCGCCTCTACGGCACCGAGCTGCTGGGCCGTGACGACGAGTACATGTCCCGCATCCGCGGGGTGCGGGTCTCCATGGTCTTCCAGGACCCGCTGTCCGCCCTGACCCCCGTCTACACCGTGGGGGACCAGATCATTGAGGCGCTGCGCGTCCACCAGCCCGATATCAGTGACGAGGACGCCACCAAGCGGGCTGTCGAGCTGCTGCGCCTGGTGGGTATCCCCAACCCGGAGGTGCGCTACAAGGCCTACCCCCACGAGTTCTCCGGCGGTATGCGCCAGCGTGTGGTGATCGCCATCGCCATCGCCAACGACCCTGACCTCATCATCGCCGACGAGCCCACCACCGCCCTGGACGTCACCATCCAGGCCCAGATCCTGGACGTGCTGCGCACCGCCCAGAAGGAGACCGGCGCGGGCGTCATCATGATCACCCACGACCTGGGGGTGGTGGCTGGCATGGCCGACCGGGTCGCCGTCATGTACGCGGGCCGGATCGTGGAGACCGGCGACGTCGACGACGTCTTCTACCGCTCCCGCATGCCCTACACCATCGGCCTGCTGGGGGCGCTGCCCCGCCTGGACGCCAGGAAGGAGTCTGCCCTGGCCACCCTGGAGGGCAACCCGCCCTCCCTGCTGGCCCTGCCCCCAGGCTGCCCCTTTGCTCCCCGCTGCCCGCTGGCCGAGGACGCCTGCCTGGAGGCGGAGCCCACCCTGGAGCAGGTGCGCCAGGCAGGCGCGCCGGACGCCTCCGGACTGCCCGCCGCCGGGGTGCAGCGCTCCGCCTGCCGGCGCATGCAGGAGATCGAGGCCCGTAACCTGGGCTACCAGGACATCTACCCGGTGCCGGAGCTCAAGACCGCGGACGCCATGGCCCTGGAGCGCTCCGAGCGCACCGAGGTGCTGCGGGTCACCGACATGGTCAAGCAGTTCCCCCTGATGAAGGGCGCGGTGTTCAAGCGGCGCGTGGGAACCGTGCACGCGGTGGACGGCGTCTCCTTCGACCTGCGGGAGGGCGAGACCCTGGCCATCGTGGGGGAGTCCGGCTGCGGCAAGACCACCACCCTCATGGAGGTGCTCGGCCTCAAGGCCCCCCAGGACGGCAAGATCGTGGTGCTGGGCAAGGACACCGCCACCCTGGGGCGCAGTGAGCGCCGTCAGGTGCGCCGGGACCTGCAGATCGTCTTCCAGGACCCGATGGCCTCCCTGGACCCCCGCCTGCCGGTGTTCGACATCGTGGCGGAGCCGCTGCGGGCCAACGGCTGGGAAAAGCACAAGATCGCTCCACGGGTGGAGGAGCTGATGAGGCTGGTCGGGCTGGAGCCCAGTCACGCCAACCGCTACCCGCGCAACTTCTCCGGCGGGCAGCGCCAGCGCATCGGCATCGCCCGGGCCCTGGCCCTGGAGCCGCGACTGCTGGTGCTCGATGAGCCTGTCTCCGCCCTGGACGTGTCGATCCAGGCAGGGGTCATCAACCTGCTGGACGAGCTGCGGGCCACCCTGGGCCTGAGCTACCTGTTCGTGGCCCACGACCTGTCCGTCGTGCGGCACATCGCTGACCGGGTGGCGGTCATGTACCTGGGCAAGATCGTGGAGATCGGGGACGTGGACGCCGTCTTCGAGGCCCCGGCCCACCCCTACACCCAGGCGCTGCTGTCAGCCATCCCGATCCCGGACCCGGCCAAGGAGCGCACCCGCTCCCGCATCCTGCTGGAAGGGGACCTGCCCTCACCGGCCAACCCGCCCTCCGGCTGCCGCTTCCGTACCCGCTGCCCGGTGTTCAAGAACGACCTGGACGACCAGCAGCGGGCCCGGTGCCTGGGGGAGATGCCAGGATTCAGCAGCCAGGGCGAGGACCACCAGGCGGCCTGCTACTTCCCCAAGCGCACCGCCGTGTTCTGAGCGGAAGCGCGGTAGTCCCGTCTACTGAGACTACGCTCGGTATTGCGGACAGGTGTGTCAGCATGTTTCGGTAGTGTCGTGACGTCCGTCCCCGGCGTCATGATCAGCTCACACTGAATGAATGGAGCTCCCGTATGATGATGAACCGCCGCATGTTCCTAGGAGGCAGCGCCTCTGTAGCCGCCCTGGCGGTGCTGGCCGCCTGCGCCAAGAACGAGAGCGCCACTGGTGGGGCCTCTGGGGCCACCGGTGGGGCGAACGCCGACGCCGTCAACCGCAAGGACCGCTCGGAGCTCAAGGAGGGCGGCGAGCTCAAGTTCGCGATGACCGCCACCATCGCCAACTGGAACGCCTCCCACGTCGACGGGAACGGTGTTGACCTGCGCAACATCATGGACTTCGTCTCGCCGTTCTTCCTGGACTGGGCCGACGACGGCAGCTTCACCCCGAACCCGGACTTCTACACCAAGTTCGAGGCCGAGGAGGTCGGTGGCAAGACGGTGGTCACCATCAGCCTCAACGAGAAGGCCGTGTGGGGCAATGGCCGCGCCATGGACTCTGAGGACATCCGCGAGTCCATCGTCCACGCCAAGGACGAGGCCTACCAGTGGGCCTCCACCGACGGCATCGACCGGATCGAGAACGTAGAGATCGTTGACCAGCGCACCGCCAAGGTCACCTTCGACTCCGTCTTCCCGGACTGGAGCAGCAAGCTCTCCGGGGTCTCCCCCAAGGAGCTCATGTCCACCGCGGAGGCCTTCAACAACTCCATGGCGGGCAACGGCGCCTTCAACAACGACTACTTCGCGGGCCCCTTCAAGGTGGACAGCTACGACGAGGCCCAGCAGCTGGTCAAGCTGGTCCCCAACGAGAAGTGGTGGGGCGCCAAGCCGCTGCTGGACATGGTCACCTTCCGCGTGCTGGACGCCTCCGCTGAGGCCACCTCCTTCGCCAACAACGCCATTGACGTGGTGGACTACATCATCTCCGCGGACGTGTACAACCAGTGCATCGGCCGCTCGGACGCTGAGGTGCGTCAGAACTTCGGCCGCCAGTGGCGCCACTTCACCATAAACGGCTCCTCCGGTGTGCTGGCTGACAAGACCGTGCGCCAGGCCGTGGTGCGCGCCTGCGACCGGGCCTCCATCGCCCAGTCCGACCTGGCGGGCCTGCCCGTGGAGGTGGACAAGCTGCTGCTGGGCAACCACTTCTTCATGCCCAGCCAGAAGGGCTACCAGGACAACGGCAAGGACTGGTCCTACGACGTCGAGGCCGCCAAGAAGCTGCTGGACGACGCCGGCTGGGTGCCGGGGGCTGACGGCGTGCGCGAGAAGGACGGCACCCGCCTGTCCTTCGCCTTCACGCTGCCCGCTGGCACCCCCACCACCGAGAACGAGGCCACCCTCCTGCAGTCCCAGCTCAAGGAGGTGGGCATCGAGATGACCCTCAACCCGGTGGACACCAACCTATACTTCAAGGACTACATCCGCCCCGGCAACTACGCCATCACGGCCTTCACCTGGCAGGGCACCCAGTACCCGATGGCCAACATCGGCCAGATCTACGGCACGGGCTCCGACTCCAACTTCTCCAGGCTCTCCGTGCCGGAGGTCGACGAGTACATCAAGAAGATCGGTGAGACTGCTGACGACGACGAGCGCCGCAAGCTCGCCAACGAGTGCGACAAGCTCGTCTGGGAGAACGTGTTCAACTTCCCGATGTACGAGCGCCAGCAGCTGACCGCCGTGCCCAAGAAGCTGGCGAACTTCGGTGCGGTGGGCCTGGCCTCCTTCCGCCCGGAGAACATGGGCTTCGTCAAGGAGTGACCGTCGGGGGCGGGTCAGCTCCCTAAGGTACCGGCTGGGGCCCGGGTTGCTGCGGCATCCCGGGCCCCAGTGCTCGTTCCAGCGGTCCCGCCAGGGCAGAATGGGAGCGTGCCTACAGTGATCATCCGCTCGCGCCTGGCCCGAGCCGGTGCCGCCCTCACGGCCGTGGCTGCCGCCTGGGTGGTGGCTTATGTGTGGTGGAAGGACGGCTTTCACGTTGGCCTGACGGCTGCCGGGTGGGCGCTGCTGCTGCTGGTGGTGGTCTGGGCCATGTGGTGGGCCCCGGACGTGGTGCTGCGGGAGCAGGGACTGCTGGTGCGCAACACCTGGCTGCGGCACGAGGTGGACTGGCGCCAGCTGGAGCAGTGCCGGGCCCGCTGGTTCCTGGAGATAGTGCTCAAGGACGGCGGGGTAGTGCGGGTGGCGGCCGCTCCCCGCAGCGGGGGCCTGCGCAGCTCCTGGCACGCCAGCCGGAACCTGGGGCGGAAGCCCGGCCCTGGTGCGGAGCACCGCACGGTGCCCCCGGAGCTGCTGGAGCCCAGCGAGCAGGTGCGGCGGGCCACCCTGGACTGCGTGGCCGCCGGTGACCTCATAGAGGCCTACGCCGAGCGTACGCAGGAGCGCCGGGTCCTGGGACGGCTGGCTGCTGGCCCAGGCAGCGGGACCGGGGGGAGGGGCCGCGGCGTCGGGACAGGGGCGCGGGCCGGGGAGGCTGAGCGCGAGGGCCTGAGCGGGCCCCCGAACAAGACCCTGAGCGAGGCGCCAGGCGGGCTCCCGAATGCGCGCCCTGCGGTGCGCCGCAGCTGGCGGCTGCTCCCGGTGGTGGCCACCGCCGCCGGGCTGGGGCTGCTGCTGCTCGGCCAGCTGCTCGCCTGAGGTCCAGGGCCCCGGCGCGTGAGACGACGCACAGGCCAGGTGTCGTGCCCCTCACGGCTGCTGGCCGAGCCCTGCCGGTAACCTTGCCGGGTCGTGCGCCTAGGGGCCGAGAAGGTCGTGGTGCCCCGTCTCCTGAAGGAAGAACCCGTATATGACCGTGCGCCAGGACCTGCGTAACGTCGCCATCGTCGCCCACGTGGACCACGGCAAGACCACCCTGGTCGACGCGATGCTCTGGGAGGCGGGGGCCTTCGGCGCCCGGGCCACCCAGGAGAACACCACCGAGCGCGTCATGGACTCCGGTGAGCTGGAGCGGGAGAAGGGCATCACCATCCTCGCCAAGAACACCGCCGTGCACTACGCCGGGCCGGCGGCGGAGGCGGCGGGCCTGACCGAGGGCGTGACCATCAACGTCATCGACACCCCCGGGCACGCCGACTTCGGTGGTGAGGTGGAGCGCGGCCTGTCCATGGTCGACGGCGTCGTCCTGCTGGTGGACGCCTCCGAGGGGCCGCTGCCCCAGACCCGCTTCGTGCTGCGCAAGGCCCTGGCCGCCAACCTGCCCGTCATCATCGTGGTAAACAAGGTGGACCGCCCCGACTCACGCATCAGCGAGGTCGTCTCCGAGACCACCGACCTGCTGCTCTCCCTGGCCTCCGACCTGGCCGACGAGCAGCCCGACATCGACCTGGACGCCGTGCTGGACGTGCCCGTCGTCTACGCCTCCGCCAAGGCCCGCCGCGCCGACACCGAGCAGCCTGCGGACGGCGCCCTGCCCACCAGCACCGACCTGGAGCCCCTGTTCCGTACCATCATCGAGCGGATCCCCGGCCCTAGCTACGAGGAGGGCGCGCCCCTGCAGGCCCACGTCACCAACCTGGACGCCTCCCCCTTCCTGGGGCGCCTGGCCCTGCTGCGCATCCACAACGGCACCCTGCGCAAGGGGCAGGCCGTGGGCTGGGCCCGTCACGACGGCAGCCTGGTCTCCGCCCGGGTCTCTGAGCTGCTGGTCACCGACGGCCTGGAGCGTAAGCCCGCGCAGGAGGCCCACGCCGGTGACATCGTGGCCATCGCGGGCATCGAGGAGATCACCATCGGCGAGTCCCTGGTGGACCCTGAGGACCCCCGTCCCCTGCCCCTGATCACCGTGGACGACCCCGCCATCTCCATGACCATCGGCATCAATACCTCGCCCATGGCGGGGCGGACCAAGGGCGCCAAGGTGACCGCCCGCCAGATCAAGGACCGGCTGGACCGCGAGCTGGTAGGCAACGTGTCCTTGCGGGTGCTTCCCACCAGCCGCCCGGACGCCTGGGAGGTGCAGGGGCGTGGGGAGCTGGCCCTGGCGATCCTGGTGGAGCAGATGCGCCGGGAGGGCTTCGAGCTGACCGTCGGCAAGCCCCAGGTGGTCACCAGGACCATCAACGGGCAGCGCCACGAGCCGGTGGAGCGCATGACGGTGGACGTGCCTGAGGAGTACCTGGGCGCCGTCACCCAGCTGATGGCCGCCCGCAAGGGGCGTATGGAGACCATGACCAACCACGGCACCGGCTGGGTGCGCATGGAGTTCCTGGTGCCCGCGCGAGGGCTGATCGGCTTCCGCACCCAGTTCCTCACCGAGACGCGCGGCACCGGCATCGCCTCCTCCATCGCCGAGGGCTACGAGCCCTGGGCGGGGTCGATCATCGCCCGCACCACCGGCTCCCTGGTCTCTGACCGGGCGGGCGCCGTCACCGCCTACGCCCTGGTGCGCCTGCAGGACCGCGGCACCTTCTTCGTCTCGCCCACCGAGGAGACCTACGAGGGCCAGGTGGTGGGGGAGAACCCGCGTAACGAGGACATGGACGTGAACGTGGTGCGGGAGAAGCAGCAGACCAATATGCGCTCCTCCACCGCGGACTCCTTCGAGTCCCTGGTGCCCCCGCGCCGTCTCACCCTGGAGGAGGCCCTGGAGTTCGCCGCGCAGGACGAGTGCGTGGAGGTCACCCCGGAGGCCGTCAGGATCCGTAAAGTTGTCCTTGACTCCCAGGAGCGTTTCAAGGAGGCGGCGCGTCGCCGTCGAGCGGAGTCCTAGTCCCGTCACACTCGCCCTGAGGAGTGGAGGTCACGATGCTTGACGACACCGAGTCGTTGCACGGTTCCGGCAGCGGTTCCGTCTACGACGGCGTGCGCCCGCATCGTCGACCGGTGCGCCCCCGGCCGGCCAGGCTGGTGGCTGAGGCGGACAGGCGTGCGCAGCAGCGGGAGGAGCCCCGTAACCAGGCACCAGCCCCAAGACGGGCCGCCGCGCCCTTACTGCCGGAGCCTGAGCCGGTCCAGCAGGAAGCATCCCAGCCGGAGCGGAGCCAGCCGGTCGAGGCCGCTAAGCCTCTGTCCCGGATGGCGCGCAGGCGGGCGGCCCGGGCGGCTGAGGAGGAACGGGCGCAAGCCGCAGAGAAGCAGGCGGCAGCTGAGCGGGCCCGGGCTGAGCAGGAGCGCTTAGCGGCTGAGCGACGGCGAGCTGCACAGGAACGAGCCGCCACAGAGCGGGCCCGGGCTGAGCAGGAGCAGGCCGCCACCCAGCTGCGGCAGGCGGCGCAGACCTCCCCGGCAAGCGGCACCAGGTCGCCAGACCTGCCCGCCGCACGCCCAGCGCCGCGTGAGGCCCAGAAAGGCCCCGCAGCCACCCAGACTGTCCCCGTCAGCAGGCCGAAAGCACCCACGCGCGTGCCGGTCTTTGAGGAGCAGGACCCCCGCCCCGCCATCGAGATCAGTGACCCGGCACCGGCGCCCGCCTCAGTCAGCATGCCTGTGGTCAGGGACCAGCAGCCCCGGTCCCCGCAGAAACGCGAGGACAGCAGCGTAAAGCCCCTGTCCCGCACCCTTCCGCTGGCCTCGGTCCCTGGCCTGGAGGAGCTGGAGGAGAAGCCCGCCCCCCGGCGCGAGGCCCGCGGCCGCGCAGACCAGCCTGCCGCTGACCGCCCCGGCAGGCGCCAGACGCCGGTGTCCCGCACCCTTCCGCTGGCCTCGGTCCCTGGCCTGGAGGAGCTGGAGGAGGAGCCCGCCCCCCGGCGCGGGGCCCGCGGCCGCGCAGACCAGCCTGCCGCTGACCGTCCCGGCAGACGCCGAACCCGGGCCTCCAGCGCCCGCCGCACCCACCCGGGCGGAAAGCGCCCCACCCGGCCCCAGGCAGCAGGCACGGCCCAGGCCAGCCAGGGGGCGCTGGCCTGGAGCCCCCTGGCGGCGCGTGGCCGGATGCTGGGCATGGCCGCCGTCGCCGGGGTGGTGCTGCTCTGGTTACTGGCCGCGGTGCTGACCTCCTCCACCGTCTCCGCCCGGACCGTCTGCTCCGGGGTGCCTATTGGTGGTCTGAGCCATGACGAGGCCGTCCAGGTGATCGAGACGGCACTCGCAGAGCAGGTGAACGGCCCGCTGTCCGTCAGTGCCGACGGCGCCACCGTCCAGCTCAGCGGGAGCGCCGTCAAGGCCAAGGTGGACGGGGCACAGAGCATCCGCAGCCTGACCCGCTTCACCATGAACCCGCGGGTGATCCTCCAACGGGTCATGGGTGGGCAGGAGGTCAAGGCGGTTGTCACCGCCGACCCCGAGGCCGTGCGGGCCGAGCTGTACAACCACCTGGACAAGCTCTCCCACGGGGCGGTGTCCGCCCAGGTGAGCCTGGTGGACGGGCAGGTCCAACGCACCGCCGCCTCCGCAGGCACCGGCGTCGACCTGGACTCCGCCACCGAGATGCTCTCCACCTCCTGGCCGGTAGCGGCGGGGGAGACCATAGTCCTGCCTGAGGGGGTCACCGAGCCAGCAGTCACTGACGCCGAGGCCAGCGCCTTCGCCGTGAACGTGCTGGAGCCCCTGGTATCCGGCCCCGTGACCCTGACCGTGGCGGGCACCGAGGCCGAGGGGCGCGCCAGCACACAGACCCACGAGCTCAGTGCCGAGGACCTGAAGAACCTGGCTACCGTGAAGGAGGAGGGCGGCACCCTGGCCGTCGTGCTGGACCCCACCCGGCTGCGGGAGCAGGTGCTCGGGGGCTTCGGCACGGGCATCGAGACCCAGCCCACCGGCTACAAGTGGACCATCGACGGCTCCGAGGCCGGAGCGCCCAACGCCAAGCCCCAGCTGGAGGCGGCCGCTCCCGGCCAGGTGGTGGACGGCGAGAAGCTGTCCAAGGCCATCGTGGAGGGCGTCTCCAAGAGCGGTGCCAGCGCGGCCACCCGTACCGTCACCCTGGAGCTGTCCGAGAGCAGCGCCGACACCAGCGGTGAGGCGGCCGCCCAGGCCCTGGGAATCAAGGAGGTGGTCGGCTCCTCGGACACGCCCTTCGAGTCCGACCCGCAGCGCGACCAGAACCTGCGAACCGGAACCGCCGCCGTCAACGGCACCCTGGTCCTGCCTGGGCAGAGCTACTCGATGGCCCAGACCATCGGCCCGGTGGAGCCGGAGCGCGGCTACGCCGAGGCGGGCGTGATCGTGGGGTCCAAGCACGTCAACGGTATGGGGGGTGGCCTGTCCCAGGTGACCACGACCGTTTTCAACGCCGCCTACGCCGCCGGCATGGAGGACGACGAGCACACGCCGCACAGCCAGTACATGTCCCGCTACCCCGCCGGGCTGGAGGCCACCCTGTGGAGCGGGCAGATCGACATGCGCTTCACCAACACCACCCCCTACGCCGTGCTGCTCCAGGCCTGGGTGGGTGACGGGCACGTGCACGTGCGTGCCTGGTCCACCCACCACTACGACGTCGAGATCTCCACCAGCGACAAGTTCAACATCGTCCCGCAGGGGCACTCCCACTCCATGGAGGCGGACTGCTTCCCCAACCCGGAGGGGCAGCCGGGATTCGACATCACCGTGACCCGTAGACGGTCCCTGAACGGGACGGAGCTGCCCACCGAGGTGCGCACCGTGCACTACGAGCCGAACGACTCCGTCACCTGCGGCTAGGAGTGCCGGTGGGCAGCCTCCTGCGGGCACAGCCCCAGGGAGCGGCTCTGGGAGGGTGTACCCGGTACTGGCGGCGGCCCGGCAGGCGCCGCGGCTGAGAACGGCTGGCAAAGGCGTGGGTGGCCGCTGCTGTGCACTGTGCTGCTAATACACGAGCCGGAGGTCACGAAAACGCCAAACGTGCTTGGGGGCACTTCAACGTGCTCAGGAGCACGGCAGCCCAGGATTGGGGTGGTGCCGGTGCCGGGCGGATACTGTTCCCGGCAGCATCCGGGGTCCCGCCCGGATCCCGACAGGAGAGGAAGCGCCTCCATGACCTACGTCATCGCCCAGCCCTGCGTGGACGTCAAGGACAGGGCATGCGTGGACGAGTGTCCCGTGGACTGCATCTATGAGGGTGAGCGCAGCCTCTACATCAACGCGGACGAGTGCGTGGACTGCGGGGCCTGCGAGCCCGTGTGCCCCACCGAGGCGATCTTCTACGAGGACGACGTCCCGGAGGAGTGGAGCGACTACACCCGCGCCAACATCGACTTCTTTGAGCTCAAGGGACTGGGCTCGCCCGGCGGGGCGCAGCAGGTCGGGGCCGTGGACTACGACGACCCGATGATCGCCGCCCTGCCCCCGCAGAACCAGGACTACCTGGAGTCCCACGGCCTGGCCTGAGCCCGCCGATGGGCCGACTCGGGGCCTGGCTGGGCGTCTGGAGGGGTGTGTCTGGCGGGCAGGTGCCCGGATTGATGACAAAGGCCGCTACTGGCCAGGCGCGCCCTGGCAGGATCAGCGGAATCATGCGGATCACCTTTGATACTCCGGGCGGGCTCGCGCTGTTCGTCATCGATCTGGACGCCTCCGCCCCGTTCGCTGGCCCCTGGCGTCCGGGAGCCGGGGTGGAACGGGTGCGATACGCCATGTCCTAGGAGGCCGCTTCCCTGCCGCACAGTAGCCTCACAATGGTCTAGTGAATGCCTCTGACGCCAGCCCCGCCCCGCAGACCCTGCCCCGGGCGCTCACCCTGCCCGACTTCCCCTGGGACTCCCTGCGCCCCTACCGGCAGCAGGCCGCCCTTCACCCCGACGGCGTCGTGGACCTGGCCGTGGGCACCCCCGTGGACCCCACGCCTGCCCTCGCCCAGCAGGCCCTGCAGGCCGCGGCCAACGCCCCCGGCTACCCGCCCGCGGCCGGGACCCCGGAGCTGCGCGCC
The DNA here is from genome assembly GCF_016598775.1 of Actinomyces weissii. Lineage (NCBI taxonomy): Bacteria > Bacillati > Actinomycetota > Actinomycetes > Actinomycetales > Actinomycetaceae > Actinomyces > Actinomyces weissii. Next base: position 2,099,104 of record NZ_CP066802.1, on the reverse strand, counting down.
GCCATCATCGACTGGTGGGCCCGCCGTCGGGGCGTGACCGACCTGCGGGACAGCGAGGTCCTGCCCACCATCGGCTCCAAGGAGGCGGTGGCCCTGCTGGCCCTCCAGCTGGGGGCGCGCCCCGGCGACCTGGTGCTGCACCCGCGCGCCGCCTACCCCACCTACGACGTCGGGGCCCGCCTGGCCGGGGCGGTGCCCGTGCCCGTGGACACCGACGCCGACCCCGCCACCTGGCGGCTGCCGCCGGGACCAGACGGCGCCCCCGCCCGGCCGGTGCTCGTCTGGCTCAACAGCCCCGGCAACCCCGACGGCCACGTGCTCAGTACGGAGCAGCTGGCCCGGGTCGTGGCCTGGGCGCGGCAGCGTGGCGCCGTCGTCGTCTCAGACGAGTGCTACGCCGAGCTGGCCTGGGCCGAGCCCTGGGCCAGCCAGGGGGTGCCCAGCCTCCTGGACCCGCGCGTGACCGGCACCCGGGCGGACGGCGGCCCGGACCTGCGCGGGCTGCTGGCCCTGTACTCCCTGTCCAAGCAGTCCAACCTGGCTGGCTACCGGGCGGCCTTCCTAGCGGGTGACGCCACGCTGGTGGCGGCTGTCGCCGAGGTCCGCAAGCACGCCGGGCTGCTGGTACCCGCCCCGGTGCAGGCCGCCCTGCTGGCCGCCCTGGCTGACGAGGAGCACGTGGCCGCGCAGGTGGAGGTCTACCGGGCGCGCCGGGAGACCCTGCTGGAGGCGACGGCGGCCGCCGGGCTGGTCAACGACCCCGCCTCCGTGGCGGGCCTGTACCTGTGGCTGCGCGGCCCGGCGTCGATGAGCGCCTTCGACCTGGTGGGGGCCTTTGCCGAGCTGGGGATCGTGGTGGCCCCGGGGGACTTCTACGGCCAGGCGGGTGCCGGGCGGGTGCGGGTGTCCCTGACCGGCTCTGACGAGCGGGTGCGGGCGGCTGCGGCCCGGCTGCGGGGCACCAGCCTGCTGCGCCGCTGAGTTGTTTAAACAACTTTTTGGGCCCCCGGTGGGGACCCAGTACGTGCAACCCTCAGAGAACGTTGAGATTGCAGGGTTTTCTGAGTTCTTGTAAGTTGTTTGGAGTTCTTCTCAAGTTGTTTGCCGTCAGCGGCCCAGGTGCCCTCGGGAGCTGGCTGTGAAGAGTTGGCTCCTGGGGTGGGCTGATGGGGTGAGGACTGTTCCAGGGTGCCTGCCTAGACGGCGATCCACCGCACCCTGGAGCCGCGCTCCGGTCCGTTAGGGTCCTTCCTGATGGCGCCAGTGTTTGCCAGGTGGCGTAGTACCTCAGTGACCACGGTCGACTGGGCTCCGGTGGCAGCAACAACTTGTCGGTTGGTGACGGCGCCGCCTTTGACTGCGTCGATGATCCATCCTTGGACGTCTCCCTCGGCTGGCGTCTCCACTCCCTGTGTCCGCAGCATCGCTAGTACTCGGGGAGCTAGGGACCAGAGGTTGCTGCTGTGACTGGTCACCAGCAGGCCGATCCCCTTCAGCCATGCCAAGGTCTCGCGGCACTCCTGCCTGCTCAGCTGTAAAAGCTCTGAGGCAGTGCCTTCGGTAAGGACACTGGTGCGAGTCAGTTCCTTCAGCACCAGCAGGACATTGACGTTGGCGGTCAGTTGCTCGTCAATCACGGTGTGCAGAAGGGAGAGCGCCCTGACGAAAGAAGTGTCCACGACCGAGGCGGTAAAACTGACCCGAACCCGGAACTCGTTGGCGTCCACTTCGGGGGCAGGCCGTCCAGATGAGAGCATCGAGGTCCACATGCGGTCGAAGCCGCGTGAAGTCTGCTCAACAAGGCCTAAGTGGTGCAGTGCCTGCATGAGCGTAGGGTTGCGAGGAGTTGATGGGGTGGTGAGGAGGCGCTGTGGGTCTACGCCCACTGGCAAACCTCCTGGTGACTGAACGCTTAAGATATGTGGAGACTGATCGACGATTATCGGTTGTGAGAGTTCCCAGTCGCGGTGGGCGAAGGCGTTGAGGACGACCTCGTCCACAGCGCTGGCGGGAAAGTCCTGAATCTGGCGCTCCTGTCCGGTGGGGAGTTCTACGCGCTCCATCTCCGTGTTGGAATGTGTGTGCACCCGTTCCCGCATCTCTTGGATAGCTAGCACTAGAGGGCTGTTAACGTCGTTGCGCTCGGGCTCTTGCCCCGGGGCGGTGCGCCACAGGTGCTGAGCCATGATGCGCCCAGGTTGCGGGGGGCCGAAAAGAATCTCAGCGGCTTTTAGCAGGATGCCGTCCGAAGTCACCAGTCCCAGGCGGCGCAGCAGGGCCTCAGGTGTCTGGACAGAGTCGTCTGGGTGTCTTGTGTTGAACAGTTGTATGCCCGTGCTAAGGGCTAAGGGGCTCAAGTTAGGCAGAGTGAGCGGTGAAGGGAGCTTAGAGTGGTCGGGGTTGAGGCGCTGGAACTGGAGGGTGCGACGTTCGTCCTCTGACAGAGGTATACAGGACTTCCTGTTGCGTCGGGTGGCAGCGCCGTTGCGACGGCTGTAGACGCTCAGCCCTTGCGGAACGCGCACGACGATCAAACGGGTACCTTGGAACTCCTCTTCCGTGGCTTCCACAGTGAGGTTAGGTGTCGTCTTGTTGAAGATCTCGCGCATGATCTTGTCTGGCATGGCCTGGGTGCCCGTGAAGGCTTGGGGGCCTGCTTGGTCGTCGCGGACGCCGAGTACGATGAAGGACTCTCCGTCGGCGTTTGCGAAGCAGATTGCGGCGTCCAGCAGCATCTCGGTGCGCCGGGCCTCCGGGTTGCCGCCGGGCTTCTGGGAGCGTGCAGGGTCCTCCTTGAAGTCAAGGTGCTGATGTTCTTGGCTGTCGGCTGTCGCTCCGGCGGCGATCGCCTTAAGTGCTGACCGGACAGTGTTGTGCATGGCATAAGCATCAAGTTGTTCAAACAACTTTTCAAGAGGTTGGAGGTGTGGCCAGGCAGGGGCCGGGCGGGAGCGGGGCGGGTGCGGGTGTCCCTGACCGGCTCTGACGAGCGGGTGCGGGCGGCTGCGGCCCGGCTGCGGGGCACCAGCCTGCTGCGCCGCTGAGTTGTTTAAACAACTTTCTGGGCCCCCGGTGGGGCCCCAGTACGTGCAACCCTCAGAGAACGTTGAGATTGCAGGGGTTTCTGAGTTCTTGTAAGTTGTTTGGAGTTCTTCTCAAGTTGTTTGCCGTCAGCGGCCCAGGCGCCCTCGGGAGCTGGCTGTGAAGAGTCCCGCCGCAACCCAGGACGGGAAAAGGTGACGCAACGTACAGTATGACTCTGGGGACCTAAGGCCTAACCGCCGAACCCGCCGATCTGAAGGAGGCGCCATGACTGACCAGAGCACCGACATGAGCAAGCTCGACTGCCCCGGGACCCTCACTGTGGGGCCAGCCAGCCTGGAGCTGCCGCGCACCCTGGCCACCGACGGCTCGGACGGCCTCGGCATCGGCAGGCTCCTGGGGACCACAGGCATGGTCACCCTGGACCCCGGCTTCACCAACACCGCTGCCTGCACCTCCGAGATCACCTACATCGACGGTGCTGCCGGAGTCCTGCGCTACCGCGGCTACCCGATCGCCGAGCTGGCCAAGTCCTCCACCTTCCTGGAGGTCGCCTACCTGCTGATCCACGGTGAGCTGCCGGACCAGGAGACCTTCGAGCAGTTCGACCGGCGAGTGGCCCGCCACCGCCTCCTGCACGAGGACTTCCGCAGCTTCTTCACCTCCTTCCCCTCCTCCGGCCACCCCATGGCCATACTCCAGGCGGGGATCGCGGGCCTGGCCACCTACTACGAGGACACCCTCAACCCTTACGACCCCTACGAGTGCGAGCTGGCCACCGTGCTCCTCCTCAGCAAGATGCCGACGATGATCTCCTACATCGCCCGGCGCGCTATCGGCCTGCCGCTGCTCTACCCGGACCCCAAGCGCGGCTATGTGGAGGACTTCCTGAACATGACCTTCGGGATGCCCTATCAGGCCCCGGACATCGACCCGGTGGTGGTGCGCGCCCTGGACATGCTGCTGATCCTGCACGCCGACCACGAGCAGAACTGCTCCACCTCCACCGTGCGCCTGGTGGGCTCGGCCGACGCCAACATGTACGCCTCGGTGTCCGCCGGGGTGGGGGCGCTGTCCGGCCCGCTGCACGGCGGGGCGAACGAGGCGGTGCTGCGCATGCTCGACCGGATCGAGTCGGAGGGCCTGAGCACCTCTGAGTTCGTGCGCAAGGTCAAGGACCGGGAGGACGGCGTGCGCCTCATGGGCTTCGGGCACCGCGTCTACAAGAACTACGACCCGCGCGCCGCCCTGGTCAAGGAGGCTGCCCACGACGTCCTCATGCGCCTGGGCTCCTCCGACGGCGACCGCAAGCTGGACATCGCCATGGAGCTGGAGGAGGTCGCCCTGAGCGACGACTACTTCGTCTCCCGCAAGCTCTACCCCAACGTGGACTTCTACACGGGCCTGATCTACCAGGCCATGGGCTTCCCCACCAAGATGTTCACCCCGCTGTTCGCCCTGGGGCGCTTGCCCGGCTGGATCGCCCAGTACCGGGAGATGATCGCCGACCCCGCCAAGCGCATCGGCCGACCCCGCCAGGTGTACACCGGCGAGGTGGAGCGCCACTACATCGCCATGCACCGGCGCAAGCAGGCCGCCGAGTACCCGGGGGTCCGCCCCGGCTCCAGCGTGGACCGCGTCAACCGGGTCTGAGGGGCTGGCCTCTCAGTTTTGTCACTGGTGGAGGCGTAGGAGCCTCGGTGGCCGGTCGACGGCGGAGAGGATCATTGGAACGACGCGGTTTGCCTGCTGGCCGGTTGCGGTGGGAACCGTTCTAAGCCTCCGCCAGTGACAAGGACGCCCGCGTCAGGGGTCGCTAGGCGTAGTCCCGCAGGTCTCTGCTCGCCTCGAAGTGCCGCTGCGTCATCGAAGTGGTCCAGAGGCGGAAAGCGCCATTGCCTGCTCCAAGAAATAGACCCCGCCAGTCCCGGAGGACGACGGGGAGCTAGGCCCCAGGCTTAAGGGGGACTTCAGCGAGCTGGCAGGCTGCGTCGGACACACGGTGCGGCGGTGTCGTCAAGCTCCCACCGGGGGCTCAGTCGTCGCGGCTGGGTCCCAGCCAGCCTGCCCGCAGCACCTCCCGGTTGACGGCGGCCACCGCCGTCAAGGGGATACCGGCGGGGCAGGCAGGCACGCACTCGCCGTATACCGAGCAGGGGCCGAAAGCCTCATCCAGGGCCCGCGCCATGGCCCTGGCCCGCCGCGCGCGCTCCTGGCGCCCTTGCGGCATCAGCGCCAGTTGCGCCAGCTTGGCGCCCGCGAACAGCATCGCCGCCCCGTTGGGGCAGGCCGCCACACAGGCCCCGCAACCGATACAGGCCGCAAAGTCCAGGGCCGCCTCCGCCTGCCGGTAAGGCTGGGCGACGGCGTCGGCGTCCGGGGCGGTCCCGGCAGCCACCGCCACCGTGCCCCCGGCCCGCACCAGCTCGTCCAGGGCGCTGCGGTCCACCACCAGGTCCCGGACCACCGGGAAGGCCGCCGCCCGCCACGGCTCCAGGCGGAGGCGCCGCAGCCCCGGGAAGGCCCGCAGGTGCTGGCGGCAGGCTGGGGTACTGTCCACCGGGCCGTGCGGCCTGCCGTTGACCAGGAAGCCGCACATGCCGCACGCCCCCTCCCGGCAGTCGGACTCGAAGGCCACCGGCTCCCCGCCCTCGGTGATGATCTGGTCGTTCAGGCGGTCCAGGAGCTCCAGCAGGCTCATCTCCGGCTGGGCGTCCGCCACCGTGTACGTCACGAAGCGGCCCGGGGCGCGTGGCCCGTCCTGCCGCCAGATCTCCAGCTCCACGATCATCGGTAGTCCCTCACCTGCATAGGCACCATGGAGAAGCGCAGCGGCTCACGGCACCGGGTGTGGGACCCGTCCGGGCCCGTGAGCCAGGCCGACACCGCGCACCAGCGGGCGTCGTCCCGCTGCGCCTCCCCCTGCTCCGTGGCGTGCTCCTCCCGGAAGTGCGCGCCCGCTGACTCCCGCCGGTCCAGGGCGTCCAGCACCATGACCTCCGCCAGCTCCAGGAAGTCAGCCACCCGCAGCGCCTTCTCCAGCTCCTGGTTCAGGCGCTCCGCGCCCCCGACCACCAGCACGTCCTGCCAGAACCGCTCCCGCAGCGCCCGTACCTGCGTCAGGGTGTGCCGAAGCCCCGCCTCCGAGCGGCTGACCCCGCAGCCCTTGTACAGCAGCTCCCCGAGCTGCCGGTGGAACCAGACCGGCCGGTGCGTGCCCGCCACCTCCAGCAGCCCCTGGACCCGGGCCTGGGCCTGCGCCAGGGCCGCCGTCGCCTCCGGGGCCTTAGGGGACAAGGGCTCCTGACCCACCAGGCCGGCCAGGTAGCTGGGTACCGCCAGGGGCAGCACGAACCAGCCGTCCACGCTGGCGCTCAGCAGGGAGTTGGCGCCCAGGCGGTTCGCACCGTGGTAGCTGTTGGCGGCCTCCCCGCCCACAAAGAGCCCCGGGACCGTGCTCATCTGGTCAAAGTCCACCCACAGGCCGCCCATGGTGAAGTGCGCACCGGGGGCGATGCGCATGGGCACCTCGTAGGGGTCCTCACCGGTGGCGTCCAGGTACATGGAGAACAGGTTCCCGTAGCGGGCGGCCACCACCTCCCGGCCCAGGCGGGCGAGCGCGTCCCGGAAGTCCAGGTAGACGGAGTTGCGCAGCGGCCCCACGCCGCGCCCGGACTCGATCTGCTCGCGGGCGCTGCGGGAGGCGACGTCCCGGGGCGTCAGGTTTCCGAAGGCCGGGTACTTGCGCTCCAGGTAGTAGTCCCGCTCCGCCTCTGGGATCTCGTTGGCGGGGCGGGGGTCTGCCGGCTGCACGGGCACCCAGATGCGCCCGTCGTTGCGCAGCGACTCGCTCATGAGCGTGGTCTTGGGCTGCCAGCGGGAGCTTACGGGCAGGGCCGTGGGGTGGAACTGCACCATGCAGGCGCTGGCGAAGGCCGCCCCCCGCCGGTGCGCCCGCCAGGTGGCGGTGGCGTTGGAGCTCATGGCCAGGGTGGAGTAGTGGTAGACGCTGCCGTAGCCGCCGGTGGCCAGGACCACCGCGTGAGCGGTCCAGGCCCGCAGCTCCCCCGAGAGCAGGTCCCGGGTCACGATGCCCTGGGCGCGGCCCTCGGCCACGATCAGGTCCAGCATCTCGGTGCGGGTGTGCAGGTGGACGGTCCCGGCCGCCACCTGCTCCTGGAGGGCCTGGGCGCTTGCGACCTCCAGCTGCTGGCCGGTCTGCCCACGCGTGTAGTAGGTGCGGGAGACCTGCACGCCCCCGAAGGAGCGGGTGGCCAGCTGGCCCCCGTACTCGCGGGCGAAAGGCGCCCCGATGGCGAGCATGTGGTCGATGACCCGCCCGGACTCCTGCCCCAGGCGCACCGCCTCAGCCTCCCGGCCCCGGAAGTCGCCGCCCTTCACGGTGTCCTTGACGAAGCGGTGCAGCGAGTCGCCGTCCACCTTGCGGGCCCGGGCGGCGTTGATCCCGCCCTGGGCGGCCACCGAGTGGGCACGGCGGGCGGCGTCGTGGATCGTGAAGCACTCCACCCGGTAGCCCAGCTGGCCCAGTGCCGCCGCGGCCCCCGCCCCCGCCAGGCCCGTTCCCACCACGATCACCGTCAGCCTGCGCCGGTTGGCGGGACTGACCAGGCGGTACTCCTCACGACGCCGCTGCCAGGCCAGCTCGGGCGGACAGTCCGGCAGGTGGGGGTCCAGGTCCGGGCCGACGGCGTACAGGCCGTCCACCGCCTCCGGGGCGCTGGGGGCCGACGGCTGGCCCGGGGCGGGCCGACCGGGGGAGGGGTGGCGGGCTGCGGGTGGCGTACTCATGAGATCACCCCGGTGAGGACCAGCAGCGGCAGGGCCCCGTTGACCAGCACCACCAGCAGCGCGGCCGCGTGGGACAGGACCAGGAACGCCCGGCGCAGGCGCAGCCCGGTGCCCCCGAGGTCGGTCACCACGTTCCACAGCCCCTGGGCCAGGTGCGTGCCCAGGGCCAGCATGACGGCGGTGTAGAACAGGGCCATGCCCGGGCGCGAGAGGCTGGCCACCAGGTTCTGGTAGGCGGAGACCTGCACCGCCCCGCCACTGTGGTCCGGGGGCGTGTAGCCCGGGGCGGCCACCAGGGCGCCGACAGTCAGGTCCAGCAGGTGCACCAGCACGAACAGGCCGGTCAGGGCGCCGGTGGCCAGCATGGAGCTGGCTGGCAGGCTGTGCCTGCGCAGGCCCTGACGGCGGTGCGGGCCACGGGCGTCCCTGCCCCGCCGCCACAGCGCCAGCCCCGCCAGGACGTGCAGGAGCAGGCAGGTGCCCAGCACCAGGCGCATGAGCCACAGCAGCCCCTCCACCGGCAGCAGCGGGTACAGGGCCTCCCGCAGCCAGGCGGCGTAGTCGTTGTAAGCCTGCGGCCCGGCAAAGGCCTTGAGGTTGCCGAGCATGTGCACTGCCACGAACAGCGCCATGACGGTGCCGGTGACCGCCATCGTCGTCTTGAGGGCCGTGAAGGACAGCCGGTGGCGACGGCGGGGAGGTGGTGCGGGTGCGTCACCGCGCAGCCTGTGGGGGCTGGCGCCAGCCAGGTCTGCGGGGGAGCTCATAAGGCGGACCTCCTCAAGCTGCTAGACCTGTGACCCGAACCTGAGGGTAACCAGGATCACAGTCCAGGGTGGGGGCTTAAGCGTCCGTCTCAGTCAGCGGCCTGCGGCGTCTCAAAGCGGGCGGTAAGGGTGGGACGCCCAGGAACGTCAGTGCCCGGGCGTCTCCGCCACCAGCTCGATGGGCTTGCCCCCACGGGCCAGGGCCTCCACCGCCCCGGACTGCGAGTTACGGCGGAACAGCACGTTCGAGGCCCCCGCCAGGTCCCGGGCCGAGACCACCCGCGGCTCCCGGAACAGGCCGTGGCTGCCCGGCACCACCCCGCCCTCAGGGATCAGCGAGACCTTGGTGCCCGCCGTCAGGTACAGGCCCGCCTCCACCACGCAGTCGTCGCCCAGGGGGATGCCCAGGCCCGAGTTGGCGCCCAGCAGGCAGCGCTCACCCAGGGCCACGCGCCGCCGTCCACCGCCAGAGAGCATCCCCATGGTGGAGGCGCCCCCACCGATGTCGGAGCCGTCACCGACCACCACGCCCTGCGAGATGCGCCCCTCCACCATGGACCGGCCCAGGGTGCCTGCGTTGTAGTTCACGAAGCCCGTGTGCATCACGGTGGTGCCCTCCGCCAGGTAGGCGCCCAGGCGCACGCTCGCCGCGTCCCCGATACGCACCCCCGAGGGGATCACGTAGTCCACCATGCGGGGGAACTTGTCCACCGAGAGTACCTGCACCTGGTGGCCCAGGGCCGCCCGCAGCCGGGTGCGCGTGGTCTCAAAGCCCTCCGTGGCGCAGGGGCCCGCGCTGGTCCACACCACGTTCGGCAGCCGGGAGAACAAACCGTCCAGGTTCACCGTGTTCGGCTGGGCCAGGCGGTGGGAGAGCACGTGCAGGCGCAGGTAGGCGCCCGCCACCGTCTGGGGGGAGTCGTCCAGGTCCGCCCAGGTGCGCACCACCGTGGTGTGCACCCCCCGGGCCTCGTCACGGCGCTCCATGGCGGACAGGGTCGCCCGCAGGTCCGCCTGGCCGTCCTCCGGCTCCTCACCCAGCACCGGCCGGGGGTACCACACGTCCAAGGTGTTGCCGTCATCGGTCACGGTGGCCAGTCCCAGGCCCCAGGCGCTGCGCGTAGTCATGGCCCCACCATAGGAGACGCAGGCGTCCCGCGGAGGCTGTTCCACGATCTCTGAGAGCAGCTAGGCGGCGCGGACCTGAGCTCGTGACAGAATCACACCATGACGCGCACGACCATCCACCTCATGCGTCACGGTGAGGTGCACAACCCCGAAGGCATCCTCTACGGGCGCCTGCCCGGCTACCACCTCTCCGACCTGGGACAGCAGATGGCCGAGCAGGTGGCGCAGACCCTCTACGACTCCGGGCACGACGTCACCGCCGTCATCACCTCCCCCCTGGAGCGGGCCCAGGAGTCCGGGGCCCCCACCGCCGCCGCCTTCGGCCTGACCCCCACCACCGACCCTCGGCTGATCGAGGCCGGGAACCTCTTTGAGGGCGTGGCTGTCAACCGCAACCGCTGGGTCCTGGCCCAGCCCCGGTACTGGCCGCTCTACCGCAACCCCCTCAGCCCCAGCTGGGGTGAGCGCTACACGCAGATAGTGGACCGGATGCGCGACGCCGTCGCCGCCGCCATCCCCGCCGCCGAGGGGCACGAGGCGCTGCTCGTCTCCCACCAGCTGCCCATCTTGGTGCTGCGCCTGTTCCTGGAGGGCCGCCCCCTGGCCCACGACCCCCGCCGTCGCCAGTGCTCCCTGGCCTCCCTGACCTCCCTGACCTTTGAGGACCGCACCCTGGTGGGACTGGCGTACTGGGAGCCCGCCGGGGACCTGCTGCGCCGGGCCGCGGACATGGTGCCAGGCACCTCCGCCGCCGTCGCCAACACTGGCTGTGGTACCGGCTCTGGACGTGACGTCAACACCGGCTGCGACACCAGGCCCGGCCGTGACGCCGGCCGTGCCGCCAGCACAGGCTGTTGTACCGATCCTGGCCGCGACACCGGCCCCCTCGGCGACCAGCCGCAGGCCAGCAGCCACACCGAGCCGGGCGCCACCGCCCCCGGGCAGGGCACGTGACCAGCCGGCCCTTCCCGGACCACGGCGAGCTGGTCCCCGCCACCAGCCGGGACCTGGCCGCACCCGGCCCCGCGCCCCTGCAGCGCCCCACCCCGCAGCGGCCCTGGACCGCCCAGGACTTCATCTGGTGGAACACCGCCGGGGTACTAACCGCCGTCACCCTGGGGGCCCGTCCCAACCCCGTCTCCCCGGTGGTGGACCCGGTGCGCCGGGCCTTCGCCCCCGAGGAGGTCATGCTGGGCTCCTGTGACGCCGAGCTGCTCATGTTCCGGCGCGGGGACGCCACCTACAACCCCTCACGCGGCTTCTTCCTGGCGGGGGGGCCGGTGGGCCTGGCCCTGACCGCCGCCTTCTTCGGCGGGCAGGCATACATGAACTCCCGGCGCAGGAAGGCCGCTGAGGCTGACGCGCAGGCCCGCTGGCGCCACCTGGCCGACGCCCGCCTGACCGTCTCCACCCACGGCATCTACCTGGGCACCGCCGAGGGCGTCATGTCCGTGGCCTACGCCGACGTGCGGGAGTGCTCCCTGAGCGCCACCGGGGAGATCGTCATGGCGGCCGCCAACAGCCAGGGCACCGCCCGCTGGAAGCTGCGCGCCCAGTGGGCCGAGCTGGTGCTGGTCCTGTGGGCCCTGCGCTACCTGCCGGAGCACCCGCAGATGACGGCCCGCTCCTGGCTCCCCGGGGACTGGCTGGTGCACGCCGCCGCCCACGGCTACGAGGTGGACACCCGCACCTGGCCCCGCTGACCGCAGGTGGCTGGGCGAGGCCGGGGCTGGCTATCGAGTACTGCCCCCCCTCCCCCCGACTTGTGCATTTCGGCGCGAGTGGTGCGGTATTCCGGCACCACTCGCGCCGAAATGCACAAGTGGGCAAGTGGAGGCGAGGACCTGGGCGAGGCCGGGGCTGGTTGGGCTGGGCTGTCATGGGTGGCCTCCCAGGGTGCCGGGTGCCGGGGCCGGGGGCTGGGGGCTGGCCGGAAAGCCTGGGGCGTCTGGGCGCCCGCCTGGGATCAGGAGTTGCCGGGCGTCTGCGGCCCCTCCGGTCCTCGCTCGGGCTGGCCGTCCTCATCCTCCGGGTGGTGCTTGCGGCGGCGGATGTCCTGCTCCAGGTCGCGCAGGAACTCGGGATCGTCGTCGGGCCCCAGGGAACGACGCCGGGGCTGGCGGCCCGGACGCTGGAAGCGGATGCCCTCCGTGGAGGACCACACGCTGCGCTCCACGGTCCCGCCCCGCTCCTCCGCGGCCTTTACCCGGGAGGTGATGATCCAGGCTACCGGACCCACCAGCGTGAACAGGATGATGACCAGCAGCCACATGGGCTTGGGCAGCGGCTGGGGCAGGGACTCGCTGGGGGTGCGGGCACAGTCCAGGACGGCGTAGAGCGTCAAGGCAATCACAAGGACGATCAAGGCCACGCGCATGCCCCCACCCTAGCGGAGTCCAGATGTGCCAACCTGTCCAGGTGACCAAGCCCGCACTGCCCCCCCTAACCCTCCTTACTGGCGGCACCCGGCCCCAGGACGTCAGCCGCCTGCGCGCCGCCCTGTTCGAGCGTCTGCGGTGGCGGGGAGCCGGGGGCGTGGGGCCTGTGGCTGCCCTTGGTCTCCCACCCGCTGGCCAGCCCGCTGGACCTCCCGCTGACCAGTCCGCTGGACCACGCGCTGACCCGCCTGCTGGACCACGCGCTGACCCGCCCGCTGGACCACCCGCTTATCAGCCCGCGGTACCACCCGCTGGACCACGAGCTGACCCACCCGCTGGACCGCGAGGTGACCTGCCAGCCGGACCAGGAGCTGACCTGCCAGCCGGACCAGGAGCTGACCCGCCCCTGCTGGTGCCCCTGGCCGCCACCGAGGACCCTCAGGTGGTGCGCCAGGAGCTGGCCCAGCGGCTGGCTGACGCGCCCGCCTTCCCCCAGGCGGACCTGCTGCTGCGTACCTCCGGCTCCACGACCGGCACCGGCTCCCTGGTGGCCGTAAGCGCCCGTGCGCTTGCGGCCTCCGCCCGGGCCACGCACCAGCGGTTGGGTGGGCCCGGCACCTGGGTACTGGCACTGCCCTGCCACCACGTGGCCGGGCTGCAGGTGCTGGTGCGCTCACTCCTGGCCCAGCAGGCGCCGGTGGTGGTAGACACCAGCGACGGCTTCCACCCGGAGGTCTTGGCCGCCGCCCTGGAGCAGGCGCTCGCCCAGGCCGGGGAGCGGCCCGTCTACACCGCGTTGGTGCCCACCCAGCTCTATGACGCCCTCCAGCACCCGGGAGCCCGCCAGGAGCTCTCCCGCCTGGGTGCGGTGCTGGTGGGGGGAGCTGCCGCCGGTACCGCCCTGCTGGAGCAGGCCCGGGCCGCGCAGGTACCGGTGGTGCGCACCTACGGCATGTCCGAGACCGGGGGCGGCTGCGTGTACGAGGGCCAGCCCCTGGACGGCGTGCAGGTGCGTATCGAGTCCCCGGAGTCCGACGGCGTCGGGCGGGTGGTGCTGGCGGGCCCGGTGCTCGCTGAGGGATACGCCGCCACCCAGGCCGGGAGCGGCACCGTCTTCCGGCAGGACGCCGCAGGCCGCCGCGAGCTGCTGACCAGCGACCTGGGCCGCCTGGTACCTGGTCCAGGCGGGGAGCCTCGCCTGGAGGTGCTGGGACGGGTGGACGACCTGATCGTCACCGGCGGTGTCAAGGTACGGCCCGAGGTGGTGGAGCAGGTGCTGCTCTCCCTGCCCGGGGTGGCCCAGGCCTGCGTGGTAGGAGTGCCGCACGAGCGCTGGGGCAGCGTGGTAACCGGCGTCGTCGTGCCCGAGCCGGGGGTGCTGGCCGACCAGGACTGGTGCGAGGAGCTGCGCCAGCTGGTCCGCAGCCGGCTGCCCGGTGCGCAGTCTCCCAAGCAGGTGCTGACGGTGGAGCACCTGCCTCTGCGTGGGCCTGGCAAGGTGGACCGGCGTGCCCTGGCCGCCTGGGTCGCTCAGCGGTCCCTGGCCCCGCTTCCGGGTTCACGGCTGCGGTAGGCTCCCAGCGCCCCGGTGCCTGGGCAGAGAGGAAACCATGAACAGCCATTCCCGTCCCGCAGGGGCCCTCCCTCCCACCCAGCCGCAGGCCAGCAGCTGGGCTGAGGTGGTGCGGCTGCGCACCCTGCCCGCAGCCGTGGCCCCGGTTCTTCTGGGAGCCGGGGCTGCAGCCGCCCTGGGAGGCTTCTCCCTGTTGCGCAGCCTCCTGGCAGCCGGGGTGGCCCTGGCCCTGCAGATCGGCTCGAACCTGGCTAACGACTACTCCGACGGCATCCGCGGCACCGACGACGACCGCACCGGGCCGCTGCGCCTGACCGCCTCCGGTCAGGTAGAGCCCAGGCTGGTCAAGTACGCTGCCTTCGGCTGCTTCGGCCTGGCCGGGCTGCTGGGGCTGACGCTGCTGGCCCTGTCCGGACAGTGGTGGTGGCTGCTGCTGGGGGCGGCGGCGGTGGCCGCGGCCTGGTTCTACACCGGAGGCAGCCACCCTTACGGCTACGCCGGGCTGGGGGAGGTCTTCGTCTTCCTGTTCTTCGGCCTCATGGCCACCGTGGGCACCACCTACGTGCAGGTGGCGGCGGCACCGGGTTGGCTGTGGCTGGCGGCCTGCGGCATCGGCCTGAGCGCCTGCTCCCTGCTCATGGTCAACAACCTGCGGGACATCCGTACCGACCCCGCCCACGGCAAGATCACCCTGGCGGTGCGCCTGGGGGAGGCGCGCGCCCGCCGGGCCTTCATGGCGCTGGTGGCCCTCCCGGTGCCCCTGGCCCTGGCGGCGCTGGCCTGGGCGCGGGCCACTCACGACGGTGGCGGTCACGCCCTGGGGGCGGCACCGTGGCTGTTCCTGGTGCTGGTGGTGCTGGGCGTCTTCGCCTGGCGGGCCACCCGCGCTGTAGCTGCTGGTGCCCAGGGCCGGGCGCTGGTCCCCGTGCTGCGTGACGCCGGCCTGTTCGAGCTGGTCTACGGTGTCGTCGTGGGGCTGGCGCTCGCGCTGCTGACCGCTGCCTGAACGGCCCCCGGCGGGAGGCCGTAAGCCCCGGCCCCCTCTGGCGTATACGAAACGGTCCCTGGTGCAGGACCAGGGACCGTTCGCGGCAGGAAGAGCCTGGTTCCTCCCGGGACCAGGCTCAGCGGCTCACTTGCCGTCCTTGCCCTTGTCGTCGCTCATCTTGTCCTTGCCGTCGGACATGCTGTCCTTGTCGTCGCTCATCTTGTCCTTGCCGTCGGACATGCTGCCCTTGTCGTCGCTCATCTTGTCGTCGGACATCTTGTCCTTGCCGTCACTCATCTTGTCGTCCGCCGTCGTCGTCTGCTCACCGTAAGGCACGGGCTCCTCGGGGGAGGACTTGCTGGACCCACAGGCGGCCAGGCCGAATACGGAGGCGGCGCAAAGGGCGGTGGCGGCGATGGTGGTGGTCAGGCGGTGCATATGAGTGTTCCTCTCGTCGAGCCTTGAGCAACGGCCGT
This sequence comes from Actinomyces weissii, assembly GCF_016598775.1. Classification (NCBI taxonomy): domain Bacteria; kingdom Bacillati; phylum Actinomycetota; class Actinomycetes; order Actinomycetales; family Actinomycetaceae; genus Actinomyces; species Actinomyces weissii. The sequence goes on along the minus strand of NZ_CP066802.1, from coordinate 2,083,943 downwards.
TCCGCGCTCTCAGGCAGGTATTCGGAGCCAGGCGGGGAGCAGATTGGTGAAGCTGTTGTGGCTATGGTCACAGCCGCTTCTGTCCGGCTGACCAATCCGCTGCGCCCTCTGCGCCGAACTGCTCACGAAGCGATTCCCGACCAAGGAGGAACTCATGACCAGCCTGGTGCTGATAGGTCTGCTAGGGGGGCTGATTACGGCAATATCGCCGTGCATCCTCCCCGTGCTGCCGGTGATACTGGTATCCGGCGGGGTAACCGAGCCTGAGCGGGAGGAGCCAGCCAAGGCAGCCTCCGCGTCGGGCAGCGTCGGCAACGGTCTCGGTTTCAAGGACGCCACCGGCCTGATCAGCCTCTCCGGCTCCGGCCGCGACACGGTCACAACCAGCTCTGCCCCGGCAGGAAGGGTCCGCAGCTCGCGCCCCTACCTGGTGGTGTCCGGACTGGTCGTCTCCTTCACCTTCTTCACCCTGCTGGGCTCCACGATCCTCAGCCTGCTGCACCTGCCCCAGGACTTCATCCGCTGGGCCGGTATCGTGCTGCTGGCCCTGATCGGTGTAGCCATGATCTTCCCCGCGCTGATGCACGTGCTGGAGCGGCCCTTCGAGCGTTTCGGCCGTGTCGGGGGCGGCGGCCCCTCCAACGGCTTCCTGCTGGGCCTGGTGCTCGGCGCCGCCTACGTCCCCTGCGCCGGACCGGTCCTGGCCGCCGTCGCCGTAGCCGGGTCCACTGGCAAGATCGGCCTGGACACGGTGGTGCTCGCCGTCTCCTTCGGCCTGGGCACCGCTATCCCGCTGCTCGGCTTCGCCCTGGCCGGGCGTGAGGTGGCCTCTCGCGTGGCCGCCTTCCGCACCCGCCAGCGCGCTGTCCGCGTCACCGCCGGGGTACTCATGGTCGCCCTGGCCGGAGCCCTGGTGCTGGACCTGCCAGCCGCCCTGCAGCGGGCCCTGCCCGACTACACCAAGGAGGCTCAGGCGTCCACCGACCGCCTCCTGCACTCCTCCGCCGTCTGCCAGGACGGTGCTGAAGAGCTTGGCGAGTGCGGGGACCTGCCCGACATCGTGGAGCCCATCGCCTGGCTAAACACCCCCGACGGCACCCCCCTGCCCAACGCCAACCAGACCGGCAAGGTCACCCTGATCGACTTCTACGCCTACTCCTGCATCAACTGCCAGCGCTCCGTGCCCGGCATCCAGAAGCTCCACGAGACCTACAAGGACTCCGGCCTGCAGGTGATCGGCATCCACTCCCCGGAGTACGCCTTCGAGAAGGAGGTTGACAACGTCAAGGCTGGTTCCGACAAGCTCGGTATCACCTACCCTGTCGCCGTCGACTCCAACCTGACCACCTGGGAGAGCTTCGACAACCACTACTGGCCCGCCCACTACCTGGCCGACAGCAAGGGCCAGCTGCGCCAGCTGCACTTCGGTGAGGGCGGCGAGGCCACCCTGGAGAGGCTCATCCGCACGCTCCTGCGCGAGGCCGACCCCAGCACGAGTTTGCCCGAGCCGGTCTTCACCAGCGACGACCCCACCGTCCTAGGGGACCGCAGCCCCGAGACCTACCTGGGCTCTGACCGGGTGACCCGCGTGGCCGGAGCCCCGATCATCCCGGGCAGCCGCGACTACGAGTTCCCCGAGTCCATGCCGCGGGACACCGTCGCCCTGCAGGGCCGGTGGCACGTCGAGGGGCAGCACATCACCCCGGAGGGCGGCCCCGCCAGGCTGCGCCTGAGCTGGCACGGCAAGCAGGCCAACCTCGTGGCCTCCGGCCAGGGCGAGCTGCGCTGGACATTCAACGGCCAGTCCGGCTCCATGCAGGTGCCCGAGGTGCCCAACGGGCTCGCCCTGGTCGACGAGCAGGAGATGGTCTCCGGGATCCTGGAGATCGAGGTCCCCGAGGGTGTCCAGCTCTACTCCTTCACCTTCGGATGAGCCATGCCCACCTGCCAGCCAGTGCCTGAGCCTGCTGCCGAGCAGGCCAGCAGGACCAGCCTGGCACCACAGTCCCCGCGTGGGGCGCGCCGTCCCGGTTGCCTGACGGTGCGCCCCACGCGGCCCGCCCGCCGCCGCCCCGGCGGCACCCCAGCCAGCCTCACGGAAGGTGGTCGCCAGGTGCCCGGTGAGGTAGCCACCAGCCCCCTTGCATACGATGGGCGGGTGCAGCATCTAGAGCCGTCCTGCGAGCAAGCTGACGACGCCGCCCTGATGGCGCGGGTCGTGGACCGGGACCAGCAGGCCTTCGCCGAGCTCTACGACCGCTGGGCGGCCCGGCTCCTGGCCCTGGCGGTCCAGGTGCTGGTGGACCAGGCCCAGAGCGAGGAGGTGCTGCAGGAGGTCTTCCTGGAGCTCTGGCGGCGGGCGGACTCCTACGACCCGGCGCGCGGCTCGGTGCGGGCCTGGCTGGTGACCCTCACCCGCCGTCGTGCCATCGACCGGGTACGTTCCAGCCAGGCCGCGCGGGAGCGTGACCTGCGCTGGCAGCCCTCGCTACCGGACACGGACCTGACCGTGCAGCAGGTGGAGGACAACCTGGAGGGAGAGGTGGTGCGCCAGGCCCTGCGGGCCGTGGGGGAACCGCACCGCTCCACCCTGGTACTGGCATATTTCACAGAACTCACACACAGGCAGATCGCTGAACGCACCGGCGTGCCCCTGGGCACGGTCAAGACCCGCATCCGGGACGGTATCGCGAAGCTACGCGCGCACATGGGAGTGGAGCTATGAGCACCGAGGACAAGGGCTACGACGTGGGACAGCCTGCGTTGGCAGACGGCCCGCTGCACCTGGCTGGAAGCGGTGACGACGCCGAGCTGGCCGCCCAGCTGGAGGCCGACGAGACGCTGGCGGCCCTGGGAGCCTCCTTGCGCCCGGTACAGCCGTCGCCGGGGCTGCGTGTGCGGCTGCTGGAGGAGGTTTCCCAGGCTGTGTCACAGGAGACAGTGGCCCAGGCGACGGCGCAGGAAGGGGTCGCCCCAGGTACGCAGCCTGACCTGAAGGTCGTGCCCAGGTTGAAGGTGGCCGCCCGGACTGAGGGCAGGCCGCAGGTGGACGCCCAGCCTGAGACCAGGCAGGCTGCGCCGTCGCCGTCGGAGCCTGCCGGAGCGCAGGTGGTGGAGCTGGCCTCCAGACGCCGCTGGCTGGGGACGGCGCTGCGGGTGGCGGCGAGCGTGGCCTTGCTGGCCACCGGCGTAGGCATCGGGCGCTGGAGCACCCTGGACGCGATGGCCCCAACCGAGCACTTCGCGTACCTGAACCAGGCGCAGGACGTCCACCGCGTTACCGACACCATGCCGGACGGGCACGTCGCCACGCTCACCTGGTCCCCGGACATGAGCATGACGGCACTCAGCCTGCCCGACCAGATGATGGCTGACTCCGCCGGGTCCAGCCTGCAGGTGTGGCTGCGCAAGGACGGGCAGACCACCTCCCTGGGCCTGTACGACCCGCAGCAGGGTAACGGCTTCACCTTCCTGGACCTCATGCCGCAGGAGGGGGAGCAGGTACTCATCACCCTGGAGCCCGAGGGCGGCTCCACCCAGCCCACCGGGGAGGTCCTGGTGACCTTTGACGTGAACGCCGACGGCACCACCACCCGGCAGCCCCAGGAGCAGCCCACCGCAGACAGCCAGGCATGAGGCGTCCGGCCTGAGGCCTCTGCCCGGGCACGGTCAGGCCCGGGGCGCGGTGGGTGCTGTCAGGTGGCGCGGCGGGCCGTGGTGGTGGACGGGCCGGGTGGTGTGGCGACCCGGGGTGACGGCAGCGGCCCGGTGGCTCAGTCAGCTGGGGATTATTGGTGTGAATGTGTGTGGTGGGGGTTGGTGGGGTCGTGCGGTCCGGTGTTGGCTGGGGCGGGTGGGCGTGGGCTGTCCCGGGGGCATTTTGTGGCGCCTGTCTTGGTCTGGTGGGTCTTGTGGTGCCTGGGTGGGCGCGTTTTGTCACTGGTGGAGGCTTAGAGCACTTCCCTGGTTCTGGGGTGGGGGAGCTTTTGGCTTGATTCCGTGGTGGTTGAAGGTTCAGCGGTCGGTGCCAGGGCTTCTAGCCCTCCGCCAGTGACAGCTCCCGCGCTGCCCAGCCCACCAGGGGCAGCCGGGGCCACAGGGTCACCAACCCCCTACCCACACACGCACCCAGCCCACCAGGGGCGGCCAGGGCCACAGGCCCCTGCGGCGCGTGGGCCGCAGGGGCCTGCCAAGCGGGCCAGGCGTTCTAGCCGCCGGTAGGCGCGGTGCGCCCGAGGGTTGGTGTACCACTGTGTGCGCCGTGTCAGGGAGGTGGTCGTGGGGTCCTGGGTGGCGGTGGTGCGCTGGCCCAGCCAGTGCTTGTACTGCTGGCCGTAGCCGTTGAGGGTTGTCAACCGGGTGGTGGCCTGGTCGGTGGTTGGAGTGCTGGGTGGGAGATGGTCAGCAGCTCGTGTGACAGGTCTGGCAGGGTCTGGCCGGGTGTGGTCTTGGGGTGGCGGGTCAGGTCGCGCGGTGTGGCGGTGGGCGTGTACCAGGCAGCGTTGGACGGGGGTGTGGGGCCAGGTGGTGATGGCCTTGAGCGCGCCTGCGGCGCCGTCGGTGGTGACCAGGTCGGGCGGAGCCAGGTCGGCCAGCAGCGCATGGTAGGCGGCGGTGCCCTCGGAGGCGGCCCGAGTGGTGCGGGGCCCGGGGCGGCGACGGCGGAGCTGCTGCTCCTGGTGGCGGCCCTGTATATGGGTGAAGTGCTGCCTGGTGGCAGATAGATAGATTTGCAGTGAGGGGTTCTGCGTTTTTTCTTGGTGGTTTAGCGGGTTGGTGTGGGGGTGGGTTGGTTGGGGAGGTACTTGGTGGCGTGGGCGAGTATGAGGGTGCGTAGCTGGTTTAGCAGGTGCTCGCGCTGGTCGGGGGTGGCCCTGCTGTCTGTGCGGGCGCAGGCGCGTACCGCGTGGGTCTGGTTGACCCAGTACGCGCAAGAGGCGCCGGTGTCGAAGAACAGGAAGGCTTCGGGGTGTCCGGGGACCTCGGTCTCGATCCGGGCGTTGGGGTCCTTGGCGGCGAGCTGGATCAGTTTCTCCTTGGAGGGGTAGACGGCGCTGAGGTCTGAGCGTGTGCCGGACTCCCACAGCAGGCTGGTGGCCTGGGCGGGCAGATCGGGGTCCGGGCTCTTGACCGTGCAGCTGTAGATATCCTGCTCTTCGAAGGGTGGTCTGTTTTGTCTGGGTTGGTAGCCGACTATGGGTACCAGCTCGGCGGTGGGCAGGTGCTTGCACAGGAGCTCTGGTTCGGGGCGGGTGAGCTGGTAGACCCGCCAGCCCAGGAAGGAGGAGGTGACGGTCAAGGCAGCCACCAGCAGGACCACGGTCTTCTGCCGGCCGGTCCTGGTCCGCCACCAGGAACGCAGAGCCCCCAACTGCTTGGTGAGCGCCTTCACGGAAACACGCTTCAAGAGCAACCCTCCTTGCTGTTAGCGTGAATCGGTGCGCCAGTTTTACTTGCCGCCTTCCTCACGTCCTACCCTCAAGCCGTCATTAAAGTCAGTCTCGTTGGCAGCCCACTGGGGCATGTCGGTGTCTTTAAGGAAGCCATTGAGTCTCGCTTCGGTCTCGTTAAACTGTTTTATAGAAGCATCGTCTGTGCCAAGCACCCTCGCGGTCGGCCCAAACAAGCCTGTATCAAAAGTTGTTCTGCTGGCAGGAGCCTCCAGGGAAAAGGCCTATATGACCTGCACAGGCTACCAACAGCCGTTCACCCTGGAGGCGTTTTCGCTGATCCTTGTGCCGCGGCCAGGTCAGAAGTAGTAGGGGAAAGGTGACCAGTCCGGCTCGCGGCGCTGCAGGAAGGCGTCCCTGCCCTCCACCGCCTCGTCAGTCATGTAGGCCAGGCGGGTGGCCTCCCCGGCAAAGACCTGCTGTCCCGCCAGGCCGTCGTCAGCCAGGTTGAAGGCCAGCTTGAGCATGCGGATCGCCTGGGGGGACTTGGAGATTACCGTGGCCGCCCAATCCAGGGCTCGCTCCTCCAGCTCGGCGTGCGGCACCGCCTCGTTGACCACCCCCCAGCGCTCAGCGGTAGCGGCGTCATAGGTGCGGGCCAGGAAGAAGATCTCCCGCGCCCGCTTGTCACCCACCTGGCGGGCCAGCAGGGCCGAGCCGTAGCCCGCGTCAAAGCTGCCCACATTCGCGTCAGTCTGCTTGAAGCGAGCGTGCTCCAGGCTGGCCAGCGACAGGTCGCACACCACGTTCAAGGAGTGCCCGCCGCCCGCCGCCCAGCCACTGACCGCGGCGATAACCACCTTGGGCATGGTGCGGATGAGCCGCTGCACCTCCAGGATGTGCAGCCTGCCCGCGCGGGCGGCGTCGATCCGGGAACGCCGGGCCGCGACCTCGGCGTCGTGGTCCTCCGCCTGCGGCAGGTCCGCCGGGGCCTGGCCGGGAGCGCCCTCATAGTGGTAGCCGTCGCGGCCCCGGATGCGCTGGTCCCCGCCCGAGCAGAAGCCCCAGCCGCCGTCCTTGGGGGAGGGGCCGTTGCCGGTCAGGACGACGGCGCCCACGTCCCCGCTCATGCGCGCGTGGTCCAGCACCCGGTAGAGCTCGTCAACCGTGTGCGGACGGAAGGCGTTGCGCAGCTCGGGGCGGTCCAGGGCCACCCGCACCACCGGCAGGTCACGCAGCCACTGGCCGGAGGCGTCCCGCTCACAGCCCCGGTGGTAGGTCACGTCAGTCAGTCCGCCAGGCTGCGGGGAGCGGTTGGGGAAGCCCTCCACCTCCCGCCAACGGGTCGGGTCAAAGATTGCAGAGACGCGGCTGGGCAGGGGGTAGGCGGTCATAGGCCCAGGGTAAGGGGCGGGTCGGGGGAGCGGGCACCCGGACGGCGGGCCAGGCAGGGGCCTCGCCCACACCACCAGGCCCGTGACGGCGGTGGTACCAGGGGCTCGCAGCCCGGACTGGCACGGGCCGCCGTCCTGGCTATCCTGAGCCCATGACTGAGAGGAAACCCGGAAGGCACGCCCTGCTGCCCCCAGACTCAGTCACCCCCGGAGAGCTGGACCTGGAGCCCCTGCGCGCCCAGGACCGGCTCGGCCTGCTCACCGGAATCGACCGCGCCGTCGTATACGACATCCCCCTGCGCACCCGCTTCCGCGGGCTGCTGCGCCGCGACGGGCTCCTCCTCCACGGTCCCGCAGGCTGGGGCGAGGCCGCCCCCTTCTGGGACTACGGCGCCGCCGCCTCCGCCCCCTGGCTCGCCTCCGCCCTGGAACAGGCCCAAGGACGCTCCATGGACGGCCAGCCCCTGCCCGAGCCCCGCCGTCACGCGATCCAGGTGAACCTCACCGTCCCCGAGATCGACGCCGTGGCCGCGCACGCCCTGGTGCAGCAGAGCGGCTGCACCACCGTGAAGGTCAAGGTCGCCGGCAGCCAGTCCGCCCTGCGGGACGACCTGGCCCGGCTGGAGGCCGTGCGCGCCGCCCTCGGAACAGGCGGCGCCATACGCATAGACGTCAACGGAGCCTGGGACCTGGAGACCGCCCGCACCTGCCTGCCCCTCATGGACCAGGCGGCCGGGGGCCTGGAGTACGTGGAGCAGCCCTGCCGTGCCACCGCGGACCTGGCCCGCCTGCGCCGCGAGACCGACGTACCCATCGCCGCCGACGAGTCCATCCGTCTCGCCCCCGACCCCCTGGAGGTGGTCCGCCAGGAGGCCGCCGACGTCGCCGTCCTCAAGACCGCCCCGCTAGGCGGGGTCAACGCCGCCCTGCGCCTGGCCGAACAGCTCGGGCTGCCCGTGGTCGTCTCCTCCGCCCTGGACACCAGCGTCGGGCTGCACGCGGGCCTGCAGCTGGCCACCGCCCTGCCCCGGCTCGACCACGCCTGCGGCCTGGGCACCATCAGCCTGCTGCGCCAGGACGTGGCCGTCCCCAGCCTCACCGCCAAGGACGGCGTCCTGCCCCTGCGCCGCCTACGGGTCTCCCGCAACCTGCTGCCCGCGGTCCTGGCGGACGCAGAAGTCACCACCCGCTGGCAGACCCGCCTGGGGCACATCCTCGACGCCCTGCGCACCCGCCTGGACAAGCTGGACAAGGCAGGCCGATGAGCAGCCCGAGCAGCCCGGCCAGCTGTGCCAGCAACGCCAGCCCGGAAGCAGCCCCCAGCAGCCCCCGGCCAGCAGCCGACGCCGTGCCCGCCCCTGCTGCGCCTGGCCCGCAGGCTCCGCAGCCGCCGTCTTCTGGCGCCGTGCCCGCCCCCGCTGCCGCGCCTGGCCCGCAGGCTCCGCAGCCGCCGTCTTCTGGCGCCGTGCCCGCCCCCGCTGCTGCGCCTGGCCCGCAGGCTCCGCAGCCGCCGTCGGTCCAGGCCGCCCAGGCGCTCGTCCAGGGGCTCGTGGACCAGGGGGTGCGCCACGTCGTTCTTGCCCCTGGCTCCCGCTCCGCCCCCCTCGTACCAGCGCTCCTGGCCGCCGAGGCCGCCGGGCGCCTCCGCCTGCGTGTCGTGCTGGACGAGCGCAGCGCCGCCTTCACCGCCCTGGGCATGGCCCGCGCCGAGCTCCAGCACAACCGCCGCCGCGCCGCCGCCGTCGTCACCACCTCCGGCACCGCCGTCGCCAACCTCCACCCAGCCGTGGCCGAGGCCGACGCCGCCGGGATCCCCCTGCTCGTCATCAGCGCCGACCGGCCCCACGAGCTCGTGGGCACCGGCGCCAACCAGACCACCGAGCAGACCCGCATCTTCGGCGACGCCCTACGCGCCCACGTGGACCTGCCCGCCGACCTCCTCCAGGACCTCGGCCCCCAAGCAGGCAGCCGCGCCCTGGCCGGACAGGTACACCGTGCCCTCGCCGCCGCCTGCGGCACCCTCAGCAACGACCCCGGCCCCGCCCAGGTCAACATCCGCTTCCGCCCGCCCCTGGCCCCCACCCCCGACGCCGGTGGCCGTGCTCCCGCCTCCGCCGTGGGCGCGCCCGCCCCTGTTCCCGCCCCCGACGCCGACGGGCGCGTTCCCGCCTCCGCCGTGACTGGGCTAGCTCACAGTCAGCAGCCCGCACAGGCCCTGGCGGCTAGCGCTGCCACGGTTCCCGGACCGCTGATGCCGTCGTGCCCCGGCCCGGATGTCCCGCCCCATCCCACCCCCGCCCCCGTCCCGCTGGTGCCGTCGTGCCCCGGCCTGGCTGCCTCGCGTCACCCTGCCCATCCCACCCCGCCTGACGGCGCCCCCAGGCGCGGCCTCGTGATCGCCGGAGACAGCGTCGACGCCACCGGGACCCACGCCCGCGCCCTGGCCGAGCACCTGGGCTGGCCGCTCCTGGCTGAACCGAGCTCCGGGGCCCGCGCAGGCGCCAACGCCCTGACCCGCTACGCCGAGCTCCTCAACCATGCGTCCGGGGCCGCCCTGGCCGCGCAGGCCGAGCACCTGGTGGTCTTCGGCCACCCCAGCCTCACCCGCCCCGTCAGCGCTCTGCTCGCCCGCAACGACCTGCCCATCGACGTCGTCACCAGCACCGCCCGCTGGACCGACGTCGCCGGGACCGCCAGCCGCGTCCTGCCCACCGCCCTCCTGTCAGGCCACCAGCCGCCAACCGACGCCGCCCAGGCCGGGGCCGCCCAGGTCGCCGCCGCCCTGGGGCTGGGCCCCGCCCCCGCCGACTGGCTCCCCAGCTGGCAGCAGGCCGTCGCAGAGCTGCCCCCGCTGCCCGAACCGCCTGCCGCAAGCCGCCTGAGCGCCGACGCCGTCGCCACCGCCGTGTGGGACGCCGCCTGCGCCGACCTCACCGCCCCCGGCGACGCCCCCCGCCCCCGGCTGGTGCTGGGGTCCTCCATGACCATCCGCCGCCTGGACCGCCTGGCCGTGCCCCCGGCAGGGGTGGCGCCGCACCCCCTGGCCAACCGGGGTCTGGCCGGGATAGACGGCACCCTGGCCACCGCCGTCGGCGTCGCCGTGGCCAGTGGGGGGCCGGTGCGCGTGCTCCTGGGCGACCTCAGCTTCCTGCACGACGCCATGAGCCTGAACCGCGGCGTGCTGGAGCAGCAGGTAGACCTGCAGGTGGTGGTGCTGGACGACGCCGGGGGCGCTATCTTCTCCAGCCTGGAGTACCCGGCCGTCACGCCCGCGGCGGACTTCGCCCGCTGCTTCACCACCCCGCAGGCCACGGACATTGCCGCCCTGGGGCGGGCCCTGGGCGCCGTCGTCCACCAGCCCGCCACGACCGAGGAGCTGCGAGAGCTGCTATCCCGCCCGATCGAGGGGCTCAGCCTCCTGTACATCCGTCTCTAGCGGGGTGACCTGGGTGTGACGGGGCGTGCCCACCCCCACCCTGACTTGTGCATTTCGGCGCGAGTGGTGCGGTAATCCGGCACCACTCGCGCCGAAATGCACAACTGGAGGCGAAGGGAGGTGTCCCGGCGTGCGGGTGGAGCCCAGGGGGCGTTGGATGTCCTTCAGCACCCGCTGCTGGGTCACGCCGAGCCTTTGGCGGCTTGGGTTTCGCGCTGGAGCCTGCGGCTTGGGAGGCTCGTGGGCCCTTGGTGCCTTGGGGGCTTTGGCACACATGGGAACCAGGCTGGTGCTGGGATTTCAACGTTTCCGGCGCCCAGGTGGTGGGGAGGACAGCGTGAGGTGTGCAACGGCCGAGTCATTGCACATTTAGTCGGGGTGGGCGAAGCTGCCAGGCCGGAGCATGTTTACGGGTGTTGCTTGTGATTGCAGGGGAGAACCCTGTTTCGTTCGGTGGGGTGCTCCGCGCCATGTGTGCAACCAGCCTCCAGCCCACCCAAGAACTGCCCCTGGTGCTGCTGCGGCACCTGTACCAGAGTGCGCAACCAGCCTCCAGTCCGCCCAGTACAACATCCCCTAGCACTAGAGCCCCTGGCAGAGGCCCCGTTGCTCAGGACCTTCTCGATTCTCCCGGTCCAAGAGCCGGACCTCAGGGCTGGAGCTGGCAGAGTGCGCCTTTGAATCCTCCCGCGGCTTCACCACCTACTGTGTGCGTCCGTGCTGTGACCAGCATGGAAGGTCCCTTTACTGTCGCTCTCCCAAGAGGTGGCAGGTGGGAGGTTCTCCTTCCCCCTGGGCTCTCACGAGGTAGCCGGTGTAGGCCGCCCGTTTGCCTGTGCGCGGGCCTTCACCTGCCCTGCCGTCAAACCCGGCCCCAGCCGACCCGTGCCTTCCCGCCTGCAGCACGCCCAACAAGCTGCGCCGTCGTCGAGCAGCTGGCGCAGGCCCACCAGCCGCGAGTTATCCACAACTAAGGCCACCCTTGCCGGTCTCGCGGTCCATATGTCCCGGTCTCGCGGTACCGATGTCCCGGTCTCGCGGGGCTGGGGGTGGGGATTGTGAGTGGGGACACTGGGGGTTACGGGCGGTTCACAGGTAAGTTCCAGACAGGCTTGGGCAACGCCCCAGATGGAACACGTTGGCTGTCCTTATATCTAGGCTACGGGAAGACCACCCGGAAGAAGGAACATGAGCATCTACGACGAGATCACTGGCGGACCGGACCCCGACGGCGAGACTCCTCGCACCAGCAGCTCCTGGACCGACCCGCGCACCTACCGTCCGGGACCCGTATCCGCTTCCGCTCCCGAGGCCCCCGCGCCCCCGGTCGCTCCCCGTGTCCGCCCCACCTCCCACCGGGCTCCCGGTCCGGAGCGCTCTTTCTACCCCTATGCGCAGGAGCCTCCCCGCGCGGAGACGAACAGCGGCTCCACGCTCTCCGGCAGCACCTACACCAGCGCGCCCAGTACGCCCGCGGGCTACAGCTTTGAGCGCAGCACCCCGTCCCCCGGCCCCGCCGCCCCGGCCCCCGGTGGTTCTGCACTCTCCGGCAGCACCTACACCAGCGCGCCCAGCACGCCCGCGGGCTACAACTTTGAGCGCAGCACCCCGTCCCCCGCCCCCACCGCCCCGGCCTCCGGTGGTTCTGCACTCTCCGGCAGCACCTACACCAGCGCGCCCAGCACGCCCGCGGGCTACAGCTTTGAGCGCAGCACCCCGTCCCCCGCCCCCACCGCCCCGGCCCCCGGCTCCTTCGCCGCGGCCGTATACGAGCCCATGGAGGCGGCTCCCTCCCGTACTGCCTACCGTCGGCGGGGCCCGGGCTGGGGCGCCCTGGTGAGTGCCACCGTGGTGACGGCGCTGCTCGCCTCCGGAGGCACCGTCGTCGCCACCCGCTACCTGGACAGGCCCGCCAGCAGTGCCCCTGCCGTGTCAGCCCTGCCCAGCCCGATGCAGGGCGGCACCACCCAGACCGTGGACAGCACCACCCAGGCGGCTGACTGGCAGGCCGTGTCCGCGGCGGTGGGCAACGCCGTCGTAGCCATCGCGGTGGCCCTCAACGACGGCACCTCCCAGGGCTCCGGCGTCATCTACGACGCCAGCGGCCACATCATCACCAACAACCACGTGGTGCAGGGAGCCAAGCAGATCCAGGTGACCCTGGCCGACGGGCGGATCTACGAGGCCAGGCTCACCGGCACCGACCCGGCCACCGACCTGGCGGTCATCGAGCTGGTCAACCCGCCCAAGGACCTGGTGGTGGCTACCGTCGGTGACTCCGAGTCCCTGGCGATCGGCCAGGGCGTCATGGCGATCGGCAACCCGCTGGGACTGTCCTCCACCGTCACCACCGGCATCATCTCCGCGCTCAACCGGCCAGTCATCACCACCCAGGAGGAGGACTCCGAGGGACAGGGCGGCCAGCAGGACCCCGGCGGCCTAGGCGATCTCCTCGGCGGCCTGGTGGGGGGCGAGGGCCGGTCCACCAGCCAGGTGGTGACCAACGCCATCCAGGTGGACGCCGCCATCAACCCGGGCAACTCCGGGGGCCCGCTCTTTGACGAGCACGGGCTGGTGATCGGCATCAACTCCTCGATCGCCACTGCCTCCAAGAGCTCCAACGGCTCCATCGGCATCGGTTTCGCGATCCCCGCGAAGCTCGCCAAGAAGGTAGCCGACCAGATCATCGCCACCGGCAAGGCCACCCACGCCTACCTGGGGGTCACTCTCAAGGACGCCGCCGCCTCCGCCGACGGTGTCACCCGCGTCGGTGCGGAGGTGCAGACGGTGGAACCCGGATCACCGGCGGAGAAAGCCGGCCTGCGCCCCCAGGACGTGCTGATCGCGATCGACGGCAAGCCCACCAGCCAGTCCGTGGCGCTCACCGGCTTCGTGCGCCAGTACTCCTCCGGCGACCAGGCCACCCTCACCGTGATCCGGGGCGGCAAGCGTGAGGAGGTCCAGGTGAACCTGGCGGAGCGGGCCGACTCCTGACGGCGCCCAGCTCTGGGACTGCTCCGGCGCAGCCCGGGCCGTTCGGCCGTTCCTAGCGCAGCTGCCAGGGCCGGTTAGGGCTGCTGGAGGTCGGTGCCGCTGGGGTGGGGCAGGCCAGGTGCGCCGGACAGTACGCACCGCACCCCGCCCGGCTGCTCTCAGTCCCCGCGGGGGCGTACCAGCTTCTTGCTTAGGCTATGCGCCGGGTGGTCGCCGTCAGCCGCTGTTAAGGGCCGCGCCGTCCGGGCTGGTGGCCTCAGGCGCTGACCCCCAGGGCCTCCAGCACCGGGCGCATCTTGGCCCTGGTCTCGGCCAGCTCGTCGGCGGGCTCGGAGTCCGGCATGATCCCCCCGCCCCCGAAGACCCGCAGGGGCAGCTGTGGTGACAGGCCGCCGTGGCCGTCCCCGGCCAGCTGGGCGCTGCGCAGGGCGATGCACCACTCGCCCTCGCCCCGCCAGTCCACCCAGCCCACCGGCCCGGCGTAACGGCCTCGGTCCATGCCCTCCAGCTCCTCTATCAGGGCCGCGGCCTCCCGCCGGGGGGTGCCGCAGACGGCGGCTGTGGGGTGCAGGGCGCCCACCAGGGACAGGGCCCCGGTGTCTCCCGCCACCACGCCGGTGATGTCGCTGGCCAGGTGCAGCACGTTGGGCAGGGGCAGCACGAAGCGCTCCGGGCACTCCACCACCGAGCACAGGGGCTCCAGCGCCTCCAGGGCGGAGGCCCGGGCCAGCGCGTGCTCCCGGTTGTTCTTGCTGGAGGCCGCCAGCCAGCGGGCCAGCGCTGCCGCCTCCGCCTCCCGCTCCTGGGGGGTGCCGCCGTGACGGCGGGCGGTCCCGGCCAGCACCCGGCTGGTGAGCCTCCGCTCCCGCAGTCGCACCAGCAGCTCCGGGGAGGCCCCGACCATGCCGTCGGCGGCAAAGGTCCAGCAGGACGGGTAGGCCGCCGCCAGACGCCGCAGCAGGTCCCCGGTGTGCCCGCGCCGTCGGGGCACCGCGGTGACGTCCCGGGCCAGCACCACCTTGGCCAGGTCGCCGCGCCGCAGCGCCGCCCGGGCCCGCTCCACGCTGCCCATCCAGGCGGTCTCTGCCTGGGCTCCCGGGGCGGTCACGGCCCCCACGGGCCCTGGCAGCGGGGTGGGGGAGAGGCTCAAGCCAGCCAGCAGGTCCTCCAGCGGCAGCTGTGGGGACGGCGTCGTCTGCGCATCAGGAGCGAGCACCTGGGCGTGGGTGAGCCAGGCCCCCTGCTCGTCCAGGCCCACCAGCAGCTCCGGCACCACCAGCACGGAGGTGTCAGCGGAGGTGGGGGAGAAGGCGACGGCCCCCACCGCCACCGGGCCGGTGCCCGGCCGCACCAGGGGGTCCGCCCACCAGGAGGCGTAGACCGTGGCCCGCCAGGCGGCCCGCAGCTCCTCGATCCTTGCCTCGCCGTCAGCCCGCAGCTCCAGGGCCCGCCCCAGCCCGACCAGGCCGCGGCCCTCCCGCACCCAGGAGACGACGTCGTCCCGGCCAGCCAGCAGCGCCAGCAGGTCCGGGGCCTGCGGGCCGCCAGGCAGCCGGGAGGTGTCCAGCGGTTGGGTGCGCACCTGCAGGCGCGGCGGGGCGGCCAGGGCGGCGCTGGCGCTCAGTGACAGGGTCATGCGCGGGACTCAGCTGCGGGGGAAGACCTTGGTGCCCCGGTGCACGGCCACGATGCCGCCCGAGAGGTTCTTGTATCCCACGGCCCGCCAGCCCGCCTCCTGCATCAGACGTGCCAGGGCCTCCTGGTCCGGCCAGGCCAGGATCGACTCGCCCAGGTAGTCGTAGGCGTCCGCGTTGGAGGAGACCAGGCGCCCGGCGGCAGGCAGGGCCGTGTCCAGGTAGAAGGAGTACAGGCGGCGGAACCAGGGGCTCACCGGGGTGGAGAACTCGGCGATCACGATCCGGCCGCCGCGCTTGGTGACCCGCAGCATCTCACGCAGGGCCTGCACGGTCCCCTGCACGTTGCGCAGCCCGTAGGAGATCGTCACGACGTCGAAGCTCTCGTCCGCGAAGGGCAGGGCGGTGGCGTCACCGGCCACGAAGCCGATATGCGGGTGGCGGCGCTGCCCCTCGGCCAGCATCCCGGTGGAGAAGTCGCAGGCCACCACCTCGGCGCCGTCGGCGGCGTAGCCCGCGCTGGAGGTGCCGGTGCCGGCCGCCAGGTCCAGGACCGTCATGCCCGGCCTGGCGGCCACGGCGCGGCGGGTGACATTGCGCCACATATGCACCTGGAACAGGGTCATCACGTCATTGGTGACGTCGTAGCGGCGGGCGACGGCGTCGAACATCCCGGCGACCTCACGGGGGTCCTTGGCAAGGGTGGCACGGCTCATGGGGCAATCATCGCAGGTGCGCAGACGGAAGCGGACACCAGCGGAAACGGGACCTCGGTCCCTGGTGCAGCGGGGTCGCAGGCGGCCAGCCAAATAATTACGACATGACAGGCGTTCGTAAATTATTCTCCCGGACTGAGGCCTGCCTGGCCTGTCAGCTCCGGGAACTGTTGCGGCTGAGCCAAAAAGCCGGAAGATGGCGGGTCAGGTCCGAGGGGTGGCCAGGACTGGCTAGAGTCGCCCGGAGCCCTCCTGTGTGGAGGGACTTAGGGCCGTGTGCAGGAGCGTGGCCCTGTCTGAGCCGAGCGAAAGGGGCAACATGCTGGTCGCCCAGGTGCCGTCGCCCCCCGCCGCCCAGCTCCATACCCCCACGAGGACGGTGACGGCAGCATGAACCCGTATTTCTCCCTGCTCATCATGGCGGCAGCAGCCTTTGTGGTGGCCGCGGGCGGCCTGGTCATGTCCGCGATCGTCACCCCGCGCCGCCCCAAGCAGGCCAACAAGGTCATGGTGGCCAACTACGAGTGCGGCATCGACCCCACCCCCACCAACGTCGAGCACGGGCGCTTCCCGATCTCCTTCTACCTGGTGGGCATGACCTTCATCATCTTCGACGTCGAGGTCGTGTTCCTCTACCCGTGGGCCACCGCCTTCCACACCCTGGGGGTCTTCGGCCTGGTCGCGGCCCTGGTCTTCGTCGCCATCATCACCGTGCCCTACGTCCTGGAGTGGCGCCGCGGCGGGCTGGACTGGGACTGAGCCGGGCCGGGACTGACACAGAGACGAGGCAGCAATGCGCAACCGTGAGTACGACAAGAAGATGCTCTCCATCCCGTCCAAGCAGGACGACCCCTGGGCGGAGGCAGCCGCCCAGGTAGAGTCCCCGGGCTTCCTGCTGGCCAGCACGGAGAAGCTCCTCGCCCTGGCCCAGGCGCGCTCCATCTGGCCGGTGACCATGGGCCTGGCCTGCTGCGCCATCGAGATGATGGCCACCGCCGCCCCCCGCTTCGACCTGTCCCGCTTCGGCTGGGAGGTGTTCCGTGCCTCGCCCCGGCACGCCGACGTCATGCTCGTCTCCGGGCGCGTCTCCCACAAGATGGCGCCCGTGGTGCGCAACGTCTACGACGCCATGCCCGAGCCCAAGTGGGTCATCTCCATGGGTGCCTGCGCCTCCTCCGGGGGCATGTTCAACAACTACGCCGTCGTGCAGGGCTGCGACCACATCGTGCCGGTGGACATCTACCTGCCGGGCTGCCCGCCCCGCCCGGAGATGCTCATCAACGCCATGCTGGAGCTGACCCGCCAGATCGAGCGCCACAAGACCATCTTCGGCCACCGTGAGGAGATCGCCCGCGCCGTCGAGGCCGCCGCCCTGGCCGCCACCCCCACCTCCGAGATGAAGGGCCTGCTCACATGAGCCAGAACACCCCTGCCGCGCCGGACCCTGAGGCGCCGGCCCCAGCAGCCCAGGCGGTCCCTGAGGTCGCCGGTACCCCCGTGCGGCCCGAGCTGCGGCTGGAGGTCGTCTCCCGCCACAGCGGCCAGTTCGGCTCCGCCGACGCCGGGGACACCAGCGGCTACGGCGGCCACAGCACCGTGGTCACCCTGGCCCCCGCCGCCTCCCGGCCCTACGGCTCCTGGTTCGACGAGACCGTGGACGCCCTGATCGAGGACCTGCAGGCCGAGGGCCTGGACCCCGCCCAGGTGCTGGAGAAGGTCGTGATCGAGCACGACGAGCTGACCATCTTCGTGGCCCGCGAGCACCTGCTGCCTGTGGTGCGCCACCTGCGCGACGACCAGGACCTGCGCTTCGAGCTGTGCCTGGGCGTAAACGGCGTCCACTACCCGGAGATGACCGGCCGGGAGCTGCACGCCTGCTTCGCCTTCCTCAGCCTCACCCACGGGGCCCGCTTCCTGCGGGTGGAGGTCACCTGCCCCGAGTCCGACCCGCACGTGCCCTCCATCGTCTCGGTGTACCCCGGCGACGACTGGCACGAGCGCGAGACCTGGGACCTGATGGGCATCATCTTCGACGGCCACCCCAACCTGACCCGCTCAGCCATGCCTGACGACTGGGTGGGCCACCCCCAGCGCAAGGACTACCCCCTGGGAGGCGTGCCCGTGGACTACAAGGGCACCACCACCCCGCCCGCCGACATCCGGAGGTCCTACCGCTGATGAGCGCCAACGCCACTTCCTTCGCCGCGGCCGGCCCTGCCACCGACGCCTTCACCGAGGGCGCGCCCGAGTTCACCACCCACGGCGGTGACTGGGACGAGGTCGTCGCCGCCATCGCCGCCCGGGACGAGTCCGAGCGCCTCCTCAACGACCGTATCGTCGTCAACATGGGGCCCGTGCACCCCTCCACCCACGGCGTGCTGCGCCTGGTGCTGGAGATCGACGGCGAGCGCATCACCGACGTGCGCGTAGGCACCGGCTTCCTGCACACCGGTATCGAGAAGAACATGGAGTACCGCACCTGGGTGCAGGGGGAGACCTTCATCACCCGGATGGACTACGTGGCCCCCTTCTTCCAGGAGGTCGCCTACGCCCTGGCCGTGGAGAAGCTGCTAGGCATTACCGAGGACGTCCCGGAGAAGGTCTCCGTGGTGCGCGTGCTGCTCATGGAGCTCAACCGCATCTCCTCCCACATGGTGGCCATCGGCTCCGGTGGCAACGAGCTCGGCGGCACCACCCTGCTGACCATCGGCCTGCGCTGCCGCGAGAACATCCTGCGGGTCTTCGAGATGGTCTCCGGCCTGCGCATGAACCACGCCTACATCCGCCCCGGCGGCCTGGCCCAGGACATCCCTGAGGGCACGGTCGAGTTCATCCGCTCGGTCATGCCCAAGATCAAGAACGACATCGGCGAGCTCGAGGCGCTGCTGCAGGAGAACCCCATCCTCAAGGCCCGGTTCATGGGCACCGGGGAGATCTCCCTGGCCGCCGCCCTGTCCCTGGGCCTGACCGGCCCCTGCGTGCGCGCGGCGGGCTACCCCCTGGACATGCGCAAGATGCGCCCCTACTGCGGCTACGAGACCTACGACTTCGACGTGCCGGTCTACGACCACTCCGACTGCTACACCCGCCAGCAGGTCCGCTTTGACGAGTGCTACCAGTCCCTGAAGATCGTCTCCCAGTGCCTGGAGCGCCTGGACCAGATCGAGGCCCGCGGGGAGGACCCCAGCAACCGGCACATGGTGGCTGACCCCACCATCGCCTGGCCCGCCCAGATGGCGATCGCCACCGACGGCCAGGGCCAGTCCGCCGAGCACGTGCGCGAGATCATGGGCACCTCCATGGAGTCCCTGATCCACCACTTCAAGCTGGTCACCCAGGGCTTCAAGGTGCCCGCCGGGCAGGTCTCCCAGACCGTTGAGCACGCCAAGGGCGTGGCCATGGTCCACGCCGTCTCCGACGGCGGCACCCGCCCCTACCGGGTCCACTTCCGGGACCCCTCCTACTCCAACCTGCAGTCCGTGGCCATCATGGGTGTCGGCGGCATGATCGCCGACCTCGTGCCGGTCGTGGCCTCGATCGACCCCGTCCTGGGAGGCGTGGACCGCTGATGAGCACCCCCGACTACAGCCCAGAGGAGCGCGAGCGCCTCCTGGCCGACATCGACGAGATCAAGAGCCGCTACCCGGCGGGCTACGAGCGCAGCGCCCTGATCCCCATGCTGCACCTGGTGCAGTCGGTGTACGGCTACGTGTCCCCGGCCGGGATCGCCATCTGCGCTGAGCAGCTGGGCCTGACCCGCTCCGAGGTCAGCGCCGTGGCCACCTTCTACAGCCAGTTCCGCCGCCACCCCGTAGGCCGCTACCACGTGGGCGTGTGCACCAACGCCCTGTGCGCGGTCATGGGCGGGGACGCCGTGTGGGAGGCGGTCAGTGCCCACACCGGCCTGGGGGCCGAGGAGACCAGCGAGGACGGCGCGATCAGCCTGGAGCGCATCGAGTGCAACGCCGCCTGCGACTACGCCCCCGTGGTCATGGTCAACTGGGAGTTCTTCGACAACCAGACCCCTGCCTCCGCCGTCGCCCTGGTGGACGCCCTGCGCCGGGGCGAGCCCGTGCAGCCCACCCGCGGTCCCGCCACCGTGCCGACCTTCCGGGAGAACGAGCGCCTGCTGGCCGGATTCGAGGACGGCCGCGTGGACGAGGGCCGGACCGTCGGCGACCCCAGCCTGCTGGGCCTGCGCCTGGCCCGTGAGAACGGCTGGACCGTGCCCCAGGAGGAGCAGAAGTGAGCGAGACCCACACCACCTTCACCGCCCCCGGGGTGCTCACGCCCGCCATCACCGAGCTGTGGGACCAGGAGGACTCCTGGAAGCTCAAGACCTACCGGGTGCACGGCGGCTACGACGGCCTGCGCAAGGCCCGGGCCATGGCCCCCGCCGACGTGCTCAACCTGGTCAAGGCCTCCAACCTGCGCGGCCGCGGCGGCGCAGGCTTCCCCACCGGCCTGAAGTGGTCCTTCCTGCCCGCCCCTGACGGCGGCCCCCGCTACCTGGTGGTCAACGCCGACGAGTCCGAGCCGGGCACCTGCAAGGACATCCCCACCATCCTGGCCAACCCCCACGCCCTGATCGAGGGGGTGGCGATCTGCTCGCGGGCCATCGGCTGCGACCACGCCTTCATCTACCTGCGCGGCGAGGTCGCCCACGCCTACCGCCGCCTGCTGGGCGCCATCCGGGAGGCTCAGGAGGTCGGCGTGCTCCGCGGCGGCTTCGGCCTGGACGGCACCGGCGACCTGACCATCACCGCCCACGCCGGGGCCGGGGCCTACATCTGTGGTGAGGAGACCGCGCTGCTGGACTCCCTGGAGGGACGCCGCGGCCACCCCCGCCTCAAGCCGCCCTTCCCGGCGGTGCAGGGTCTTTACGCCCGGCCCACCGTCATCAACAACGTGGAGACCATCGCCTCCCTGCCCGGCATCCTGCGGCGCGGGTCCGACTGGTACTGCGCCATGGGCACCGAGAAGTCCAAGGGGCACGGTATCTTCTCCGTGTCCGGGCACGTGGTACAGCCCGGCCAGTTCGAGGCGCCCTTCGGCATCACCATGCGGGACCTGATCGACCTGGCTGGCGGCATCCGCAAGGGCCACCGGCTCAAGTTCTGGGTGCCTGGAGGCTCCTCCACCCCGGTCTTCGGCCCCGAGGAGCTGGACGTACCCCTGGACTACGAGTCCGTGGGCGCGGCCGGCTCCATGCTGGGCACCCGGGCCCTGCAGGTCTTTGACGAGACCGTCTCGGTGGTGCGGGTGATCGCCCGCTGGACCGAGTTCTACCAGCACGAGTCCTGCGGCAAGTGCACCCCCTGCCGTGAGGGCACCTACTGGATGCGCCAGATCATGACCCGCCTGGAGGCGGGCCAGGGCCAGGCCGGGGACGTGGAGAAGCTGGAGTCGATCGCCAACAACATCGCCGGACGCTCCTTCTGCGCCCTGGGCGACGCCGCCGCCACCCCGATCCTGTCCGCCATCAAACGGTTCCGCCCCGAGTTTGAGGCGGGGTACACCACCCCCGCCCGGGAGCTGTTCCCCTACGCGGCCTCCTCCATCCTCGAAAGCGCACGGTGACACATGAGTGACATGGTCAACATGACGATCGACGGGATCCCCGTCGAGGTCGAGAAGGGCACGCTCCTGATCCGCGCCGCCGAGCAGGTCGGCGTGCGGATCCCCCGCTTCTGCGACCACCCGCTGCTGGCCCCCTCCGCCAACTGCCGCCAGTGCCTGGTGGAGGTGGCCATGCCGGACCGTGAGGGCGTCGTCCGGCCCATGCCCAAGCCCCAGCCCTCCTGCGCCATGACCGCGATGGAGGGGATGCAGGTCTCCACCCAGGCCACCAGCGCGGTCGCCGCCCAGGCCCAGGCCGGGACCATGGAGTTCCTGCTGGTCAACCACCCGCTGGACTGCCCCGTGTGCGACAAGGGCGGCGAGTGCCCGCTGCAGAACACCGCCCTGGAGCTCATGGCCTCCGGCGCCCAGTCCACCAGCCGCTTCACCGACGTCAAGCGGGTCTTCCCCAAGCCGCTGCGGCTGACCAGCAACGTGCTGCTGGACCGGGACCGCTGCATCCTGTGCCAGCGCTGCGTGCGCTTCATGGACCAGATCCCGGGCGACCCCTTCATCACCCTGCAGGGACGGGGCGCCGGGCACCCCGGCGGCCACCTCACCGGCGGCCTGTACTCCGAGCAGATCGGCCGCTTTGACGCCGCCGTGCTGGACTACACCACTGACGCCCCCCGGGGCTCCGTGTCCAACCGGGGACAGGGCGGGCTCAGCCCCGACACCGGCTGCACCGGGCCCGGCGGCGAGGCCGGGGCCAGCACGGGCGACAGCTACGGCCCCGCAGGGGAGGAGCTGGACGCCTCCGGGCGCCCCTTCGCCTCATACTTCTCGGGCAACATCATCCAGATCTGCCCGGTGGGGGCCCTGACCTCCGCCCGCTACCGCTTCCGTGCCCGCCCCATGGACCTGGTCTCCACCGACTCGGTCACTGAGCACGACGCCTCCGGCTCCGCGCTCCGTGTGGACATGCGTCACGGCACCGTCCTGCGACGGCTGGCTGGCAACGACCCGGAGGTCAACGAGGAGTGGATCACCGACAAGGACCGCTTCGCCTTCGCCTGGGCCAGCGCGCCCGACCGTCTCACCACCCCGCTGGTGCGTGACGAGCAGGGCCAGCTGGTGCCCACCTCCTGGTCCGACGCCCTGGACGTGGCCGCCCAGGGCCTGGCCGCTGCCCGCTCCGCCAGCGGCGTGGGGCTGCTGCCCGGGGCCCGCCTGACCCTGGAGGACGCCTGGGCCTGGTCACGTTTCGCCCGCACCGTGCTTTCCACCAACGACATCGACCAGCGGGTGCGTGACCACAGCAAGGAGGAGGACTCCTTCCTGGCGGCCCGCGTGGCCGGCACCGGCCTGGGCGCGGTTACCTACTCCTCCCTGGAGAAGGCCGGGCAGGTGCTGCTGGTGGCCCTGGAGCCTGAGGACGAGTGCGGCTCCCTGTTCCTGAGGCTGCGCAAGGGCGTGCTCGCGGGCGGGGTGAAGGTGGCCACCATCGCGCCTTTCGCATCCCGCGGCACCAGCAAGCTGGAGGCCCAGCTGGTGCTGGCCGCCCCCGGTGAGGAGGCCCGCAGCATCGCCACCCTGCGCAAGACCAGCCCCGAGCTGGTGGACGCCCTGTGCCAGGAGGGTGCCGTCATCCTCGTGGGGGAGCGTGCCGCCGCCGTCCCTGGCCTGCTCAAGGTCGTGGACTCACTGGCTGCCGTCACCGGGGCCCGGCTGGCCTGGGTCCCGCGCCGCGCCGGTGAGCGCGGCGGCATCGAGGCGGGGCTGCTGCCCCACCTGCTGCCCGGCGGGCACCCGGTGCACAGCTCGCGCGCCCGCGCCGCCGTCGAGGACGCCTGGGGACTGGCCCCCGAGGGCGAGGCCGACGGCTCCCGCCTACCCGCCTCCCGGGGCCGGGACACCACTGGCATCCTCTCCGCCCTGCTGGACGGTGAGCTGGGCGGCGCCGTCGTGGGCGGGGTTGACCTGCGTGACTTCCCCGACCCGGGCCTTGCCCGTGCCGCCCTGGCAGCCGCAGGCTTCCTGGTGCAGCTGGAGGTGCGCCGCAGCGAGGTCAGTGAGCACGCCGACGTCGTCCTGCCGGTGGCCCCACCCGTGGAGAAGAACGGCACCTTCGTGAACTGGGAGGGCCGGGTGCGTCCCTTCGGGCAGGCGCACGTCTCCCGCAGCCGCACAGACCGGGAGGTGCTGGGGATGCTGGCCGCCGAGATGGGCACCGACCTGGGCACTGGCTCCCTGGAGACCGTCCACGCCCAGCTGGCCCGGCTCGGCCTGTGGGAGGGGGACCGCGCCGAGGTCGTGTTCGTCAAGCCCACCGGCCGGAGCCAGGAGCTGCCCGCAGGCCGCCCCGCCGTGCTGGCCACCCACAAGCCGCTGCTGGACGCGGGCCGCCTGCAGGACGGTGAGCCCTTCCTGGCCGCCACCGCCCTGGCCCCCACCATCCGCTTGGGCACAGAGCTGGCCGCCCGGCTGGCGGTGCACGACGGCGACCAGGTCACCGTGGCCACCGCCACCGGCTCCGTCACCCTGCCCGTGCGGGTGGGTAACGTGGCCGAGGGCACCGTGTGGCTGCCCGAGTGCTCCGCCGGATCAACCGTGCGCCAGACCCTGGGCGCCCGCCACGGCGACACAGTGTCGATCTCGACCCCCCAGGAGGTGGCCCGGTGAGCCTCGTGAACCTCTTCCCCGGACTGTCGGCCAGCGCCCCCCTGCCCGCCGTGGGCGGAGTGGTAGCCGACTTCTCCCAGGAGACCTGGTGGCTGTCCGTCCTCAAGGCGGTGTTCATCCTGGTCTTCCTGATCCTCAGCGTCATCATGGCGATCTGGGCGGAGCGGCGCGTGCTGGCGCGGGTGCAGACCCGCCCCGGCCCCAACGTCAACGGCCCCCTGGGCATCCCCCAGCTGATCGCCGACGCCACCAAGCTGATCCTCAAGGAGGACTTCTGGCTGGCGGGTGCGGAGAAGCTCTCCTACATGCTCGCCCCCCTGATCGCGGCCTTCAGCGCCTTCATGGTCTTCGCGATCATCCCCTTCGGGCCGCAGGTCTCGATCCTCGGCCACAGCACGCCCCTGCAGCTGACCGACTTCCCGGTGGCGGTGCTCTACGTGCTGGCCATCAGCTCCTTCGGTATCTACGGCATCATCCTGGGCGGCTGGTCCACCCACTCCACCTACCCGCTGCTGGGCGCCGTGCGCTCCGCCGCGCAGGTGATCTCCTACGAGCTGAGCATGAGCCTGGCGATCCTGTCGGTGTTCCTGGTGTCCTCCACCATGTCCACCTCCGGGATCGTGGCCTCCCAGACCACCCTGTGGTGGGCCCTCGGCATCGCCCCCAGCTTCATCATCTACGTGATCTCCATGGTCGCGGAGGTCAACCGCCTGCCCTTCGACCTGCCGGAGGCCGAGGGCGAGCTGGTGGCGGGCCACATGGTGGAGTACTCCTCCATGAAGTTCGCCTGGTACTTCCTGGGCGAGTACATCAACATGTTCAACGTCTCCGCCGTCTGCGTGACCCTGTTCCTGGGCGGCTGGCGCTCCTTCGTCCTGGCCTCCTTCTGGCCCGGGGCCAACGAGGGCTGGTGGCCGATGCTGTGGTTCATCGGCAAGGTCTGGCTGCTGATGCTCGCCATGATCGTCACCCGCGGCACCCTGGTGCGCTTCCGCTACGACCACTTCATGGCCTTCGGCTGGAAGTTCCTGATCCCCGTGGCCCTGGCCTGGTTCGTGATGGTGGCCCTGGTGCAGGGCTCCCGCTCCTTCAGCGGCCTGAGCTTCCAGGCGATCATGGTGGTCATCTCCGGGGTCCTGCTGGTCTCCCTGATCCTCATGTTCCTGATTCCCGGCGGGGAGGAGGACGACTCCCCGGAGCCGCTGCTCGCCGCCGACGGCACCCTGATCGTTCCCGGTGAGGAGATCGATGCCTTCGCCGGAGGCTTCCCGGTGCCCCCGCTGCCCGGACAGACCCTGCCTCCCTCCCCGCGCCAGGTCCGGCGTGAGGAGCAGCTGGTCGCCCAGGCCCAGACCACCCCCGACGTCGCCGTCCAGGAGGGAACTGATGACTGACCCCAAGCCCCGCCGGCAGGACGGTGCCAACCACGACCAGTGGCTGCGGGACGAGCCCGGGCTGCTGGGCCGCGTCTTCGCGCCGGTGGCCGGGTACGGCGTGACCCTCTCCTCGATCTTCCGGCCCACCGTCACCGAGCAGTACCCCTTCGAGCCAGCGCACCTCATGCCGCGCTACCACGGCCGCCACCAGCTCAACCGCTACGAGGACGGGCTGGAGAAGTGCATCGGCTGCGAGCTGTGCGCCTGGGCCTGCCCCGCCGACGCCATCTACGTGGAGGCCGCCGCCAACACCCCCGAGGAGCAGTACTCGCCGGGGGAGCGCTACGGGCGCGTCTACCAGATCAACTACCTGCGCTGCATCTTCTGCGGCCTGTGCATCGAGGCCTGCCCCACCCGGGCCCTGACCATGACCCACGAGATCGAGGAGCTGGTGGGCCCCAACCGCAACGGCCTGATCTACGAGAAGCAGAACCTGCTGGCCCCCCTGCCAGAGGGGGCCCTGAGCACCCCCCACCCGATGGTCGAGGGCACCGAGGACGGCGACTACTACCGGGGCGCCGTCACCGGCCCCACCGCCGCGCAGGCCGCCTGGGTGCAGGAGCACCGCCCGGAGGACCCGAGCCTCGCCCAGGTCCGCACCGTGGCCGCCCCGCAGCCGAAGGAGGCCCACCTGTGAACGCGCTAGCCGCCTACACGCCGCTGCCCGCCGCCGTAAGCCCCACCGGGACCCTCACCACGGGGGAGACCCTGCTGTTCGGGGCCACTGCGCTGGTGACCGTCGTCTGCGGGCTGGGGGTGCTAACCGCCCGCCGGGCCGTGCACGCCGCCATCAACATGATCGCCATCATGGTCAGCCTGGCGGTCCTCTACCTGGCCAACGAGGCCCCCTTCCTGGGCATCACCCAGGTGGTGGTCTACACCGGCGCGGTCATGACCCTGGTCATGTTCGTAATCATGCTCGTGGGCGTCGGCGGTGACGAGCCCACCGCCGGAACCTCCTCCCGCCTGCAGGTGCCGCTGGCCGTCCTGGGCGGCATCGGCCTGGCCGGAGCCATCGGCGCCGCCGTGACCGCCACCCGCATGGACGGCTTCCAGGGCCTGCACCGTGGCGACGCCGCCACCCCCGCCGCCCTGGGCCAGGCGCTCTTTAGCGGGCACGTGGTCCTCATGGAGGTCACCGGCCTGCTGCTGGTGGTCGCCGCCCTGGGGGCCCTGACCCTGACCCACCGTGACCGCACCCGCCCCAGGACCACCCAGCGTGAGCTCATGGAGGAGCGCATGCGCGCCTACGCCAAGGACGGCCAACACCCCGGCCAGAAGCCCATGCCCGGCGTCTACGCCACCACCAACACCGCCGCCGCGCCCGCGCTGGACGCCAGCGGCCAGGCCCTCACCGACTCCGTGCCCCGGCCCCTGGTGGCCCGCGGGCAGGACCTGGAGCTGGCCGACGTCGCCCCCGGCCTCGCCGCCGAGCAGCGCGCAGGCAAGCAGGTGCACAGCACCCAGGTGGGCCAGTCGGGCATGGAGTCCATGCCCGGCGCCGCCGCCCCCCGCGTCATCCAGCCCGTGTCCCGCGCCAACGCCCCCCAGGTGCCGTCCGGCCCGGCTGAGAGCAGCAAGGAGGACAGCAAGTGAGTGTCCCGGTAAGCGCCTACATCATCCTGGCCGGGGTCCTGTTCGCCCTGGGCGCCCTCACGGTGCTCCTGCGCCGCAACGCGGTGATCGAGCTCATGGGGGTCGAGATGATGCTCAACTCGGTCAACCTGGTCCTGGTGACCTTCTCGCGCGTCCACGGCAACCTGACCGGCCAGGTCTTCGCCTTCTTCGTGATGGTGGTGGCCGCCGCGGAGGTCGTGATCGGCCTGGCGATCATCGTGTCCATCTTCCGTACCCGCAGGTCCACGTCGGTTGACGACGAGAACCTGCTCAAGAACTGAGAGGCCACGTGATGATCCCATCCGCCCTCGCACCCCTGGCGCACGCTGCCACCGGCAGCGCTGGCGTGCACGCGGCACACGGCCCCGCCGCACTGGCCTGGCTGCTGATCGCCGTCCCGGCCGCCTCCGCCGCCGTCCTGCTGCTGGCCGGAAGGCGCAGCGACGCCTGGGGGCACTGGCTCGGACTGGCCGCCGCCGTCTTCTCCGCCCTGCTGGGCCTGACCATCCTCGCGCAGTCGCTGAGCCTGCCCGCCGCGGAGCGGGTCATGGAGATGGAGCTGTGGCGCTGGTTCTCCGCCGGTGACCTCAGCATCGACGTCGGCCTGCGCATCGACCCGCTCTCCCTGACCTTCGTGGCCCTGGTGACCTTCGTCGGCTCCCTGATCCACCTGTACTCGGTGGCCTACATGTCCCACGACCGGGACCGGCGGCGCTTCTTCGCCTACCTCAACCTATTCGTGGCCGCCATGCTCACCCTGGTGCTGGGCTCCTCCTACATCGTGGTCTTCGTCGGCTGGGAAGGCGTGGGCGTGGCCTCCTACCTGCTGATCGGCTTCTGGAACACCGCCGACGCCGACTCCCCCCAGCGCGAGCAGGTCACCAGCCGGGAGAACGCCGCCGCCGCCAAGAAGGCCTTCCTCATGAACCGGGTCGGTGACCTGGGCCTGCTGCTGGCCATGATGGCCATGGTCTCCCAGGTCCACTCCGTGTCCTTCACCCAGGTGCTGCCCTCAGCCACCACCGGCGTGCTCACCCCGGGCTGGGCCACCGCTATCGGCTTCTTCCTGCTGCTGGCGGCCTGCGGAAAGTCCGCCCAGTTCCCGCTGCAGGCCTGGCTGGGTGACGCCATGGCCGGCCCCACCCCCGTGTCCGCCCTGATCCACGCCGCCACCATGGTCACCGCCGGGGTCTACCTGATGGTGCGCTCCGGCGCGGTCTTCCAGGCCTCGCCCTCCGCCCAGCTGGCCGTCGCCGTCATCGGCGCCGTCACGCTGCTGCTCGGAGCCGTGATCGGCTCCGCCAAGGACGACATGAAGAAGGTCCTGGCGGCCTCCACCATGAGCCAGATCGGCTACATGATGCTGGGTGCGGGCCTGGGCCCCATCGGCTACGCCTTCGCGATCTTCCACCTGCTCACCCACGGCTTCTTCAAGGCCCAGCTGTTCCTGGGGGCCGGGTCGGTCATGCACGCCATGAGCGACCAGGTGGACATGCGCCGCTTCGGTGGCCTGTCCCAGGTCATGCAGGTCACCTGGGTGACCATGGGCATCGGCTGGCTGGCCATCCTGGGGATCCCGCCCTTCTCCGGCTTCTGGTCCAAGGACAAGATCATCGAGGCCGCCTTCGTGGGGGAGGGGGCCCGCCCCTGGGTGCTGGGCAGCATCGCCCTGTTCGGGGCCGGGCTGACCGCCTTCTACATGTCCCGCCTGTTCTTCATGATCTTCCACGGTGAGCGCCGCTGGACCACCCAGGACGACGTCGAGGGGGAGGTCCACCCCCACGAGTCCGGCTGGATGATGACCGCCCCCCTGGTGGTCCTCTCCGTGTTCTCCGTGGCCCTGGGCGGTCTGCTGTCCGTCGGCGACGCCTTTGCCCACTGGCTGGAGCCGGTCACCGGGCACGCCGAGCACGGTGAACCGGTGCTGCCGGTCCCCGTGATCATGGCCCTGACCCTGGCCCTGGTGCTCGTCGGGGTCGCCGTCGCCTACCTGATGTACGTCAGGAAGCCGGTGCCCACCGTCCTGCAGCCCACCAACGCCCTGGTCCGGGCCGCCCGCCAGGACCTCTACCAGGACACCGTCAACGAGGGCCTGGTCATGCGGCCGGGTGCCGGACTGGTGTGGGCCACCACCGCGGCCGACGAGCTCGGGGTGGACAACGCCGTCGAGGGCCTGGGAACAGGCACCGCGGCCCTGGGACAGCTGGTGCGCCGTACCGAGTCCGGCTACCTGCGCAGCTACGCGGGCTACATGCTGGCGGGCACCGTCCTAGCCCTGATCGCCGTCCTGGCCACCAGGCTCTGAGAGGTATGCACTCGATGAACGCACACATCCTGACCATCATGGCGGTCCTCCCGCTGCTGGGCGCGGGCCTGCTGCCCTGGCTGCGCAGCTACGCCCGCGAGACCGGGCTGGGCGTCTCCCTGGCCACCCTAGGGCTGGGCGTCTGGGCCCTGACGCGCTTCGACATGAGCCAGGGGGCCCAGGTCCAGCTGACCGACACCTACCAGTGGATCCCCTCCCTGGGCATCTCCTGGGCCCTGGGGGTCAACGCCCTGGGCCTGCTGATGCTGCTGCTCGCCGTCGCCCTGGTGCCGCTGGTGCTGCTCGCCTCCTGGGGCGAGGTACCAGCCGACCGCCAGGGGGGCTTCACCGCCCTGGTCCTGGCGCTGGAGGCCTTCATGGTGGTGATCTTCTCCGCCCGCGACGTGTTCCTGTTCTACGTCTGCTTTGAGGCCATGCTCATCCCGGTGTACTTCCTGATCGGGCGCTTCGGGGGGCCGGGCCGCCAGCGGGCCGCCCTGAAGTTCCTGCTGTACTCCCTGGCCGGGGGGCTGGTCATGCTGGTCGGCGTGGTGGCCCTGCCCTTCTACAGCCCCACCGGTGATCTCACCTTCACGGTGGACGCCCTGGCCGGCAGGCTGACAGCGCCCACCGGCACGGCCCGCTGGATGTTCATCAGCTTCATGGTGGCCTTCGCCATCAAGGCCCCCATGTTCCCGGTACACACCTGGCTGCCGGACACCGCCGAGCAGGCCACCCCCGGCACCTCGGTGCTGCTGATCGGCGTGCTGGACAAGATCGGCACCTACGGGATGATCTCCCTGTGCCTGCCCCTGTTCCCTGAGGCCTCACGCTGGGCCGCCCCGGTGGTGCTGCTGCTGGCCGCCATCTCGATCATCTGGGGGGCGCTGCTGGCTATCGGCCAGGACGACCTCTACCGCCTGATCTCCTTCACCTCCATCAGCCACTTCGGCTTCATCGTCATGGGGATCTTCATCGGCTCCCAGGTGGCGGCCACCGGCGCCATGCTCTACATGGTGGCCCACGGGCTGTCCATCGCCGGGCTCTACCTGACCACCGGATTCCTGGTACGCCGCACCGGCACCACCCGGATCAGCGAGCTCGGGGGCATGGCCCGGGTCATGCCGGTGGCGGCCGGTACCTTCCTGGTCTCCGGCCTGGCCTCGATCGCCCTGCCCGGCCTGTCCGGATTCGTCCCGGAGTGGATGGTCCTGACCGGCACCTTCTCCCGCTCCGTGCCCCTGGGGGTGGCGGCGGCGGCCGGGGTCGTGATCGCGGCCGTCTACATCATGCTTCCCTACCAGCGGGTCTTCACCGGCGCCCCCGCCCCCCAGCGGGTGGGCCTGACCGACCTGGACCTGCGGGAGAAGACCCTGCTGGCGCCGGTGCTCGTCGCGATGTTCGTGCTTGGCCTGGCGCCCTTCCTGCTCACTGACGGGCTCAACCCCGTCTCCGAGCAGGTAGCCGCCGTCAGCAGCGCCGCGCCCGCCAGCCCCACCACTGCCTCTGAAGGGAGCAGCAAGTGAGCACCTTCACCGCTCCGTCTATCGCCTGGTCCGCCCTCACCCCGGTGATCGTCGTGGCCGGTGCCGCCCTGCTCGGCGTGCTGGTTGAGGCCTTCGTCCCGCGCAAGGTGCGTCCCACCGTCCAATTGGTGCTGGCGTTGCTGGCGGTCCTGGGCAGCCTGGTGGCCGTGGGCACGCGGTGGGCCGCCACCACCGGCGGCACCATCGGCTACATCGCCGGGGGACTGTCAGAGGACACCTTTGCGGTCGCGGCCCAGGGCGTGCTCCTGCTGATCGGCTTCCTGGCCCTGCTGGTCATGGGGGACCGCACCAGCGCCAACGACGGCGCCTTCGCCGCCCAGGCCGCTGACCGGCCCGGCTCCGCCGAGGAGACCGAGTCGCTGCACGCGGGCTGGACCACCTCGGAGATCTATCCCCTGACCCTGTTCTCCCTGGCCGGGATGATGCTCTTCCCCATGGCGAACGACTTCATCTCCCTGTTCGTGACCCTGGAGCTGATCTCCCTGCCGCTGTACGTGCTGGCGGCCACCGCCCGTCACCGCCGCCTGCTGTCCCAGGAGGCCGCGCTGAAGTACTTCGTGCTGGGCTCCTTCGCCTCCGCCTTCCTGCTCATGGGCGCCGCCCTGCTCTACGGCTTCTCCGGGCGCATCAGCTACGCCGGCGTGGCCACCGCCGTCAACTCCTCCCTGTCGGCTGGCGGGGACTGGCTGGTACTGGCCGGAGTGGTGCTAGTGACCGTGGGCCTGCTGTTCAAGGTGGCGGCAGTGCCGTTCCACGCCTGGAGCCCCGACGTCTACCAGGGGGCGCCCACCCCGGTGACCGGCTTCATGGCCGCCGGGGTCAAGGCCTCCGCCTTCCTGGCGCTGGTGCGCTTCTACTACGTGGTAGCGGGCGGCTTCGGCTGGGACATGGCCCCCTTCCTGTGGACCGTGATCGGTCTGACCATGCTGGTGGGCACCGTCGTGGGCGTGGTCCAGACGGACATCAAGCGCATGCTCGCCTACTCCGCCATCGCCCACGCCGGGTTCATGCTGATCGGCGTGATCGGCTTCAGCCGCCTGGGCATAGTCTCGCTGCTCTTCTACTCACTGGCCTACGGCGTGGCCACGGTGGGGGCCTTCGGGATCATCTCCCTGGTGCGGGTGGACCACGACGGCGCCCCCGGCGCGGAGGCCACCAACCTGTCCGCCTGGCAGGGGCTAGGACGCCGCAGCCCCTGGCT
The DNA here is from genome assembly GCF_016598775.1 of Actinomyces weissii. Taxonomy (NCBI): domain Bacteria; kingdom Bacillati; phylum Actinomycetota; class Actinomycetes; order Actinomycetales; family Actinomycetaceae; genus Actinomyces; species Actinomyces weissii. Next base: position 2,052,032 of record NZ_CP066802.1, on the reverse strand, counting down.
GGCCGGGGCCATGGGGGTGCTCCTGCTGTCCTTCGCCGGTATCCCGCTCACAGCGGGCTTCGTGGGCAAGTTCCAGGTGTTCCTGGCCGGGGTGGAGGGTGGAGCCATCTGGCTGGTGGTGGCCGCCGTGGTCTCCTCCGCCGTCACCGCCTTCTTCTACCTGCGCCTGACGGTGCTGATGTTCTTCCGTGAGCCGCAGGAGGGAGGCGCCGTCGTGGTGGCCTCGGACGGCACAACCAGCGCCGCCGTCCTGATCGCCGTGCTGCTCACCGTGGCCCTGGGGGTGCTGCCGCAGCCCGTGATCGAGGTCTTCGCGCAGGCCGCTATGCTCGTGCCGTGATCGGATCAATCCCGCTTGACGCACCTGATCTCGAGGACCGGATCGCCCCGGCCCTTGAGGCGGTAGAGACCCGGCTGATGGAGGTCGTCTCCCGTGCGGATGAGGCGATCAACCCGCCTACCTCACACCTCGCGGCAGCTGGTGGCAAGCGCCTGCGTCCCGCCCTGACCCTGCTCACCGCCCAGCTGGGGGACCCCGAGCTGGCCACCGGGGAGGGTGTCCGGGACGCCGGGGTGGCGGTGGAGCTGACCCATATCGCCACGCTCTACCACGACGACGTGATGGACGACGCCCCCCTGCGCCGCGGCGCCCCCAGCGCCCAGACCGTGTGGGGCAACTCCGCCGCCATCCTCACCGGTGACGTGCTGGTGGCCCGCGCCTCCCAGCTGGTGGCCGCCCTGGGGCCGGAGCCCGTGCTCGCCCACGCCCGCACCTTTGAGCGCCTGTGCACCGGGCAGCTGCACGAGACCCTGCCACGCCCGGCCGGCACCGACCCGGTGGCCCACTACATCCAGGTGCTGGCCGACAAGACCGGTTCGCTGATCGCCGTCTCCGCCCGCTACGGGGCCATGCTCACCGGCGCGGGGGCGCGCACGGAGCAGATCGTGGAGAGCTTCGGGGAGAAGATCGGCGTGGCCTTCCAGCTGGCTGACGACGTCATCGACCTGTGCTCCGACTCGCAGACCACCGGCAAGACCCCTGGCACCGACCTGCGCGAGGGCGTGGACACCATGCCGGTGCTCCTGCTGCGCCAGGCCCTGGCCGCTGGCAACCTGGACGCGGCCGGACAGTCCATCCTGTCCACCATCTCCAGCGAGGACCTCAGCGACGACACCGTGCTCTCCCAGGTGGTCGCGCGCCTGCGGGAGCACCCGGTGGTCGCCTGCACCCGGGAGATGGCCTTCGCCTGGGCGCAGGACGCCGTGGACGCCCTGAAAGGGCTGGAGGAGGCGGTGGCCGCAGGCACCAGCAGCCGCCTGGACGCCGCCGGGGTCACGGACCCGCTGGCGCGGCAGCGCGCCCTGGACGAGGCCGCCACCCGCGTGGCGGTGGTGCGCAAGGGCATGGAGTACTTCGCCCGGCTGCTGGTGGACCGCGCCGCCTGAGTGGCCTGGGGTGGGGCCGGCGGACCTGCGGGACCTGAACAAGTACGGTGCCGTGTACGCGGGCCGCTTCTACCAGGCGATTGGCTGGGTGGGCCCGGACCAGGCGGACTGAGGCGCAGGGGGCCTGGCGTGCGCCCTCGGGCGGGGCGGTGGTGACCGCTCCTCCTGGGGCGGGGACAGGGGCTGCGGCGGGTCTGGCCGGGAGGGGCGAGCCTGGCCGGGCGGACCTGCTGTCCGGCGGCAGTGACACGGCTCAAGCCGGGAGGCCCGTCCCTGGCAAGGGGCCTGCGGCCTTTCCTTCGTAGACTGGCAGTGGGCTGCCCAGCCCCACCCAACCGCACTTCGAGTCAGGAACCTTGAGAACAGTGAGCACGCGTCCGCTTTCCGTCGCCGTCATCGGCGCAGGCCCCGCCGGCATCTACGCCTCCGACATCCTGTCCAAGTCCGGGCTTGACGTGAGCATCGACCTGTTCGAGCGGCTGCCCGCCCCCTACGGACTGGTGCGTTACGGCGTCGCCCCCGACCACCCGCGCATCAAGCAGATTATCGTGGCCCTCTACAAGATCCTGCAGCGCGGCGACATCCGTCTGATCGGCAACGTGGAGGTGGGCCGGGACGTGAGCGTAGCCGAGCTACGCGAGCACTACGACGCCATCGTGCTGTCCACCGGTGCGGACACCGACGCCCCCCTGGACATCCCCGGCGTGGACGCCCCCGAGTGCTACGGCGGCGCCGACTTCGTCTCCTGGTACGACGGCCACCCCGACCACCCGCGCACCTGGCCCCTGGAGGCCAAGGAGGTGGCGGTGATCGGCGTGGGCAACGTGGGCCTGGACATTGCCCGCGTGCTGGCCAAGCACGCCAAGGACCTCATGGTCACTGAGGTGCCGCAGAACGTGGCGGAGCAGCTGGCTGCCAGCCCCGTAACCGACGTGCACGTATTCGGCCGCCGCGGCCCCGCCCAGGTCAAGTTCACCCCCCTGGAGCTGCGCGAGCTCGGCAAGCAGCCTGACGTGGACGTGACGGTGGACGAGGAGGACTTCGAGTACGACGAGGGCTCCCAGGCCGCCCTGGCCGCCTCCAACCAGCAGCGCCAGGTGGTCAAGGCCCTGGAGGGCTACGCCATGCAGGACCCGGAGGACCTGACCGCCTCCCACGCCATCCACATCCACCTGTTCCAGGCTCCGGTGGAGGTGCTCACCGACGCCGCGGGGCACGTCACCGGCCTGCGCACCGAGCGCACCGCCCTGAACGGGGACGGCACCGTGCACGGCACCGGTGTGTTCACCGACTGGCCCTGCCAGGCCGTCTACCGGGCGGTCGGCTACGCCTCCAGCCCGCTGGAGGGGCTGCCCTTCGACCACGAGCACCACGTGCTGCCCAACGAGGGTGGCCGGGTGCTGGGGGAGGACGGTACCCCCATCACCGGCGTCTACGCCACCGGCTGGGTGCGGCGCGGGCCCGTGGGCCTGATCGGCTCCACCAAGTCCGACGCCCAGGAGACCATCGGCAACCTGGTGGCGGACGCGCAGGCGGGGCTGCTGCACGCCAGCACGCAGGACGAGGCCCAGGTGGGCCACGACGCCATGCTGGCGCTGCTGACTGAGCGGCAGGTCCCCTTCACCACCTGGGAGGGCTGGGAGCTGCTGGACGCCTATGAGCGAGAGCTCGGGGAGGGCTACGGCGAGGTCGAGGTCACCGGCGGGGCCATGAAGCCGCGCGAGCGCGTCAAGGTGGTCTCCCGCAGCGCCATGACCGCGATCTCCCGGGGCCTGGGCGCGCCTGAGGACCTGATCGGCCAGCCCGACGTCGACCGGGTCCCCGAGCGGGTGGTCCACCGCCTGGCCGACTGACTCCTGGCCGCCTGACGCCTGTGCGACTGGGCTGTGTCCGCCCGCAGGTGCCCTGCTCTTCCCGGCCGTCTCTGGCGGCTTGCGGTCCACCGCCTGCCTGCGCTCCAGGGCGGCGGTAAGGCTAAGGGTGGCTGTCAAGGACCAGGACGGGACTGGTGCGGGAGGCAACCGGGCCGGGTAGGGGTGCGCCGCAGGCTGCCTTGCCCTATGTTCGTAGGTGACCGCCCGCACCTGAGCGGGCGGGCAGCCCGACTGAAAGCAGGACCATGCGTATTGGCGTGCCCACCGAGGTAAAGGACAACGAGGCGCGAGTGGCTCTCACCCCTGCGGGAGCCCACGCCCTGAGCCAGCGCGGCCACCAGGTCACCGTGCAGAAGGGTGCGGGCCTGGGCGCCGGGATCACCGACGCCCAGTACGAGGCGGCAGGCGCCACCACCACCGACGACGTCGCCGCGCTGTGGGCTGACGCCGAGCTGGTGCTCAAGGTCAAGGAGCCGGTGCCCTCCGAGCTCGCCTACCTGCGCCCGGGCCTGGTGCTGTTCACCTACCTGCACCTGGCTGCCGACCGCGAGCTGACCCTCCGGCTCCTGGAGTCGGGCACCACCGCAGTCGCCTACGAGACCGTGGCCACCGACGGCGGGGCCCTGCCGCTGCTGGCCCCCATGTCGGAGATCGCCGGACGCCTGGCCACCCAGGTCGGTGCCGACTGCCTGCTGCGCAGCCGCGGCGGGGCGGGCGTGCTGCTGGGCGGGGCCGCCGGGGTGCGGCGCGGGCAGGTGGTGGTGCTGGGAGGCGGTACCGCCGGCCTGAGCGCAGCCCGGGTGGCGGTGGGCATGGGGGCGGAGGTCACCGTCATGGACATCAGCCCTACGCGTATGCGCCAGATCGACGAGCTCAGCGGGGGAGCGATCCGCACCCGCTTCTCCACCAGCCTGGACGTGGCTGAGGCCTGCGTGCAGGCGGACCTGGTGATCGGGGCGGTGCTGGTGCCCGGGGCCCGGTCCCCCAAGCTGGTCACCCGGGAGACGGTCCAGTCCATGCGGCCCGGCAGCGTGCTGGTGGACATCGCCATCGACCAGGGCGGGTGCTTTGAGGACTCCCGCGTGACCACGCACTCCCAACCCACCTACGAGGTGGACGGCAAGGTCTTCTACTGCGTCGGCAACATGCCCGGGGCGGTGCCGCACACCTCCACCTACGCCCTGACCAACGCGACCCTGCCCTACGCCGTCTCCCTGGCTGAGCAGGGCTGGCGGGAGGCCTGCCGGAGCAGCGCGGAGCTGGGGCGGGGTCTGAGCACCCATGACGGCCGCCTCTACACCGCGGGGGTCGGCCAGGCGCTGGACCTGCCGGTAGCTGCAGTGGCTGACCTGCTGGGCTGAGGCTGGCGGAGCGGCTGGACCTCTCGGCTGTGACCGGCTGCCTGGGCCGAGGGCGGGGGGCTGGTCCGGCGCCCGCAGCACCGGCCCCGCCGTCGGTGGTCCGTACGGGGGCCGGGAGACAGTGGCAGGGCCGCGGCCAGGTCAGGCTCACAGCCCGTACACAGCCCGAGGGCCTAGGCTGGTGCCGTGACCAAGCACCACAACGGACTGAAGACCGCCGCCCTGCTGGGTGGCATGTGGGGGATGCTCGTGCTGCTGGGCTACCTGCTGGCCCAGGGCACCGGCTCCTCCGTCTGGCTGTTCATCATGCCGCTTATCGGCCTGGCCCAGACCGCCTACTCCTACTGGAACTCTGACAAGCTGGCGGTGCGCTCCATGGGGGCGGTGGAGGTCACCGAGGCCGAGCAGCCGGTCATGTACGCGGTGGTGCGTGAGCTGTCCCAGGTGGCTGGCAAGCCCATGCCGCGCCTGTACGTGGCCCCCACCATGAGCCCCAACGCCTTCGCCACCGGGCGTGACCCGCAGCACGCCGCCGTGTGCTGCACCCAGGGCATCCTGCAGCTGCTCAATGAGAGGGAGCTGCGCGGGGTGCTGGGGCACGAGCTCTCCCACGTCTACAACCGGGACATCCTCACGGGCTCTGTAGCCGCCGGGATAGCGGGGCTCATCTCCTCCATCTCCTCCATGGTGCTGTGGTTCGGGGGCGGGCGGGACCGCCGGGAGGCGGGCAACACGATCGTGCTGGTGCTGGTGGCCCTGCTGGCGCCGTTGGCGGCCATGATCACCCAGATGGCGGTGTCCCGTACCCGTGAGTTCGACGCCGACCACGACGGTGCCGTGCTCACCAACGACCCGCTGGCCCTGGCCTCCGCGCTGCGCAAGCTGGAGGGGGGCGTGGCGCGTGCGCCCCTGCCCCAGGACCCGCGGGTGGAGCCGCTGTCCGCCATGATGATCGCCAACCCCTTTGGCCGGGTGCGCAACCTCTTCGCCTCCCACCCGCCTATGGATCAGCGCATCGCCCGCCTGGAGCAGATGGCCGGCTACTAACCCATCCCTTTCCGCGAGACCGGGACATATGGCTCGCGAGTTCGGTAAGGTCCACCTTGGTCTGTGGATAACTCACGGCAGGTAGGCCTGCTCCGGGGCGCGGGACGACGGCGCCCGGCCAGCCATGTGGTATAGGCCGAAGCTTGGTAGGAGGGGCAGGCCAGCGCCCGGCCCGGGGCACAGGCCAGCGCCCGGCCCTTCAAGGGACACAGGCCGACACCCGTCATGGGGTACAACCAGACGCCCGGCCTAGCATGGGGCACATCCCGACGACGGCACCCCGCAGCCCGCCTGCCTCAGGAGGTAGCCGGTGTCGGGCTGGCCCCACCCCCTCCACGCCAGCAGGCAGGCTGGGAGACGGGAGGCCGTAGGCAGAGCATGGAGCCATGAACGACACAGACACCAATAGCTGGCAAAGGCGCTACCGGCAGGCCGGGCGCGACGCCGGTTTCCTCCTGCTCTCCGGCCCGGTCCTGCTAGGTGCCTTCCTGGTGCTGGTGCCCCTGAGCCTGCTGGCCGCCTCCACCACCATCATCTGGGTGGGGGTGCCGCTGCTGGCGGGCACCCTGCTGCTGGCCACGCGCGCGGCCGCACTCGGCCGGTGGGCGGTCGCCGCCGTCGACGGCAGCGAGTACCTGCCCGGTGGCTACCAGCAGCCCCAGCCAGGCGACCGGAGGCTACGGCGGCTCCTGCTGCCCCTGCGGGACCCGCAGCGCTGGCTGGACCTGACCTGGGTGGTGCTCGGGTTCGGGGTGACGCTGGTTACCTGGAGCATCGCGGTCGTCTGGGTGACGGCGGCCGTCCTCGCCCCGGTCGGGCCGCTGCTGCGGCTGCTGGCGGGCCCGGAGGCAGGAAACGCCAGCAGCCAGCACCTGGCCGGGCTACTGGGCCTGGAACCGGTCCTGCTGTGGGCCAGCGCCATCGACCTGCTGCTGGGGGCGCTGGCCGTCCTGACCGCCCCCTACGTGCTGCGCCTGCTGGTAAAGGTCAACCAGCTGCTGGCCCGGGCGCTGCTGTGCTCCCGCAGCCAGGTGGCCCGCCTGGAGACCTCGCGTGCCGCCCTCTGGCGCGCCGAGTCCGAGGCTCGCCGCTGCCTGGAGAGGGACCTGCACGACGGCCCACAGCAGCGTCTGGTGCGCCTGGGCATGGACCTGGCCCGCGCCCAGCGCCAGCTCCGCCGCGACCCGCAGGCGGCTGAGGACACCATCGCCGGGGCCATTGCCCAGACCCAGGAGACCCTGGACGATCTGCGCCGCCTGTCCCGGGGGATCGCCTCACCGGTGCTGGTGGACCGGGGGCTGGCCGCCGCCCTGGCAGACCTGGCCAGCCGCTCGGCGGTGCCGGTGCAGGTGCAGGCGCAGCTGCCGCGCCTTCCGGAGCACGTGGAGCAGACCGCCTACTTCGTGGCCAGCGAGGCCCTGGCCAACCTCAACAAGCACGCCGGTGCCAGCGTGGCGGAGCTGGGGGCGGCCTACGAGGCTGGCAGGCTGAGGCTGTGGGTGGTGGACGACGGCTGCGGAGGCGCGGACTTGGCTAAAGGGCACGGGTTGGCGGGGCTCAGGGAGCGGCTGGAGGGCGTCGGCGGGCAGCTGCTGCTCAGCTCGCCGCCAGGAGGACCGACCCGGGTGGAGGCGGTGGTGCCGTGCGCGTCCTGATCGCGGACGACTCCGTGCTGCTGCGCCAGGGGCTGGCCCTGGTCCTGGCGGAGGGCGGCCATGAGGTGGTGGCGGAGGTGGGTGACGGCGAGAGCCTGCTCGCCCAGGCGCTGGCGCTGCGCCCCGACGTCGTGGTGGCGGATATCCGCATGCCGCCCTCCCACTCGGACGAGGGGCTGCGGGCTGCCGCGCGCCTGCGTGGGCAGTGGCCGGGGGCACGGGTGCTGCTGCTGAGCCAGTACGTGGTGGCGGGCTACCTGCCTGAGCTGCTGACCGACGGCGGAGGTGGTCTGGGCTACCTGCTCAAGGACCGCGTCACTGACATCGACGCCTTCCTGGAGGCGGTGGAGCGGGTGGCCCGCGGGGAGCTGGTGCTGGATCCGGAGGTGGTGTCCCAGGTGCTGGGGCGCGGTCGCCGGGTGGACCCGCTGGCCTCGCTGACCCCGCGGGAGCGGGAGGTGCTGGAGCTGATGGCGCAGGGCTGCACCAACGTGGCGATCGCCGGGCGGCTGGTGGTTACCGAGGGGGCGGTGGAGAAGCACACCCAGCGGATATTCGCCAAGCTCGGCCTGCTGCCGGACGCTGCTGTGCACCGCCGGGTCAAGGCTGTCCTCACCCTGCTGTCCGCCTGAGGGGGCAGCGGGGACGACGACGCCGGGGCCGCCCGCAGCACCTGGCCGTGTGCGCCCCCCCGGGCGGCTGGTGCTGCTGGTCGCCAGTCAGGTGCACACCTGAGCCAGGTAGCACGCTTGCGTCAGGTACGACGGTGCCCAGGCCTGCGTAAGGCCTGGGCACCACCAGGGACTAGATCCTTCTCGTATGGTCAGGGGCCGGTCAGGCCTGTGGGGCCAGGGGCGCGGCCCCGAAGGACACGCTGAAGTCCTCGCACCACAGCACCACGGACTGCCACTGGCTCAGGTCGGTGCCCTCCGGCAGGTCGTAGAGCTGGTTGCCCAGGTTGCCCTTGATCGGGGCGACGTCCAGGTGGGCGTGGTCCTTGGCGGTGAACCAGCCAGCGAAGCCCTCAACCACCGGCCCGGCACTGAGCCACACGCGCACGTCCGGGCCGTTGGAGGTGGCCAGGTCCGCCAGTGCCAGCTGTAGGCGCCCGTCAGGCAGGCGGTAGATGCTGGCGGTGCCGGTGGTGGTGTGCTCGTGGGAGGTAAAGGTCCCGGTGGACACCAGCACCGGGCCTGCAGGCTGGGCCTCGGGCGTGGCTGGACCCTGGGGGTCTGCCGCCGCGGTGGCGTCGTCGGAGGCGGCCTCGGAGGCCTCGGAGGCTGGTGCGGAGCTGCTGGGCGCCTTGGGTGCGGGCGCGGCGGCAACGGGCAGGGTGTCGTTGACGGTGGTGTCCACCAGCAGCAGCCAGGGCTTGAACACTGCCAGGGCCACTCCGGCCGCCACCAGGCAGGCGGCGGCGACGGCGGCAGTGGCACGACGGTGGGCACGGACAAGAGTAAGTAGCTTGGTCAGCATGGGGCGTAAGTGTAGGGGGCGCTCCGCTGGCGCCCACCATGGTGAGGGCCACTGTGAGGAGCACTGAGGCAGGGCGTGGCACCTGCGGTCCCCGACGCCCAGGTGGCCCCGGCTGGAGCCCGGTGCCGAGGCCTGCCTCAGGGCTGCGGGGGCGGGAGAGCCTGGGCACGGGGAGAGCTGCCCCCGCTGCCGGGCAGCTCGCGCTGGCCTGCCTTGTTAACCTGGTCGAGGTTCATGGAGGTGACCGATGTCAACCCTGAGTAGGCGGTGTCTCACTCTGGCTGGTGCCACGGCAGTGTCGGCGCTCCTGGTGGGTTGTGCGACTCCGGCCGGTCTCCTTGGTGGGAGGCGGCGGGGAGAACAGCCGGACAAGCGCTTCGCCAAGCTCACTGAGCACGTGGTGGAGCCGGTCACGGTCTCCACTGAGATGAAGGGCCCTATCAGGCTCATGCCTGGCCTGGGAATCGTGAGCGGCAGCTTTATCGGCCAGGGATGGGCTGAGGGCCGTGTTGACCTTCCCTACCCGGACCGGCCCGTCTGGATGCACGCGGTCCTGGAGGTGTCTCCTGAGCCTGCCCAGGCCCTTGAGGAGGCCGCGCAGGCGGTGGCGGAGCTGCTGCCCCCGGTGCACCCCGCCTTGCACCACCTGGTACCGCTGGGCGCGGAGTTCAAGGAGGTGGCACCGGCGGACGCAGACTATGTCCTGGCGGTGGACCAGGCCCAGCTTGATCCCTCAGAGGCCAGATTCGGCACTGAGCAGCTGGTCGTGTGCGCCGCCAAGCGGCTGGTGGTCATGACCGCTGTGCTGTGGCCCAGGTGAGGAGCCTGCGGCGTCTGGAAGGGCAGCACCGCCCTATCCTGCCTGAGTCGCTCAGCGGTAGTTGACGAACTGCAGGGCGGCGTCGACGTCGAGCCCCTTGAGCAGGGTGATCGTGGCCTGCAGGTCGTCCCGGGACTTGGAGGAAACGCGCACCTCGTCGCCCTGGATCACGGCCTTGACGCCTTTGGGGCCCTCGTCCCGGACGGCCTTGGTGATCTTCTTGGCGACCTCCTGGCTCAGCCCCTCCTTGAGCGGGCAGACCAGCTTGTAGATCTTGCCGGAGGGCCGGGGCTCCTTGTCGCCCAGGTCCAGGGCCTTGAGGGACACGCCGCGGCGGAAGAGCTTGGACTGCAGCACGTCCAGGACCGCCAGCACGCGCTCGGCGGAGTTGGCCTCCAGGGTGATGGTGTCCCCGGCCAGCGACACGGCGGCGTCCACGCCCCGGAAGTCGTAGCGCTGGGAGATCTCCTTGGCGGTCTGGTTGACGGCGTTGTCCACCTCCTGGCGGTCCAGCTTGGAGACGACGTCGAAGGAGGAGTCTGCTGCCATGGTCTGCCCTTTCTGCCTGGTGCCTGGGTGGCGGGCGGGTGCGCGCCGACGACGGGGTCACTGGGATGGTAGCCGGGTCTGCCCGGGCGGGGGCGGTTACCGGGCTGCCTGCGCCTGCTGCGCTGCTGCCCCGCCACGGGCTGGCGGCCTGCCGTCAGCGGGCGACGGCGGGTGGCACGGGATGGTGGGGCTGCGTGTGAGCAGCGTCCTACGGGCCGGATTGGCGCCCACCGGAGTCCGCTTGCTATTCTTCCACGGCAACGAACGCGGCCCTGGTGGGTCGGGTGCGGAGCAAGGCGGGTTGCCCGAGCGGCCAATGGGAGCTGACTGTAAATCAGCCGCGTAAGCTACGGGGGTTCGAATCCCTCACCCGCCACCATGGCCACCTCGGTGGTCAGGCCCCTGTTCGCAGGGGCGCCCCGCAGTGAGGGAGTTCACGGGGGTGGGAGTTGCGAGAGCAGATCCCAGCCACCTAAAGTTCCGCTCGTTGCCCCGATAGCTCAGTAGGCAGAGCGTCTCCATGGTAAGGAGAAGGTCAAGGGTTCGATTCCCTTTCGGGGCTCTGACACGAAGGGGGCCTGCTGGCCCCCATTGTGTTGATATGGCGAGGTAGCTCAGCTGGTTAGAGCGCACGACTCATAATCGTGAGGTCGAGGGTTCGAGTCCCTCCCCCGCTACGTACGTTTCGAGCAAGGCGCCACCGGCTGCTCGAGGATCAACAAAGAGGAGCACAACGTGGCTAGCAAGAGCGCGGACGTTCGCCCCAAGATCACTCTGGCGTGCTCGGAGTGCAAGGAGCGCAACTACATCACCAAGAAGAACCGCCGTAACACGCCGGACCGGCTGGCCATCAGCAAGTTCTGCTCCCGTTGCGGCAAGCACACCGAGCACCGTGAGACCCGCTGAGCGGCGAACCGGCTCGGACCGGTAGCATCCGGCTGTGAGCAGACCAGGCCCCGTCAACCCCAGGTTGGCGGGGCCTCAGCGTGCCGCGGCCCCCGCAGGTGGTGCTCCCGCCCGGTCCGGGCGGGTCGGTCCGGTCCTGGAGGAGGTGCTGCAGCGCTGCGAGCTGGCAGACGCTGGGGCGCGGGCGCAGCAGGTGACGTCGCTGCTCAGGCCGGCGCTGGCAGGGCTGGACCAGGTCAGGCAGTCCCTGGGGGAGCAGCAGTGGGACGGCCTGGTGCACCGCCGTTGCCGTTTGCGCCCCGGTGCGCCCGGGCAGCCGTCCGACGACCGGCAGCCTGCCCCGGAGCAGGCGTGCACCACGGTGGAGGTGCTGGGCAGACGCGCAGGCTGGGAGTTGCTGCGCGCCTCGACCTGCTGGCGGTCCCCGGGGGCGGGGACGCCCCGGGTCGTGCACGATCTCGCACGGTACCTGGGGCAGCAGCCCGGGGCTGTCCCCAAGGTCCTGCCGCAGGCGGAGGCGCTGGCTGGTGCCGTGCCTGGGGCAGGTGGGCCGCGGCTGCAGCTGTCTCCTGCTGATGTGCGGGCCTGGGCGCAGGCCAGCGGCGACCGTAACGCCATACACGTGGAGCCGGGCCGCGCGCACGCCTTGGGGCTGCCGGTGGGAGCTGGCTCGGTAGTGGTCCACGGCATGCTGCTGGCGGCCTTGTCCCTGGCGGTAGCACCCCTGCGTGCCCCTGAGGCGGACCTGCGGTTCCTGCGGCCGCTGCCCCTGGCCCTGGACGGTACGGTGTGGTTGGCGGCAGACCGGGACGGCGGCCTCTGGCACGCGGGACGGCTGCTGCTGCGCCGTGGTGACCACAGGGTGCGCAGCTAGGGGATGGGCCACAACCGCAGGGTCAGACGGTTCCCTGTGCTTATACTTGACCGTTCACTTAATGACGGTATGTGGGAAAGAGGATCCCGTGCAAGGCATGTCACAGACCCAGTGCGGGCAGGTGCGCGGTTGCGGCCAGCCTAGTGGCTGCGGACAGCCTGACGGTGCCCGGCGCCCCCTGGACCCGCAGGAGATGGCGGCCTGGCGGGCCTTCCTGCTGGCCTCCACCTCCGTGACCGCCGCCCTGAACCGGGAGCTGGAGGAAGGTGCGGGCATCTCCCTGCACGAGTACGAGATCCTGGTGCGTCTGCTGGAGGCGGAGGGGAACTCGCTGCGCATGAGCGTGCTGGCCCAGGGCACTGCCCAGTCCCGCTCCCGCCTGACGCACACGGTGTCCCGTCTGGAGAAGGCCGGCCATGTCAGCCGCAGCTCGTGCCCCTCTGACCGGCGCGGCGTGTTCTGCCACCTGACTGAGACGGGCCAGCAGTTCCTGGCCCGCACCGCCGCGCTGCACCTGGACGGTGTGCGTCGGCACGTGATTGACCGGGTCCCCCCGGACCAGCTGGCCCTGCTGACCTCCTTGCTGACCCCCCTGGCGGAGGACTGACCCCCGGCGGTCCCGGGCTCAGCGGGTACCGCGAGGCAGCAGCCCCGCCAGCTCCTCCCAGACTGCGGCCAGGGCTGGCAGCAGCCGTCCCGTCCCCCCTGCCGGTGCAGGCATCCCAGCCGTCAGGGAGGGGTCCTTGACCTCTGGGGCTGGTGGCCGCCAGGCACCGTGGGCGTCGTGGTGGAGCCGGACCCACTGCAGGGAGGCGGACTCCCCGTCGCAGGGCACCAGCCTGTCCAGCCCGGGGTCGGGTAGCAGCCGGGCCGTGAAGGTCGTGTAGGACCAGTCCGGGTGCTGCTGCAGGTGGTGCGCCCCAAGACGCACCAGCGTGGCAGGCACCCCCGTCTCCTCCTCCAGCTCCCGCAGGGCCGCCTGTGCCGGGTCCTCGCCCTGGGCCACGGCCCCACCGGGCAGCCCCCAGCAGCCCCCGTGGTGCGTCCACCTGGCCCGCTGCTGCAGGAGCACCTCCAGCCCCACGTCCGCAGACCGCCACAGCAGCACCCCGGCCGCCCCGGCCAGTCCCCAGTGGCGTGCCCCGCAGCCGCAGTCGACCCAGCCGTCACCCGGGTGGTGCACCACGTCCACCGGCGCGACCAGCGGGGCCTGCTCCTGCGGCGCGGCGGGTGCGGTACCGAGCGCTGCGCCGGGCCCCGCAGACTGCCTTGCTACAGGCCCGGAGCCGCCGGTGCTGTCGTCGCTCGGCCCGGTGGCGCCGTGGTCTGCCTGGAAGCCGTTGCTGCCCGGCGCCGTGGCCTGCCCGGCACGGGCCGCTGCCGCAGGCGGGGGCGGCGTCGTCAGCAGCTGGACGATCCGGGCGCGGGTGGCGTCAGGCTCCACGAGCTCATCCACCCAGCCCAGGGCCACGGCCTGGGGGGCCGCCTCCGTGGCCTCCTGCTCCGCCACCAGCCGGGCACGCAGCCCCTCCACCTCCGCCGCCCCGGCCTGCTGGGCCTGTGCCAGCCGCCGCCGGTGCACCAGGCCGACGGCGCTGCGGGCGTCCATCACCCCGATCCGCGCCTGCGGCCAGGCCAGCGCCCACGCCCCGCTCAGGGGCTTGGAGCCCAGGGCCACGTAGGCGCCACCGTAGGCGCGCCGCGTCACCAGGGTCACCGCCTGGCAGCCAGCTGCCCGCAGGCTCGCGTAGGCGGACACCAGCGCCGCTCCGTGCCGCACCACCCCGCCAGCCTCTGGCGCCGGGCCGGGCAGGAAGCCTGGCGTGTCCACCACGGTGACCACGGGCAGGCCCAGGCGCACGCACAGGCCCAGGTGCTCACTGACCTTCTGGGCGGCCTCCGGTGTCAGGGCCCCGGCCAGGACCTGGGGCTGAGGGGCCACCAGTCCCACGGGCAGGCCCTCCACCCGGGCCAGGGCCGTGACCACGCTGGTAGCCCAGCGGGGGCGCAGCTCCTCCAGCTCAGAACGGTCCGTCAGGGACCGCAGCAGCTCGCGCACGTCATAGGGCTCCGCCCGGTCTGCGGGCACCGCCAGGGCAGCTACCTGGTCACCCGGCACGGGGACGCACCCCGCCCCGCCCCGGCGCAGGGGCAGCGCCCGCCGCCCCTGCCGCAGCACGGGGGCGTAGGAAACCAGCCGGCGGGCTGCGGCGAAGGCTGCCTCCTGGTCGGGGACCGTCAGGTGCGCGGTGCCTGAACGGGTGGCGTGCAGCTCCGCCCCGCCCAGGGACTGTGCGTCCACCTGCTCCCCGGTGGAGGCGGCCAGCACCGCCGGGCCAGTCAGGAAGAGCTGGCCCGGCCCCTCCACCATCACCAGCAGGTCCGCCAGGGCGGGGGAGTAGGCGGCCCCGCCGGCTGCCGCCCCCAGCACCAGGCCGATCTGCAGGACCTGACCGTGGGCGCGGCGCTGCGCGGCCAGGACCAGCCCCACCCCGGCCAGGGCGTCCACGCCCTCCTGCACGCGGGCACCGCCGCCGTCCAGCACGCTCAGCACCGGCAGGCCGGAGGCGGCGGCTGCCTCGACCAGGCTGGCCACCCGCCGCGCCCCCTCCAGACCGATCGTGCCTCCCTTGACGGTGGGGTCCTGGACCCACAGGGCGACGTCGCGGCCCGCTACACGGGCCTGGGCGGTCAGTACCGCGTCGGCCTCCACTACCTGGCTGAGGCTGCCTGGGTCCGCCAGGGACTGGGCCCGGGCCCGGGCGCTGCGGTCGGCCTGGGGGCGGGGGCGGGTGGCAGGGCGCTGACCAGCCGGGGCCGGGTGGCCAGGCTGGGGGGCGGACCCGGTGGTAGCCGGGGCCGCGGGAGCGGGTCCTGGGGCAGGGGCGGTGCCTGCGCGTACCCGGGCCACCAGGGCCCCGCCCGGCACGGGCTGTCCGGGTTCCAGGGGCACGGACTCCACGACCCCCGCCACCGGCGTCGGCACCGGCAGGCGCATCTTCATGGCCTCCAGCACCACCACCTGCTCTCCAGCAGCAACCTGGCTACCGGGGGGCCTGGTGCTCACGCAGGTGCCCGCCAGCGGGGCGCGCAGCTCGACCAGGGAGCCCGGGGCGGCGGCGGTGCTGCCTGGGCCGGCAGAAGAGCCAGCAGCACTGAAACCGGTTGTGAGACCCGCGGTGCCGCCCGCAAGGGCCGTGGGCTCGGCGGGCGCGGGCGTCGTCGTCCAAGCATCCTCGGGGGAGCCGGGGCCGAGGCGGCCTGCCGCCAGGGCCTCCTCCAGCCAGCCGGTGCTCACCCGCCCCCGCTGCAGCGCCTCCGAGCCCAGCACCTGCTGCAGCAGCGGGGCCAGGGTGCGGGGACCGGCCACCTCCACCTCAGCCAGGGCCTCCTGGAGCGTGCGCAGCGCCTCCGGGCGGTCCCGCCCCACCGCCGCCAGGAGCGCCAGCGGCTCCGAGAACTCCGGGCGCAGGGCGTCCCCCGGGAAGGTGCCCCGCTGCACCCGCAGACGGGCTGCCGTCACCTGCCTCCGCGCCACCTGGGCGCGCAGCCTCGCGGTCGACAGGGGCAGCTGGGCTTGCAGCACCGTCCCCACCTGCGGCACCAGGGTGACCGGGTCCTCCGCGTAGAGGCGCACCTCTACGGCGTGCCCGTGGGTGGGGACGCAGTCCTCCGAAACGCCGATGACAGAGGGTGAGGACGGCTCCGCCAGGCCCTCCCAACCCGCCTGCCTGGCCGCCCGCCGCCCGGCGTCCAGGGCCTGGGGCAGCCCCGCCCCCTGGGCCAGGGACAGCTGGGCGGCCACCAGGTCCACCCCGGTGACCTCCTCCGTGACGGCGTGCTCCACCTGCAGTCGCGCATTGACCTCCAGCAGCACCGGCGCACCGGTCTGCGGCAGCAGGAACTCGCAGGTGGCGGCCCCGCGCAGCCCCACCTCACGCAGCAGGCGGCGAGCCCCCTCAGCCAGAGCCTGCTCCGTGGCGGCCGCCAGGCCCGGGGCCGGAGCCTCCTCCAGGAGCTTCTGAGCCCGCCGCTGCACCGAGCACTCCCGGGTGCCCAGGGTTACCACCTGCCCGCGACCGTCTCCCAGGGCCTGGACCTCTATATGCCGGGCCCGCGGCACACGCTCCTGCAGCAGCAGCGCCCCCAGGCCCTGTGCCCGCTCCCAGGTGGCCCGGGCAGCCAGGGGCCCCGGCACCTCCACCACCCCGCGTCCGCCCCCGCCGTGCACCGGCTTGAGCACCCCGGGGCCGTCCAGCTCCCGCAGCGCCTGCTCCAGGTCCGCCAGCCCCGCCAACGGACCCCAGCTGCGCGGCACCAGCAGTCCCAGGCGAGCGGCCAGGCGCACCAGCCGGGTCTTGTCCGTCAGCACCTCCAGCACCTGCGGGTCCGGTCCGGCCCAACACAGGCCCGCCTCCTGGCAGGCGCGGGCCAGCGCGGCGCTCTCCGCCGCGAAACCCACTCCGGGGTGCAGCCCGGTGGCCCCCAGCTCTCGGGCGGCAGCCAGCAGCGCGGCGACGTCGTCGTAGGCAGGTACCAGCGTCGCCTCTGTCAGGGTGCGCGTCCACCCGGCGTCGCGCTCAGCGGCCGTGAGCACCCCGACCGGCTCCCAGCCGCAGCGCCGTGCCGTGGCCGCCACCCTTATGGCCGTCAGCCCACGGGCCGCGACCAGCAGCCGCCTCACCGGACCCCGCCCGGCAGGCTCCACAGGTCCGTCCAGGTGACCCCCAGCCCTGCCAGCAGACGGCGCAGCAGCGGCAGGGAGATACCCACCACCCCGTGCGGGTCACCCTCCACGGACTCGATGAAGGCCCCGCCCAGGCCGTCGATCGTGAAGGCCCCCGCGCACCACTGAGGCTCGCCGGTGGCCGCGTAGGCGGCGATCTCCGCCTCCGTGGGGTGGCCGAAGTGCACCACTCCCGAGCTCACGCCTGCGGCAGTGGCTCCGTCAGCCACCCGCACCAGGAAGTGCCCTGAGTGCAGCACGGCGCTACGTCCTCGCATGGTCAGCCAGCGCTCGCGGACCTTCTCGGGGCTGCCGGGCTTGCCCAGCACCTGACCGTCCAGCTCCAGCATGGAGTCACAGCCGACGACGACGCAGCCGCCCTGGCCACTGGCCTGCGCCACTTCCTGGGGGCTGAGCCGGGCCGCCACGTCCAGCGCCTTGGCCCGGGCCAGGGCCTGTACCTGCTCAACGGGCCCCGGGGCGGGGCGGCCCTCCTGCAGGTGCTGGGCGCGCAGGGCGTGCAGCACGGCGTCCTCGTCCACCGTGGAGACCCGCACCAGGGGCTCCACCCCTGCTGCGCGCAGGGTGGACAGACGGCCGGGGGACTGGGAGGCAAGCACGATCACGCCCTGAGCCTAACCACTTGCGCGCCACCTACCGGGGTACCTGCCAGGACGCCGTAGCGGCCGTGGGGGCAAGGCGCGTCGGGGCTGCCAACCGGGGAGGTACGCTGTACCGCCGCCTGCCCGGTGCGGCTGGAGGGGCTGCGCCGCAGTGGTAAACCCGCACGGTGGTACGGGCATCTGCCTGACGGCCGCCGTAGCGTGGGGCCACAGGGGCGCGAGGCCGGTGCGGCTGAAGGGGCTGTGCCGTAGCCGCTGCACTAGGCTCTGCCCGTGAGCACCGTCGGACACCCCGGGCCGGGACGAGCAGGCCCCCGGACCGGCTCTCCCTGGGCACGCCGGGTGGTGGTGCCCCGCACGGGCTCCACCAACGACGACCTGCGGGCCGCGCTCAGCGGCCCGGACGGCCTGCTGGACCCGGCCAGCGGCCCTTGCTGGCCCCACCTCTCCGTGCTGCGTGCCGCGGAGCAGACCAGCGGGAGGGGCCGGGCCGAGCACACCTGGGTCACGCCCCCTGCCGGGGCCCTGACCGCCTCCGTGGTGCTGCGCCCCCTGGTCCCCGCTGAGCGGCTCGGCTGGCTGCCGCTGCTGGCCGGGCTGGCCGTGTGCCAGGCCCTCAGCCCCCTGCTGGCAGGCAGCGGCTGGTCCTTGCGCACCAAGTGGCCCAACGACGTCGTGGCTGTCCCCGCCCAGAGTGGTCCTGCCGCCGCAGGCCAGGGTCCGGCAGCACCGCCTGCCAAGGCCACCCAGCAGGTGGAGGACCTGCCCGGCTGGGGCCGCAGCCGCAAGCTGGCCGGGGTGCTCACGGAGCTGGTTTCCCCCCGCGGCGGGCTCAGCCCGTTGGCTCCCGCCGACCGGGAGGCCGCAGGCGCCGTCGTCGTGGGCATCGGGGTGAACCTGGGGCAGCAGGCTTCTGGCCTGCCTGTGCCCTGGGCGGCCTCCCTGAGCAGCCTGGGGGCTGCTCCGGCAGCGGTGCTCCCGCAGGCTGGTGAAGCTGGTCTCCTGCCGGCTCCGGCAGACGGCGGCCCCGCAGCCGGGTGGGACGCCGACCTCGTGCTGGACCTGGTTGGCCACCACCTGGCGGACCTGCTGCGTCGGTGGGAGGCGGCGCAGGGGGACCCGGACGCCCCCGGATGCCCCCTGGGGGCGGCGGTGCGCCAGGGCTGCAGCACCCTGGGGCAGTGGTGCCAGGCGCAGGTCCCGGGGCTGCAGGACCCGGTGGAAGGACTGGCGGTAGGGCTGGAACCAGGTCTGGTACTACGTGACCCAGCGGGTTCCTTGCGGGTCCTTGCGGTAGCAGAGGTGACCTCTGTGCGGCATCCTGGTGTGATCTGGGATACTCTGGCCCAGTGAGTACGGAGCAGGCGCAGACCGGAGCCGCACAGGGGCAGGCACAGGCCGCCCCGGGTGTGGGCTCCTGCACGCACTCCGCCGTGGCCTCCAGCCGTCCCGGCCAGGGGCGTCCCGCTGACGGCCTGCCCTCTGTCCCCGCGCCTGCCACGGGGGCTCCGGCTGACGCCACAGGTAGCGGGCGGGCCGCGCACGCTGCCCCGAGCGGGCGGACAGAAGGCGATCAGGTGGGGGCCGCCCCTCCGCACGGCCCGAGCGGGACCGGTCAGGATGTCTCTGTAGAGCACGCTGTAGCAGCGCCTGCTGCCCCTGTCGTCGAGGCGTCCCAGCCTGCGGCGGAGCCCCCCTCAGGGCTGGGCCGCAGCGGGTCCAGCCTGCGTGCGCTGCTGGGAGGGGAGCCCTGCTACGACCTGGAGGGCCTGGCCCGGCAGGCTGGGGTAGAGGTCAGCGACGCCGAGCGCTTCTGGCGGGCCATGGGCTTTGCCGACGTCATGCCCGGCCAGGTGCTGTTCACGGACCAGGACGTGGACTCCCTGAAGAGCGTCATCAACCTGCTCAAGGAGAAGCGCCTGTCCCGGGCCACCCTCAACGAGCTGCTGCGCGCCCAGTCCTACACGATGGACAGGCTGGTGCTGTGGCAGCTGGAGGCCTTCGTCTTCGAGCTCTCACGCCGACGCTCCATGGACGACTCCGCCGCCCGCCTGCTCTGCCTGGAGCACGTGGAGGAGATGATCGAGCCCCTGGTCGCCCAGGTGGTCTACGCCTGGAAGCGTCACCTGGCGGCCCTGGTGTCCCGCACGGAGGCGGAGGTGGCCCGCCGGGGGCAGGAGGAGGTGGGGCAGGACCTGTTCCCCCTGACCCGCTCGCTCGGCTTCGTGGACATCGTGTCCTTCACCAAGCGGGCCCAGACCATGGGGGTCGCGGACCTGACCAGCATGCTCAACGACTTCGAGTCCACGGCCCGGGACGTGGTCACCTCGCGGGGGGCCCGGGTGGTCAAGACCATCGGCGACGCCGTCATGTACATCGCGGACGACCTGCCCACCGCCGCCGACGTCGTCACCGCCCTGGTGGACGAGCTGCAGGCCGGGCCGGACATGCTGCTGGTACGGGCCAGCCTGGTCCACGGGCGGGTGGTCTCCCGCTCCGGCGACGTGTTCGGGCCCACCGTCAACCTGGCCTCCCGGCTGGTTGACACCGCCGCTCCCGGGGGGATCCGCATGGACGAGCCCACGGCGCTGGCCCTGGTCAACGGCCCGGCTGGCTCCCGGTACCGGGTCCGCCCCTGCCACGAGGTGGTGGTGCGTGGACTGGGGCAGATAGTCCCCTGGGAGCTGGAACGGGCTTGAGCCCTGGCGCTGCCTAGGCTGCCCGCAACCCTAACTCTGAGAACTGCCAGAAGGAGGACTGATCGCCTCCTGGGAAAGGATGACTGCTGTGGGAACCTCACCTAATATCAAAAGCGTGATCACTGTGCTTCTCGTTGAGGACGACCCTGCTATCTCCGAGCCCCTGGCCCGAGCCTTCGGCCGGGAGGGCTATGAGGTAGTCACCCACGGCACCGGCAACGGCGCCCTGGGTGAGGTCTCCCGCGCCGACATCATCGTGCTGGACCTGGGCCTGCCGGACATCGACGGCCTGGACGTGGCCCGCCAGGTCCGGGCCCAGGGCCTGACCACTCCGATCCTCATGCTCACCGCCCGCGGTGAGGAGACCGACAAGGTGGTGGGCCTGGACGCCGGGGCCGACGACTACGTGACCAAGCCCTTCCGCCTGGCCGAGCTGCTGGCCCGCGTCCGCTCCCAGGTGCGCCGGGCCTCCGGGGAGGCCATTGAGGAGACCCTGACGGCGGGTGAGGTCAAGGTGGACGTCGCGGCACGGCGCGCCTTCGTAGGCAGCCGGGAGCTGCAGCTGACCACCCGCGAGTTCGAGCTGCTGCGGGTGCTGGTGCGCAGCGCGGGCCAGGTGCTGGCCAGCGAGGACGTGCTCAAGGAGGTCTGGGGTGAGGACCCCACCGGCAGCAAGCAGTCCCTGGAGATGCACGTGACCTGGCTGCGGCGCAAGCTGGGGGACGACCCGGACGCCCCGGCCATGCTGCTGACCGAGGAGGGCGGTTACCGCCTGGTTGCTGCCTGAGCAGGTGGCCTGCCCGGCGCTGGCCGGTCGTGTCTGGATGGTCTAGGAGGGGCCGGTGCGACGTCGCAGCATGGCGATGGCGATGACCTCGGTGGCTGTGGCCGTCGCGGTCCTGGGGGTGCCTCTGGGCAGCGCCTGGGTGGTGCTCGCCTGGCGCAGCACCCCGGACCCTGACGACCGGCTGGAGGTGCTGTTCACGGTGGTCCTGACCATTCTCGGGCTGGCTCTGGTGGCGGCTGCGGCGGCCTACGTCGTCGCCGCGAAGGGCTCCCGGCGTATCTCCGCGCCCCTGATCTACCTGGCGGCGGAGGCTGAGCAGCTGGGCTCGGGGCAGGTGCGGCCCCGCCCGCGCGCCTCCGGGATCGAGGAGATCGACCTGGTGCAGGCCGAGCTGGTGCGCTCCGCGGAGCGGGTGGCGGGGCGGATCGCGGCGGAGCGGCAGTTCGCCTCTGACGCCTCCCACCAGCTGCGCACCCCGCTGACCGGCTTGTCCCTGCGGCTGGAGGAGATTGAGCTGACGGCCCCGGACGAGGCCACGCGCGCTGAGGCGCACGCCTGCCTGGAGCAGGTGGAGCGGCTGGCGGGGGTGGTGGAGGACCTGCTCAAGGCCTCCCGGCGGGCTAGCGGTGGCAGTACGGAGGCCTTGCGCCTGGAGGACGTGTTCGCGCGGCAGCGCGAGGAGTGGGAGCCAGCCTTCGTGGCGGCTGGCCGCCGCCTGGTGCTGAACGACGAGGTGGGTATGCCGGTGCTGGCCAGCCCGGGCTCCTTGGCGCAGGTGCTGGCCACCGTCATCGAGAACTCCTTGCGCTACGGAGCGGGGACCACCAGCGTGAGCGTGCGCAGCGCCAACGGCGGGACCGGCGTCTTTATTGATATTGCCGACGAGGGCAAGGGGGTCAGCGACGAGCTGGCACCGTTCATCTTTGAGCGGGCGGTCTCCGGGCACGGCTCGACGGGGGTGGGGCTGGCCCTGGCGAAGGACCTGGTGGAGGCCGACGGTGGCCGGATAGAGCTGCGGTCCCGCCGCCCGCCGGTGTTCTCCGTGTTCCTCAACGCGGTGCCCCGCTCCCTGGACCCGCACAAGGTGCTGCCGCAGGGGGCCCTGGTCAGCGTGGGCCGCTGGCGCCGCTTCTAACCCCCTCTCACCCTACTCTCTCCCGCGAGACCGGGACATATGTACCGCGAGACCGGGACATATGTACCGCGAGACCGGTAAGGGGAGCCTAAGTTACTGGCGTCCTGCGTGTCCTGTGGCTTGCGGCGGTGGGTGTTCCTCCCTGGCAAGGCAACTCTCAGGGCGCTGGGCAGGGCTGGCAGCGAAGGCTTTCGCACCTCCGTAGGGGGAGCTCAGAAAGTGGGCTGGCACTGGAGGAGATGCAAAGTCTGCACTTCCGTGAGAGGGAGCCCAGGCCAGGCAACAGCCGCGCCGAGCTCAGGGCTGCGTGGCACCGCCCCATCCGGCGGGCGCTCAGGACTGCTGGAGGTCGACGTCGGCCACCCCGGCCTGCGGGGCGTCGGCCACCACGGCCTGCTGCTTGCGGGAGGCCAGCCAGCTGCGCAGGGCGGAGAGGACCATCGGCAGCACGGAGATCCCCACGATTACCAGGATCATCACGTCGATGTTCTTCTGGATCCACTGGATGTTGCCCAGCAGGTAGCCCAGCCAGGTGATACCAAAGCCCCAGAAGGTCGCCCCCAGGGCGTTGAAGCCCAGGAAGTGCAGGTAGTGCATACGGCCCACGCCCGCCATGACCGGGGTGAAGGTCCTCACGATCGGCACGAACTGGGCCAGGGTGATGGCCTTGCCGCCGTGCTTCTCAAAGAAGACCTCGGTGCGCTCCACGTACTCCTGCTTGAAGAAGCGCGAGTCAGGCTTGTTGAAGACCGCCGGGCCCGCCTTGCGGCCGATCAGGTACCCGCACTGGTTGCCCAGCACAGCCGCCAGGAACATCAGGGGCGCCGCCACCCAGATGTGCACGGGCACACCACGGCTAGGGTCGGCCTCACCGATGGCCACGAACATCCCCAGGGTGAACAGCAGGGAGTCCCCGGGCAGGAAGAAGCCCACCAGCAGGCCGGTCTCCGCGAAGATCACCAGCATCACGCCCAGGATCGCCCACGGACCTACCCAGCCCACGAAGGCGGAGATCATGTTGGCGGGGTCCAGCCACTCGGGCCCCAGGGCGGGGGCAGGCAGGGCGGGGAGGGGCAGGGCTGCGGAGAGTCCGGCCGTAAGGGCCGTGGCAAGTGCGGTCACACCCCCCAGGCTAGGTGGCGGCCAGTGGGGCAGGCCATGAGCATTACCTCAAAGGTCTTGTGGCCTTGGGCACGGTGGCAGGGTGGGGCTCTGGTGGGCTGCGGCGACGGCGTGGCTGCACCCGACGGCGGGGCACGGCCTGGTTGCTCTTGGGGGCTGGGGGTGGCGACGTCGTCGCTCAGGCGCCTTTGGTGGCGGCCTGCCTGCCCTTTCCGGTGAACACCACGTAGTGGTAGAAGAGGAAGCGGAAGGCCGTGCCCAAGGCGAAGCCGACGACGTAGGCGGCTACGTTGTCCGCCAACGGGCTGGTGCGCCCCAGCACGTGGTGGGTGAACAGCAGGCACAGCTGCGTTATCACCAGGCCGCCGAGGTTGCCCATCACGAAGAGGAAGGCCTCGCGCGCCGCGTTCTCCTGGGTGCGGCCCCGGTAGGTCCACAGGCGGTTCATGGTCCAGGAGAAGGTGGTGGCCACCGCCGCTGAGGCCACGTTGGCGCTGTTGGGGTGGCCAGCCAGTACCCCGGTGGGTCCGTGCTGCAGGAGGTTGAAGAGCCCGACGTCGACGACGAAGGCCAGGCCACCGACCGTCCCGAACTGCAGCAGCTCCCGCACCCAGGCCAGCAGCCGCTGCTTCACGGAGCTGGTGGGCACGGTCTTGGTCGCGGTGGTCACCGCGCCATCCTACGGGGTGGCCGTGGCGCTCCCGGAACCGCTATGCGCTTGGCGATGCAGGTCAGGGGACCCACTGGATGGTCACGGAGCCCAGGTCCCACACCCAGCTGACCCAGAACAGCTGCCCGACCAGGGCAAGCAGCAGCAGCGCCAGGCGGCGACGGCGGGGGCGCACCGTGCAGGCCAGGGCCCAGGCCGCGGGGGCCAGGGGCAGCAGCAGCCGCAGCAGGGAGGTGGTGGGGTCAAAGAAGGTCAGCAGGTAGAGCAGGTAGCCCACGCACCACCACCAGGCGGCGGGCCCGAGGCCGCGCAGCGCCGGGGAGGTGAGGGCCAGCAGCATCAGCAGCAGCCCGGCGGCAAGCAGCAGCGGCCCCAGGTGGGGGCCGACGAAGTACCCCGAGCGCTCCAGCCAGGGGAGGAAGGGCGTCAGGTGCTGGCCGCGCCAGGCGGTCTCCGTGGCGGTGTAGGCGTCGGCCCGCCCGGTGGCCAGTGCGGCCAGCAGGGGCCAGGACAGGGCGGCGCAGCCCGTCGCCAGGCTCAGGCCCAGCAGTCCGTGCGGGCGGACGGCTGCACAGGTGGGGCGGGCAGGGGTGTCAGGGGCGGAGCAGGAGCCAACCCTCAGGAGGGTGCTGGAGGGGGAGCCGAGGCCAGGGGCGGCGTCCGCCGTCGAGCCGGAGCTGGCGGCTGGGACGGGCCCGCCCGCCGTGGGTAGCCAGGCGGCCAGGGGGCTGCGCAGCCGGGCCAGGGCTGCAGGCAGGGGGACGGCCCCGGTGCTGAGCACCCGCCAGGCCCACCACAGGCCCAGGGTGGCGGAGAGGGGTACTCCCACGGGGCGGGAGAAGGTGGCCAGCAGGGCCACCGGCAGCGCCGTCAGGTAGCGGCCCCGCTCAGCCAGGAGCAGGGTCCCGGACACCAGCAGCAGCCCCAGGGACTCCGCGTACGGCGTCTGCAGCACCGGGGCGCAGGGGGAGGCCCACAGCAGGCCCACCGCCCACAAGGAGGTTTCCTGCCCGGCACGCGGTGCCAGCCACCGGTCCAGCACGATGGCGGCCGCCCCGGAGGCGAGCGTGGCCACCAGCGCGCCTGCGGCGTAGAAAGGCAGCCCCAGAGTCATCAGAGGCAGGCACAGGTAGGGCAGCAGGGGCATGAAGGCCCAGGCGTTGGCCTGCACCTGGCCCCCTGGCCCTTCCGGGAGCGTCCCCGGGTAGCCCTCCACCAGCACCCGCTCGTACCAGCCGGCGTCCCAGAAGGCCATGTGCTCCAGCCAGGTGGGTGCGGCCCCGCCCCAGGGGGTGGCGGGGGTGTCCTGCGCCCCCAGGCGCAGCACCAGGAAGCTCAGGGCCGTGGCGGCGCCCCACACGGCCAGCACCTGCAGGGCGCGGGGCCAGGGCCGGTGGCGGCTTCCAGAGGTGTCCAAGGGGGAGGTGCGGGTCACCGGTCCAGCCTACGGCTAGGTAGCCTGGAGGGGTGGGCGTACCGGCGGCCGCGGGGTGGCGCTGCGGGGGCGGGCGTCGTCGACGTATAGCAGGGGGCTCGGGAGCTGCGGGTGGTGGGGGCGGGGCACGAGAACCAAGTTCGTTATTGTTCGGATCTGGTAGCGAAAGGTAGTATTAGGGCATGAGCATTCTTGTTGCTGGAGGCGCTGGGTACATCGGCGCGCACGTGGTCCGTCTGCTGCTGGAGCGTGGGGAGCAGGTCGTAGTGGTTGACGACTTCTCCTACGGCTCACCGAGCCGGGTGGAGGGGGCCACGCTGGTGGAGCTGGACGTGGCCACGGGCGAGGCTGCCAGCACCCTGGCCGGGGCTATGGAGCAGCACGGGGTGACGGCGGTCATCCACTTCGCGGCGCGCAAGCAGGTGGGGGAGTCGGTGGAGCGCCCCGCCTGGTACTACCAGCAGAACGTGGGTGGCCTGGCCAACATGCTGGCGGCCATGGAGCAGGCGGGGGTCAAGCAGATGATCTTCTCCTCCTCCGCCGCGGTCTACGGCATGCCGCCGGTGGAGGTGGTCCAGGAGGACATCGACTGCCGCCCCATCAACCCCTACGGGGAGACCAAGCTGATCGGCGAGTGGATGATGGCGGACTGCGAGCGGGCCTGGGGCCTGCGCTGGGCGGGGCTGCGCTACTTCAACGTGGCGGGCTCCGGCTGGGACGACCTGGGGGACATGGCCACCCTGAACCTGATCCCTATGGTCCTGGACCGCCTGGCCAAGGGTGACACCCCCAAGATCTTCGGCACTGACTACCCCACCCCGGACGGGACCTGCATCAGGGACTACATCCACGTCAAGGACCTGGCCGTGGCGCATATCGCCGCCCTGGACTACCTGGCTGGTGGCCGCGACATGGAGGAGCACGTCTTCAACGTGGGCACGGGCCAGGGCTCCTCGGTGCGCGAGGTGGTCTCCAAGGTCATCGCCGCCACCGGCCTGGACGTGGAGCCGGAGGAGCTGCCCCGCCGCGCCGGTGACCCGCCGCAGCTGATCGGTGACGCCTCCCGCATCGGGCGGGTGCTGGGCTGGCAGGCGCAGTACGACCTGGACGACATCGTCTCCTCCTCCTTCGCCTCCTGGCAGGCGGACCCGGCCCGCCCGCACCTCGCCTAGGCGGTCACTGCCACTGCACAGCGACGACGGCGGCGGCTCGCTCCGGTACAGGAGGGGCCGCCGCCGTCTGCTGTGTGGCGATCCCGCGCAGAAGTGGGCGGTGATACCTGTTGAGCGTCGTGGAGGGGTGCTGGGAGGGCGATCCCACGCAGGCGCGGGGTGGGCTGGGTGGTGGTCTGTCACTGGTGGAGGACCAGGAGCTCCCGAGCGGACCGCCGATCCTTCAACTACCGCGTAATCAAGCCGAAAACTGCTCAGGCTTAGCAGCAGGGAGGTGTTCTAGGCCTCCACCAGTGACAGAATGCACCCGCCCCGGCGGCGGGCTCCTCAGGGCTGCTGCTGGAAGTCCTCCTTGGTGAGGGTGCCCTGGCGCAGCTTGGCAAAGAACTCCGGTGCGGTGGTGTCCTCCAGCAGCACGGCCGAACCGATGCCCCCAGGCTCAAAGTCCAGTGACTCGATAGGTGGCGCACCGCTGAGCTCCTTGCTGGAGGAGGAGCGGAAGGCCAGGAGCATCTGGGTCAGGGACACCACCCCGGCGTCCTCGTCCACGGTCAGGGCCCCGTGCCCGCCTCGACCAGGGAGTCCTGCCCGGATGGGGAGGCCAGGACGCCGGGGGAGGCGGCCTTACGCACCAGCTTGGAGATGACGCTGCGCTGGCGGCTGGCCCGCCCGATGTCCCCGCTGGGGTCGGACTTGCGCATACGGGAGTAGGCCAGGGCCTTGGTGCCGTCCACCTGCTGGCACTCGCCCTGGGCGGTGTCCCACACCAGCCCGGAGTCCTGGTCCTCGACGTCGTAGTCCAGGCACAGCTCCACCCCGCCGACGGCGTCGACGATCTCCTGCACCCCGGCCATGCCGACCTCGGTGTAGTGGTCCACGGTTAGGCCGCTAAGCTCCTCAACCGTCTCCACCAGCAGCGCCCCGCCCCCGTAGGAGTAGGCGGAGTTGATCTTGTCGCCGCCGTGCCCAGGGACCTCCACATAGGTGTCGCGGGGCAGGGAGACCAGTGCGGCGGTGCCGTTAGGGGCCTTGTGCAGCAGCATGATCGAGTCGGCGCGGGCACCCTCGGTGCCGTCGTCCAGGGAGCCGTCGGCCCGGGAGTCGGAGCCCACGATCAGCCAGGTGTCCCCAGGGGTGCCAGGGGCCCCGGAGAGCACGTCCACCCGGTTCAGGGAGGAGTTGACCTGCTGCCACAGCAGGGCCGCCCGGGCGGTGGCCAGCACCAGCAGCACCACCAGGGCCAGGAGCAGGGCCCGCCGCACGGGGTGGCGCCTGCGCCTGCGGGTGGGGCGCGCAGACGCCGGACGGGGCTCCTGCGGGGGGAGGCTACGGCGGGCGGGCTCTGTGTACCCCCGGGGGCCGGGGGCAGGGTGGGGCTGCGGCGGCAGGGTCCGCGGTTGACCAGCCGGCCAGGCCTGGGTCGCGGGTGGGGATGCAGGCAGCACGGAGGTGCGCTGGGGCTCATCCAGGTCTGCGCCGTACGGTTCCGGTGCCACGCTGCCCAGGGACCTGATGCCGGAGCCCTGGCGCACCTGCGGGCCAGCCGGGGCGGCGGGGTCGCGCAGTGCCCGGCGCACCGGCAGCTGCGGTCCACCGCTGGCACCCTGCCTGGGGGCACGGCTGGGGCGGGCTCCCTGCTGCGGGCCGGGCCTGGGGGCGCCAGTCGTCTCGCCTAGGGCGGGGGAGTCCTGGCGTCGGTGCGACCGCTGCCTAGGAGGCAGGCCCTGGGGGTCTTCGAGTCCGCTCATAGGCGTGGGGCGCTCACTTGCACTGGGCCGCCGGGTTGGGCTCGGTGGCCGGCGCGGGGGCCTGGTCCTGGTTCTCAGGTACCTGGGTGGCCTCCGGCTCCTCCGTGGCCTGGGGAGCGGTGCTGTCCTCGGGGGTGGGGGTGTTTACCGTCCCGTCACCCTGGGCAGACACGGTGGAGGAAGGGACCGGCTCGTCCTTCTTGAGGGCCTTCCACACGCGGTTGGCGTCCTGGGTAGGCACCAGCCGGTTGGGGTCCCAGGGGGCCTCGGTGGTGGGCAGGGCGATGAAGTTGATCTTGTCCATGCCGACGTCGGAGACGCTCTTGGCCAGTCCCGCCAGGGTGCTCAGGGAGCCGATGCCCTTGGAGACGGTCAGGGTGCTCAGCCCGGCGGAGGCGAAGGAGTACAGGTCGTCCAGGTTGGTCAGCAGGTTCTTGGAGACGGCGGCACGGATCATCGCCCCCATGAGGTTCTGCTGGCGCCCGATCCGGCTCGTGTCAGAGCCGTTGCTGACGCCGTGGCGCACGCGCGCGTACTGCAGCGCCTCCGCCCCTGACATGTGGTGGCAGCCCACGGAGAACTGGGCGCCCGTGTAGTGCGGGTCGTCGATCTCCTCGGTGACGTAGACGCCGACGCCGTCCAGGGCGTCCACCATGCGCTCCAGGCCGGAGAAGTCCACCACCACGAACTCGTGGATGACGATGCCGCTCATGGCCTCGACCGTCTTGATGGCGCAGGCGGCACCCAGGCCGATCGCCGTGGTGTCCGTGCCGGTGCCCGCGCCGGTGGCGAAGGCCTGGTTGAACATGGTGTCGTCCTGCGGGGCGGAGCTCGTCTTGTCCCGCAGGGTGCAGCTGGGGATCGACACCAGGGTGTCGCGGGGGATCGAGACGACGTCCACGCGGCTGCGGTCGGCGGACAGGTGCATGACCATCGCGGTGTCCGAGCGGGCCACCGCGACCTCCTCAGAGCCCTGGGAGCCGTCCACGTTGTTGCTGCCGGCCCGGGTGTCCGAGCCCAGCACCAGGATGTTGACTGCCTGCCCCTTGTAGGCGTCCTTGGAGCCGTTGTCGGCCCTCTCTGAGCCGAGCAGCGCGGCCAGGTCCACGGTACGGACCTTGGACTGCAGGTCGTGCAGCGCGAATGCGGCCCCGGAGGTCAGGAAGAGCACTACGGCTAGCGCGGCCAACCCGATCCGTCTCGGCAGGGAGGTACGCGGGTCACGGTCTGCGTGGCGGTAGCGCCGGTTCCTAGGTGCTGGCACGTGCTCGATCATAACCAGGACTGTCGTACCCCGGGTGTGGGCTCTGCCTCGGCTAGGCTTTTGCGCGTGGGGCAAGTATCACGACCGCAGGGAACCGCAGGCGTGCCCGGGACGAAGGGCACAGACGCGCCTGTCCGCGTCGTCACCGTCGCCTACAACCCGGGTGAGGAGCTGGCGCACTTCCTGGACTCGCTGGAGCAGGCCACCACCCGGCCGCTGCACGTGGTCATCGCGGACAACGGGCAGCAGCACGAGCTGGTTGACGCGCTGGCCGCCCGGCACGGCGCGCAGGTGGTGCGCGACGGGCACAACCACGGCTACGGCGGCGGAGCGAACCGCGGTGCCGCAGACCTGACGGAGGACTGGCTGGTGGTGGCCAACCCGGACCTGGTGTGGCGCCCCGGCAGCCTGGACGTGCTGATAGACACCGCGCTGGCCCACCCGGAGGCTGGCTGCCTGGGGCCCCGGATCCTCAACACGGACGGCAGCGTGTACCCCTCGGGGCGGCAGCTACCTTCCCTGTTCAAGGGGGCGGGGCACGCGGTGCTGGGGCGCGTGTGGCCCGGCAACCCCTTCTCCAAGGCCTACCACGGCCTCAACCAGGACACCGTGCACGCCGTGGGCTGGCTCTCGGGGGCCTGCCTGCTGCTGCCCGCAGAGGTCTGGCGCGCGCTGGGCGGCTTTGACGACGGCTACTTCATGTTCTTTGAGGACACCGACCTGGGGGCCCGGGTAACAGCCTTAGGGCGCCTGAACCTGCAGGTGCCCCAGGCCGTCGTCGTCCATGAGCAGGGCGCCAGCTGGAAGGCCCGCCCGGAGCGGATGATCCGGGCCCACCACGCCTCGGCCCGCCGCTACTTCCACCGCGCCTACCCGGCCTGGTGGCAGGCGCCCGCGCGCTGGGCGGTGGACGCCGGGCTACGGGTGCGGGAGCAGGCGGAGGTGCGGCGGTCCCAGAAGCCCAGGAAGAGTTGAGTCTGCCTGCGGGCGGGGCTCAGGATCGCCGGTGCAAGTCAGGCCTCGCTGCTGCTGCCTCCACCTACCCGGCCTACGCGTCACCGGACCTCGGACCCCGCTCGGTGGGGGGCTCGGCTGGAGCCGGAGCGCCGTCCAGGGCCACCCGCCGGGCCAGGCGCGTCAGCTGCCGCTCCAGGGCGGCGTTGCGCCGGAAGGAGGAGAGCATCTGCACCAGGAAGGCCACCACCAGGGCGTAGAGCAGCAGGTCCGTGCCCCGGCCCACCCCCACCAGGTGCGCCAGGTGGCCGGTCAGGCTGGGGAAGATAATGGTCACGACGGCGAAGACCACGAAGGCCAGGGTCACCAGGCGCCGTCCTGCCAGGTGGCGGTCCCCGCCGGGGGAGCGCAGAAGCATCCAGCCCACCAGGCAGACGGCGGTTATCAGGATGGTCTGGATGACGATCTGTGGGCCCAAGGTGGCCTCCTCTCAAAGCATGTGGACTGTCTGCCCGGTCAGGAGAAGACCAGGTCCACCAGGATGTTCACCGAGTTCCACAGGGACTGCCCCTTGGCCTTGGAGTAGTCCGTATACGCGATCTGGACTGGGTGCTCCCGCCACGGCAGCCCGGTACGCGCCAGCTGGTTGATGATCTCGGAGGCGTGGGCCATCCGGTTCTGGCTCAGCTCCAGCCGGGCCATGGCGTCCCGGCGTAGTACCCGCAGGCCGTTGTGCGCGTCGGTGAGACGCATACCCGTGCTGCGGGAGGACACCCAGGTAGCCGCACCCAGCACCGCCCGCTTCGCCAGGCTGACCTTGGTGCTGCCGTCCAGGAAGCGGGAGCCCAGCACGAAGCCCAGGTCCTCGCTGCGGGCAGCCTGCACCATGGCGGCGGCGTCCTGGACTCTGTGCTGCCCGTCAGCGTCGAAGGTGACCGCGTAGCGGGCGTCAGTGCGCTCCAGCAGGTACTGGAAACCTGTCTGCAGGGCCGCTCCCTGCCCCAGGTTGATGGGGTGGCGCAGCACCGTGGCCCCGGCCAGGCGGGCCTGCTGCACAGAGTCGTCCTGGGAGCCGTCGTCCACCACTACCACGTGTGGGAAGACCTGCCGTACGGACTCCACGACCTTACGGATCACCGGCCCTTCGTTGAACAGGGGGATGACCGGCCAGGCGTCATCCAGTGGCGGGGCCGACGTCGGGGCCTGCGCCAAGGGAGCGTCAGAGTGGTGAGCCACCTGGGCATTGTCGCACAGCGCCTCCACACGGCCCCCGCCGGGGTGTCGGCACCACCGCATATCATGACGGCGTCCGCGGCAGGCTGCCCGCGCCCCCGCCCGCTGCGGCTCCCGGCCGGTGCCTGCCCTGAGCCTGACCGAGCAAGCCGACCGAGCAAGGAGCCTGCGCGCATGACCTCACGTCTGTGGCCCACCGAGGCGCTGCGGGCCCTGGGGCCCCTGTTCGCCCGCGCCGTGATCGCCCCGGCTGCCGGGGTGGCGCTGCTGGCGCTGGTCCTGGGGGCCGGAGGCGCCCCGGAGAGCTCCTGGTGGGCGACGGTCCCGGTGACGGTGGCCGCGGTGGTGGGCCTGCTGCTGCCCGGCTGGTTGGTGGCCCAGGCCTGGGGGCTGCGTGGTCTGACCGCCGCCGGGGCCGCGCCAGCGTTCACCGGCGGGCTGGTGACCCTGGCGACCCTGCTGGCGCCGCCGCTGGGGTGGGCCTGGGAGCGTGCCCAGCTGCTCACAGGGCCCTTCGGCTGGCTGTGGGGGCTGGCGGTGCTGCTGGGGCTGGCCACCCGCCTCCTGCCCGCGCCGCCGGAGGCGCCCAGCCTCCAGCCAGAGCCCCTGACCCGGGCTGGGCGCCTGCTGGTGGGAGGGGCGCTGGCGCTCGCGGTCAGCCTCACGGGCCTGCCCGTGCTGCGGGCCACCGGCTCCCTGGACTCGCCGCTGCAGGCCTCCGACGCCGTCTACCACCTGTCGGTCACCGCCTTCATCCGGGCCGAAGGCGACGCCAGCCCCTTTGGGGCCACCGCCCCCATGTACGACGGGGACCGCTTCTACTACCCGAGCCTGTGGCACGCTCTGGCGGCCCTGCTGCCCGGCAGCGTGGTGGCGGGTGCGAACGTGCTGGTGCTGGTGCTGGCGGCGCTGGTCTGGCCGTTGGGGATGGCCGCCCTGCTCCGGGAGGTGCTGGCCGACCGTGACGGCGCGGACCCGGCCTGGGCCCAGGCTGACGGCCTTTGGCTGGCTCTGGGCGTGGCGTTGTCGGGCTCGGTGGTCTCGGTGCTGCTGCTGCTCACCAGCGTCTGGCCCTACGCCCTGTCCGTGTGCCTGCTGCCCGGCTGCCTGGCGCTGGTGCAGCTGGCCTGCCGCCCGGGGACCTTGGGGCTGCGGGGGCGCAGCCGGGCGCTGGGGCTGCTGGGCCTGGCTGCCCTGGGGGTCGTGGGGGCGCACGGTACCGGGGCCTTCAACCTGCTGGTCCTGGCCGGGCCGCTGGTGCTGGCGGCCCTGACCGCCCCGGTGGGTCGCCTGTGGTGCCGAGGCGGGCGGGGGCGGCTGGTGCTCGGTGGCCTGGCAGCTGGGGGGCTGGTGCTGCTCGCGGCGGGCGCCTGGCTCATGCGGGACTCCCTGGCCTCGGTCTTTGGCTACGAGCGCCCGCCGGGGAACATCCCGGAGACCCTCTACGCGGTGGTCGCGGACCACCCGCTGCTGGCCACCTTCACCCCTTACGTGCCCGGCAATGCCCTGGTGTTCCTGCTGGCGGCCGGGGCGGTGGGGGCTGGCTGGCGCGCCTGCGCGGTGCTGCGCCGCTGGGCGGTGGGCACGGGGCTGGCCCTGGTGCTGCTGCTCCTGGCTGCCGGGACCCAGTGGCCGCTGCGGGTGCTGGCGGGTCCCTGGTACACCCAGCGGGCGCGCCTGATGGTGCTGGTGAGCATCGGCCTGCTGGTGCTGGCGGTGCTGGGGGCCCAGGAGCTGGCCCGGCGCTGGCAGGGGGTGCCTGGCTGGCGTGCGGCTTTGACCACCCCGCCCGGGCGCCTGCCCCTGGTGCTGCTGGTGCTGTCCCTGGTGCTAGCGCCCGCCTGGCGCTGGGGCCTGCGCCAGGAGGTGGTGGCCGCCGTCCACGACCCGCAGCGGATCTCCTACGGCACCATGCTCTCGGCCGACGAGCTGGCGCTTCTCCGGCGCGCCCCAGGGCTGCTGCCTGAGGACGCCGTCGTGGTGGGCAACCCCTCCAACGGCAGCGCCTACCTTTGGAGCGTGGCCGGGGTACGGGTGGTCTACCCCTCCCGGCTGGTGCCCTGGAGCGAGGAGCTGGCCTGGCTGGGGGAGCACCTGCACGAGCTGGGTAGCAACCCGCAGGTCTGTGAGGTACTGCGACGGCGGGGCGTGGCCTACTACTACTCCGACGACGCCCCCGCCGACGGCGCCACGGGGGGCGGCCGCCAGCCCCTTTGGGGGCCGCACCTGGAGGAGGTGCCCCGCGAGCACCTGGAGCTGGTTGGCTCGGCGGACTCTGGCGGGGGCACCGCCGCCCTGTGGCGGATCACCGCCTGCGGCTAGCCCAACGCCCCGCCCCGGGGCAGGCTGGCCACGGCCGCGTCGCAAGACGGCCTCCCACCCCCAGCGGTTGGTCGGGGAAGTGAGGCAGGCAGCCGTTCTGGTTGCCACTGTCGCTCATGTGTGTGAAAATCACACACATGGGGACTGTCAAGGACTTTGCAGAGCTCGGTGCCCGAGTCAGGCAGGTGCGCATGGGCGTGGGACTGGACCAGAGTGAGCTGGCAGGTGCTTGTGGCCTGGAACGCAGCGCGCTGTCCAGGATCGAGTCTGGATACAGGAAGGTCTCGGCTCTGGAGCTCTCCAGGATCGCGGAGGCGCTCAAGGTCTCTCTCGTGGACCTGGTAGCTGTCCCTGAGCCGGATGTGGTCGCGGCGCGTAAGCCAGTAGGTGAGGGCGCGACCCCCAAGGAGCGGAAGGAGTTTCGCGCCGAGCTGGAGCTGGACCGGGCCTGGCGGGACCTGTGCCAGCTCCGGGAGGCGGGGCTCATCTCTCCCGCTCAGTTGTCCTTCGGTGGGCAAGGGGTGTCTAGCCGCGAGCAGGCCCAGCAGACGGCCCGAGAGGTGCGCAGCTTCCTCGCTGCGGGTGATGAGCCGCTTGAGGGCATGGCAGACGTCGCCGCTGAGGTAGGTCTGTGGATCCGCACCACGAAGGCTGACATCGACGGCGTCTCCATGACCCCGGAGCCGGGGCTCGGGGTTGCCCTGGTGTACGAGGGGCTTGACCCGGGGCGGCGGCGAGCCACCGTGGCGCACGAGATCGGTCACCACGTCTTTGGGGACACCTATGAGGCGGCCGGGCACTACAACCGCCCGGCGGAGGGGGAGCGGCTTGTTGACGACTTCGCTGCCGAGCTGCTTCTACCTCAGGCCGCAGTAAGGAAACTGCAGGAAGTGTCCCGGGACGCCCTGGTGGATCTGGCCGCCAGCTACCGTGTCTCCTGGTCACTGGTCATTAAGACGGCAAGGATTCTAGGCCTGGACCTGTCGCAAGTAGAGGCGGGTATGAACCCGGCTGACGCGGACTTCCTGCGGGTAACGGGAGCCTTGCCGGGGGAGGACGTGTGCCCGCCAGGGCTGGCTCGGCCCTGGATCAAGGCCTGTGCCACGGCCTTGGAGCAGAACCTGATCACCCCGGCCCGGGCCTCTGAGATGACGGCTGGGGTGCTCCGTGGCTGAGAGGCCGTTTGTCTGGGACGCCACGGGCCTGCTGTACGCGATCGCCTGCGGTCGCCTGGACTGGCTGCTGGATGCGGCTGGGCGGGGCCGTCACCATGTGGTTCCGCTGAAGGTGGCTGAGGAGCTCGCGCGCAAGGGCATGTCGTTCCCGGACGGCCAGATGGAGGTGCGGGACCTGGAGGACCTGGATGACATCCTGCTGCTGGCACACTGGCAGAAGCTTATGGGGGTCAGGGGCGAGCACAATGCAGGAGAGGCCTGGGTGGCTGCCCTGGCCCAGTCCCTGGGCGGAGTAGCGGTCGTTGACGACCAGAAGGTCCGTAAGGTCATAAGGCGCAACAAGGCTGACCTGGCGGTACACGGGGTCCTGTGGGCGATCTAGCGGGGCGTGGTAGAAGGCCGTGCCCCTGGTCCTCAGGCCTACAGCGGGCTGTGTGACCAGATGCTTATTGCGTCCAAGAATGGTGTTGGTGGCTTGCGGTGGCCGTTCGTGCCTGGGGGATACCCGGGCTGGTACGACGAGCACCGTGATGAGCTGATGCGGCCCTAGCCTTAGAAAGAGCCAGTGGCCAGGATGGGGACGTCAAGGGGGCAGCCGGTTCTAACCGGCTGCCCCCTGAGGTCTAGGTGCCTGGGCGTGCTGGAAAGGCCCAGGCACCTAGCAGGCCAGGGTCACTGGCCCTGGGCGGCGTACTTGGCCTCGACCTCGGCCTTCAGCGGGCGCCACCAGGCCTCGTTGGCCCGGTACCAGTCGATGGTGGCCTGCAGGCCGGAGCGGAAGTCGGTGAACTTCGGCTCCCAGCCGAGCTCGCTGACCAGCTTGGAGTTGTCGATGGCGTAGCGCATGTCGTGGCCGGGGCGGTCGTTGACGTGCTCGTAGTCGTCCTTGTCGAAGCCCATCAGCTCCAGGATGAGCTCGACGACCTCCTTGTTGTTCTTCTCCCCGTCCGCCCCGATCAGGTAGGTCTCGCCGATCCGGCCCTTCTCGATGATGTCCCAGACGGCGTCGTTGTGGTCCAGCACGTGGATCCAGTCGCGCACGTTCTCCCCGGCGCCGTAGAGCTTGGGCCTCACGCCGTCGATCAGGTTGGTGACCTGGCGGGGGATGAACTTCTCGATGTGCTGGTAGGGCCCGTAGTTGTTGGAGCAGTTGGAGATCGTGGCCTCCACCCCGAAGGAGCGCACCCAGGCCCGCACCAGCAGGTCGGAGCCGGCCTTGGAGGCGGAGTAGGGGGAGGAGGGGTTGTAGGGGGTGGTGGGGGTGAACTTGGCGGGGTCGTCCAGCTCCAGGTCCCCGTAGACCTCGTCGGTGGATACGTGGTGGAAGCGGACCTGGTGACGGCGCACCGCCTCCAGCAGGGTGAAGGTGCCCACCAGGTTGGTGCGGATGAAGGGGGAGGGGTCCCGCAGGGAGTTGTCGTTGTGGGACTCCGCCGCGAAGTGGACCACGACGTCGGCGGCGGCCACCAGCGGGTCCACCGTGTCCGTGTCCGCGATGTCGCCTACTACCAGGTTCACGCGGTCGGCGACGTCGGCCAGGGAGCCCTGGTTGCCCGCGTAGGTGAGCTTGTCCAGGACCGTCACCTGGGCGTCGGGGAAGCGGTTGAGGGTCTGGTGGACGAAGTTGGCGCCGATGAACCCGGCGCCGCCCGTGATGAGGACGTGCATGGAGCGCTCCGAATCTGCTGTCTGGATCGGTAAACCGCCTCATCATGCCACAGTACGGGTCTGCGGGGGGTCTGCTCAGCCAGGCGCAGCCTCCTGGTGTGACGCGATGGGTGGGCAGGCATTCTTCGGCAGGCAGCTGAACGACGGTAGGTTGCCTAGATGCTTGATTCCAAGGGGTGCGGGTCGGCGTGGGGGAGTGGGCGAGGGGCTCGCGCTAGCGGTGCTGCTAAGTACCAGTTTCAGGCCCCGTTGGAAGGTGGACTCATTGTGGACACCGATCTGGAGCCCCTCGCTACCGCACTGTAGGTCACCGCTGATGACCCGTTGAAGACCCGTCCCCAGATCGTTCCCGCTCGCCCACGCCCAGCGACCGCTCCCGACCATCGCTGACGCCGAGGTCCTGTCCCGGGCTGTCGTCGCACCGCTGCTGGGTGTCAATACCGAAAGACGCTTCCTCTGGGGCCTGCACCAGGCCACCGCCCCCGCCAGCCTGGGCCCTGACCGGCCCGAGCCGCGAGGAGCGCGAGGTTCTGCGCGAGATGCCTCCCCGCCCACCACCGCCCACACGATCGTCACCGACAAGGGTTACCGCTCCCACGACCCGGAGGCCGACTTCAAGGTCTGTGGCATCACGCTGCTGCGCCTAGCCGCACGAAACGAGGTCCCTCGCCCCGCCAGCCACCTCCTGCGACCCCTGCGCCACAGGACCAGGTCCGCCTGCAACGCCCTCAAGGACCAGCCCGGCCTCGAAGGCCGCAACGCAGGCACCCCCCGGCGTCATCACATGCTTTACCTATCGTATCCCGACCCTAGTAGCCACCAGCTGGCACAACGACCTAATGGGCAACCCAACCCTAAGTTCCCTGACCCCTACGACCACTAAGCGCGCCTCACCCCCGGGGTCAGTTCACCTAGGGGTGTGTAGGCGTCACCAATGATTGCTATTAGGTGTCCCTTATGTGAACATGGCGGAGCCTTGGGGGTGGCCGGATTAGTGTGCGCATTGAACCCACTAGTCACACAGGTAACAACTGCTTGGCTGGGCCCTGTGTCATCAGAATCGCTATGTGAAAGGAATGTTCATGCGAGGTGTCCACGCTGCAGCACTCCTCCTGGTTACGGCCAGCCTGACGCTGGCACCTGTCTCTGGTGCAGTTCCTCTGTCCAGGCAGACAGCCTCCATGGTCCAGCCCAGCACCCAGGCCCCGGTACAGCTCCTAGGTCTTACCGCCACGGACGGAACCGCCACGCGGATCGCCACCGACGGGCTGAGCAGCATCCAGGCGGAGGCGGTCCGTGACGAGCAGGCTACGACGCCCTCCTGCGTGCCCGACGGCACCAGCATCTGCCCTGCCTCCCTGAGCGGACTGAGCCGTATGGCAGCCGCAGATCCCGGGGAGGTGGACGAGCCGGTGGATCCGGAGAAGGATGCCACCCTGCTTACTCAGCCCCTGGAGGTTGACGACTTCATGGTGGCGGGATTCGCCTGGGAGGCTGGCGGATCCCTGCCGGAGGACGCACAGATCTACCTGCGGGTACGCGAGAAAGGCACCTGGAGCCCCTGGTTCCTCAACGAGATAGAGGACGCCACCGGCCCGGAGGGCAAGCCTGCTCTCGGCACCGGAGAGCTGGTCACTGCCGGGGCCGACGCCGTCCAGGCCTCCGTGGTCCTGAAGTCGGTCGCGCACCTGCCCACCCTCCCTAAGGGGCTCCACCTGGTGCTGGTGCCCGGTGCCCCCAAGGGGGAGCAGGAGCGCACCGCCGAGGAGCTGAAGGCCGTCGCCGCCAACCCCACGCCGGTGGCGCCTTCCGAAGAGCTGGAGGAGGAGCCGCAGGCCGTGTCCGGCACCGTCCCCCAAGGCTCTGCGCAGGAGGGTGCGGAGGCCGGAGCGGCGGACCCCGATGTCGCGCAGACCACGCGCCCGGGGACACCCGCCACCACGGGAGTTGCCGGTGGGACCAGTGCCGGCCCAGCCTCGGCGCTCGGACGGGCCGTGACCAGCGCGAGCGGGGTCCCGGTGCCCGTGTTCTCGCGCGCAGACTGGCACGCGGACGAGGAGAACATGACCTGGGTCCCGGAGTACGCCAAGGCTCAGCACGTGGTCGTCCACCACACTGCCGGCTCCAACAGCTACACGGCCGACCAGTCGGCCTCGATCGTGCGCGGCATCTACTACTACCACGCGGTCACCCTGAACTGGGGCGACATCGGCTACAACCTGCTGGTGGACAAGTACGGCCAGGTCTTCGAGGGTCGCTACGGCACCTTGTCCTCGGCGGCGGGCAGGATGGCGGTCGGCGGTCATGCCCGCGGGGTCAACACCGGCACCATGGGCATCTCCATGATCGGTGACTACTCCAGCGCCGAGCCTACAGCCGTTCAGCTGGACCGTGTGGGGGAGCTGGCGGGCTGGTTCCTGCAGCGGGCCGGAGTGCCTGACGCCCTCGGCTCCTCCGGCCTGACCTTCAGGACCACCGAGCGCTACCCGGCCGGACAGACTGTCGACATGCCTACGATCCTGGCACACCGGGACGTCGGCTACACCGCCTGCCCGGGTGGGCGCGCCTACGCCAGGATGGGGCAGATCCGCCAGATCGCCCAGAGGCAGATGAGCGGCTCGACCGGCTCCACGAACACCCGCTCCAACCACGTGCCCCCATCGGTGAAAGAGTCGGTGCGCAGTGCCTTGGCGCGCTTCGCGGCCGCGCACTCGGCGATGGTCGGGGGGGCTGCCTCCGGGCCGGTCCCGTCAGGCAAGGGTGCCTACCAGCGTTTTGCCCATGGTGTGGCGTACTGGTCTGAGTCCACGGGCGTGCAGTTCGTGGGTGAGCCGGTCCTGAGCGCCTGGGGCGGGCACGGGTGGCAGGACGGTGAGATGGGCTACCCCGTCTCGGGCGGCGCCTACGGTCCTAACGGGACGCGTCACCAGGTCTTTGAGCACGGTATCGCCTACTGGCGTACGGGAGAGCCGGTGGTCTTCCTCTCCGGTGAGATCCTCAACGCCTGGGCGGAGCTGGGTTGGGAGTCGGCCTTCTGGGGCATGCCGGTGGACCGGAAGCGTGACTCTTCTGGTGGGGGCTTCTACCAGCGTTTTGCCCATGGTGTGGCGTACTGGTCTGAGTCCACGGGCGTGCAGTTCGTGGGTGAGCCGGTCCTGAGCGCCTGGGGCGGGCACGGGTGGCAGGACGGTGAGATGGGCTACCCCGTCTCGGGCGGCGCCTACGGTCCTAACGGGACGCGTCACCAGGTCTTTGAGCACGGTATCGCCTACTGGCGTACGGGAGAGCCGGTGGTCTTCCTCTCCGGTGAGATCCTCATCGCCTGGGCGGAGCTGGGTTGGGAGTCGGCCTTCTGGGGCATGCCGGTGGACCGGAAGCGTGACTCTTCTGGTGGGGGCTTCTACCAGCGTTTTGCCCATGGTGTGGCGTACTGGTCTGAGTCCACGGGCGTGCAGTTCGTGGGTGAGCCGGTCCTGAGCGCCTGGGGCGGGCACGGGTGGCAGGACGGTGAGATGGGCTACCCCGTCTCGGGCGGCGCCTACGGTCCTAACGGGACGCGTCACCAGGTCTTTGAGCACGGTATCGCCTACTGGCGTACGGGAGAGCCGGTGGTCTTCCTCTCCGGTGAGATCCTCATCGCCTGGGCGGAGCTGGGTTGGGAGTCGGCCTTCTGGGGCATGCCGGTGGACCGGAAGCGTGACTCTTCTGGTGGGGGCTTCTACCAGCGTTTTGCCCATGGTGTGGCGTACTGGTCTGAGTCCACGGGCGTGCAGTTCGTGGGTGAGCCGGTCCTGAGCGCCTGGGGCGGGCACGGGTGGCAGGACGGTGAGATGGGCTACCCCGTCTCGGGCGGCGCCTACGGTCCTAACGGGACGCGTCACCAGGTCTTTGAGCACGGTATCGCCTACTGGCGTACGGGAGAGCCGGTGGTCTTCCTCTCCGGTGAGATCCTCAACGCCTGGGCGCGCAGCGGCTGGGAGCGTTCCCCCTGGGGCATGCCACAGGACAGGCAGAGGCCTTACCTGGACGGTGCCCAGCAGCGCTTCGCCAACGGCGTCGCCTACTGGACCCCCGCGTCAGGGGTGCGCTTCGGCCAGCCGCTGCCCGCGGGCCCTGATGCCTGGACCAGGTCCTTCCAGGCAGGCCACATCATCTCTGA
The DNA here is from genome assembly GCF_016598775.1 of Actinomyces weissii. Lineage (NCBI taxonomy): Bacteria > Bacillati > Actinomycetota > Actinomycetes > Actinomycetales > Actinomycetaceae > Actinomyces > Actinomyces weissii. The sequence continues at coordinate 2,011,132 of NZ_CP066802.1, read as the reverse complement.
CGCAGAGTTCTTCCAGCCGGGCACACTGTCCGTGCAGACCCTGCGCAGCTTCCTGCACGCGAAGAACCCTCACTGCACCCCGGGGCCGGGTGGGGTCGCTTGCCTGAAGGACTACCGGGCCAGCACCGCACGGATGGACACCGCCTACTGTAAGCCCTACGAGGCTGGCACCAACGAGGACGTGGCCACCATCATCACCAAAGCCTCTGACGCCTGTGGGATCAACCCGAAGGTGCTGGTCGTCATGCTGCAGAAGGAGCAGGGCCTGGTTACGGCTTCCGGGGCGGCACTGACCACCACGCGGTACACCAAGGCCATGGGCTACGGCTGCCCGGACTTCGCGGAGTGCAACCCCAGCTACTCCGGCCTGGCCACGCAGCTGTACTACGGTGCCTCCGGGCTGGTCGAGTACGGGCAGCGTCCCGGGGCCTACAACTACCGGTCCGGGGGGACCTACCAGATCGCCTACCACCCGCGCCGTAGCTGTGGCTCCGCGCCCGTGACCATCCAGAACCGGGCCACCGCGGCGCTGTACAACTACACTCCCTACCAGCCCAACGCGGCGGCGCTGCGCAACATGGACGGTGAGGGCGACTCGTGCTCGGCCTACGGGAACCGGAACTTCTGGCGCACCTACAACTCCTGGTTCCGGCTGAGCCGGCGCTGAGAGACAAGCCACAGGCGGTACCTCGCTGAGACGTCCCGGTTGCTCGGGGCAGGGTGCAAGTGCTCACGTACGAGCCCGGCGCCGGTCCAGGGGAGGTGCCGCCTGTGGCATAGTGAAGGACCACAGGCCGGGTGCCTGGAGGTAAACCCTACTGACGTGCTGTAGGTGTCGGAAGCAGTGAAGGAGCAGTCCTAGTGACGTCGAAGACGATCAGTGTCGTCATCCCGAGCTTTAACGAGGAGAAGAGCGTTCAGGCCATGTACGACCGCCTGAACCAGGTCTTCCGTGAGCAGCTGCCTGCCTACGACTACGAGATCATCTTCGTGGACGACTTCTCCACTGACGGCACCCGGGAGCAGGTGCGTGCCCTGGCCGCGAAGGACAGCCGGGTCAAGGGCGTCTTCAACGCGCGCAACTTCGGTTTCCACCGCAATGTCTTCTCGGCCCTGACCTACGGCAGCGGCGACGCCACCTTCATGCTGTTCGGGGACCTGCAGGACCCGCCGGAGAACCTGCCAGAGTTCATCTCCCGCTGGGAGGCCGGGGCTCACGTGGTCGTGGGGCAGCGCCGCTCCTCCGACGAGGGCTGGATCATGACCGCCTGCAGGCACCTCTACTACAAGCTCATCGACTGGTTCTCCGACACCCCGCAGATCGCCCGCTTCACCGGCTACGGCCTCTACAGCCGGGAGTTCGTGGAGGTCCTCAAGGACATTGGGGACATACAGCCCTTCCTGAAGGCGGTCGTGGCCGAGTACGGCATCGGCCTGGAGATCGTGCAGTACGACCAGGCGCAGAGCTCGCGCGGTAAGTCCAACTTCAACTTCCTGCGGAACTATGACTTCGCTATGCAGGGGATCACCTCCTCCACCAAGCTGCTCATGCGCATGGCCACCTTCATTGCCGCGGCGGTGGGCCTGGTGTGCCTGGGCCTGGCCTTCTTCGTGCTGGTCAAGAAGCTGGTGGACTGGAACGCCTACCCGGTCGGCGAGGCCTCACGGACCGTCGGGCTGTTCTTCCTGGGGGCCGTACAGCTCTTCTTCATCGGCATCCTGGGTGAGTACATCCTGAACATCAACGGTCGTATCGTCCGTAAGCCGCGGGTTGTCGTCGGGGAGCGGGTCGGCTTCGGTCTCGCCCCCGCCCCCGCACCCGCGTTGGAGACGGCTGCAGAGGCTGGCGGCCCGGCCGTGGAGTCTCATCCCCGGGCGACGACGGCGCCGGCTGACGGCTCCGTGGACAGAGACTGAGCCGTGGACCGGCACCGCAAGCTCATAAACCAGTTCGTGCGCTTCCTGGTGGTGGGGGGACTGTCCTTCAGCGTCGACTACAGCCTGTTCGTGCTGCTGTACTGGCTCGGCGTGCCCTACCTGGTAGCCAGCGCCGTGTCCTTCACCATCTCGCTGGTGCTCAACTACGCCCTCTCACGCCGGTACGTCTTTGACACCAACGAGGGGGTGAACCTGGCCCGCGAGTTCACCGCCTACGTGAGCCTCAACATCGTCGCTCTGGGGCTCAACACCCTGGTGCTGTACCTCTGCACCAACTTGGGCGGGGCGAGCCCCTTCGTGGGCAAGGTCGTGGCTACCGCGATCGTGCTCGTCTACAACTTCATCTCCCGCAAGCTGCTCCTCGAGCGCCTGGGCCCCGGTCCGCGCTCACCGCAACCCTCCTGAAGAAGTACCCATGCCTCCTATGAAGTCCCCGAAGTCTGCTCGACCCCAGGCAACCGGCCGTGAGCCTGAAGCCGCAGCCCCCGCCAGCCCGGTGCAGGAGGGCCCGGAGACCGCTCAGGCGGGCCCGGCCGCAGGCTCCTCCCGCCTCGACCTGCTCTGTGACCGGCTGAGTGGCCACTGTGACCGGCTGGCCAGCACGGTCGCCGCCTCCTCGCTGGGTCGGTGGTGGACCGCCACCGCGGCTCCGGGCCGGGTCGACTGGGCACTGCTGACCGTCCTGCTGGCAGTGGCCTACGTCATCTTCCTGTACGGCGACGTGCGCGCGACCTTCGAGCACTCCTTCAACTTCCTGGACGCGGTGCTATCGGGCAGGCCGCGTGACTTCTACACAATCTCCATCCAGAACACCTCCACCGGGCACCCCGCCGTCTACGACATACCTCTGTACGCGGTATTCGCCCTGTGGAACCTGCCCACCTACGTGCTGTACAAGCTCACCGGCTATGAGTACCTGGTCTCCACCCCGGCCCAGCTGTGGCTCAAGACCATGATGGTGGTGGCCGCAGTCGCCTGCGCCAAGGTCCTGGCAGACCTGGCCCGTGACCTGGGGGTCGGTCGGGAGCGGGCCAAGTGGGTGGCCTTCTATTTCCTGTCCTCCATGGCCGTGTTTATGCCGGTCTTCGTGGTGGTCCAGTACGACATCGTGCTGGTCCTGACTGTCCTGCTGGGTATGCGTGCCTACGTGCGCGGGGACCTGCGCCGCTTCCTGCTGTGGTTCATGCTGGCCAACACCCTCAAGCTCTTCGCGGTCTTCATCTTCATCCCCCTCCTGCTCCTGCGGGAGAAGCGCCTGCGGGTGGTGGTGGGGCAGCTCGTAGCCGGCATGGTGCCGCTGGCGCTGTGCCGCCTGCTGTACCGCGGGGACGCCGGTTACGCGGCTGCCACCAGCGGCTTCACCGACGGCATGATGGACCGCCTGGTCGCCACCCACATCGGCTGGATCGGTGGTGGGGCCCCGATCATGTCTATCCCCCTGTTCGTCGTGTTCATGGTCTGCCTGACCGTGTTCGCCTACGCCAAGCGGCCTGTTGACGACCTCGAGCGCAACGCCGTGGCCATCTACCTGTGCCTGGCCGTCTACGCGGTCTTCATGGCGGTCGTACCACTCAACCCCTACTGGGTGGTGCTGATGTCCCCCTTCGCCGTGCTCATGGTCTTCCTGAACCCGCGGCACCTGGTGCTCAACACCCTCCTGGAGATGGTGGTGAGCGGCGGCGTGGTAATGCTGTACACGCGAATCGGTTACTCCATGTACAACCGAGCGATCTTCGAGCAGCTGCTGCTGCCGCACCTGACAGCGGGGGCGGAGTACCCCCGCTACCCAACGCCCAACGACGTCCTGATCGACAAGGGTCTAGGCGGTGGGACCCCCTTCATCATCGGGGTACTCGTAGCCGCAGTGGCGTCATTCTTGGTGCTGAACTACCCGGGTAGGGGCTTCTTGGAGCAGATGGGTAACCTTGAGCGTCTGCCCCGCTCGGTGGCCTGGACCAGGCTGCTGGCCCCCCTCGGCTTCGCGGGGCTGCTGCTGGTCACCTACTTCGTGCCTGCCGTGCCGGTCGTCTACACCAGCGCCCACGCCGCCCCGACGGCGGGGGAGGGCAACCTGCTGGCCCCGGGGGCAGAGCTCAGCGAGACCTTCCAGCTGGAGCAGAGCACCGAGACCGAGTCGATCGGCGTGGGCTTCATGGCTTCCACGGTGCTGTGGATCGACTCCTCCACCATCACTGTCTCCCTGTCAGACAGCAGCGGGAGGCAGGTCTTCACGACGACCATGCCTGCCAACAGCCTGGGCGACAAGGTCACGCAGCTGCCCACCTCAGGGCTGCTCCTGGAGGCGGGCACCCCTTACACGCTGCGGATAACCAGTCAGAACACCGAGGGCGGGCTGGCCCGCGTCCAGATCAACCCTGACCTGGACCGTAACCGCACCACCTACAACGGGGCCGAGGTCCCCGGCGACCTGGTGCTTGTCGTCTCAGGCACAGTCAGGTGAACGCGTCTGGGGCAGCAGGAGCCCGCTGCCGCCCAAGGTCTGTGCCCAGCGCTGTTATGATCTGAGGTCATGGCAAAGTCTGTTCTCGTCACCGGGGCTGGTGGCTACATCGGTCGTCACGTCGTCACTGCGCTCCTGGGGCGCGGCCTGTCGGTAAAGGCCCTGGACCTGCGCCTGGACGGCGTAGACGAGCGGGCTGAGCGGCTCTCGGTGGACCTGTTCTCCGGGGACGCGGACATCTACGAGCAGATGGGGCGTCCCGACGTCGTCCTGCACATGGCATGGCGTGACGGCTTCAAGCACAACTCGCCCGCCCACATCGACGACCTGGCCAAGCACTACCACCTGATTGAGAACCTCTTGGCCGGAGGCCTCAAGCACCTGGCTGTCATGGGCACCATGCACGAGGTCGGCTACTGGGAGGGGGCTATCGACGAGCACTCTCCCTGTGCCCCCGCCTCCCTGTACGGCATCTCCAAGAACGCCCTGCGGGAGCTGACGCGCCTGGCCACCCAGGCCAACGGGGCGGCCTTCCAGTGGATCCGCGCCTACTACATCGTCGGGGACGACAAGTTCGGCAGCTCGATCTTCTCCAAGCTGCTCGCTGCCGCTGAGGAGGGGCGCAAGACCTTCCCCTTCACCACCGGCAGGAACCAGTACGACTTCATCTCGGTGGACGGCCTGGCTGCCCAGATCGCGGCGATCGTGGACCAGGACGATGTCTGCGGGGTCATCAACGCCTGTACCGGGGAACCTATTACCCTGGCCCAGCGCGTGGAGGACTACATCCAGGAGCACGGCCTGGACATCACCCTGGAGTACGGCGCCTTCCCGGACCGCCCCTACGACTCGCCCGGAGTGTGGGGGGACTCCACCAAGATCCGCGCCATCATGGCTGCGGACCAGCGCTGAGCGCTCCTGCTCCTCAGCTTCCCCAACCAGTACAGCCCTGAAGGGACCCCCATGATCCTCGGCGACTCCCCCAAACGTCTCGGCATCTTCTTCTTCTACGACGGAGACGGGGTGGTCGACTCCTACGTGGAGACCATGCTCGCCGACATGGTCAAGAACCTCACCGAGCTGACGGTCGTGGTCAACGGGCTGCTCACCGCCAACAGCTACCGCAAGCTGGCGGCCTTCACGGACAAGATCATCGTCCGGGAGAACGTGGGCCTGGACGTTTGGGCCTACAAGACCGCCATGGAGTCCTACGGCTGGGAGAGGCTCTCCGAGTTCGACGAGGTGGTGCTGTTCAACTTCACCATCATGGGGCCGGTGTACCCCTTCGCGGAGATGTACACGGAGATGGGGCGGAGGGATGTCGACTTCTGGGGCGTCACCTGGTTCCACCAGGCTGACCTAGATCCCTTCGGCACCCTCCCCGAGGGCTACATCCCGCGCCACCTGCAGTCGCACTTCCACGCCTACCGCCGCTCCCTGGTCACCTCCCATGCCTTCCAGGAGTACTGGGACAACATGCCGATGATCAACGGCTACGAGTACTCGGTCGGTATGCACGAGGCCCCCTTCACCCAGCGCTTCGAGCGGCTGGGATTCGTCTCGGACGTCTACGTAAACACCGAGGACCTGGAGGGCTTCACCTACCAGCCCATACTCTTCGCCCCCCGAAAGCTCATTGAGGAGAAGCGCTGCCCGGTGTTCAAGCGTCGCTCCTTCTTCCACAGCTACGGTGACCTGGTGGCGCAGAGTGCGGGCAACGCCACCGTGGACCTGTACGAGTACCTGCGCGACCACACCAGCTTTGACACCAACCTGATCTGGGACAACGTGACCCGGTCTGTGAACATGGCAGACGCCGTCAAGAACCTGCAGCTCACCTACGTGCTGCCCACGGAGACCGTCTCCCGGCCCCCGCAGTCCCAGAAGGTCGCGCTGGTGGCGCATCTGTACTACATGGACCTGCTGGAATCCACCCTAGGGTACATCCGCTCCATGCCCGAGGGCTGTGACGTGTTCCTGACCGTCGGCTCCGCCGAGAAGGCCCGGCTGGTCAAGCAGGCCTGCGACGAGCTGCCCTACCACGTAGAAGTCCGGCTGATCGAGAACCGGGGCCGGGACGTCTCGGCGCTGCTGGTCGGCGTCAAGGACGTCATCATGGACTACGACCTGGTGTGCTTCGTCCACGACAAGAAAGTCACCCAGCTGGACATGCAGAGCAAAGGCGAGGGCTTCGCCCTCAAGTGCTTTGAGAACCTGCTGCCGACCCCGGCCTTTGTGGAGAACGTCATCGCCAAGTTCGACCAGGAGCCACGCCTGGGCATGCTCATGCCCACGCCCCCTAACCACGGCGACTACTTCCCTGTGTACACCGCCGCCTGGGGGCCGAACTTCAGCCTCACCGCCTCGCTGCTCAAGGAGCTGGGGGTGCAGGTTCCGCTGGACAGCAGCAAGGAGCCTATCGCCCCCCTAGGTACCATGTTCTGGTTCCGCCCCAAGGCCCTGGAGAAGCTCTTCGACTACGACTGGCAGTGGGACCACTTCCCGCCTGAGCCCAACAACAACGACGGCACCCTGCTGCACGCGATCGAGCGGGCCTACGGCTACGTGGCCCAAGGGGCAGGCTACTTCTGCGCCTGGCTCTTCTCGGACCGCTTCGCCCGCATCGAGCTTACCTCCCTGGCCTTCTACATGCGCGAGTACACCGGTGAGGTGCACCGCCGTCTGGAGTGGGCCGGCCCACAGCGTGACATGATCACCCGCATGGGTGAGCGCCTGGGCGAGGTCAGTGCCAAGCGGGAGCTGGTCAGGGGCCTTAAGCGGGTGGTCAAGCGCCGGGTGCCCGCCAGGCTGCACCCGCCCTTGCAGTCCCTGTACGGGACCGTCCGTAAGGCAGTCAGGTGAGCGACGGGTCCGCCGTGGCGAAGGCCCCGCCACGCGCCAGGATCTTCTACCTGGACCTGGTGCGGGCCCTGGCCACGCTCATAATCGTCCTGACCCACTTCAACAACCCCTACCTCACCCAGCAGGGCTACCTGCTGACCAACACCCCCTTCGGCATCTACGTGGGCGGGCTGGGGGTGTCCCTGTTCCTGATCATCTCCGGGGCGGCCCTGACCTACACCTACGGCGGCCGGGGGCGGCTGGACCTGCGCCGTTTCTACTGGAAGCGCTTCAAAGGTATCTACCCGATGTACTGGATCGCCTGGGTCGGTGCGGTCCTGTACTACTTCGTTGACACCAAGGGCTTCCCTCCGATCACGGCTCCGCTGCGTAACGTCGTCTTCACTGTGATCGGTATGGATGGCCTGCTGGCCAACTTCCAGGTACCTACCACCTACCTGCTGGGGGAGTGGTTCCTGGGCTTCATCGTCCTGTTCTACCTGGTCTTCCCGCTGCTCCTGTGGGGCGTGGAGCGCTTCCCGGTGGCCACCGCCGCCGTGGTCATGGGGGGGTACGCCTTGAGCCTGTGGTACTTCTACACGCACCCGGGCCTACCTTCAGCGGTGATCCTGCCCACCCGCTTGCCCGAGCTGGTCTTCGGCATGCTGTTCGTCAAGTACGTGCGGCGGGTCCACTGGGCGGTGGTGCTGCCAGCTATGGCCGTCATGGCGGTCTCTGCCCAGCTGCCCACCCAGGTCCCGGAGGACCTGGCCACGACCTTTGTGGGGATCAGCGCCTTCCTGTGCCTGGTAGTGGCAGGACGCTTCGTGGCGATCGCTCCGGTGCGTGAGGGCGTAGCCCTGGTGGCCAAGTACTCCTACCCCATCTTCCTGGTCCACCACGTGGTGATCATGGAGCTCTACGCCAAGATCGACACCACCGGCTTCCTCCTGACCCAGCGGGTGGTGATGCTCGCGGCCGTGTGCGCGCTGACCTTCCTGCTGGCCTTGGCCCTGGACCGGGTCAGTAACGCCGTGGTGGCCTTCTGCTCCCGGTGCTTCCAGGGCCGGTGGTGGGTGGCGCAGGTCGCTCCCACGGAGCGCTGAGGCAGACGACGGCGTTGTAGGCTGGCGGCTGCCCTGGCACAGGAAGACGAACGGGAAGAGAATCTGATGACACGCACCTGCCTGGTGACCGGCGGAGCCGGCTTCATTGGCTGCGCGATCTCCAAGGGCTTGGCAGAGACCTTCGACCAGGTTGTGGCCGTGGACAACCTGCACCCGCAGGTGCACGCCACCCAGGAGCGTCCCGCAGCACTGGATGCGCGCGTGCAGATGCAGGTGACCGACGTGACCCGCGCGGCCGACTGGGACCGGCTGCTTGCCGCCGTGCGCCCCGACGTCGTCATCCACCTGGCCGCCGAGACCGGCACCGGCCAGTCCCTGACGGAGGCCACCCGCCACGCGCAGGTCAACGTCGTCGGCACCACCCAGATGCTGGACGCCCTGGTACGTCACGAGGCCCTGCCGGAGCGGATCGTCCTGACCTCCTCCCGCGCCACCTACGGCGAGGGTATGTGGGTGGACGCCCAAGGGCGGACCAGCTACCCGGGCCAGCGCACGCACGCCATGCTGGAGGCGGGCCAGTGGGACTTCCCCGGCCTTACCCCCACCGCCCAGCAGTCCAGCCAGGTCCAGGCCAACCCTGCCAACGTCTACGCCGCCACCAAGTTCTGCCAGGAGAACCTAGTGGCCTCCTGGTGCGGCTCCTTCGGGGTCACCCCGGTGCTCTTCCGCCTGCAGAACGTCTACGGTCCTGGACAGTCGCTGATCAACCCCTACACCGGCATCGTCTCCCTGTTCGTGCGCCTGGCCAAGCAAGGCAAGTCCATTCCCGTGTACGAGGACGGCCAGATCATCCGGGACTTCGTGTTCATCGACGACGTCGCTGCCGCCGTCGTGGCAGGTGCGTTGCATCCTGGGCCGCAGACCGCCCCCTACGACATCGGCCTGGGGGAGCGCACCACCATCATGGACATCGCCCAGGTGATCGCCCAGCGCTACGGCGCCCCAGAGCCTCACGTGACTGGCCAGTTCCGTGACGGGGACGTGCGTGCGGCCTGGGCTGACACCACCGCCGCCCGCACCGGCCTAGGGTGGGAGCCGCAGGTCAGTGTCACTGAGGGCCTCAGCCGCCTGTGTGACTGGATCGACAAGGAGCTGGAGGACGGCTATGGCCAGTGACAAGGCTGCGGCTGAGGACCGCAAACGGGTCCTGGACCTGACCCTGAGGCTGACCCAGCGCTCTGTCTCCTCAGAGTTCAAGGGGACCACGCTGGGACGGGTCTGGTCCTTCATCAACCCCCTGGCCACGGTCGCCGTGTTCGCCCTGATCTTCGGGGTGGTGTTCCGGGGAGGTGTGCAGCCGGGACGGAACTCGGGAATTAACTCCTTCGCCCTGTGGATCGGCATCGGGGTGCTGTGCTGGAGCTTCTTGTCCGGCGCTATCATGAGCGGCATGAACGCCCTGGTCGGCAACGCCGGGCTGCTCACGAAGGTGTACTTTCCCCGGCAGGTGCTGGTCTACTCCGCGGTGCTGGCGCTGTTGGTGGACTTCGCCTTCGAGCTGCTCGTCCTGGTGGTCATCTGCGGCCTGGTGGGTGGGCCGCAGGTGCTGCTGATGGTACCGGTGCTGCTGGTCGTCACCGCCCTGGCGGCGCTGTTCTCCACCGGGATGGCGCTCATCCTGTCCATCGCTACGGTCTACTTCCGGGACATAAGCCACCTGTGGCAGATCTTCAACCAGGTCTGGATGTACGCCTCCGGGGTCGTCTTCTCCCTAGCCATGCTGGACAGCGTCCAGAACGACCTGGCGGAGAAGGGGTGGACCATTAACGGCCAGCCTATTCCGATCACCACGATATTCCGGCTCAACCCTGCTGAGACCTTCCTGGAAGCCTTCCGCTCCTGCCTGTACGACTTCGCTGTGCCCTCAGCAGGGGTCTGGGCGGCCTGCATCTGCTGGAGCCTAGGGGTGTTTGCGGCTGGGACGGTCTTCTTCCACCGCCACAGCGCCCGGATCGTTGAGGAGCTCTGAGGAACGTGCCAGCAACCGCCATCCAGGTGGATGAGGTCTCTAAGCGTTTCCGCATCTACAAGAACCGTAACCAGTCCCTCAAGGGCGCCTTCTTGCAGCGTGGGCGTGGCACCCATGAGGACTTCTGGGCCCTGCGGGACGTGTCGCTGGAGATCCCGGAGGGCAAGACCTTCGGGCTGCTCGGGCACAACGGCTCCGGCAAGTCCACGCTGCTGAAGTGCATCGCCAAGATCCTCACCCCAGATCGGGGCAGCATTACGGCCCACGGCCGCATGGCAGCCATGCTAGAGGTAGGCTCCGGCTTCCACCCGGAGCTGTCTGGCCGGGAGAACATCTATCTCAACGGCGCGATTCTTGGGATGTCCCGCAAGGAGATCGACTCCAAGTTCGATGACATCGTGGACTTCTCCGGTGTGGCCGAGTTCATCGACCAGCCCGTCAAGAACTACTCCTCAGGCATGTACGTGCGTCTGGGCTTCTCCGTGTCTATCCACGTGGAGCCGGAGATCCTGCTAGTCGACGAGGTCCTGGCGGTCGGGGACATGGAGTTCCAGGAGCGCTGCATGGGCAAGTTCGCGGACTTCCGGGAGCAGGGCCGCACCGTGGTGGTCGTGTCCCACGGGCTGGAGCAGATGCGCACCTTCTGTGACGAGGCCGCCTGGCTGGACCACGGGGTGCTGCAGGACGTAGGACCGGCGGCACCGCTTGTCGACAAGTACTCCGACGTGGCCCACGGGGCCCAGGAGCTCCGGGAGGGTGGTACCCGCTTCGGCTCTGGGGAGGCGCGTATCGAGCGCATTGAGATCCTCGGTCCTGACGGGCTGCCAGCCAAGCGCCTGTCCACCGGCGACCAGGCCACTATCCGCCTGCACTACCAGGCGGACCAGGTGGTCAAGCGCCCGGTGTTCGGCGCCTCTATCGACACCCGGGACGGGATGTTCGTCTGGGGCCTGCACGGGCTGGACGCTGGCTTCCAGCCGGAGGAGATCGGCCCGGGGAAGGGCTCGGTGGACGTGCGTATTCCCAGCCTCATGCTGCGGCCCAACACCTACGTCATATCCGGCTCTATCCAGCCGCCCCACTTGACCAGCGTTATCGACGCCTTGCAGCGTGCCACTGCTTTTGACATCGCTCCCGGGCCCCGCATGGAGTCCGGGGGGGTGCTGGCCCTGGACGCCCAGTTCGGCAACCTGGAACCGCCTCAGCAGATGGTGGCGGTGCCGGTGCGGGCCGCCAAGCCGGTCACCGTGGAAGACCTCTCCCTGTGAGCCATGCGCTGGCCCGGGCCAGCCAGCCGCTCAGCGCAGGCGGCGGTGCAGGCGGGCACGCAGCCCGGTAACGGTGTCCACCTTCCTGGCTACCTTGCGCACCTGGCCGCCAATCAGTGCCCCCGGCGTAGAGCGCAGCTGGTCGTGGATCTCCTGAGTGCGCTGCAGGTTCTGACCCAGGCCCTGGTGCACGGCCAGCAGGGACTCCAGCAGCTTCCCCAGGTAGTCGTGAAGGCTCCGGACTGATTCGCTCAGGCCCAAGGTGCCGTGCTCAATGGTCGCGATGCTCCGGGTGTGGGCCTCCAGGACCGGGTTCTGGGCGTGGACGGCGGCGTCAACGCTGTTGACCCGCTGCTCCAGGCGTCCCAGGTCCCCCGCCAGGTGCTGCAGCTCGTCGTGCAGGCGCTGGAAGTAGGCGGCTGAGACTAGCAGGTGGCCCACACCGCCCTCAGCTGCCTCCTGCCGGGCGTAGCGGTCCCGGATGGTCGTGTTGTCAACCAGGTGCTGCCGGGCGTCATCCACGACGGAGTTGCCCAAGGTCCCGCCCTGCGGGGGCCGCTGGTGCCAGAAGGCGAGCGGCTCCTCCGCCAGGAAGCCAGCTGCCGTGCGAGTGAGCAGCCGGATGTTGAAGTCCCAGTCGGCCTGCGTCTGCAGGGTCCCGTCCCAGTGTCCGATCTCATCAGCCAGGTCCCGGCGCACCAGCTGGGAGATCGGGGGGACGTAGTTGGCCACCAGCGTGTCCAGCAAGGACCAGCTGTGCGTGGTGGCCGCCAGCACCTCCCGGGAGTCTTCCACCAGGACGCCGTCCTCCAGGTGCTCGTGGACCACCACGCAGCGGGTGGCCACCGCCCCGTACTCCGGGTGGGCGTCCAGCGTGGCGACGCAACGCTCCAGGAAGGCCGGGGCCCAGGTGTCGTCGTCGTCGTGGATGGCGAAGAACTCGCCGTGGGAGACCGCCAGACCAGACTCCAGGGCGGCCTCCCTGCCTGCTGAGCGCTGGTTGTGGACCACCTTGATCCGGGCCCGGAAGACCTCCGGCTGCTCCGCCACCAGCCGCTCTACCACCTGCGGGTCCCCGGCGTCGTTCACGACGACCAGCTCATAGTCCGTCAGGCTCTGCTCCCGCACCGAAGCCAAGGAGCGGGCTAGTAGGACCTCACGGTCGCGGGTGCGGGTGACTATGGTTACGCGTGCGGTCATGCTGGGGCTCCTTCGCTCGGCGATGCGGCCGTCTACCGCACCTATTCTTGCAGTGATCGGCGCCCGTCCCGGGAAGCTGCCGCAGACTGGCGCAGCAGCTCCCGCACCGCCTGCCCCAGGCCCTGGGCCACCGGGCCGCGGCAGCCGTGGCGGGCCGCCCGCAGCACGGTGCGCGCCAGACCGCGCCAGAAGTGGCTGCGCGGGCCGTGGACCGCCGCGACCAGGAGCCGGTTGCGGGTGTTGACCCGCAGGAACATGGGGGACTGGGGGCCTGAGGAGGCTGCGTGCTCATGGTGCACCACAGCGGACTCCACGAACTCCACCCGCCAGCCTGCCTCCCGGATGCGCCAGGACAGCTCGGTGTCCTCGTAGTACATGAACAGGTCCTCCCGGAAGCCACCCAGCTTCTTCCAGGCGGCGGCACGGATCGCACAGGCCCCACCGCACAGCCCGAACACCTCCCGGGGGGCGCTGAGCTGGTCGGCGCGGCTCAGCCAGTCCCGGTCATAACCGTTACCGGTGCCGTCCACCAGGTTCCCGGTGGAGTTGATCAGCACCAGCCCCTCCCCGCGGGACTCAGCAGCCTGCCCGACCCGGTGCCAACGGCGTCCGTCCAGGCCCGTCAAGGCGGACTCGTCGCCGTGGGCGGGACGCCACCGGCCAGCCAGCAGGATCAGGGCGGTTGTGGCCGCCAGGTCCGGGGCCCCCGCCGCCACCAGGGGAGAGGTCAGGGCGTCCAGGAAGCCAGGCGCGGCTACGGCGTCGTTGTTGAGCAGGACCAGCACCTCCTCCTCCAGCCCTGCCGCCCCGAGGTTCACCCCCGCTCCGAAACCCAGGTTCCGCCCGGACTGGACCACCTCCAGCCCAGCCTGCCGCAGGCGTTGTGCAGAGCCGTCCCCAGAGGCGTTGTCCACCACCACCAGCCGATCGGTGGGGCGCAGCTGCGTCCGCAGGGACTCGCAGGCCCGGATGGTCAGCCCAGCCTGCCGCCAGTTCACGACCACCACCCGCACGGAGGGCCGATCAGGGGCCGTCCCGCCCGCTGCGGCCTCCACCTGTAAGGCGCTCACCGGCGCTCTCCCGCCGCCAAGGAGCGATACACCTCCAGGTGGGCGGCTGCCGAGGCCTGCCATGTGAAGCCCTGCGCGCGCACCAGCCCGGCCTGGGCCAGCGCGTCATGCTCCGCCCCGGCGGCCCGATCCAGCTGGGTGGCCAGGGCGGCAGGGTCCTGCGGCGCAGCCAGCAGGCCTGCCTCCCCGCAGACCTCTTCCAGGCAGGTGCCTGCGCTCGTGACCACCGGGGTGCCGTAGGCCATGGCCTCCAGCACCGGCAGTCCGAAGCCCTCCCAGAGCGAGGGGAAGGCGAAGACGCGAGCTCCCCGGTACGCCGCGGCCAGCTCCTCCTGGGGGAGACGGCCCAGCACGTGCACCCGCCCGGGCAGCTCCCTGAGCAGCTCCTGCTCCTGCGCGTCGTTGCCCCAGCCCTGCGGTCCCACCAGCACCAGGTCCAGGTCAGGGTGCTGGGGGGACAGCAGAGAAAATGCCCGCAGCAGCGTCGGCAGGTTCTTGCGTGGCTCGCGGGTGCCGGTCCACAGGACGTACTCGCGCTGCAGGCCGTGGGCGGCGCGGAAGCGGGCTACTGCCGCCTCCTCGACGGGTAGGGTACGCACACCGTGGGGGATCACCTCGATGCGGCTGGCGGGGACGCCCTCCCGCACGCAGTCGTCAGCAGTGGCACGGGAGGGGGTGATAACCACCCGGGCCTCTTGGCGGGTCCGCTCCAGGGAACGCTTGAAGTAGGTGTTGCCGCGACGGGTGAAGTGCTCCGGGGAGCGCAGGAAGGCCAGGTCGTGCACGGTCACGGCCAGGGGCAGTCGGGTCCCCGGCACGGCCCAGGTGGTGGCGTGCACTACCTGGGCACCAGGTACCACCGACTCCGCCCTAGGCAGCCCGAGCCAGTTCCAGGACTCGTACAGGGCCGTGCGGGGCAGGAGCGAGTACCTGACCGGCAGCCGGGGCAGGCCCAGGTCGACGGTGGTGGGGGAGGGCTGGTGCCTGGCGGCCAGTCCCGCCAGCCGGGCACCTTGGGCGTGCAGCGCCTGCGCCAGCTCCACGATGTAGGTGCCGGAGCCACCCGGGACCGGCTGCCAGAGCTGCTCGATCACCAGGGCGACCTTTGGGGAGCGGTCAGGGAGTGGTGCGGTCTTGCTCATGGACCCAGGTTACGGTCTCAGCAGTCCGCTTATCGGCCCGGAGCGGGGGTCGGGAGGCTAGTCTGCGGGCATGAAGGTACTCCTTGACGCCACCGCCATCCCTGCGAACCTGGGCGGTGTGGGCCGCTACGTGGACGACCTGGTCCCTGAGCTCATTAAGGAGGGCGTGAACCTGGCGCTCGCGGTGCAGGAGCGGGACGTGGCCCACTTCTCGGCCAAGGTGCCGCGCGCGCATCTGTTCCCGGTCCCACCGGTCCTGGAGAACCGGGCTGCCCGCCTGGCCTGGGAGCAGGTCGGGCTACCGGCGTTGGTGCGGCGTCTGCAGCCGGACGTGCTGCACTGCCCGCACTACACCTTTCCTTCCCTGCACAAGGTGCCGGTGGTGGTGACCCTGCACGACGCTACCTTCTTCTCTCACCCGCAGGCTCATGGGTGTCTGAAGCAGCGTTTCTTCACCACGGCGATCCGCCGGGCGGTGGCCGGGGCGGACGCCCTGGTGGTGCCTTCTGCCGCCACCCGGGACGAGACCATGAAGTACGTGGGGGGTGAGGCATCCAGGTTCCACGTCGCCTACCACGGGGTGGACCAGCAGGTCTTCCACCCGGTGGACGACGCCGAGCGCGAGCGGGTGCGCAGGGCGCTGGGACTGGCAGAACGTAGCTACATCGGTTTCCTGGGCACCCTGGAGCCACGCAAGAACGTGCCCAACCTGGTGCGGGCCTGGGTGCAGGCCTTCCATGACGACCCCCAGGCCCCGGCCCTGGTGCTGGCAGGCGGCAAGGGGTGGGACCAGGAGGTGGAGCCAGCACTCGCGGCCGTGCCCAAGCACATGACCGTTCTGCGTCCGGGCTACCTGCCGCTGGAGGACCTTCCGGGCTTCCTGTCCGGCTCCGAGGTGCTGGCCTACCCCTCTATCGCCGAGGGCTTCGGGCTGCCGGTGCTGGAGGCCATGGCCTGCGGCGCGGCAGTGCTGACCACGCGCGAGACCAGCCTGCCGGAGGTGGGAGGCCAGGCTGTGGCCTACTGCGGGCTGGACGCGGCCTCTATCAGCCGGGCACTGGTGGAGCTGCACGTGGACGCTGGCCGGAGGGCCGAGCTGAGGCGTGCCGCCCAGGAACGGGCCAGCTCCGAGCAGTTCAGCTGGCGTGCTTCAGCCCGGGCACACGTTGCCGCCTACCAGGAGGCACTGGCCCGGGGCTGAGGTGCCGCCCGGTGCAGTGGCTGGGCTGGCGGGCCGGGGATGCCAAGAATCTTCTCCTCGGGCCCGCCAGCAGGTCTTCAGACCTGCTGCTCGCCCAGGTACCGCTCCAGGCCCTCGGTCCAGCTCTCGGGGGTGAAGCCCGTGGCCGTCAGCTTGCTCAGGTCCAGGGTGCTGTGGGCTGGGCGGGGGGAGATACCCTCATGGCCTGCGTAGTACTCCGCGGTGGTCACAGGGGAGACGTCCTGCGGGTTGTGCCCGGTGAGCTGGTAGACCAGCCTGGCAACCTCGTACCAGGAGGCGGCCGGGCCCGTGCCAGAGAGGTTGTAGGTGCCGTAGGGGGCCTGCGTGGACAGCAGGTGGATGATGCCTGCAGCCAGGTCCTTGGTGAAGGTCAGGCGCCCAACCTGGTCGCAGACTACCTGCGGCTTGGTGCCCCGCCGGGCCAGCTCGGCCATGGTCCGCACGAAGTTGCGGCCCTCGCCCACGACCCAGCTGGTACGCACCAGGTAGTGCGTGGGGCAGGCGGCGGCAGCGGCGTCGCCCCCGGCCTTCGACTGCCCGTAGACGCCCAGCGGGCTGGGGGCCTCGTCCTCCAGATGGGTCTCGGCGCTGCCGTCAAAGACGTACTCGCTGGAGACGTGCACCAGGGTCAGGCCGTGCCTGCTGGCGGCGCGGGCCAGGTGGGCCGGGCCGGTGGCGTTGGCCTGCCATGCCTGGCTACGTCCGGCTGCGCTCTGCGCCCCGTCGACGTCGGTCCAGCCAGCCGCGTTGACCACGACGTCGTAGGCAGACCAGTCAACCGCCTGCACGGTGGCGGGGTCGGAGATGTCGAAGTCGGGCAGGTCCACGCCGGTGGCCGTGAACCCGGCGGCGGGCAGCTGGCGCATCAGCTCGCGGCCCAGCTGGCCCTTGGCCCCCGTGACCAGCACGCGGCGTCCCCGGGCGGGCAGGGCGGGGAAGGGCGTGACCTGCTCCAGGCGCGGGTGGGCCTTGTCCTTGTCAGAGAGGATCGCCTGCTCCAGGGGGATGGGCCAGGGCACGGCCACCGTCTCGTCAGCCAGGTTCAGGAAGGTGTACCGGGCCTCGGGGGACCAGTGGTCGTTCACCAGGTAGGTGTAGGCAGTGTTGGGCTCCAGGGTCTGGTAGGCGTTGCCCACGCCCTTGGGCACGTACACGGCCACTGAGGGGTCGATCTCACAGGTGTAGACCGTACCGAAGGTAGGGCCCTCACGCAGGTCCACCCAGGCGCCGAACACACGGCCGGTGGCCACGGAGACGAACTTGTCCCAGGGCTCGGCGTGGATGCCGCGGGTCACGCCCACCTCGTCGTTGAAGGAGATGTTGTTCTGGACCGGCCCGAAGTCCGGCAGGCCGAGCGCCAGCATCTTCTCGCGCTGCCAGTTCTCCTTGAACCAGCCCCGGTTGTCCCCGTGGACAGTCAGGTCGATACGCAGGAAGCCAGGGATGGGCGTGGTCTCGATCCTCAGGGGCTTGGGGGTCATGGTCATTGGCTGGTCCTCAGGTGGTTGCTGCTAGCGCCCGTGCGCGGGCGCAGGGGAACGCCGTGATTCTAGCCGGGAGCGCTCCGCAGGGGTATGACCCACCTGGTGTTCATGGATGCTGGTTCATGGTCTATATTCGAACATGCTGATGACTCTGCCGCACCTGAACGTGAGGTTCTCCTTGACCAATGACCTGAGCCAAGGCCAGTTCGACGTCCTGCACGCGCTCCACCGCACCCAGGCCGCCCTCACCCAGCGCCAGCTGGCCCAGTCCACCGGCATGAGCCTGGGAGCCGTCAACACCACGGTGCGGGCGCTGGAGGCCACCGGGCTCGTCAGGGACCGGCAGCTGACCCCGGCAGGCCGGGCCGCCCTGGAGCCCTACCGCGTGGAGAACGCCGTCATCATGGCCGCGGGTATGTCCAGCCGCTTCGCCCCCATCTCCTACGAGCGCCCCAAAGGCACCCTCAAGGTGCGCGGCGAGGTCCTGATGGAGCGCCAGCTGCGCCAGCTCCAGGAGGCGGGCATAACCGACATCACCATCGTCGTCGGCTACAAGAAGGAGTACTTCTTCCAGCTCGCGGAGCGCTACGGGGCCAGGCTGGTGGTCAACCGGGAGTACGCCTCACGCAACAACAACAGCTCCCTGTGGCTGGTGCGTGAGCTGCTGGGCAACACCTACGTGTGCTCCTCAGACGACTACTTCACCGTCAACCCCTTCGAGTCGCACGTTTACAAGGCCTACTACTCGGCCCAGTACGCCTCCGGCCCCACCGAGGAGTGGTGCCTGGCCACCGGCGCCGGGGGGCGCATCACCGGCGCCACCGTGGGCGGGGCCGACGCCTGGACCATGCTCGGCCACGTCTACTTCGACCGCGCCTTCTCCACCCGGTTCCGCCAGGTCCTGGAGCGTGTCTACCACCTGCCCCAGACCGCCCCCAAGCTGTGGGAGGCCATCTACCTGGACCACGTCAAGGAGCTGGACATGGTCATCCGCAAGTACCCCGACGGCGTCATCAACGAGTTCGACTCCCTGGACGAGCTGCGGGCCTTCGACCCCCACTTCCTGGAGAACCTGGACTCCGAGGTCTTCGACAACATCTCCACGGCACTGGGCTGCTCCCCGGAGGAGATCACCGACCTTTACCCCCTCAAGCAGGGCATCACCAACCTCTCCTGCCACTTCGCGGTGGGGGACCAGGAGTACGTCTACCGACACCCGGGGGCCGGCACCGAGAAGATGGTGGACCGCCAGGCGGAGTTCGAGGCCCTGCACCTCGCCTCCGGCCTGGGCGTGGACTCCACCTTCGTCACCGGTGACCCCGCCAAGGGCTGGAAGATCTCCCGCTTCGTCCCCGAGGCGCGCAACCTGGACGCCACCAACCCCCAGGAGCTGGAGGGCGCCATGCGCATGTGCCGCCAGGTCCACCAGTCCGGCAGGCGCCTGTCCCGCCACTTCGACTTCGTGGCCGAGGGGCTGCGCTACGAGTCCCTGCTCCAGGGGCACGGCCCTATCGACGTGCCCGGCTACGGCGAGCTGCGCGCCAAGGTGCTGCGCCTCAAGGAGCTGGTCGACGCCGACGGCCTGCCCCTGGTGCCCAGCCACAACGACTTCTTCCCGCTGAACTTCCTGGTGGACCCCGCCGGCAGGCTGGACCTGATCGACTGGGAGTACGCCGGCATGTCCGACGAGGCCAGCGACTACGGCACCATGGTGGTCTGCGCCGAGCTCAGCGAGGAGCTGGCCGCGCGGGCCCTGCAGGCCTACCTGGGCCGCCCCGCCACGCCGGCGGAGGAGCGCCACTACCGGGCCTACGTCGTCTTCGCCGGCTGGTGCTGGTACGTGTGGTCCCTGCTCAAGGAGCGTGAGGGCGACGACGTCGGCGAGTGGCTGCTGGTCTACTACCGGCACGCCACCGGCGGCCTGGACGAGCTGCTGGCCCGCTACGAGCAGGAGCAGGACCCGGCCGGTGACGCGCCCAGGGAGGAGTCCCTGGCATGAGGTACGGGATCCTCTCCGGCGCCACCTGGGGCCTGGACACCGTCATCCTGGCCATGGCGGTGGCCCGGGCCCCCTTCCTGGGGGCGGCTGAGGCGCCGCTGGCCAGCGCCCTGGCGCACGACCTGGCCAGCGCCCTGATCCTGCTGGTCTACATGGGGGTGCGGGGGCGCCTGTCCCACAGCCTGGCCGCCCTGCGCACCCGCAGCGGCAAGGTGGTGGCCCTGGGGGCGCTGCTCGGCGGGCCCGTGGGCATGAGTGGCTACCTGGTGGCCATCAACAACATCGGCCCCGCCTACACCGCCATTACCTCCACCTTCTACCCGGCGGTGGGCACCTTCCTGGCCTTCGTGGTCCTCAAGGAGCGCCTGCGTCCCCACCAGGTCGTGGCGCTGCTGGTAGCCCTGGGCGCCATCATCACCATCGGCTGGTCCACCTCCACCGAGGCCACCCACGGCAACGCCTGGCTCGGCATCGCCGGGGCGCTGGCCTGCGTGGTCGGCTGGGGCTCCGAGGCCGTGGTGCTGACCTGGGGGATGCGGGACGAGGCCGTGGACAACGAGACCGCGCTGCACATCCGCCAGACCACCTCCGCGCTCGCCTACCTGGCGGTGGTGGCCCCGTTGACCGGGACCCTGGACTTCAGCAGGCAGGCGGCCCTGAGCCCGGCCACCGGCGTGATCGTGCTGGCCGCCCTGGCCGGTTCCACCTCCTACCTGTTCTACTACAAGGCCCTGGGCACGATCGGGGCCTCCCGGGGCATGGCCCTGAACATCTCCTACTCCGCCTGGGCGGTGGTCTTCGCCTTCCTGCTACAGGGCAGCGCCCCCTCCCCCCTGCAGGTCGGAGGTTGCGTGGTGCTACTGGTGGGCACGGTGCTGGCCGCCACCCCGGACCCGCGTGGGCTCGTGCCCCGCCGCTGGGCCGCATGAGATCATGGCTGCCCCTGACCACAGTCAGGCGGCTCCAGCCGACAGGAGGAGCAGATGAACGGCGCCGAGCCTACGCAGGACCAGCTGCTGGCGGGGGTGCACACCCTGCTGACCCGGATCCTGGGGGAGTTCGACCGCGTTTGCCGGGAGCTGGGCACCCCCTACGCCGTCTATGGCGGCACCGCCATCGGGGCCGTGCGCCACGGCGGCTTCATCCCCTGGGACGACGACGCCGACGTGCTGATGACCCGCCCCGACTACGAGCGCTTCCTGGAGCAGGCCCCCGCGCTGCTCGGGGAGGAGTACGCGCTGCACAACACCCGCACCGTGCCCGACTTCCCCTTCATGTTCACCAAGATGGTCCTCAAGGGGACCCTGCTGGTGCCGGAGTTCGCCAAGGGCTCCAGCTACCATATGCCGATGTTCATCGACATCCTGCCGGTGGACAACATCCCTGAGGACCCGGCAGCCTTCAAGGCCATGAGCCGACGCAGCTGGCTGTGGGGACGCCTGCTCTTCCTGCTGGGCACCCCCCGCCCCTACCTGGTGGGGGTCGGCCCGGTGCGGCGCCAGCTGGTCTACGCCGCCACCACCCTGGCCCACTGGGGGCTGCGAGCCGCCCGGGTCACGCCGGGCAGCCTGCAACGGCGCTGGGAGCGGGCCGTGCGGCGCTACGAGCACCAGCCCACCGGCGTCATGGCGGACTTCACCATGCGCGACCCGCGCAACTGGGTGGTGCGCCAGGAGGAGCTGTTCCCCACCAGAGACGTCCCCTTCGAGGACATCACGGTTATGCTCCCGCAGGAGTACGACACCCTGCTCAAGCGGGGCTACGGCGACTACATGCAGCTGCCCCCTGTGGAGAAGCGGCGTAACCACAATCCGCACCAGGTCGACTTCGGCCCTTACGCCAAGGAGCTGGACTGATGGGCACCGAGCACCTCTCCGCAGCAGGTCCCGACCCGGAGGTGCTGCAGGGCATCCACAGGGCCACCCTCAAGGCCCTGGCCGAGCTGCACCGGGTCTGTGAGGAGCTGGGCATCCGCTACGCCGTCTACGGTGGTACCGCCATAGGCGCTGTGCGTCACGGCGGTTTTATCCCTTGGGACGACGACGCCGACGTGTGCGTCCCCCGCGCCGACTACGAGAAGCTGCTGACCCAAGGGCCGGACCTCCTGGCCCCAGGCTTCCGCCTGCTGGAGGCCCGGCACACCCCCGGCTACCCGCAGACCTTCGCGGTGCTGGGCCTGGAAGGCACGGAGTTTATATCCCAGGCTGCACGTAAAAGGGCTTTCCGCATGCCTATCGGCGTGGACGTCTTTCCCCTGGACGTCCTCCCGGACCGGCCGGGCGCGTACCGCCGCCAGGTGCTGGCGACCTGGATGTGGGGCCGTCTGCTGTTCCTGCGCGGCACCCCCAGCCCCGGCGTCAACCTGCCCACGCCTCTGCGTCAGGGGGTGTCAGCAGCCACCCACACGGTCCACTGGCTGCTCCGGGCCGCCCGGATGAGCCCGCGGGTGCTGCAAGGACGCTGGGAGCGGGCTGCCCGCCGTCACGAGCACGCCCCCACCGGGGTGCTGGGAGACTACTCAACCCGTGACCCCCGGCGCTGGTCGGTGCGGGAGGATGAGCTCTTCCCGGCAGAGCTGGTGCCCTTTGAGGACATCTTCGTGCGCCTGCCGCGGCAGGCCGACCAAGTGCTGCGGCGCGGCTACGGGGACTACCTCCAGCTTCCACCGGAGTCAGAACGAGTCGGCCACCAGCCGTACCACATTGACTTCGGGTCCCATGGCCCGCAGGAGGTCTAGACCTTGGCCAGCAAGGAGGGGGCCCAGCTGGGCCGTGACTACCTGTGGAACACCGCTGCCTCCCTGGCCAGCGCCCTGTCCCTGGTGGTCATGCTGATGGTCGTCAGCCGTCGGGCCGGTATCGGCAGCGCCGGGGTCTACTCCTTAGCCATCTCTGTGGGCCAGCAGATGCAGACCCTGGGTATGTACGAGGTCCGCACCTACCACGTGACTGACGTGCGCCACCGTTTCAGCTTCGGGGTCTACCACGCCACCCGGATCCTCACGGTCGGCCTCATGCTGGTGGGCATACTCGGCTACGCCGTCTGGCGGCAGGAGGGGCTAGAGGTCGGGGTCCTGATCGTGCTGGTGGCCTCCTTGCGCTGCTTCGACGCCTACGAGGACGTCTACTACAGCGAGCTGCAACGTGCCGGACGCCTGGACCTGGGCGGGCGGGCCAGCTTCCTACGGATCACCACCACCACCGGGGTCTTCTGCCTCATGCTGGTGGTCACCGGTAGCCTGCTCGGCAGCGTGCTGGTCACCCTGGCGGCCTCCACGGCAGTACTGTGGGCTGGTTTCGTGCCCCCTGCCAGGACCCTGTTCCCGCTGCGCCCCTGCTGGTCGTGGCCGCAGACCAAGGCCGTGCTGGTGTCCTGCCTGCCCCTTTTCCTGGCCTCCTTCCTGGCGATGCTGCTGGCCAATGCGCCCCGGTTCGCGATCGACCGTTACCTGGACGACTCCGCCCAAGGGTTCTTCGCGGTGCTGCTCATGCCGGCCGTGGCGATCAACCTGCTGTCCCTGCTGGTGTTCCGGCCGCTGCTGACACGCATGGCCCAGCGGTGGGCCGGGGCGGAGTCTGCTGCCTTCCGGGCCCTGGTGCGCCGCGGCCTGCTCACTGCAGCCGGCGCTTCCGGCGTGGTGGCGGTGGTCTCCTGGTTCCTGGGCATCCCGCTGCTGAACCTGGTCTTCAAGGTGGAAGCCAGCCCTTACCACACCGAGCTGATAGTGCTCGTGGTCGGCGGTGCCCTGAACTCCCTGAGCGTCGTGCTCTACTACGCCCTGACCACCATGCGCCGCCAGAACCTGGTGCTGGTCGGGTACCTGGTCGCGGCGGTCGTGACCGTGCTGGCCTGCGTCCTGCTGGTCCCCGCCTGGGGGCTACTAGGAGCCTGCCTGGCTTACGGGCTGGCCTCCGGCACCCTGGTACTAGCCTTCGCAGTGCAGGTCCTGGCCAGGACCTGACCCCACCCAGGAGGAGCGCGCAGGCCATGCGGATCGCCTTTATCGTCAACCACTACCCTCCACATGTCGGCGGAGTGGAGACGCATGTGGCCCACCTCGCCGCGCAGCTGACGGCGCTCGGCCACCAGGTCTGGGTCCTTAACCTGGCTGAGGTGCCCGAGCGCAGGCAGGACGGGCAGGTGACGGTCCTCACCGGCCGGGCCAGTGCCCAGGTCGCCGAGATCATCACCTTCCCCCGGTTAGGGGCCACAACGGTCGTCGCGCGCTTCCTGCGCGCTCACCGGATCGAGGTGGTCTCTACCCACACCCGGTTCTTCCCTATGAGCCTGTTGGGGGTGCGGGCTGCCCGCCGGGCCGGGGTACCGGTGATCCACACGGAGCACGGCAGCGGCTTCGTGTCCTCCACCTCCTCTCTGGTGGCCCTGGGCTCCAGGACCGTGGACCTGACCGTGGGCCGCTACGTACTCCGGCACGCGGACAGGGTGCTCGCGGTCTCGGAGGAGTCGGCGGCCTTCGCCAGCAGGCTCTGCGGGGTGCGGGCAGAGGTGTTCCACAACGCCATCACCCCGCCGGTTCCTGACTCCGATAGGCCTGACAGGACCAACCACTTGGTCTTTGTAGGTCGTGTAGTGCCGGGGAAGGGTTGGGAGACCTTCCTGCACGTAGTGGCCACGCTGCGCGCTGATGGGCACGACGTCGACGGGGAGCTGCTGGGCGGTGGGCCGCAGCTGGAGCAGGCTCATAGGCTGTGCGCCGACCTGGGACTGGCGAACGTCGTGGATGTACGTGGCCGGGTCGGTGAGGCAGAGGTCCGCGCCAGCTTGGCCGGGGCGACCCTGGTCAACCCGACGGTGCTGTCTGAGGGCTTCCAGACTACGCTCCTGGAGGCGCTTGCTGAAGGTGGTCGGGTAGTCACCTACCCTGTTCCAGGGGCGGAGGTGCTGCGTGAGCAGGGCGCTCCGGTAGAGGTCTGCCCGCAGCGCGACCAGAACAGTCTGGTAGATGCACTGCGGGCAGCGTTGACAACCCCAGGCCGAGCGTGGGGGCCTGCGGCGATCGCCCCGTGGACCTGGCCCGAGCGGGCTCGCCAGTACGAGGCGATCGCGCAGCAGGTGCTCAGCGGCGCTCGCGGGACAGCAGGTCCAGCAGGTACTGGCCGTAGCCGGACTTGACCAGTGGCTCAGCACGCTCGCGCAGGCCCTCGTCGTCGATAAAGCCCATGCGCCAGGCGATCTCCTCCGGGCAGCCGATGTTGAGCCCCTGCCGGTGCTGGATCGTGCGCACGAAGCCGGTGGCGTCGGCCAGGGAGTCGAAGGTGCCGGTGTCCAGCCAGGCGGTGCCGCGCGGCAGCACCTCCACGGTCAGGCGGCCCGCCTCCAGGTAGGTGCGGTTGACGTCGGTGATCTCGTACTCGCCGCGGGCGGAGGGCTTGAGGTTCCTGGCGATCTCAACGACGTCGTTGTCGTAGAAGTACAGGCCGGGGACCGCGTAGTCGGACCTGGGGCGGGCGGGCTTCTCCTCGATGGAGATGGCCTTGAAGCTGCTGTCGAACTCCACCACCCCGTAGGCCGTGGGGTCAGCCACCTGGTAGGCGAAGACCACCCCGCCGTCGGGGCTGGTGTGACGACGCAGCCGGGTGCCCATGCCCGGGCCGTAGAAGATGTTGTCGCCCAGCACCAGGGCGGCAGGCTCGCCCCCGATGAACTCCGCCCCCAGCACGAAGGCCTGGGCCAGCCCGTTGGGCTGCTCCTGCACGGTGTAGGAGAGGTTGACCCCCAGGCGGGAGCCGTCGCCCAGGAGCCGCCGGAAGCTCTCGGCGTCGTGCGGGGTGGTGAT
Organism: Actinomyces weissii; assembly: GCF_016598775.1. Taxonomy (NCBI): domain Bacteria; kingdom Bacillati; phylum Actinomycetota; class Actinomycetes; order Actinomycetales; family Actinomycetaceae; genus Actinomyces; species Actinomyces weissii. Next base: position 1,985,614 of record NZ_CP066802.1, on the reverse strand, counting down.
GACCAGCACGTCCTGGATCCCCGCGAGCATGAGCGTGCTCAGCGGGTAGTAGACCATGGGCTTGTCGTATACGGGTACCAGCTGCTTGGAGGTGCCCAGGGTGATCGGGTTGAGTCGGGTGCCGGAGCCGCCGGCCAGGATGATGCCTCGCATGGGCACAGTCTGACCCATTTTGGGCGCCGGTGGGGAGTTCTTCGTGGTGTCGTGCCTGTACCGTGTGCCTGTTGCCCGCTAGGCTCCCTAGTCTCGGGTGTTAGGAGGGCAGGACCTGTGGAGCGCTTGATTCCAGCCAGGCGGCGCTATGACTGGGGGTCGCTGTCCTCCCTGCCGCGTCTGCTGGGCGTGGAGCCTGACGGCCAGCCCTGGGCCGAGCTCTGGTTCGGTACCCATCCGGCCGGGCAGTCCCGGCTGGCTGACGGGCGCACCCTGGGGGAGCTGGTCTCCTCCGCCCCGGAGCGTTACCTGGGGGCCGACGTCGTCCGCCGCTTCGAGGGGCAGCTGCCTTTCCTGCTCAAGCTGATCGCCCCCGCCCGCTCCCTGTCGCTGCAGGTCCACCCCAGTCTTGAACGGGCGGCGGAGGGCTTTGCCGCCGAGGAGGCGGCCGGGGTCCCGCTGGACTCGCCAGTGCGCAGCTTCAAGGACGCCAACCACAAGCCGGAGATGGTGCTGGCCCTGGAGCAGTTCGAGGCGGTGGCCGGGTTCCGGGCGCCCCGGCGCGCCGCAGAGGTCCTGGCCGGGCTGGAGTCCCCGGTGGCACGCCGGATGCGTCGCACCCTGCGCCTGAACCCCACCCGTTACGGGATCAGGACCGCCTTCACCGAGCTGGTCTCGGCCCAGACCCGGCCCACCCCGGAGGATCTGGCCGCCCTGGTGGAGGAGATCCGGCTGCGCCTGGAGCGCGGGGAGGCCCCCTCCGTACGTGCCTACTCCAACGTGGTCGCCATGGCGCGTGACTTTCCCGCAGACCCCGGCGTCGCCGCCTCGCTGCTGCTCAACCCGGTGACCCTACGGCCGGGGGAGGCCCTGTTCATCCCGGCCGGCTCGGTGCACGCCTACGTCTCCGGGCTGGGGGTGGAGGTGATGGCTTCCTCGGACAACGTGCTGCGGGCGGGGCTGACCGCCAAGCACGTGGACGTGCCGACCATGCTGACCTGCGTGGACTACGTGGCCGCCCCGCCGGTGCGCCCCGCGCCCGAGTACCTGTCCCGGACGACCCGGGCCTACTACGCCCCGGTGGAGGACTTTGAGCTGCTGCTCACGGAGGTGGAGCCTGCGGACGGGCTGGTGCCGGTGCCCGGGCGCGGGGCCCGCCTGCTGCTGGTGGCCTCAGGCAGGCTGCGCGTGTCCACCTCGGTCGGTGCCTTGACCCTCTCCCAGGGGCAGGGGGCCTTCGTGGGGGACGACGAGAAGGGCCTGCGGGTACAGGGTGCGGGCCAGCTCGTGCAGGTGGACGTCCCCTAGCCCGCTAGCCGGCTGGTGCGCGTGGTCCTTAGGCGGCGGCGCACCCTTCCTGCCGGGCGACGGCGGTGAGCAGCGCGGCGTCCGCCTCCGGCGCGACCAGCACGGCCCGCCCGCCGTTGGCCCAGGCCCGTAGGCAGCCGAGCAGTGCGGGCGCGGGCTCCTGCTCGTGCACCAGAACCGGATTGCCAGGAATGGTCTCTGAGGGTGGGGCGGCCTGTGCCGCCAGCTGGCCGCGGGTCCATGACTGCGCCTGCCCCTGCCCGCCGACCGCCGTCAGTGCCAGCTGCTCGGGGGCGGCCGGCGTGGCGGGGAAGACGTCGGGGCAGCCCATGAGGTCGGCGGCGCCGTCCAGGACCAGCGGGGGCAGCGGGCCTGGCCAGCGCAGGGCCAGGGAGGGCAGGGGGAGCAGGGCCTGGACCGGTGCCTGCGGCAGCAGGTCCTCTGGCTGGGAGGCCACGGACAGGACCGCCTGGGAGGCGCTAGGATGCTCCTCCTGCCAGCGGCTGACCTCCGGGCCAGCGCCCAGGACCGCGGCTCCACCAGCACGCCAGACCCCACAGGCCCAGACGACCGTTCGCCAGTGGACGGGCAGGGCCAGGTGGACGGCTAGGTGTTCGTAACCGTTACCAATCTCCGACTCATTAGTGATCATTGCTGTCACCTTAGAAAGCCACTTGCTCAATACCTGGCCGCTGAGTTCTATGCGTTCTGCGGGGTTGTACCAAGTCAAGGCGGCGGCTGCGCTAGCACCTTTTGATTCTAGAATTACGTTAAGATCACAGTTCACTAGCAATTCTCATCTTCATGTTGAGGGTCTTTGGTCCGGGGTGCGCTACCGGGTGGCAGCGGGCAAGCGGCGAGATTGCAACGATAGCACCTCTGGCAGGTGTGATGGGAGTCATTAGTGTGTCTCTAGCAATAGGGACTAAGGTCTACCCCTGTCGCGTCCTGGCTAGCACTTAAGGGCTTGACTGGTTGGGACGACACACGTGTAATTTGAAGAGCCAGTCACGAGTCGTTCGCCAGGGAGGCGTCATGTGGAACATCTTCGGCGAGGGGCCGTTTTCCGCCCCGACGTCAGCCGATGACGACGCCGAGCTGCTGCTCATCTTCGGGGCGCAGGACGACGGGCCGCTCGCGTGGCAGGAACGGGCCCTGTGTGCCCAGACCGACCCCGAGTCCTTCTTTCCGGAGAAGGGGGGCTCCACCCGTGAGGCCAAGCAGGTCTGCCACAGCTGCCCGGTGAGCCAGGAGTGCCTGGAGTACGCCCTGGCCAACGACGAGCGCTTCGGGATCTGGGGCGGGCTGTCTGAGCGGGAGCGCCGCAAGCTCAAGCGCCGGGCGGTATGAGCAGATCGGGCACCCGCGTGACGCCGTCACGGGCCGGGACCGTCGCCGTCCTGGTAAGCGCTGGCTCGACCCCGTACCTGCCGGAGGCCCTGAGCTCCCTGGCAGCCCAGACCCTGCTCCCTGACGTCATCCTGGTGGTCGACACCGCCTCCCGTGACAACGGCCTGGGTGACGGCACGCCGGTAGAGGAGCTGGTGGAGGCCGCTGGCCTGACCAGCAAGGCCCCCGTAAGGATCGTGCGCTGCCCCCGGGCGCGTGGGTTCCGGGACGCTGTCAGTCAAGGCCTGCGGGCCTACACCAAGCTGGTCGAGACGGGTAACCGCTGGCGCTCCCGGGCCCAGTCCTCCGAGGCGGACGGCCCCGGCACCCTCAGCGGCCCCACCGGGGCGATGTCTCCCATCACGGAGGAGGAGCGGGTGCAGGTCGCCGCCGCCACCTCCCCCCAGGCCGGAGTGGAGGCTGCCCGGCTCTGGCTGCTGCACGACGACTGCGCCCCCGCACCCACCTGCCTGGCTGAGCTCGTCTCCGCCATCAGGACCTCCAGGTCCGTGGGGCTGGCAGGACCCAAGCAGATCGACTGGGAGCGGCCCGAGCGGCTGCTGGAGGTCGGGCTCGTTACTACCGCCTCCGCCCGTCGCGCCAACGACATCGCGGAAGGTGAGATCGACCAGGGGCAGCACGACGACCGCTCTGACGTCCTGGCCGTGGGGTCCGCCGGGGCCCTGATCGAGCGGGATCTGTGGGAGACCGTAGGCGGGTCCAGCCCCCTGTTCCCCATCTTCGGGGACGGCCTGGAGCTCTCGCGCGCAGTCCGCCTCAGCGGCCACCGGGTGGTGGTGGTCCCCTCCGCCCGCCTGCGCCACCGCCGGGCCAGCTACCTGGGGCTGCGTCCCGCTGCCCTGCCCGAGCCGGACGCGCCTGCGCCCGCTGCCACCGCCAGCGACCCAGACCCGGACCGCTCCTTCCGGGCGCGGCGCACCGCCCAGCTCAGCGCCTGGGCGGCCTTCTCCGCCCGCCCCCTGGGCCTGCTGCTCGCATACTTCCAGGTGCTGGCCGTGCTCCGCGGTGCCTGGCGGCTCCTGGCCAAGGAGCCCGGTCTGGCCGTTGACGAGGTCAAGGCCGCCGCCGAGGTGCTCCGCCGGCGCCCGGAGATCGACTCCGAGCGGCAGCGCCTGGCGGGCTTCGGCGATGCTGACCGCTCGCTCATCCGGGAGCTGTACATCAGCTCGCGCCGGATCAACGCCCTGCGTCGCGACCACAGCCGCCAGCTGCGGGAACGGGCGGCCCGCGCCGCTGCCCCCAGCGAGCTGGAGGTCCGCGAGCTCAGTGCCATCAAGACCACCAGGCGCGCAGTGCTCAGCCTGGTCCTGCTGCTGGCCGCCGTGGCCGGGGCAGTGGGTCTCTCCCGGGTCCTGGTGACCCGCTTCCTGACGGGCGGGGCGCTGGTCAACCTGGGCATGGGCTGGCACGAGGCCTGGACAGCAGCCTGGAGCAGCTGGGCGTCCAGCGGTGACGGCCTGCCCACCGCCCCCAACCCCCTGCTGGCGGTGCTCTCCGTGCCCCTGCTGCTGCTCGCCCCCCTGGGGGTCAAGGCGGAGACCCTGGTCAGCCTGCTGCTGGTGCTGGCAGTTCCCCTGTCGGCCCTGGGGGCCTGGTACGCCGCCGGTGCGGTCTCCCGCAGGCCAGCGGTGCGCGCCTGGGCCGCCCTGACCTGGGCGGCCGCCCCCACGCTCTTCCTGGCCGTGGGGCAGGGGCGCCTGCCAGCGGTGCTGGTGCACCTCGTGCTCCCCTGGGCGCTGATGGCGCTGTCCCGGGCACTGGGGGACGACCGGCGGGACGTGATCCTCTCCGGCATGGTCGGCGCCCAGCGGCTCTCTGACGCCGACCGCGCCCACCGCCCGGTCCAGCCTTCCCGGCCCGCGCAGGCCGGTCGGGACGAGGCCCCCAGGGCGGACACGGCCCGTCGGACGGCACAGGGCACCCAGGGCCCGGTGGACGACGACCCCTCCACCCCGGTGGTGGACGACGGCACCGGGGTCGTCGTCTCCGCCTCCACCCGGCGCGGTGCCCGCATCCGGGCCGCAGCCACCGAGCAGTACGGTCCGGGCTCGGTGAGCGCTGCCGCCGCCGCCGGACTCCTGCTGGGAGCGGTGGCGACGGCGGACGCCCTGGTGGGCAGCGTGCTGGTGCTGCTGCTGACCGCCTTGGTGTCGGCGGCCCTGCTGAGGGGCTGGCGGGCCCGCAAACGGCTCCTGCTGACCCTCGCACCGGTGCTCGTGCTCATGGTTCCCTCGTGGTGGGTGGCGCTGCGGGCCGCGCACAGCACTGGCTCCGTCTTCTCCAGGCAGGGGCTGACCAGTGCGCTACGGCTGCTGGCCACCGAGATCGGCAACCCGGTGGCGGTGCAGGCGCCTGGGTCCCTGGACCTGCTGCTGGGCCTGCCCGCAGCTCCCAGCGGCCTCGGCCTGGCAGGGACCGCCCTGGCCGTCATGCGCGTGTGCTCCCTGGTCCTGCTGGTGCTGGCCCTTATGTCTGTGCCCTTGCTGGCCCGCCCCGGCCACCGCGCACGCGTGGGCCTGGTAGTGGCCCTAGCGGGCCTGCTGGTGGCCCACTTAAAGCTGCGCCTTAGCACGGGACTCGGGCTGGAGGCAGCGGAGCCTGCTGGCGGCCTGGTGACTGTTCCCGGCTGGGCCGGGACCGGGGTGAGCCTGCTCCAGGCTGGGCTGGTGCTCGCCGGAGTGGTTGTGCTCGACCGTGCGCACAGCCACCTGGTGCGGCACAGCTTCGGCTGGCGGCACCTGAGCGTGGCGGCCTTCAACGGCGCGTCCCTGCTAGCCGCTGCCAGCCTCCTGGTGACCTGGTCCTGGGCCGTCCACACGGGTGCAGGCGGCCCCCTGATGATGCTGCGCTCAGGCGGGCGCGCGGTCCCCGCGATCGCCACCGAGACCCAGCGGGCCACCGGTGGCCGGGTCCTGGCCATAGGCACGGACAGCCAGGGGCTTACCGCCTCGCTGTGGCGCGCCGACGGCCACTCCCTGCTCGACTCCCTGCCCGTAGCCAGGTCCGTCAGCACCGCCCGCGTCACCCAGCCGACGGGGCAGCCTGCCCGGCCCCGGCCTAGCACCGGCCTGCTCACAGGCGCCGCCCCGGAGGGCGGCCCCGTGAGCCTCAGCAGCGACGTCGCCGGCACCGAGCTGGCCCAGCTGGTGGTGCAGCTGACCTCCGGGCAGGACGAGGCCGTGGCCACCGGCCTGGCCCGGCACGGCGTCGCCGTGGTGCTGCTCACTGACACGGGCCCCAGCGGTACCGAGGCCGCCGCCGGAATCAACTCCACCCCCGGTCTGGAGCAGCTGGCCCGCACCCACGCGGGCCGGGCCTGGCGGGTCTCCGCCCCAGCCGGGGAAGAGGTCTCCGGCGCGGCGCTCGCCAGCCCCGGCAGCGCGGAGGCCACCTTCCTGCCCTGGCCCCAGGGGGCACTGCAGGCCCAGGTCCCAGCCGCCCCTGGTGGGGAGGAGCGGACCCTTTTCCTGGCGGAGCGCGCCGACCGTGGCTGGCGCGCCACCCTGGACGGCCGGGCCCTGGAACCCGTGCCGGACCCCCAGGGCTGGCGCCAGGCATTCAAGGTGCCCGCCGCTGGCGGCAGGCTGGAGGTGCGCCACCAGAGCCTGCCCTACCAGCTGATGTCGCTGACGATCTGGGCCGTGTGCGGAGCTACCGCCCTCGCTGCGGTGCCACTGCGACGCCGGAGGGACGGCTCATGAGTGAGAAGCGCAAGTACCGTACCTCCCGTACCCGCAGCGAACGGATCCGCTCCGGCCGTCTGCGCAGGCGGCCGGAGGGTCAGCGCCCCAGCCCCAAGGAGGTCCTGGCAGGAGCCTGGGCCTCCCTGCGGGAGGCCAGCCCCAGGTCCCTGGGTGCCTCGGTGGGGCCGCTGCTCAGCCTGGCCCTGGCAGCCGGGGCCACCGGCCTTACCCTCGGCGCGCCCATGGTTCCCGTGGCACCTGTGAACCCGGTGCGCACCCAGCCGCTGGCCGCTCCCGACCGCGACATCCTGCTGATCTGCCCGCCAGCGGCAGGCAACGGCCTGGAGGTAGCCGACTATGACCAGGTCCGGCAAGCCAGCCTGCTCGCGGTCCAGGACGGGGCCACCGCTAGCTTTGAGGGCGAGGCCCTGCCCAGCGGCAGCCCCCAGGTGCAGGACTTCGCGGAGGGCGGGGTGCTGTCGGTCAAGCACAATGGGAGCAGCCCGGCAGAGGGCATGGGGCACTCCGCCACCCTCATGGAGGCAGGTGACCTGCGGGGCCTGGCCACCGCCGCGTGCACCGCGCCGCGCAGCACCGCCTGGGTGGTGGCTGGCTCCACCCGCCCCGGCAGCTACGCCGAGCTGCGTCTGAGCAACCCAGGCAACACCACCGTCACTGCCTCCGTGCAGGCCTACGGCTCCACCGGCCCCGTGGACCTGCCCGGCGGGGGCCAGGTGGCGGTGCCCTCCGGCCAGACCGAGTCCGTCTACCTGGGCACCTCCTCCGCGACCAGCCCCGACGGGCGGCTAGCCGTGCACGTCACCACCGACGGCGGGGCCCTAGGCGTCCACCTGGTGGACGAGACCCTGGACGGGGAGACCGCCGCCGGCATGGAGGTGGTCTCTGCCGGGGCGGACCCGGCCACTGAGCAGCTTGTGCCCGGGGTGGTCCTGGTGGAGGCGGAGCAGCAGGGCCAGGCTGCCAGCGGTCCCGTCTCCTCCGACCAGCCCTTGGTGCGGCTGGCCAACCCTGCTGAGGTGCCCGCCACCGTCAAGGTGAGCCTCCTGGGGGCTGACGGCGAGTGGGTGCTGCCCGGGGCGGAGTCCCTGACCGTGGACCCCGGGGCGGTGTTCGACGTCTCCCTGGCGGGCGTGGCCCCTGGCACCTACGCGCTGCGCACCACCTCCGACCAGCCGGTGGCCGCCGCCGTCCAGCTGGTGCGCTCGGCAGGTGAGTACCCGGCCCGTTCTGGTGCCCTGCTGCACGACCGGGCCTGGCTGCAGGCCTCCACCGCCGACCTCAGCCTGGGGGCTGACATCACGCTGCCCCGGCACTGGGGCCTCAGCCCCCAGCTGGCGCTCGCCAACTCCTCCCCGCAGCGGCGCGTCGTCACTCTGCGGGCCGTAGGGGAGGAGTGGAGCAGCCAGATGGTGCTGGAGCCAGGGGCCACCGCCGTCCCTGAGGACCTGCCCGAGACCGTCAGCGCCCTGACCGCCAGCGCGGACGGGGAGGGGGTGCACGGCGCCGTGGTGGTCACCACCGAGGTCACGGGGGAGACGGCGGGCACGCTCGTCTCCGCCCTGCCTGCCGTGCCGGGGGCGCAGGCGCAGGCCTCCCGGCACGTCCTGCTGCGCTAGCCCCTCACAGCGGGAAGTCCGGGTCCAGCTCCTCCGGACGGCGCCCCAGCATGGTGGCCACCTGCTCCACCACCACCCGGTGCACCAGCTCGGCCAGCTCGTGGCGGTCCGCCGCCCGGGAGGTCACCGGACGCCGGTAGACCACCACCCGGGCGGGCAGGCCCGCCTTGGGCTCAGCCGCGAAGCCCCGCCCCAGCACCACCCCCCGCTCCCACGGGGCCGGGTCCGAGGGCGGAACCTCCTCCACCGCGAACTGGATCGACTCGACCTGAGGCTGCAGGCGCACCAGCTGCTGCACGCAGCGGATCACCAGCTCGTCAAACTGCTCCGCGCGGCTGCGCCAGCCCGGCAGGGCCGCAGGCAGCAGAGGCCCCCGCAGCCCCCGGCCATGACGGTCACGACGACGGGGGGTCTGGGGCACAGGTACCGGCGTACAGCTCACAGCAGGCAGCCTAGCCTCAGCCTGGGCCCAGGCCCGGGATGCGGTAGCCTCAGCCCGTGAGAACAGTCCGCCAGTGCCGCCGGTCCACCTGCACCCGCCCTGCCGTGGCTACCCTGACCTCGGTGTACGCGGACCAGACCATCGTGCTCGGCCCCCTAGCCACTGAGGCCCAGCCAGAGGCTTACGACCTGTGCGAGGAGCACGTCTCCTCCTTCACCGCCCCCCGCGGCTGGCAGGTGATCCGGCTCGCCGTCGACTTCGCCCCTGCACCCCCCAGCGAGGACGACCTGCTGGCCCTGGCCGACGCCGTCAGGCAGGCCTCACGCGCCGCCCGCCCTGAGCCGGTGCCCGTGGCACGACCCACCAGGCTGGACGGCCCACCGTCCGCCGCCACACTGGCCTCCCCCGGAGACGGCGCGATCAGCCGCCGTGGGCACCTGCGCGTGCTGCGCGGCGAGAAGGACACCGAGCAGGAGTGACATGAGCAGCCCGACCGCCACCACCCCGCCCACCAGCCAGCCGGAAGGCGCCCCACCCGCCTGGCTGCGCAGCCTGCTGCGCTGCCCCGTCACCGGTGAGGCCCTGGTGGACAGCCAGGGCCACGAGGGCCTCCCGGTGCTCCTCTCCCCAGGAGCGGGGCTGGCCTACCCGGTGCGCGACGGCGTGCCGGTCCTGCTGCGCCACGAGGCCCAGCAGGTCCCCGAGCCCCAGCAGTCCTGAGCCACCCGCTGGCAGTGCGGCTGCCACCTTGCCTCAGGGCACGGAGTGGACGGTGGCTGCCTCCGCCAGCCGCAGCTGCTCGTCCACGCTGCGGTCCTTGAGAGCCTGCACCAGCTCCCGGTCACGGCGCTCAACCAGCACCGCCGCCAGGAAGCGCTCCGGGTGGGTGCCTGCTGGCGGTGGCGGCGCCACTAGCGGCAGCACCTGCTGGGTAAGCTCCGCAGCGATCCGCTGCCGGGAGACCGGGTCCAGGCTGGTGGTGCGCTGCAGGAAGCTGCGGGCCACCAGGGCCAGGTGCCCCGGCAGGGCGTGCAGGTCCGCGCCCGCGGCCCACTGGGCCAGCTCCGGGGGCATCAGCAGGGGAGGAGCGCTGCGGGCCCCGGCCCGGTCATGGACCACATAGGTCCCCGCCAGCAGGTCACCCAGCCGCTTGCCCCGCCGCGTCACGATGCACGAGCAGACCGCCAGTACGCCGGAGCTGATAAAGACCTCTACCAATGCCACCAGGGCGCGCACCAGCGCGTGGCGCAGCCGCACCGCCCCGCCGTCGTCGCGCACTACCCGGGTGCCCATGACCAGCCTGCCTGCGCTCAGCCCACGGCTCAGCGTCTCCACCGTCACCGGGACCACGACTATCCAGAAGAAGAAGATCAGCGCCACCAGGGTCATGACGGCGGCGTAGGAGCTGTTGGCCGGGGCGATCCTGCCCAGGGAGGAGGTAGAGAGCGCCAGTCCGACCACGATGATCCCGTAGTCGATGGCGCCGCTGAGCAGGCGGGAGCCCACCGTCGCCGGCACCACGTCCAGGGCGACAGCCTCACCTGTCACCATGCGCTCCTGCTCGATCCTCCGCTCGGATGAGGTGTCCATGGTCATCTCCGTGCCAAAGTGGGGTTGTGGATATTGATGCCTTCATCGCCGCCCACCAGCCCGAGTGGGACCGGCTGCGCGAGCTGTCCGCTACCCGGCGCCTGAGCGGCTCCCAGGCCGACGAGCTGGTGACCCTCTACCGGGTCACGGCCGGCCACCTCTCCCGGGTACGCACCAACGCCCCCGACCCGCAGGTGGTGGCGGAGCTGTCCACCCTGGTGGCCTTTGCCCGCAGCCGGGTCACCGGCACCCAGCGGGTGGGATGGTCCGCGCTGCGCTACTACGTGACCGTGACCATGCCCGCAGCCCTGTTCCGGGTGCGCTGGTGGAGCCTGGGTACGACCGTGGCCTGCCTGGCCCTCGCGGTCCTGACCGCCTGGTGGACCCTGCACAGCACGGCAGCGATGAGCGCCCTGGGCACCCCCAAGGCCCTGGACGCCTACGCCAACGACGCCTTCGCTGCCTACTACACCACCTACGGGCCCCAGGACTTCGCGGGGCTGGTGTGGACCAACAACGCCCGGATCGCCGCCGTCTGCGTGGCCGGAGGCATTACCGGCGTGCTGCCCGCCTGGATGATGCTGGGCAACGCCATGAACGTGGGGCAGTCGGCGGCCATACTCATTGACCACGGCTTGACCTGGGAGTTCTTCTCCCTGATCCTGCCGCACGGGCTGCTGGAGCTCACCAGCGTGTTCGTGGCCGGAGGCGCGGGCCTTAAGCTCTTCTGGACGCTGCTGGTGCCTGGACGGCGTCCCCGTCTGCAGGCGCTCGCGGAGGAGGGCCGCACCCTGATCACGGTGGCGGTGGCCCTGACCGTCTCCCTGGGGGTCTCTGGGCTGATCGAGGGCTTTGTGACCGGGGCGGCGATTCCCTGGGTACTGAAGATCCTGCTGGGGACCCTGGCCCTGGCCCTGTTCTTGGCCTACGGCCTGGTGCTGGGCGCCCGGGCGCAGGATCGGGTGCAGGGCGGGGAGATCGCTGGCGACCTGGGCGCCTACGACGCCGGGGCACGGGTCGCTGTCGCTGGCTGAGCTGCGGCGGGCGTCGGCTGCGGACCTGCCGTGAGCCAGGCGGGCGGACCTGCCGTGAGCAGAGCGGGCGGACTGGGACGGGGCTCTCACAGGCGCCCCGCCGCCTTGAGCGCCAGGTAGGCGTCAGCCAGTGCCGGGGCCAGGGAGTCCGGCTCGGCCTCAACGATCTCCACCCCGCTGCGGTGCAGGCGGGCCCGCACCGTCGCCTGCTGGGAGAGGGTCTTCTCCGCGGCTGCCGCCACGTAGACCTGGTCCGGGCGGGAGCGCTCGGAGCGCAGCTCTTCCAGGCGCGGGTCCGTGGCCGAGGCCAGCAGGACCGTGTGCTGGCGGGCCAGGGCCGCCAGGTGGCGCAGCGCCGCGGCGTCGGTGGCCCCCGGGTCCAGGGCGGTGAGCACCACCACCAGGGCCCGCTGGGACAGCGAGGCGTCCACGGTCTGGTTCACCAGGGACCAGCTGGTCTCCACCAGGCGGGGCTCCACCGGTGCCAGGCCGTCAGCCAGGGCGGTCATCAGGCCGGCCCCGGACTGCCCGTGCACCCGGACCCGCACCGCCTCGTCCAGGGCGATCAGGTCCACCTGGTCCCCGGCGTGCGAGGCCAGGGCGGACAGCAGCAGGGCAGCCTCTATCTGAGCGTCCATCCGGGTCTCCTCGCCCAGGCGGGCGCAGGCCAGGCGGCCCGTGTCCAGCAGCACCAGCACCCGCCGGTCACGCTCCGGCCGCCAGGTGCGCACCACCACCTCGCCGCGGCGGGCGGTGGAGCGCCAGTCGATAGAGCGCACGTCGTCACCGACCACGTACTCGCGCAGAGAGTCGAACTCCGTGCCCGCGCCCCGCACCATGACGGCGCTGCGCCCGTCCATCTCCCGCAGCCGCGCCAGCCTGCTGGGCAGGTGCTTGCGGGAGGTGAAGGCGGGCAGCACCCGCAGCCGGGCCGGAGCCTTCAGGGAGGCCTGGCGGCCCGCCAGCCCCAGGGGGCCGCGCAGGCGCACCGTGACCAGGTCCGCGCTCCGGTCCCCGCGCCGGGTGGGCTGCAGGCGCGTGCGCAGCCGGGTGCGGCGTCCTGGAGCCAGGTCCAGGGGGTGGCGCACCGACTCAGCCCCCGCGCTGGGCACCCAGGCGTCCCGCAGCTGGCCGCGGGCGGGCCGTCTGCCGCGATTCATGACCGTGACCGTGGCGGTGGCGGACTCACCCAGGCGCACGGCGCGCTCCACCTTCCGGGACACCGCCAGACGGCGGGGGGAGGCGGCCAGGGACACGTCCAGGGCCACCAGGAGGACCAGCAGCAGGATCCACAGCAGGACGGTCAAGGGGCGGGGCCAAAGCAGCGCGGGGGCGGCCCCGAGCAGCATGAACCAAGCGGCACGTCTGGACAGGTACAAGGGACCTCCTCCCTGCGGCTCAGCGGGGGACCGGCACGGAGCGCAGCACCCCGGTGATCACGGACTCGGTGGTGACCCCCTCCATCTCCGACTCGGGGCGCAGCTGGATGCGGTGGCGCAGGGTCGGCAGGGCCAGGGCCTTGACGTCGTCGGGGGTGACGAAGGAGCGGCCGGAGAGCCAGGCCCAGGCGCGGGAGGTGGCCAGCAGGGCGGTGGCGCCACGGGGGGAGACCCCCAGGGCCACGCTGGGGGCGCTGCGGGTGGCCCGCACCAGGTCCACCACGTAGGCCAGCAGCTCGGGGGAGGTGCCCACGGTGCGCACCTGCTCGCGGGCCGCCGCCAGGTCCTCCCCGGAGGCCACCGCCTGCAGCCCGGCCCCCGGCAGGTCCCGAGGGTTGAAGCCGGCGGCGTGGCGGGAGAGCACCTCGATCTCCTCACTGCGCTCAGGCAGCGGCAGCACGAGCTTGAGCAGGAAGCGGTCCAGCTGGGCCTCCGGCAGCGGGTAGGTGCCCTCGTACTCCACCGGGTTCTGCGTGGCGATCACCATGAAGGGGGAGGGCAGGGGCCGGGGCTGGCCGTCCACGGAGACCTGCCGCTCCTCCATGGCCTCCAGCAGCGCCGCCTGGGTCTTGGGGGGCGTACGGTTGATCTCGTCGGCCAGGAGCAGGTTGGTGAACACCGGCCCCTCCCGGAAGGAGAACTCGGCGCTGCGCGAGTCGTACACCAGGGAGCCGGTCACGTCCCCGGGCATCAGGTCAGGGGTGAACTGGATGCGCTTGGTGTCCACGTCCAGGGCGGTGGCCAGGGAGCGCACCAGCAGGGTCTTGGCCACGCCGGGCACGCCCTCCAGCAGGACGTGCCCGCCTGCCAGGGCCGCCAGCACGAGGCCGGTGACGGCGGCCTCCTGGCCGACGACGGCCTTGGCCACCTCGGTGCGGACGTCTACCAGGCGGCTGCGGTGGTCTGGGGTGGTGTTGGGGTTGCTCATCGGTTCTGAACCTCGCTCTCAAGACGGTCGAGCTGGGCGGCCAGGGCGGCGAGCTCCTGGTCGTTGCCTGGGGGTGGGCCGTACAACAGCCTTCCGGCGCTCTCACGCAGCGGTGGGCCCTGCTGGGGCCCAGCGTGCCGGGCGAGCTCATCCAGCAGCACCCCGCCCTCGGCGCTGGGGTGCAGGCCGAGCCGGTGGCCCAGGCGCAGGGCGGTGCCTACGCGCAGGGCGTGTGCCGCGTGCGCGTGGTCCCGGGAGAGCTGGTACATGCGTCCCAGCCCCACGGTGGTCTCTGCAGCGGGCACCTCCACGGGCAGGTCCTCCCGTACCAGGCGCCCCATGCGGCGTCCGTCGGCCAGGGCGAGCACCGCTGCGGCGGTGGCCAGGACCGCGAGCAGGAGCGGTGCCCAGCGGGGCAGGGACGGTGTATCCCAGACGGTTGGCTCCTGCGGGTGGGCGGCGTCGAACCAGACCACGTAGGGCCTGTGCCCGAGCGCACGGACCAGCAGCGCCGCGTTGCCCGCCTTGGTCAGGCTGCTGTTGCGCGCGATCGCGGCGTCGCCGATGACACGCAGGGTGCCGCCCCCGGACAGGGTGGTGGTGGCGTAGGCGTAGCCGGAGGCGACCGGGAAGCAGCCGGTGGTCCCTGCCGGGGTGCTGTCATCCACGGGGATGGTTACCGCGCCGCGGCTGCCCTCCAGGGTGGCGGCGGCCTGGGCGTCAGGGTCGGCGCAGCCGGGGGTGAGCTGCTGCTGGGAGGGCGCGGAGAGGCCGGAGGCCCGCAGGGTGGTCAGGCCCGTAAGGTCCTCGTAGATGCTTCCCAGCACGGTCACGTCCGCCCCCAGCCGGGCCAGCTCCTGGCGCTCCCTCTCACTCAGGGAGCCGACGCCGACCAGCGCCAAGGTGGTGCTGTCCGGGGCCTGGCGCAGCAGCTCCTGGGCCTCGGCCAGGGAGTGGACGGTGTGCGGCCTTACGCCGTAGCTGCGCAGCACCTCTCCCAGGGCGCGGGCACCGTCCGGGTGCGCGTTGTCCAGGGCCAGGGGGACCTTGGAGCCAGCCGGGGTGGTGCTGGTGGTCAGCAAGGTGACCGCCGCGAAGAGCAGCAGCGCCAGGACCACTGGGCGGGAGCGGCGCAGACGCTGCCGCCAGGTGGGCCCCAGGACCTGGTCGCTGGGAGGGGACGGCGAGGCGGCCTGGTCGTTGGGCGGGGCCGACGGCGCAGCCTGGGGAGTGAGGGAGTCCGGCTGGGTGCTCATACCAGGGCCTCCTGGGCGGGGGCGGGCTGCTCGGGGACCACGCAGGACTCCACCAGGGCAGCGAGCTGCCGCATCCAGCGGTCCTCCTCCTGGGAGGGGGGCCGCTCCCCGTAGCGCACCGCGTCAAAGAGGTCTCCGGCCTCGTGCAGCGGCCCGGTCAGCTCCAGGCTGGTGCCGTCGGGCAGCCTGGCCCCGGCCAGGGCGGCAGAGGCCAGGCTGGCGGCCTCCTGGGCGGTCATCCCGGGGTAGTCCTCCAGCAGGCCACGCTCGTCCAGGGAACGGATTACGGCCCGGAAGCGCTCTACCACAGCGGTGACGAAGTCCCCGGCCACCGCCGCGGCGTCAGCGTCCCGGGCCAGGGCGGCGGAGTCGCGGGCGTCGGAGTCGAACAGCGCGTGGGCACGGTTCCGGCGTCGGACGCGCGTGTAGCGGCTCAGGACGATCACCAGGACACCGACCAGCAGAGAGGCTGCGACCAGCACGATAGCCACCGACACCCACTGGGGCAGCCCTGCAGGCAGCAGCCTTGCACCCGTGACCTGGTTGACGAACCACTCCCAGAGTAGCCGCAGCGGGTTGGGGCGCGGGTGGTAGACGGGCTTGCTCAGCTCCTCCCGGGCGGCCTCGCGGGCGGCCTCGGCGTCCGGGGTGGCTGGTGCCTCTGCCGCATGCTGCGCCCAGATGAGGATGGCACGTGTGTGGAAGGCCATGGGCTCAGGTGGCGGACTTGAGCAGCTCGACGTCCAACGCCTCCTTGCGCATGCGCAGGTCGATGTAGATCAGGGCGTTGGCGGCTGCCTGGAAGGGCAGTATCAGTCCCGTGACCAGGGAGGTTATGAAGGTGGCGATCATAGAGGTCACAGGGATAGCGCTGGAGGCCAGGACGAAGGAGATGCCTTGCAGGGTGCCTATGACACCTCCCAGTAGGCCGCTGACCACCGAGATCATGATCGTGACTGTCAGGGAGATACCCAGCACCCGCCAGAAGTAGCCACGGGTGAGGCTCCAGGAGCGCTTGATTGAGGCGATCACCCCGATGTCCTCCAGGACCAGGGCGGCGGGGGCTACCAGCAGGCGGGTCTGCAGGAACAGGGCGACGGCGGCCGTCGCTGCCAGGACGATCAGGATCGCCGCTATCAGGACCGCGAGCCAGCCGAAAGAGATCTCGTTGAAGTCCTCAGTGCTTCTTGAGAACGCAATGAACACCGGAAAGACCAGGGCGGCGCAGGCGATGATTGCCAGTGAGGAGAGCAGCTGGATCAGCAAGGTCTGCCCGATAAGGGCCCAGATCCTGCGCTTGGTGCGCGCCCAGGTCTCGCCCAGGTCCGCTATCCGCCCTAGCACGGAACGGGACACGGCGATGATAAGCAAGCCGGAAAGAACGGCTACAGCAAATAGGTTTACAAGGGCGCCGAGCAGGGAACCTGACTGCAAAGCCAATGACGTGCTCAGGCCCATGTCGGTAGGGGGTGCCGCGTTTGGGTCAGGGTTGAACAGGGGCTCCAGGTCCAGGCTGCGCAGCAGGAAAAAGGTGAACAGGGAGGAAATGCCGCCGGTAACCGCCATCACGATCAGTGAGGGGACGAACATGGCCCGCGGGTTGACGCGCAGGGCCTGGAAGGAGCCTTCCAGGATCTCCCCGAAGAAAAGGGGGCGCAGCGGGATGATGCCGGGCTTAGGGACGGCCCCAAAGGTGTGGTTCAGGGGCGTGGGGGCACCGTCCGGGGCGGCCTGCCAAGCGGGCGGGGCACTTGCCCCAAAAGGTGTGGCAGATCCCATAGGTGCTTCGCCGTAGCTGCCGAAACGCGGCTGCTGCGGGGCCTCCTCCGGCCGCGGGAGGCTGGCGTCAGGGGCGGGAGGCTGCCAGACGTGCTTGTCAGCAGAACGTTCCTCCGGCCCTGGCACGGAAGCGGGGTAGGTGCTCATGCGGCAATCATTGCAGGCGTCTGTGGTCATCGCCTCCACCTGCAGGATGAGTTATGTGCCGAGATGTGTCAGCGAGCCTGGCAAGGAGGTGGCACGATGGTCACATGGATACCCGCGTACTTGTCGTTGATGACGACACCGCCCTCGCCGACATGATTGGCATCATGCTTGAGTCTGAGGGCTATGAGCCCTCATTCTGCGTGGATGGCGCCCAGGCCATGACCATGTTCCGCAAGGTCTCCCCGGACCTGGTTCTGCTAGACCTTATGCTCCCCGGTGTCGATGGGGTAGAGATCTGCCGGCAGATCCGCGTCGAGTCTGACGTGCCGATCATCATGCTCACTGCCCGTACCGAGACCGAGGACGTCGTCGCGGGCCTGGAGGCCGGTGCCGACGACTACGTGACCAAGCCCTTCCGCTCCAAGGAGCTCCTGGCCCGGGTCCGCACCCGCCTGCGCCGGGTGATCGACCCGGCCGCCGGGGCGGAGCGGGTGGAGATCTCCGACCTGATGATCGACGTCGCCGGGCACGAGGTGCGTCGCGGTGAGCAGATAATCGCCCTGACCCCGCTGGAGTTCGACCTGCTGGTCACCCTGGCGCGCTCCCCCTGGAAGGCCTTCAGCCGGGAGGAGCTGCTCGCGGAGGTCTGGGGCTACCACCACACCGCCGACACCAGGCTCGTCAACGTCCACGTCCAGCGCCTGCGCGCCAAGATCGAGCACGACCCGGAGCACCCGGAGATCGTCATGACCGTGCGCGGTATCGGCTACCGGGCCGGCGGCTCCAAGTGACGGAGACCAGCTGTCTGCGATGACCCCCCAGGAACGGCAAGGAGGTTGGCGGAACCTCCTGGTCATCAAGCCTCTGCGCCACTCCGTGACCATGCGGCTGACCGTGATGGCGGTCGGTATCGGCGGCTCCATGATCATCCTGCTGCTGCTGCTGGTCACCAGCCACATCCGCAGTGACATCTTCGACAACAAGCGTGATGCTGTCCTGCAGGACGCGCACACCCGTGCGCAGGTGGCCCAGGCGGACCTGGACTCCGCCACGATCGCCTCCAGCGACGACGTCGCCGTGACCGTGCAGAAGGAGATCGCCCGCATCCGCGACTCCTTCGCCGCCGCGGGAGGCGTGGGCGTGGTCCTGAAGCGGGCCAGCGACGAGGACTCGGGGACCGTCATCAACGACCTGGCCACCGACAGCAACCTGTCCCAGCTGGTGACCAGCGAGCTGGTCGCTCAGGTGGAGGGCTCCGGGCCGGGTGTGGAGCACTGGCAGTCGATCCGCCTGCCAGCTGCTAGCGGCTACTCCCCAGGGATGGTGGTGGGATCGCAGATCAACCTGCCCATGGCGGGCAAGCACGACCTGTACCTCATCTACACCCTGGCCCCCGAGCAGCGCGTGCTGACCGTCACCGCCCGGGCCATGACCGTGGCCAGCCTCGGTTTCGCTACCGTGCTGATCGTCATGGTCTTCACCATGGCCTGGCGCGTGCTGCTACCGGTGAGACAGACCTCCCTGGCCGCCCAGCGCCTGGCCAGGGGGGTCCTCACCGAGCGCCTGGCCGTGCACGGGGCTGACGAGCTGGCCGCCCTGGCCCGCTCCTTCAACGCCATGGCGGACAACATCGAGGAGCAGATCAAGCGCTACGACGAGCTCTCCCAGCTGCAGCGGCGCTTCGTCTCCGACGTCTCCCACGAGCTGCGCACCCCCCTGACCACCATCCGCCTGGCCGGGGAGCAGATCTTCCAGGCCCGGGAGGACTTTGACGACCCGGTGCTCCAGCGCAGCGCCGTGATCCTGTTCGGGCAGCTGGAGCGCTTCGGCAACATGCTGGAGGACCTGCTGGCCATCTCCCGGATCGACGCCGGCGCCTCCGCCCTGCACCTCAAGGAGGTGGACATGGAGGAGCTGGTCAAGGACGTGCTCTCCCTGGCCGCCCCCCTGGCCGCCGAGAAGAGCACCGAGGTGCGTCTGCACGCCCCCGGCAGCCCGGTGCGGGTCGCCCTGGACCGCACCCGGGTGGAGCGGATCATCCGCAACCTGGTCATCAACGCCCTGGAGCACGGTGAGGGCAAGCCGGTGGACGTGACCGTGGCGCAGAACGACGGCGCGGTGGCAGTGCGGGTGCGAGACCACGGGGTCGGCATGAGCGAGCGCGTGGTGGCCCACGTCTTCGACCGCTTCTTCCGGGCCGACCCCTCCCGCAAGCGCACTACCGGCGGCACCGGCCTGGGCCTGTCCATCTCCCAGGAGGACGCCACCCTGCACGGCGGCGAGCTGACCGCCTGGGGGTGGCCGGGGGACGGCTCCTCCTTCCTGCTGACCCTGCCGCGGGTGCCCGGCGAGCCTATCTACGAGCACCCCCTCCAGGTGGTGCCGGAGGACGCCTCCAAGGCGGCCCAGGAGACGGCGGTGAGCCCTACCCGGCCCGCTGGCCGCAGCCTGCAGCAGTTCTCGCCCCCGGCCGTAGTGCGCCGCCCGGAGATCGTGCCGCCGCCGCGCCAGCAGCCGCGGGGCCCCGTGACCCGCTACGCCGACGCCACCGGCGTCAACCCACCCGTAGTGGTGACCGCTGAGCCCGTGGACGACACGGACGAGACCCTGGCGGCGGTGGAGGGACTGCTCAAGGCGGCGGGCCTGGAGGCCCGGTCGGCGCAGCGCCTGCGGGCACCGGTCAACAGCCGGGGCGTGACGGCGGTGCCGGCTTCCGGCCAGGCAGGGCGCGGGCTCCAGCACGCCCCCACACCCGAGGACCCGGAGGTGCACAGTGGTAAGCGTTGAGCCGCAGCCTTCTGCCCGGTGGAGCGGGCGGGCTGGTCCTGGCCGCCGTGACTTCCTGGGCCTGCTGGCTGCGGCTGCGGGAACGGCTGGGCTGGGGGGCTGCGTGACCCTGCCCAGCTCCGGGAGGGTGCACCGCGCTGAGGTCGCTGCCGGGCAGCAGTCGGCCCTGGTGCAGACCGCCGACCTGCCGCTCGTGGGTGCCGAGCCCCCCGAGATCGTGGCAGGTTTCCTGCGGGCCTGCGCCGTCGGCCCGAACGACTCCTTCGCCACCGCTCGCCACTACCTGCTGGGGCCGCTGTCCTCGAGCTGGTGGCCGGAGAAGCTGGTGCGCCTGTACCCCCACCTGGACTCTCCCAGCATCACCCTGGGGGAGTCCGGGGCCGTGCAGGTCACCGTGCCGGTGCAGGCTGAGGTGGACGCTGAGGGCGTCTACCGGGCGAATGAGGAGCCGGAGGGCAGCTCCCTGCAGCTCTCCTACACCTTGACGCGGGACGCGGACAACCAGTGGCGTATCGCGCAGGCTCCGGAAGGGGTGCTGCTGCCTGCCTACTCCTTCAGCTCCAGCTTCATCTGCGTGCCGGTGCTCTTCCTGACCCCTGACGGCAGCCACTGGGTCGCGGACGCCCGCTGGGTGCCTGCGCGCAACGCCATCAGCCGGGTTGTCAGCCGGATACTGGGGGGGCCCTCCGAGCACCTGCAGGCTGTGGTGGCACCCCTGCCGCTGACGGACCTGGAGCTTAAGCAGCCCAAGGGGCTCGCGGTGGTCAGCGGGGTGGCGACGGTCGAGCTGCGTTCCACGGCGCGGCACCCGGCGGGGCTCCTGGCCCAGCTGGCCGCCCAGATCCACATGAGCCTGTCCGCCCTCGACGTCGTCGAGGAGGTGCGGGTGCTGGTCAACGACGAGCTGGTGCCGCCTGCGCCGGGGCTGCCGGACCCCTTCGCCGACCCCGGGCGGGTGGTGCTGCTGGAGGGCAGCTCGGTGGTCCGGGGCCTGGGTGGGGCCCGGGAGGCGCTCACCGACCTTTCTGTCCTGGGAGGCGACGGCGTGAGCCACCCGGTGCTGGGGCCTGACCACGCGCTCTACGCCGTCAACGGGCGCAGCATGATGCGCCTGGTGCTGGGGGCCGGGAACGCCGCCGCCATCTACTCGACCACCGACCCGCACTCGAGTCGGGACGTGCTGCTGCCCCCGGTGGTGGACGCCGACGGCTGGGTGTGGACCGGTCGGGAAGGGCGGCTGTCCGTGGTCAACGGCTGGGGCGCTGCCCACAACCTGGAGGCCGGCTGGCTGAAGGGGGAGGTGACGGCCTTCGACCTGTCGGCTGAGGCCGGGCGGGTGGCCCTGGTGGTCGCTACCCCGGAGGGGGCGCGGGTGGTTGTCTGCACGGTGCGCCGCGAGGGCGGTGACGCGCACCCCAGGGCCCTGGTGGGGCCGCAGTGGCTGACCGCGCCGGGGGCTACTGAGGTGGCCTGGGCCGACCCGGTGACGGTGGCGGTGCTGATGACTGACGAGGACGGCGGTCACGGGGTGCTGCGGCTGCACGTGGTCGGGGGGCCTTATGAGGACGTCTCCACGGTTACGGGGGTGACGGCGCTGGCGGGCAACCGCACCAACGGGACCCTGCTGGCCTGTGACTCCCACTCGGTGCTGTGGCGGCGCAGTGGCGCCTCCTGGCACGAGGCGGACACCGGTTGCCGTTACCCCTCCTACCCCCTTCCCGGAACCGCCGCCTACTAGCTCCACCCCACCCTCCACCCCCAATCAACCCCCTTGTTTACCGCGAGACCGGGACATATGTACCGCGAGTTCGGTAAGGGTGGCCTTAGTTGTTGATGGCTGGGGGGTGGCCGTGAGGGCAGGGAGGCTGTGGGGTGAGGTGCGGTCGGCCCCTTATGGGCTAGATGGCGCCCGCGCTGAGGCGGCTGCGGGTGCCGGAGACCTGGTGCGTGGGGACTGGCTCAGGCTGCAGAGAAGAGCAGGATGGCTGGCTCCTGGAGACCTGGGTGCGTGGGGACTGGTTCTCTGGGAGGGGGTGATGGGGCTAGACGGCGGGGCGCAGTGGTGGCGCGGCCGTGGTCGGTCGGGGCTGCTGGTGCCCTGGGATCGTGTGTTGCACACATTGGAACCTGGCCAGTGTTGGGATTCCAACGTTTCCAGGTGGTTGGTGGGGCGGACGCCGTGAGGTGTGTGTGGGCGTCGTCGCATACTTTGCCGGGGCGGGGGAAGCAGTCCGGTTGAAGCATGCCTCAGAGCGTTCCGCGTAATTGCAAGACAAAACCCTGATCTGGTCTTGGGGTGCTCCCTGTCATGTATGCAACCAGGGTTCCTGGCCGCCCATAGGGTCTCCCCGACATCCTGCCCTCAGGTACCGCCCCCAGTCAGATTCAGCCGCCCACTTCCTCGTCGTACGGGCCTGGCCCCGCCCGTCCGTCACGTCTGGGGAGAGAGGTAGCCTGCCCGCTCCTTCCCGCAGACAGTGCGCCCCAGCGAGCCTCACCGTCGTCGAGCAGCTGGACGCCAGCCACCAGCCGCAAGTTATCCACAACTAAGGCCACCCTTACCGGTCTCGTGAGCCATATGTCCCGGTCTCGCGGTACCGATGTCCCGGTCTCGCGAGAAGGTGGTGCCGGGGCGGCTTGCGGCCAGCTCCGGCACCACCTTCACGCGGCATGCGGGGTGCGGGGCGCCCCGTGGGCTACAGCACCTGCGCGTCCAGGCGGATCACCCCGTAGGTCCAGCCGTGCCGGTGGTACACCGCGCAGGGCTGCTTGGTCTCCTTCTCGATGAACAGGTAGAAGGGGTGGCCCACCAGCTCCATCTGGTAGAGGGCCTCGTCCACGGTCATGGGCACGGCGTCGTGCAGCTTCTGGCGGACGATCACGGGCGAGTCACCCAGCTGGGACTCCACCGCCACCCCCTTGGTGGTGGGCACGGTGGGCTGGTTCTCCTCCGGCTCCGCCTCCGGGACGGCGGGCTGGGTCTCCCGGGGCTCCTCCGGCAGCACGACGGCGCGGCGGTGGTGGTCCTTCTGGCGGTCACGCACCCGGCGCAGACGCTCTGTTAGCTTGCCCATGGCTATGTCGAAAGCAGCGAAACGGTCTGAGGAGGAGGCCTCGGCCCGGATGACCGGGCCCTTGGAGATGACGGTGAGCTCAACGCGCTCCGCAGTGTCCGCCTGCCGAGGGTTGCGCTCGTGCGTGACCTCGATCTCGACGCGCTGCACGCGCGGGTCGTACTGCTCGACCTTGGTGACCTTCTCCTCGACGTAGTCCCGGTAACGCGAGCTGATCTCAGCGTTGCGACCAACGACGGTGATGTCCATGGCTGACCCTTTCTGGGTTCTTAGGTGCGGCCCCGGCTGGGGCTTGGATGACTGCATCCGCCGCGTGCCGCGACGGGCTGTGGAAGGAACTGACCGCCTCCTGTGTGCTCGCCGGCAGCCCGTCGGCGTTGACGGGCTCGCAACGTCCTGTGCGTTGTGCCACAGAAGATACACCATGTGCTCACCTGCGGGTGGACGATCGTGCAGCCTGCCGCCCGCAAGGCAGCCCAGGGGACGGCGGGGGAGTGGCCGCGAGCGCCAGTGCCCCCAGCACCTGGGCCCCTGCCTGCTCCAGCGCCTGGGAGCAGGCAGCCAAGGTGGCCCCGGTGGTCACGACGTCGTCCACCAGCAGCACCTGGTGCCCGGCCACCGGGGCCAGCACCCGGGGTGGTTGCGCGCGGTTGCGTGCCCGCTCGGCCACGCCCAGCCCTGCCTGGTGGCGGCTGCCTCCCTGACGGCGCAGCAGGTCCACTGACCAGGTGCCGGTCCGTCCGGCCGCGGCCTGGGCCACCCCCTGCGCCACGGCGTCTGCCAGGGAGGCGGCTACCAGGCGACCGAGCAGACGGCGCGCCAGGCCAGAGGGGGCAGGCACCACCAGCAGGGGCGTCCCCAGGGCTCCTGGCCTGCTGCGGTCTGGCTCAACGCCGCCTGGCCTGCTGCGGCCCTGCTCGTTGTGGCCGGGCTTATCGTCACCTGATTCGCTGCCTCCTGGTGCGCTGCGGCCGGGCTTGCTGCGTCCCGGCCCACAGTCGTCCGGCTCAGCATCCTCAGGCTCACTGGGGCCCGGCGCGTCCTGCCCCCGGCGGTGGTGGGCCCGGGTGCGCCAGCAGGGGTCATCGTGCTCCCGTATGCCCTGCCCCCGCGCTCTAGCACCCGCACCGGTGCCAGAGCAGGGGCCAGGCGCGCCGTCGTCGCCCTTGCCCGCCCCGGCCAGGACGGTGCCCGCGCCCTCCCACCACTGCGCCCCCAGCGACGCCCCCACGGCCCCCAGCAACGGCCCCAGGTCCTCCCTCCCCCCGTTCTTCCAGGCCAGCACCAGGTGGCGCACCGGCCCCGCGTAGGCGGGCCCGGCCCACACCGGCAGGCGCAGCCCCCGCACCTGGCGCAAGGGCTGGCACAGCGCCGTCCGGCACCGTCCGCACACCACGGCGTCCCAGGCCCCGCAGCCCACGCAGGCAGAAGGCAGCAGCAGTCCGCCCAGATCACGCGCCAAAGGTCCCACCCGCACAGGGTGGCAGCCTCCGCCCGGCCCCCACCGGGACCAGCAGGCCCTGGTGGGGGAGGGGGCCGGTCACAGTCCTGTGGAGCGTGGGCGGCTCTACGCCTCCAGGGGGTACCGGCAGGCGGGCAGTCGTCTACGATTGCGAGGTCTAGGCCGTGCTGGCCCCTGCAGACGTCAATAAGGGAGAAACAGCTTGTCGATCGTCGACCGGATCCTCCGCCTCGGTGAGGGGCGCACACTCAAGCAGCTTGACGCCCTGGCCAAACAGGTCGAGGCGCTCGCGGACACCTACAAGGAGCTCTCGGACGAGGATCTGCGTGATCTCACTGCTGAGCTCAAGCAGCGCCACGCCGACGGCGAGAGCCTGGACGCCCTGCTGCCCGAGGCCTTCGCCGCCGTCGCCGAGGCCGCCGACCGGGTCCTGGGCATGCGCCCCTACCACGTGCAGATCATGGGCGGCGCGGCCCTGCACCGCGGCAACATCGCCGAGATGAAGACCGGTGAGGGCAAGACCCTGGTGGCCACCATGCCCTCCTACCTGCGGGCCCTGACCGGCAAGGGCGTGCACGTCGTCACCGTCAACGACTACCTGGCCGAGTACCAGTCCGACCTCATGGGGCGCGTGCACCGCTTCCTGGGCCTGACCACCGGCTGCATCCTGGCAGGCCAGACCCCCGCCGAGCGGCGCAAGCAGTACGCCTGCGACATCACCTACGGCACCAACAACGAGTTCGGCTTCGACTACCTGCGCGACAACATGGCCCAGCGCCCCGAGGACCTGGTCCAGCGTGGCCACGCCTTCGTGATCGTGGACGAGGTCGACTCGATCCTGATCGACGAGGCTCGCACCCCCCTGATCATCTCCGGCCCGGCCACCGGCGACGTCAACAAGTGGTACCAGGAGTTCGCCAAGATCGCCGAGCGGCTGGAGGCGGGCAAGGACTACGAGGTCGATGAGAAGAAACGCACCATCGGCATCCTCTCCCCGGGCATCGAGCGGGTGGAGGACTACCTGGGGATCGACAACCTCTACGAGTCCGCCAACACCCCCCTGATCGGCTTCCTGAACAACGCCATAAAGGCCAAGGAGCTCTTCCACCTGGACAAGGACTACATCGTGCGCGACGGTGAGGTCCTGATCGTGGACGAGCACACCGGCCGGGTACTGCCCGGGCGCCGCTACAACGAGGGCATGCACCAGGCCATCGAGGCCAAGGAGCGCGTGGAGATCAAGGCCGAGAACCAGACCCTGGCCACCATCACCCTGCAGAACTACTTCCGCCTCTACCCGGAGGGCTCCCGCTCCGGCATGACCGGTACCGCCGAGACCGAGGCCGCCGAGTTCGCCGGCACCTACAAGATCGGTGTGGTCCCTATCCCCACCAACAAGCCCATGGTCCGGGTGGACCAGCCGGACCTGGTCTACACCAACGCCAGGTCCAAGCTGGCCGCGGTGGTGGACGACATCGCGGAGCGCCACGAGGCGGGCCAGCCGGTGCTCGTGGGCACCACCAGCGTGGAGAAGTCCGAGCAGCTCTCCGAGATGCTGCGCAAGCGCGACATCCCCCACGAGGTCCTCAACGCCAAGCAGCACGCCCGGGAGGCCGCCGTCGTGGCCATGGCCGGGCGCAAGGGCGCTGTCACCGTGGCCACCAACATGGCGGGCCGTGGCACCGACATC
Organism: Actinomyces weissii; assembly: GCF_016598775.1. Taxonomy (NCBI): domain Bacteria; kingdom Bacillati; phylum Actinomycetota; class Actinomycetes; order Actinomycetales; family Actinomycetaceae; genus Actinomyces; species Actinomyces weissii. The sequence goes on along the minus strand of NZ_CP066802.1, from coordinate 1,959,795 downwards.
ATGCTGGGCGGAAACGCCGAGCACATCGCCGTGACCGCGCTCAAGGAGAAGGGCCTGGACCCGGAGGAGAACGCGGAGGAGTACGACGCCGCCTGGCCCGCCGCCCTCAAGGCCGCCAAGGAGGCCTGCAAGGCGGAGCACGACGAGGTGGTGGAGCTCGGCGGCCTGTACGTGCTGGGCACCGAGCGCCACGAGTCGCGCCGTATCGACAACCAGCTGCGGGGCCGCTCCGGCCGCCAGGGGGACCCGGGCGAGTCCCGCTTCTACCTGTCCATGGAGGACGACCTGATGCGCATGTTCGCCTCCGGGGCCGCCCAGCGCATCATGGCCTCTGACGCCTACCCCGACGACGTCCCCCTGGAGTCCAAGATCGTCACGCGGGCCATCGCCTCCGCCCAGCGCCAGGTGGAGTCCCGCAACTACGAGATCCGCAAGAACGTCCTGAAGTACGACGACGTCATGACCGAGCAGCGCGAGAAGGTCTACTCCGAGCGCCGCCGGGTCCTGGACGGCGAGGACCTGGAGCCGCAGATGGAGGCCTTCCGCGCCTCAGTGGTCGCCAACGTGGTGGCCGCGCGCACCGCGCAGGGACGTGCCGACGAGTGGGACCTGGAGGGGCTGTGGAACGACCTGGCCCAGCTCTACCCGGTGAGCCTGACCAGTGAGGAGATCCTGGAGTCGGTGGGTGGCACGGACCACCTCACGCCGGAGGTGCTGACGGCGGAGCTCACCGGTGACGCCGAGGTCGCCTACGAGGAGGCGGAGGCCCGCCTGGACGCCAACCCGCTGGCCCAGGACCAGCTGGGGGAGGAACCCATGCGCACCATGGAGCGGCGCATCCTGCTGGCCGTGGTGGACAAGCGCTGGCGCGAGCACCTGTACGAGATGGACTACCTCAAGGAGGGCATCGGCCTGCGGGCCATGGCCCAGCGCGACCCCCTGGTGGAGTACGCCAATGAGGGCGCCCACATGTTCAAGGCCATGATGGAGGGCATCCGCGAGGAGACCGTGGAGCAGATCTTCGCCAACGTGGCCCGCTTTGACGAGGCTCGGGCCCGCTACGAGTCCCAGACGGCGGAGCTGGCTGACGGGCGCGCGGCGGCGGGGATCGACCCCTCCCGCCCCGGCGGCACCGTGCTGGGGGACACCGGGCAGCAGCACATGAGCGACAAGGTGTCCTACTCGGCGCCGGACGAGGACGGCCAGGCCACCACCACCTCCGGCGGGCAGTCCGCTGCGGACGGCGGGAAGGGCCTGAACCGGGCGGCCAAGCGGGCCGCTAAGCGCAGCAAGCGCCGCTAAGCGGAGCAGGCGCCGCTGCGGCGGGCTGGAGCCGGGGCCCGGTTGGCTGTAGCCATGAGCATGTGGGCCGGAGCCGGAGCCTGTGGTCCGGAGGTCTGGCTGCCAGGCCGCCGCTCCCGGGCGACGGCGTAGGGGGTGCCTCCTTCTGGTGCTCCGCGCCTGCTGGTGGTCCTGCGGCCAGTCTGGTCTGACTGCCTGGGCCGCCCCGGCTGGAGCAGGTTGTCTGAGACGGCGCCGCTGTCTAGGTGACCACCACCCGTGCCAGGCAGACCGGCTGGGCGGGTGCCTGCGGTGGCGCTCCTGCCGGGTCGCTGCGGCTAGGCGATCTCCAGGCCGGTGAGGATCCAGCGTCCCCGGCGCAGCAGCAGGTGCGCGGCGGCTGCCCGTACCCGCCCGGCCGCCTCCAGGACCACTACGGCCTCGGCCCGCCCGGGCAGGGGCTCCTGGGCACGGCTGGAGCGCACCTGGGGGACGGTCGCCGGGGAGACCCGGCCTGCTAGGCGCTGGGCCAGGCTGGCCCGCCTGGCCAGGGCGTCAAAGAGCTCGGGGGTGGTGCGGCGCACCAGGGCCTGCACGGAGCGGTGGCCCTCCAGGACCTGTACGCAGGCGCTGACCAGGTGCGCGGCTGCCTGGCCGGGGCTCTCGGCGGGGGCTGGCGGCCTGGGGGTGCTGGCGCGCTCTACCAGGGTGACGGCCTCCGGCTGGGCCACCTGGGTCTGGAACTGCACCCGGTCCCAGTGTTTGCGCGTCAGTGGGGCGGCGGTGACAGTGGGCCCCGGGGACAGAGCCTGGTTCCTGGCGCGGGCGGGCTCGGCCAGCACCGGCTGTGGCGGTAGCGGTTGTTGACGGCGGGGCAGCAGTGCCCCGACGGCGGGGGCCACACTCACGCGCACCTTGGGGGCGCCGCCTGGGGTGGAGTGCTGCTTCAGGTTGTGGCGCGCTTCAGGGTGGCAGCTCCGGGTCGTCGGTGAAGGCTGGCCCGGACGGGCTGGGCGGGGGCGCGGGTGCCCCACCTGGGGCAGGGGCCGCTTGGGTGGGAGCACGTGCGGGCCGGTCACGGCAGGACGGGGCGCCTCCGGGGCGGGTGGGCAGGAGCTGGGCGGCTGCATGGTGGTCAGGGCGGTCATGAGCGTTCCTTGGCTAGGTCTGGGGCCGTGCTGGTGGCCAGTTGCGGGCGGTGGTCAGGGCTGGTGGTAAGGCGTTGGGTACAGGTCGGTGAGGTCGGGGCAGGGGCGCAGATCGGTGGGTGCAGGTCGGCGAGAGTGGATCGGCGGGTCCAGGGCGGCGGGCTACGGAGGGCAGCAGGGTCTGAGCGCTGGGCTACGGAGGGCAGCAGGGTTGGAACAGAACGAGACGGCGATGTCTCGGGCCGCAGGTAGGGTAAGAGCCAAGGCTGGGTCAGGGCTGCTCCCAGGGCAGCTGCAGGACGGTGCCCGGCTGGATCAGGGAGGGGTCTGGGCCAAGCGTCTCCCGGTTGCGCTGGTAGAGCTGGGGCCAGGCGGTGACCAGCTCGGGCGCGCTGTTGTCCAGCCCCAGGTAGGCGGCGCTGATCGACCACAGGCTCTCCCCAGGACGCACCGTGTGCTGAGCCGGAGGTCTCTGGTCCCCGCCGCCGTTCCCGCGCCCGGCCCCAGCCGGGTTGCTGGGGCCGCCGGTGGCTGCCTGGGCTGGTGTGGGTGCCTCCGGGGGTATAGGCGCCGCCGCGGGGGCGCGGGCGGCAGCGCCGGGCGCCTGTGGTGCGGTGGAAGGACTGGTCCCTGGGCGCGCCCCGGGGCTGGCCGCTGGTCCCGGGGCAGGCGTCGGTGCGGCGCTCTCGGGGGTGCCGGGTGTGGCGGGGGCGGCAGAGGGTGCTGCAGGAAGCCCACGGCTTGCGGGTGCTGCTGCGGCTGAGGGCGCGTCTGGCTCGGTTGGCGTGGACGCTGCGCCGTCGGCCTGCGACGGGACGGTGGCGGTGCTGCTGGGCTGCCAGCCCAGGTCATGTGGCGGCGGGACCTCTGCGGCCAGGGCCGGGCTGGCGCTGAGGGACAGTACCAGGGTGCCGGCGGCCAGGCGCCTGATGGCCGGGGCGCCCCAGCGCTGCAGCAGGTACCCGGCCACCTGGCTGCCCAGGCTCGCAGGCAGGCGACGGCGGGGCCGTGGCGGCTGCGGGGCCGTGGCCACCAGGGCCAGCAGGGCGGAGAGCCCGTACCAGGCGGCAGCCACTGCCCCTAGGGCGGAGAGGACGGTGAGCAGGGCGCTGGAGAGCTGGGGGCTACCCCAGGCGGAGCCCGGCAGGCCGCTGAGTGCCTGTGCGTGCAGGTAGGACAGGTGTCCGAGCAGCGCGGCCACGGCTGCCGACGCACAGACAATAAGTTTGAGAGTTGTACGTGTGTGCATCGCTGCTCCATCGTCTTTGGCAATGTTTGATGCTTAATGATGAAACAACGTGGTGCGTGGCCTGTCAAGGGGGTAGGCGCTTGAGGTGGGCTCTGGCCTGTGGTGAAGTGCTGCCGTGAACCTGGAGTCCCTGTTTGCTGACCTGGAGAGCGTCTTCGAGGCGGAGAGGCGCGCGGACCTGGCTGCGGCCGCCCATGAGCTGGCGGAGGCGGAGCTGGGCTCCGTGCGGATGCTGGAGCGGTTGCGGGGGGCCAGCGGGCGCCGGGTCCAAGTGCTATTGCGCGGGGGAGCCGCACTGGGCGGGATGCTGCTGCGCGTGGAGGAGGACCTGCTGCTCGTGCAGGAGGACTCGGGGGTGCAGGCGCTGCTGCCTGCCGCGGCCGTGGTGGCTGCCTGGCCGCTGGGCGCCAAGGCGGTGGTGCAGGCCCCCAGGGGCGGCGTGGGCCTGCGGGCGGCGGCGCGCGCCCTGGTGCGCCGCGGGGTGGTGGTGCGCCTGACGCTGCTGGGCTCAGAGCTGGTGGGGCGGCCGGTCAGGGTGGGGGCGGACCACCTGGACCTCGTCGTCGATGGTGGCTCACCTCTGGGGCCGGGGGCTGGAGGGCGTGTCAGCGTGGCGCTCGACGCCATCGACGCCGTGCGCTCGCTGTGACGCTACTGCCTCAGTCCTCCAGGTCAGCGCGCCCCGCGGCAACCATGTCGCGGGTGGAGGCGTACTGGCGCTGGATGTACTCCTCCAGGGCGGTGTCCTCGATGCGCCAGAGCTTGCGTGCACCGACCTGGATGGCGGGAAGGTCGCCGCTGTGGATCAAGGCGCGCACCGCCTGGGCGGAGAGCTGCAGCTGCTCGGACACGTCGCTGATGGTCAGGAACCGGATACTCATGCCTAGATTGTGACATTATCGTAGGCTAAGCGCTACCGTTAACCATCCCTGAGGGCGCCTAAACCCCTGAAGCAGGCGCCAACAGTGATCGCGAAGCACCAAAGGAGCAGCTCGTGACCGCCCACCGCCCCACCCTGCCACCATCCCTGGGCCCGCTTGCCGTGGCCGGAGGAACAGGGGAGGGCAGCCGGAGTCCCGGCAGGCGCAAGCCCTGGCGTGACCCACGATTCGCCTTGGGGGTGGTCCTGGTGGCGGGTGCGGCCGCGCTCGGGGGCTGGGCCGTGGACAGCGCCGCCGACACCCAGGAGCTCTACGCCCTGGCCGTGGACGTCGCCCCCGGAACAGACCTGACCCAGGAGGGGGTACTGACCGTGGTCTCCTCCCACCCCGGCACCGGCAGCTACGTGGTTGCCGGAGAGCTGCCCGCGCACGCCGTCGCCACCCGCTCCATGAAGGCCGGGGAGCTGCTGCCTGCCGCTGGCGTGTCCCAGGGTACTGACACTGGTATGCGGGCCGTGGTGCTCCCGGTGTCTACCGGCCTGCCCAAGGGCGTAGGGGTAGGCGACCAGGTGGACCTGTGGCTGCTGGCCCGGCCCCAGACGGGCAGGACGGAGGCGGCAGCCCAGCCGGCCCGGATGGTGGCCGGGGGCCTGATCGTCTCTACGGTGGTGGAGCAGGAGAAGACCCTGGTCGGCGGCACCAAGGAGCGGGAGATCGAGGTCCTGGTGCCTGCCGCCGTGCTGCCGGAGGTTCTCGGGGCCCTGGCCGACGGCGGCGCGCTGGTGCTGGTCCCGGTGGGGGCAGGCGTATGAGCACTGCCGTGCTGCTGGCCCTGTCAGGGGACGACACCAGCCTGCTGCGCACGCTGACCGCCCCCGGAACCGGGCTGACTGTGGCCCGCCGCTGCGCCGACCTGGCCGAGCTGCTGGCGGCAGCGGCCGCGGGCCTGGGGCAGCTGGCCGTGATCGACTGCGCGCTGGACCAGGTGGATCTGACGGTCCTGGACCGGCTGGGACGCGCAGGGGTGCGCTGCCTGCTGCTGGCCCCCGCCCAGCAGCTGCCGCAGTGGGGCTCCCTGGGGGCGCCGGTGGAGGACCGGGCGGCAGGGCTGCAGCGGCTCCTGGAGGCGGTCCAGCGCCTGGCCCAGCAGGAGACGTCGCCGGGCCCTGACCTGGCTAGGGAGAGCTCCTGGCCCTTCGCGGAGGCGGGTGGCTGGCCCGGGCAGACCCAGCCGGTGCCAGTCAGCGCCCCCACCCCTGCGGAACCGGGACACGGCGGTTCGACGGCGGCTCTGGTGGACAACCAGCTGGTGGGCTACCCGCCAGCAGGAGCACCGGGCCTGCAGGCGGTCGGCCCTGGTGACGTCGAGAACATGCTCCCGGCTGGCTGGCTGGAGGCCGCCGACCGGGCGGCAGCAGGTCCGGCGGCTGTGGGCGTACCGGCCTACGGCTGGGCGGGAGCCGAGCCAGCGGCTGCTGCTAAGACGCCGGTACTCAGCTGGGCGGAGGCCTTCGGGGCGGCTGCCGACTGTCCTGCCGACGCCGCCCCAGGTGCTGCTGCGCAGGCAGGTGCTGGGGGCGGCGCGGCCCCGGTATGCGGTTCTCCGACGCCGACGTCGCTGCCGACGGTGACGGAGCCGGGCGAGGCTGCCAGTGCTCCGGCTGCGCCGTCGTCACCCTCCAGGGCCTGGATACAGGGGAGGGGGCCGCAGCGTCCGGGGCGGCTGGTGGTGGTCTGGGGGACGGCGGGGGCGCCGGGGCGTTCCACGGTCGCGGCCTCCTTGGCGACGGGGCTGCGGGCGGTGGGGGAGGTGGTCCTGGTGGACGCGGACCTGGAGGCGCCCAGCCTGGTGCAGCTGCTGGGGATGCCGGAGGACTCCTCGGCCTTGGCGACTGCTGCCCGCCTGGCCACCCACGGGGGCCTGGACCAGGAGACCTTCCGGGGCCTGCAGGCGGAGGTGTCTCCGGGGGTGCGGCTGCTGTCCGGGCTGGGCAGGCAGGGGCGGTGGCGGGAGCTGCCGCCGGTGTCCATGGAGGTGGTCTGGAACCGTTGCCGGGCGCAGGCCGACTGGACCGTGGTGGACGTGGCTGGCGGCCTGGTGGAGGACGAGCTTGACGAGCTGACCTTGGAGCCGGGCCGGGGCGCGGTGGTGGCCGATCTGCTGACGCGCGCGGACGTGGTACTGGTGGTGGGCGGCGCGGACCCGGTGGGGGTGCGGCGTCTGCTGCAGATGCTGGCGGAGGTCCGCCCCCAGGGCTGGCAAGGCAGGCTGGAGGTGGTGGTCAACCGGGTGCGGGCCTCTGCCACGGGCCCGTCCCCCAAGCGGGCGGTAAGGGAGGCGCTGTCGCGTTTCGGTGGCCTGCAGGACGTGCTGCTGCTGCCTGAGGACGCCGCCACGGCTGACCGGGCGCTGCTGGAGGGGCGTGCGGTCCTGGAGCTGGCGGCGTCCTCGGAGCTGGGCAAGGCCCTGCATGAGCTGGTGGTGCGGGTGGACCCGGCGGCGGCCCCCGCCCTACGGCAGCGCCAGCGCCAGCGGCGCAAGGATGAGGGGCGGCGGGAGCGGCGCCAGCGTGAGAAGCGCCAGCGTGAGCGGCGGGGCCTGTTCGCGCGCCGCAGGGCCGGGGCGGAGCACAGCTACGGCGTGATGCCGGGGGCGGGTTCTGCTTCGGTCCCGGGGGCGACGGCGGTGCCTGCGGTCGGTTCTGGGCCTGTGCTGGGGGCGGGACCGGGGGCAGCTGCAGCGGCTGGTTCTGGGCCTGTGCCAGGGGCGGGGCTGGGGCCGGGTGGCCCGGTGGGGCAGCCGGTTCCGACCGCGGTGCCTGCTGCTGGCGCCCTGGGGGAACCGCCTGTGGTGCCTGCTGCTGGCGGCCCGGGCGTGCCCGTGGACTGGCCGGGGGCGGGGCCTGCGGGGGACACGCCTCCGCAGCCGTCGGGCCGGCACCGCCGCTGACGTGCACACTGGTGCCATGCGTGTCTATGTTCCTGCTACCGCCGCTGACTTGCGGGCGGCCCAGATCTCTGCGCGTCTGGCTCATGCGGCCACCCGGACCTTGGCTGAGGCCCTGACGGAGGAGGACGAGGAGGGCCTGGAGGTGTCAGCCAGCCTGTGCGCCGCTGATTCCTCCTTGATGCTGCTGGCGGTGCCGGGGGCGGAGACGCTGCCCTCCCGCCGGGTGGTGGTGGCGGCGGACGTGGACGGCGCCAGCGTGGAGGAGCTGGCGGTGGGGGAGGACGTGCTGCCGGGCACGGTGCGCCTGGGAGCGCCGGTGCCGTGGGAGTCTGTGGCGGCGCTGCTGGTTGACGAGGCTGCCGCCGAGGGTGACGTGGAGGCCGCCCGCAGGGGTGATGAGGAGGCCTTTGAGCGGACGGCGGAGGCGGACCTGCTGTGGTTCGACGTCTCTGAGCGCGCCCACCTGGCCGCCGAGCTGGGGGTGTGAGCCTGCGCCTGACTGGCTGCTGACCTGGAGGCCGTGGGGCTGCGGGCCTGCCCGCTGACCTGGAGGTTGCAGGTAGGACCGGATGCTGGCGGCGCCTGCTTCTAGACGGTGGCCTGGTATCAGGCGGTGGCCTGGTCTCAGGTGGCGGTCTGGCGCAGGGTGGAGCCGGTGGCGGTGCGCCGGACCTCGATGCGGTCGGCTATCTGACGGCGTAGCTCTTCCACGTGGGAGACGATGCCGACGGTGCGGCCTCCGGCCTGGAGACGGGCGAGCTCGGCCATGACCTTGTCCAGGGTCTCGGGGTCCAGGGTGCCAAAGCCTTCGTCGATGAAGAGGGTCTCCATGGTGATGCCGCCGGACTCGGTGGCGACCACGTCGGCCAGGGCCAGGGCCAGGGACAGGGAGACGTAGAAGGTCTCCCCGCCGGAGAGGGTCTTGGGGTCGCGGACGGCCTGGTCCCCGAGGTGGTCGATGACGCCCAGGCCCAGGCCCCGGTCCTTGCGGCGGGCGGAGCCGGTCTCGTGGTCCACGTGGGTGAGCTGGTAGCGCCCGGAGGACATCTCGGCCAGGCGCTGGTTGGCGAATACGAGCACCTCCTGGAACCGTTCTACCAGCACCCAGGTGGCCAGGGGGGTGGCGAGGTCGTTGTCCCCGCTGACGAGGGCGGCTACCCGGAGCAAAGCGGCCTGGCTGGCGGTTACCTCCTGCAGGCTGGTGGCGGCGTCCTGGACGCTGGTGCAGGCGTCTTCGAGGGCCTGGTGCTGGGAGCGGGCCCGTTCCAGGGCGCGCACGGCCTGCGTGTGCCGGGTGTCGGCCTGCGTGCGCGCCTCCTGGGCGGCTGGCAGGTCGGCCTGCTCCTGGCCGGTGAGCGTGGTGATCTCGGGCTCGGCCAGGGCCAGGCGGACTCGTTGCCGCTGGGCACGGGCGTCGTCCACCTGGGTGCGCAGGGCCTTCAGCTCGGCTGGGGGCAGGCGCAGGGACTCCGCCTGCTGGAGGCTGGCAAGGCCTTCTGCGCGCAGCACCTGGGCCAGGTCAGTGTGGGCCTGGGCCACGGCCTGGGCGTCTGCCAGGCAGCGGGTGAGGGCCTGGGTGCAGGCCTCGTAGGCCTCGGCCCGCTGGGTCAGGGCGGCGATCCGGGCCTGGACGCTGGGGGCACCGTCCTGGGCCTGGCGGACCTTCTGGGTGTCCGCCTCCAGGGTATCCTGCTGGACCTGGAGGGCCGCGGCTGCGGCCTGGTTGCGGGCCTTGGCGGCGGCGGCCTCCTGGGCCAGGCGGGCGGTGGCCTGGGTGAAGCCAGCGGCCTGCTCCTCCAGGTCCTTGAGGGGCTGGGCGGCCTGCTGCGCCGTCGCCAGCTCCTGCTGGGCGGCCTGCAGGGCGGCGCTGGTATGGGCCTGGCCCTGGTTGCCTGCCTGGGTGACGGCGGCCTCCAGCCGCTCCTGGAGGGACTGGCGCTGCATCACGGTGTCCTGGAGGTACTGGCGGGCCTGGCTGGCGTGGGCCTCGGCGGCCTCGACCTGGGCGCGGCTGACGGTGCCCTCCTCGACGGGGGCGGGGTGTGGGTGCTCGGTGGAGCCGCAGACGGGGCAGGGACTGTCTGCTTCCAGCTCTGCAGCCAGGTTCCCGGCGGTGGTGGCGATCCAGCGGCGCCGTTGGGCGTGTACCGCCTCCTCAGCCTGCTGGGCGGCCTGCGCGGCGGCATCGACGGCCTCCTGCGCCCGCGTGTGCTGCTGCGTGAGCTGGTCGGCCAGGGCGGCGGCCTGGTGGCGGGCCTGCGCCTGGTCGTGGGCGACCTTGAGGGCGGGCAGGGAGTCCTGGGCGGCCTGCGCCGTCGCGAGCCTGGCGTGCAGGGCCTCAAGCTGTGCGGGTCGGGCCGACAGCTCGGCCTCCACCTGGCTGAGGTCCTGCTCGGCCTGCGCCAGGGCCGCGGCCTGGGCGGTCAGGTCCTGCTCCCGCTGGGGCAGCCCGGCCTCGGTGCTAGCCAGGGCGGTCAGGGTCCCGGCCTGCTGCCTGGTGCTCTGGGCGGCGGCGGTGAGTGTCTGGGTGGCGTTGGCCAGCAGCTCCTCGCCGGGGAGCTGGGCGTCAGCACCGGTGGGCCGGGACGCGGGTGCCTCGGGTCCGCTGCCGGGGCTGGCTGTCTTAGAGCGGAGCGTGCCCGGGAGGCGGGGGGAGGCTGAGGCGGGGTCTTCCAGGGAGCCTGCGGCTGCGCTGCCGCTGGGCTGTGCGGCGGGCACCTGCACGGGTGCACCGGGCAGGGCTTCGGTAGCCTCGGGCGCACCGGGGGTGCTGGAGGCACTGGTTTCCAGGGTGGGGCTGCTGGTGGCGTCCTGGAGCAGGCGCAGGCCCTGCTGGGCGGAGCTGCTGACCTCCACGATGGCGGGCTGGGGCTGTGCCAGGAGCGTGGTGGCGGCCTCCACGCTGGCTGTGGCGCTGGCCTGGGCCCGGGAGAGCACCTGCGCGGGGGTGCTGGTGTGGGCGGCGGCCTCGGCCTGCGCGAGCCGCTGCTCGCGCTCCTGCTGCTGGGGTGCCTGGGCCTCCTGCTGGGCCTGTTCCTCCAGGAGCCTGCGGCGTCGTTCCAGGCGGTTGGCCAGGTCACGGACCTGCTCCAGCTGGTGGGTGGCTTGGTCCCGGTCCTGCTGGGCCTGGGCCTCCTGCCCCTCCAGCTGATCCAGCCGGGTGGACGAGGCCTGGAGGGTGCCGTCAAGCACCTGGGACAGGCGCTCTGGGTGGGGCGGAGTCTCGGCGCTGGCTGCCAGGAGACGGTCGGCGGTGGAGAGGACGACCGGCGGCGCCGCAGCACCCGCAGCACCCGCACTGCCCTCGTCGCCCGCAACGCTCTCACTGCCCGCCTCGCTCGAACCACCCGCAGCGCCTTCACCGCTCGCACTGCCCGCCTCGCTCGAACCACCCGCAGCGCCTGTACCGGTGGCGCTCGCGCTTGCGCCCCCGTCCTCCGCCTCCGGCCTCTCCTGGGCAGTGCCGTCTCCCGCTGACACCGCGGGGGAGGGCTGGGGACTACGGTCAGCCGTGCTGCTTGGCCCGGGTTCCGCCGGAGTGTCGCCCTCCGGCTGGGCCCCGGAGCTGCCTGCGGCGTCGTAGGTGCTTAGCAGGGTGAGGAGGTGCTGGACGGTGGCGTCCAGGTTGGTGCGGGCTGCTTGGCTGCGGCGCTTGGCCTCGCGGGAGCGTTCAGCGATCTGCTCCTGCACGCGGTCGTAGACGCCGGTGCCGAACACGTCCCGCAGCAGCTGGTGGCGTTCGGCGGAGCTGGCGCGCAGGAACTGGGCGAACTTGCCTTGGGGGAGCACCACGGTCTGGGTGAGCTGCTCGCGGCTGAGCCCCACCACGCGCGCGACCTCCGCCCCGACCTCCCGGGGCCCGCTGACAGGCTCCTCCGTGGGGCTGGCGTCTGGGTCTGCCAGGCGCCACAGGTGGGCGGTGGCCTTCTCGGTGGTGGTGCCGCCGCCGCGTTTCTTGGGGCGCTGGTACTCGGGGCTGCGGCGCAGCCGGTAGGTGCCTGCGCTGGTGGAGAAGACGAGCTCCACGACGGTCCGGGTGGTGGCCTCGGCGTGGGTGGAGCGGATACGTGCCTTGGAGGAGTCCTCGGAGTCGGCCACCTGCCCGTAGAGGGCGAAGACGATGGCGTCAATGATGGTGGTCTTGCCTGCGCCGGTGGGCCCGGTGAGCAGGAAGCGCCCGGAGGCGGCAAAGCGGTCAAAGTCGATCTGCTCGGTGCCGGGGTAGGGGCCGACAGCGGTCATGGTGAGGCTGTGTACGCGCATCAGCGGGAGCCTTCCTGGTTGCGTGCGGCCTCGTAGGCCTCCCGGAGCACGGCGCTTTCTGCGGGGGTGGGGGCGCGGCCTCCGGCGGCCGCCAGGAAGGCGTCTGCGACCTGGGGCAGGTCCGCCTGGCGGTGTAGGGCGGGCACGCTGCCTGCCGCTAGTGCGGGGGCCACCCGGGTCAGGGCCAGGAGATTGGGGAAGCGACGGCGTAGGCGGGCGGTGGCGTCGTGCACGAGCTCGCCGGTGAGCTCTACCCGCAGCCAGGCCGCCTCCAGGCCGTCGTGCTGGGGGGAGAGGAGCTCTTCAAGGCTGCCCCGCAGGGTCAGGACCTGGTGGGTCTGGGGGGTGGGGACCAGCTCGCTGCGGGTCACGCCCTTGGGGCCGAGCTCCAGCAGCACGGAGGACTTGGGGTAGGGGGCCTCGGAGAAGGAGAAGGGCAGGGGGGAGCCGCTGTAGCGCAGCAGCGGCAGGGGTGTGCCGGTGGACTCCACCTGCTGGCGCAGGGCGGCGGGGAGCTTCACCTGCTGGGGCCGGTGCAGGTGCCCGAGGGCCGCATAGTCCAGGCCGCCGCTGGCGGGGGCGTGGGGAGAGCCGCCCAGGGTGGCGAAGACCTGCGAGGGCACCAGGTCCACGCCCCCCACCTTGATGTCCCGCTCGGACTCACTGGGCTGGGCGGACTCGGCGTCGCTGGCGCCAGGGCCGGTGGGGGAGACGAAGGCGTGGGCCATCACGACGGCGGGCAGGCGGCGGCTCGCGCCCTGGCGCTGCCGGGCCAGGTCCGCGGCCACCAGCCGCAGGGCGCCGCTGACCACCGCCTCATGGGAGCGGGGCAGGCGGGGGCTGCCGGGAGGCTCCTGGCTGGCGGGGGGCGCGAGGCTGGCGGAGTGCTCCGGGGCAGCGGGGACGGTCTGCTGCTCCGGGACCTCGCCCGGGCTCTCCCCGAGGCGTGCGGAGAGCAGTGGCGGCAGGGACCAGCGGGCGGACTCGGGGTCCAGGTAGGGCAGGGCGTAGACGAGCGCGCCAGGGCGGCCTGCGGAGTCCGGCAGGGTGATGGCACGGTCTACGCCGTCGGCCCGGGCCTGGATGACCAGGCCCTCCCGCAGCAGGGAGGAGGCGAAGCCCAGGCGCTGGGCGGAGTCGTGGTTGCCGGGGGTGAGGACCACGCGGGTGCGTTCGCTCAGGCGGCGGAGCGTCTCGTCCAGGAGCTGGACGGACTGCTGGGGCGGGACCGTGCGGTCGTAGACGTCCCCCGAGACCAGCACGGCATCCACCTTCTCGGCGCGCACCAGCTCCAGCAGGTGCTCGGTGAAGGCGGCGTGGGCGTCATCCAGGACGCGCCCGTGAAAGGTGCGCCCCAGGTGCCAGTCGGAGGTGTGCAGGATCCGCATGGATTCAGCCTCTCACAGGGGTCTGACAGGAACTCGCGCAGGCCAGGGCGGTCGGGGCGCGGGCCGTCCTGCCAGGCCTGTGCGGGTCTGGCGGCCCCGGCGCGCTCCCGACGGCGTGGCGGCCGTCTGCCTCAAGGCTGGTCCGGCCGGGTGCCGGGGGCCTCCGGGGCCGGGCTGCCGGACAGGGCCTGCGCCTCCTGCTCCCGGCCCGCCTCCCGGTAGGCGGTGGCCAGGTTCCTCCGGGAGGTGAGGGTGTCAGGGTGGTCAGGACCCAGGACCCGGGCGCGGTCCTCAAGGTTCTGGGAGTGCAGGCTAATGGCCTCCTGCAGACGACGAGCGTCCTGGTAGGCGGTGGCGAGGTTGTTGCGGGCGGTAAAGGTCTGGGGGTGGTCCGGGCCCAGCACGCGCGCGTGGTCGGCAAGGCTCTGCTCGTACAAGGAGGTGGCCTCCCGCAGGCGCCCCGCCTCCTGGTAGGTGTAGGCCAGGTTGTTGCGGGCGGTGAGGGTGTCAGGGTGGTCGGCCCCCAGGAGGCGGGCGCGGTCAGCGAGGTTCTGCTCGTACAGGCGCGTGGCTTCCTGCAGGCGGCCTGCGTCCGCGTAGGCGTAGGCCAGGTTGTTACGGGCCTGCAGGGTGTGGGGGTGGTCGGGGCCCAGTACACGGGTACGGTCCGTGAGGTTCTGCTGGTACAAGGTGACGGCGTCCTGGAGGCGTCCGGCGTCCGCGTAGGCGCTGGCTAGGTTGTTGCGGGAGGTTAGGGTCTCGGGGTGGTCAGGTCCCAGGACGCGGGCGCGGTCCGCAAGGTTCTGCTCGTACAGGGGGATGGCGTCGCTAAGACGGCCAGCCTCCTGGTAGGCGCCAGCCAGGTTGTTGCGGGCTAGCAGGGTGTCAGGGTGGTCCGGACCGAGAAGCCGGGCAACTAGGGCAACGGCCTCCTCCAGGCAGACTGCGGCCTGCGGCGCTCCCAGGGCGGAGGCCTCGTCAAGGGCCAGGCACAGCGCCTCCACCACGGGCTCCTGGCTGAAGAGCTCTTGTGACAGCTCCTGCTCGGCGATGGCCGTCAGCTGGTCCGTCAGGGCCAGGGCCTGCTGCCGGGTGTCGTGAAAGGTGTCCGGTGCCCGCTGGGGCAGGTCGGCGGCACCCAGGACGGCGGCGGCGCTCGCGATCATCTCCGTCCGGCTGCCTGCCCACACCTCCCGGAGCACCCGGGCCTGCAGGCCGTGAAGCAGCACCAGCTGACCGTCAGAGGACCTCTGGCACACTGAGTGCTCAACCAGGTCGGCCAGGGCGGCCCTGGTCAGGTCCTTCCTTCCAAGGGCCTTGGTCAGCCACTCACCGGGTACGCCTGAGGCGGCGAGCCAGGACAGGGCCTCCAGCTGTCTGCGAGCGAGCTGGCCGCGTGCCCGGTCGGAGCGGCAGATGTCGTCCAGGGCCGATTCCGCCGCGAACCACAGGGCTACGGCCACCGCCTCCGGGTACTCGTCCCCCTCCTGCCGGGTCACCGCCCGTTCCAGGGAGGCGCAGCGTAGACGCTCCGCGTACTCCTCGAAGGAGCAGTCCTCGCGCCGTATCGTGGCCGCTGCCTGGGACAGGGCCAGTGGCAGGTCCCCTAGCAGGTCCGCGAGCCTGTCTGCCTGCGTCTCCTGGAGGCTGGGCAGCTGCGAGCGTAGGAAGCCGACTGACTCCTCACGCTCGAACACTCCCACCGGTACCCGCTCCCGGTCCTGCCATATCTGCTGCCTGGTGGTGGTCGCCAGCAGGCGGAGCCCCGCTCCCCGGGGAGCCAGGCCCTCCAGGTCGTCAAGGTCCTCCACGTTGTCAAGGACGACCAGGCGGTCAGCGGCCGGGCTGGAGGCCAGGTGGCTCAGGCAGCGCCGGGCCAGTTCCTCCTTGGTGTCGTCCTTGCCTGCGGGCAGGTGCAGCAGGAGGCCCAGATCGGCCAGGTCTGCCACCAGGGAGTCGCGGGACTGGGCATGCAGCCAGGCCACCAGCGGCCAGCCCTGCTCCTCGCACCTCTGTGCCAGCAGGGAGGCGAGCTGGGACTTGCCTGAGCCGCGCATCCCCACCAGGGCGGTCCTTTCGGCGCCCTGGTCCAGGACCGCCGTCATCAGGGTCTCCACCTGCTGGCGCTCCACGAAGTCTGCGGTCACACGCGGGCGGCTGCCGGAGCGGATGTGCTGGGCAGGCCCAGGGACTGCATTGGCACTGAGCCCGTCCATCTGCTGCTTCATCTGCTCCTGCCCGGCCCGCAGGTGGCTGATGCCGTCCTCTATACGTCTCTGCCTGTCCTGCAGGCTGCTGACCCCGGCCTCCAGGCGCTCCGTGGAGTCCAGCAAGGTGGTGAAGGCGGCCAGGTCAAAGCTCTGCGACCCCGGGGCCACCCGGGTGAAGGCGTGGGCGGACTCCTCCAGCAGGCGGTCAAAGAAGTGCTCGGCGGCGGACTCCACGTGCTGGCGCCTACCTGTGGCGCTGCGCCTGAGCAGGGCCGGAAAGTCCTCGGGCTGCCGCACGGCTGCCAGGATCAGCTCCCTGTCACCGCAGGCGTCGCTGATGGCCAGGGAGACCTCGGTGACCACGCCCCCGAGAAGCTCCTGCGCGTTTCCCGCTTGCGCGCACTGGCGCTGCACCTGCGCAATCTCCTGGGCCAGCTGGCTCTCCAGCTCCGCCGCGAGCTCTCGTGACAGCTCTTCCTGCTGCGGGCCGCCGTCAAGCATCTGCCGCAGAAGCTGCCACCGTGCTGCTGCGTCAGTGGCCGAGCCTAGTCCGTCCGCCACTAGGCTCAGACCTCCGGCAGCAGCAGACTGGCCTGTGAGCCAGGCTCCGGCGGCTAGGAACTTAAGCAGGCTGGTGGTGGCTGGCAGCAACGTCTGTGAACGCACGGGGAGAATCCTAGAGCGTGCTTCCTGGCAAGCGGTCAGCCAGGCTCGGCCCTGTCACCGCACCGCGCAGGTCCGGGCAGCCCTCCCCGGGTACCCGTGGACCGCATGGGTAGCACGGCACTGGTCCCCATACACTTTGGGTACTGCCCGTGCATACCTTGTGGGTATCCGCAAGGTTCCCTAGAAAGGTACTCCAATGCGCAAGCGCAGCGACCTCCTCCTCTCCCGTCGTCGCCTCCTGGGCGTGCCGGTCCTGGCAGCCCTGGCAGGCGCCCTGACCGCCTGCGGTGACGAGTACGCCAGCCCCAAGCCGCCCGCCACCGGCGCCTCCGGCGGCTCCACCCCGGGGGCCCCGGCCTCCGGCGCCCCGGCCCACACCCCGGCAGCCGTGCCCGTCCCCGCTGGCACCACCATGCGTATCGACAACCTGGCAAAAGGCAAGCACAGCATCGAGATGACGGTGGGTCCCGTCATCCGCGTGGACGACAGCTCCTCCCTGCTCAAGGTCGTCGCCCACCGGCCCCAGGACGACCCCGGTGCCGACGAGCAGATCTACCCGCCACTGCCTGAGCTCTGGCTCGGCAGCCAGTCCGCCGAGAACCAGGGAACCCGCCCGCTCCGGCTGGTCGACACCGCCAACCGCAGGGTGTGGGTCAGCACCCAGACCGCCGAGCCCAAGGACCCCTTCGTGGAGAAGGGCGACACCAACGAGTACTACTTCAGCTTCGGGGCTATCGACGCCGGGACCACCAGGCTGGTCGCCATGCTCTCAGAGACCGGCTTCTTTGAGGTGGAGGTGGTGGAGGCTGCCACCGTGCCGGGCGTAGACGGCAAGGCCCTGGTGGCCGCCGCCGCACCGGAGCCGAACCGGTCGGCACCGCTGGACCTGGAGTTCTACGCCCGCGCCTTTGACGGCTCCAGCGGCTCGCTCACCACCAGCAAGGACGTGACCCTGTCCCTGTCCGGTGACGTCACCTTCGCCACCGACTCCGCTGATCTCAGCGCCACCGCTGACGCCGGCCTGCAGGTGGGGGCCCTGCTCATCAAGGCCTACCCTGATGGCGGCAGCATGACCATCACGGGCCACACCGATGACGTCGCCGAGGACGCCTACAACCTGACCCTCTCCGAGAAGCGCGCCCAGACCGTGCACCAGCGCCTGGGAGAGCTGGTGGACCTGTCCAAGTGGCAGGTGGAGGTCGTCGGCAAGGGCGAGACCGAGCCCAAGATCAACGACACCACCGAGGAGGCCCGGGCCGCCAACCGGCGGGTGGAGGTGGTGCTGACCCCCACCGGCGGCACCAAGCTGCTGCCCAAGCCCGACGGGGCGGCTGCCCAGGTCCCAGAACCCAAGGGGCCTAGCGCCACCGGCGCGGCAGGGGTGAAGGTGGTTGACCCGCACAGCCAGGACGAGGTCACCATCTACCTGGACCAGGTCACGCGCCGGGGCCAGGTGCTGCTGGGCGAGTTCCGGGTGGTGGGCGGAAAGGTCGCCCTGTCCTCCAGCCTGAACGTCTGGTTCCGCGACTCCGTGGGCAGCGCCGAGTACACGGCCCGTGGGGAGAAGGCGGGACTGAGCCCCTTCTCCGCGGCCAGCGGCGTGACCCTGGCGGTGGACGGCCAGTACGTCTTCCCGCTGGACTACCTGCCGCTGGGCGCGGACGGGCACCGTCCGCTCGCGGAGCTGGACCTGGACGAGTACGCGCAGGAGGGCAAGACCTACCGGGTGCTGGTGGTCTGGCCGGACACGGGCGGCTCCACGGTCACCGTGGACCGGGCGGACGACAGGGAGAGCCACGCCAACCCCTGGCGCCTGACCGACGTCCCCGTGGTAGAGGCCTGACAGGCGCCTACTGCCCCTGGAGCGCACGCGGCACCGTAAGTACCCCGCTCCCGAGAACGCGGCGGCCCGGCACAGGATCACCCCGTGCCGGGCCGCCGCCTCTGCCAGCAGCCTCAGGCGGCCACGACGTCGGTAGCCACCAGGGCGATAATCACCAGGCCCAGCGCCACCCGGTAGACCAGGAAGCTGGTGAACTTGTTGGAGGAGACGAAGCGCAGCAGCCAGGCGATAGTCGCGTAGGCCACCACCCCGGAGGTCAGGGTGGCGATTCCCGTGGCCGCCCAGCCGATCTCCGGGGAGCCGATCTCGTGGAAGGCAGTGACCGCCTCCAGGGCCCCCGCCGCCACCAGCGCCGGAATACCCATGAAGAAGGACAGGCGCGTGGCCGTAACCCGGTCAAAGCCCCGGAACAGGCCCGCCGAGATCGTGGCGCCGGAGCGGGAGATACCCGGCAGCACCGGGGCCAGGGCCTGGAAGCCGCCGATAATCAGGGCGTCCACCAGCGTCACGTCACGCATGCCCTTGGTCAGGTTGGTGCGCCGGTCCGCCAGCCACATAACCGCCGACCACACGATCAGCGCGCCCGCGATCACCCACAGGGAGCGGGAGGTGACCTCGATAAAGTCCTTCAGCAGCAGGCCGATAGCCGCCACCGGCACGGACCCCAGGATGATGCCCCAGCCCAGGGTGTAGTCCGGGTCCTGACGCTGCTCCTTGGAGCGCAGCCCCCGCAGCCAGGCGGTCACGATCCGCACGATGTCCCGCCAGAAGAACACGACGGCAGCCAGGATCGCCCCCACCTGGATCACGGCGGTGAAAGCGGTCATCCCCACCGAGTCGATCTCGTAGCCGAGCAGCTTCTCGGCGATATTCAGGTGCCCGGTGGAGGACACGGGCAGGAACTCGGTAATGCCTTCGATAACGCCGAGGATGACGGCGTGCAGCCAGTTCATAGGGCTCCCAGGTCGCAGGTACGGGGAGGCCCCAGGCTACCGCCGCCCCGCCCCGGCGCCCTGCCGAGAGCGTGTGGCAACGGCCTCAGTCAGGGCCCAGAGCCTGAGCCAGAGCCTTCAGCCCCGGGCGCGGAGCCTTCAGTCACTGTCCTGCCCCAGCAGCGCCAGGGCAGCCTCGTGCAGGTGGCCGTTGGTGGCCAGGGCGTCCCCGCCCCAGGGGCCCGGGGCGCCGTCCAAGGAGGTGAAACGGCCGCCCGCCTCCGTGACGATCGGTACCAGCGCCGCCATGTCGTACAGGTTCAGCTCCGGCTCGGCCGCCAGGTCCACGGCCCCCTCCGCCACCAGCATGTAGGACCAGAAGTCCCCGTAGGCGCGGGTGCGCCAGCACTGCTGCATGAGCGAGAGCATGGCCCGCAGGCGCCTGCGCTCCGCCCAGCCGGACAGGGAGGAGTAGGACAGGGAGGCGTCCGCCAGCAGCGCCACCCCTGAGGCGCGGACCTGCCTGGCGGAGGACAGGCTGCGGCCCGTCCAGGCCCCGCCGCCCTTGACCGCCCACCAGCGCCGTCCCAGGGCAGGGGC
This sequence comes from Actinomyces weissii, assembly GCF_016598775.1. NCBI lineage: Bacteria > Bacillati > Actinomycetota > Actinomycetes > Actinomycetales > Actinomycetaceae > Actinomyces > Actinomyces weissii. The sequence goes on along the minus strand of NZ_CP066802.1, from coordinate 1,940,384 downwards.
GGAAACCAGGCCCACCACCACCTCCTCGTCCTCCACGAGCCCGATCAGGGTGGCCCACACGGGCACGCCCCGCACATAGCTCTTGGTGCCGTCGATCGGGTCCACCACCCACTTGCGGGAGGAGTAGCCGGTGGTGCCGAACTCCTCGCCCACCACCGCGTCCCGCCCGCGGGCGCGCGCCAGGTGCTCACGGACCAGGGTCTCGGTGGCGCGGTCGGCGTCCGTGACCGGGGTCAGGTCCGGCTTGGTCTCCACCTCAAAGTCCTGGGCCTCGAAGCGCGCCGCCGTGAGCTTGTCCGCGTGGTCGGCGATCAGGTGCGCCAGGTGCAGGTCGTCACGCCAGCGGCGCTCGGGCGTAGGTGACACCGGGGAAGTCATGTGTCCACGGTAACGGGGCGGGGCGCGCCTGCCGCCCACCGACACCAGCCCGCCCCCAGGCGGTGTGTGAGGAGCCGCCGAGGAGCCGCCGAGCAGCAGGCGGACGGCCCCAGGCAGGCGGGCGACGTCGGCGCCGTCAGGAGCCTGGGGAGCCCTGCCCCCGGGTGCGCCGTCGCCACCAGCGGAGGACCGTTACGACGCCGCCGCAGGTGCCTGCCACCAGCATCACCCAGCCGGAGACGCGCTCGGCCACCAGGCTCGGGGTGCTCGGGTCCACCCCCTCCGGGAGCCTTCCCAGCCAGTTTCGTAGCAAGGGCTCCGTGACAGCGCCTACGGGTAGCAGCAGGCGCGCCACCAGGCCGCCCAGGCCCCCGCTCCGCCACAGCGCCCCCAGGGCCCCCAGAGGCACCCCGGCCACCACCGCCGTCACGAACCAATGCAGGTTCTCTGCCCACACCCCAGGAGGCATGATCCCCAGCAGACGGCCCAGGGCGTAGTGGAGCACCAGGGAGAGCTCCCCGGTCAGGACTGCCGCCCAGGCGCCGCGCAGGGGACGTGCCAGCACCGCTCCTGCCGCCAGCTGGGCTGCCGCCCACAGCACACCGGTGTTGAGCAGGAGGGAGACCACCCAGCGGGCTACGGAGAGCTGGTCGGGGACTTGGCGGGACAGCATGGCCAGGCTCTGGAGGTTGCTCAGCAGGGAGCACACCGCGAGCCCGGTGCTCAGCAGCGCGACCACCAGCCAGGGCGACCACCTGCCGGCTGTAGCCGCCGGAGCCTTGCGGTGCTGCGACATAGTCGCATCCTAGGCGCCTCCAGGGTCGGGTGCTGCACCGGCAGGGTGACGCTTTGGTCAGCCTGCGGGAGGCGCCCCCACCCGCTGGCCGCCGGGCTGCGGGCAAGGTGCTAGCGGCCCGGGGCGCGTCGGGGAGCCTCGCCCAGGGCCTCGATCCGTGCCAGCAGCGCCTCCACGGCCTCGTCCTGGCTGCACCGGGGGTCGGGCAGGTCGATCTGCGGCTGCGGGGGCTCGTCCAGGCGCACGTGCGCCCAGCCGACGGACAGGGCACGGCCGGTGCGCTCGCAGGCCTCCACCACCCGGCCCCGCAGCCCCGCCCGGGTGCCGCCAGGCGGCTGGGTGCGGGCCGCCGCCACCACGTCTGCGGGCACGAGCGGGCGCATCAGGCCCGCGGCGCTCAATGCCTCCCGCAGGCCGGTGGACCGGGACAGGTCGTGGTAGGCGAGCTCGGCGCGGCGCACCTGCGGGTCGGCCCAGCCCTGCGGGGCGCGCTGCGCCACCCGCGACAGCACCCGGTGCTTGACCGCCCAGTCCAGCTCGGTGGACACCGGCGCGGCCTCGCCCGTGCGCAGCGCCTGGGCGCCCCGGCGGGCCAGCTCCAGGACCTCCTTGGTCAGGGCGTCCGTGCCCAGGCCGGGGGCGCCTGCCAGCCGCTCCAGCACCAGCTCCAGCAGGTCGGGGCAGGCCAGGGGCGGGCGGCCCCCGCGGCGCGGGCAGAGGGTAGCAGGGGCCAGGTTCCAGGTCCGGGCGGCCTGCACGGGGTCAAGCAGCTCGCACTCGGCCAGGTCCCAGCCCTCCTGCTCCACCAGGGTCAGGACGGCGTCCAGCAGCACCACCTTCACGGCGGTGCCCCAGGGGCTCATGGCGGAGTCCCCGGCCACCACGTGCAGCCGCCGCCACCTGGCGGGGTCCGCGTGCGGCTCGTCGCGGGTGTTGACGAAGGCCCGCTCGTGGGTGGGGTCGGCAGAGGACACCGCGCTGATGTGCTCCGCCCGGGCCGAGTAGCGCAGGGGCCACAGGGGCAGGCCGGGCGCGGGCACCTCCTCGCCCCGTGCAGGCAGGGCCGTCCCCAGCGCAGGCAGCGCCCCCGCCCCCGTAAGCACCTGGCGGGCCGCGAGGAAGCCCACCAGGCCAGGCAGGGGTAGGCGGGTGCCCCGGGCCACCTGGTAGTTCTCGTGGCAGCCGAAGGTCGATCCCCAGGCGTCCGTGTTCGACTTGAGCACGTGCACCCGCACACCAGCCGGGGCGAGCCGCTCGTTCGCGGCCTGCGTCAGGTCCGCCAGCAGCGCGTCCCCCGCCAGGTCCTGGGCCACCACGTCGCTGGCCCACAGGCACTCGGGGCCCGCGTACTCCGGGTGGCTGCCCACGTCCACGTAGAGGCGGGCACCGGCGGTGGTGAAGCGGTGGGTGCCGCTGCGGGGGCTCTCCACGGGCCGGAAGACCTCCTGTACCGCCTCCTCCACGCTCAGCGGCACCCCCGCGGCCCCTGGTCCCAGGGACGTGCTGGTGACCCCGTACTCGGTCTCGATCCCGACGACCCGGTGCAGCGGCCCGGCAGGGGAGCCCTTCACTGGCCGCCTTTCTGGCGGAAGCCCTGCACGAAGGTCAGGGCGTTGACCTCCAGCACGTCGGTGATCTCGTCCAGGACCTCGTCCAGGCCCTGGACCTGGGTGGTCGGGGCGGCAGGCGGGGCCGTGGGCTCGGGCTCGGGGGCTTCCTCATGGGAGGTCTGGGCGTGGATACGGTCAGTCATGCTCTGCTCCGGCTGTCTCTTGTGGTGGGTGGAATGCGAGGGGGCAGGGGACTCAGGGCGGGCCGGGGTCGCGGGCGGCCCGGGCAGGAGGTGCACCCGGTTCCGCAGCCTCGGCGGGGCCAGCACCGCTGGCGGGGCCGGTACGTGCGGCAGTGCCAGCGACGGCGCCGCCGTCTCCCGCGCCGCCTCCTGTGCCGTCGTCGGCCTCGGCGTAGAAGCCCTCGTCCCAGCCGAAGGTCTCCGGTGTCTCCGGCACCTCCAGCCCCAGCGCCTTAAGCGTCGCCACCAGCCGGGCAGCAGGCTCCAGCCCGCCGTCCGCGCAGGACGCGTACGCCGTCTCCACCTCCGCGCGCGTGGGGTGGAGCGGATCAGGCAAGGTGACCCGCAGCAGGTGCTTGCCGTCGGTGTCCACCACCAGCGAGGTCCAGCTGGCCGCCCACACCCGGTCCGGGAAGAGCCGCAGGAAGGCCGCCCGGCCCCCGGCGCGCGTGTCCTGCGGCGCCTGGGTCACCGCCGCCGCCACCTGCGCGGCGGACAGCACCGGGCGCACCCGCCCAGCCTCCTCCAGCCGCGCCGCCAGGGAGCTGCCCGGGTCCACCACCGCGAACTGCAGGTCCGCGGCCCGCAGCCGCAGGTCCTCCCAGCCGCAGCCCGCCCGCTCCCGCAGCCGCTCCAGCACCGAGAGCTTGGCGCACCACTCAACCAGGTGGGCGGCCTGCTCCGGCCCCTGGGCCAGCGCGTCCAGGGCCTCGCGCCACAGCCCCAGCACCAGGGCGGTCTCCGGGTCCGGGGCCTGCGGGCCCAGGCAGGAGGTGACCTCCTCCAGGAAGGCCCGCTGGATCTCCAGGGCAGTGGCCTGGCCCCCGGCAGCCAGCGGGCAGCGGGCGCTCAGGCTCAGGTCCCGGGAGAACACCCGCAGCGCCGTCACCGGGTCCGCCAGGGCCACCCGCCGGGCCAGGGCCTGGGCCCGCTCCGGCGCCTCCTCCACCAGGCCCAGCACGCAGGCGGTCAGGCCCAGCCGCAGCACGGCGCTGACCGCCAGCGACGAGGAGTCTGCCGTGATCACGTGCAGGCGGCGCCACCGCCCGGCGTCGGCGTGCGGCTCGTCGCGGGTGTTGACGATCGGGCGCTCGCGGGTGGTGTACAGCGACACCGGCTGCTCCACGTAGTCGGCCCGCGCCAGGATCTGGAAGCCCGGCTCCTCCCCGGCCTCCCCGATCCCCACACGGCCCGAGCCGCACACCACCAGGCGGCTCACCAGCAGCGGCAGCAGCACGTCGGTGAGCAGCTGCCAGGGGACGGCGCGCGGCACGGCGTAGGACTCGTGCGCTCCCCAGGCGGAGCCCCGGCCGTCCGTGTTGTTCTTGATGACCTGCACCCGGCTGCCACGCTCGGCGGACAGCGCCAGCTCTGCCTGGTGCATGAGCAGGTCCCCCGCCCGGTCGTAGGTGGCGGCCGCCAGGGGGCCCAGCACCTCCGGGGAGGCGTACTCGGGGTGCGTGTGGTCCACGTACAGGCGGCACCCGTTGGCCCCGTGCGTGGCGGTGCCCCGGTAGTAGTGCTGTCCGAAGGCCCCCACCCGCTGGATCCACCGGGCCTGGGTGCCGGTCAGCACCGCCCCCGGCTCCAGGTCGGTGCGGGCCTCGGGGGCCAGGGCGTGCTCCTGGCCGTCGCGCGCGTCGACGGCGGGCAGCTCCCCGGAGTAGTCGAAGCGGGTGCCTGCCCCGCGGGTCAGGGTCCGGCCCGTGCGGGAGGGTACGTGCAGGGTCGAGGGCGCCTGCGGGGCCGCGGCGGTGGCGTAGGCGTACAGCAGGTCCGTGGCCAGCTGCTGGGGGTCGGCCCCCGGCTCGTCACGGTCGAGCAGCGCGTACTCGGTCTCGATCCCCATGATCCGGCGGACGGTGATTATGAGCGCTTCTCCTCCCCGGCCGGGACCAGGGCCGTCACGGGGTCGGTGCGGCGCGACCGGCCGACCACGCGCACCCACTCCTCGGGGTCGGAGGTGCCCGGCTGCTCCGCGGCGTCGGCCGCCTCCGCCGCGACCGCCGCCAGCAGGTGGGCGGTGGTCAGGCCGCGGCGCCCCGCCAAGGCGTCCTTGAGGGCGGCGGCCTTGGCCCGTGCCACCACGGAGGCGATCATGGCCCCGGACACGAGGTCCGCCAGGTACCAGGTCTCGCTGGCCCCTGAGCGGCGGTGCACGTGCAGGACCATGGTGCTGCGGTCGCGGGTGAACAGGGCCGTCAGCACCTCCCGGCTCATGGCCTCCACCAGCCGCTGCGGGGAGCCGTGGGCCTGGACCTCGGCGGGGGCCAGCGGCAGGTCGGGGGTCAGGTAGCGGGCGAGGATCTGGCGGGAGGCCTCATAGTCGGGGCGGTCGATCCGGATCCGCACGTCCAGGCGGCCGGGCCGCAGGATCGCCGGGTCGATCATGTCCTCCCGGTTGGAGGCCCCGATCACGACGACGTTGCGCATCTCCTCCACGCCGTCGATCTCTGCCAGCAGCTGGGGCACCACCGTGGTCTCCACGTCGGAGGACACGCCGGTGCCGCGGGTGCGGAACAGGGACTCCATCTCGTCAAAGAAGATGACCACGGGCACGCCGTCGGCCGCCTTGTCCCGGGCGCGGGAGAAGATCAGGCGGATGCGCCGCTCGGTCTCGCCCACGTACTTGTCCAGCAGCTGGGGCCCCTTGATGCTCAGGAAGTGCGTGCTGCGGCCCGTGGCCCGGCCCAGGGAGGTGGCCACCGCCCGGGCGATCAGGGTCTTGCCCACTCCGGGGGGACCGTAGAGCAGCAGGCCGCGCGGGGGCCGCAGCCGGTGCTCGGCGAACAGCTCCGGGTGCGTCATGGGCAGCTCGACGACGTCGCGAATACGCTCAATGGTCTGGTCCAGCCCGCCGATCGCCTCCCAGGGGGTGTCCGGGGCGGTCTGCAGCAGCAGCTCCTCGACCTCCTGGCGGGGCACGAGCGCCACCACGGTGCCCTCCCGCACGTCTGCCAGGAGGCTGTCGCCGGGGCGCAGGCGGGCGCTGGTGAGCGTGGGGGCCAGGCGCAGCACCCGGGAGTCCTCGGCCCGCACGGCAGCCAGGACGTGGTGCTCGTCCAGGCGTTGCTCGAAGGACACCAGCTCGCCGGTGTCCGGGCTGGCCCCCAGCTCGACGGCGTGCAGGTCGGCGTTGAGCAGGAGCGGGGTGCCCGGCTCCAGTCCCCCCAGGGGCAGCTGCGTGCTGGCCCGCACCCGCAGGCGCCGTCCGCCCTGGGCCACGTCTAGCAGACGGTTGCGGGCGTCAACGACCTGCACCAGGGTGGCGTGGCTCAGGGCCGGGGAGGTCAGGCGGGTGATCTCCCGGTGGGCGGCCTCCAGCTCGGCGCGGGCCTGGCGCAGGGCGTGGGACAGGGCCCGGTTCTTGCGTTCCGTGGGGTTGGTGGGCGCGCTGGGGCCTGGGGGCGGGTCTCCGACGTGCTCTGCCACGACCAGCTCCTTGCGGGCGACGGTGCCAGGCGGGCCTCAGGGCCGAGAAAATGGCACGCCTGTACCAGATAGGGTAGCGCCTCTGTGGCCTGCGCAACAGGAAATGGGCGGGACTTCCGGTCCCCGGTCTGGGGGTGCCCCTATGTGGTGTGTGAAGGCGCGGCCGCCAGTTGGGGTGCTGGATGGGGATCGTAGAGGGCGTCGTCTCTGGGCAGGGGGTGCAGGGTCAGGATGCGGCGGTGGGCCAGGGCGAGGATGCGGCGGCGGGCCAGGGCGAGGATGCGGCGGCGGGCCACGGCGAGGACGACCTGGTTGTGCCGGGGCGTGCCCACCCCACTCCGACTTGTGCATTTCGGCGCGAGTGGTGCGGTATTTCGGCACCACTCGCGCCGAAATGCACCAGTGGAGGCGAAGGGGGCCCGGAGCACGGGTGGCGACCCGGGGGGGACGGGCACAGGCGGGGGAGGGTCCCCGGGGTGCTGGAGCAGGCCGGGTTGACGGGGCTACGTCCCGGCTCAGGCGGGGGAGGGGCCCCGCGGTGCTGGAGCAGGCCGGGCTGACGCTACGTCCCGGCTTAAGTTGGGGAGGGGCTGGCGGGCGCCTGGGCCGGGCGGGTCAGGGCCCAGTAGCGGGGCAGCGGGTCGCAGGGGCCCAGCTCCGCCGTCTCCCGGAAGCCGTGACGCTCGTAGAGGCGCTTGGAGGCGGCAGTGGTGGCCTCCAGGTGCGCGGGCAGGCCGGCGGCGTCGGCCCGCGCCAGCCCGTGCGCCAGCAGCCGTGAGCCCACGCCCCGGCCCTGGGCGCGCGGCGCGACCGCCAGCATGTACAGGTGCCAGTGCGGCTCCAGGGGGCGGACCGCCTCGCACAGCCGCTCGTCCAGCAGGCACAGGTCCCAGGCCCCGCCCATCACCGCCCGGTTGATCCCGGCAGGTGCGGCCGCGGAGCCCTCACCGGTACGGGAGGTCCTGACGGCGTGAGCCCCCGACGACGCGCGCCGGGCCGGACCGCGGGAGGAGGCTACGCGGCTGGAGGCGGGCTGGAGACCGGGGCCGTCCAGGTCTGCGGGCGGGGTGCTGCGGCGGGGGGCGTTCCACAGGGCGGCCCCCAGCAGGGCACCGGTGGAGTCGGCGATGACGTCGACGGCGGTCGGCGCGTGCGGGGCACGCAGGTCGCTGACCAGGTACTCGTCGCGCAGCGTCACCTCCAGCAGGTGGCGCAGCGCCAAGGCGGGGTCCGGGGCCGGGGCGGCCAGGGCGGTCATGAGCGGGTCGGTGCTGAACACCTGCTCCAACAGGTCCGCCAAGGCGTCGTAGTCCCTGGTGCTGGCTGACCGGATCTTCTCTCCCACGGGCCAGACCATACGCCAAGGTCCCTGTTGCCTACCGGGACGGTCCAGGCCCGGCGAAGGTCAGGCCCGGCGAAGGTCTGGCCCGGCGAAGGTCTGGCCAGGTGCGACCGGGCCGGGGTGGCACAGGCGTGGCAGGACGGGCCAGGCCGGGTGGTGGGACTGGACCCGGGGCGGCCACTGGCCCCGGCGTCGGCCAGGTGCGCGAGCTGGGTAGCAGGCCGGGGTGGCACAGGCGTGGCAGGACGGGCCAGGCCGGGTGGTGGGACTGGACCCGGGGCGGCCACTGGCCCCGGCGTCGGCCAGGTGCGCGAGCTGGGTAGCGGGCCGGGGCAGCGGGCCGGCTCAGCGGCTGGGGCGGTGCCCGGTGGGCACCGGGTCCTCCGCCTCCAGGGAGGGGGCCAGCAGACGGCGGAAGGAGTCCAGGCGGGACTGCCGCTGGACCAGCACGCTGTCGGGCGCCGTCGTCCCAGAGCCCGTGCCGTTGGCTGCCAGGCCGTCCGAGCTGTTGCTTGTTACGCCCTGCACGCCGTCAACCGCCTTTGCCAGGCCGTCTGGGCCGCCGCTCGCCACGCCCTGCACGCCGTCAACCGCCTCTGCCAGACCGTCCGAGCTGCTGCCCGGGCTGCTGGCGAGCAGACCGCCGTCGCCGTCGGCACCGCTGGCCCACCGGTCCAGGGCGCAGTCGAGCACCCCGGCCTCGTGCGTGCAGCCCCGGGGGCAGTCCTCGGCCTGGGCCGCCAGGTCCGGGAAGCCACGCAACACGTCCGCGCTGGAGACGTGCGCCACCCCGAAGGAGCGCACCCCCGGGGTGTCGATCACCCAGCCGCCCCCCGGCAGCTCCAGGGCCTGCAGGTTGGTGGAGGTGTGGCGGCCCCGGCCCGTGACCTCGTTGACGTGCCCGGTCAGGCGCTGCGCCCCCGGCACCAGGGCGTTGATAATCGTGGACTTACCCACCCCGGAGTGCCCCACGAGCACCGAGGTGCGCCCAGCCACCGCCTCCCGCACGGCCTGGACCCCCTCACCTGCCCGGGAGGCCGTGCTGCTGGAGGCCGGGTCCAGGCGGGTCAGCAGGGCCCGCACCCCCAGGGGCTCGTAGAGGGCCAGCAGCGCGGAGGGGTCGGCCAGGTCCGTCTTGGTCAGCACCAGCAGCGGCTCCATGCCTGCGTCGTAGGCGGCTACCAGGTAGCGGTCGATCATGCGGGGGCGGGGCTCGGGGTCGGCCACGGCGGTGACGATCACCAGCAGCTGCGCGTTGGCGACCACCGGCCGCTCGGTGCCAGCGGCGTCGCCGTCCTCCGCGCTGCGCCGCAGCAGGGTGGTGCGCTCCTCGATCCGCACCAGGCGGGCCAGGGTGTCCTTGCGGCCGCTGGTGTCTCCCACCACCGCCACCCGGTCCCCGACCACGATCCTGCCGCGCCCCAGCTCGCGGGCCTTCATGGCGGTGATGTCCCCGCCGCCGTCCGCGGTGAGGCGGGGGTCGTCCAGGCGGATGCGGTAGTGGCCTCGGTCGATGCGCGTGACCATGCCGGTTACGGCGTCCTCGTGGGCGGGGCGCTGCTTGGTGCGGGGGCGGGAGCCCTTGCCGGGGCGCACGCGCACCCGGGGGTCGTCGGTGCCGGTGTCGCGGCGGGCCATCAGCAGGCCTCCTGGGTCGTGCGGGTGGTGGCCGGGGCCTCCGCCCAGCTGTCGGGGGCGGGCGCCCGAGAGCCTGGTACCTGTGCGGCGGTGCTGCGCAGCAGCTTCTCCCACAGGGCGGGGAAGCCGGGGAGGGTCTTGGCGGTGCAGGCGACGTCGTCGAGCCTGGTGCCGGGCACCGCCAGGCCGGTAACCGCCGCGAAGGTGGCCAGGCGGTGGTCGGCGTAGGCGTGCAGGCAGGCGGGACGCAGGCGCGTCCCGGCAGGCAGGGCGGCGACCTCCAGACCGTCGGCGGTCTCACGGGCGCGGCCGCCCAGGCGGTTGATCTCAGCGACCAGGGCCGCCAGGCGGTTGGTCTCGTGCCCGCGCAGGTGCGTGATGCCGCGCAGGCGGCTGGGGTGCCCCTGCGCGGAGGCCAGGGTGGCCAGCGCCGCGACGGTAGGGGCCAGCTCCCCGACGGCGGAGAGGTCCGCGTCGATCCCGGTGAGCCGTCCCGTGCCGTGGGCGGTGAGCCGCAGCGCGCCGTCCGGCTGCACGGTGGTGGTGACGGTGCCGCCCAGCCGGGGGAGGAGCTCACGCCAGGCGTCCCCGGCCTGCGTGGTGCGGGCGGGCCAGTGCGGCACGGTCACGCTGCCGCCCGCCACCAGGGCCGCCGCCAGGAAGGGCCCGGCGTTGGACAGGTCCGGCTCGATCTGCACCTCCCCGCCGCGGGGGCGCCCCGGGTGGACCCGCCAGCTGCGCGCGCCGTCGGGGGCCTGGGGGGACGGCTCGTCGACGACGATCCCGCGCTCGCGCAGGCTCTCCACCGTCATGTGGATGTGGGGCAGTGAGGGGACCGGCCCGGTGGGGGTGATCTCCAGGCCGCCGGGCAGCAGGGCCCCTACGAGCAGGAGGGCGGAGAGGAACTGGGAGGACTGGGAGGCGTCGATGCTCACCCGGTGCGGGGCGGTGGGGTCGGCGGGGTCGGCGGGCCGCAGGAGGGCGCCGCTGCCCGGCCCCACGCGCACCGGCAGGTGGCCGGGGGCGCCGAGCTCGCTGACGGCGGCCCCCAGGGCGGCCAGGGCGTCCAGGACCGGTCCCAGGGGGCGCAGGCGGGCGGCCTCGTCGCCGTCGAAGACCACAGGACGCTGGGCCAGGGCGGCCAGCGGCGGCACGAAGCGCATGACGGTGCCTGCCAGGCCGCAGTCGACCTGGGGCGGGCCGCCAGCCGTGGCCGTGACCGGCAGGGGCTCGGTGACGGGGAGGATCCGCAGGCTGCTGCCGGACTCGTCCAGGACCTCGGAGCCGACGCCGAGCACGTGCAGGGCGTCCAGCATCAGGTCGGTGTCCCGGGAGCGCAGGGCTCCACGCAGGGTGGAGGGGGAGTCTGCCAGGGCGGCGAGGACCAGGGCCCGGGCGGTCAGCGACTTGGAGCCCGGCAGCTCCACGACGGCGTCGAGCGGCCCGGTGGCGGCGGGGGCTTCCCAGGCGGTGGGGCCGGGGTTGGTCCGGGTGGCTCGGGCACTGGTGGGGGCGGGGCGGCCGGAGCTGTCTCGGGTGGCTCGGGCGCTGGCGGGGGCGGGGCTGCCGGGGTTGGTCCGGGTGGCTCGGGCGCTGGCGGGGGCGGGGCTGCCGGAGCTGTCTCGGATGGCTCGGGTGCTGGCGGGGGCGGGGTTGGCTGAGGGGCCGGGAGCGGTAGTGCCGGGGCCATCAGTGCGCACTGGGGTGGTGGGAGCGTCGGTGCTGCCTGCGCCGTCTGGGCTGGCAGCACCGTCTGTGGGGGCGGAGGGGGCCTCGCGTGTCACGGGAACCATTGTGTCAGGCCCAGGCACCGGGCTCCTCCCGGCCCAGCCAGCCCGCACTGGTGCTGGGGCCTGCGGCTACGGCGTCGTGCCTGTTCTGCGTACGCCTGGCCCGGTGGCGTGAGTCAGTGTGAGCGGCGGTACCTGAGGACCAGCATCCACAGCACCTGCGCGCCAAGAACCACCAGCAGCAGCCAGCGGACCGGGTGCCAGAGCGCGGTCGGCATGAATGAGTAGGACAGGCCCACTGCCAGGCACCAGATCAACAGAAACTGAAGCTGACGCTTGTTGTCATGCCTGGCGGGTGTGCTGCAAGAAGGTCCTGCGTTCACGGTAGCTCTCCTGGTTCAGGTACTTCAGTGCCTCAGAACGTGTCGATGATCTGGTTGAAGGTGGCGCTGGGCCGCATGACCGCCGCCGTCAGGGCGTGGTCGGGGCGGTAGTAGCCGCCGATCTCCACCGGGTGGCCCTGGGCCTCCACCAGCTCGGCCTGCACCTGCTCATTGGTCTCCTCCAGGGCCCTGGCCACCGGGGCGAAGTGCTGCGCCAGGGCGGCGTCCGCCGTCTGCTGGGCCAGCGCCTGCGCCCAGTACAGGGCCAGCCAGGCGTGCGAGCCCCGGTTGTCCACCGCGCCCAGACGGCGGGCGGGGGAGCGGTCCTCCTCCAGCAGCCGCGCGGTGGCCGCGTCCAGGGCGTCGGCCAGGACGGCGGCGGACGGCTTGGAACGCACCTGAGCCACGTGCCGCAGCGCCTCCGCCAGGGCCAGGAACTCGCCTAGGGAGTCCCAGCGCAGGTAGTTCTCCTCCAGCAGCTGGCGCACGTGCTTGGGCGCTGAGCCGCCCGCCCCGGTCTCGTACAGGCCACCGCCGTTCATCAGGGGGACCACGGAGAGCATCTTGGCGCTGGTCCCCAGCTCCAGGATGGGGAACAGGTCGGTGTTGTAGTCGCGCAGCACGTTGCCGGTCACGGAGATGGTGTCCTCGCCGCGGCGCGCCCGCTCCAGGGACAGGCGGGTGGCCGCCACCGGGTCCAGCACGCGCAGGTCCAGGCCGGTGGTGTCCTCCTCACCCAGGTAGCGCTCCACCAGCACCGTCAGGGCGCGGTCGTGGGCCCGCTGGGGGTCCAGCCAGAAGACGGCGGGGGCCCCGGTGGCCCGGGCGCGGGTGACGGCCAGGTGCACCCAGTCGCGCACGGGGGCGTTCTGGGTCTGGCAGGCCCGCCAGATGTCCCCGGCGGCCACCTCGTGGCTGAGCAGGACCGTGCCCGGGGCGGCGTCGACGCCGTCGACCACCACCACCTCCACGGTCCCGGCCACCGGCACCAGGAAGGTCTTGTCGTGGCTGCCGTACTCCTCCGCCTTGCGGGCCATGAGCCCCACATTGGGCACGCTGCCCATGGTGCGCGGGTCCAGGGCCCCGTTGGCCTTGCAGTCCTCGATCACGGCCTGGTAGACGCCCGCGTAGGAGGAGTCGGGGATCACGGCCAGGGTGTCGGCCTTGGCGCCGCTGGCGTCCCAGAGCTTGCCGCCGCCCCGGATCATGGCGGGCATGGAGGCGTCGATAATGACGTCGCTGGGCACGTGCAGGTTGGTGACGCCCCGCTCGGAGTCCACCATGGAGATACGGGGCCCGGCTGCCAGCTCTGCCTCTATCGCCTCCCGCACCTGCGGGCCCTCGGGCACCTGCTCCAGGCCCGCCAGGATCGCGCCCAGGCCGTCCTCCGCCCGCAGGCCCTCCTGGTCCAGCAGCCCCCCGAAGCGCGCAAAGGTCTGGGGCAGGACGGCGCGCACGGCGTGGCCGAAGATGATCGGGTCGGAGACCTTCATCATGGTGGCCTTGAGGTGCACGGACAGCAGCACGTCGTCGGCCTGGGCGGCGGCCACCTGCTCGGCCAGGAAGGCGTCCAGGGCGGCGGCGCTCATGAAGGTCGCGTCCAGCACCTCCCCGGCGGTCACTGCCAGCTCCTTGCGCAGCAGCAGCGGCTCAGCGCCGTTGGCGGGGCGCAGGCGGATCTGCAGGGTGCCTTCCTCGGGGATGATCACGGAGCGCTCGTTGTGGCGGAAGTCACCGGCGCTCATGGTGGCCACGCGGGTCCTGGAGGTGGGGCTCCACTCGCCCATGGAGTGCGGGTGGGAGCGGGCGTAGGCCTTGACGGCGGCGGGGGCCCGCCGGTCGGAGTTGCCTTCCCGCAGCACGGGGTTGACGGCGCTGCCCTTGACGGCGTCGTAGCGGGCGCGGGCGGCGCGCTCCTGGGCGGTGCGGGGGGAGTCGGGGTAGCTGGGCAGGTCGTAGCCTGCGGCCTGCAGCTCGGCGATGGCGGCCTTGAGCTGGGGCAGGGAGGCGGAGACGTTGGGGAGCTTGATGATGGTGGTGTCCGGCTCCTTGGTCAGGGCCCCCAGGACCCCGAGCTCGTCGGGCCCCAGGTTGAAGGCGGCCAGGACCCGCCCGGCCAGGGAGATGTCAGCGGTGGCGACGGTTACGCCTGCAGCCCGGCTGAAGGCCTGGACTATAGGCAGGAAGGAGTGCGTCGCCAGCATGGGCGCCTCGTCGGTCCAGGTGTAGATCACGTCGCTGCGCTCAGCCATGCTCGGCTCCTCTGGTCTGGCTCCCCGGTGCTCCCGGGCCTTTTCATGCGCCCACCTTAGCGTGACCTTGGTCGCAGGGCCTGTGTGTGGCGGCGGCTTGTTGGTGTAGTGGCCAGGTCTCAGGGCTGCTGAGGTGCTGCGCGGAGCCGTTCGCTGCAACATATGGGACCTAGGTCCTATATGAGGGTGGGTGGGGTCCCGGTCTCAGACCTCCACGTAGCGGGAGGCCACCGCCTGCTCGACGGCGGCCGCCGTGGCCTCACGCACCGCGGACAGCTCCGCCCGGTGCTCCCGCTCGTTGGACAGCCACCAGGCCAGCGAGGGCTTGCCGCCACGGTCCAGCGCGGCCATGACCAGCCCGGCCCCCAGGGCAGCCCCGCGCGTGAGCCCGGACAGCCTCTCGGTACGCACCTGGGCGCTGGAACGCAGCCAGACCGGGTTGTTGACCAGGGTCAGGGGCACGTTCAGGGTGGCCAGCACGGTGGCGCAGGAGCGGGGGGCCACGCCCGTGGCCAGGCCCAGGCCAGCCAGCACGCTGACGGCACCGCTGGCACGGGCCAGCAGGGCGGCGTCGGCGTCCATGACCGGGGGCAGGCCGAGCCTCTCCAGCCCGTTGGTGACGACCTTCAGCCTCTCGACGTGCTTGGCGGGCCGGGTCACGGCGTCCAGCCCGTCGACGACGAAGGGCGCAGCGAGCAGGGGGCGGGCGATCAGGCGCAGTAGGTCCATGCCTCCATAGTCACCCAAATGCTCCGCCGCTGCCAGGGGCGGAGGCGCGCTCGCCCCACCCCGACTTGTGCATTTCGGCGCGAGTGGTGCGGAATTCCGGCACCACTCGCGCCGAAATGCACAATTGGAGGCGAAGGGGGTGCCCCGGCGTGCGGGTGATGCCCAGGGGGGCTGTCGCGGGCAGTACGCGCAGCGCGGCGCTGGGGGGGCGCCGGGGGAGGGACTCTCCTGCTGTGGGTGCCCGGGAAGGGGCTCTCCTGCTGTGGACGCCCTGGAAGGGGCTGCTTGGGGAATACCGGGCGCGGCGCGCCCGTTTAGCGGTCGTGACCTTGACCCTCCAGGACCGCCGTGTCCGATCGCGCCACGCGCCCCGGCCTTCCCGTCCCGTGCGCCGCCGGTCGGCGCTAGGCTCGTGGCTGATGACGGACACCAACCACCCGGGCCCCACCGGCCTGCTGCGGGAAGACCAGGGCCATGCCGCCGAGCTGGTTGCGGAAGCCGACCTGCTCCAGGACGGCAGCGCAGCTGACTACGGCGAGGAGCTGGACCGCGCCCCGGCGGACGAGACCGAGGAGCAGCGCGCCGCCCGCTTCGAGGCGGAGGCCCTGCCCTACCTGGACCAGCTCTACGGCGCCGCCCTGCGCATGACCCGCAACCGCGCCGACGCCGAGGACCTGATCCAGGACGTCTACGTGCGGGCCTTCTCCTCCTTCCACCAGTACCGGCCCGGTACCAACCTCAAGGCCTGGCTCTACCGGATCCTGACCAACACCTTCATCAACTCCTACCGCAAGAAGCAGCGCGAGCCCCAGCAGTCGGACGCCGACGCCGTCGAGGACTGGCAGCTGCACCGTGCCGCCTCCCACGACTCCACCGGCCTGCCCAGCGCCGAGAACCTGGCCCTGGACGAGCTGCCCAACGAGGAGATCAAGGCGGCTTTCGCCGCGCTCAGTGAGGACCGCCGCCTGGCCGTCTACCTGGCGGACGTGGAGGGCTTCGCCTACAAGGAGATCGCCGAGATCATGGGTACGCCGATCGGCACGGTCATGTCACGCCTGCACCGTGGCCGCGCCCAGCTGCGCGAGCTGCTGGCCGAGCACGCCCGCGACCTGGGCTACAAGACGGACGGGGGTGCCCGCCGATGACCGCCTCCCCCTGCCCGGACGAGGTCTCCTGCGCCGAGGCGCGGTCCCTGCTGGAGATGTTCCTGGACGACGAGTGCGACTGCGGCACCACCGCCCGCCTGGCAGCCCACGTAGCGAGCTGCGACCACTGCTCCCGGATCGCGGACGCGGAGCGCCACCTGCGTGCCATCCTGCGCTCCAGCTGCGTGGAGCAGGCGCCGGTAGAGCTGCGGGCCCGGGTACTGAGGCGGCTCTCCGCCCTGCGGGTCAGCAGCACCACCGTCACCCGGACCGTGGTCGTCGACGACGGCCAGGCGGTGGTCTCCTCCACGGTGCGCAGTACCCGCCTGGAACGGGGCTGACCAGCGTCCGGTACGGGGCGCCAGATGAGCCTTGGCGGGGCTGAGGAGCTGGACTCCTGCCTTGGTGCGGCTCTTGGTCGGGGTGCTGGCTGCGGCGCTGCCCTGCTGGTGGCGCTGCGGGGCGCGGGCTGGTTCCCGTCGCTGTGGTGCTGCCCTACCGGTTAATCGGCAGGGCTGTGTCCGGGGCCAGTGCCCGCGTACCTCCTTGTGGTGGTACTCACTAGGGCGGTAGGCGGCAGGGGGTTGGCGGCTGGTCCGGGGCGTGTGCGAGAATCGGCGGCGTTCCGTGCCCCCTCGTGGGGCCAGTCCACACACGAGGAGATCAAGATGAGCAAGCGCGGTCGCAAGCGTCGGGCACGTGCTAAGGGCGGCGCCAACCACGGCAAGCGTCCCAACGCCTGAGCTGGGGGAGCCGCCTGGTAGCGGCCCCCGCCTGGACTCTTAACGGTCGACCATCCTCACGGTGGTCGGCCGTTCTTTTGTCCCTCCGGTCTGCCGCAGGGCTGCTGCAGCTCGTGACCGGGGCCTCGCCAGGGCGGGCGGAACCCGAGGGCAGGGGAGCCCCCGTCAGGCTTAGACCGCTCCCGCGTCGCCGTGAACGAGCGCGACGGCAACTCGGATAGCCCCTGCCGGGCGTGGGCCGCTCCTGCGCCTGGTGCCTGCCCCTGGGGAGCAGACATACCTCCGCCCCTTCCTGGGCCTGCCTCTAAGGCGGATGCTGGTGCGGAGCCCTGTTCCTGGGCGGATCAGACCTGCTCCGGCACCCCCAGCCACTCGTACCAGCCCCGGTGCAGCACCAGCCAGGTCAGCAGCCCGTAACCCGCCTGCCCGGGGCGGGCCCCACCGGTGGCGGCCACGTCAGTGCTCCACTGCTCATGGCCGAGCAGCGGGTGGAAGGTGTCCACGTACGGCACCGCCCGGCGCAGGCACACCTCCGCCATCGCGTCCGAGAGCCGCTCCACGGCCAGCGGGTCGTAGTGGGGTAGCGGCGGCGGTCCCACCACAAAGCACTCCAGGTGCTCCAGGCGGGCGCCGTCCAGCATATTGGCCAGGTTCAGGCGCGAGCGGGAGACCGAGGTGCCGGACTCCAGGTCCGCCAGGCCGATCCCCACCACCATCCGGTTCTGCGCTCCCGGGACCAGGCGGCGACCCACCTCCGTGGGCCAGCGCTCTGCCAGCTGCGCCGTCGTCTCACCGAAGGCCGGCAGGGTGGTCCACATGATCGGCGGGTAGAGCGGGTCCAGGCGGGTGTGGGCCATCACCCGACCCACCCACCCCAGGGCGCGCGCGTCACCGTAGGCAGAGATGAGCTCGTCGCCGACGAAGAGCAGGTTCACAGGCCGCATGGGCCCATTATCAACCGCAGGACCACCCGCGCGCGCCACTGCGTCCAGTTGTTAGGCGCATGTCAGGTAACTTGATTGGCAGAAGTCGCTGCAGGTGGCAGATTCCAGCCCTCCCGACGGCGTCTCTGGTCAGCTGCAACAGACGCTGGCCGCGCCTGCTGGTCAGCTGCAACAGACGCTGGCCGCGCCTGCTGGTCAGCTGCAACAGACGCTGGCCGCGCCTGCGGGTCAGCCGCGAGCACCAGCTGCGCCGTCGCCGTCGCCGGTCAGCTACAGCGGACGCCCGCAGCGCCTACGCCGTCGCCGGTCAGCCGCGTGCGAAGGCCGCCCGCATCAGCTCGGCCTGCTGGCGCTTGTAGGCGCCCGCAGTCCCCAGGGCGGGGGAGGCCGCCTCCGGCGGGGAGACCAGACGCAGCCGCCGCCGCCCGGTCAGCTCCTCCGGCAGGTGCAGCGCCAGCCACGGCCAGATGCCCTGGTTGGCGGGCTCGTCCTGCACCCACACCAGCTCGGCCATGCTGTAGGGGGCCAGGGCGGCGGCCAGGGCCTGCTCGTCCAGCGGGTAGAGCTGCTCCAGGCGGATGATCGCGGTGGCCCGCTCCCCCAGGCGCTGGCGCTCCGCAACCAGGGCGTAGTAGGCCCGCCCCGAGCACAGCAGCACCCGGTCAACGCCCCGCCCGGTGGACAGCTCCTGGTCCACCTCGCCCAGGACCGGCAGGAAGGAGCCCGCCATGAAGTCCTCCACCGGGCTGCTGGCCGCCTTCAGGCGCAGCAGCTGCTTGGGGGTGAAGACCACCAGGGGGCGGCGCGGGCGCGAGTAGGCCTGCTCCCGCAGCAGGTGGAAGTGGTTGGCGGGCGTGGAGGGCATGGCCACCCGCATGTTGTTCTGCGCGCACATCTGCAGGTAGCGCTCGATCCGGGCCGAGGAGTGGTCCGGGCCCTGCCCCTCCTGGCCGTGCGGCAGCAGCATCACCAGGCCCGAACGCTGCCCCCACTTCTGCCCGGCGCTGGTGATGTACTCGTCGATCACGGACTGCGCGCCGTTGGCGAAGTCCCCGAACTGCGCCTCCCAGCAGGTCAGCGCCTCCGGCCGCTCCACCGAGTAGCCGTACTCGAAGGCCAGGGCCGCGTACTCGCTGAGCAGGGAGTCGTAGATCTCGAAGGGCGCCTGCTCGGGGGTTAGGAAGCTCAGGGGCGTCCACTCCGCGCCGGTGACGTGGTCGTGCAGGACCGCGTGACGCTGGGCGAAGGTGGCTCGGCGGGCGTCCTCACCAGCCACCCGCACCGGCACGCCCTCCATCAGCAGCGAGCCGAAGGCGATGAGCTCGCCCAGGCCCCAGTCGATCTCCCCCTCACGGGTGGCGGCCTGGCGCCTGGCGAGCATGGCGGCGAGCTTGGGGTGGACGGTGAAGCCCTCCGGGTAGGCGGTCTGGGAGTCACCGATGCGCTCCACCACGTCCCGGCTCACGGCGCTGGTCCAGCCCAGCATCATGCCCTCACCGGCCTGCTGGGAGGAGGGCACGTCCAGGGTGGTGATCTGGCGGCCCACCTGGGTGGGGTCGGTGGCGTCAATGACCTGTGAGGGGGCGGGGGCGGCCTCGTTGGCGTGGGAGGCGCGGGTCTCCACCAGGATCCGCTCCAGCTCGTCGTGGAAGGAGCGCTCGATCTGCTTGGCGTCCTCCGTGGTGATCTCACCGCGGCCCACCAGCGCCCGCGTGTAGACCTCCCGGGTGGAGGGCAGGGAGTCGATCAGGCGGTACATGACCGGCTGGGTCATGGACGGGTCGTCACCCTCGTTGTGGCCGCGGCGCCGGTAGCAGATCAGGTCGATTATCACGTCCTTGTGGAACGCGGCCCGGTACTCGTAGGCACGCTCCGCCACCCGGGCCACGGTGTCCGGGTCGTCGGCGTTGACGTGGAAGATCGGCACCTGCAGGCCCTTGGCCAGGTCGGTGGCGTAGGTGGTGGAGCGGGCGGAGGCCGCCCCGGTGGTGAAGCCGATCTGGTTGTTGACCACCACGTGCACGGTCCCGCCGGTGCGGTAGGCGGGCAGCTGGCTCATGTTGAGGGTCTCGTAGACCACACCCTGCCCGGCGAAGGCGGCGTCCCCGTGCACCAGCACCGGCATGACCGTGTAGCCCTTCTCTCCCAGGCCGATCCGGTCCTGCTTGGCGCGCACGATGCCCTCCACGACGCCGTCCACCGTCTCCAGGTGGGAGGGGTTGGCGGCCAGCGACACGCGGGTGCTCACGCCGTCGGTGCCCGTGAACACGCCCTCGGTGCCCAGGTGGTACTTGACGTCCCCGGTGCCGTGGCCGACGGTGACGGCGTTGCCGTCGAACTCGTCGAAGACCTGCCCGTAGGACTTCCCGGCGATGTTGGTGAGCACGTTGAGGCGACCCCGGTGCGCCATACCGATCACCACCTCGTCCAGGCCGTCGTGGGCGGCGGCGTCCAGCAGGCGGTCAAGCAGCACGATCAGGGACTCGCCGCCCTCCAGGCTGAAGCGCTTCTGCCCCAGGTACTTGGTCTGCAGGAAGGTCTCGAATGCCTCGGCCTGCTCCAGCTTGGTGAGGATGCGGCGTCGTTTCTCCGAGCTGACCGGGGTCCACTCGCCCTCCAACCGCTCCTGCCACCAGCGGCGCTGGGCCGGGTCCTGGATGTGCATGTACTCCACGCCGACGGTGCGGCAGTAGGAGTCGCGCAGGCGGTCCAGGATCTGGCGCAGGGTGGCACGCTCGGTGCCACCTATGCCGCCGGTGGGGAACACCCGGTCCAGGTCCCACAGGCTCAGTCCGTAGTTGCTCAGGTCCAGGTCGGGGTGACGGCGCAGACGGTAGGTGAGCGGGTCAGTGTCGGCGGCCAGGTGCCCGCGCTGGCGGTAGGCGTGGATCAGCTCGGCCACCCGGGCGGGCTTGCCGGTCTCCAGCTCGGCGTCGTAGGTGGTGTCCCGGGCCCAGCGGACCGGCTCCAGGGGGATGCGCAGGGACTCGAAGGACCGTTCCCAGAAGCCGTCCAGGCCCAGGAGCTTGCGCTCGATCAGGCGCAGCAGCTCTCCGGAGGCCGCTCCCTGGATGACGCGGTGGTCGTAGGTGGAGGTCAGGGTGATGGTCTTGCCCACCCCGGTGCGGGCCAGGGTCTCCTCACTGGCCCCGGCGAAGGCGGCCGGGTAGGCCATGGAACCGACGCCCACGATCAGTCCCTGGCCGGGCATGAGGCGGGGCACGGAGTGCAGGGTGCCGATCATGCCGGGGTTGGTCAGGGTGACGGTGGTGCCACGGAAGTCCTCCACCGTCAGGGCGCCGGCGCGGGCCCTGGCCACGACGTCCTCGTAGGCGTCCACGAAGCCAGCCAGGTCCAGCAGGTCGGCGCCCTTGATGCTGGGGACCATCAGGTGCCGCTCGCCCTTGGCGGTGGGTACGTCCACGGCCAGGCCGAAGGCCACGTGGGCGGGCTGGTGCAGGCTGGGCCTGCCCGTCTCGTCCAGCGAGTAGGAGTAGTTCATGGCGGGCATCTCGGTGAGGGACTCCACCAGGGCCCAGCCGATCAGGTGCGTGAAGGAGACCTTGCCGCCCCGGGTGTGCGCCAGGTGGGCGTTGATGATCGAGCGGTTCTCGATCAGCACCTTGGCGGGGACGGCGCGGGCGGAGGTGGCGGTGGGGATGGTCAGCGACTCCTCCATGTTCTTGGCGGTGCGGGCCGCCGCGCCCTTTAGGCGGGAGTCGGTGTCCTGGGCGCTGTCAGCGGCCGGGGTGGTGCGCGAGGCCTGGCGCTGCGCGTAGGGGGAGGTGGGGGGAGCGACGTTCGACGGCGGTGCCGGGGGCAGGTCCGAGCGGGTCATGTCCTGTACGACGACCGCGGGGCGGGGGGCGGCGTCCGGGGTACGGGGCTCGCTGGGGGAGCCTGCGGGCGGGGGCGCCAGCTCGGGGCCCGGCGTGGCTGCGGGCGCGGGTGCGGCGGGGGTGCGGGAGTCGTGCTCGAAGAACTCTCTCCAGGCGGTGGGCACGGCGCCGGGGTCAGCCTGCCAGGCCTCTCGCATCTCCTCAACCATCCACTCGTTGGCTCCGAAGTCAGTTGCGGAGGTGCGCTGGCTCGTCACGGCTTGTCTCCTTGAGAGTCCTGAACCGGTGCGGGCTGATTGCCCGGGTATGTCCTGTGTCATCTTACGGAAGACGCGCCCGCCGCGTGCGCAAATCCGGGACCAAAGACTCATTCTCGCGAGACCGGGACATATGTACCGCGAGTTCGGTAAGGGGTGCCTTAGTTGTGGATAGCTGGGGAGGTGCTTATGAGGGTGGGAGGGGCTTGGGGGCTCGGGTGTTCCTTGGGAGGCTGTAGATGGTGTCCTGGCCGAGGGGTGAGGACGAGGCCGCCCCGCGTCACCCGTACCCTGGTGGTCCTGGGCGTGCCCATATGCCGATCCGTGCTTTAGCCGCCCACTGCCCCGCACCTGGTGATCCGGGACCCGGCTCCTGTGGGGGGCGCGTAGTGACGCTGTTGCTAAGGCGGCTGCGGGGGTGCGGCCTTGAGCCAGGGCGCTAGCAGCGAGTTCTCCAAGGGCCTGGACGCCGCCGCGCGGTGAGGGCTTGGCCTGTGGCGTCTTGGTCCCTGCCCGTCCGGGGCCGCGTGCTCGAAGCCTGGAACCTGGGTCTTGGGTACGGGTGTCTAGGGGCCTGGTGCTATGGCGCTGGGCTATCTGGGGGCGCGCCTTTTGGGGGCGGGGGTGTCCGGTGGTGGGGCCGGTGGCGGCAGGTTCCTTGGCACGCATGCCCTGTGACGCCTCCCGGAGGCTCAGGAGAGGCTACCCCTTTGGCTCCCTGGGGTGGTTGCATACATTGGAAACAGGCCGGTGTTGGGATTTCAACGTTTCTGGCTGTCTGATGACGAGTAGGACGGCGTTAGTTGTGCAGCGAGGTAGTCGTTGCACAACTAGCCCAGGTGAGCGAAGCCGACAGGTCGGAGCGTGTACCAGGATATTGCCTGTCATGGCAGCGGAAAACCCTGCTCCGTCCGCTGGGGTGCTCTCCGCTATGTGTGCAACCAGGGGTGGGGCTGCCTGTCTCACCTGCAGCAAGCCCCGCAAGCCCCGCCGTCGTCGAGAAGCCGCCAGCCCCCGAGACCGCTGGAGTTATCCACAACTAAGGTCATCCTTACCGAACTCGTGAGCCATATGTCCCGGTCTCGCGAGCCATATGTCCCGGTCTCGCGGTGGTACGGTGCGGGCACTATGCGTCGACATGCCCGCCGGAACCGCCGTCGCCCCGCCGCCTCCCTGCAGGAGAGCGACAGTCCCCACCCAGCCGCGCCCCTACAGCCGCCCGTACCGGCCGTCGCCCCCCTGGTTCTGCGCGACGCCGTAGCCCTACGTTCTGCGGCCGTCGGCTCCAACCTAGCCCCCCTGGGCCTGCGCGACGCCGTAGCCCTACGTTCTGCGGACGTCGGCTCCAACCTCGCCCCCCTGGGCCTGCGCGACGCCGTAGCCCTACGTTCTGCGGCCGTCGGCTCCAACCTAGCCCCCCTGGGCCTGCGCGACGCCGCTCCTGGCTCTCGGTGCGCCAGCGCGTCCCCATCCCCGCGCTCCCACCGTGCCAGCGCGCCCACCGCGCCCACCACGCCCACCCCTCGGCACGCCAGCCCACCCGCCAACCTCGGAGGCCAGCGTTGATGGGCAGCCTCAACGACTGGCTGATGATCGGCCTGGGGGTGCTGCTGACTGCAGGCACCGCCCTGTTCGTGGCCGGAGAGTTCTCCCTGGTGGCACTGGACCCCGCCACCGTGGAGACCCGCGCCGCCGAGGGGGAGCGGCGCGCCGCCACCGTTCGCCGGGCCCTCAGCCGCCTGTCCACCCTGCTGTCCGGCGCCCAGGTGGGCATCACCCTGACCACCATCCTGCTGGGCTACACCATGCAGACCGCCCTGGCCAACGTCCTGACCGGCCTCATGTCCCGCTGGCTGGCCGGCTCCGTGGCCGCCGGGGCCGCCGTCGTGACCGCCCTGGTGCTGGTAAACGCCTTCTCCATGGTGCTGGGCGAGCTGATCCCCAAGAACGCCACACTGGCCAACCCCATGCGTGCCGCCGGGGTGGTGGCCCCCTTCCTGACCGCCTTCACCACCCTGCTCAGCCCGGTGATCCGGCTGCTCAACGGCACCGCCAACCTGTTCCTGCGGCGTATCGGCATCACCCCCACCGAGGAGCTCTCCGGCACCCGTTCCGCCTCTGAGCTGGCCTCCCTGGTGCGCCACAGCGCCGAGGAAGGCACCCTGGACCTGTCCACCGCCGCCCTGCTGACCCGCTCCATCGGCGTCGGCGAGCTGACCGCCGTGGACGTCATGACCGACCGGGGCCGCCTGCACACCCTGGACGAGGACGCCACCGCCGCCGACGTGGTGGAGGCCGCCCGCACCACCGGCCACTCACGCTTCCCCGTGGTAGGGGAGGGGAGCGACGACGTCCTGGGCATCGTCCACCTGCGCCGGGCCGTGGCCGTGCCCTACGAGCGCCGCAGTGAGGTGCCCGTGGCCTCCTCGTCGCTGATGACCCCGGCCCCGCGCGTGCCCGAGACCATGCCCCTGGCCAGCCTCCTGCTCGAGCTGCGCGTGACCGGCAGCCAGATGGCGGTCGTCGTCGACGAGTACGGGGGCACCGCCGGGGTGGTGACCCTGGAGGACGCTGTGGAGGAGATCGTGGGGGAGGTGTCTGACGAGCACGACCGCCGCCGGGCCGCCGCCCAGCCTGGGGCTGACGGCGACTGGCTGGTCCCGGGCTGGACCCGTCCGGACGAGATCGCCAGCCGTGCCCAGCTGCACGTCCCCGACGACGGCCCCTACGAGACCCTGGCCGGGCTGGTCATGAACGAGCTGGGGCGCATCCCCCAGGTGGGTGACCAGGTGGACGTGGCCCAGGTGCGGCTGCGCGTGGAGGCCATGGACGGGCGGCGCGTCATCCGCCTGCGCCTGTCCGCCCTGCCTGACCCGCAGGAGGAGGCCCGGTGAGCACCCCGCTGGCCCTCCTGACCGCCCTGGTGCTGCTGCTGGGCAACGCCTTCTTCGTGGGGGCGGAGTTCGCCGTCACCTCCGCCCGCCGCGCCCAGCTGGAGCCCCTGGCCGAGGCTGGGGACAAGCGTGCCCAGACCGCCTTGTGGGCCTTGCGGCACGTCTCCGCGATGCTCGCCACCGCCCAGCTGGGCGTGACCGTGTGCTCCACCGGGCTGGGCATGGTGGCTGAGCCTGCCATCGCCCACCTGCTGCAGCCCGCCCTGGCCGTCGTGGGTCTGGAGGCGGCTGCGTCCCACGGGGTCGCGGTGGTGGTGGCCCTGGTGCTGGTGGTCTTTGTGCACGTGGTGGCCGGGGAGATGGTCCCCAAGAACATCTCCATCACCTCCCCGGAGACCGCCGTGCGCTGGCTGGCCCCGCCCCTGGTGGCTCTGGCGCGCCTGCTGGGGCCGGTGGTCAGTGGGATGAACGGCCTGGCCAACGGGGTGCTGCGCCTGTGCGGCGTGGAGCCGCGTGACGAGATCCCGGCAGCCTTCAATGCCGCGGAGGTGGCCGCGATCGTGGAGCGCTCCACCGCCGAAGGCGTGCTGGAGGACGAGACCGGCCTGCTGAGCACCGCCCTGGAGTTCTCGGAGGAGGCCGCTGGCAGCGTGATGGTGCCGGTAAAGGACCTGGTTTCCCTCCCGGTGGATACCACGCCTGCCGACGTCGAGCACGCGGTGGCCACTACTGGATTCTCTCGCTTCCCCACGGTAAAGGCTGACGGGGAGGTGGTGGGCTACCTGCACCTCAAGGACGTGCTTTACGCCGACGCCGAACAGCGCCACGCCCCGGTCCCTGGCGGGCTGCTCCGGCAGATGGTGTGTGTACGCCCCGACGACGAGGTGGAGGAGGTCCTGCTGGCCATGCAGCGCAGCGGTGCCCATCTCGGGCGGGTAGAGGACCAGGCAGGTAGGCTGCTGGGGGTGGTGTTCCTGGAGGACATCATTGAGGAGCTGGTTGGGGAGGTCCATGACGCGATGCAGCGTGAGGAGCACCAGCGCCGAGACCTTGTCTAGGAAAAGACTGAGAGCCTATTGTGTGACAGTTGTGAAACCTGGGCGTGACTGTGGTCAATGTGACCGAGGTCCTGGTACGCCCCTGTCTCACTAACTAATGTCAAAGCCCATTGGGCCCCACCGGGCCCTGCCGTTACTGTGACCCTTGACCTGGGAGAGTCCGCAGCGTGTCAGACAAGCCCATGACCCGGCGCCAGCGCCGTGAAGCTGAGAGAGCCGCCGCCCAGGCTGCGCTCCGCCAGGAGGCGGAGGCAGAGGCGCTGGCCGCAGCCGCACGACGCCGCTCCGAGATGCGCTCACGGCAGGGGGACCTCGTAGCACCCGGTCTTGAGCGTGCCGATGACGCTACCCTGGACGCCACCTCTGAGGACACGACGGCGGACGCCACCACCGCCAACCGCAGCACTGCCGCCATCGCCCGGGCAGGCGCTGCCGCCGCCGCCAAGGAGCTTGAGCAGGAGGCCGCCGCAGCCGCGGCGCAGGAGGCTGCTGCCCGGGCGGAGGCTGAGAACGGTGGGGTGGGTCGCTTTGTGGTCCCGCCCAACGCCACGAGCCCGGCTGGGAGGCGCAAGCCCGCCAGGGCCGACCGGAGTGGTGCCAACTCGCGCCCGGGCGGTCCTGCTGGTGCCAGCAGTGGCTCAGCTGACGGTCGCATTGTCGGCGACACCACCGCTGACGGTCCCGACACAGGTGGCGCCGGAGCAGGTGGAACGAGTGTGGGCGGTGCCGGTGCGGGCAAAGGAACACGTCCTGGTGGTCGCGGCACCGGGACTGCCCAGGAGAACCACAGCAGCGTGGCCCAGGCTGGCAGCGCCCGGGGAGAGGCCGGAGCCTCAGCCCGGACCGGCTCCGCCCAGGCTGGCTCTGTATCCAGGCGGAGCCGCTCCAAGGCCCGGACGGGATCCGACTCACAACCGGCTTTCGGTAGCAGCCAGACGACTGTTACCGTCCCCGGTCCGTCGGCCACCCCGGTCGGAGGGGCACAGGCTGCTGCCTCGGCTGTAGAGGCGCAGGCTGATCCCCGGTTGGCGGCGCAGGAGGCCGGCCAACCCGCGGGGAGGCGACGTGGTCGGGCCCAGTCCGTGGCCCGCCGTCTGGTGCGCAAGCCGAACACCGTCTCCGCGCAGACCGCTTCCCGCTTCGTCACCCACATCCCCGCGGCAGCCGAGGACCAGGACGCCACCACCACCGTCATCCACTCCCACGAGCTGACCGCCGGGCCCGCGGCCCGTGCTGCCGCCGCCAAGGTCGGCCCCCGTCCCACCTGGGCGACGTCGGAGCCGGATGCCGCCGTGGCGGCTGAAGCCGGTGCCGCCCCGGAGCCGGACGGCCCCGGCCAGGTCGACGGGGAGGACGCCGACTCGCTGCCCCGCAGCTATCGGCCCCGCCTGGGGGCTGGCGGTGCCTGGGCCCGGGGGGGACTGGCTGGTGCAGGCAAGCCCCGCCCCACCGGGATCGGCACCTTGGGGCGGGCCTCGGTGCTGGCTGTGCTGGGGGTCCTCACCATCGTCATCCCCTTGACGGGCCGGGTCCCTGACATCACCAGCTTTGCCGCGCCCCGTACCGGACATGCCTTCTCCGCCCAGGCCTCCCAGCAGGCCACCGGCTCGTCCCTGGCGGCCCCGATCCTGGGCTCCGACGCCGACGTGGACACCTCCTCCAACGCGGCCCTGAACAACGTCCCTGACGCCGCCACCCTGGCGCGGATCAAGGAGGCCTACGCCAACTCCTCACAGAGCTGTGCCGTCAAGATGGGCGCCTCCGGGGAGGCGGCCGCCTTCGTGCAGCCGCCGGACGTGTACATGCCCATGATTGCTGGCAGCTACGTGGTCTCCTCGCCCTTCGGCTACCGCGTCCACCCGACCCTGGGTTACATGCGCCTGCACGCCGGGCAGGACTGGGCGGCCTCCGTGGGTACCCCCATCTACTCGGTGGCTGACGGCAAGGTCACCACCGCGCGCATGGTCGCGGGCATGGGAACCATCACGATCCAGCACAACGTCGACGGCAAGGTCTGGTACTCCCGCTACCTGCACATGTACCAGGACGGGATCTACGTGTCCGAGGGGCAGGAGGTCAAGGCCGGTGACCTGATCGCTGGTGTGGGCTCCTCCGGGCAGTCCACCGGCGCCCACCTGCACTTTGAGATCCGCACCGCCGACGACTGGGAGGACGGCTCTGCCATCGAGCCCGGTCAGTGGCTGCGGGACCGGGGTGCCGTAGAGTTGTCCTCCGACTGCAAGTGACACCCAGGAGCCCAGGAGATGCTGCGACGTGGACGCCCGCAAGGGCGGGAGCGGAAGGTACCCGAGGTCGTCGCCCACCGTGGTGGCGGCAAGGAGGCTCCTGAGAACACCTGGACCGCTGTGGAGCACACGGTAGGGCTGGGGCTGCAGTGGCTGGAGACCGACCTGCACGTGACCAGCGACGGCGTCGTGGTCCTGTGGCACGACCCGAGCCTTCAGCGGGTCAGTGACCAGGCGCGGCCTATAGGGCAGCAGACCTGGAAAGAGCTGTCCCAGCAGGACGCGGGGGACGGCCGCCCGCCTGTGCGTCTCGACGACGTGCTGTACGCCTTCCCGCAGCTGCACCTGAACATGGACCTGAAGGTCCCCGAGGTGGTGCAGCCGGCCCTCCAGGTGGTGCGGGCCACGGAGGCCCTGGAACGGGTGCGCTTTGCCTCCTTCTCGGCCCGGCGCCTGGCGGTGCTGCGGCGCCAGGAGCCGCGGGCCACGACCTCGGTTGGGGTCAGCGACGTGGCGGGCCTGCTGCTGCGGGCCGAGTCCGGGCTGCCGCTGCCCCGTACCCGCTGGAGCTGGACCCAGGACCGGTCCAGGGTGGACTGCGTGCAGGTGCCTACCGTGCACCTGGGGGTCCCGGTGGTTACCAGCCGTTTCGTGTCCACCGCGCACCAGCTGGGCCTGGAGGTCCACGTCTGGACGGTGGACGACCCCGCCGAGATGGAGCGCCTGGCCCGGATGAACGTGGACGCGCTCATAACCGACGTACCGTCATTGGCGCTGGCGCGCATGAGGCAGCTGGCGGCGGTCTGAGGGCCTGCCGCAGGTGCTGGAGGCGCGTCCTGACGGCGAAGGCGCGTCCGTCTGTCAAACGTGTCCGAGGTTCGGGGCCTGGCCGTTCGGAGCGCACGCCCGAGCACGCAAAAGGGCCGGAACCAGAGGATTCCGACCCTATGCGCTGGTGCCCCGGACAGGATTCGAACCTGCGACCTTCTGCTCCGGAGGCAGACGCTCTATCCACTGAGCTACCGGGGCCCGAGGCAGCACCCTACCAGCGTCTGCGCTCTGGAGCGCAACTCAACTGCCCCAGTACAAAACCGTGATGATGAACACGGTGCTGCGCCTACGGGCCGGTTGACCAGCCCGCCTGCGCCGTCGTCGTCCCCACTGGCCACCCTCACGCGCCCAGCCCCGCGCCATATTGGACACATGGGGCCGCCGTCGGGACGCCTGACGCAGTCCCTCAGATAAACTCCCGCCGTGACCCCAGAAGAGCTTGCTGAAGCGATCCGCACCGTCCTGGCCGCCGCCGTGCAGGACGGCTCCCTGAGCCTCCCCGCCGAGGAGGTGCCCCTGCCCAAGGTCGAGCGCCCGCGCTCCCGGGAGCACGGGGACTGGGCCACCAACGTCGCCATGCAGCTGGCCAAGAAGGCAGGCACCAGCCCACGCGCCCTGGCTGAGACCCTGGTGGACCGCCTGGCGCAGGTCGACGGCGTGGCCTCCGTGGAGGTCGCCGGGCCCGGGTTCCTCAACATCCGCCTCGACGCCGGGGCCGCCGGGGAGCTCGCCCGCACCATCCTGCAGGCCGGGGATGCCTACGGGCGCAACAGCTCCCTGGCCGGGCAGCACGTGAACCTGGAGTACGTCTCCGCCAACCCCACCGGACCTGTGCACCTGGGCGGGGCCCGCTGGGCCGCCGTCGGCGACTCCCTGGCCCGTATCCTCAGCGCCTGCGGGGCCCGGGTCACCCGCGAGTACTACTTCAACGACCACGGCACGCAGATCGACCGTTTTGCCCGCTCCCTGCTGGCCGCCGCCCGCGGGCAGGAGACGCCCGAGGACGGCTACGGCGGCGCCTACATCGCCGAGATCGCTGCCAAGGTAACCGCCGACGAGCGCGCTGCCGGCCGCCCCGAGCCTGCCACCCTGCCTGATGCTGAGGCCGCTGAGGTCTTCCGGGCGCGCGGGGTCGAGCTCATGTTCGCCTCCATCAAGGCCGAGCTGCACGCCTTCAGCTCCGACTTTGACGTGTTCTTCCACGAGGACTCCCTGCACGAGTCCGGCGCCGTCACCAAGGCCATAGGCAAGCTGCGTGAGCGCGGCATGATCGAGGACAGGGACGGGGCCACCTGGCTGCGCACCACCGAGTTCGGGGACGACAAGGACCGCGTCCTGATCAAGTCCGACGGCCAGGCCGCCTACTTTGCCGCCGACGTGGCCTACTACCTGGACAAGCGCTCCCGCGGCGCCGACTGCGCCATCTACCTGCTGGGTGCGGACCACCACGGTTACATCGGGCGCATGATGGCCATGTGCGCGGCCTTCGGTGACGAGCCGGGCAAGAACATGCAGATCCTGATCGGTCAGCTGGTCAACCTGGTCAAGAACGGTGAGCCGGTGCGCATGTCCAAGCGGGCCGGGACCATCGTGACCCTGGAGGACCTGGTCTCCGCCGTCGGGGTGGACGCGGCCCGGTACGCCCTGGCGCGCGTGTCCATGGACTCCATGATCGACATCGACCTGGACGTGCTGGCCTCCGCCAGCAACGAGAACCCTGTCTACTACGTGCAGTACGCCCACGCCCGCACCCGCAACGTGGCGCGCAACGCCGCCGCGCACGGGGTCAGCCGGGAGGCGGGCTTCGACCCGGCGGCCCTGGACGCTCCTGCAGACTCGCAGCTGCTGGGGGTGCTGGCCCGCTTCCCCGCGATCGTGGCGCAGGCGGCGGAGATGCGCGAGCAGCACCGGGTGGCTCGCTACCTGGAGGAGCTGGCTGCCGCCTACCACACCTGGTACGCAGCCACCCGCGTCACCCCGCGGGGGGACGACGCCGTGGACGCCGGTCACGTGGCCCGCCTGTGGCTCAACGACGCAGTCAGCCAGGTGCTGGCCAACGGTCTGGGACTGCTGGGGGTCAGCGCCCCCGAGCGCATGTGAGCCCCGGCGGGGGGCATAGCGTCCCTCTCGCGAGACCGGGACATATGTACCGCGAGACCGGGACATATGGCTCACGAGACCGGTAAGGGTTACCTTGCCTGCGGGGTGAGGGCTTGTGCTGTTGCCCTGTTTGTTAGGTAGCTGCTTGTGTAACTGGCCGTTAATGGCTTGTGCCGGGCGGGTTTGAGGCTGGTGGACCGCTGCTGGCCGAGTGGCGGTGGGAATGACGGTGGATTCCTGATTGGTCTGGCTGGGGTTGGGGGCGTTCACGGTTTTGTACGCAAGTAATTCGCGGGGGTGCGCGGGAACAAATTATCCTCTCCCGGCTTGGTGCCGCCCGGGGTGCGGATCTGGCTGCTGTTTTCTGGGGCATTCTTGGGGAATCCCCGGGGCGTGCAAGGGGCGACGTCGTTGGTGCTGCAGAGGCCGTGCGTTGCACACGTGAGGCTACTGGGCTGTGCATAAAGTACTGAAATTTCAACGTTTCCGACTGGGGTGCAGCAGGGGAGGCGTCGCTAGATGTGCGTCGATGTTGCCGTTGCACATTTAGGCGGGTGCGGGAACTGTCCAGGCAGAAGCAGGGCGAGGCACGATGAGCGTGATTGCAAGGGCAAATCTTCGTAGCCTGCTTTGTGTGGTGCTTTCTGTGTGCAACTGCGACGACGTCGGCACTCGCGCACGTTGTTATGGTCGCTGGGGCCTGCAGGGCCGCGCTCTAACGGGCGCCGTCAGTCCCTAGTGCGTGGTACAGACTTGTAGTCTTTGGCACGCCCCATGTTTAGGCCCACGTCAACCCCTCGCGTTGCACGGACGCTGGTCTAAGGCGCTCGGTCTACAAGGCCAGGCCGGGATGGTGTCTCACGGCGCATACCGCAGGCAGTAGCTACCAGAGCAGGTTCAGGTTGCCAGTCGCTTCTCTGGCTATTGCAAGGCGTGGACCATCTCGTCTGACGTGGGGCTGACCGTGCCCGGGCTCGTTATGGCCTCGACGGCCAGGAACCGGGCCGCGCTGTCCGCAAGTAAGGCCGCCCTTACCGAACTCGTGAGCCATATGTCCCGGTCTCGCGGTACCGATGTCCCGGTCTCGCGAGAGAGGCGGTGGCTCCCAGCTTCCGGGCAAGGCTTGTCCCCTTGCACGGCGCGCTTGTAGAAAGGACCAGACCCCCGGACCAGGACCAAGCGCAGGAGCAGATATGACCAACCCCGCCGTCGCCGCCGGAGAAGCGCCCCTGGGCAGCCTGGTTGCCCCCGAGCCCACGGAGCGCCCGGACCTGTGGCCCACCACGGTCCGCCGTGGACCGGACGGCGCCCTGACCCTGGGTGGACGCACGCTCACCCAGGTGCTGGAGCAGGCCCCCACCCCGGTCTTCGTGCTGGACGAGGCCGACCTGCGTGGCCGCGCCGCCGCCTGGGCCGCCGCCATGGAGGAGGAGTTCTGGCCCCGGTACGGGATGGGTGGGGGCAGCGCCTTCTATGCGGGCAAGGCCTTCCTCACCACCCGGGTGGCGCGCACGGTCCTGGAGGAGGGCATGGGTATCGACACGGCCAGCCGTTGCGAGCTGGCAGTGGGTCTGGCCGCCCTGCAGGATGTCGACGGCGTGCCGGTCTCGGCGCAGAAGACCGCCGCCGCTCAGGGCGCCTTGCAAGAGGTCGACGGCGTGCCGCCTGCCCTGCAGGACGCCCCCACCCAGGCCACCCGCCTGGGCCTGCACGGCAACGGCAAGACGGAGGCTGAGCTGCGGGTGGCCCTGCAGCACCGCGTGGGGCACCTGGTGCTGGACTCCGCCGCCGAGGTCGATCTGGCCGCCTGCGCGGTCCGCTCCCTGCGGCAGGCTGGGGTCTACGGCCCCCAGGAGCAGGGCAAGGTCATGGTGCGCCTGACCACCGGCGTGCACGCGGGCGGCCACGAGCACATCTCCACCGGCCACGAGGACCAGAAGTTCGGGGTGTCGGTGGCCTCCGGGGAGGCGCGGGAGGTCTGCGAGCGGATCATCGCGGCCCCCGAGCTGGAGCTGCACGGCCTGCACTCCCACATCGGCTCCCAGATCCTGGCCCTGGACGGCTTCCGGCAGGCGGCCCAGGTCGTGCTGCGGCTGCGTCACGAGCTGGCCGCGGCCACCGGCTGGCTGTGCCCGGAGGTGGACCTGGGGGGCGGCCCCGGCATCGCCTACACGGGCGCCGACCCGGTGGCCCCCAGTGCCGCGGAGGTGGCCCGCGCGCTGGCGGAGGTGGTCCGCTCCACCTGCGCTGAGCTGGGCGACGGCGTCCCCCATGTCTCGGTGGAGCCGGGCCGCAGCGTGGTGGGCCCCACCACCGTGATGCTCTACACCGTCACGGGGCTGAAGACGGTCCAGCTGGGGGAGGGGGCCAGTCGGGTCTACGTGAGCGTGGACGGCGGCATGAGCGACAACCTGCGGCCCGCCCTGTACGACGCCGAGTACACGGCCCTGCTGGCCAACCGCCGGCCTGACCCGGCTGTGGGGCTGGTGCGCGCCCGCGTGGTGGGGAAGCACTGTGAGAGCGGGGACGTGGTGGTGCGGGACGTGGACCTGCCTGTGGACCTGGCGGTGGGGGACGTGCTGGCGGTACCCGCGGTAGGTGCCTATGGGCGCTCGATGGCTAATAACTACAACCTGTTTACTCGTCCGGGGGTGGCCTGGGTGGCTGACGGCCAGCAGGGCTGGGTGCTGCGCCCGGAGACCTTGGAGGACCTGCTGCGCCTGGAGGGTGACTGACGGCGGAGCCCCGGTCTGTGCCTGCCTGACGGTGGTGGGGTGGTGAGGCCTGCCTGCCGGGCGACGTCGGCCGCCTGGCCGGTGGGTGGCTGGCGACGGCGGGGCGTGCCCACCCCACCACGACTGGTGCATTTCGGCGCGAGTGGTGCCGAAATACCGCACCACTCGCGCCGAAATGCACAAGTGGAGGCACGCGGTGACCACGAGCGTGCGGCGCTCCTGCGCGCCGAGGCGGAAGCCCTGCCCCAGCCGCCCGCAAGGGGCCGCGGCCCCAGTGCCGGCTAAACGCCCCTCCGGGCACGTGGACGCTGACCGCACCGCCCCAGGGCGGGTGCCTGGTGCTCAGGGCCAGGCCCAGGTGAGTGGACGCTGTCCGCACTGCCCGGGGAGGGCACCTATGCTGGCTCCTGTGACCCCGCCCGACCCGGGCGGCCCCCACGACGCAAGGTGGCTACATGACCTCTGAGTCCCGCACCGGCTCCGCTGCCCCCGGCACCCCTGCCGTCCCTGACCTCGTTGCTGGTTCAGGTGCCACGGCTGCAACCGGCGCTGCAGCTGCTGACGGCGCCACGCCCGCCTCCAGCGCCCCTGACCCTGACCCCGCCCCCGGCACCACGGCTGCAACCGGCGTCACCCCTACCGCCCCCATCCCGGCCGCCCCCGTCCCAGCCCCTATCCCGGCTGCCCCCGTCCCAGCCCCCGCCCCCCTGCTGGTGGACCGCCCGGTGCTCAAGGTCGGTGTGCTCGGCGCGGGCACCGTCGGCAGCCAGGTGGTGCGCCTGCTGCTGGAGCGGGCCGAGGACTTCGCCGCCCGCTCCGGCGCCCGCCTACACGTCACCGGGGTCGCCGTGCGCGACCTGGAGGCCCCGCGTGACCCCGCCGTCCCCCGCGAGCTGCTGACCACCGACTCCACCGCCGTCGCCACCGGCAACGACCTGGTTATTGAGCTGATCGGCGGCATCGAGCCGGCCCGCACCCTGATACTGGCGGCCTTCCGCGCCGGGGCCTCAGTCATAACCGGCAACAAGGCCCTGATCGCCGCCCACGGCCCCGAGCTCTACGCCGCCGCCGCCCAGGCCCAGGTGGACTTCTACTACGAGGCCGCCGTGGCCGGGGCGATCCCCGTGGTCTACGCCCTGCGCGAGTCCATGGCCGGGGACCGGGTGACCAGCGTGCTGGGCGTCGTCAACGGCACCACCAACTTCATCCTGGACGAGATGAGTACCAAGGGCCTGTCCTTTGACGCCGCCCTGGCCACCGCCCAGCAGCTGGGCTACGCGGAGGCTGACCCCACCGCCGACGTCGAGGGCCTGGACGCCGCTGCCAAGTGCGCCATCATCGCCTCCCTGGCCTTCCACACCAGGGTGGGGCTGGACGACGTAGCGGTGGAGGGAATCACCGACGTCACCGCTGACGACATCCGCGAGGCCCACGCCTCCGGCTGCGAGATCAAGCTCCTGGCCATCGCCCAGCGCCGTGACGACGAGCTGGCCCAGGGCGTCTCCGTGCGCGTCCACCCGGCCCTGGTGCCCAAGGACCACCCGCTGGCCTCCGTGCGCGGGGCCTTCAACGCCGTGCTGGTGGAGGCCGAGGCCGCGGGCCGCCTTATGTTCTACGGGCAGGGCGCGGGGGGCGCCCCCACCGCCTCCGCGGTCCTTTCCGACGTCGTGGCCGCCGCCGCCCACCGTGTCAACGGCGGACAGGCGCCTCGGGAGTCCTCCTACGCGGCCCTGCCGGTGCTCGGCCTGCAGGACGCCCTGACCCGCTACCAGGTGCAGCTGCGCGTGGTGGACGCTCCCGGCGCGCTGGCAGCGGTGGCCCAGGTCTTCGCGAGCAACCAGGTGTCTATCGACTCGGTGCGCCAGTCCAGCTACGTGGGTGGTCAGGACGCCGTGGTCACCATCGTCACCCACGTGGCCCCCGTTCGGGCCCTGGACGCTGCCGTCCGCGACCTGGAGCAGGAGGAGCGGGTGGAGTCAGTGGTGTCCGTCCGTCGCGTCGAGGGGCTGTGAACCATGTCGGTCAGGCTGTCACAGGAGCGGGCCGCGGTGCGTGTACCCGCCACCACCGCCAACATGGGGCCGGGTTTTGACTCCTTCGGCATGGCCTTCCGGTTCTACGACGAGGTCACGGTGCGCCCGGTGGTAGGGTCCACCCACGTCAAGGTGGTGGGCGTGGGGGAGGGGCAGGTTCCCACGGACGACTCCAACCTGGTGGTCCGGGCCCTGCGCGCGGGCCTGGACGCGGTGGGCGCCCCCCAGGCGGGCTTCGAGATGAGCTGCTTCAACCGCATCCCGCACGGTGGGGGAATGGGGTCCTCGGCCTCCGCCGCGGTGGCTGGGCTGATGCTCGCCCGGGGGCTGATCTCCGAGCCGGAGGCGCTCGGCGACGAGCTCGTGTTCCGCCTGGCCACCGAGTTTGAGGGGCACCCGGACAACGTCGCCCCCGCGGTCTTCGGTGGGGCCACCGTGGCCTGGACCGACATGGACGGCACCCCGCACGCCGCCCCCATGCCTGTGGACGCCTCCCTGCCCGTGAGCCTCCTGGTGCCTCCGGAGTCCACGCGCCTGTCCACGGAGGAGGCCCGTAAGGTCCTGCCCTCGGCGGTGCCGCGTGCCGACGCCCTGTTCAACACCGCCCGGGCGGCCGTGCTGATGCTGGCCCTGGCGGGCCGCCCCGACCTGCTGATGGCCGGGACCGAGGACCGCCTGCACCAGCAGTACCGACGCCGGGTGCTGCCGGACTCCATGGCTGTCATGGACTCCTTGCGCGACCAGGGATATCCGGCGGTGATCTCCGGGGCCGGACCGACGGTGCTGGTGCTGGCCCGTCTGGAGCAGGGCACGCGCCTGGCCCTGGAGCGCCACGGCTGGAGCGTGCTGGAGCCCGCCATCGACCTGGAGGGCGCCTACCTGTCCTGAGGGGCCGTGGCGGCGACGGCGTCGCCAACCTGGGTGACCAGCTCGAGCAGCTCGGTGCCGGTGCTTCCGGAGCCGCTGGTGGCGGCGCACTGGTGGGCCAGCCCGGCCAGGTCGGAGAGGATGCGCTCGGAGTCGGACAGCGCCGTGCTGGCGGCCCGGGTCAGGGAGCGGGCGCTGTCGGCCAGCGTCGGGTCGCTGGCCCGCGGGCTGCTGGTCCACAGCTCCAGGAGCTGGTGGGGCACGGTCAGCAGCCGCTCCACCTGGCTGACGGCCTCACTGGTCCGCTGGGCCAGGTCACGGTAGCTGGCGGCCTGGGCGGC
This sequence comes from Actinomyces weissii, assembly GCF_016598775.1. Classification (NCBI taxonomy): domain Bacteria; kingdom Bacillati; phylum Actinomycetota; class Actinomycetes; order Actinomycetales; family Actinomycetaceae; genus Actinomyces; species Actinomyces weissii. The sequence goes on along the minus strand of NZ_CP066802.1, from coordinate 1,903,879 downwards.
CAGGTCCTCCACCCCTTCCTGCAGGGCCTGGCCCAGGTCGTTGACGGCGCCCTGGGTCAAGATGGTGTCCTGGCTGGTACCGCCTGCCTGCTCCTGCGGGCCCTGGGCGGCGTCGATCAGCTCGGCCAGGAAGGTCGCGGTCATGGATGCGTGCAGGCGGGCCAGGGCGATGCGGAACCGGGTGCGTCCCACATTGGTCTCCATCTGGGCCAGGGTCTGCTGCAGGCGGGCCACCTGAGGGGTGACGAGTGCCTGCATCTGCAGCCACAGGTCCAGCAGCTGCGCCAGGGTCGCCACCTGGGCGTCGGAGCGGTCCAGGGTGCTGACGGTCTGCTCGTTGATGGTGCCGGTGCCTACCGCACGGCCTAGCCGCTTGGAGGCCCGGCGCAGGGACTGGTCCAGGTCGGAGAGCTCCTCCAGCCGGCTCATCCAGGAGTCCAGTCCGGCGCTCAGTGCGTGCACGGCGCTGAGCGCCTGGGCCAGGGGGCCGGTGGCGTCGGGCCGTTGTGGCAGCCCGCTGCTGGCCTCCTCCCGGCTGGCTACCTCTGCGGGCAGGGCCAGGTTCTGGAAGGACTCGTAGGACTCCAGCCCTGACTCTGACAGGAGCCCTACCAGCCTGGTGGCACCTTGCTCGGCGACCTGACGGCGGCTGGCGCCGTTGGCTGCAGTGGCGTGCTCTAGGTCCAGGACCTGCTCGTACAGGGAGTAGGCGGTCTGCTCCAGGTCAGGGCGCATGGGGCGGGAGCGTACGGATAGGTAGCCGCCTGCGCGCAGCGGGGTGATGGTGGCGAAGACCCTGTACTCTGAGCCGGTGGCGGCCAGGTTGCGCACGTAGGCGGCAAAGGGCTGGCCCGCCTTGAGGGTGTCCCACATGACTCGGAAGGCTGCAGCCGGCATGGCTGGGTGCCGCACCAGGTTGTGCGGGGCGTCACTGAGGCTGCTGGCGTCAAAGTGTGAGAGCCGCACGAAGACGTCGTTGGCCCTCTGGATCACGCCTTTGTCGTCGGTGGTGGAGAAGAACAGCTCGTCAACTCCGACCTCGTGGAGCTCACCTGTGGGGGTGCTAGGCATAGCCCGTTATCTCCTCATGATCGGTTTCCTACCGGGGAGGGTACAGGACGCCGCGGGCGAGGGTGGTGGCAGATTCGTTACCCAGCTGTGTCCAGGGTCTCCCTTGAAGTAGTTGAGTACTCAACTATTATGGGTGCCGTACCAAGTAGGCAGACCGGGGCCCCTGTCGGGGCGCCCCCCTAGGAGAGACATGAGCACCGCCACAGCTTCCAGCAGCCCCCGTGGGCGCAACCGTATGCACTTCGGGATCTTCACCGTCGGGGACATCACCTCCGACCCGGCCACCGGCAAGGCGCCCAGCGAGCACCAGCGCATCAAGAACACCGTGGAGATGGCGATCGCCGCCGAGCAGCTCGGGCTGGACTTCTTCGCCACCGGTGAGCACCACAACCCGCCTTTCGTGCCCTCCAGTCCGGTGGCCCTGCTCGCCAGCGTCGCGGCCCAGACCAAGGACCTGCTGCTGTCCACCGCCACCACCCTCATCACCACCAACGACCCCGTGCGCCTGGCGGAGGAGTACGCCTACCTCCAGCACCTGGCTGACGGCCGGCTGGACCTCATGATGGGGCGGGGCAACACCGGGCCGGTCTACCCCTGGTTCGGCAAGGACATCCGTCAGGGCATCTCCCTGGCCGTCGAGAACTACCAGCTGCTGCGGACCCTGTGGGAGCAGACCAACGTCGACTGGCAGGGCGAGTTCCGTACCCCCCTGACCGACTTCACCTCCATGCCCCGCCCCCTGGACGGCGTGGCCCCCTTCGTCTGGCACGGCTCCATCCGCAGCCCCCAGATCGCTGAGCAGGCCGCCTACTACGGTGACGGCTTCTTCCACAACAACATCTTCTGGCCCGCTGACCACGTGCGCCGCATGGTGGACCTCTACCGCAGCCGCTTCGAGCACTACGGGCACGGGCGCGCCGAGCAGGCCTTCGTGGGGCTGGGTGGCCAGGTGTTCCTGGGGTCCAGCCAGGCTGAAGCCATTGAGCGCTACACCCCCTACTTCCGCAACACCTACGTCTACCAGGGCGCCTCCCTGGAGGAGATGACCGCGAGCACCCCGCTCGCCGTCGGCACTCCCGAGCAGGTGGTGGAGAAGTACCTGGGCTACCGTGAGGTGGTTGGTGACTACCAGCGCCAGGCCTTCCTCATCGACATGGGCGGGGTCCCCCACGCCGAGGTCATGCGCCAGCTGGAGATCCTGGGTACCGAGGTGGTCCCCGCCCTGCGTGCCGAGCTGGAGAGCGGACGCCCCGAGGACGTGCCCGACGCCCCGCTGCACCCCCGTCACCTGGCGACCCTTACCGGCAGCCAGCCCCCAGCCGAAGAGCCCTTCGAGCTGACCAACGAGTTCGACCCCCTGACCGGAAGGAAGGTCCGCCTGTGACGTCCAGCAACAACTCTGAGCCGCGTGTGACCGAGGACGCCTGGCAGCGTTCCCAGGCTGGGCGGCTGGCCCGGATCGTGGCCGTGCACGCAGGCCTGGGCACCCCCTCGACCAGCTCCATGCTCGCCGAGCGTCTGACCGTGGCCACCCGGCAGGCCCTGGAGGAAGGCTCCCGCCTGGCGTCCGTCAAGACCCACGGCCTGCGTCCGCTGGCCGTGGACATCGCGGGCGCCTCCATCGGCGGTGCCCTGAGCCCCGCCCTGGAGGAGGTGGTAGCGGACCTGCGCGACGCCGACGGCGTCATCCTGGTCAGCCCGGTCCTCCAGGCCTCCTACTCGGGCCTGTTCAAGTCCTTCATCGACGTGCTGCCCGAGGGCACCCTCAAGGGGGCCCCGGTGCTGCTGGGGGCCACCGGGGGGACCGCCCGGCACAGCCTGGTCACGGAGACCGCCTTGCGTCCCCTGGTAGCCCACCTGGGTGCCCTGGCCGCACCTAGCGCCGTGTTCGCGGCCTCCGAGGACTTTGGGGCTGCCTGGGAGGACACCAGCTCCCAGACGCATCGTGCTGAGGCGCTGGCCAACCGCATCGAGCGGGCGGGCAAGCAGCTGGCTCAGCTGGTGGGCCAGACCAGCCGCCAGGCGCCAGTTGACGCCCTGAGCGACTTCAAGCCCATGGGGCAGCTCCTGAGTCCGGGCACGGGCAAGGGGGAGCAGCAGGGCTAACCTTTCTGCAGGGTGCCTGCCTGGCCGGTGGGCCCCGCGCCACTTGGCGCCGCCCGGCCCGGCAGGAAGGACAGGATGAGCAGGCACCAGCAGCCCCAGGGTCCGGGACGGGCACCATTACAGGTGCCCGTCCCGGACCCGGTGCGTCGGGCCGCGGCAGGTTCCGTCCAGGCGGCTGCCCTCATGGCGGTGCTGGGCCTGGCGGCCCTGGTGCTGTCATTGAACGGCAGGCTCAACCTGTACCTGCAGCCGCGCTTCCAGCCGCTGGTCCTGGTGTCCGCGCTGGCCCTGGTGGTCCTGTCCCTGTGGACCCTGGTGGACCTGGACCGCCCCGAGGTGCTCCGTGCCCACTCGCCGGTCCGTGCCAGCACCTGGCTGCTGCTGGTGCCCCTGCTCCTGGTGGTGCTGTGCGCACCCAGCCCCCTGGGAGCCGCGCACATGTCCTCCGCGGCGGTAGCGGGCGGACTCACTGACTCCCCAGGAACCGGACGGCAGAGCCTGCGGGTGCGCGTTGCCACGACTACAGGCTCAGGCCCCGACGGCGCTGCCGTCCTCCCGCCGCTGCCCACCGGCACCGTCAACCAGCTGCCCCTGGACGAGCTGGCCGACCGCTACACCCTGGCGGACAAGGCTGACCTGGAGGGCCGCACCGTCTCCGTGCTCGGAGTGGCGCTGCCCGGCCCTACCGGCGGCTGGCACCTGGGCCGCTTCAAGATCTTCTGCTGCGCCGCCGACGCCGTCGCCTACCAGGTGGTGCTGGAGGACCTGCCCCAGGAGCCGCAGACGGACCGCTGGTACCAGGTGACCGGGGTGGTGGACACCAGGTCGGGCACGGTGCTGCCCACCATACGGGTCACCCATCTGGAGCCCGTGCCCCAGCCCCAGGCCCCCTACCTGTGATGGGCCGCCAGCCAGCACCGGGACCCAGCCCGCGGACCCCGGCAACCACGGAGGTCGGCGAGGTGACGCAGGAGGTGGCTCGCCGGGCGGCCGCCGGCCGCTGGCTCCTCCCTGCTGCCGCCACCGGTCTCGTGGCCCTGTGCCTGGGGCTGCAAGGCCGCACCGGCAGGCTGTTGGCTCTCGGGGGAGCGTTCGAGGCCTGGGCGGCCGTAACCGTGGCGATCACCTTGCAGGCGCTGCCCTTCCTGGTGCTAGGGGTGCTCGTGTCGGCGCTGGTTGCGGCCCTGGTGCCCCAGTCCCTGCTGCGTCGGCTCACTCCCCGCGACCAGCGGCTGGCCGTGCCTGCGGCCGCCGCCTGCGGCACCTTGCTGCCAGGCTGCGAGTGCGCCTCGGTGCCCGTGGCCCAGTCCCTGATCCGCCAAGGTCTGCCACCGGCGGCCGCCTACGCCTTCCTGCTGGCCAGTCCCGCCGTGAACCCCGTGGTGCTGGTCTCCACTGCCGTCGCCTTCCCTGGCAACCCGGCCATGGTGTGGGCCCGGCTGCTGGCCTCGCTGCTGGCCGCGGTGCTGGTCGGTTGGGTCTGGATCATCCTGGGGCGGGGGCAGGGCAGCGGGCAGGGGCTGCACCACACGCACGGCGGAGCCAGCCGGGCAGAGGTGTTCCGTGCCGCAGCCGTGCACGACCTGATGGGCGCTGGCGGCTACCTGGCGGCCGGGGCCATGGCGGCGGCCCTGATAAAGGTGGCGGCACCGCGCAGCTGGCTGTCCGTGATGGGGCAGAACCCGGCCGTGGCGGTGCTGGTCCTGGCGGGGCTGGCGGTGCTGCTCAGCCTGTGCTCAGAGGCGGACGCCTTTGTGGCCGCCTCCTTCGTGGGGGTGCACCCGACAGCCCAGCTGGCCTTCCTGGTGGTGGGCCCGATGGTGGACCTCAAGCTGGTGGCCATGCAGTACGGGGCCTGGGGCAGAGGATTCGTGCTGCGTTTCGTGCCCCTGACCCTGGCGGTGGCGGTGGCCTGTGCCAGTGCGGTGGGGGCGCTGCTGCTCTCCTGGCCCTGAGGCGGCTGACCGGCCGCCAGCAGCCCACGCTGACAGGCGTCCTGGCCCGGCAGGCGCGAGGCTGCTCAGTACCTGTGCTGCGCAGAGGGAGTGAGGCCCTCGCCAGGGGGCTGCTGCACCTACAGGTCGGCCGGTGCCCTGGCAGGACGCCGGGACCGTCAGGGGCCTGTGGCTCCGGCTGGCAGCCGGATGCAACAGGCTGCCGGATGCTGTTAGACTCTCCCTGGCGTCAGGACCGTAGCGGCCCGCGTCAGCATCAGCCTCGGACCGGTGGTGTAACCCCGGGATCCCGCTGTGCCGGACCTTCCCCGTGACCTATCCGGACGGTCCCTCCCTACGCCACCGGATCTGCCGGAGCCAAAGCACACTGTAAGGACCCTCGTGACCGAGACCTCCCCCAAAGCCACCACACTGACCGCCATGCGACTGGCTGAGCTCCAGGGCCTCGCCAGCCAGATGGGCCTCAAAGGCACCTCCCGGATGCGCAAGAGCGAGCTGGTTGCCACCATCAAGGCCGCCCGCGCAGGCGATGAGCCCCCGGCCGCAGCCTCCGCGGCCGAGCCGAGCCAGGCGGCTGCCGCTGCGACGGCGGCCCCGGAGGGCGCCCCGGAGCCGGTCGGCGGGCGCGGTCGACGCCGTCGGGCCACAGCGGCCGCCGGTGCTCCCACCGCCGCCCCGCTGCTGGACCTGCCACAGACCCGTACCGAGCCGGAGGCGGGGGAGCGGGACCAGGGGGAGGAGCCGGCTGCCAGCCCGGAGCGCGGCCTGCGCGAGCGGCGCCCGGCGCGCACCGACTGGAACGAGCGGGCGGAACGCCGTAACCGGGGCGAGGAGGCGCAGGGCCGCCAGGAGGGTGCGCGCCGTGGCCGGCGTCGGGCCCAGGCTGAGGGCGGCCAGGAGGGTGGCCCCGAGCACCAGGACGCCAAGGCCGCGCTGATGCGTGACCTGGCCGACGTAACCGGCACCCCCGTGGTCGAGCCCAGTGAGGCGCGCCAGGGCGGCCAGCGGGACGACTGGGAGGAGGAGGGGCGCTCCGGACGCCGCCGCCGCGGACGTCGTCGGGGCCGTGACGAGCGCCAGAACGGGCAGAACCACCAGGACGGCGGCCACCAGGGCCACCAGGACGGCGGCCAGCGCGCCCCCCGGGAGGACGAGGTGCTCCTGCCGGTGGCGGGCATCCTGGACGCCTCCGACTCCAACCACGCCTACCTGCGCACCTCCGGCTACCTGCCCGGTCCCAAGGACGTCTACGTCAGCCAGCAGCAGATCAAGAACTACGGCCTGCGGCCCGGGGACGCCATCACCGGGTGGGTGCGCGAGGGCGGGGAGTCCGAGCAGCCGCACCGGGGCGCCGGACGCCAGGGGCGCCGCAACCGGGCCGCCGGGCGCGTCAAGTACAACCCGCTGGTCAGCGTGGACACGGTCAACGGCATGGACCCGGAGCGGGCCAAGCGCCGCCCGGACTTCACCAAGCTCACGCCCCTGTACCCCCAGGAGCAGCTGCGCCTGGAGACCACGCCTAAGGCCCTGACCCCGCGTGTCATCGACCTGGTCTCCCCGATCGGCAAGGGGCAGCGTGGCCTGATCGTCTCCCCGCCCAAGGCCGGTAAGACCATCGTGCTGCAGCAGATCGCCAACGCCATCGCCATCAACAACCCGGAGGTGCACCTCATGGTGGTGCTCGTGGACGAGCGCCCCGAGGAGGTCACCGACATGCAGCGCACCGTCAAGGGTGAGGTCATCGCCTCCACCTTTGACCGGCCGGCCTCCGACCACACCACCGTGGCCGAGCTGGCTATCGAGCGGGCCAAGCGCCTGGTGGAGCTGGGGCAGGACGTGGTGGTGCTGCTGGACTCCATCACCCGCCTGGGGCGCGCCTACAACCTGGCCGCCCCGGTCAGCGGGCGCATTCTCTCCGGTGGTGTGGACGCCTCCGCCCTGTACCCGCCCAAGCGCTTCTTCGGGGCCGCCCGCAACATTGAGAACGGCGGCTCCCTGACCATCCTGGCCACCGCCCTGGTGGAGACCGGCTCCAAGATGGACGAGGTGATCTTCGAGGAGTTCAAGGGCACCGGCAACATGGAGCTGCGCCTGTCCCGCCAGCTGGCCGAGAAGCGGCTCTTCCCGGCCGTGGACGTGGCGGCCTCCTCCACCCGCCGCGAGGAGTTCCTGATCGACCCGGCCCAGCTCAAGATCATGTGGCGCCTGCGCCGCCTGTTCACCGGGCTGGAGCAGCAGCAGGCCCTGGAGCTGGTGCTGGGCAAGCTCAAGGAGACCGGCTCCAACGCGGAGTTCCTCATGGTCATCTCCAAGACGACGCCGCAGGGCAGCTCCCTGGCCGACGCCGACGACTGAGCCGCGGCGGCCGGGCACAGCCCAGGCCTCAACCGTGCAGCAGGGCCCTCCCGTGAGCGGGAGGGCCCTGGCTTGCTGACGGGGCTGGCGGGTGCGGTCCGGGTGACGGCGTTGCAGAGTGGCTCAGGGGTGCCCCGCACCGGCTCAGGCCGTCGGGTGCGGTCCGGGCGCCTGCCGGGGTGGGGTGGCTGGAGCTGGCCGGGGCGGGCCCGGCCGCGGACCTGCCCCGGGGTGGGGCTCAGGCCTGCTCTGGCTTGACGGGTTTCAGCGCCTTCTCCAGGGCCTGGGTGCGGGCCTCGTTCAGCAGGTGGCCGACCAGCAGGTGCGCGGCGAGCACCACCATTGCCAGCAGCATGATGACCCCGGCCTTCCCAGGATGGTCCTGGTAGAAGATGACCCCAAAGAAGACCAGGAGGGCTGCGCTGGCCAGGACGGCGCCGTGACGGTTGGCGCGTAGGTACTTGTAGAGCATCTGGGTGGTCCTCTCTCGTAGGTCTGGACCGCGGCCGGCAGGGGGAGGGCTGCGGCACTGGCGGGGACATACTACTACTGCTGTGACTGGAGTTACATCAATGGCTTCTGAGGTGCCTGAACTCACCAGTCCGCTCGGGCGGGGCCGTTGTTGGCTGGCGACGAAGCCGATATCCTCTGCTGTTGGTATCCGGTTCACCTGTGCGACCCCGTGCGGGACCCGGTGCCCTCTGAAGCTAGGAGATACCATGAAGCAGGGGATCCACCCCGATTACGTGGCCACTACCGTCACGTGCACCTGCGGCAGCACTTTCGAGACCAAGTCCACGGTCACCTCCGGTGAGATCCGTGTGGACGTCTGCTCCGAGTGCCACCCCTTCTACACCGGCAAGCAGAAGATCCTCGACACCGGTGGTCGCGTGGCCCGCTTCGAGGCCCGCTACGGCAAGCGCACCAAGTAAGCAGCCTGCTCGACGCCGACGGTTGGTCCCCGGACCCCGTCGGCGTCGTCGCGTCCCCACCCCTGTTCGCCGCCCCTCTCGCGAGACCGGGACATATGCACCGCGAGACCGGGACATATGCACCGCGAGACCGGTCAGTCCGGCTAGGCACCCCGGGGACGCGCCCCCCAACAAACTCTTAAGACCCAAGGAGCAGAGCGTGAGCGAGGACTTTGCCGCCGTCGAGCCGGTGCTGGCCGAGCACGCCCAGATCGAGCGGGACATGGCTGACCCGGCCACCGCCGCAGACCCCGCTGCCCTGCGCCGTCTGGGACGCCGCTACGCCGAGCTGGGCCGCGTCGTCGCCGCCTACCGCAGCTGGCAGGCCGCCGCCGCCGACGCCGCCGACGCCCGCGAGCTGGCCGCCGAGGACCCGGACTTCGCCGCCGAGCTGCCTGCCCTGGAGACCGCCGAGACCGCCGCCGCCGAGCACCTGCGCGACGTCCTGATCCCCCGGGACCCCGACGACGCCCGCGACGTCATCATCGAGGTCAAGGCCGGGGAGGGCGGGGAGGAGTCCGCCCTGTTCGCCGCCGACCTGGCCCGCATGTACACCCGCTACGCCGAGCGGCAGGGCTGGGCCGTGGAGGTCATGGACGCCACCGACTCCGACCTAGGCGGATACAAGGACCTGCGCCTGGCCATAAAGGCCCGCACCACCCCCGAGCCCCCCGACGGCGTGTGGGCGCACCTGAAGTACGAGGGCGGCGTCCACCGCGTACAGCGCGTGCCCGTCACCGAGAGCCAGGGCCGTATCCACACCTCCGCCGCCGGGGTGCTGGTCATGCCGGAGGTCGACGATCCCGGCGAGATCGAGATCGACCCCGCTGACCTGCGCGTCGACGTGTTCCGTTCCTCCGGCCCCGGCGGCCAGTCCGTGAACACCACCGACTCCGCCGTGCGCCTGACCCACCTGCCCACCGGCATCGTCGTATCCATGCAGAACGAGAAGTCCCAGCTGCAGAACAAGGAGGCGGCGCTGCGGGTCCTGCGCGCCCGCCTGCTGGCTGAGCGGGCCGCCGCCGCGGAGGCCGAGGCCAGCGCCGCCCGCCGCTCCCAGGTGCGCACCGTGGACCGCTCCGAGCGCATCCGCACCTACAACTTCCCGGAGAACCGGATCGCCGACCACCGCACCGGCTACAAGGCCTACAACCTGGACGCCGTGCTCGACGGCGACCTGGGGCCCGTCATCGCCTCCGCCATCGCCCTGGACGAGGCCGAGCGGCTGGCGGCCTTCGGGGACCAGGGGTGACAGGGAGCCAGGAGAAGGGCTGGGCGGGTGCGCCCCGCGACTGGCCGCAGGCTCTTTTAGGTCTTCGGGACGGGCGCTCGGCCCAGCCGCTTGGCCGCTACGCCTTCCGCCGCCTGGTCCGTGACGCCTCTCGGGCCCTGGCGGAGGCGGGGGTGAGCTCGCCGGAGAGTGACGCCCGCGCCCTGGCCGATCTCGTGGTGGGCAGGCCCCTGGTCATGGTCGACGACGTCGGGGCCGCGGAGGCTACGCGTTTTCTTACGCTTGTTGCACGGCGGGCCGCCCGTGAGCCGCTGCAGCTCATCACCGGACGCATGTGGTTCCGGGGCCTGGAGCTGCGGGCGCGCCCGGGCGTGTTCATCGTGCGGCCGGAGACCGAGGTGGTGGCCGGTGCCGCGATCGATGCTGCGCGAGGGCTCGCCCGGGAGGCGGAGAGCCCGGGGGAGCGCGCCGACGGCGGGGCCGCGCGCCACCTGGCCGCGCGCCACCGGGACGCGGACGGGGCCTCGGTGCGGGCCGCGTCCGGTGCGGTGAGTGGGGAGGCGGCGCTGGTTCCTGGGCCGCTGGTGGTGGACCTGTGCACGGGTTCGGGGGCGATCGCGGCGGCGGTGGCCACAGAGGTGCCGACGGCGCGGGTGGTCGCCGTCGAGATCGACGCTGTGGCTGCTGCCCTGGCGCGGGAGAACTGCGAGCGCCTGGCGCCGGGCCGGGTGGAGGTCGTCCAGGCTGACGCTACCGCCCCCGCCACCCTCGCGGCGCTGGACGGCACCGTGGACGTCGTCGTGTCGAATCCGCCCTACGTGCCCGCCGGGGCGGTGGAGGACCCGGAGACCGCGCGGCACGACCCCGAGCGGGCGCTGTTTGGCGGGGGAGCGGACGGCCTGGCGGTGCCGACGGCGGTGGTCCGCCGCTCTGCTGCTCTCCTGCGCCCCGGCGGGCTGCTGGTCATGGAGCACGACGCCGGGCAGGGGGCGGCCCTGCGCGCCGTCGCCACCGCTGCGGGACTCAGGCAGGTGCGCACCGGCCAGGACCTCACCGGCCGGGGCCGCTACCTGCGGGCACGGCGCTGACTGCCTTGGGGCGGGCCGCTGCCTCAGTCAGGGAGCCAGTGCCTGAGCCAGGGCGGGGGTGCTGCCTCAGTCAGGGAGCCAGCGCCTTAGCCAGAGGTGGGGTGCCGCCTAGGCCTGGGTGCTAGCGCCTTAGCCAGGGGCGGACCGCCGCATCAGTCCGGCGGGGGCCAGTGCCTCAGCCAGGGGCCCGTCGCGCAGGCCCAGGTAGCTGTTCTGTTCAGGAGGTGGGCTGCCGGGACCCCGGCCCAGGCCGCACGGCACCTTCCCGGCACTGCCCCAGCCCGGTACTTGTTCGGTACCTGCCCAGTACGCGCTCAGTACTGGCTCAGGGCCAGCCAGGCCCCTCGCAGCTCCGCCGCGTCCGCCTGCCAGGTGCCGTCGAAGCGACGGCTCCCCACGTGCCTGGCGGCCTCCAGGCCCCCCAGCAGCTCCGCCGCGAAAGGCGCCCCAGCCGCTCGTAGCCACTGCCGGTCCCGCTCCAGGGCGGGCGAGGCCAGCACGGCGGGCCCGGCGTCCAGCACCCGCTGGCACCAGCGGGCCGTGACCTGGCGGACCTCAACCGGGCCGTCCCCCGTCCACCCCGTCTCTGTCAGCGGCTCCTGCGGGCCGTGGGCCTCTGTCAGCGGCTCCTGCGGCCCGTGGTCCCCTGCCAACAGGTCTTCCGCCTTCGGGCTCTCTGGCAGCGGCTTCTCCGGCGGCAGCGCCCCCACCCAGGAGCGGTTCACCACGTCCAGCCCCGGCCACCACACGCCTGACAGGGCTGCGGGCACCGTAATGATCCCGGAGACGACGCTCAGGCCCAGCAGCTCGCCTGCGCGGCTCAGGCACCGCACCCGGGTGCCCCGCGCCGCCCCGAACAGCTCCGTGGCCAGCCCTGCCCCGCGGGCCCGCGCCGCCTCCCGCAGGGCCAGGAACCGGCCCCCGACCTTCAGGCCGCGTCGGTTCCCGCCACTGATCTCCGCCTCCACCACCTCGTAGGGTGCCCGGGCCTGGTCCCAGCCGGTACCGGCCGCCCCCAGGCTCGCCCGCACCTGCGCCCCCGCCCCCAGGCGCCCGTCGTCCCGCGCCGTTGCCCGTGCCAGCAGCAGCCTGTGCCGGGACAGGCGCAGCAGCGGGACGCTCAGCTCCTGCCACACCTTCTCCGCCTCGTAGACGCTCTGCACCTCTGAGCCGTCTCCGGGCCGCAGCCGCGCCACCGACCAGGTGCCCCCGCTGGCGTCGGTGTACACCACCTGCACCCCCGAGAAGCCGGAGGCCGCCAGCACGGGCTCGGCGTACAGTGGCACCAGGCGCAGGGCGCCGACCTCCCGGTAGCTGCCCCGGGCGGAGCCCAACAGGTCGCCCACCGGTGCGCCCGCACCCAGCGCCACCACCTGGTGCAGGTTCAGCAGCGCCGTGGCTAGGGCCTGGGCACGCTGCCGGGCACCGCCCCCGAGCTGCTGCACGAAGGCTGTCAGCGCCCGGTCCGCCGTCACCAGGCTGTGCGCCCGCAGCAGGTGCAGGTCCCGGGCCAGCGCGGCCCGGCTGGTGGCCCCCAGGCGGCTCGTGCCCGTCAGCAGCACCCCGCCCAGGCGCTCCAGGACCTCGGTGGCCACGCGGTGCTGCGCGGCGGTCAGCCGCAGCTCCTGCTCCGCCGCCCCCGCAGGCGAGCCCGTCCCGGCAGCCGCCCCCGCCGTCGTCCCGGCAGCCGTCCCCGCAAGCGAGCCGGCCCCGGCAGCAGTCTCCCCGGCAGCCGTCCCCGCCGCCTGCCCCTCCTCCGCCTCGCTGGGCTCCAGCAGCAGGGCGACGACGGCGCGGTGGGCGCAGCGCGGCGCCAGCAGGCAGTTGCAGCGGACCTGCTCCGGGCTGGTCACCACCTCCACCTCGGCTACCGTCACGGTGGCCTCACCCACCACCGTCACCGTCCCGACCTGCGGCGGCTCCGCCAGGTAGACGTCCACCCGCCTGTGCACCCGAGGGCTCAGGGCGTCCACGATCGCGGCCTGCACCGCCGGGCTGATCCGGGTCACGAGCCCTCCCGGACGACGTCGCCCACCCAGCGGGCCAGGTCCAGGGGAGAGACCGCCGCCACCCGCATCCCGGCCGCCGCCACCTGGACGGCCACCCCCACGTTGTACACCCCGGTGCCAGCGTCGTTCAGGGCGGCGCAGCCCAGCAGGGTCACCCCGCTGGCGTGCAACGCCGCCACCTCCGCCACCAGGGCCGCCGGGGAGCCCATCTCCTCAAAGTCAGAGACCAGCACCACCAGGGTGCGGGACGGCACCCGCACCCGCGAGCGCGCCAGCCGCACCGCCCCGGCGATGTCGGTGCCGCCACCCACCTCCACCTCCAGCAGCAGGGCCAGCGGGTCCGCCACCTGCCCGGTGAAGTCGATGACCTCCGTGTTGAAGGCCAGGAAGTCCACGCTCAGGCACGGCGACTGGGCCAGTACCGCCGCCGTCAGCGCCGAGTAGACCACCGACTCGGACATGGACCCGGATACGTCCACCAGCAGCACCAGGTGCCAGTCGACCTCCTGGGTCTGGGCGGCGTGGAAGACGGGGTGCACCGGCACCACCTGGGCACGCCCGTTCACGCTGGCCACGTGCCGCAGGTTCGCGCGCAGGGTGCGCTCCAGGTCCAGCCGGGAGGTGCGACGCCGGGTGGGGCGGCCCACGGCCAGTCCGGTCAGCGCCGGGCGCAGCCGCACCGTCAGCTCCCGCCCCAGCTCAGCCACCAGGCGCGCCACCAGGGGCCGCAGCCGGGACAGGCGCGCCTCCGGCAGCGCCCCGGTCAGGGACAGGGCCGTGGTCAGCAGATCCACCGAGGGGCGCACGGAATCGGGGTTGAGCCTCTCCAGCACGTCGCCGCGGCCCCGCTCAGCCGCCTGCCCGAAGACCTCCTCGATCTGCCCGTGGCCGAACAGGGCCGTGATCTCCTCCTCCCACTGGCGCACCCCCAGCTGGGAGGGGCCGTTGCCCACGCCCCGTTGGCGGGCGTCCAGGGCGTCCGTGCCCTCCCGCCCGTAGAGCTCGTCCAGGGCGGAGGCCAGGCGTCGCCCGGTGGGGGAGAGGCGCTCGCGGCTGGTGCCCAGCACCAGGCGCCAGCGCTCAGCGGGGCTGAAGGCCAGGTCCGCCAACCCCAGGGCCGCCAGGCGGGCGCGCGCCTGCGTGTCCTGCTGGGCCACGGCCACGGTCTCCTCCGGGGGCAGCACCAGCCTCCCTCCCTGGCTGAGCCCCGGGGCCAGGCCTGCCAGCAGCTGCTCCCGCTGCTCCTGGCTGAGCAGGTCGAAGCCGCCCCGCAAGGCGGGCAGGATGGCGGTGAACTCGGCGTCCGGGAGGGTACCGACCCGCTCCACCAGCGCCAGGGTGGCGGGGGCCGTGTCGAAGCGGGCCCCGCAGGCGGCCAGCAGCCCGGTGAGGCGACGGCGCAGCACCCGGCGGGCCGGTGGGGTGGGAGCGTCCAGCCAGGAGGCCACCAGCCCCGCCACCTCCGCCTCGTCCAGCAGCAGCCCGGTGGCGGCCCCTTGCATCAGGGGGGAGCCCTGCGCCACCAGGGTCCGCAGGGCGGCTGTCAGGGACAGTCCGCAGTCTGTTCCCGCCTGCGTGAAGGTGGCCAGGGCGGTGGCGTCAGCCGGGTCGTCCGAGCCTGCCACGCCCCTGATTTCCCGGACGGCGGCGCTGGTGAACACGGTGGCCTGCGCCTGCGCCGCCTCCCGCAGCGACCCGGCCAGGCACTGGGCCCCCGGGACGTGTGCGCGGGCCACGTCGAGCAGGGCGGCGTGAGCCGTGACCGCCCGGGCGAAGCTCACACTGGCTGACTGCGGGCCCAGCAGGTCAAGGGCCCGTTCCACCGCCGCCGGGCAGGCGCAGGCGGCGGCCTCCCGCAGCAGGGCGACGGCGTCGGGCAGGCTGGTGGCGGGGCGGGCCAGCAGGCTGGTGGTCGCCACCTGCTCGCTGCTCAGCCCCCTGGCCCCAGCCAGGTCGATGCTGGCCTCTGTCGCGGCGCTCCAGGCCAGCTGCCAGGTCTGGCTGAGCGTCTCCGCGCCGCGCGTGGTGGTGGCCTCCTGCAGGTGGCCGTAGACGATGCCGCCCGCCTGCAGCCGGTGCAGCAGCACGGTGCGGCGCAGGGCCAGGCCGCCGCGCGCGGGGAGCAGCACCAGCTCCTTGCTGCCTGCGGTCGGTAGGCGGGCGGCCTGCAGCTCCCCGGCCACGGCCTCCCGCAGCGGTGAGCGCGGTGCCCCGGGGGCGACGGCGCCTTGGCGCCGCCCTACCAGCACCTGCTCCAGGGCCTGGGCCACGGCCCGGCCCCGCCCCAGCACCTCGCCCTGGGCCAGGACGCTGGTGACCGCCTCGATCAGCTCCCGCCGGGAGGGGGCGGCCAGGCCCCGCAGGGTCGCCAGGTCCAGGGCCGTGCGGGCGGTCTCCGTGGCCTCACCGGGTCCGGCCGGGTGCCCCTGTGCGCGCAGGGAGCGGGTCACGGCGGTGATGACCTGGGTGGCCTGCTCCTGCAGCGTCCGTGGGTCCAGGCCGGAGTCGTGCACCAGCTGCTGCCAGCCGGGGTCCCGGATACCGGAGGGGTAGCCGGAGCGGGAGTCCAGCTGGGCGAAGGAGTAGCCCACCAGGGCGGAGCGCACCGGGGAGGCCTGTGGCAGCGTCGCAGCCCGACGGGGCGCCAGCAGGGCGGGCGCGTGGAAGGCCCCGACGACGGCGGCCACCCGGCACCCGGCTGCCAGCTCTTGGGCCAGCACGTCCGTCATCCACGCCTCCCGGGCGCGGGTGCGGGCGTCAGGCTGCCCCTCCTCCAGGCGCAGTGCCCAGCCTTGCGCCAGGGCCGCCACCCGTATCTGCTCGGGGGTGGAGGCCGGGGCGTGGGCCTCCACCAGGCGGTCCCAGCCCTCCTGGAAGTCTGTGGGTTCGCTGCGCGCCCGCGCCGCCAGGGCCAGCCGCCCCCGCGGGTCACCGGCGGGCCCGGAGCCCTCGTCCGGCTGCGCCTCCTGCCCGGCCTGCTTCTCCTGCCCGGCCTGCTTCTCCTGCCCGGCCTGCTTCTTCTGCGGCGGCACGCCTGCCGGCAGGTCCAGGCAGACCACCCGCACGCCGCGCCGTCGCGCCCAGCGCAGGGCCGCCAGCTCGGGGGAGAAGTCCGCGAAGGGGTAGAAGCTCAGCCCGGCGTCGGCCTCGGCGCTCAGGGCCAGGGCCACCGGCGCCGTGGTGGCGGGATGCGTCAGCCACTCCAGCCAGGGAGCCGCCTCCACAGGCAGCTCCACGCCCAGCACCTCCGGGCTGAAGTCCTCCAGCAGCGCGGGCACCGCCACCGCCAAGGCGGGGGAGTGGTGCCGCACCCCGATCAGGAACGGGGCCCGACAGCCCGCCAGGTCCGCGACCGCCGCCTGGGCGTCCGGTCCCGGGGCCGCCTCCCGCTCCACGCTGTTGCCCACCGGGTGCCTGCTCAGTCCGCCAGCACGTCACGCAGCTCCCACAGCTGCTTCCAGGTGCGGCGCCCCTCCGCGGCCCGCCGTTTGACCACCGCGTCCCAGTAGGCCAGCAGCCGGGCCCCGTCCTCGGCGTCGTCCTTGCGCACCGCCCCGAGCAGCTGGCCCGGGATCTGGCGCACGCCGTCGCGGGCGTGCGGGAAGAAGGCCCCGGCCAGGGCGATGGACCCCGAGACCGCCACCGCCTCCGCCGTCGAGAGCACTGTGGTGGGCCGCTCTACCGCCCAGCCCTCCTGGCTCACTCCCGAGCGCAGGTCCCGGAAGGCTGTCACCAGGGTCTCCACCACGACGGCGTCCACGCTCACGGGAGCCCCAGCAGCCTCCAGCACCTGCCGGGTGCGCTCCGTGACCAGGGCGATCTCCGCCTGGGCGTCACGGATCGGCCGGACCGTCTCAAAGCTGAAGCGGCGCTTGAGGGCGGCACTCATCTCCGTGACCCCCCGGTCCCGCAGGTTCGCGGTGGCGATCAGGCAGAAGCCGGGGGCGGCGTGCACCGCGTACTCGCCCAGCTCCGGCACCGCCAGGCGCCGCTCCGACAGCACGGAGACCAGCGCGTCCTGCACCTCCGGCAGGCAGCGGGTGATCTCCTCCACCCGCGCCACCCGGCCCGTGCTCATGGCGGACATGACCGGGGAGGGCACCAGGGCCTCCGCGCTGGGGCCGCGGGCCAGCAGCTGGGCGTAGTTCCAGCCGTAGCGCAGCTGGTCCTCCGTGGTGCCCGCGCTGCCCTGCACCGTCAAGGCGCTGGTGCCGCACACCGCCGCCGCCAGCAGCTCCGAGAGCATGGACTTGGCGGTGCCCGGCTCACCCACCAGCAGCAGGGCCCGCTCCCCGGCCAGGGTGACCACGCAGCGCTCCACCAGGGCCGGGTCCCCCACGAGCTTGCGGCTCACCCGCAGGCGTTTGCTGCCGCACACGAAGGCGACCACCGCTGTGGGGGTCAGGCGCCAGCCCGGGGGGCGGGGGCCAGGCACCTGGGCCAGGCGCTCCAGCTCCTCGGCGTAGCGCAGCTCGGGGGGCGGGACCTGCTGCACGCCGGGAGCGGAGGGGATAGGCATCGGGGCTCCTTTGTTTAATGGGCGGGAGGACGGGCTTGCGCGTGGGGCCGGGAACCGTGGTGCGGACAGGCTATCGGAGCCGTGGGCTGTGCCACAGCAGATAGACTCGGCAGGCTTGCCCCAGTGTCGTGTCACAGAGCAGGAGACCCTGATGAAGTGGATCCCCGCCGGTTCCGGCCACGAGCTGAGCATCCGGGCAGGCCGGATCGTCGCCCGCAGCAGCAAGGGCAGGGTGCTTAAGGCGGTGCCTGCGGCGACCAAGAAGACCCAGACCTGGAAGAATCTGGATTCCGCCCTGTCATTCCTGCACCAGCACGACGTCGAGGCCGGGCAGACCGTGGAGCTCTGGCTCCTGCGCTCGCTGCCGGTGCCGCGCGCCGTCATCGCCGCCGTGTGGCCGGACGAGGCCTGGCGCTCCTGGCTCACCGACCTCGTCGTCGCCACCGCGGACGGCACTCTGGGAGGCTTCCTGCGCGCCGCCGACGAGGCGGGCCTGGGCGTGGTGGACCTGGACGGTGAGACTGCCCGGATCAGTGACGCCACGGTCCTTATCCCTCACCCCGCCACCCTGGCGGACCTGGAGGGACTGCGGGAGTTCGCCGCTGAGCTGGGCATTCAGCAGCGCTTCGACCAGCTCTTCCGGGAGGTGCACCGCCCCGACCCGGCCCAGGCCGACCACACCACCCTGGAGGACTGGTCCGGTGGCACCTTCAAGCAGCTGCGCTTCGCTACGGGCCGCGCCCTGGCCGCAGGCTTCCAGGTCTCCGGCGGCTACGTGGTCTGCCCCGTCCACGAGGACGGCGAGCTGGTGACCGCCCGCTACTGGATCGGGGCGGAGGCCCCGGAGCTGGAGACCGAGACCGGGGACCTGCACTGGGTATGCGCGGACAGGGTCCTGCCGGTGGGACAGGTTGGTCCAGTCGCCTACTCGGAGGGCGTGCGCATGGCCGCCCACGTCTACGCCGGACGCACCGTGGAAAGGGACACAGATGACTGACGACTCGCAGGTGGCTGCTCTTGGGGGCGTGTCCACCACGGCGGCGCCGGAGCTCACCGGGCTGCAGGCCCGCGCCTACACCCACCCCGCCCTCGCCGGGCGCACCGTCGTGCGCCTGGTGCAGGACAACCTGGTGGAGGCAGAAGACCTCTCCCTGAAGACCTTGTTCTTCACCCCAGCCGGGGGTACTAGCGTCGGCTACGTGCGCAGCCGCGCCATCGGCTTCCCCGCCTGGCCCATAGTCAACGACCCGCAGAACGCCCACCACGCCCTGAACCTGGTGGGGGACCTGCGGCGGGTCGCGAAGCAGGCACGGACCAAGCCGGGCAACGCCAAGGACAGCCTGGACCGGCTGGCGAAGACGCTGGGGGACAGCGCCCCCCACTTCCTGCCGACCTTCCTGGAGGAGGCGGCCCGCATCTTCCTGCGCCACGACAACCGTGACTATGCCGCCCAGTTCTTTGGCAAGGCCCGGGAGGCGGAGCGCGTCCACAACCTGGCCGTCGACGAGGAGCGGCACCGCCAGGCGATGCTGGAGTTCGCCCTGGCGGGAGCCCTGAGCGCCAAGGAGCTGAGCGCGGAGTCCAAGGCGCTGCTGGAGCGGCAGGCGCCGGAGCCCGCCCTGGAGAGCTTCCTGCGGCTCAACATCGAGCGGGTCAAGGGCGGCATGCCGCCCTACGGGGGTCTGGCCACGGACCTGCGCCGCCTCGCCCGGGCCGCCAAGGTCCCCCAGCAGGAGGCGCTGACACAGTTCCTGCAGGCGGTTATCGGCTCCCCCGCCCTGGAGAAGGCCCCGGCGGCCTTCTGGAAGAGCTTTAAGTCCCCACTGGTGGCCCTGGTCCGCGAGCAGCCGGAGACCAGGCAGGCCCTGCTCGCCCTGGTCCCCGCCGCCGTCCCCTCTGACGACTGGGTGGGGCTGCTGGAGGACACGGGCGCTGTGGCAGAGCTGCTGGAGGGGCGCTCTGACGCACGCGCCTGGGCAGAGCGCTACACCCGGGCGCTCCAGAACACCGAGGACGCCGCCTACCCCCGTCGGCTCAGTCTCCTGGTCCGGCGCCTACCGGGCCTGGCGGGGCAGAAGGTCCGGCTCCGCAGCCTCCTGAACCGCCTCCAGCCGGAGCTGCTGGACGCCTTGCTGGAGACGGGGGCACGGGTGGTCTTTGACGAGTCCCGCACCTACGGGCGCCTGGACCTGGAGCCCTGGGTGGCGGCGGAGGAGCGGCCCGACCTGGGGTTCCTGGCCGACAGCGAGCACGCCGGTATCGCGGCGCCCGCAGCAGGTGAGATGGCCAAGAAGCACCTGGACCTGCTGCTCGCCCACCCGGGTGCTCGCAGGCTCCTGGGCCAGTGGAACGAGTCGCGGCTGGGGGAGCACCCCACCGCTGTGGAGGTGCACCAGGAGTGCCTCCGCCTGCAACCCCTGTTCTCCCCGCAGGCGCGCGCCGCCTACCCGCGGCAGCTGGCGGAGCTGACCCGGCACCTGGACACCCCCACGCTGCTTGCCGGGGTCCTGCGTGACGGCCTGCTGGTTGAGTACACCTGGCCCGCGCTGGAGACGGCTGCCGCCTCGCTGGGCGGCGAGGTGACCTTGCACGAGTCCTTCCCCGCCGTCGGCGTCGCTGCCGCGGGACGTGTGATCTGGGTGGACGGCCAGGAACGGGTCGCGCAGGCCACCTTCACCCCCCGGCACGCCAGCCATCATGAGGACTGGGACTACCTGCTGGTAGGTGAGGCCACCGCCTGCGCCGCATACATTGAATCCTGGTCCCGGGTCCTGCTGTGGTCCACCAGACCGGGCCTGGAGCGTGATCTGGATCCCTTCTTTCAGGACTCTCGGTCCACCCTGACCCTGCCCGTTCCTGAGGGGCGCCTGGTGGGTGCGCACCTGGTCCGTCCGGGGGACCTGGAGAACCCTTTCCACTACCGTTCCCGGCTGTTCCAGGAGGGGACCCACTACTGGGCGGACGGCAGGGAGGTCCGGGAGGTGGACCCGGACACCGGCACCAAGGGCCGACGGTCACTGCCCGGCCCTCTGGCGGGGCTGGTGGAACCCTACCTGCGGGAGGGCTGGGAGCTGAAGCCCTACAACACCACCTGGTGCCCGACCTACCCGACGACGTCGGCCTCCTGCTTCTCCACCGCGGCCGGACGCCACGTCTGGGTGGCCCTGAGTCGCGACGCCGAGTACCTGTACCTGGACGCCGACGGGCAGGCTACGGTCTCCTCCACTACCAGTCTCCTGAGGGGACGCCTGCAACGGCCTGGCGGAGGCGCCTGGATCGCCAGCTGGGACGGTCTGTGCCGGGAGGAGGACCAGGCGCCCCTGCTACCCGCCGCTGGTGCCGACGGCTGTAAGCACCTGCTGCACCGGCTGCCCTGGGCGGGCTGGCACCAGCTCCAGGTGCGTAACGCCGCCGTGAGCGCCCGCCTGCGGGCCGTCACCCCGGCCCAGGCCGCCATGCTGCTGGCGGTGGTTCCGGCAGCCAAGCACCTGGAGAACAAGAGCGGGGCTGACTCCAGCAGCCAGGAGGACGCCTCCCGGGTCCTGAACTGGAAGGCCCGCCTAGCTGCCAGTCTGCTGTTGCGGAGCAAGGACGCAGACTTGGTGAACGCCGTCATCTGGGCCGCAGCGCGCGTCAAGCGGATCGTCAGCGAGCCCCAGACCTGGCTGCAAGCCACCCCGGAGGCACCGTGCAGCTTCCTGGGGGAGGCCTCCACGAGCCTCATGGGCTGGGCCACCGGCGCCGGGGACAGCACCACTGACCGTGAGGGGACCCTGGACATCGGCAGACGCCTGGCCGGTGCGGAGATCCCCTTGATCTCGGTGAGGTTCAACACCGCCTACCTGTTGACCCACCCCCTGGCCCTGCTCTTCTCCGCCACCCGCCCCCTGGCGCCCCGGAAGGTGGTCCTCCAGGCGGCGGCGGCCTTTGGCGACGTCGTGGACGCGGGCATCTACTCACCCAGCTGCTGCGTCTTTGACGTGCCTGGTCTGGACGTGCCCGAGGCTGCCGGGGTGCCTGCCCGGGTGGTGAGGACAAGAAGAGGGCCCGCCGTCCTGATCGGCAGCAACTTTGTGTTCGCAGCCTGGGCCACGGCAGCCCGCTTCTACTCGCCCTCCGGAGGCGTACCCAGGTTCGTTGACTGGCGCCCCACCAAGGTGGTGATGCGCGGCTGCGGGCTGGAGGCCGGGGTGCTGCTGGAGGCCTTCCGGGTGCTGCTGGAGCAGGGGGCACCCCCGTGGGACCCGCAGAAGGTGACCCGCCTGGCGGAGGGGACCGGCTGGGAGCCAGCCGCCGCCGCCCTGCTGCTGGCGGGACTGCCGGAGCAGTGGGCTAGCTCCGCCAACTTCCTGGGCAAGGATCTGCGGGAGCTGCTGGGGCTGAAGGCCAAGGAGGCCCGTAGCGGCCGCGAGTTCCTGGATGGCCTGGGGCGTGAGACCCTGCTGCGCCTGGTGGAGGCGGGGGCTGCGGACCCGCTGCGCCTGGTGCGTGAGGGACTGGACGTGGAGGCGGTGATAGCCGCCTGGCGGCGTGAGCAGAGCAGGCTCTCCTTGTCCGGGGCGGCCCGCCCCTTCTACCTGCCCGGAGAGCTCCTCTCCGCTGCCGACAGCGCCTTCGCCTGGAACGGGGCGCAGCGCCTGCGGGACCTGGGTGAGGAGCCGGACACCCAGTACCTGGACATCTGGCTCTGGGCGGTCACGCAGGCTCGGCCCGGCAGTGACCTCGCCGCCTGGCTGGCGCAGGTCTACACGGATATGCGCCAGCACGCTGCGAGGAGCAGCCTGGAGCTCATAGACCATGACAGCGGGCTGCGGGCCGTGCTGGGTCTGCCTAAGGTGGACGAGACCACCCCTGAGGGGACGGTGGACACCGTGGCAGGCTGGAGCCTCACCTGGAACGGCTCCAGCAGCGGCGTGGTGTGGAACCCCCGCAAGTCCAGGGACTGGGAGAAGGACCGGCGTATCCTGGCGGCGGTGCCAGGCGGGGAGAGGCTGTTCTCGCTGCTGCGTTACCGCCTGGACGTGCTGGTGGGATCCTATGACGAGATCGCCGCGGACCTGCTGGTGGAGGCTTCCGGGCACCCGAAGGACCCGCTGGCCTCCGCCCCGCAGGTAGTGGCCGAGGTGTCCCGGGTGCTGGGCCTGGAGCAGGACCCAGCCCGCTACTGGCTGCAGCTGCTGGCCCTGAGCGACCCGACGGAAGCGCGCGTGCAGGAGTGGAACGGCTGGACCAGGGCGCAACGGCTGGCCGCCGGCGCTCCGCTGCTGGAGCAGGGCCTGGTGATAGAGGCCAAGCGGGAGCGGGCGGGACGCCGTCTGTTCCTGCCGGGAGGCTGGCTGGAGGCCTCTCGCCCGCATCTGCCCCTGGAAGTGTGGAAGGCTCCCTTCTACGACCTGTCCGACGGGCCCAGGGTGACGCCGAACCTGGGGGTGGTGGTGCCCCTGACCACCATGCGGCGGCTCTTTGAGGATGCTTGGCGGCGCTACCAGGACGGTGACCGGCCCGGCTACACGGAGCTGCGCACCGAGCGCTACCGCAGACGGTAACTGCTGGGCGGGTGCTTGCGCGGGAGCCTGCGCGGGCGCCCACCGAGGACCTGCCTGGGGCGCCGTCGCTGATGACGGGGAGAAGACGGGCGCCGCCCGCCCGCCTCCGGCCGCCGTCATCCCTCGGCGATGGCGCGCAGGGCCTCCAGGTGTGCCTGCCACTGGGTGCGGCCCTCCGCGGTCAAGGACATCCAGGTGCGGGGCCGCTTGCCGACGTAACCCTTCTTGATGCGCACCAGGCCGAGGCTCTCAAGCTGGGAGGCCTGCCGGCTGAGCACCGAGTCGGAGACCTGCAGGGTGTCGCGCAGGGTGGGGAAGTCAATCTCCTCAGCGGAGGCCAGCGCAGCGGCCAGGGAGAAGCGCACCGGGTGCATAAGGGCGTCGTTGAGCCGATGGCGGGGGTGCTGCGTGTGCTGCTCGGCGCTCACTTCCGGGCCTCCCGCCAGGCGCCCCACGTCGTCACCGCGGTGATGGCCCCGATACCGGTGAGGGCGAACCAGAGCTCACCCCTCCACAGGATGGTCATGCCGAGCATGATGAGCAGCCACAGGACGCCCCAGGCCGTCATCACCTGGAGCCACCGTGTGGAGAAGCCCGCCTTGGCCGACCGGTGGAAGGCGCCGAAGGCGATGAGGAGGATAGCCAGCCAGGGCATGGAGACCGCCAGCGGTAGCCACACGAGGCTCTCATCGGTGAGGGCGACCAGGTGCAGGGCGCCGATA
The DNA here is from genome assembly GCF_016598775.1 of Actinomyces weissii. Classification (NCBI taxonomy): domain Bacteria; kingdom Bacillati; phylum Actinomycetota; class Actinomycetes; order Actinomycetales; family Actinomycetaceae; genus Actinomyces; species Actinomyces weissii. The sequence goes on along the minus strand of NZ_CP066802.1, from coordinate 1,880,306 downwards.
AGCATCGAGCACAGGCATCCCAGGGACAGCAGGAAGAGGCTCGGGGCCGCGCTCGCGCGTGAGCGGGTGGAGGCGCCCAGGCGCTCGGCCTGCATGAGGAGGGCTCGGGCCTGTGCGGCGTCGAGCTGCTGGGCTGAGGGGGTGGGTGGCAGGAGGGGGGCCTCCGCTTCCACCTCATTGGCTGTTTCTTCCACCTGACGGGCGCGGTGGGCGGGGACGGCAGCGAGAGAAGCGGTGCAGATCGTGCCTATGAAGGGTATCGCCGGGTCCTTTGTCACGATACCGACGACGATGAAGGCGGCGACGGCGACGATGCTCAGCGCGATAAAGATGCGCCCGGGGGCCTGGAGATAGGTGCTCCGACCTGGGGTCCTGCTGGTGTCCATGGTGTTCTCCTGCGGGTTGGTGTGGCTGGTGCTGGAGGGGCGGTACCCTATGATCTGAATTCTAGCAAGCACTTTCCAGAGTGACAACTACTTGCGTTCTGCGAGGATGGTGGGCTGGTCCTCGTTGGTTGGTGGGTTGGCCTGGCAGGCTGGCTTGGTGGTCCGGCCTGGCGGGACGCCGTTGCGCGTCTGCGGGGCCTGTTGGTGGGGTTCCAGGTGGGCGAGCCCCGGAATCATGCGGATCGACCACGTGGCCGATTCTTGGTGGGTAGCAGTAGGGGCTCTGACCGCTGCCTGCACGCCCGCCGCTGACCGGCCAGGGGTGGGCTCCCGGGCTGACGACGGCGGGGGAGTGCTGGTGCCCCGCCGTCGTAGCTGCAGCTGCGCTGATGACGCGGCGGCAGCGGCTATCGTGACGGTATGAGTCCACTGGCAGGTACCCGGCTCGCCGAGGAGGCGGGAGCCTTCATCCACGGGCTGCGCGCTGACTTTGCGGCGGCAGGGGATCCGGCGCGGGCTGAGCAGCAGCGCCGGTACCTCAAGTCGGAGATGCCCATGTACGGGGTGGGGGTGCCCCAGGTGCGGGCCCTCGCCGTGGCCGCTGCCCGGGCGCACCCGGGGCTGTGGGTGGACGCCGTCACCTGGGAGACGACCTTGCGGCTCCTGTGGGACCAGGCGGAGCACCGTGAGGAGCGCTTCGCGGTGCTGTCGGTTATCCGCGCCCGGCTCTCGACGGCGCACGCCGGTCGGCTGCAGTCCCTGGACCTGTACGAGCGCCTGCTGCGCACCGGCCAGTGGTGGGACCTGGTGGACGAGACCAGCCACGCGGTTGGGCTGGTGCTGCTGGAGCACCCGGAGGCGGGTGGGACCCTGCTTTCCTGGGCGCGCGACCCCGACCTGTGGGTGCGCCGCAGCGCCATCATCTGCCAGCTCCAGCACAAGGACCGCACGGACCTGGACCTGCTCACGGAGGTTATCGAGGCCAACCAGCATGACCGTGAGTTCTTTATCCGCAAGGCTATCGGCTGGGCGCTGCGCGACTACGCCCGCACGGACCCCACCTGGGTGCGGGCCTTCGTCGAGCGCCACCCGGACCTGTCCCCGTTGAGCCGCCGCGAGGCCCTGAAGCACCTGTAAGGACGGCTGCTGTACGACTCCTTTACGGGTCTTGAGCCAGCTTCTGGTCAGCTGGTTGACAAGGGGTGCCTGCAGAGGTTGATAAGGGTAGAGGATGTGGCAGGTTCTTCTAACTACAGGCGCCTGCTCCAGCTCGCTGGGACACCTAGGCTGCCGGGGGACACGAGAGGGTTTGGGAGGAAGTCGTCGTTGACCAGGGTGGCAACCTTCTCGGGCCAGGTCGTCCCCGGAGACGTCACGCGCAGCAGGTAGGCCATAACGGTTAGGGATCCGAAGATCCGTTCGCTCTGACCCTCAGGAAGGCTGGAGAGCGCGTGCTGGGTGCGTAGTGCTGCCGTGGTCGCAGGTATAAAGTGCTTGTTCCACACCCTGCCGTGATGCGCGCAGGTATTGCGCAGGATAGTGAGCTGTTCCAGCCAGCTAGTAAACGGTGAGCTGCTTATAACTCTGCGTCGCTGGCTTATTGATAGCGCGCTAAGGTCAATGACGATGCCGAGACCTTCGGCGATGCTGTGCTGGCCCTGAGGATGCAGTCCTTGGAAAAGGCGTGACAGGTCAGAGAAGTCCAGCACCTCCGCCAGCACCCAGAAAGGGTGCCTGCCACCGTACTCGTCACGGTAGTGCCTGATGGACTCGTTGCAGCCTCTCGCGCGGTCGATTCTCCTGCGAGCAGTCTCTATCCACAATGCGTGGTTGAAGTTGCTGCGGAACCTGTGCGGCTCGTTGTAGGCGAGTGGGTCGTCAGCGCATAAGAGCTCGCCGATGCGGGCTCGCATGGTGATCTCGATCCTCTCCATGCCGTCGTGGATGAGTGTGCGCAGCCTCCGGTCAGCCTCATAGAGTGCAACCACGTCCTTGAAGGCTGTGCCCTCATGGAAGCTGTCGCTTCTTGCTCCCCGCTCATCTCGTGTGCGGGCGGGGTACCAGTACGCCGAGAGCCGGTAGCAGCTCACGTTGGTGAGCCACTGTTGTGCCAGGGCCTCATCAATATCCATGCCGCGGTCTTGAAGCAGCTTGATCTGTTCCTCGATCGTTGTGGCAGGCTTGATTGACCTCTGTTACATCGCCGTTCCCGGGCCGGAAAGAAATCCAGCCCACTCTCGACCGGAGTCGAGGCGGGCTGAACGGTTAGTTGAAGTATAGCACATTAGCTTCCGACGGACGATCCTGGGTGCGGGCCTTCGTCGAGTGGCGCCCGGCCCACCCCCCGCCGCGCTGAGGAAGGCCGGGCGGGCGCGGATCGACGCCAAGCTCAAGGCCCACGGCGCCAGACGCCACACCACCTGAGCCCAGGCCATCGTTGACGCGCTCACCCGCCAGAGGTTCCCGGTCTGTCGGATGCTGTGGACATCGTCCACAGGCCAACGCCTTCACCCGCCAGAGGTTCACAGTCGCTGGCACCGACGCCGTCGGCGTGGTCCTGCCAGACCTGGCGCGCACACCTCCCTCGCCTCCACTTGTGCATTTCGGCGCGAGTGGTGCGGTATTCCGGCACAACTCGCGCCGAAATGCACAAGTCAGTGGGTGGGGCGAGGCCGCTACAAGTGCTTCTGGTGCGCAGGCCACTAAGAGTCCAGGGGGACGGCGCGGGCGCTACGGAAAGCCGCGCCCGCGCCGTCCCGCCCAGCAGCAGCGGGCAGGCAGCCGCCAGGGCCTAAGCGCCTGTAAAGCCCGCCTCGGCAGGCGTCTTCCCTAAACGAGCCGCGATCAGCTCCTTGTCCTCCTCGCTGGCCAGGTCGCGCACCCAGGAGACGTAGGTCGGCTCATCGGCGTGCACCTCCTGCGTCAGCGGGTTGCGGCGCGTGCGCACGGCCTTGCGCAGGTGCAGCACCAGCACCACCGCGTTCGCCACCAGGGAGGCGGCCGCGACCAGCAGCATCGCCGTCGGGTTGTGGGCGCTGCGGTGGGCAAAGGCCGAGTCCTGCATGAAGTGCGGGAAGGTCAGCACCACGCCGGACCAGAAGGTCAGGGTGTAGGCCCGGTACTGGATCCAGGAGCCGCGGCCGCACCGCAGGAAGGCCGGGATCGTGCAGGCCGCCAGCAGCCCCACCCCCGAGTACCAGGCCCGGTCCGCCAGGCAGTTGTAGACGTAGGAGAAGTTCCACAGGTCGTAGGCGATGATCCAGCCGATGGTCAGGTCGCCCCACACCAGGGCCCGCTCCTTGCCCTTGGACACGAAGATCCCCACCCAGCCGGAGATCGCCAGCAGGTTCAGGATCCCGGCGACGCCGTTCATGATGTTCCAGGGACCGCCCCAGGTCACCATGCCCTGCGTCGGGTCCACCCCGTGGATCGTGTAGCACTGGAAGTCACGCACCACCGCCTCGGCGATGTTCAGCGCCAGGATCAGCGGCGGGATCAGCAGGTACCAGTGCTTGTGGCGCAGCCGCGGGAACACCTGCAGGGCCACTAGGCTCAGCGACCCGGCCAGCGCCGAGTACTGCTTGACCAGCGGGAACCAGCCTGCCGAGTTCGTCCCCGCCGTCGAGGTCGGCCACCAGAAGACGGTCAGTGTCACGGGGACGACCACGAACACGGCCAGCGCCACCCACAGGCTGCGCTGGGCGAGCCAGGCCGTGAACGCCAGGGCGGCCACCACGAGCACCAGCATCGCGTAGTCCCACCACTGGCCGGTCTCAAAGAAGAAGAGGGTCGGGTAGTCCGGTGGGGTGATGGCGCCCATCAGTCCTGCTCCTTGCCCCAGTCAGGCAGGTAGCTGCGCTCCAGCTTCTGGCGGATCTGCTCCTCCCAGGAGAACTTGGGCTCACGCCAGCCCTCGAAGTAGCTGGTGTCCACCTCCGCCTCCCAGGGGGTGCCGGGGCCGGTGGGCGGCCAGGTGGGGTCGTCGGTGACCGGTGGGCGGATCTCGGCGACGGCGGGGTTGGAGCGGCCGTAGCGGAACCACTGGGTGAAGGTGTCCTCGAACAGAGGGGTGCCGTCGTGGCGGCCGGCCGGGGTGCCGGTGGGCAGGAAGAGGCCCCCGAGCATCCCACGCATGAAGCGGCCGGTGAGCTGCTGGCGCTTGCGGAACTCCAGCACCCGCTTGACGTAGAGGTTCTGCAGGTGGGTCATGCAGCCGCCAATGAACTCGATGTTCACCCAGTTCAGGGCGGTCATGAGCGGGGAGGCAGGCTCGTAGCCGATACGCCAGTGGTTGATCAGGCGGGTGCGGCCACCAGCCAACGGCACCATGTAGAAGCACCAGGCGGCGGCGAAGTGGCGCATCCCGGGGAAGCGGAAGGCGTAGGAGCCGGGCGCCTGGGGCGGGTTCTTGGTGTCCACCCACTGCACCAGGTACTTGCCGGGCACGATGTCCGCCCACTCCATGGACATGCCGTGGAAGTCGAAGGCGGCGATGTCGCCAGGCATCATGGAGTCGGGCTGCTGGAACTCCTCCTGGATCTCGTAGGAGTTGAAGAAGGGCAGCCGGGCAAAGGTCCGCTCCAGGAACTCTGAGGAGAAGGACCCCGACTTCTCCGCCCCGATCTGCTTGAACAGGCGCCACACGGCGTAGGCGGGGGCGTCAATGGTGATGGCGTAGGTGGAGGAGTAGCCGTTGTCGTAGTTGGCGTCGATCAGGTCGTCGCCGGGGTAGCGCCAGTCCTGCTCCGCCTGCGTGGCCTTGCCGGACAGCTGGCTGAAGGCGTACATCCCGGCTAGCAGGGCGCCGCCGCAACCGGCGGCGAGGGCGCACAGACGACGTCGGCTGGTGCTACTGGTCATTTTGGTGGCCTCCTTGGGGCGAGGGGACGCCCGACACCGTCGTCGGGCGGCTGACCCGCAGAACTGGCTGGGAAGAACCTGGGTCCGGGCTGGGTCTAGGTACTAGGATATTCCTCTAAGTCATATAGGGAGCGTCATTCGGAGGCTGACAATGGAGTCACTGTTCCTGTGGGAGCTGGGCACACCGAAGGTCTACCTGGTCTGGGTGGCGGTGCTGGCGGCACAGATCCTGGTGGCTGAGGTCAACCGCCGCTGGAGCTGGACGATCTTCGCCGTGTGGACCGTGGGCGGGATCGCCCTGATGCCCTACGCCTGGATCCACGGCACCCCGATGGTGGGCTGGTTCCCCTTCGGCAAGTACGCGATCATGGTGCTCACCGCCACCATGACCGGCACGGTCCTGGTGTACGCCAAGCGCCACCCGGTCAGGGCCCACCGCTACGCGATCTGGCTGGGGGTGGCGCTGTGGGTCGGCCTGGCCGTCAACATCATGGAGGCGAACATCCGTGACCTGACGATCTTTGCCAACGCGGAGCAGTACTACGCCTGCGGCGCCGACTGGCAGTGCCTCAAGCACGTCAACGACACGCACACCATAGACATGATCGCCGGGCTGCCTGAGGCCCGGGGAGTCACCGCCGAGCTGCACTCCCAGGCCTGGTACCAGGCGGTGGCCGCGAACCTGTCCGCGCGGCACGTGGGTATCGACCCGGAGACGGGCTTCCGTACCATCGGCGGCTACTGGAACCTGCTCTCCGCGGCGGCCGGCCTGCTCAACATCATCACGATCACCGGCCTGGGCAAGATCATCGTGACCTCTCCCGGCAAGCAGAAGGTCCGGGGGCTGATCTGGGCGGACATGGTGTGGCCCTGGGTGATCGCCTACGACCTGTGGAACCACGCCTTCCTGTACAACTCGCTGGCGGACTACACCTGGTACTGCACGCTGGCGCTCCTGCTGGCCTGCACGATCCCGGCCTTCACCTGGGCCAAGGGCCAGTGGATCTGGTTCCGCTGCTTCACGCTCATGTTCTGGATCGCGATGAACACGCTGCTGCCCGAGCTGCTGGTGCCGCCGTCGGACATCTTCAACTTCGCCACCATGGACCCGCGGGCGAATATCGCCTGTGCGGTGGTGGCGCTGGTGGCCAACGTGGCCTTGTTCGCCTACTGGCTGTACAAGGTCGTGGTGTTCAGGAGGAACCCGCTTACCGGGGTCCTGTACTGCGAGCTGGCTGAGTTCCGCGCGATCGTGCGGGAGCACTGCGACGACCGTGACAAGTACTTCCTGGTGGACCGGATCAAGCAGACCCCGGAGGAGCTGGGCCTGGAACCGGACTCCCCGCTGCCGCCAGCGGACGGCTACGTCTCCTACATGCCCTGGTGGGGCAAGGAGGACCGGCGCTACCCCAAGCCGCGCACGCCCCTGGCGGCCGACCCGGCCCTGGTGGAGCGCGGCGTGCGGGCAGAGCCCCAGTGGGAGATGGGTACCAAGCCCTAGCCGTGACCGTGGGCTGGGGTGGCTGGGGCGGCGGACCCTTGCGGCTGGTGGTTGCGGTGGTGCGTCCCCACCCCATCCCGACTTGTGCATTTCGGCGCGAGTGGTGCGGTTTTCCGGCACCACTCGCGCCGAAATGCACAAGTGGAGGCGAAGGGGCTGCCCGGCCGGCCTGCGAGCGCTGCATGGTTGGCTCAAGCCGCTGGCGGTGAACGGAGTCCCGCACGGTGATGTAGGTGCGCTACGCCTGGCCTAGGGTTGGCTCAGGCCGCTGGCGGTGAACGGAGTCCCGCACGGTGATGTAGGTGCGCTACGCCTGGCCTAGGGTTGGCTCAGGCCGCTGGCGGTGAACGGAGTCCTGCACGGTGATGTAGGTGCGCTACGCCTGGCCTAGGGTTGGCTCCAGTATGAACGCGATGAACTCCCTCTTCGGTGACCTGCCGATGCCTGGCGCCAGCAATGCCGGCAATGGCAGCAGCCCCAGCCGCTCCCACGCCTCCGAGTCCTCCCTGCCCCCTATCGCCCCGGCCTCCGGCTGGGATACCGGCTGGGAAGACCTGGAGCCCCCCGCCGATGACGAGTCCCTGCCCCTGGACCCGCAGGCGGCACAGCACTGGGACAGCCCCACGGCCCAGGACTATGACGCGCACCTGGCCGAGGTCTCCGCCCAGGTGGCCCGCGCCCAGGCCCAGGCCGCCGCGGCCCGCGCCCGTGCCACCGGTGAGCCCACCCAAGCCACCGGCTCCACCCCGGCTCCCGGTCTGGACCATGCCCCGGCCAGCACTCCTGCCCCCGGTCGGGCCGACGCCCCGGCCAACCCCCTGTCCAGCCAGCAGGACCCGCTGGTGGAGGGCACCGCCCTGTCCCGCTGGGGCCGGGAGGGGAACCTGACCGTCTCCGACCCCGCCGCGCTGACCCACGGCCTGAACCCCCAGCAGGCCGCCGCCGTCACCCACGCGGGCTCCCCCCTGCTGATTATCGCGGGAGCGGGCTCGGGCAAGACCCGTGTGCTCACCCACCGCATCGCCTACCTGCTGGCCACCGGGCGGGCCCGCGCCGGGGAGGTCCTGGCCATCACCTTCACCAACAAGGCCGCCGCTGAGATGCGTGAGCGCGTGACTGCCCTGGTGGGGCCGGTAGCGCAGCACATGTGGGTCTTCACCTTCCACTCCGCCTGCGTGCGCATCCTGCGCCGCGAGCACGAGGCCGCCTCCCTGCGCTCCAGCTTCTCCATCTACGACGCCGCCGACTCCCAGCGCCTGGTCACCCTGGTGGTCAAGGAGCTGGGGATCGACCCCAAGCGCTTCACCCCCAAGGCATTCGCCCACCGCATCTCGGACCTGAAGAACGAGCTGGTGGGGCCGGCGGAGCTCGCGGAGCGGGCCATCACCTCCAACCCCTTTGAGCGCCACCTGGTGGAGGTGTACCGCGCCTACCAGCAGCGCCTGGTGGCCGCCAACGCCCTGGACTTTGACGACATCATCATGCGTACGGTCGAGCTGCTGCGCTCCCGCCCGGGCGTGGCCGAGATGTACCGGCGGCGCTTCCGGCACGTCCTGGTGGACGAGTACCAGGACACCAACCACGCCCAGTACGTGCTGGTGCGTGAGCTGGTCGGGGGGCCGGGTACCTCGGGGGCGGGCAGCCCCCTGCCTCCGGCCGAGCTGACGGTCGTGGGCGACTCCGACCAGTCCATCTACGCCTTCCGGGGCGCCACGATCCGCAACATCGAGGAGTTCGAGCAGGACTACCCGCAGGCCCGCACGATCCTGCTGGAGCAGAACTACCGCTCCACCCAGAACATCCTGGACGCCGCCAACGCCGTGATCGCCCGCAACACGGGGCGGCGTCCCAAGCGGCTGTTCACCGAGTCGGGAGCGGGCGCACCCGTGACCGGCTACGTGGCGGACTCGGAGCACGACGAGGCCCGCTGGGTCTCCAACGAGATCGACCGCCTGGCTGACACCGCGGGCACCCGCCCGCGCGACGTCGCCGTCTTCTACCGCACCAACGCCCAGTCCCGGGCGCTGGAGGAGGCCTTCATACGGGCGGGCCAGCCTTACAAGGTGGTGGGCGGCACGCGCTTCTACGAGCGGCGGGAGATCAAGGACGCTATCGCCTACCTGCGGGCGGTGGACAACCCGGACGACGACGTCTCGATCCGCCGCGTCCTGAACGTGCCCAAGCGGGGACTGGGGGACAAGGCGGAGGCAGGCCTGGCGGAGCACGCCGCCCGCCACGGGGTGTCCTTCGGGCGGGCGGTGGCCGACGCGGCCGGGGAACCGCGGCCTGCCGCTGCCTCGGGGACGGCGGGTGCCAGCGGGCCGGAGGCGGCTGCTAGGGAGAGGCAGCAGCCGGGTGCGGCGTCGGCGTCGGGCGGCACGGGCGGACCGGACCTGGCCAGCCCCACCGTCGGGGAGGATGACGCCGCGCTGCTGACTGAGCCACCGGCGGTGCTGGGACTCACCAGTCGGGCCCTGAAGCAGGTCAAGGGCTTCCACGAGCTGCTGGTCTCCCTGCGCCACCAGCTGGCTGACGGCGACGGCGTGGCGGAGGTGCTGGACTCGGCCCTGGACGCCTCCGGCTACCTGGCCGAGCTGCGCGCCTCGGACGACCCGCAGGACGCCACCCGGGTGGAGAACCTGGCGGAGCTGCACTCGGTGGCCAGCGACTTCCAGGAGGCTAACCCGGACGGCACCCTGGCCGACTTCCTGGAGCGGGTGAGCCTGGTGGCTGACTCAGACCAGCTGCCGCAGGCCGCCGACCTGGCGGAGATGACGGAGGCTGAGGCCGCCGCAGCCCAGCAGGAGGCGGCCGCCGGGCAGGTCACCCTGATGACGGTGCACACCGCCAAGGGGCTGGAGTTCCCGGTGGTCTTCGTGACCGGCATGGAGGACGGTACCTTCCCGCACGCCCGCTCCCTGGGGGAGGAGACCGAGCTGGCTGAGGAGCGGAGGCTGGCCTACGTGGCCCTGACCCGGGCCCGCGAGCGGCTCTACGTGACCCGCGCGGCGGTGCGCTCCGCCTGGGGGGCCGCCAACGCCATGCCCGCCTCCCGCTTCCTGGATGACATCCCGGCCGAGACCATGGACTGGAAGCGCCTGGCCTCCTCCACCGAGGCCCTGCACGGTGACTCCATGGGCTGGGGCCGGTCCTGGGGCGAGGGGGGCTTCGGCTCGGGCCGGGGGACCTCGGGGCGGCGTGCGGGCGGTTCGGCCTACAGCGAGGACGACGACTTCGCGCCGCCGATCGGGGGCGGTGGGCGCAGTGGCCGGCTGGGGCGGGTGGAGACCGCCAAGGACCGGGCCGCAGCCCGCCGCGCCCAGCGCCTGGAGGCACGTGGCAAGGCGGTGCGTCTGGACGGCTCGGCCGCCCCCGCCACCGCAGGCGGCAGCAAGACGACGGCGTCGGCGTCGGCAGGTGCGGGGGAGGCGCCGCAGTTCCGGGTGGGGGACCGGGTGCGCCACGAGTCCTACGGCGAGGGGACCGTCACGGCGCTGGAGCACCGGGGGCGGGCGCCGGTGGTACACGTGGAGTTCACGATCGACGGCGTGCCTACCACCAAGCGCCTGATGGTGGGCTTCGCCAAGTTCGAGAAGGTCTGACGCGCCGCCCCACCCCCGACTTGTGCATTTCGGCGCGAGTGGTGCCGGAAAACCGCACCACTCGCGCCGAAATGCACAGGTGGAGGCACAAGTTGAGGAGGCGCCCGACGGCGGGGCCTGGGCCCCGTGGGGCTAGCGCGGCTCGGCGATCTTGACGGGGCGGCGCTCGGCCCGGAAGTCGTTGACCGGGTCCTTGGAGGCGTAGCCCAGGGCGAAGCCGGTTATGAGCCGGTAGGCGTGGGGGATCTCGAACTCATCGTTCAGGGGGGTGCGCCAGGCGGCCAGTACGCCCAGGGGGCAGGAGTCCACGCCGCGGGCCTTGGCGGACAGGAACAGGGTCTGCAGCATGATCCCGGCGTCCAGGGCCGCGAAGGGCATCAGGCCCTTGTGCACCAGCAGGAAGCCGATGACCGGCGCGCCGAAGGCCTGGCAGTTGCGCCTGCCTGCCTCGTCCCGGGCCTCCAGGTCGTCGCGGGCGATCCCCATGTGCGCGTACAGGCGACTGCCCAGCTCCTCGGCGTGGGGGCGTAGGTCCTTGGGGTAGCGCCGCCAGACGGGGTAGTCGCCGTCAGGCCGGTCGCCGGAGAAGACCAGCCGGGTCTTGGCGAACAGCTCCTTGTGCTGCACGGCCAGGGTCTTGTCGAACTCCGCCGTGTAGGCGTCACGGAGACGGTCCGCACGGTCGCCGGTGGCCAGGGCCAGCATGAAGGGGCGGGTGTTGGACCAGCTGGGGGCCTGCCTGGCGTCGTCGAGGATCGCGTCCAGGACCCACTGGGGTACGGGGTCAGGGCGGAAGTCGCGCACAGAGTGGCGCGAGGCCACCAAGGTTGACAGTAGCTCAGGGATCACCGGGCCACTTTATGTGCAAAATCCTGACAACTGTCTGATAACACCGCGTTTCTCCGTGACTTTCGCGAGACCGGGACATATGTACCACGAGACCGGTAAGGGTGCCCTAAGCGATGAGGTCTCTCCGGCGCCGCTGGCGCCCTTGGCTACTCGCCTGGCATACCCGACGTGCCCGTCACGCCGGTCGCGCGAGACCGGGACATACTGCTCACGATTCCGGTAAAGGTGTCCTACTGGCCAACGCAGGCGGCTACCTGGTGGGAGAGGCCGGTGTCACAGCCTGCCGCGGACCCGTTCCCGCAGTGCCAGGGCCGCCGCGCCCCGGGCCCAGTCGACCCGATTGTGCTGGCGTACCACCAGGCGCACGGGCTCTGCCTCCAGGCGCCGCACCTGGTTGATGCCCGCCCGCACCTCGTCCTCCAGCAGGCTGGCGACGGCGCTCATCTCCCCGGCGACCACCACCACCTCCGGCAGGCAGAAGGCGGCGGCGGTCCCGATTAGGCGCCCGAGCCGACGCGCTAGCTGGCGGCAGACGGCGACGGCGTCAGCCTCTCCCGCCTGGGCGGCGTCAAGGACCTCCTGCGCCGTGCGGGCCGGGTGGCCCTTGTCGGTCCAGGCCTGCTCCAGGGCGTGGTTTGTCAGGCAGTCCTTCGCGGGCAGCGCGGTGGGGGGCTCGCCGTCGTCTGGCACTGGCACCATGCCCAGCAGCCCCAGGTCGTTGTCCACGGAGGACTGGACCCGGCCCTGGACGACCATCCCGAAGCCGACTCCTGCGCCGACCGTCAGCAGGCAGAAGGTCTGCTGCTCCTTGCCGACCCCGAACCACGACTCCGCCAGCGTGAATCCCCCCAGGTCATTGCCGATGGTGGTGGGCACACCGGTGCGTTCCTGGATCATCTGGGCCAGCGGGACCTGCCGCCAGCCCAGGAACACCGCCTCGGAGGTCAGGCGCCCGTCCGGGCTGGAGCCTCCCAGTGTGAGGCCGATGCAGCTGGGTGGGGGGAGCTGGTCGACTGGCGGGGTGGGCTCGTCGCTGGTCCCGGTGTCGGTCCCACTGCCAGGGCTGACGCCGAAGCGGGAGCCGCTGCTGGTCGCGGTCCCACTGCTGGTCCCGCTGCCGGGGGTGACGCCGGAGCCGGTGCCGGTCCCATTCCCGCTGCTGGTCCCGCTGCTACTGCCAGTGCCAGTACCGACGCCGACGCCAGAGCCACCGCCAGTACCGACGCCGACGCCAGAGCCACCGCCAGTACCGACGCCGACGCCAGAGCCACCGCCAGTACCGACGTCGCTCCCGCTCCCGCTGCTACTACCGCTCCCGTCGCCACTACCGCTCCCACTGCCAGGCTCAGCGGGGGAGGCTGCCGTGCACGCGGTGGCCGTCAGCTCACTGAGGGCCGCGGCCACCTGGTCGGCCACGTCCTGAGGCCTGTGGCTGACCAGGCGGTAGCGCACGGTGGCGACCGGAGCGAGGGACAGGTCGGTGAGCACTGCCGTGAGCGTGGTCCCCGAGAGGGTCACCCCCAGGACGCTCTCGGTCTGGGCGCGCAGCGCCAGCGGTGACTGCGGGCGGCCGGTGCTCGCAACCTGCTCGGTGCGTGAGACCAGGAGCCCCGCCTCCACGAGCGGCGTGGCCAGGCGGGTGATGGAGCCGGGGGAGACGGAGAGCAGCTCCATGAGCGCTGGGCGGGAGAGCTGGCCGTGCTGCATCAGTGCCAGCACCAGGGCGCGCTGGGTGCCGGTCAGGCAGGCCCAGGGCGACGTCGTCGGGCTGTCGGTGGTGGCGCGGGTGCGCGGGCGGTCGGGCGGGGGGTCCTGCGTTGCTGGCTGGGGCATGCCGCCCATCATGCCCGAGCGGTTGCCAGGGTTGGGGCCTCACTTGCGCAGGTGTTTTTTTCGGAGCAAAATAATGCCGTCCGCCCCGCCTGGTGCGGCGGACGGTTCCCCTAGTAGGCAATGACGCGCGGGAGACACACATGACAGCACTGAGCAGGCGCTCCTTCCTGGCGGGCACGGCGCGGGCCGCGGCGCTCGCAGCTGCCGGAGCCACCGTCACCGGTTGCGGTGCGGGCGGTGACGGCAAGGTCCACCTAGAGCTCTTCCAGTTCAAGAGCGAGGCCATCGAGCTCTTCGACCGGATCTGCGCGGAGTTCAACGCCGCCAACCCGGACGTGGTGGTCAGACAGAACTTCCAGGCCTCCAGCATCACCTCGCTGCGGGCCCGCCTGGTCAAGGGAGACGTACCCGACCTGCTCACCATCAACGGCGACTACAGCTACGGCGCCCTGGCAAGGACCAAGATCTTCTACGACTTCCGGCCCTCCGGGCTGCTGGACGGCGTCAACCCGGCCATCGCCTCGATCCTCGACACGCTGGGAACCGGAGGCCAGGGGCAGACCAACGGGATCGCCTTCGCGGACAACGGCTCCGGCATCATCTACAACAAGGACGTATTCGCACAGGCCGGTGTGGAGCCCCCCAGCACCTGGGCACAGCTGATCGAGGTCTGCGAAGAGCTTACGGCCCAGGGCATAAACCCCTTCTACTGGGCCACCAAGGACAGCTGGACCAGCTCCCCGGCCTTCGCCTCCCTCTCCGGCTCCTTCCTTACCGACGGCGTCGCCGCCTGGTACCAGCAGCGCGCCGACCTCGGCTCCGGCACCTCCTTCCGGGAGCTGAGCCCCGTCTTCGAGAAGATGCGCCAGGCCTACGGCTACGGCAACGACGACAAGGCGAGCCTGGGCTACAACGACGGCAACCAGGGCTTCGCCCAGGGCAAAGGCGCCATGTACTGGCACGGAACCTACGCCATCCCCGCGATCCGCTCCTACAACGAGGACATCAACCTGGGCACCTTCGCCGTCCCCGCGGACTCAGCCGCCGACACCAAGGTCGTCTCCGGCGTGGACGTGGCCTTCACCATGGGCAAGGACCCCAAGCACCCGGAGGAGTGCCGCCGCTTCCTGGAGCACGTCCTGGCCGCAGAGAACATGCGCGCCTACTGCCAGGAGCAGGTGGCCTACCCGACCCTGACCAGCCTGTCCGCCCAGGACCCGGCGCTGGTAGGGCTGCAGCCCTACTTCGACCAGGGGCGCGTGGCCACCTACTCCGACCACAGCTTCCCGCCCGCCATCACCTTGAACGCCTACCTGCAGCAGTTCCTCTTCAGTGGGGACGTGGACCAGCTGGTGTCCACGCTGGACAACCGGTGGGACAAGGTCATCCGCCGTGTCAAAGAGTCCGAGTGAGCCAGGAGCAGACAGATGAGCACATCAGTCAAAGCCGCTGAGGCCCCCGCCCGTACCAACCGCCCAGACCGTCCCGACCGTCCCACTCAGGGCAGCCGCCCCCGGTCCCGGAAGGTGGACCCGGCATTCATCTGGATGACGGTTCCCGCCGCCCTGGTCTTCACCGTCCTGCTCACCATCCCCCTGCTGACCGGGTTCTTCTACACCTTCACCAACTCGAAGGGCTACGGCGACTGGCACTTCGTGGGGCTGGCCAACTACAAGAACCTCCTGAGCGACGAGATCATCTGGCAGTCCTACCTGTTCACCTTCAAGTACGCGATCGTCGCCTCGCTGCTGACCAACCTGGTCTCCTTGGGGCTGGCCCTGCTGCTCAACGCCAAGATCAAGGCACGCAGCCTGCTGCGTGGGGTCTTCTTCATCCCCTACGTCCTGCCGGTCCTGGTGGTGTCCTACATCTTCAGCTACCTGTTCACCAACAACCTGCCCCTGGTCGGCAAGGCCCTGGGCTGGGAGTGGCTGAGCACCTCCCTGCTTGCCAACGAGTCCCTGGCCTGGCTGGCGGTCGTGCTGGTGGGCGTGTGGCAGACGGTCGCCTACAACACCATCATCTACCTCGCCGGGCTCCAGACGGTCCCCGAGGAGATCTACGAGGCCTCCGCCCTGGACGGCGCCGGGCCCGTCAGGCGCCTGTGGTCCATGACGCTGCCGCTGATCATCCCGTACATGGGCATCAACATGGTGCTGTCCTTCAAAGGCTTCCTGGGGGTGTTCGACCAGATCGTCGCCCTGACCTCCGGCGGCCCCGGCACCGCCACCCAGTCCATCTCCTACCTCATCTTCACCAACGGGTTCCAGGGCGGTGAGTACGCCTACCAGACGGCCAACGGCATCATCTACTTCCTGATCGTGGTGCTCCTGTCCTTCGCCCAGCTGCGTTTCACCCAGAGCCAGGAAAGGGTCTGAGCCATGACGTCCACAACCGCCACCACCACCGCAGCCCCGGGGACGGGGACCACCGTGACCCAGGACCGGCAGCGTCGTCGTCGGGAAACAGCCTTAGGGGGAACCAACTGGTGGGCGACCGCCCTGGCGGTGGTCCTGAGCCTGACGATCCTCGTGCCGCTGTACTTCACCGTGGTCACCGCCTTCAAGACCCCGGAGGAGCTGGCCGCCTCCGGCTGGGCGCTGCCCCGCTCCCTGAGCCTGAAGAACTTCGCGACAGCCTGGGAGCTGACCTCCTACCCCAAGCGGCTGCTGACCTCCGCGGTAGTCACTGTGGGGGCCACGGTCCTGACCCTGCTGACCAACTCCATGGTGGCCTACGCCCTGGGGCGCAACCTGCACTGGCCCTGGTTCCGACGCCTGTACTACTACTTCGTGGCGGCGCTGTTCGTTCCCTTCCCGATCATCATGCTGCCGGTGGTCAAGGAGACGGCCTTCCTGCACCTGGACAACGAGGCGGGGCTGATCATCCTGTACGTGGTCTACGGGCTCGCCTTCAACATCCTGCTGTACACCTCGTTCATCAAGTCCATCCCCGAGGAGCTGGAGGAGGCCGCGGCCATTGACGGCGCCTCCCGCTGGCAGATCTTCTGGAAGGTGGTCTTCCCGCTGCTGACCCCCATGAACGCGACCGTGGGGATCCTCACCTGCCTGTGGGCCTGGAACGACTTCCTGCTGCCCCTGGTCATCCTCACCGACCAGACCAAGGCCACGCTGCCACTGGCCCAGTACGTGTTCCAGAGCCAGTTCAACACGAACTACCCGGTCTCCTTCGCCTCCTACCTGATGGCGATCGCGCCCATGTTCCTCGTCTACGTCTTCTCGCAGCGCTGGGTCATCTCCGGCGTCATGCGCGGCTCGCAGAAGTGAGCCGGGACGGGGGGCGGCCAGGCCCAGGCCGCTGCCTGTCCACCGGTCAGTCCCAAGCAGCCTAGGAGTCTCCATGGGCTACCCGCTCCTTGTCCCCAGCCCGCGCCACGTAGGGGAGGAGCCTGGGTGGTGGCGGCGCGCCGTCGTCTACCAGGTCTACCCGCGCTCCTTCCAGGACACCGACGGCGACGGCGTCGGCGACCTGCAGGGGGTGGTCTCCCGGCTGGACTACCTGGACGCCCTGGGCGTGGACGTGGTGTGGCTGAGCCCGGTGTACCGCTCACCCCAGGACGACAACGGCTACGACATATCCGACTACGAGGACATCGACCCGGTCTTCGGCTCGCTGGCGGACCTGGATGAGCTGGTGGCCGGGCTGCACCAGCGGGGCATGCGGCTGGTCATGGACCTGGTGGTCAACCACACCAGTGACGAGCACCCCTGGTTCCAGGCCGCTAGGTCCTCCAGGACGGACCCCCAGCGGGACTGGTACGTCTGGCGCCCCGCCCGGGAGGTTCATGGCCTGGAGCCGGGGGAGCCGGGCACGGAGCCCACCAACTGGGGCTCGGCCTTCTCCGGGTCGGCTTGGCAGTGGGACGCGCGCACGGGCGAGTTCTACCTGCACCTGTTCTCAGCCAAGCAGCCTGACCTGAACTGGGAGAACCCGCAGGTCCGGCAGGCCGTGTACGACCTGATGGGACGCTGGCTGGACCGGGGCGTGGACGGCTTCCGCATGGACGTCATCAACCTGGTCTCCAAGACCTACCCGCTGGCGGACGGCCCCCAGGGGCCGGGGGACCGGTACGGCTCAGGTTTCGAGGCGGTGGCCAACGGGCCGCGTGTCCACGAGTTCCTGGCGGAGATGAACCGTGTGGTCTTCCAGCCGCGCCACCGGCACGTGCTGACCGTGGGTGAGACCCCGGGCGTCACCCTGAGCGAGGCCCGCCGGTACACCGACCCGGGCCGGGGTGAGCTGGACATGGTCTTCCAGTTCCAGCACGTGAGCCTGGCGGAAGGCCCCGGGGGCAAGTTCGACCCCCGGACTGTTGACCTGCGGGCCCTCAAGGAGAACCTGGCTGCCTGGCAGGAGGCGCTGGCGCCCGTGCGCGACGCCGCCGGGCACCTGGTGGCCGAGGTCGGCTGGAACTCCAGCTACTGGGACAACCACGACCAGCCGCGGGCGGTCTCCCGCTTTGGCGACGCCGACCCGGCGTGGCGCAGTATCAGCGCCAAGACCCTGGCCTCCGTGCTGCACCTGCATCGCGGCACCCCCTACGTCTACCAAGGGCAGGAGCTGGGGCAGACCAACACCGGCCTGCGCGGGATCGACAGCTACCGTGACCTGGAGTCCGTGAACTACTACCACGAGCGCGTGCGCCAGGGCGAGGAGCCGGAGGCCGTCCTGGCCCGGATGGCCCCGAACTCCCGGGACAACGCGCGCACGCCGGTGCAGTGGGACGCCACGGAGGCGGCTGGATTCACCACCGGCACCCCTTGGATAGACGTCACCGCCAACTACCCGCAGGTCAACGCCGCGGCGCAGGTGGGGGTGCCCGGCAGCGTGTTCGAGCACTACCGGGCCCTGATCTCCCTGCGGCACAGCTGCGACACCGTGGCGCTGGGGAGCTTCCGGCTGCTGGCTGCGGATGACCCCACCTCCTGGGTGGTGCTGCGCGAGCACCGGGACGCGAGCGGGCAGGTGCAGGTGCTGCTGCTGGCCTCGGTCACGCGGGCGGGCCTGGACCTGACGGAGGGGTCGGCGCTGCGGACCCGCCTGGCTGCGGAGGGGGTGGACCTGGGCGAGTGGGAAAGCGCGGAGCTGCTTCTGCAGGCCAGCCTGCCTGCTCCTGCGGCTGGGGCCGACGGCGTGGGCTTTCCCGGGCACTTGGCAGGCTGGGACTCGGTGGTGCTGCGTCGCCGCCTCTGAGGTGGTGCCTCCCAGGTGGTCGCGTGTGTGCGTCCCACCGGTCTCGTGGTACCGATGTCCCGGTCTCGCGAGACCGGGACATCGGTACCACGAGACCGGGACATATGGCTCACGAGACCGGTTAGGTAAGCCTAATATGGTGGTTTCAGGGGGTGGGTGCGAGGGGTTTGTTGTTGTGTGTTTGCAGCAGCTCGTTGAGCTTTTCTGCTGGTGTGGCTCAGCCTAGGGTCTTGCGGGGGGCAGGTGCTGGGCGTAAGGCGTCCGGTCCCTCCCCGCAGCCGCCGCTGGCATGAAGACGCGGTGGGGCCGGGCCTGGGCATAAGGAGGCGGTCCCTCCCCGCAGCCGCCGCTGGCCTGAGGGCGTGGTGGGGCCGGGTTTGGGCGCGATCCTGGTTCTGGGGCGGGCGGGTGGAGATACCGGGTCCTTCCAGCCCGTCCACGCAGCCCTGCCCCAGTCCCATGCCCCGCAGCCTGCACCGGTGCGAGCCCGTATGCACCCCGCCCCGCACAGCCACCCCGCCTCCACCAGCACCCGGACGACGGTGAACGGGGCGGAGGTGTCCAAATTGATGACCAACAGCCCGGAGCGCCGCGCGCGATCCGCATGATTCCGCCAATCCTGCCCAGCCGCACAGGGCCGATAACGGCCTTGGTCACCAGTCCGGACACCTGTCCGCCAGATCCCCCCTCAAGGCGCCCTCAAGACACTGGCAAGGTACCCTAAGCGTCGGTGCAGGCTCCGGGATTCAGTGGCGCGGCCGGAAGGTGGAGTCGTCCAGCGCGCGCAGCACGCGTGCCGGGTTGCCCACCGCCACCACGTCTGGGGGTACGTCACGGGTCACGACGCTGCCCGCCCCGATCACCGAGTTGCGGCCGATCCGCACCCCGGGGCACACGATCACCCCGCCCCCGAGCCACACGTTGTCCTCCAGCACGATCGGGTCGGCGGACTCCACCCCGGCGGCCCGGGGGGAGGGCTCCAGGGGGTGGATGGGGGTGAGCAGCTGGCAGTGGGGGCCGATCTGGCAGCGGTCGCCGATGCTGATGGGGGCGACGTCGAGCGCGGTGAGCCCGTAGTTGATGAAGGTCCCGGCGCCGATGCTCAGGTTCTCCCCGTAGTCCACCCACAGGGGCGGGCGGACCGTCGCCGTCGGGTGGGCTGCGGGCACGGCCTGGCGCAGGTGCTCCCCGGCCTGCGGGTCGCCGTCGATAAAGGCCTGCTCGTAGCGGGCCAGGGCGCGCCTGGCGCGGGCGCTGACGGTCTCGTTCTCGGCGTCGTCGGAGACGTACCAGTCTCCGTCCCGCATGCGTTGGCGGTTGGAGCGGCCGTCCTGGCTGAGGTAGCGGGCGGCGTCCGGGAAGGGCCCGGGAGCGCTGGGCGGGGGCGGGCTGGGTGCTTGTGAAGGCCTCGTACTGCTCATGGGCTGATTGTCCTGGAAGCGGCCAAGGCCGTGGGGCGGTCAGCCGTCAGACCTGTGCAGGCCCACCAGTACGTGGAGGAGCCAGGGTGGGGCCTGCGGTCGACGGCGGGGTGGGCAGGTGGCCGAGCCGGTGCTTTACCGGGACGTTGACTGTTTCCAAGGAAGTTCTCAGCCAGTGCGGGGGCGTTCTCCCAGTTGAAGGGGCTTACATAGTTGTCACCACCGGACGGCAGCCTCCTAGAGGGTTGGGGAACCTGATGAAGGGTTGCTGCTGAGTGTCCTACCGGGTTTAAGGGAGCCTGGTGGCCACGTTCTGGTGAAGCAGGAGCCGCTCCTCGCGTGTCATGGGAATCGCGCGGGTCGCAGCCATGGCTCCTGACGACGAGGGCCCGTGGGCCGGGAGGGATCCCGGCCCACGGGCCACAGTCTTTCCTGGACGAGCGCAGTTCGAGTTATCAGTGCGAATGTGTGTGGTTCGGGGGGATCGGGGGTTATCGGCGCGAATGTGTGTGTGATTCGGGCGTGTCGTGGGGGTTAGTGGGGTCGTCCTGCCCAGCCTTCTTTCCCAGGCCCGCCAGTTCCGCCTGGACCGGCACAGTCTTGCCCAGATCAGGTGAGTTTGGCTGCCCCCTGCTGGGCGCGTGCGGGCGCCCTCCGGTGAGCGCCTTCTGGGGCCCGGGCGGGCGCGTTTTGTCACTGGCGGAGGATTAGAGCACCTCTCTGGTTTTGGGGTGGGGGAGTTTTTGGCTTGATTCCGCGGTGGTTAAAGGATCAGCGGTCGGTGTCAGGGCTCTTAGCCCTCCGCCAGTGACAGTTCCCGCTCTGCCCAGCCCACCAGGGGCAGCCGGGGCCGCAGGGGCACCAGCCCCGTACTCACACAGACACACCGAGCCCAGCAGGGAGCAACCGGTCCCACAGGCCCCTCCGGCACATGGGCCGGAGGGGCCTGACAAGCGGGCCAGGCCCCCGGTCAGCGGTCCGTGGTGCCTAAGGGGCTGGCGCGGCGTCCACGGTCTCGCGGAAGTCCGGCACCTGCTCTATGGACAGCACCCCGGAGTTCTGGCTCACCAGCGGGATCGCTCCGCGCAGGCCCATCCACCACTGGTCCAGGGGGCGGCGGGCCTCCAGGTCCAGGTCCTCCTCCATGCGCTCCAGCGGACGGGCGGAGAGCCGCCCCTCCATGATGCCCACGTAGGAGGAGCGGATGCTGCCCTCAGACAGCCGCTCAGCCAGCAGCCCCAGGGCGTGCGCCACCAGTTTGGTGGCCATGATCCGGTCGAAGGGGGTGGGGTCACCACCCTGCTGCAGGTGCCCGATCACCGCCTGGCGCACGTCGTACAGGCCCCGGCCCTCCTCCGCGAAGATGTGGGCCAGCACGTCCGTGGTGTAGCCCTCGGAGGCCCGCTCGTTGCGGATCGCCAGGTAGAGCCGCCGCCCGGAGCGGAAGGCCTCCACCATCCGCTGGGAGTCCGCGGCCAGGGTCTGCAGGTCCAGCGGGTCCTCGTTGAGGTACACCCGCTCAGCGCCCGTGGCGATACCCGCGGCCAGGGTCAGGTAGCCGCACTTGCGGCCCATCATCTCGGCCACGAAGCACCGCCGGGAGGCGGAGGCGGACAACTTGATGGCGTCCAGGGCGTTGACCGCCTGGTTCAGGGCGGTGTCCGAGCCGATCGCCAGCTCGGAGCCCGGCAGGTTGTTGTCGATGGAGGCGGGCACGCACACCACCGGGATCTTGAAGGCGGGGTAGCGGTCCCGCTCGGTGACCAGCCGGTGGGCGGACAGGTAGGCGTTGTAGCCCCCGATCACCAGCAGCGCGTCAATCCTGTTGAGCTCGATCTGCCGACCCAGCGCGTAGAGCTGCTCGATCGTGGGCACGTCCCGGTGGGTGCCCAGCTCGGCCCCGCCGTCGCCGACCCAGCCCTCCACGTCCGCCCAGGTCAGCTCGCGCACCCGCCCGTCGATCAGTCCGGGGAAGCCTCCCTCCACGCCCAGCATGTTGAAGCCGTGGTCCAGGCCCAGGCGGACGGCGGCCCGGGCGGCCGTGTTCATGCCCGGGGCCAGGCCCCCGGCGTGGATGATCGCCACCCGCTTGAGGCTGGTGCCTGCCGTGGCGGCGGGCTCCAGGGCCGGGGGAGTGGAGAGGGTCTTGAAGATCGAGGTCATCCGCTGGAAGGAGGAGCCGCGGGCGGCTACCGCTGCGTCGTAGTCGCCGTCCTTGATGAACTGGGCGACGGCGCGGGTGGCCCGCACCTGCTCCATCATCGGCAGGCTCCGGATCCGGTTGTGCCGCTCGGCGATGATGACGGGCTCGGAGTCGGGGCTGGCGGTAAGCACCTCGCGGGCGGCGGCCGCCCCGAGCAGGGTGGACATCCAGCGGTCGTAGGCGGAGGGCTTGCCTCCGCGCTGCACGTGCCCCAGGATCGTCACGCGCGCGTCCTCACCCAGACGTTCGGACAGGACGGCGGAGACGTCGGCAGCGGTGATCCGGTTGCCGTCCCGGTCCGTGGCGCCCTCGGCCACCACCACCATCGACTCGCGGCGTCCGGCCGCCCGTCCCTCCCGCAGCTTGGCGCACATGTCTTCAGCCCAGTCGGCGGTGGGCATCTCCGGTACCAGCACGTAGTCGCAGCCACCGGCGACGGCGGCCATCAGGGCCAGGTAGCCGCAGCGCCGCCCCATAACCTCGACCACGAAGGTGCGCTGGTGGGAGGCGGCGGTGGAGGAGATGGCGTCGATGGCCTCCAGGATGCGGTGCAGGGCGGAGTCCGTGCCGATGGTCATGTCGGCACCCACCAGGTCGTTGTCGATCGACCCGACGATCCCGGTAACCATCAGCACCGGGTGCGCGTCCGCGACCTCCTGGCTGATCTCTCCACGCTCCACCAGGGATGCCAGCAGCTGGGGCCAGTTGGTGCGGAACTCGTCAGTACCGGTGAGCGAGCCGTCCCCGCCGATCACCACCAGCCGGTCGATGCCGTGCTCCAGCAGGTTGCGGGCCGCCCGCATTTGGCCCTCCAGCTCCCGGAACTCCGGGCAGCGGGCGGTGCCGATCACGGTGCCGCCCCGGTGCAGGATCGAGCCCACGGAGTCCCAGCCCAGGGGACGGATGCCCTCACCCCCGGACACGGCCCCGGCCCAGCCCTCCATGACGGCATAGGGGCGCGCCCCCATGCGCAGGGCGGTGCGCACCACGGCCCGCACGGCCGCGTTCATTCCCTGGGCGTCACCGCCGGAGGTGAGCACCCCGACGCGCACCCCTTGGCCGTCAGGGCCGAGAGCCGGCTGGGTGAGCTCCTCAAGGGTGGTGGGTGTGGGGGCGACGGCGGGCATGTGGGTCCTTCCGGTGGGCGTGGACAGGGTGTGCGCCTGGCGGGCCAGGAGCGCACGGTCCCCATTGTGGTGCAGCGGGCCTCCGGCGTCATGCTCCGGGCCTGCGGAGCGCCGGGTGTGGGCGGGCGCGTCCGGTGCTCGGACCGGGCCGTCCTCCCTCCGGCGGACCTTGGTCCCGATTCGGCCTGCAAACTTGCCCCGGATGTGGGCTAGGTCGCGTTACGCTCCTGAGTGGGTGGGCACGCCTGCGCCGGGACGCCCCGCAGGACCTGGAGTCCCACCGGGCTCAGGCAGGCCGGAACTGAGAGGAAGCACTGTATGGACCTATACGAGTACCAGGCGAAGGAGCTCTTCGCCGCCCACGGGGTGCCGGTGCTGCCGGGCACCGTCGCCACCACCCCGCAGGAGGCGGAGGAGGCCGCCAGGCGCATGCTGGCTGAAGGCTCCAGCCTCCTGGTCATCAAGGCCCAGGTGAAGACCGGGGGCCGGGGCAAGGCGGGCGGCGTCAAGCTGGCCCGCAGCGTGGAGGAGGCCCGTGCCCGCGCCGAGGAGATCCTGGGCATGGACATCAAGGGGCACACCGTGCGCACCGTCCTGGTGGCTGACGGCGTGGACATCGCCGCCGAGCTCTACTTCTCCGTGCTGCTGGACCGGGCTGAGCGCCGCTACCTGGCGATGTGCTCCCGGGAGGGCGGCATGGACATCGAGACCCTGGCCAAGGAGCGCCCGGAGGACCTGGCCCGCGTGGGCGTGGACCCGCTGGTCGGCATCACCCCCCAGGTGGCCCAGCAGATCGTGGCCGCGGCCCGGATAGAGCCCCCGCAGGTGGCGGCCCAGGTGGCCCAGGTGATCGAGCGCCTGTGGGAGGTCTTCACCGCCGAGGACGCCACCTTGGTGGAGGTCAACCCCCTGGTCCTCACCCCGGACGGCCGGGTGCTGGCGCTGGACGGCAAGGTCAGCCTGGACGACAACTCCGCCTTCCGTCACCCCGGGCACGCCGCCTTCAAGGACACCCGGGACGCCGACCCCCTGGAGACCCGCGCCAAGGAGGCCGGGCTGAACTACGTGCGCCTGGAGGGCCAGGTGGGGGTCCTGGGCAACGGGGCCGGACTGGTCATGTCCACCCTCGACGTCGTGGCCGGGGCCGGTGAGAGCCACGGCGGTATGCGCCCCGCCAACTTCCTGGACCTGGGGGGCGGCTCCTCCGCCGAGGTCATGGCCACCGGCCTGGAGGTCGTGGCCTCCGACCCTCAGGTGCGGGCGATCCTGGTGAACGTCTTCGGGGGCATCACCTCCTGCGACACCGTGGCGGAGGGCATCATCACTGCCGTGCGGGAGCTGGAGGGCTTCAGCAAGCCCGTCGTGGTGCGCCTGGACGGCAACAACGCTGAGCTGGCCCACCAGATGCTGGCCGAGGCGGCACTGCCCGGCGTCACCGTAGTAGAGACCATGGACGGCGCCGCCGACGTCGTCACCGCCATCGCTGAGCAGCAGGGAGCCTGAGACCGTGAGCATCTTCCTTGACCACAGTGACCGCCTGATCGTCCAGGGAATGACCGGCTCCGAGGGCCGCAAGCACACCCGCCGCATGCTCTGCGCTGGCAGCCAGGTGGTGGCGGGCGTGAACCCGCGCAAGGCCGGCACCAGCGTGGACTTTGAGGTGGAGCCGATCGGCCCGGGCGCGGGCCAGGTGCGGGCCGGGACCGTGTCCGTGCCCGTGTACGGCAGCGTAGCCCAGGCCCGGGAGGCCACTGGGGCCACCGTCTCCGTGGTCTTCGTGCCCCCGGCCTTCGCCAAGGACGCCGTGGTGGAGGCGGTGGACGCCGGACTGTCCCTGGTGGTGGTCATAACCGAGGGAGTTCCCGTGGCGGACACCACCTACTTCCGGGCCTACGCCGCCGCCAAGGGCGTGCGCCTGATCGGCCCCAACTGCCCGGGGATCATCTCCCCGGAGCGCTCCAACGCGGGCATCACCCCGCCGGACATCACCGGCGCGGGACCCCTGGGACTGGTGTCCAAGTCCGGTACCCTCACCTACCAGCTCATGCATGAGCTGCGGGACCTCGGCTTCACCACCTGCATCGGTATCGGCGGGGACCCGGTGGTAGGTACCACCCACATCGACGCCCTGGCGGGCTTCGAGGCGGACCCGGACACCGAGCTGGTCGTGATGATCGGTGAGATCGGGGGCGACGCCGAGGAGCGCGCCGCCGCCTACATCAAGGAGAACATGACCAAGCCAGTTGTCGCCTACGTGGCGGGCTTCACCGCCCCCGAGGGCAAGACCATGGGCCACGCCGGGGCGATCGTCTCCGGCTCCTCCGGCACGGCCGCCGCCAAGAAGACGGCGCTGGAGGCCGCGGGCGTGCGCGTTGGCCGCACCCCCTCGGAGACGGCGCGCCTGGCCCGCGAGACCCTGGCCGCCACGCGCGCGGCCGCTGCTGGCCGGGCGTGACAGGAGCCGTGCCGCCGAGCACCCGCAACCGCCCAGGACTGGTCCCCCCGGACTGGCCCTGGGCCTTGCGCGTAGCGGGAGAGTGCGTGCTGCTGAGCTGGCTGCTGGTGCTGGCCACGGTGCTGGCCGTCTACCTCAGCGGCACGGCGCAGGACGCGGCGGCGGCCCTGTCAGCCGACGGTGCGGTGCGTGCCGCTACCCGCCTGTGGGGCCTGGGATTCGGCGGGACCTACAGCCCGTTCACCGGTGAGGGCGGGGACGCGGACCGGCTAAGCCTGCCGCTGCTGGGGCTGACCCTGCTGCACGCTGTGCTTGCCTGGGGGGCTGCTGGCCGGGCCCGGCTCGCCGGGCTGCTGTCGGTGCTGTGGGTGGGCCTGGCTGCTGGGCTGGCGGCCGGGGTGCTGTGCCTGCTGGGTGGTGGCGGCCCGGTGTGGGGGGCCGTGCCCGGGGTGGCGCTGGTGACCGGTGGGACCGCCTGGGCCCGCTGGTGGCGGGAGCGGCGCCGGGCGGCGTCCCAGACCGGCCGCACCCGGCTGCTGCCCTCCGGCCCGGACTGGCTGGCTGAAGGACTGCTGCTGGCCACCCGGACGGCGGGGCTGCTGGCCCTAGCGGCCCTGGTAACCGCCGGGGGGATGCTGCTGAACGGCTGGGAGCGGGTCACGGCCCTGCAGCAGGCTCTTGCTGGCGGGGGAGTGGCTGCCACCGCTTCCCTGGTGCTGCTGCAGCTGGGCTGGCTGCCCACCTGGCTGGTCTGGGCCCTGTCCTGGCTGACGGGGGCGGGCTTCCGGGTGGGGGACGGCACCTTGTTCTCCCCGGGAGGGGTCAGGGCCGGGCCGGTCCCCAGCCTGCCGCTGCTGGGGGCGCTGCCTGACTCGGGCCTGGGGGCGGTGGCCGTCTGGGTGGCGCTGGTGCCGCTGGCGGTGGCGGCGCTGTGCGCGTGGTCCCGTAGACGGCGGCTGTGCCAGCTGAGCCTGCCGGGTGCGGTGGCGGCCTGCGCGGCGGCCACCGGGCTGCTGGTGGTGGGTGCGGGACTGGCCTTCTGGGCGGCCAGCGGCTCGGCGGGCCCCGGACGTCTGACCCAGGTGGGGCCCTCCACCTTGGGCCTGGTGCTCCTGCTGGTGGAGTGCGGCACCGGCCTGTGCCTGACCACCGTGCTGCTGCACCCGCGCACGCGCGAGCACGTCACCAGGACCTTGTTCAACGCCGATAGCAAGGCGCTGTGAGGGCCCCTAGGCGCAGGCAGCACGGCAGCCTGGTCCGACGCTGCCAGCGGGTGCTCCGCCGGGCCGGGGCCATGGGGCTGCTTGCTGTGGTCCTGGTGTGCTCCAGCCTGGTCGGTGCCCGTGCGGAGATAAGCGTCAACCAGGCCCTGCTGACTGCCCGTGACCAGCCCGTCGACCTGCTCATCACCGCTGGGCCTGACCTCGCCACGCCTCTGGACGGGCACCCCCACCTGGCCCCGGACGCCTGGATGACCCCCGGCCTGGTCTCTGAGGAGCAGATCCGCCAGGTGCAGGTCGTGCCGGGCGTAGAGGTGGTGGCCCCCGCCACCGTGCTGCCGACCTGGGCCAAGCCCGCAGGCGAGGCCGTCAGCGCCTGGCTGCCCTCCCAGCCGGGCGCTGACCTGGCCTGGACCGCTGACCTGCAGGTCGCCACCACGGACGGCACCGGCACCCGTCGCACTGACCTCCAGCAGGTGGGGGCCCTGCTGCAGGCAGACACCACCCTGGTCTCCCCCGGCATCAGCCGGGCGAGCCTGCTGGGCCCCACCGCCAGCCCCGTCGTGGTCCTGGGCCCGGAGGGCTACCGCTACGAGCCCCAGTACGCCCCGGCCACCGGCGCGGGACTGCTGGCCAACACCTACCTGACCGCAGCCCGCTCCTTCGCGGTGGCGGTGGACCCTGAGGCCGAGGCGCGCCTGGCCCGCGCCGTCGGGGCGGAGGACCTGGCCTCCTCCCTGGACACGCTGGCACAGACCTCCACTGCTGCCGACGCCGGCACCCAAGAGGCAGCCATGGCCCGCTTGTCCCCGCCCCTGACCAACGGCCAGCCCGTCCCCGCCCTGGTCAGCACTGAGCCCCGGGGTGAGATCACGGTCGAAGCCACCATCACTGCCCGCACCCCCGCCGACCTGGGCCCACAGGCGCAGGCCCCGGACGGCGGCTGCCAGACCTCCCGCCTGCTGAAAGGCTGCCACTCGCTGACCCCGGAAGGGCTCGCCGCCCTCCACAGCCTGCCGGTCACCGAGATTCGCAGCTCATCCCTCTCCTCACCATTGAGTGCCTGGGCCGGACACGCCCACCCCTACACCACGGACGCGGCGAGCCCGGTACCAGTCATCAGCACCGGCCCGTTCTGGGCCCACCCGGACGCCGCCTCCGCCAAGGTACTCACCCCCCTGAACCGCACCTACAGCAGCGGCAGCAGCGGCCCCGGCGTCGTCCTCAGCCCGGTGGGTCCACCCAGCTCCCTGGGCAGCCAGTGGCACGACGAGACCTACCGCCCCCACACCCAGCGCCCCACACCGGTGCCCGCGCTGAGCCTGCTGGCCGGGGAGGCCGACACCTACACCCCCGTCACCAGTACCTTCCAGGCGGGTACTAGCCCGCTGAGCGCCTCCACCCTGCGCACCGCTGACGGGCCCGTCCGGCAGACCCTGGACGCCACCGGTGCTGCCACCTCCGCCGCCCCAGCCCTGGTCTCCCGCCAGCTGCTCCAGGCCCTCATGCCGGGCGGGGAGCTGGGGGCAGGGGTGCTGCGCGTGCGCCTGGAACGGCCCACCGGGCAGCCGCCCTCGGACACTGAGTTGGAACGGGTCGCCGCCCAGATCGCGCAGACCGGCCTGGACGTGACCGTGCTCACCGGCGCCTCCCCCGTGGAGGTGGGCGTCACGCTCGGGGGCCACGACCCGGTGGCCTGGCACGGCACAGCCACCGAGACCTGGACGGAGCTGGGCGCCGTGCTGCGGGTGGAGCAGGCCACCGGGCGGGCCCTGCGGCTGCTGCCCGTCCTGGCCGTGCTGGTGGTCGGTGCCCTGACCGTGCTGGTGGAGTCCAACGCCTCCGTGGCCCGCCGCCAGGAGGCCCGCACCCTGCTGCACACAGGCTGGACGGGCCAGCAGGTGCGCCGCCGCCTCCTGGCCGCCACCCTGCCCGGCAGCACGCTGGTAGGGGTGGCCTGCCTGCTCGTGGTCCTGCTGGCCCTAATCCGGCCGGTGGCCAGCGCCGGGCCGGGCACGGGAGCGCTGGTGGTCGTCGGGCTGGCGGCCTGCCTGGGAACGATAGCCCTGGCCTGGTGGGACGGGTGGCGGGCCGCGCAGCCCCGCCGGATCGCCCCTCCCACTCCGACCGGGGGTCGCGCCTCCTGGCGGCGTCTCAGGCTCTGGCGTGCCCGCAGGCGGGGCGGCGGGGCCAGCGGCTCGCCCCTGGCCGTGGGCTGGCACGCCCACAACCCGGGCCGCTGGGCCGTCAGCGGCGCGGCCCTGGCCGCCGGGGCCCTGACAGTCCTGGGGCTGGAGGTGCTCAGCGCCACCAGCAGCCAGGCAGGCTTCTCGGAGCTCGCCGCCCAGGGCACGGGCCTGGTCGGGGCGGCAGCACGCCTCCTGCTCCTGCTGGCCGCCTGCGCCACCGCCGCCGTCCTGCTCCTGGGACTGGGGGACCTACGGCGCGCCGCCCACCGTCGCCAGCGCCTCCTGGCCAGCCTGGGCTGGTCGCGGCGCTCGCGGCTGGGGGCGGAGGCGGCCCTGTGGGCCCGCCAGCTCGCACCGGTTCTGCTGGTACTCCTGCCGACGACGGCGCTGGGGCTCGGCGGTCCTACAGGCTGGTGGCAGTCGGGAGGCCCAGCCGGGACGGGGTCGGCCCTGCTCTGGGGCTGCCTAGTGGTGGCCTGCGTGCTGCTCGTGGCGGTCGGCCTGACCGTGCGGACGGCGTTGCGGGCCTCCCAGCCGGTCAGCCTGCCCGCCCCCGCAGGCAGCGCCCCTGCCGGTAGCCCAGCCCGTGCCGCAGCCAGTGTTCCGCCCGTATGAGTCCCGGAGGACGACCACGATGACGCAGACCGCCGCCAGCCCCCAGGACGCGCGGGGCCGGGAGGAGCCTAGGCACGAGGCACCCGGCCACGACCCGGCCAGCCCGGACACGACCAGCCGCGGTGCCTCGGGCCAGGACACCCCCAGCGAGGCCCAGCCTGCAGCCCGGCAGCCAAGCCACCCCGGGGGAGAGCCGCTGCTGGAGGCGGAGGGGCTGTGCCTGGCCGTGCCCGGCCCCGCGGGCCCGCGCCAGGTCCTCCATGACCTTTCCCTGGGGCTGCGGGCGGGGGAGCTGGTGGCTGTCACCGGCCGCACCGGAACCGGCAAGTCCACCCTGCTGCGCCTGCTCGCCGGGGTGCTCCGGCCTCAGACAGGTTCTGTGCGCTGGCAGGGTACTCCCCTGGAGGGGCTGGGCCCCGAACAGGTCACCCGGATGCGCGCGGGCTTCTTGGGCTACCTGGACCAGGGCGTGCCCGTCATCGAGGGGCTGACGGCGCTGGAGGCCGTCATGGTGGGGGCTGGCCCGCTGCGCCGCTCCCAGCGGGCCCAGACGCGCCAACGAGCCCGCCAGGCCGCCCACCGGCTGGGCCTGGACCTAGTCCTGGACCACGAGGTGCGTACCCTCTCCGGCGGGGAGCGGCAGCGGGTGGGGCTGGCCAGCCTCATCACCGCCCAGCCTCGCCTGCTCCTGCTGGACGAGCCGAGCTCCGCCCTGGACGAGGCCACCACCCGCCAGCTCATCGCCTACCTCCAGGAGCTGGTGGCCCAGGGCACCGGCGTGCTCGTGGCCACCCACGACCCGCTGGTGGTGGAGGCCGCGGACCAGGTACTTCCCCTGGACTGAGCCGGGCGCGCTATCCTGGCCCTGCCGCGACTGGCGAGGGTGGGCAACCACCGGGGAGCGGCAGGCCTGCACCTGGCACCACCGCAGCACGGGGCGTCGTCCGCCTGGGCTTCCCGGCGACCAGAGCCCCAGGAGCGCCGCATGAGCCTGACCCCTGCCACCCACCCCGCCGAGCCCACAGAGCCCCTGGGGCAGGTCCCCGTCAAGCGGGCCCTGCTGTCCGTCTATGACAAGACCGGTCTGGTAGGGCTGGCCACCGCCCTGCACGCAGCAGGCGTGGAGCTGGTGGCCACCGGCTCCAGCGCCGCCGCCCTCGTGCAGGCGGGCCTGCCGGTCACCGGCGTCGAGCAGGTCACCGGCTTCCCCGAGTGCCTGGACGGCCGGGTCAAGACCCTGCACCCGCGCCTGCACGCCGGGATCCTCGCCGACCGGCGCCGGCCCAGCCACCTTTCCCAGCTGGCCGGGCTGGAGGTCACCCCTATAGACCTGGTGGTGGTCAACCTCTACCCCTTCACCGAGACCGTCCGCTCCGGGGCTCCTTTTGACGCCTGCGTCGAGCAGATCGACATCGGTGGGCCCTCCCTGGTGCGGGCCGCCGCCAAGAACCACGCCGCCGTCGCCGTGGTCACCGACCCGGCAGGCTACGACCAGGTGGTCCAGGCGGTGGCCAGCGGCGGCTTCCACCTGCAGCAGCGTCGTGCCCTGGCCGCGCGGGCCTTCGCCTACACCGCCGCCTACGACGCCGCCGTCGCCACCTGGTTCGCCCAGCAGGCCGATACTGCGCCCGAGACCGCCTCCGCAACACCTCCCGACACCTCCCCCGACGCCGCAGGCCACAGCCCGCAGGCCGCCCGCGCCCCCCTGCCCGCCTACCTGGGCCTGGGCTACGAGCGGCTGGCCACCCTGCGCTACGGGGAGAACCCGCACCAGAGGGCCGCCGTCTACACCCTGGCCGGGCAGGGAGGCGGCGTGGCCAACGCCCGCCAGATCCACGGCAAGGCCATGAGCTGCAACAACTACACGGACACCGACGCCGCCGTGCGCGCCGCCTACGACCACCCTGGCCTGGTCACCGTCGCCGTCATCAAGCACGCCAACCCCTGCGGCATCGCCGTGTCCGCCAGCGGGGACGTGGCCGAGGCGCACCGCAAGGCCCACGCCTGCGACCCGGTGTCCGCCTACGGCGGGGTGGTCGCCACCAACGCCCCCGTCACCGTGGCGATGGCCCAGCAGGTCAAGCAGGTGTTCACCGAGGTGGTGGCCGCCCCCGCCTTCGAGCCGGAGGCGGTGGAGATCCTGCGGGCCAGGAAGAACCTGCGGCTGCTGGTGGTGGAGCCCCCGGCCCGTGACGGCTGGGAGCTGCGCCAGGTAAGCGGTGGAGCCGTGGTGCAGGAGCGTGACACCTACCAGGGGGGCGACGACGACCCCGCCACCTGGCAGCTGGCCTGCGGGGAGCCGGTGGACCCAGGCACCCTGGCTGACCTGGTGTTCGCCTGGCGGTCGGTGCGGGCGGTGCGCTCCAACGCGGTCCTGCTGGCCCACGACGGCGCCACCGTCGGGGTGGGTATGGGGCAGGTCAACCGGGTGGACTCCTGCCGCCTGGCCGTCGAGCGGGCCAACACCCTGGGGCGGCGCACCACCGGCGACGCCGCCGCTTCGGACCCGACCGCCGCCAGCCCCGCAGGCGCTCCCGGTAGCAGCGACACCAGCGCCTCCGGTAGCGCCGCTGCCAGCTCGGCTCCAGCGGCGCAGGCGGACGCCGTCGAGCAGCCGGGCGCCACGGCACCGCAGCGCGCCCGCGGCTCCGTGGCCGCCTCCGACGCCTTCTTCCCCTTCGCGGACGGCCTGCAGGTGCTGGCGGAGGCCGGGGTGAAGGCGGTGGTGCAGCCAGGCGGCTCCATCCGCGACGAGGAGGTGGTGGCCGCCGCCCGCCAGGCCGGGGTCACCATGTACCTCACTGGCGTGCGGCACTTCGCCCACTGAGCCGCCCCGCCCCGCGCTTGGGCTGGTACTGCTGGGGCCGGGGCAGCGCGTGTTCCTCAGGGAAGCCCCGGCACCCGGCCCGGTGACGGAGGCGGGGTCCAGCAGGCACTAGCATGGCCCGCGTGGAGCAGGACCAGCAGCATGAGGTCAGGTCCCGGGGCTATCAGCACCAGGACCGGCCCTGGCAGCGCTACCGTACCGCGGGCGTGGTGCTGGTCGGGGCGGGCCTGGCACTGACCCTGGCCCTGGCCCTGCTGGGGCGCGCCTACCTGGCGGTCCTCTGCCTGGCGGCCCTGCTGGGTGCCGTCTCCTGCGTCCGGCTGCAGCGCCCGGTCGGCTCCTGGATGGCGGCCCGCAGCAGGCTGTTCGACGCCGTGTTCGGCCTGGGGCTGGTGATCGTGCTGGTAGCCCTGTCCGGTCTGGCGGCAGGGCACCACGGCTGACTCCCCGGTCCCGCCGTTCCAGCTGGTGGACAGATATGCCGGGGATTCGGCGTCGTCACCAGAGGCGAATAGATTGGCGCCAGCCTGGGAACCTTTGTGCCCGCACCTACCAACCACTGGCCGAAAGGCGCCACCATGCCCGTCTCCGCAAGCACTCCCGCCAGCACGGTCCTGCCCTCCCGGCAGGGGTCCTGGCTGCACCGCGCCGGGATCCTGCCCTGGGTGCTGGCGGCTATCGCCCTGTCACTGCTGCTCGGCTCCCTGCGCCTGGGCGGGCAGCCCCTGGTCCCGGTCTCCGTGGGGCGCCTGTTCGCCACCTTCTCGGCGCTGTTCAGCCAGTTCCTGAGCTTCTCGATCCCGCTTATCATCATCGGCCTGGTCACCCCCGCCATCGCTGACCTGGGTCGTGGGGCGGGCAAGTGGCTGGGTATCACCACGGCGATCGCCTACGGCTCCACCCTGTTCTCCGGGCTGCTGACCTACGCCGTCTGCGCGGCGGTCCTGCCCCGCCTGCTGGCGGGCTCCAGCCTGGCGGACGTCAAGGAGCCCGGCAGCGCCCTGGTCCCCTACTTCACCATCGAGATGCCTGCGCCGGTGCCGGTTATGACAGCCCTGCTGCTGTCCTTCGTGGTGGGGATCGGGCTGTCCATGGTGCCGCGGGGCGTGCTGCGCAAGGGCTTCATCGAGTTCCGGGCCATCATCTCCAAGCTCATCTCCCGCATCATCGTGCCCTTGCTGCCGCTGCACATCTTCGGGATCTTCCTGAACCTGACCTACACGGGCGAGGCCTGGGTGGTTATGCGGACCCTGGTGCGGGTGGTCGTCGTCGTGCTGCTGCTGGAGGTCGTGATCCTGCTGACGCAGTACTGCGTGGCCGGGGCGATCGCCGGGCGCAACCCGCTCAAGGCGATCGGCGTGATGATGCCGGCCTACGTCACCGCCCTGGGCACCTCCTCGTCCGCGGCCACGATCCC
Organism: Actinomyces weissii; assembly: GCF_016598775.1. Lineage (NCBI taxonomy): Bacteria > Bacillati > Actinomycetota > Actinomycetes > Actinomycetales > Actinomycetaceae > Actinomyces > Actinomyces weissii. The sequence goes on along the minus strand of NZ_CP066802.1, from coordinate 1,846,587 downwards.
GGTCACCCTGCTGCAGGCCAGGCGTAACGGGGTCTCCGACGCCGTCGCCTCCTTCACCATCCCCCTGTGCGCCACCATCCACCTGGCGGGCTCCACCTCCAAGATCTTCGCCTTCGCCTTCGCGATCGTCATGACGCAGGGGCTGACCGTCTCCGCCGCCCAGTGGGTGGGCTTCGTCTTCATGCTGGGGGTGACCATGGTGGCGGCCCCCGGCGTGCCCGGCGGGGCCATCGTGGCGGCCACCGGTCTGCTCTCCTCCATGCTGGGCTTTGACGAGTCCCAGGTCGCGCTGATGATCGCCACCTATATCGCCATGGACTCCTTCGGTACGGCCACTAACGTCACCGGGGACGGTGCTATCGCCCTGATCGTCGACCGGCTGGCAGGCGGCGGCTTCAGCAGCGACGGCGACGTCGAGAACGCCCGCGAGCTGTCCTTTGACGGCATGAAGTACCTGGACCGGGTGAGTGTGGAGGGCGTGGTCAGTGCGGAGGAGCTGGCCGCCTCCGCTGAGGCCGCTGGTCCCAACGCCGTCAGCCACTGAGACGGGGGCTGTACCGCCCCGTTATGTGCTGGATCACAGGCGCTGCTGAGGCTGTGGGACTATCGGGCGACACCGGCGGGGCTGGTCGGCTTAGGCTTGGTCCATTGGGTCACGAGCCCACCTGACCATTCCGAAGGAGTCCTCTATGGCTAACGCCCCCGTGAACGTCACCATCACCGGTGCCGCAGGCAACATCGGCTACGCGCTGCTCTTCCGCATCGCCTCCGGGGCCCTGCTGGGCCCGGACCAGCGGGTGAACCTCCGCCTGCTGGAGATCCCGCCCGCCATCAAGGCCGCTGAGGGCACCGCCATGGAGCTGTTCGACTCGGCCTTCCCGACCCTGGGCTCCGTGGACATCTTCGACGACCCCAAGCAGGCCTTCGAGGGCGCCAACATCGCCTTCCTGGTGGGCTCGATGCCCCGCAAGGCCGGCATGGAGCGCTCCGACCTGCTCTCCGCCAACGGTGGCATCTTCGGCCCCCAGGGCGAGGCCCTCAACGCCGGTGCGGCAGACGACATCAAGGTCCTGGTGGTCGGCAACCCCGCCAACACCAACGCCCTGATCGCCTCCGCCCACGCCAAGGACATCCCGGCCTCCCGCTTCACCGCCATGACCCGCCTGGACCACAACCGGGCCCTGGCCCAGCTGGCCGCCAAGGCGGGCTGCCACGTCACCGACATCGACAAGATGACGATCTGGGGCAACCACTCCTCCACCCAGTACCCCGACCTCACCCAGGCCACTGTCAAGGGCGAGCCCGTCAAGGAGCTCCTGGCTGACCGCGCCTGGGTGGAGCAGGACTTCATCCCCACCGTCGCCAAGCGTGGTGCCGCGATCATCGAGGCCCGGGGCGCCTCCTCGGCCGCCTCCGCCGCCTCCGCCGCCATCGACCACGTGCGCGACTGGTGCCTGGGCGTCAAGGGCTACTCCTGGACCTCCTCCTCCATCATGTCCGACGGCTCCTACGGCGTGCCCGAGGGCATCATCTCCTCCTTCCCCTGCACCAGCGAGAACGGGGAGTGGAAGATCGTCCAGGGCCTGGAGATCGACGACTTCTCCCGCGCCAAGATCGACGCCTCCGCCGCCGAGCTGCTGGAGGAGAAGAACGCTGTCGCCGGCATGGGCCTGATCTGAGCCACTAGCCCAGCCTGACCCGCCTGTAACGGTGCTGCTGCGCCCGGTCCGCTACCTGTGGACCGGGCGCAGCAGCGTCCTAGGAGTGGTCTCAGAGCAGCCGCAGGTGGCGGGATCGTGACAGATTGTGATCGGCCTTGAGGATAGTTGCGCGATTCTGCTCTGGATGGACATATACTTCACACGCCCGGCCGGGCACGTGGCGAGGACGCCACACAAGGAGCGGCCCCAGCCTCTCTAGACCCGGCTCCGACATGAAACAGTGCAGTTTCTAGGAGAGAACATGCGTAACCCCGTCATCTCCCGGCGGCAGGCCCTGGTAGGACTGTCCGCGACCGCCGTCATGGCAACCCTGGCAGCCTGCGGCTCCAAGAAGGAAGCCGCGTCCGCAGACGGCGGAGGTGGGACCTCTGCCCAGGGCGCTGGCGAAGGGGACGCCTCCAAGGTCGACGTCGTCACCTGGTGGTCCGCTGGCTCCGAGAAGGCTGGCCTGGACGCTCTGACCAAGGTGTTCGCCGAGCAGTTCCCGGAGACCACCTTCGAGAACAAGGCCGTCTCCGGTGGTGCCGGTTCCCAGGCCAAGCAGAAGCTGGCCACCGACCTGGCCTCCAAGAACCCGCCGGACACCTACCAGGCGCACGCCGGTGCGGAGATCAAGGACGACATCGACGCCGGCTACCTGGTGGACATCTCCGACCTGTACGAGGAGTTCGGCCTGACCTCCGCCTTCCCCGAGACCCTGGTGGACCGGCTCAAGGACTCCGAGGGCAAGATCTACTCGGTGCCCTCCAACATCCACCGCGCCAACGTCGTTTGGGCCTCGGTCTCCGTGCTCAAGGCCGCCGGGCTGGACCCGGCCGCTCCCGCCAAGGACCTGGACGGCTGGCTCGCCGACATGGAGAAGGTCAAGGCCGCTGGCTACACCCCCATCACCATGGGCCAGGCCTGGACCCAGCTCCAGCTCCTGGAGACCGTCCTGCTGGCCGACCTGGGCGCCGAGAAGTACAACGGCCTGTTCGACGGCAAGACCGACTGGATGGGTGCCGACGTCACCAAGGCCCTGGGCCACTACGAGAAGCTCGTGGCCCTCACCGACACCTCCCTGTACACCGAGGACTGGGAGCCGGCCATGAAGCCCGTCATGGACAACAAGGCCGCCTACAACGTCATGGGTGACTGGGCGGTGGCGGCCTTCGACGGCGCCAACCTCAAGGCGGGCACCGACTACGTCTACTTCCCGGTCCCCGGCACCGACGGCGTCTTCGACTTCCTGGCGGACGGCTTCACCCTGACCGAGGGCGCCAAGCACCCCGGCGGGGCGAAGAACTGGCTCAAGTGCATCTCCTCCAAGGAGGGCCAGATCGCCTTCAACACCGTCAAGGGCTCGATCCCGGCGCGCAAGGACCTGACCGACGAGGAGAAGGCCAAGTTCTCTGAGTACCAGCAGTCCGCCATGGAGTCCTTCGGCAAGGACACCATCGTCTCCTCCATCGCCCACGGCGCGGCCCTGCCCGCCAAGGCCTCCAACTCCATGAGCGAGGCGCTGAACAAGTTCGCGCAGAAGGCCTCCACCCTGGAGGACCTACAGAAGGAGCTGTCTGACGCCTACAAGTCGGTCGCCTGAGCCAGGTGACCCACAGCTGCGGGGCGGACGAGCCCAGCGCCGTCCGCCCCGCAGCCACGCACGCAGGCGGCAACACAGCAAGGAAAAACCGTGAGCACAACCAAGACTGCAGCACCACGACGCAGGCGGTCCCACTGGCGGCAGTGGGGGCCCGGCCTGCTCCTGATCTCCCCCTCCCTGGTCCTGGTGGCGATCTTCGTCTACGGCATGATCGGGGTGAACATAAACACCTCCCTGATGGACACCCACAAGGCAGCCCAGATCTCCGGCCGTAAGCCCTCCAAGTACGTCGGCTTGGAGAACTTCGTGAACCTGTTCAAGGACCCTGACTTCCAGCACTCGTTCATCAACCTGCTGCTGTTCACCGTGGCCTTCCTGGCAGGCACCCTGGTTATCGGCTTCCTCTGGGCCTGGCTGCTGGACAAGCCCATCAAGGGCGAAGGCCTTTTCCGCTCGGTCTTCCTGTTCCCGATGGCCGTGTCCTTCGTGGCCTCGGGCGTGGTGTGGCGCTGGCTTCTCAACTCCGCCGAGGGTGACAACGCCTCCGGCCTGAACCGCCTCTTTGAGATGACGGGGCTGACCTTCCTGGAGAACAGCTGGACCCAGAACACCACCTTCGGCATCCTGGCCATCGCCCTGCCTGCGATCTGGCAGCTGGCTGGCTACGTCATGGCCCTGTTCCTAGCAGGCTTCCGGGGCATCAGCGACGACCTGCGGGAGGCCGCCCGCGTGGACGGCGCCAACGAGTGGCAGCTGTACAAGTCGATCATCTTCCCTCAGCTGACCCCGATTGCGCTGAGCGCCGTCATCATCGTGGGGCACATGTCCTTGAAGTCCTTCGACCTGATCATGTCAATCACGGACCAGCGCACCTACTCCACCAAGGTCCCGGCGATCGACATGTTCAACTACATGACCGACAACGACTACTCCAACGCCGCCGCGGTGGGGACCGTGCTGCTGCTGGTGGTGGCTATCGCCGTCATCCCGTACCTGATCCACGACGCCAAGGGGAGGAAGTGACATGAGCGCCAACACCATGGCGGCCCCTGCCGCTGCCAGCAAGCCAGCCAGCCAGACCCGGGGTATCGCCTGGGGCACCGTGCTCCGCTACGTGCTGCTGCTGTTCTCCCTGTTATTCGTGCTGCTCCCCGTGTACGTCTTGCTGGTCACCAGCTTCAAGAACGGTGCCGAGGCCTCACCCTCCACCACCTGGTTCCTGCCCAAGACCTGGGACTTCAGCAACTGGGGCAAGGCCTGGGACGAGCTCAGCGGCGGCCTGGTGCGCTCCCTGCTGCTGGTGCTCCCCTCCTCGCTGATCTCCTCCATGCTGGGTAGCGCCAACGGCTTCGTCCTGTCCAAGTGGCGCTTCCCCGGCGCGAACCTGGTGTTCACGCTGATCCTGTTCGGCATGTTCATCCCCTACCAGGCGGTGATGATCCCGCTGATGAGGCTGCTGACCACCGTGGAGGTCGGCATGGGTATCCCCACCCTGATCTTCATGCACGTGGTCTACGGCATCCCGATCTGCACCCTGATCTTCCGCAACTACTACGAGACGATCCCCGACGAGCTGGTGGAGGCAGCCCGTGTGGACGGCGCCGGCATGCTGCGCACCTACTTCTCTGTGGTGCTGCCGATCTCCGTTCCCAGCTTCGTGGTCGTGATCATCTGGCAGTTCACCAGCGCCTGGAACGACTTCCTGTTCGCGCTGTTCTTCGGTGGCGGCGCCCAGTCCGGCCCGGTGACCCTGGCGCTGAACAACCTGGCGCACGGCTCTATCCTGGCCGACTACGGGGCCTCGATGTCCGGGGCGCTGATCGCCTCCGTGCCGACGCTGCTGGTGTACGTCCTCCTGGGCAAGTACTTCGTGGGCGGCCTGATGGCCGGCTCGGTCAAGGGCTGAGCCAGGGACGACGCCGTGACGGGCCGGGGCGCTAGGGCGCCCCGGCCCGTCCTAGTCCCTGCCTGGCTTCCTCCGCCCCGCCGTCAGGTGGTCCCGGTCGCTTCCTCTCCTGGCCCCGCCGTCGCCAGGGGATAGAGTCAGGCCTATGGCCAGACGGAGCAGGAAACGCCCTTACGGGCAGGGGCACGTCCCCCTGGACCTGGGGCGCCTGGCCTCGCTGCCGCGCACGCAGCAGGGGCCCGGAGGGGCTGAGTTCACCGTCCGGCACCTGCGGGGCAGCACCAAGCCCTACACCTGCCCCGGCTGCAACCGGCAGATACCGCCGGGCACCCCGCACGTGGTGGCCTGGTCGAACGAGTCCCTGTTCGGGGCTGACCGGGGCCTGGAGGAGCGCCGTCACTGGCACGGCTCCTGCTGGGAGCGCCGGCTGTGGTGAGCGGCGCCCCGCGCTAGACCAGCGGGGTCTGGCAGCGTTCCCGCCAGCCGGGGGAGAGGGCCTCCAGGGCGTCCAGCAGCGGGATCACGTCGCCGTCACGTCCGCCTTCACCAACCACCAGGGGCACGCGGGCCGGGGCGGGGCTGGCTCCCAGCAGGCGCTCACGCAGCCCCAGGGGCAGCATGAGCACGTAGAAGGCGCCGTCCTCTCCAAGGGCGACCGTGCGGTCCCCGCGCAGGTACCAGCCGCGTAGGGAGGTGCGGGCGGTGCCCCCGTGGTAGCCGCGGGCATGCAGGCGGGCGGGTGCGAGCCCGTCCCGGGCGGCCTGGGCCAGGAAGGCTGAGACGATCCGCTCCGCCTTGGCGTGCTCCGCGTCCTGGCGGGCCCGTAGCATCCGGGCCCGCTCGGCTGCCGCCTTACGACGCTGGCTGGCCCACTGGCTGGGGGAGGTCTGGTCCGTGCTCATGCGACCCCATTGTGCCGCCAGAAGGACGGTCCCCCCACCATTCGGTGAGGGGACCGTGAGCCGGGTACAGGAAGCCTGGGGCAGCCTGTGGGTCCGGGGCTACTTGCCCTTCTTGCTGCTGCCCGTGCCCTTGCCGTTCTGCTCCTGCGCGCCCTGGCCGTCCTTGGAGCCCGAGTCAGCCTCCTCGCCCTTGAAGCTGATGGGGGCCACAGGCTCCGGGATGTGGGAGGGGACCGCCGCGCCCAGGACGCCACGCATCTCGTCTAGGTAGGTGGTCACGGACTCACGCTGCCGCTCCAGGTCAGCGAGCTGGCGCTGGGCGGACTGCATGATCGTGTCGGCGTCCGCCCGGGCGTCCTGCACGATCTGCTCCGCCTGCTCGCGGGCGCTGCGCAGGGTCTCCTCGGCGTTGCGGGAGGCCTCGCTCTGGCGCTTGCGGTTCTCCTCGTCCGTGGTGGTGCGGACCTGCTCGGCACGGTCCAGGGCCTCCTTGAGGCGGGCCTCGGCGTCGGCGGCCTGGGCCTCGGCCTTCTGGATCATCTCCTGGGTGCGCGTACGGGCCTGCTCGTGGGCGTCAGAGTCCTCCTGCGCGGCGGACTCGTGCATGGCGGCGACCTCCAGGGTGGCCTGCTGACGCAGCTCCTTGGCCTCGGCGTGGGCCGCCTCGGCCTCGTCCTTGGCCTGGCGCAGCATCTCGGAGGACTCCTGGCGGGCGGAACCCAGCAGCTCCTCGGCCTCAGCCTTAGCCTTCTCCAGGAGGCTCTTGGCCTCGGAACGGGCGGAGGACAGCAGGGACTCAGCCTGCTCCGTGCTGCTGCGACGCAGCTCCTCAGCCTCAGCGACGGCGGCCTCGCGGGTGGCGGTGGCCTCCTGCTCGGCGGTCACAGATACCTCGGAGGCCTGCTTGGTGGCCTGGGCGAGCAGCAGGGATGCCTTGCGCTCAGCGGCGGAGGTGGTCTCGGCGGCGGCAGCGTCGGTGGAGGCGGTGATCTGAGCGGCCTGGCGCTCGGCAGCGGCCACGAGCTCGTCGGCGCGGGCCTGCGCGTTGGTCAGGGTGGTGGAGGACTCGTCCTCGGCTTGGGAACGCAGGTCGTCGGCGTCGCGGCGGGCGTCACCCAGCAGGGTGGCGGCCTCGGACTCAGAGCGCTGGGAGAGGGTGGCGGCGTTCTGCCGGGTGCGGCTGAGCAGGGCCTCAGCCTCACTGTTCGCCTTGGCCAGGATGGAGGCGCTCTGCTCCTCGGCAGAGCGGAGCAGCTGCTCGATTCGTGAGCCCAGGCCGGCGTAGCTGGGCTTGTCCGCCTCACGCAGACGACGCTTGGCCTCAGCGAGCTCTCCAGCCACGGTCATGGCCCGGGCGTCCAGGGCGGCTACCTCACGGCGGGCGTCAGCGAGCTGGCGCGTAAGCGCCTCCAGGCGCTGGTCCACCTGCGCTCGGTCATATCCACGCATTGTGATTGCGAATTCGGCAGTGTCTTCGGGCACGACTATCTCCTCCTAGCAAGGCGCCTTGGGTGGGGCGCGGTAGTTAGGGATAGATTAAGTGTTGTCGTCCCAGGCCGAAAGCGCAGAAACAGACTAGCGGTAGCCAGGGCTTTCCGCACCTGAAGCGAGGTCCGTTATTGCAACGTTATCTAGTCTTCTACCAGGTTTCTTTGACTATTTTCACAGTTGGAGATCATCTGACGTCCTGTCCGCTCAGGGCGCAGGGTGTGTGATCTTCCGCCCAGGAGCAGGCTTTCTCGGGTGTGGGCGTGGGATTCTGGTGTGCCGAGCGCTTGTGTGCTCAGGCCCACGGACCCCTAACAACATGGTTTGCTGGTGGGGGCTGAACCGAAAACCCAAGGAGTGTCAACTCGTGAGACGACGTATCCTGAGTGAGATCCTCGCGTTAGCCGGACTGGTGGTAGTCATCCTGGCGGTCTGCTCCGCGACCATCTGGAGGCCCAGCTCGACCGCGGTCGCCACGCTCACCTCGACGCCGAGCTCTGCCTACGTCGTCACGCGCCCCGGCGTCCTGGGGGTGGCTGACCCCGAGGTGACCATCACCGCGACGGCCACGGACGCCAGCAGCCCGGTCACGATCGCCGTCGCTCGCTCCGCGGACGTCCAGTCCTGGCTGGCCAACGACCCCCACGAGGCCGTAACCAACCTGGATGGCTGGGACAAGCTCGTCTCCCAGCCGGTGCGCACCACCTGCGACCTGCCTGGGCAGGAGGCCGGTGGGGGCGAGTGCACCGAGCTGGTCGCCACCGGGGCCAACCCGGCCACCTCCGACCTGTGGCTGCGCACCGCCAGCGGCACCGGTAGCGTCACCCTCTCCGTCAACGCCGCCGAGGCGGACCTGGTGGCCCTGGTGGCCACGGACGGCACCTCCCCGGCCCCGAGCCTCTCCCTGAGCTGGCCCCGCACCGTCTCCACCCCCTGGCTGATCCCGGGCCTGGTCCTGGGGGGTCTGCTGCTGCTGGTCGGGGTGTTCGGCTTCGTGCTCGACCTCCAGCTGCGCAGCCAGGAGGAGGCCCGCCGCGCCCGTGCCGCCGAGCGGGCCGCCCACCTGGCTACCGCCGACGCCGTCTCCACCGCCGCTATCCCGCAGGTGGCTGGGCAGGCAGGTACCCCCACCCGGCGGCAGCAGCGGACCCATGAGCGTGCGGGGCTCCTGGAGCCGGAGACGACACCGGCGGAGGAGACCCCGGACGTCCTGAGGGTTCCCCCTGTGCCCGTGCCCACCGCCGAGCAGGTGCCCACCGCCTCCTTCGAGCCGACCAGCGAGCAGATGCGCGAGCACGTCGGCGCCTCCATGGGCACCGCCGTCATCCCCGGCCTGGCCGAGGAGGTTGTGGCGGCGCACCGGGCCAAGCGGATGGTGCCGGAAGGACCGGCCTTCGAGGTGGCCACCGAGACCGGGTCCGATCGCGTGCAGACCGAGACCGACGGCCCGTTCGGCGCTGCGGGCAGCCCTGCGGACTACGACGGCCAGGAGGAGCAGGAGGCGCTGGTGGTGCCCCCGGTGATCGAGCCCATGCTCAGCGCAGGCTCCGCCGACCTGACGGACACCACCCGGATCCCCGTGGTCCGGGAGCCCGAGCCCGCCGCCGAGCCGGCCCCCGGGACGGCGTCGGAGACAGTCGGAGACACCTGGCCCCGCCCCTTCAGGAAGTGGCAGGCTCCCGACCAGGAGGAGCCTGCGGACAGGCCTGGGGACCTGCCAGCCGGACGCCCCGCCAACCACCATGAGGAGAACGCATGATTACCACCCGACGTGCCTTCATCGGGGCTGGCTCCGTGCTCGCAGCGGCCGTGCTGGCCGCCTGTGCGGACGAGGCTCCGCAGGTCTCTGCCGCCAGCTCGGCCCCCTCTGCGGCCCCCGTGCTCGACTCCGAGCGCCTGGTGACCGTGCTGGAGCGCATCCAGAAGGGGCTCGACGCCGCTGACGCGGCCAAGGACCCGGAGAGCCTGAACGGCTTCCTGACAGGCCCGGCCGCCCGGGTCCGCGCCGAGTCCTACACGCTGGCTACCAAGGCAGGTGACGACACCAGGATCCGCCAGCTCAGGACCACCAGCCAGGCCAGCGCCGTGGGCCTGACAAACGAGTTCCCCCGCACGGCGATCACGGTCACGGAGGGCACCGACACCTCCAACGTGCCGCTCCTGCTGGCCCTGACCCAGGCGGACGCCCGCTCCGACTACCAGCTGTGGGGCTGGGTCCAGGTCTTCGGGGGCGCCACCGTGCCCCGCACGGCCTCCGCCGCGGCCGGGTCGCAGCAGATCGCGGCTGACGACCCCAGCCTGGCGGCCACCCCGCAGGCCGTCCTGGAGGCCTACGTAGACGCCCTGAACAACCCGGAGGGCGCCAACGGCACCGCCTTCGCCGACGACCAGCTGCGCCAGCAGGTCGCGCGGGAGCGGGCCAACGACGTCTCCGCCGCCGGAGAGGTAAGCGTCCAGGCAGCAGCCGGGACGGACGGCTTCCAGGGCCTGGCCACCGCCGAGGGCGGGGCCGTGGTCATGACGACCCTGACGGTCACCACCACCTTCAAGAAGACCGTGGCTGGAGGCAAGCTCACGCTGCAGAGCGGAGACATCGGCCCCATGCTCGGGGACAACAAGGAGGTACTGGGAACAGTCACCGCCGTTTATGACGCTATGGTTGCCTTCCACATCCCGGCGGCGGGAGGCGGTCAGGCCACCGTGCTAGGTGCGGAGATCGTGCTGGCAAAGGTGGACCGGGACGACTCACAGGCCCCAACCCCAGCCCCCACCGCCACCGCCACCGCCAACCGCTGAACCAGGAGCACCCATGAGCATGTTCGGGGCCGTAGACCTGTCCAACCTGGCTCCGGCCAAGCCGGCCGCCGCCACGGGCCGTGAGACGGGCCCCGGCCGCCCCGGCCCCGGGCAGGCCCCCCAGCCTGTCCTAGGACTGGGGGTGGCCGGTGACCTGGTGGTCCGGCTGGATGCGAGCAACCTCCAGCAGGTCGCCCAGACCAGCACCCAGCTGCCAGTGGTCATCGTGGTTCACACGGCCCGCGTGGAGGCCTCGGAGCAGGCCGCCGAGCTCCTGGAGCAGCTGGCGGCCGCCTACGCCGGGCGCTTCCAGCTGGCGCTGCTGGACGCCGACGCCGCCCCGGAGGTGGCCCAGGCTCTGCAGGTGCGGGCGGTGCCCACCGCCCTGGGCCTGCTTGCCGGGCAGCCGGTACCGCTTTTCGAGGGGCCGGTCCAGGAGCCCCAGCTGCGGTCCCTGCTGGACCGGCTGCTGGAGCTGGCGGCCGCCAACGGCGTCGACGGCGTGCTGGAGGCCTCCGCGGCGCAGCAGCCCGAGGAGCCGCAGGAGACTGAGACGGAGCGGGCCGCCCGTGAGGCCATTGAGGCCGGTGACCTGGCGGCCGCCGAGGCCGTCTACGACCGGGCCCTGGCCCAGGCCCCGGGGGACGAGCAGCTGCGGGTGGCCCGTGAGCAGGTCCGCCTCATGGCCCGCCTGGAGGGACAGGACCCCCAGGCGCTGCTGGCTGCCTCGGACGTCCCCGGGGCCGGTACCGAGGCGCTGCTGGCTGGTGCGGACGCCGCCCTGGCCCTGGGGGACCTGGACGGCTGCCTGGGCCGCGGGCTGGAGGCCGTGCGCACCAGCAGCGCGGAGGAGCGGGAGAAGGCTCGCAAGCGGCTGCTGGAGCTCTTCGACGTCATCGGGGCCACCGCTCCCGAGGTGGCGCGGGCCCGCCGCACCCTGGCCAGCCTGCTGTTCTGAGCCAGGGGCCAGCTCCCTGGCCGCGCCCCCAGGAGCGCGTCTGCAGGCGGGTACAGCCGTGTACAGCCGCCTCGGGCGCGCTCAGGCTCCTCCGGCGCGCTCAGCCGCCTACAGGCGCGTGCAGGCAGCAGCACAGGCGTAGACACTCCTGGACACTGAGGCGCCCGCCGCACCGGATCCCTCCGGGCGGCGGGCGCCTCAGCCGTAAGCGCGCTCAGGCGATCGGCGCAGCCTCGATGTGCCACACCTCGCGGGCGTAGTCGCTGATGGTGCGGTCCGAGGAGAAGCGCCCGGAGCGGGTGATGTTCACCCAGGCCTTGCGCTGCCAGGCGCGCTGGTCGGCGTAGTCGGCCGCCATGGCGTCCTTGGTCTCCCGGTAGGCCGCGAAGTCACCTAGGACGTAGTACACGTCCGCAGGCTCGTAGGAGGCCTCCAGCAGGCTGCGGCGCAGGTCCGCGAAGCCGCCGGTGCCGTGGTCGTCCAGGGTGCCGTCGATCAGGGCGTCCAGGGCGCGGCGCAGGCCGGGGACGTTCTCGTAGGCGGCCCGCGGGTCGTAGGTCTGGCGCAGGGTGGGCAGCTCGTCCTCGGTGGCCCCGAAGATGTAGGCGTTGTCGTCACCCACCGAGTCCAGGATCTCCACGTTGGCGCCGTCCAGGGTGCCCAGGGTCAGGGCGCCGTTCATCATGAACTTCATGTTGGAGGTGCCCGAGGCCTCCTTACCCGCCATGGAGATCTGCTCGGAGACGTCCGCCGCCGGGATGATGTGCTCGGCGGGGGAGACGTTGTAGTTGTGGATGAACACGACCTTGATCCGCTGGGAGACCACCGGGTCGTTGTTGACCAGCTCACCGATGGTGTTGATCAGCTTGATCACGGCCTTGGCGCGCACGTAGCCGGGGGCGGCCTTGGCACCGAAGATGAAGACCCGCTTGGGGACCTCCAGGGAGGGGTCCTCCTTCATGCGGAAGTACAGGTCCAGCACGTACAGGGCGTTGAGCAGCTGGCGCTTGTACTCGTGCAGGCGCTTGATCTGCACGTCGAAGACGGCGTCGGGGTCGATCTCCACGCCCTCGCGCTCCTTGACCCAGGCGGCGAAGTCCACCTTGTTGGCCCGCTTGACCTCGGCCAGGCGCTGGTAGACGGACTCGTCCACGCTGTCGGTGTGCTGGGCCAGCACGGACAGGTCGGTGACCCAGGCGTCAGAGCCGGTGACCTCGTCCAGCAGGGCGGACAGGCGCGGGTTGCACTGGCGCAGCCAGCGGCGGGGGGTGACTCCGTTGGTCTTGTTGTTGAAGCGCTCCGGCCAGATGGCGTGCCACTCGCCGAGGGTCTCGCGCTTGATGATCTCCGTGTGCAGGGCGGCCACGCCGTTGATGGAGTAGGAGGCGTAGCAGGCGATCCAGGCCATGCGCACCGTGTTGCCGCTGACCGGGGACATATAGTCGATGGTCTCCTGCGGCAGGCCGCGCTGGGCCATGTCCAGGCGGAAGCGGCGGTCGATCTCCCGGACGATCTCGGTGATGCGGGGGAAGAGGCGGTCAAAGATGGAGATGTCCCAGGTCTCCAGGGCCTCAGCCAGCACCGTGTGGTTGGTGTAGGCGAAGGTCTTGGTGACGACCTCCCAGGCGGCCTCCCAGCCGAGCCCGTGCTCGTCCATGAGCAGGCGCATGAGCTCGGGGATGGCCAGCACCGGGTGGGTGTCGTTGAGCTGGATGGAGTTGTACTCGGCGAAGCCGCTCAGGTCCGTGCCGTGGTGGGCGATGTAGTTGTCCACGATCTCCTGCAGGGAGGCGGAGCAGAAGAAGTACTGCTGGCGCACGCGCAGGAGCTTGCCCTCGAAGGTGGTGTCATTGGGGTACAGGACCCGGGAGATGTCGTTGGTGCGCTCACGGTCCACGATGGCCTCGGTGAAGCGCTGGGAGTTGAAGGCCTCGTAGTCGAACTCCTCGACCGGCTCGGCCCGCCACAGGCGCAGGGTGCCGACGTTGTGGGTGCCGTAGCCGGTGATGGGCATGTCGTGGGGGACGGCCTTGACGGTGAGGTCGTTGTAGCGGACCAGGCGGGTGGCCTCCTCGCGGCGGATGACGAAGGGGTAGCCCTCCTCCATCCACGGGTCGGGCTGCTCGGTCTGGAAGCCGTCGGAGAAGAGCTGCTTGAACAGGCCGTAGCGGTAGAGGATGCCGTAGCCGGTCACCGGCAGGTTCAGGGTGGCGCAGGAGTCCAGGAAACAGGCGGCCAGGCGGCCCAGGCCGCCGTTGCCCAGGGCGGCGTCCGGCTCCTGCTCCAGCACGGTGGACAGGTCCTGGCCGAAGGTGGACACGGCCTGGCGGGCCTCGTCCACCAGGCCCAGGTTGGTCAGGTTGTTGAGCAGCGCCCGGCCCATGAGGAACTCGGCGGAGAAGTAGTGCTCCTGGCGGCCGGCGCGGTACTTCTCACTGGTGGCGTGCCAGTCGTCGGCGATGCGCGAGACGACGGCGGCGGACAGGCCCTGCCATACCTCCATGGGGGTGGAGGCGGCGGCCGGGCGGCCTGAGACCGCACGTACCTGGGAGGGCACGGTGCTAGCCAGGTTCTGCGACATACTTCATTCCTCTGTCAGGTGTTGGAGCGATGCTTGCAACTGATTGCAACAGTCTTGCAGATCTTACATGCTGGGCTGGGACGGCACTCGGCCAGCTGCCGGTAAGCATCCCACTTGAGACTACCTAACTAGGCCTGTGTCGCCCAGAGGTGCCAGAGGAAGGGACCAATGGGTCGGGTCACCCTGCGTTCCTCAACCCGCAGACCAGACGACGCCGCAGGCCTATGTGGCGTGGTGCACTGTCTGGGCTCCGTGTGGACGCGGCCCTCACCCTGCAGCGCCCGTGCCCTGAGAAAGGATCTCGGTATGGCCAAGCGGCTACGCAAGACCCTGCCCAAGGACTGGAAGCATCTGTGCGAGACAGCCAGTGTGGAGGAGCTCAAGGAGGTGCTGTCGGGCTGCCAGGTCGGCGCCGTGGACGACCGCTTCTCCAGTCACACCGCCTGGATGCTGAGCTGTACCCCCGTGGAGGTGGTCGAGTGGCTGGTGCGTGAGCGTGGTGCCCACCGCCGAGCACCGCCGGGAGGTCACCCAGATCGGCCAGGACTTCGAGTCCTACCGCCAGCGCTTCAACCCTGAGTGCCTGGAGGAGGCAGAGGCTGCCTTGCGTGGGCTCTACGAGCTCTTTGACGTCACCCCTGTGCCAGCATGCCTGGTGCACGACGGCACCAGCCCCATCGTTCCGGGGCTGGAGTGGCATCAGTGCTGCCCTCTCTCAGATGGCGGACCTGGGTATCCTCCGCATCGAGCTTGAGGAACAGGAGATCCCTCCGAAGGTGCTTGAGGAGATCCGGTCTATTGCCGCGCGTATTAAAAGGGAGGAGGCCGAGCTTCCCGATGAGTTGCTCCGCCAGCTCCGTCGTTCCCTCGTCTTCGTCCATCGTGGTCCTGACGGCTCCGAGTGTCGGCTAGGACTCGGTGCCCAGAGTGAGGGCACCCTCACCTGGCTTGCGACCGCTGGTCCTGCCATAGAAACCTTGAGGCGCGGAGGAGTGCTCGTCGTCGACGAGCTTGACGCGAGCCTTCATCCACATCTCACCGCCACTCTTATCGAGATGTTCCAGGACCCGGATCTCAACACGACTGGCGCCCAGCTCATTGCTACCAGCCATGACACCTCGCTGCTGGGAAACACTCCAACACCCAGGCTTGAGGGTGCCGAGGCGTGGCTGTGCGAGAAGGAGGACGACGGTTCCTCAATCATCTACTCGCTGGCTGATTTCACTGACCTGCGTCGGGGTAGCAACAAGGAGAAGCGCTACCTCGTCGGTGCCCTCGGCGGCGTTCCTAGGGTTGGCTCCTCTGGCCTGCGCCGCATCCTCGCGGCAACGGAGGCCTGAGATGGGGCGAGGTCTCTCTCTCGGGGACATGCGCCCCGTGTACAGCGCCGAGCAATCTACGTGGTCACGAACGGTCGGCGGACCGAGAAGGCGTACTTGGAGGGTCTCAAACAGAGGGTAGGGCGGGAGATTGCGCTCACGGTCCGGTTTGCAACTACCAGGACCAGCATGACGCCCAGCGGCACTACGCGCAGATAGCCGGAGTGCGCCAGGGCGAGGAGAAGTATCTTCCCAAGGGATTCCCTTGGGATGCCGCCCAGGACGCCGCCCAGCGGTGCCGACTCACGGGCGTCCCCGAGCCGGAACCGGACACCCAGGGTCCCTGCCCATCAACGACGATGCCCCATCTGATGCGCAGCCTCGGACTTCTGTAACCCCCCGGTCTCAGCCGTCTTCCTGCTCCTGGCGGTGCTGGTGCTGCTACGCGCCCGCCAGCACCGCTGGTCGCTGGACCAGTAGCGCTGGCGGGCGTTGCTTAAAGGGCTCGGCCTGGCTCGGCTCAGTCGCGCGTGTGCAGCCGGGGGCTTGGCACGCGTCTTCCTCGCCTCGCAGTCCTGAGCAGGCTCGGCCTGGCTCGGCTCAGTCGCGCGTGGGACGCAGGAAGATCGCGCCCATGGGGGGGATGCGCAGGCGCACCGAGGCGGGACGGCCGTTCCACGGCAGCTCCTCCGCCTCCACGTGCCCCAGGTTGCCCACGCCCGAGCCGCCGTAGACCTCCGAGTCCGTGTTGATGACCTCGTCCCAGCCACCGGCGAAGGGCAGCCCCACCCGGTAGCCCTCGTGCGGGGTGCCCGCGAAGTTCACGATCGCCACGATCAGGTCGCTGCGGCCGTCCGGGCCCGTGCCCTTACGCAGGTAGGACAGGACGTTGTGGTCGCCGTCGCCCGCCTCGATCCACTCAAAGCCCCGGTGGGAGAAGTCGTCAGCCCACAAGGCGGGGGAGGAGGTGTAGAGCCGGTTCAGGTCCTGGACCAGGCGCAGCAGGCCCTGGTGGCCCGGGTCGTCCAGGATCCACCAGTCCAGGGAGCTGTCCGAGTTCCACTCCGCGCCCTGGCCGAACTCCTGCCCCATGAACAGCAGCTGCTTGCCGGGGTGCGACCACTGGTAGGCGTACAGGGCCCGCAGCCCCGCCAGCTCCTGCCAGGCGTCACCCGGCATCTTGGACAGCAGCGAGCCCTTGCCGTGCACGACCTCGTCGTGGCTCAGCGGCAGGATGAACTGCTCAGAGAAGGCGTAGACCAGGGAGAAGGTCAGCTCGCCGTGGTGGTAGCGCCGGTTGATGGGCTCCTCCGCCAGGTAGCGCAGGGTGTCGTTCATCCAGCCCATGTTCCACTTCAGGCCAAAGCCCAGGCCGCCGTACTCGGTGGGGGCGGTGACCCCCGGCCAGGCGGTGGACTCCTCCGCGATCATCACCGTGCCCGGGTTCTTGCGGTAGGCGGTGGCCGTGGCCTCCTGCAGGAAGCTGATCGCCTCCAGGTTCTCCCGGCCGCCGTACTGGTTGGGGTGCCACTGTCCGTCCTGGCGGGAGTAGTCCAGGTACAGCATGGAGGCGACGGCGTCCACGCGCAGGCCGTCCACGTGGAACTCGCTCAGCCAGTACAGGGCGTTGGCCACCAGGAAGTTGCGCACCTCGTTGCGGCCGAAGTTGAAGATGTAGGTGCCCCAGTCCGGGTGCTCGCCCCGCTGCGGGTCCGGGTCCTCGTACAGGGGCGTGCCGTCAAAGCGGGCCAGCGCCCACTCGTCCTTGGGGAAGTGCGCCGGCACCCAGTCCAGGATCACGCCGATACCCGCCTGGTGGAGCTGGTCCACCAGGTAGCGGAAGTCGTCCGGCGTGCCGAAGCGCGCCGTCGGGGCGTAGTAGCCGGTCACCTGGTAGCCCCAGGACCCCCCGAAGGGGTGCTCCGCCACCGGCATGAACTCCACGTGCGTGAAGCCCGCCTCCTTGACGTAGGGCACCAGCTCGTCGGCCAGCCCCCGGTAGCCCAGGCCCTGCCGCCAGGAGCCGATGTGCAGCTCGTAGATGCTCATGGGGCCCGAGTGCGGGTCCTTCTGGGCGCGGGCCTCCATCCACTCGGCGTCACCCCACTGGTGGAAACGGTCCGTGACCACCGAGGCGGTGGCCGGAGGCACCTCCGTGGCCCGGGCCAGCGGGTCAGCCTTCTGGTGCCAGGAGCCGTCAGCGTTGCAGATCTCGAACTTGTAGCGCGCCCCCACGCCCACGCCGGGCAGGAACAGCTCCCACACCCCCGAGGCGCCCAGGGAGCGCATGGCTGAGGCCGTGCCGTCCCAGTAGTTGAAGTCACCGACCACGCGCACCGCCCGGGCGTTAGGGGCCCACACCGCGAAGGCAGTGCCCTCCACCTCGCCCATAGGCCCCGAGAAGTGCTTCAGGTGCGCGCCCAGCACCTCCCACAGCTCCTCGTGCCGCCCCTCCGAGATCAGGTAGGTATCCATCTCGCCCAGGGTCGGCAGGAAGCGGTAGGGGTCGTCAACCGTGGTGGTCTCCTCCCCGTAGGTCACCGCGATGCGGTAGTCAGGAACCTCGGTGCCCGGCAGCACCGCCGTCCACACGCCGTCCTGCTCGTGCTCGGCCGGGAAGGTGCCAGCGGTGGTGACCACGGCGACGGCGTCGGCCAGGTGGCGCACCGTGCGGATCGTGACGCTGTCCGGGCCCACGTGGGCACCAAGGACCTCGTGCGGGTTGTGGTACCGCGCGTAGGCCACGTCGGCCAGGACCCAGGGGTCCACGTGGACGGGGGCGGGGGAAGGGGCGGGCGTGCTCGCGTCAGTCATGTCTTAACTGTTCCATGTTCGGGCACCGACGGGGGTGCGTTCGGGTGGGAATCGGACTGTGGTCGCAGTCGGGGACGGGGGTAGGGTGGCAAGGCAGGCGGTAGGTCCTGCTCAGTGCTTGTCTAGCGGCTCCTCACGGGAACAGTAACCGCTCCAGGCCAGCCACCGGGACCGGCAGCCAGGTGGGGCGGTTACGGGCCTCGTAGACAGCCTCGTACAAGGCCTTGTCCAGCTCCAGCGCCGTGAGCAGGACCGGGGTGGCAGTCGGGGCACCACCATCGGCCAGGCCCGCCATGAAGGCCTGGCGCACCAGCACCACCCAGTCGGGGTGCGGAGCCTGCCCCATGGCGGCGGCGTAGTCGAAGGAACGCAGCATCCCCGCCACGTCCCGCAGCGGCTGGTCCCGCTCCAGGCGCTGGGCCAGCGGCCGCAGCGGCTCCCCCTCAAAGTCCAGCACGTACCAGCGCTCAGGGGTCTCAGCCGTAGGGCGGGCCAGCAGCACCTGCCCCAGGTGGTAGTCGCCGTGGACCCGGGTGGCTGGGGGCAAGGACTCCAGCGCGGCCAGCCGCGCGTAGACCGCCGCGACCTGCTGCTCCATCCGGGGCAGGCGCTCCACCAGCTGGGGGACCTCCCGCAGGGCCCAGGCGGCACGCTCCCGGAGCCGCCCCGCCAGGACCTGCGGGCCCGGCGCCGGCTCCACCCCCAGGGCCTGGGCCAGCAGGGCGTGCATCTGGGCGGTCGTCTCCCCCAGGGAACGGGCCAGGGCGGTGGCGCGCTCGCGGGCCGGGGAGCCCGGGCCTGCGTCCTGGCCTGCCAGCTCGCAGAACAGCTCGAAGCCGTCGTCCGCGGCGGGCACGAAGGCGCAGGCCACCGCGGCGTCCGCCTCCACCGCCCCCGGCAGCGGCAGGACCGACCAGGCCACCGGGCGGCGCACCCGGTCCCAGCCCGCCTGGGCCAGGGCGACAGGCACCTCGACGTCGGGGTTGCGCCCCGGCTCCAGCACGCGCAGCACCTTGACGATCAGGTCCCCGGTGGCGGCGTCCTCCGGCCCGCCCGCAGTCTCCTGCGGGCGCGGGGCAGGCAGGACCACCGAGGTGTTGGACTGCTCCCCGACGGTCACGCGCAGACGCTCACAGCGCTGGATGACGGCCTGGGCCCCCGCCGGGCTCAGCACCGTGCCCGCCGCCAGGGCGGCAGCCGCCCAAGCCCGCCAGTAGGCGGGGTGGTGGCCACCCTCCACCAGGGCGAGCCCCTGCGGGTCAGCAGGCTCCTGGGGGCCTCCACCAGGAGCCAGAGGCAGGCCCACGTTCCCGGGCGCCTCCCCCGCCGTCGCCAGCCCCTCCAGGGCGCAGGCGCGGTCCAGCACCAGGGGGACGTGCAGCAGCACCGGCGGCGCGGCGGCGTCGTCGCCCCGAGGAACCGACAGGACCAGCTCGCGCACCTCAGGGGCCAGGTCCACACAGGTGGCGATGCTGATCTGCCCGGGGGCGGGGGCCGCCGCGCCCTTCAGCGGGAACCAGCGCCGCTGCCGCAGCCACGGGTCCAGCGCCTGGAGCAGCGCCTGGTCAGCAGGCCAGGCCAGGGGGCCGCTGGGGGAGCCGGGGCTGGCGGCGTCCGTGCTCTCGGGGTCGGTGCTGGCAGGGCTGCTGCCTGAGGCGCTCACAAGGCCTCCACGCGCAGCACGTGCGCCACCTGCCCGGCAAAGGGGTCCAGCCGCACGAAGCCGTTGCCGGACCACTCAAAGGAGGCGCCCGTCAGCTCGTCCGTGAGCCGGATGACCGGCTGGGAGCCGTCCACCCAGCCAGGCAGGCCCAGCTGGTCCAGGTTCAGGTGCACCAGGCCCTCACGGGCGGCGTGGGGGTCCAGGTTGACGACCGTGAGGACCACGTCGTCGTGCCCCGTGGGGCTGTGAGCGGCCTCCACCCGCTTGGAGTAGGCGATGAGAGCGTCGTCCGTGGTGCCGTGGAACCAGACGTCCCGCAGCTGCTGCAGGGCCGGGTGGGCCGCCCGGGCCGCGTTCAGGCGGGTAAGCAGCTCCTCGATCCCGTTGGCCTTGGCGGACTCGAAGTCGCGGGGCTTGAGCTCGTACTTCTCGTTGTCGATCTGCTCCTCGTAGCCCGGGCGGGGCACGGACTCCGCCAGCTCGTAGCCGGAGTAGATGCCCCAGGTGGGGGACAAGGTGGCGGCCAGCACTGCCCGCAGCTTGAAGGCCGGCACCCCACCGTGGGTCATGAAGGGGGTCAGGATGTCGTGCGTGGTGGGCCAGAAGGCGGGACGCATGATGTGGGCGGTGCGCTGGGACAGCTCCACCGTGTAGTCCGTGAGCTCCTGCTTCGTGTTGCGCCAGGCGAAGTACGTGTAGGACTGCTGGAAGCCGATCATGCCCAGGGTGCGCATCATGGCGGGGCGGGTAAAGGCCTCCGCCAGGAACAGCACCTCCGGGTGGTCCCGGCGCACCTGCCCCAGCAGCCGCTGCCAGAAGCTCAGCGGCTTGGTGTGGGGGTTGTCCACCCGGAAGATCGTCACCCCCCGCTCGATCCAGGTCTCAACCACCTCGTGCACGGCCTGGTAGATGCCCTCGGGGTCGTTGTCGAAGTTGAGCGGGTAGATGTCCTGGTACTTCTTGGGTGGGTTCTCCGCGTAGGCGATCGAGCCGTCCGCCAGCACCGTGAACCACTCCGGGTGCTCCTGCACCCAGGGGTGGTCCGGGGAGCACTGCAGCGCCAGGTCCAGGGCCACCTCCATGCCCAGCTCGCGGGAGCGGGCCACCAGGGCCTCGAAGTCCTCCACCGTGCCCAGGTCGGGGTGGATGGCGTCGTGGCCGCCCGCGGGGGAGCCGATGCCGTAGGGGGAGCCGGGGTCGCCCTGGCGGGCCTTGAGGGTGTTGTTGCGCCCCTTGCGGTTGGTGGTGCCGATAGGCGAGATGGGGGTCAGGTACAGGACGTCAAAGCCCATGGCGGCGATCCGGTCCAGGTGCGCGGTGGCGCTGCGCAGCGTGCCCGTGTGCCAGTGTCCCTGCTCGTCCACCCCGGAGCCTAGGGAACGGGGGAAGATCTCGTACCAGGAGCCGTAGAGGGCGGTACGGCGGTCCACCTGCAGCGGGTAGCTGCGGGAGGGGGAGACCAGGTCCCGCAGCGGCAGCCGCTCCAGGACCGCCTGCACCTCCGGGCTGGTGGCTGCCTCCAGGCGCTCAGTCTCCGGGCGGGAGGCGTCGCGCAGGGTCACCACCACGGACTCCAGCAGGGCCACGTCGGCGGAGGCCCGGCCGGGCACGGCGGCGGCCCGCTGCAGGACCCGTGCTCCCTCCTCCAGCATCAGCTCGACGTCGATACCGGCGTGCACCTTGATGGAGGCGTCGTGCTCCCAGGTGGCGTAGGGGTCCGACCATCCCTCGACCCGGAAGGACCAGTCCCCGGGGGCGTCCGCCGCCAGGCGGGCCTCGTAGCGGTCCAGGCCGGGGCTGATCTCGTACATGCGGGCGCTGGGACCGGGGGTGCCGTCAGGGCGGATCAGCACCGCCGTGGCCCCGAAGCGGTCATGCCCCTCCCGGAACACCGTGGCCCGGATCGGGAAGACCTCACCCGGCACGGCCTTGGCGGGCCAGCGCCCGTCCTCCACCACCGGGAACACCTCGGTGACAGGGATACGGCCCACCGGGTACTCCGGGTGGTAGGAGCGGCGGTGGGAGGGCGGGGGCACCGTCTCCTGCGTAGCCGTGTGCTCAGCGAGCGAGGCGTATACGTTGTGGATCGCCGCGGCGGTAGACAAGGGCGTGGAGGCGGAGACGGTGGGGGCCGCGGGCACCGCCAGGCTGGTGGGGGTGGGGGGCACCGTGGCGGTGTCCGCCACCATGGAGGCTGGGGCCAGCGGCTCTGCGCCCGCCACCTGGGAGCCCGCCGCCGTCTCCGGGGAGGCCGCTGCCAGCGGCCAGGTGTTCAGCGGCACGCTCGCCCGCTGCGCCGGGGCCTGTGGGGACGGGGCCTGCGAAGCCGGGGCCGGGCGAGTCTCCGGCTCGGGGGCGAAGACGATAGCGGGCCTGCCCTCCACCATGTCAGGGGACTCCTGCGAGGCCGTGGCCAGGCTGTCTGCCTGCCCCTGCGGCGGCGGCGGCGCAGAGTCCGGTCCCTGGGCGGGCTGGGCCCCGAAACGTCTCGCGAAAGGCTTGTAGTCAGGAGAGGCGTGGCGCGGTCGCTTGAAGGGTGTCACAGGCCAATAGTACGGATTGAAGCGGTATGAGTCACATTCGTGGCCTGTCAGAGGCAGCCGGAGTGCCACCCACAGCAGCCTCCGCGCCCCGGGGCGGTGCCGGTGCCTGCGGCGGTGCAGGGCGTGGCGGCAGACGCCAGCGCGTAAGCGGCTTCCTTAAGCTATCTGGTCCTCTCCGTGCCCGGTCAGCCCCGCAGGCTGCCACTCACGGGCGAGGACCACCATGTTCCTTCAGACGCGCCAGGAGGTGATCCGTCGCCCAGCTGGGCCGGTCGGATGGCCCGCGAACATACCAGGGCACGAGTCATACCTGTTCTGCCTGTTCGGAGGACAGTGCCTCGGGGCTAGGCGGCTGGTGGTCCTCAGAGGCGTCGCCTGGGCTTAAGCCGTCTGCGCCGGCACGTCGTGCCCACGCGAGCGTCAGGGCGCCAAGGGCACCCAGGGCGGGGGCGGCGAGCAGGATGAGCGCAGCGTTACGGCCGTGCCCCAGGGCGGTCGCCACCAGGCCCACTGCGGCCGCCACCGCGCACGTAGCCAGGACGTAGCAGACCGCCACGGCCCGGGGACGTCGTCGCTCCCTCATAGGAGCCTCCTGCAGGCGCATGGCTCGTTCATGTGTGCCAGCCGCACGCCGGGCGCGAGCCGACCTGCTGGACGGGGCGGGCGAGCCGGAGCAGCACTCAGTAGTGCATGTGCATGGCGGTGCGCACCGCGTCCAGGGTCTCGTCCGCCACCGCGTTGGCCTTCTCGTTGCCGGCCCGCAGCACCGACAGCAGGTGGTCCTCATTGGCCAGCAGCTCGCTGCGGCGCGCCCGGACCGGGGCGAAGAACTCGTTGACCGCCTCCGTCGTCACCGCCTTGAGCCGCCCGGCCCCGCCGTCGCCGATCCGCTCCGCGATCTCCTCAGGGGCCCCCGCCCCGCACAGGGAGGCCAGCAGCAGCAGGTTGGACACCTCCGGGCGGCCCACCGGGTCGTAGGTGATGACCCGGTCGGAGTCAGTCTTGGCCTTCCTGAGCGCCTTGGCGGTCTCGTCCGCCGTCATCCGCAGCTCAATGGTGTTACCACGGGACTTGCTCATCTTCTCCCCGTCCAGGCCCAGCAGCAGCGTGGCCTCACCCAGCAGGGCCTCCGGACGGCGGAACACCGGGCGCTTCCTGTCCGCCCGCCCGTAACGCTTGTCGAAACGCTGGGCGATCAGACGGGCCTGCTCCAGGTGCGGCAGCTGGTCCTTGCCCACCGGCACCAGGTTGGCCTGGCAGAAGAGGATGTCCGCCGCCTGGTGCACCGGGTAGGTCAGCAGCAGGCCGCTCATGGCGCGCCCGTCAGTGGCCTCCAGCTCCGCCTTGACCGTGGGGTTGCGGTGCAGCTCGGACTCGGTCACCAGGGACAGGAAGGGCAGCATCAGCTGGTTCAGGGCGGGCACGGCCGAGTGCGTGAAGATCGTGGAGCGCTTGGGGTCCACGCCCACCGCCAGGGTGTCTGCCACCAGGGAGAGCACGCGCTCGCGGATCGGCCCCACGGCGTCCCGGTCAGTGATCACCTGGTAGTCCGCCACCAGGATCCAGGTGTCCACCCCCCGGTCCTGGATCGTGGCCCACGAGCTCATGGTGCCGAAGAAGTGCCCCAGGTGCATGTTGCCGGTGGGGCGCACCCCGGTGAGCATGCGGTAGCGGCCCGGGTTGACGTCCAGGTCAGCCTCGATCTCGGCGCTGCGGGCCACGGAGCGGGCCAGGGAGGCCTCGTTGGTGGAGCTCGCCAGGGACTCCTCGTCGCTGGCGGCGGCAGGGGCTGTGGGCGTCTGGGGCTGCGTCATGGGGGACATCCTAGGGGCACGGGATACGGCGTCATTCACGCCCACTTGAGTCAAGGGGTAGGGAGGCTGTGCTCGCCGGACAGGTAGATGCGCACCGTCAGCGCGTCCACCGACGTCGTGTCCCCCGGCCGGTCATGGCGGCAGCCTACGAACGGCGGCAGCGGCCCGCTGCCCGCACCACGTACCACCGAGGCCGCCGCCCGGGGACGGCGCACCCGGTGCGCCAGGGCGAAGGCCGAGGTGTGCGGTCGCGGCACCGGCCAGTTCGAGTCCCACACCAGGTGGTAGTCCGTGCCCCGGCCCTCCGGGAGCGTGAAGTCCACCTGGTCCAGGGCGCCGTTGATGAGCACCAGCAGGTCGTCGTCACCCACCGGGGCGCCCGAGCGCAGCATCTGCACGCAGCGGCAGTACGGGTCGTGCCAGGACTCGGGCGTCATCTCGGCGCCGTCGGCCCGGTACCAGGACAGGTCCGGGATCGAGTCCCCCGGGGCCGGGGAGCCGGTGGCGTACACCGCCGGACGCAGCACCGGGTGGTGCGCCCGCAGCCCGATCAGGAAGCGCGTGGTGGCCACCAGGTCCCGCTGCCAGCTGTCCAGGTCCCAGTCCACCCAGCTGAGCTCGGAGTCCTGGCAGTAGCAGTTGTTGTTGCCCTGCTGGGTGCGGCCCATCTCGTCCCCGCCCAGCAGCATGGGCGTGCCTGCGGACACGAACAGCGTGGCCAGGATGTTGCGGGCCGAGCGGTGCCGCAGCACCTCGATCGGGCCCATGTCCAGCCCCTCCTGGACCAGTCCCTCAAAACCGTGGTTCCAGGAGCGGTTGTCGTCTGTGCCGTCCCGGTTGTCCTCGCCGTTGGCCAGGTTGTGCTTGTGGTCATAGACCGTCAGGTCCCGCAAGGTGAAGCCGTCGTGGGCCGTCACGAAGTTCACGCTGGCCAGGGGGCCGCGGCCCCCCGCCAGGTCGCCGTGCCCGAACAGGTCCGGGGAGCCGGACAGGCGCGTAGCCAGGTCCCGCAGGTCCGCCCCCGGCCGCCCCTTGGAGATCTCCGCCGCGTCAGACAGCCAGAAGGAGCGCACCGTGCCCCGGTAGCGGTCGTTCCAGTCCTGGAAGGGGGAGGGGAACTCGCCCGTGCGCCAGCCGCCCGGTCCCATGTCCCAGGGCTCTGCGATCAGGACCACCCCCGAGAGCACCGGGTCCGCCGCCATCCCCACCAGCAGCGGGTGGTGGGAACGGAAGTCCATGCCCTCCCGGCCCAGGGTCGTGGCCAGGTCGAAGCGGAAGCCGTCCACCCCGACGTCACCCGCCCAGTAGCGCAAGGAGTCCAGCGCCAGCTGTACCGCGCGCGTGTTGCGGAAGTCCACCGTGTTGCCGGTGCCGGTGACGTCGTAGTACTGGCCGCGGTGGAAGGGCGCGTGCAGGTAGTAGCCGCGGTCGTCCAGACCCCGCAGGGACAGGGTCGGCCCCTCGATCCCGCCCTCACAGGTGTGGTTGTAGACCACGTCCATGATGACTTCCAGGCCGGCCTCGTGCAGCATCGAGACCATGCCGCGCACCTCCGCCAGCACCGCCTGCGGGCCCGCGGCCTGCGCGGCCGCCGTCGCGTAGGAGGGCTCCGGGGCGAACCAGGACAGGGTGGAGTAGCCCCAGTAGTTGCGCTTGCCCTGCAGCTGCAGGAAGGGCTCTGAGAAGGCTGCGTGGATCGGCAGCAGCTCGATGGTGGTGACCCCCAGGGAGCGCAGGTGCGTGACCGTGGCCGGGTGCGCCAGTCCCGCGTAGGTACCGCGCAGCTCCTCCGGCACGCCCGGCAGGTTCAGGGTCAGTCCCTTTACGTGCGCCTCGTAGATCACGCGCTCCTCACGCGGCACCCGGGGGCCCGGCACCACCGGGAACTGCTCGCCGACCACCACTCCCAGCGGGGCCGCGCCCAGGGAGTCCAGGGGGGAGGGGGTGAAGGGCACGAAGGTGGGGTGCAGGTCCTCGTCCACCTCGTGCGCGTACAGGCTCGGCTCCAGGCGGGCCTGCCCGGCGACCGCCCGGGCGTAGGGGTCCAGCACCAGCTTGTTGGGGTTGTGCAGCAGCCCCTCAGAGGGGTTCCAGGGGCCGTGCACGCGGTAGCCGTAGAGCTGGCCCGGGCCTACGCCCTCCACGTGCGCGCTCCAGGCCCCCAGCGCGGGGCCGCGCATGCCCACCCGGCGCTCCGAGACGACGGCGCCCGCGTCGTCGGTCTCCACCAGGCACAGGTCCACCGCCGTGGCCCGGGGGGCCACCACCACGAAGTCGACCCCGCCCGGAACGGGCGTGGCCCCGAGCAGGTGAGGTCTATGTGCGGCCTGGTTGGCAGGCTCCGCTGCGGGGAGAATCGGCAAGGACATGCCTGCCATTGTGGTGAAAGACGGTCAGTGGCGCTAGCGTGCTACCCCCTGTCGTGATCGACCGCTCAACTTTGGGCCTTCGGCGCTGTGGCAGGCTTGGCCCATGAAGATCGTCGTCGCTGTCAAGCACGTGCCCGACGTGCAGTCTGATCGTCGCCTGGAGGACGGTGTCCTGGTCCGAGGTGAGGAGGACGTCCTCAACGAGCTGGACGAGAACGCCGTCGAGGCCGCCGTCACCCTGGCCGAGGAGCTGGACGGGCAGGTCGTGGCCCTGACCATGGGGCCCGCCGACGCCGAGGACGGGCTGCGCCGCGCCCTGCAGATGGGCGCCGACAGCGGCGTGCTGGTCACCGACGAGGCCCTGGAGGGGGCGGACGTGCCCACCACCGCCCGGGTGCTGGCCGCCGCCGTCAAGCAGATCGGGGACGTGGACCTGGTGGTCACCGGCATGTCCGCCCTGGACTCCATGACCTCCATGCTCCCCGGGGCGCTGGCCACCGCCCTGCAGGTACCCGCCCTGACCCTGGCCAGCCGGCTGGAGGTGGCCGACGGCACGGTCACCGTCACCCGCACCCTGGGCACCGTCACCGAGACCCTGGCCGCCCCCCTGCCCGCCCTGGTCTCGGTCACCGACCAGGCCAATGAGCCCCGCTACCCCAACTTCGCCGCCATGCGCGCCGCCAAGAAGAAGCCCGTGGAGGAGTGGGGCCTGGCGGACCTAGGGCTGGAGGCCCACGCCCCCGCCGTCGCCGTGGTCGAGGCCCAGGCCCGCCCCGCCCGTGAGACCGGCACCATCATCACCGACGCCGGACAGGCCGGAGCGCAGCTGGCGGCCTGGCTCGTCGACAAGCAGCTGGTCTGAGCTGCCGCCGCGCCGTTGCGCTGGAGCGCCGTCGCACAACCTGGTGCCCCCGCCTGAAGCACCCGCCTGACACCCACCCCGGCCAGAAAGTCCCAAGATGCTCAACACCCCCGTGCTCGTCCTGGTGGAGACCGACGAGTCCCAGCCCACCCCCGCCAGCGCCGAGCTGCTCACCACCGCCCGCCGCCTGACCAGCGGCGACGTCCTCGCCCTGGCCCTCGCCCCCGTGAGCGCCAGCGCCTCCGCCCTCCTGGCCGGGCACGGCGCCACCCGCCTGCTCGTGGCCGAGCTGGCTGAGCGTGCCTGCCTGGCCGCCCCCGTGGCCGACGCCCTGGTGGCCGCCGTGCAGCACACCGGGCCCGCCGCCGTACTGGTCACCTCCGACTACCGGGGCAAGGAGGCCGCCGGGAGCGCCGCCCTGCTGCTCGGATCCGCCTGCGTCAGCGACGTCGCCGAGCTGGAGGTGGACGAGGACGGGCTGCGCGCCTCCAAGCTCGTGCTCTCCGGCTCCTGGAGCACCACCGCGGCCCTCGGCACCGGTGGGCACCCGCCGGTCCTGGCCGTGCGTCCCGGCAGCGTGGAGGTGCCTGCCCCCCTCAGCGCCGAGCCCCTGGCCGCCGAGCCCCTGGAGGTCTCACTGCGCCCCGAGTCCGCCGCTGTCCGCCTGGTCAGCCGCGAGGTCTCCCACGCCGCCAGCGGGCCCGACCTGGCCAGCGCGCGCACCGTCGTCGTGATGGGCCGCGGGACCGAGGGGGACCTGGAGCTGGTGCGCTCCCTGGCCGAGCCGCTGGGGGCGGCCGTGGGCGCGACCCGCGTGGCCTGCGACGAGGGCTGGATCGACCGCAGCGCCCAGGTGGGACAGACCGGCGTGTCCATCTCTCCGAGCCTGTACCTCTCCCTGGGGGTCTCCGGCGCGGTGCACCACACCTCCGGCATCCAGGGGGCGGGGACCATCGTGGCTATCGACTCCGACTCTGAGGCCCCCATCTTTGAGATCGCTGACTTCGGCGTGGTGGGTGACGTCACCGAGGTGGTGCCCCAGCTGGTCAGCGAGCTCGCGCGGCTGCGCGGCTGAGACTCCTTCCTGATTCCTGCCGGGTGGTTCGCCTGCCGGTCGGGTGGGGTTCTGCGAGGGCTGCCGCAGGACTCCGCTCGCACTGGGCCGTGCGTCCCCGGCGGTGAGCGGCTTGAGGTGCGTCGAAGCTGCCGTGGTCGGCGGTGGTGCGGCTGAGGCTCGTGGGCGGGGTTCCTGCCCGGCGGGCGGCTCTCTGCGGGCGGACCCGGGGACGCTCGTGCTGGCGGGCAGGGTGGCCGAGTCTCACGGGCGGAAGGGCTGACGGCTGCGCGGCTGCGGACGGGGGAGACGACGCGGCTTGTGGCAGGCCCCAGGGTGTGCTTAGTTTAGCCTTACCTGGACAGCCGAGCAGACCCAAGGACGAGCACGTGAGCGACCCAGCCACCGCCAGTACGGCCTACCCCGCCGTCGCCTCCCGACGCATGGCGCGCCGCCTCCTGTCCGGCGCGGGCACCGCCTCCCTGTCCTCCTACCGCCTGGCCCCGGAGGCGCCTGCGCAGATGGTCCTGCACGCCTTCGACAGCTCGGGCCAGGTGATCGTGGCCGCCCTTCCCGCCCCCGACCACCCCCTGGCCGCCGTCCCCTGCGGGGAGCCGGTGGCCGTGCGTATGGACGTGGAGATGGAGGCCGCCGACGCCGGGCTGCGTGTCACCACCGCCAGCTGCCACCTGCTCGGCCTGCTCTCCTGGCTGGACGACGCCGCCGCCGCGCGCCTGCTCACGGGCGGCTCGGCCACCTGCCACTGCCCGCTCACCGGAGACAGCCCGCTGGCGGCCCTGCAGGACCTGGCTGGTGCGGAGCGGGGGCGCCTGGGCGTGGTCGTGGCTGACCGGGTCACCGTCCACGACCCTCTGGGGGTCGGAGGGCACAGCATCGCCCAGGTGCTGGACCCGGCCAGCGACGGTGCCGGGGCCCTGCTGTGGTCGCAGGCGGACACGGCCTCCGCGCAGGAGGAGGTCTGCGCGCTGGGGGAGATTGCCTTGGACCTGCTGGTCTCCGGGGTGCTCACGGGGCGGACCCCGGGGGTGGTGTGCTCACGGCGTCCTTCTGCGGGCCTGTGCCAGCAGCTGCACGGGCGGGTCCTGTGCGTGGACGTGTCCCCTTACGGAGTGACCCTCATGCGCCTGGGCGAGCTGGAGACGGTCACCGTGCAGCTGCTGACGCCGTCGGGAACCACCGAGCCCTCCCAGGTAGGGCGGCACCTGGGGGAGCTGGTCTCAGAGACCATGGTCTCCGGGTTGCTGGGAGCCTGAGCTGGCAGTAGGCCGGGACCGGGCGTGGGCAGACCTTGAGGGCGGCGGTCCTGCGTGGCAGGACAACCGCCCTCGTCGTCGTGAGCCGGGTGGCGGGGCCGCGGCGCCTCAGCGGGCCTCGTAGGTCAGGCAGCTGGCGGTGCCGGAGCCGATCTTGACGCCCTCGGCGGTGCACATCAGGTCGGTGTTGTGCACGCACTCCAGGCGCTTGCAGGCGCCGACCTTGCCCTGGGCCACGGGCAGGCCGCCACGGGCGTCGAGGGTGACGAGCGTGGTGCAGGCGGGGGTGGCGTCGCCGCCGACGGTGATGGCCAGGGCGGTGCAGCCGCCGCGGTTGTAGGCGCAGGTGGTGGCAGCGCAGGACTTGATCTCGGTTGCAGTCTTCATGGCGGACTTCCTTTCGGAGGGACCGGAGCTGCTTCGAACCGGTCATTTACGTAAATCAAGGTAGGGATCTGGGGGCGGGCGGGCAAGCGTTGTCTGAGGCGATTTTGGTGAAGGTGGGGGAATGGCGCATTTGCAGGGAAAAGTCGTGTCCCTGGTGGTGTTGCAAAGGGAGTGTGACGAATTACGTAACGCCGTCTTGGGCATGTTGCGTATTTCGTAAAAGGGTGAGGTGAGGCTGGGCTGGCGGAGGGTAGGCAGGGCTTGCTAGGGAGAGGTGTGCCGCGTGTCTAGGAATGCGACCGGGGGCGGTAAGGGGGGTGGTGTGCCTGGCCTGGCTTAGGGTGCCCTTACCGGTCTCGCGGTCCATATGTCCCGGTCTCGCGGTCCATATGTCCCGGTCTTGTGATGTCTCATGACTTCTGGCAGTGCCAGATGTGTTGAGTTGTCTCGGGCCTGTCATGCTCGGGGATGGCTCGTGAGGTTCGTGTGTCCGTCCGGTTGAAGGTTGTCGAGTTCCGTGCGGGTGGTGGTGAGAGGGTCGAGGCCTTCTGCGAGCGGCTGGGGATCTCGGTGCGGTCCTTCTACCGCATCCGCCGCGCCTGGCGCGAGGGCGGGCGGGAGGCTCTCCTGCCTGCCTCACGCGCCCCGCACCACCCCTGGCGGGTCTACGGGGAGGAGACCGTGGAGGCGGTAGCGGCCCTGCACGCCGAGCTGACCGCTCTAGGGGTCGACGCCGGGGCCCAGACCATCGTCTTCCACCTGCAGCGGGCCGGTGTGAGCCCGCTGCCTTCAGTCTCCACGGTCAACCGCATCCTGGCCCGTTTGGGCCTGTCACGCACGAACCGCCGCAAGCGGCCCAGGGCCTCCTACACGCGCTTCTCACGCGCCCGGGCCAACGAGCTGTGGCAGATCGACGCCATCGCCTGGCACCTGCCCAGAATCGGGACGGTGACGATCTACCAGGTCATCGACGACGCCACCCGCCTGTGCGTGGCCCTGCAGGCCTTTGCCGGGGGCGAGAGCACCCAGGGAGCCATAACCACCCTGGCCCAGGCCGTCAGCCGCTACGGCCCCCCGGCGTGCGTGCTGTCCGACAACGGCGCGGCCTTCCCCGCCCACCGGCTGGGCAGGCTGTCAGCCACGGAGCGCTACCTGGCCGACCTGGGAGTCCTGCCCGTCTCCGGCAGGGTCGCCCACACCCAGACACAGGGCAAGGTCGAACGGGCCCACCAGGTCGTCCAGCAGTGGCTGCGGGCCCGCCCCGCCCCCTGCTCGTGCGAGGAGCTCAACACAAGCCTGCACGAGCTGCGCGACTACTACAACCACGAGCGCCCCCACCAGGCCCACACCCCCAGGTGCACCCCGGCCCAGGCCTGGCAGGCCACGCAGCAGGCCCCTGGCCCCACCACACCGATCGACCCGGCCACCCTCCTGCCACACCACCACGCCCCCCTACGCACCGTGCGCCAGCGCGGGGTCCTGTCCTACCAGGGACACACCCTCTACCTGGGCACAGCCATGGCAGGACGCACCCTGAGCCTGACCCACACCCCCGGACTACTGACCCTGACCGACCTGACCCGAAACCAGCCCCTGACAACCATCACCTGGCCCCCACCAACCAGATACCTCAACCTCACCCACTGCCAGAAGCCATGACCCAGACACCTGCCAGAAGTCATGACACAACACAATATGTCCCGGTCTCGCGGGAGAAGAGAAGGGTCAGGAGACGGTGGCCTGGGCCAGGACCTGCTGGCCGGTGGGGCCGCCGTAGACCACCACGCTCTGACCGGCGGCCAGTCCTCGCAGCGGCTCGTGCAGGCTGGCCCGCAGCCTGCCAGACTCCAGGTCCACCACCACGTCGGCGGGCACCGGCCTCCCGTGGGCCCGTACCTGCACCGCCACCGCCTGCCAGCCCGCGCCCGTCCCGCTCTGCTCGGGATCAGCCAGCAGCACCAGGTCGGTGCCCTCCACCAGGGAGCGGCTCAGCAGCTCCTCCGGCCCTACCACCACCTCGTTGGTGGCGGGCCGCGTCTCCACCACGTAGCGGGGGCGGCCGTCCGGGGCGGGGCGTCCCAGCCCCAGGCCCTTGCGCTGTCCCACCGTGAAGCCGAAGTAGCCCGCGTGCGTGCCCAGCACCTCACCATCGGGGGAGACCAGGGTGCCCGGGCTGGTGCCCAGCGAGCGGGTGAGGAAGCCACGGGTGTCGCCGTCGGCCACGAAGCAGATGTCGTAGGAGTCGGGCTTGTCGGCCACCGGCAGCCCCCGCTGCTGCGCCTCAGCCCGCACCGCCTCCTTGGAGGGCGCGTCCCCCAGGGGGAACAGCGCCCGGGACAGCCCTCTACGCCCAGACACCGCCAGCACGTAGGACTGGTCCTTGGCGGTGCTGACGGCACGCTCCAGCACCAGGCTGTCAGCCTCTCCCGGCTGCCCGGCGGCGGCCCCGCCGCGCAGGCGCGCGTAGTGGCCGGTGGCTACGGCGTCGAAGCCCAGGGACAGGGCGCGCTCCAGCAGGGCGTCGAACTTGACCCGCTCGTTGCAGCGCACGCAGGGGTTCGGGGTGCGTCCCGCCCGGTACTCAGCCAGGAAGTCCGCCACCACCCGCTGCTCGAAGTCCTCGGACAGGTCCCACACGTAGAAGGGGATGCCCAGGATCTCCGCGGCCCAGCGGGCGTCAGAGGCGTCCTCGATCGAGCAGCAGCCCCGGGAGCCGCTGCGGCTGGCGGGCCGGTTGCGCGTCAGGGCCATGTGCACACCCACCACCTCGTGACCAGCCTCCTGCGCGCGTGCGGCGGCGACGGCGGAGTCCACGCCCCCGGACAGGGCGGCCAGTACCCGCATCTGCTCTCCTCTCGACGGCGGCGGTCTGCCGCTTGCCTGGGCCTGGTGCCTAGGGGCGGGGCTCAGGTGCCTGGGGCCCGTGCAGGCAGGGTCCCCAGCCCCAGGCAGGGTACCTGCTGCGCCTGGCGGTGCTGAGTCCCGATCGTTACCTGCTGGCTAGGCGCCTTAAGCAATCAACATGCTAGGTTCGCGCCGGGCGGCGGCCAGGTATCTCCGACCTTCTGCGGAAACGCCGGGCGCCTTGAGGTAGGGAGACAGATGGACCAGGACCTTTCACTGACGAGGGCCAGCAGGCCGGGGTCGGGAGCAGCTACCGGGATCGGGCTCGTCCTGGTCCTCCTGCTGAGCCTCGTCGTGCCTGTGGTGCAGGCCCGGGCGGCGGACCCAGGCCTGTACGACCAGGTCAGGAGCGACTATGAGGCCATCACCTACGACGACCTGGCTTCCATACTGGATATCCGTATACGTTCCCTCGACAAGAATGCTGCCAGGACCGCGCTCAAGGAGAGGCTGGGCCGGGAGGCCACCGAGCAGGAGGTGGAGCAGTCGCTGTGGCCCCGGTACATGGACCAGCTGGCCATGCGCAAGGACTTCGAGGCCCTGAAGGCTGACCTGGGCACGCGCATGCGGGAGCTGATCTCCAAGGACCAGTTCGTCACCGCTGACATCCTCAGGCGCGACGCCAAGAAGATCCTGTTCGCCCTGACCTACCTGGACCACTACTACTCCGCTGAGGTCGGGGGCAGAAAGCTCAAGGACCTCATCCTCTTCGAGCCGCAGGAGGCCTTCGGGGCCCAGAACGGCACGCCGGTGGTCCGGCTGCAGCGGCTGGCCCAGATCAAGCACTTCGGGGCGCAACCGAGCCAGGCCTCCCGGATCTTCTCCAACGCCGTCGACCCCCGTGGGCGGAGCGTGACCACCTGGCTGAGCGAGATGGTCAGCAGGTACGAGCCGTCCGTGTCCCCCAGCAGCTGGTTCAGGTCCCGCACCAAGGCCGTCATCCACGAGGGCGGCAGCACCACCCTCTACGAGCAGATGGAGAACGATGAGCGGCTGCGCTCCCACCTGCTGCCGCTGCTGGCCCTGAGCTCGCCCAGCGTCTACGCCCTGAGCGTGGACCACTCCGTGACCTACGGGCTGACCTCTGGCTACGGCGGTGCAGACAACCCCGCACTGAAGAGCGCCCTGTCCCGGTACGCCAGGAACCAGCAGTCCTTCGTGGAGATGTGGAAGCGTGTCTCCGCCACCCCGGAGGGCTTCGGGGAGGGGCCTGTCGTGGTCGTGCGCGACGGCATGTTCAAGGCCCCCCGGTCCGCTGGTCTCCTTCCCGCCGCGCGCTGGTCACCGCAGCACGGCCCCGACGCCGACCCCGGCGTCCTGGAGTTCTTCGGCCCGCTTGGGTTGTGGGGCAGCTACCAGTTCATCGGAGGCCAGGCCAGCCCCATCGACCGGCGTATCGACCTGGTGCTCTACGAGGCCCTTTCTGACAATGGTGTTACCACCTTCACCCACGAGATGACCCACATCTTCGACGAGAAGGTCTGGTTCAACGGACACAAGCGTCGTGAAGGTGTCAAGATCGAGGCCTACGCCCGGGGCTTCTTCGAGTCCATGGACAACACGCAGGCCACTGAGGCGGGGGCCTCGGAGTACGCGCCCTTCTTCAACCTGAACACCGCCTTCGAGCTGGGGCAGGGACGGGTGCAGAACGCCTCCCCCTCACGCTTCCAGTCCTCCGCGGACCTGGGGCAGTACATGCGAGGGCTCATGGACGTCATCTACTCCCTGGAGGTGCTGGAGGCGGAGGCCACCCTCGCCCTGACCCCCCAGGAGAAGGCTGTGGCCTTCAGCAAGGTCACCCAGGTGCCCGACCCCGACGAGTCAGGCACCCCCGGCACCACCGACTCCTTCACCCACATCGACCTGGAGGAGGCCACCAGCCTCAGGACCGTCAACGACCTGGTGGACCACGGCATCGTGGCCGGACGCCTGAGCGCCAAGGGAAAGGCCTCCACGGCCCTCACCGTAAAGAGCAACGACTACGTGGTGGTGCCCCTCTACGAGCCTGTCTACGCGGGCCTGCAGAACGACGCCCAGGCCGTAGGAGACTTCCTCTTCCGCCGCTACGCCCACGAGATGCTGGGCGAGTACGGCTGGGAGCGGGGCATGGTCGCCTACGCCTCTGACCAGTACCCCAACGACGCCGTCGCCCTGGCCGCCATCATGCCTGAGCACGGCGGCAGCATGGCTGCCTTCAAGAAGGCGGTGTACGCACAGCGAGGGGCCAGGCTGTCTGACCTCAAGGCCGTGGCAGGCTTCGCTGACGTCGAGGAGATCCGCGCCGCCATGGCCACCGCCGTCAAGGCTGACGTCACCAGGCTCGCCCAGAACCGCGCCAACGGCGTCACCGTCGAGACCGAGGGCGTCACAGCCGTCAACACCCTCAAGCACAAGATCTTCCGCGGTTACCTGCTGGACACCGACGACTTCCGTAGCTCGATCTACCGTGAGCCTACGGCGCGCGAGCTGTGGGTCCGTAACGGCAGCGAGTCGGACGGCTCCGGTGCAGGCACCTACGAGCAGCCCTACCAGAACATCGCTACGGCCATGAGGAACGCCCGCCCGGGGGACGTCGTCAAGCTCAAGGAGGACGTCACGGTCAACGGCACCGCTGCCTCCGTGCTGCTGGACAAGGCCGTGACCCTGGACGGCACCGGGCACACCCTGGTCCTGCGTGGCCAGGACATCGAGGTGGCGGCAGACGTCACCATAAGAGACATGAACCTGGTCATGCTCCAGGAGAGCTCCGCCTCCGGCACCATCTACGCGGGCGGGCACAAGCTGGTGCTGGACAAGGTGACCACCCGCGTCTCCCAGTCACAGACCGGCCAGCGCCCGGTGATCGTAACCGGCACCAAGGGGGACCGGGCTCCCGGGCCCAAGGCGGAGGTCGTGGTGCGCAACGCCACCGACCAGACCCGTTTCAAGTCCATCATCGTCGGCGACCTGGACACGGCCTCGAGCACGCCAGCGTCCATCGTCCTGGACAGCAGGCTCATAAGGGTGGAGGACGGCGTGTTCCTGTCACCTCCGAACGGGCCTGTCCGCAACGGGGCCGTAGACCTGGTCTCCAAGTCGGACTTCGTGAACATCGTGCGTAACCCTGCAGGCTCCACCAAGACGGGTGACAGCTCGGTGACCTTTGACGGCGCGTCCCTCAGCGGCGTGGTGATGGACGAGGTCAACAACCTCACCCTGGCCAACAAGGCACGTGTGACCCTGGCTGATGGAAGCAAGGACCTCCTTATCTCGGACGTCCTCAACCTGCAGGACCAGACCGTGCTGGACGTGGCCGAGACCATCACGAGCGTGCGTGAGTCAACAGGCAGCGGACTGGTGCGCATCGGGGACCAGGGTGCCTTCCTGTCAGGTGCCACCAGCGAGACGATCTCCTACGAGGTGTACAAAGGTGACTGGGACTACAGCGAGTACCTGGGCAAGGCATACGTAAGTACCAATGACCCCGCTCTGGAGCCGGAGGTGAGGCTGCTGCCCGCAGGCAGCCCCTACAGGCTGGTCAAGGATGACCGGGGGGCCTGGAGGCTGCAGGCCGTGGACACCACCGCCAAGGTCGCCCCGGTAGCCGCTGTCACCCTTAGCGAGGCCGGGCGGCCCAAGACCCTTACCGCAGGGGAGTTCGCGGTCACCGTCACCCCGCACCCCGACAACGACACCGCCGTCGAGGTTACTGGCCTGCCCTCTGGTGAGGTGCCTGTCGGTGACGACGGCTCCGCGGACCTGGGGCGCTGGAGCATCGGCGCTGAGGGCGTCTACAGGTTCACTGTCAGGCAGGTGGACAAGGGCGCCGCGGGCGTCACCTACGACCAGGAGCCCGTCGAGGTCACGGTCACCGTGGAGCAGAACCCCGACTTCCCGACCAGGCTGGGGCTCGTAGCCACCACGACCTTCCGCAAGGCCGGTGCCGTGGTCCAGGGCATCAGCTTTGCCAACACCTTCACGGCCCCGGCGCAGGATGCCGACGGCGACGGCGTGGTGGATAGCGTGGATGCTTGTGAGGGCACGCCGGTGGGTGCTCAGGTGGGTGTTGATGGTTGTTCTGTGGCTCCGTCCTTGGGTGTGGTGCCTGGGGTTGTTGGGGTCAAGGGCAAGGCTCTGGCTGCGGTTAGTGTGCCGGTCAGCAACCCGGGTGCCGCGAAGGGCCTGCGCTGCGTGGCGCAGGGTCTGCCTGCTGGCCTGGTGGTAGCCCTGTCCACGGGCGGGGACGCCTGCGTGATCTCTGGGACCCCGGAGGTGGACACCCGTAAGGACCAGGCTTTCACGGTGTCGTTGTTCTACACGCCGGTTGACGGTGGTCGCCCGGAGGCCAGTGTCAGTGGGCCGGGTGTGGTCAGTGTGCGTCTGCCTGCTTTCAATATTGGTGGGTCGATCCTGCAGGATGATGACGGCGATGGTGTGGCTGATGTCAGTGACCGTTGTGAGGGCACGCCGTCTGGTGTGCGTGTGGGTGCTGATGGTTGTGCGCTGGCTCCGGTTCTGGGGGCTGTGCCTGAGCTGACTGGGGTCAAGGGCAAGGCTCTGGCTGCGGTTAGTGTGCCGGTCAGCAACCCGGGTGCCGCGAAGGGTCTGCGCTGCGTGGCGCAGGGTCTGCCTGCTGGCCTGGTGGTGGCGCTGGCGCCGTCTGGGGACGCTTGCGTGATCTCTGGGACCCCGGAGGTGGACACCAGCAAGGACCAGGCCTTTACGGTGTCGTTGTTCTACACGCCGGTTGACGGCAAGCGCCCCGAGGCCAGCATCAGCGCCCAGGGCAAGGCCAACATCACCCTGCCCGCCCTGAGCCTGGGGCCCTCTACCAAGCAGGACGACGACGCTGACGGCGTGCTCGACGAGGCCGACAAGTGTGCAGGGACTCCAGCTGGTGCTCAGGTGGGTGTTGATGGTTGTTCTGTGGCTCCGTCCTTGGGTGTGGTGCCTGGGGTTGTTGGGGTCAAGGGCAAGGCTCTGGCTGCGGTTAGTGTGCCGGTCAGCAACCCGGGTGCCGCGAAGGGTCTGCGCTGCCAGGCGCAGGGTCTGCCTGCTGGCCTGGTGGTAGCCCTGTCCACGGGCGGGGACGCCTGCGTGATCTCTGGGACCCCGGAGGTGGACACCCGTAAGGACCAGGCCTTTACGGTGTCGTTGTTCTACACGCCGGTTGACGGTGGTCGCCCCGAGGCCAGCATCAGCGCCCAGGGCAAGGCCAACATCACCCTGCCCGCCCTGAGCCTGGGGCCCGGTCAGAAGGCCAGCCCCAGCCCGACGCCAACGGCCCAGAGCCAGGCTACGGCCTCGGCTAAGCCGTCAGCGCAGGCATCGTCGGCTCCGACCCCGCAGGCCTCCACCAAGCCGACCCCGCAGGCCTCCACCAAACCGACAGCACTGGCCACGGCTAAGCCGACTGCGCAGGCCTCGGAGACCTCCACCCCACAGGCTAAGGAGACCCCCACGCCGCAGGCCTCGGCGAGCGCGGAGCCGACCGCCACCAGCACGGCTACGCCTCTGCCGCAGCAGCAGGTCAAGGAGCAGGGCAAGGGGCTGGCGCGCACCGGTACGGACGCCTTCCAGCTCCTGATCCTCCTGGCCGGACTGCTGGTCAGCGGGGGAGTG
Source organism: Actinomyces weissii (assembly GCF_016598775.1). NCBI lineage: Bacteria > Bacillati > Actinomycetota > Actinomycetes > Actinomycetales > Actinomycetaceae > Actinomyces > Actinomyces weissii. The sequence goes on along the minus strand of NZ_CP066802.1, from coordinate 1,808,049 downwards.
CTGGTCGCCTACCGCAGGCAGCGGGGCTGAGCCAGCCCCTAAAGGACGGTCCCCTGACCCACCGAGCCAGGTGGGGCAGGGGACCGTCCCTTGTCGCGCTAGAACTTGCGGGCACGCGCGGCAGGGCTGGGCGTACTGGGCGCCGCGGGGGCGGGAAGACCGAGGACGCGGGCCCCACAGAAAAGCCCCTAGCCGCTCAGCGGGCCCGCCGCGCCGTCTCCAGCGCAGCTGGCAGTACCTCCAGCAGCCGCTCCACCTCCGCCAGCGACGTCGTCGGCCCCAGGGAGCAGCGCAAGGTGGCCCGCGCTGCCGCCTCCGGCAGCCCCATAGCCAGCAGGACGTGGCTGGGCCGGGCTACCCCCGCGTGGCAGGCTGAGCCCGCCGAGGCGTCCACCCCCGCCAGGTCCAGTGCCATCAGCAGCGCCTCGCCGTCGGTGTCCGCGAACCAGAAGTGCGCCGTGCCCGGCAGGTGCGGTGCCTCAGGCGGCAAGGTCGCTCGCGCCCCCGGAAGCGCCAGCACCCCCGCCACCAGGCGGCCGCGCAGGGCCTCCAGGCGGGCGGCCTGCGCCGTCCGCTCCGCCACCGCCAGCTCCACCGCCAGCGCCAGGGCGCGCGCCCCCAGCACGTCCTGCGTGCCCGAGCGCAGTGCCCGCTCCTGCCTGCCCCCGCCGACGGGCGCCCGCAGCACCAGGTCACGCCGCGCCACCAGCGCCCCCACCCCCACCGGTGCCCCCAGCTTGTGCCCGCTCAGGCTCATCGCGTCCAGGCCCCAGCCGTGGAAGTCCACCGGCACCCGCCCCAGGGCCGCCACCACGTCCGAGTGCACCGGGACGTAGCCGGGACGGCCCGGCCGGTCCTGGCCGCTGGCCTGCCTGACCTCGGCCACCAGTCCCGCCACGTCCTGGACCAGCCCCGTCTCGTTATTGGCCGCCATGACGCTGACCAGCGCCACCCCGCCGTCGGAAACCGCCTGCGCCACCGAGGCGGGCACCACCCGGCCCAGCGCGTCCACCTCCAGCAGGCGCAGCCCGGCCCCCAGCTGCTCCTGGGCCACCCGGGCGCTGTCCAGCACCGCCGGGTGCTCAGTGGGGGAGAGCACCAAGGTCCGGCGCCCCTCCTCCCGACCGGCCAGCGCCCGGCCGCACACGGCCAGCGCGTCCGCCTCCGTGCCCCCGCTGGTCAGGAGCACCTCATGGGGGTGGACCTCCAGCGCCGCCGCCAGCCGGGCCCGGGCCTGGGACAGCAGCGCCCCCGCCCGCCTGCCTGCTGCGTGCAGGGCCGCCGGATTGGCCCCCGGGAGGCCGTCACGCAGGTCCTGGGCCAGCTGCTCAGCGACCTCCGGGCGGACCGGGCAGGTGGCGGCGTGGTCAAGGTAGGTGCGCATCCCACCACCCTAGACGCTGCAGTACCCAGCCGGTCTGCCCGCCGGCGTCTGCAGCCTGCCCGCGGCGGCTGGGCACAGCGCCTAGCTGGTCTGCCCCCGCCGTCTCCAGCCCGCCCGCAGTGGCAAGCCGACCTGACCCCTGTACCCGGACCACACCACCTGGCCGCGGTACCCAGCCGGGCCGCCCCCTGGAGACTGGATCCTGCCCGCGGCGCCTGGGCGCAGGGTGCAAAGTGGTGCCATGAGCCCGTCCCCAGACCAGCCCTCCGGCCCGAGCGCCCCCAGCACCACCCCGGCCACCACGCCGCTGGCTGCCCCGTCAGGAGGCCCTACCGCCCAGCCGGGTACCCCCGCCAACAGAGCAGGTACCCCCGTCAACCCGCCGGGCTGGTTCCGCTCCCTGTCCCGTCACAGCACCGACCGCGACGCCGCACGCCGCAGCCAGCCGGGCCTGCTCGCCAGGCTGCTTAAGGCACCCTCCACCCGGGTGCTGCTGGTAGACCCCCGTGGCCGCGTCAGCCTGGCCGCCCCGACCGGCACCCCCGACCTGCCCGACGACGGCCTGACCCCCGCCGTCCCCTCGGACGCCGACCGGGCCGTCTGGCAGCAGGACTCCCCAGGGGACGGGGCCATGCGCGGCCTGAGGCTGGCGCCGCTGGCCGTCGCCGACCTCCCAGCCAGCCTGCTGACTGCCCTGACAGAAAGCGCCCTGGCTGAGAGCGCCCTGGCAGAGGCCGGAGCAGCGCCCGGGCCGGCCTCGGAACGGCAACCGCCGCCGCCTGCCGACAGCCCGCAGGCCATCTACCTGGGCCAGGAGGAACAGCCTGCGAGGCCCACCTCCTGGATCGCCGTCGTCGTGCCCCCAGAGACCGCCACGGACGCCGCCCTGCTGGGCACCGGCGCCACCCTGGGCGCCCCCACTGGCGGCAGTGTGCCGGATGCGGAAGGAGCCGCCCACCCGCACCCAGGGCTCCTGTCCCTGCTGGCCCGGTACCCGCTCACCGCCCTGCGCGCCGTCGGCGCTGAGCTGGACGCCCACGACGCCGGACTAGCGGCCCCTGCCATCGCCCTGGCCGCCTGGCACGCCCGCAGCCGCTTCTGCCCGGCCTGCGGCGGGCCGCTCAGCGCCGTGCAGGCCGGGTGGGCCCGCCGCTGCCAGGCCTGCGGGGCCCTGCACTTCCCCCGCACCGACCCGGCGGTCATCACGGCAGCCACCGACGAGCAGGACCGCTTGCTGCTGGTGCACGGCGCCACCTGGCCCCAGCAGCGCTACTCGGTGGTGGCAGGCTTCGTGGAGGCCGGGGAGAGCGCCGAGCAGGCGGTGCTGCGGGAGGTGGCGGAGGAGACCGGGCTGCAGGTGGCCAGCGTGGAGCCCTTCTCCACGCAGCCCTGGCCCTTTCCCCGCTCCCTCATGCTGGCCTACCGGGCCCGCCTGGTACCTGGGCAGCAGCGGCCGGTGCCCGACGGGCAGGAGGTTACCGACGCCCTGCTGCTCTCCCGTACCGAGCTGGTGGAGGCCCTGGAGGCCGGGCGGATCGGCCTGCCCGGGGCGACGTCGATCGCCCGGGCGCTGATGGAGGACTGGTTCGGCGGACCGCTGCCGCAGTGAGCCGGGCCGCCACCGTCCCCTACCGGGAAAAGTGTCAGCACCCCGTGGCAGGCTGGGCCTGATGAACTCCACGCCTGCCACCAGAGCCTCCCGCCGCCCTCCTGAGCCGGAGGCGCTGCTTGACGCCCTGGACCCGGACCAGCGCCAGGTCGCTGAGCACCTGGAGGGGGCCTTGAGCGTGCTGGCCGGACCGGGCTCCGGCAAGACCCGGGCCATCACCTACCGCATCGCCTACGGGGCGCAGGTGGGGGCCTACCAGCCCAGCCAGGTCCTGGCCCTGTCCTTCACCAAGCGGGCCGCCGGGGAGATGCGCTCCCGCCTGGCCTCCCTGGGGGTGCCGGGCGTGCAGGCCCGCACCTTCCACTCCGCTGCCCTGCGCCAGCTGCGCCACTTCTGGCCCACCGCCGTGGGCGGCTACCTGCCCGAGCTGGTGCCCGGCAAGCTCCCCCTGGTGGCCACCGCCGCCCAGCGGCTAGGCATCAGCGTGGACAAGACCGCCCTGCGGGACCTGGCGGCGGAGGTGGAGTGGGCCAAGGTCACCCTCACCCTCCCGGAGGACTACGAGCAGGTGGCGCAGGCCGCCGGGCGCGTGGGGGTGGCCGACCAGCCCCCCGCCCGCGTCGCCCAGCTCCTGAGCGCCTACGAGGAGGCCAAGTCCGAGCGCGGCGTGCTGGACTTCGAGGACACCCTGCTGGTGCTGATCGGCATCCTCCTGGACCGCCAGGACATCGCGGAGGCGGTACGCGGCCAGTACAAGCACTTCGTGGTGGACGAGTACCAGGACGTCTCCCCGCTCCAGCAGCGGCTCCTGGACGTGTGGCTGGGGCGACGGCGCCAGCTGTGCGTGGTGGGGGACGTCTCCCAGACCATCTACTCCTTCACCGGCGCCACCCCCCGCTTCCTGCGGGAGTTCCCCCACCGCTACGCCGGGGCGCGGGTGCTGACCCTCAGCCGTGACTACCGCTCCACCCCCCAGGTCGTGGCCATGGCCAACCAGGTCCTGTCCACTCCCGTGCGGCCCGGTGCTCCCCGGGGGCTGCCGCACGGGGCCGTGCACCTGGTGTCCCAGCGCCCCTCCGGTCCCGCCCCGCTCTTCCTGGCCCATGACGACGACGTCGCCGAGGCCCAGGCGGTGGCCGAGCAGGTGCGCCGGCTGCGGGCCGCCGGGGTGCCCCTGTCGGAGATCGCGGTGCTCTACCGCACCCACGCGCAGTCACCGGTGCTGGAGCAGGAGCTGGCGCAGGCCGGTATCAGCCACGTGGTGCGTGGAGGAGCCCCCTTCTTCCGCCGGGAGGAGGTCAAGCAGGCCATGGCCTTCCTGCGCGCCGCCCCCCGCACCGAGGCCGACACCCTCACCGGCGACCTGCTCACCGACGTCAAGAAGGTGCTCAGCCACTGCGGCTGGTCCGAGACCGCCCCCGCCACAGAGGGCGCCGCCCGGGAGCGCTGGGCCTCGCTGGAGGCCCTGGTGTCCCTGGCGGAGGAGCAGGCCACGCACCCGGAGGCCAGCCTGGAGGGCTTCGTGGCCGAGCTGCTGGACCGCGCCCAGAACGAGTACGAGCCGCGCGTGGACTCCGTGACCCTCTCCCCGCTGCACACCGCCAAGGGCCTGGAGTGGGACGCCGTCATTATCGTGGGCCTGTCCGACGGCCTGCTGCCCCTGCGGCAGGCCCGCTCCACCGAGGAGCTGGAGGAGGAGAGGCGGCTGCTCTACGTGGGGGTCACCCGCCCCCGGGACCACCTGGTCCTGTCCTACGCCCGCGCGCGCAACCCCGGGGGCCGCCCCTCCCGGCAGGTCTCCCGATTCCTGCGGGGCACCTGGCCCCAGGAGGTCCCGGCCCCTAGCCCCGCCCAGCTGCGCAAGGCCCGCGCCCAGTCCTTTGAGGAGGAGTCCGACGCCGCGACCCTGGCTCTGTTCAGCGCCCTCAAGCAGTGGCGCAAGGAGGTGGCCACCAGTGCCAGCCTGCCTGCCTACACCGTGTTCCCGGACGTCACGCTGCGGGAGATCGCCCTGACCCGCCCAGCCAGCCGCCAGGAGCTGGCCCAGGTCAAGGGGGTGGGCGGGGTCAAGCTGGAGCGCTACGGGCAGGAGGTCCTGGAGATCGTGTCCTCCCAGCAGACCGCCCAGTAATCCCGGGCGGTCTTGCTCAGCCAGGCGAGCCCGTCAACCCAGGTGCCTGGTGGGCCTAGGCCTCCCCGCCCAGCCGGCTCTCCCTGCGCAGCACCGAGAAAGGCAGGACCGCCACCTTGCAGGCCCCGCCGAGCAGCCGGGCGGCCCAGCGGGACCGGGAGGTCTTGCCCAGCGGGGTCCCCCAGCCCGCAGGCTGAGCTGGCTCCGGGGGCGCCCAGGCCGGTGCCGAGCGCGGCTCAGGTGTCCAGGCAGCCGCAGTCCGGGTGCGGCTCCCACCGGCGCTCCGCCCCCAGCGGGTCCACCGCTGTCAGCTCCACGCTGGTGCCCCACCAGGCACGGCCCCGGGAGGTCAGGGCGTCCAGCACCATCCTGGCGGCCAGGGCCGCGCACTGCTCCGTCAGCAGGGACTCCAGGGCGGGGCGGGGCACACTGCGCAGCTGGAGCGTGAGGGTGGGCCAGGCCGGGTCGGCGTCACGCCGCCACATCTCCAGGCACATGCCGCAGGGGGTGCGGCCGGGGACCACCAGCGGCCCCACCTCTACCCCGGTCTCCCGCACCGTGACCAGCAGGTGGCTAAGGTCCTCCTGCTGCAGACGGCGCTCCTGCACCAGGTCGGTGGCGCCCGTGGCGATGCTCACCGTCAGGTCCGGCCGGGTGCCCAAGGGGGCGTGCTGCACCAGCGCCGGATAACGGCTGCGCAGGACCTGGCTGCCAGCCCGGTCACCGTGCAGCAGCAACGTGCCTACCCCCGCCACCGCCAGGTGGCAGGCCAGGGGCAGGGCCAGTGGGTCCGGAGCCGGGACGGGGCCGGTGCCACCGGCAGACACCGGCGGCTGGCTGCGCCCGGCCCGGGGCGCCATGGTCGGGCGGGGAACCGGCTCCGCCCCCAGCACCCCCACCACCGACCGGTACAGACGGCGGCTGCGCGCGCGGGCGTCGTCAACCAGGGCGTCCCAGTACACCTCGTCAGCCCCCACCGGGCAGGGGACCCGGTCCGGGGCCAGCACCCCGGCCAGGAGCAGCAGCCGGGCCAGGTCCTCGGCGCGCTTACGGGGCAGGCCCAGCTGCGGGGCCGTGGCGTGCAGGTCTATCGGGTCCGGGGAGCCGGAGAGGCGCTCCAGCAGGCGCTGCTCGCCACGGTCCAGGCCGGAGACGACGACCGCCCGCCCGGGCGTGGAGCCGACCTGGCAGACGCCCTCGTCCCGCCACAGTACCGGTGCACCGGCACGCAGATGCATGACAACCTCCTTGCCGCTGGTGCCCGCAGGGGAGGCACCAGGTGGCAGAAGCGTGGCACCGTGTGCCCGCCCGTGGGACGGTGGCCCCAGATCTGTGGACAACTGGGCCGGAAAGCCCTCCCGCCTTCGCGAGACCGGGACATACGTACCGCGAGTTCGGTAAGGGTGCACTAAGTAGAGGTCGTCGCTACTGGTGCTGGAGGGCGACCCACCCCAGTTATCCACAGGCGTCACCGGTCTCGTGAGCCATATGTCCCGGTCTCGGGAGCCATATGTCCCGGTCTCGCGAGACCGGGACTGCCTCGCCTCCTAGGGGCCGCCTCCCAAGGTGCCGTCCGCCTCAGCCCTGGGAGAGCACCGCCTGGCAGCTGCGCAGGCCCGCAGTCGAGCCCTGGCCCACCAGCGTGGCGGCCTCAACCGCCTCGTGCAGCGTGCTCACCGGGACCACGGTCAGGCCCTCAGGCTCGTTACCCACCACCTCGTCACAGTTGGCGGCCGGAGCCAGGAACACCGTGGCGCCGTCACGCGCCGCCCCCTTCATCTTCTGGACGACGCCACCGATCGGGCCGACCTTCCCGGCGATGTCAATGGTGCCCGTGCCAGCCAGGTCCTGCCCGCTTAGCATGGGGCCGGGGGTGAGCTTGTCCACGATCCCCAGGGCGAACATCATGCCGGCGCTGGGACCGCCCACGTCCTGCAGGGCGAAGGTAGCCTCTACCTGAGAGTCGGCCTTGGCGCTGATCAGCACCCCCAGCACCGAGCCTGCCCGGCCCTCCTCCTGCGGCGGCTGCGTGGTGAGCTGGACGCTGGTGGGCTGGCCGCCCCGCTCCAGCCCCAGCTCCACCGGGGTGCCCACGGGAGTGGCCGCCAGCAGCTCCCGCAGCTGCACGAAGCTGGTGAGCGTCGTCTTGGTGCCGGAGACGGTGATCTCCCGCAGCACGTCCCCCTCCTGGAACAGGGCCTGGGCCTGCTCGGTGGTGCCGCCGTTGATCGTCAAGGTCATGGAGGTGGCGGCCCCGGACTCCATCAGGGCGGCCAGCACGGCGGAGTCCTGGGAGGAGGTCATCTGCAAGTGCGACTGCTCGTCAATGTCCTGCTGGCTCAAGGAGGCCGGGCAGATCTGCTCGCGGTCCACCACCCGCTGGTCCGGGGACAGCCACGCCACGATCACGTCCAGGCCGGTGATCGGGTGGCCCGGGCAGCCGCTGACCGACACGGTGGTCATACGCATCTGCCCGGAGGTCGCGTAGGTGGGGGCGCCGCTGACGGCGATCAGGTCCGTGCCCGGCTGCCCGTCAGTGCCCGGGGTACTGGCCAGCACGTCCCAGGTGGGACCCGGGCTCTCAATGACCTTCCCCTGGGGCAGCCGGGCCATGAGCGCCGCGGCCAGCACCAGCACCAGCGCTCCTGCCAGCAGCCACCGCAGCCGACGCCGAGGCCGCCCCTCCGGCCCGGGGGCGGGCGCAGGGGGCGCCGCGGGCTCCCGGGGCTGTTGGAGCGGGTCCGCGGTCAGGGGCCTAGCGGAGTGCGGGTGTGCTTCATCAGGCGCAGTCACGGGGACCATCATGGCCCGTCGGCTGGGATCTGCCCAGGTGAGGCCTGCCCAGGTTTCACCCAGCGCGCAGCGGCCGGGCCCGCCGCCCGCCCCGTACCACCCGGGCCGCAGGCATGGCAGGATCGCCGTCGTAGGTACCCGGCCAGGCCCCTGGGCCAGCGTGAGGAGGAGCCATGTCGGCAGAGTCACAGGACCCCTTCGAGAGGCTGCGTGGCCTGCTGGCCTCCTTGATGGGGGAGCAGGCCGCCGCCGACGCCGTCGCCGCCCTGCAAGCCTCCGGGGTGGACGCCGAGCAGCTGGCCAGCATGGGGGGCCTGGAGGAGCTCTCCAGGATGAGCCCCAACCAGGTCCTGGCCCTGCGTGCCCAGCTGCAGCAGATGCTCAGCTCCTCAGCCGGTGAGCCCGTGAACTGGAAGGTCGGCCAGGAGCTGGCCCTGCAGCAGGCCCGCTCCGGCGGGGACCCGGTGGTCACCGCCGCCCAGGCCCAGGAGGTGCGCCAGGCCCTGACCGTGGCCGACCTGTGGCTGGACACCTGCACAGACTTCCTGCCAGCCCCCGGGGTGCGGGAGGCCTGGAGCCGGGCGGACTGGGTGGAGCACACCATCCCCGCCTGGAAGGAGGTCTGCGCCCCGGTGGCCACGGCCGCCACGGAGGCCCTAACCAGCGCCCTGGTCGAGCAGATCAAGGAGATGCCCGCGCACCTGGGGGAGCAGACCAGGCAGCTGGGGGCCCTGGGCTCCATGATGCGCATGATGGCGGGCACCGCCTTCGCCCTGCAGCTGGGGCAGGCTATCGGGCAGCTGGCCACCGAGTCCGTCTCCGCCACCGACATCGGCCTGCCCCTGTGCCACCGCCCTGGGACCGCCCTGGTGCCTGCCTCCGTGGCGGCCTTCGCGCAGGGGCTGGACGTGCCCGAGGAGGAGGTGCGCATGTTCCTGGCGGTGCGGGAGGCGGCCACGGCCCGCCTGTACGCGCACGTGCCCTGGCTGCGCGGCCAGGTCATGGCGGCGGTGGAGGCCTACGCCCGGGCGATCAAGATCGACCACCGTGCCGTCCAGGAGGCGGTCAGCCAGGTGGACCCCAGTGACCCGCAGGCCCTGCAGGAGGCGCTGCGCGGCGGCATGTTCGCCCCGCAGCAGACGCCGGCCCAGCAGGAGGCCCTCACCCGCCTGGAGACCCTGCTGGCGGTGGTCGAGGGCTGGGTGGAGGTGGTCACCTTCCAGGCGGTGGTGGCCCAGCTGCCCCACGCGCTCCAGCTGCAGGAGATGCTGCGCCGCCGTCGCGCCCAGGGAGGGACGGCGGAGCAGGTCTTCGCCCGCCTGGTGGGGCTGGCCTTCCGGCCCCGCCGCGCCCGGGAGGCTGCCCAGCTGTGGCGGCACCTGGGCACGCAGGTGGAGGTCGGTGAGCGGGACGCCTTCTGGAAGCACCCGGATATCGCCCCCGGCCCCCAGGACCTGGACGCTCCCGAGGACTTCCTGGCCCTGCGCCGCGCCGCCCGGGACATGGAGTCCCAGGTGGACGCGGCCCTGGAGTCCCTGCTGGAAGGCACCCTGGGCTATGAGGGGGACGCCGAGTCCCACTGAGACAGCCCCGTGCTCGCCTCATTTGCCCGGGGCAGCAGGCTGCAGGGCGGCTGGGGGGCGACGTCGGCGCGTCGGCGCAGCCTGGGGTACAGGCTGGCCAGGACCGGGCCGGTGCCTGGGCGGCAAAGGCCGGGGAGGCTCAGGCGAAGGTGCTGTGCAGCCCGGTGACCAGCTGGGGCACCAGGGACTCGCCCTGCAGCAGCTCCTCCTGCCCCCGGCTGCGCATGACGCACCAGCTGTCCCCGCTGCGCAGCGCCGCGGCCAGGATCCGCACGTCCTGGCGCTCAGGATGCGTGCGCAGGAGCTCTGCCCGCTCCTGCTCGTCAGCCAGGGCCAGGGCCTCCTGCTCCACCGCGGCAGGAACCACCGTGGACTCTGTGCAGATCGCCGCCCCCTCGACGTGCTCCGGCCAGGCCAGGGCACCCAGTAGCTCCTCCAGGGTGGAGGCCTCCGGCAGGTCCTCCTGCAGCACCGCGGTCAGGGCCTCCGGGTTGGCCTGCGCCTCCTGCAGGGCCTCCGGCGGTAGGAGCCGGGCCACCTGCGGGTCAGCGTCCCGCACGGCCAGGGTGCGGGCCAGGGCGAAGACCAGCACCGGCCGGTCCCAGCCGAGCTGGTCTACATGGCCCTCGATCTCGACCAGGGTGCGCGCCAGGGACTCCTGGCGGCTCAGGGGCCGGGGCGCCTGGTCTGCGGCGGTGGGCGTGGGGGAAGGGGCGGTGGGGGAGTTGCTCATAGGCTGATCCTCGCACCGTGCTGACACTTTTCCCGGCAGGGCGGACGGTGTGGGAGCATGGACGGAGCAGGCGCGCACCCGCGCAAGCTTTTCCGAAGATGGAGCGTCAACGTGAAGAAGCACCCTGACGACGAGTCCCCAGACAAGGAGCCGACCGGCTCCACCCCTGCGGGCTCCCCAGGCGCTGACGGCACCGGCCACCCTGAAGGTGGCCCCGACGGTGCGCCCACCGGCGTCCCCGCGGACGACCCGGCAGGGGAGGAGACAGGCCCAGACCGGTTCCGGGCGGCGCGCCGTTTCTGGACCGATCCCGTGGGCCGTCCGGACGGCCCCCAGGAGGACGGCTCCGGCCGGTCCGCCGGGCTGGGCCGGGGCGCCGCGGCCTCACAGGCTGGTGGATCCTCCCGGAACGGTCGTGAGGACAGCCACCGGGAGGACAAGCCGCGGGAGGGCCTGTCGGCGGCACGCAGCGCCGAGGAGTTCCTGTCCGCTGCCGACGAGCTGTTCGCCGGGCTGAGCGGCAGGCGTCCGGCTGCCGCTGAAGGCGCGGGCGAGCGTCCGGCAGCTGGGCGGGCGCAGCAGGCCCGGCCCGCGCGGGGCTCCGGGCAGCCGCCCCGTAAGGGCTCTGGCTCCGTGGCCCGGGGGGAGCAGTCCCCACGCCTGCCTGGCCCGCTGGTCATGACCATCAGCATCCTCGCGGTGGCGGCGACGGTGCTGGCATTCTTCGCGGACACCTGGACCGAGGTGCTGTGGTTCAACCAGATCGGCTTCGCCCGGGTGCTGTGGACCCGCTGGGGCACCATGTCGGTACTGTTCCTGGTGGGCCTGGTGGTTACCGCCGCCAGCGTGGGCACGGCTATGGTCCTGGCCCGCCGCGCCCGGATGGAGGACCCCACTGACGTGTCCAGCCGGAACCTGGCCGCCTACCGGGAGATGGTGGATCCGCTCTGGCGGCTGTTCTCCTGGGGGGCGCCTCTGCTCCTGGGGACCCTGGCGGCCCTGTGGGAGCTGGTGCCGCACTGGAGCAAGGTCCTGCTGGCGCTGCACGCGCACGAGTTCGGCACCACCGACCCCCAGTTCGGCCTGGACATCTCCTTCTATATCTTCCACCTTCCGCTGCTGCGCCTGCTGCTGGGCTACCTGACCCGTACCGTGCTCTTGGCCGGGGTGGTCAGCGTGGCCCTCCACTACCTGTACGGGGGCATAAGCCTGACGCGCTCGCCCCACGTGACCCGCCAGGCCCGCCTCCACCTGACCGTCCTGCTGGCCCTGTACTCGCTGCTGCGGGGCGCCTCCTACTGGCTGGGACGCTACGAGGCCCTGGCCTCCTCCAACGCCAAGTTCGACGGCGCCGCCTACACGGACGTCAACGCTGTGCTTCCCGCCTTGGCGATCCTGGCGGCGATCGCGGTGGTGATCGCCGTGCTCTTCCTATACTCCCTGCGCACCGAGTCCTGGCGCCTGCCGGTGATCGGCGTGGTGGTGAGCGTGGCCTCCGCGCTGGTCGTGGGCTGGGCCTACCCCGCCGTCGTGCAGCAGTTCGTGGTGGAGCCCAACGCCCAGGCGGAGGAGGCCCCTTACATCCAGCGCAACATCGACGCCACCCTGGCGGCCTACGGGCTGGGGGACGTGGAGAAGCAGGCCTATGACGCCCGCACCACCGTGGAGGCGGGCCAGCTCAAGGAGGACGCGGAGTCCACCACCTCCATCCGCCTGCTGGACCCCAACGTCGTCGCCCCTACCTTCCAGCAGCTCCAGCAGCAGAAGCAGTACTACTCCTTCACCTCCTCCATGAACGTGGACCGGTACGACATCGGGGGCAGCAGCAGGGACACGATCGTGGCGGTGCGCGAGCTGAACCTGGACGGCCTGGACGCCCAGCAGCAGACCTGGGTCAACACCCGCACCGTGTACACCCACGGCTTCGGGGTGGTCACCGCCCACGGCAACACGGCCACCTCGGACGGCTCCCCCTCCTTCTGGGAGGGTGGGATCCCCTCGCGCGGTGACCTGGGGGAGTACGAGCCGCGTATCTACTTCGGGCGCCAGTCGCCCAGCTACTCGATCGTGGGTGGCTCCGACGGCGCCCTGAACGAGCTGGACTACCCGGACGACGCCTCCAACGGGCAGGTCAACACCAGCTTCGCGGGAGACGGAGGCCCCGACGTAGGCAACCTGTGGAACAAGCTGCTGTACGCGATCAAGTTCCGTGAGGTGAACATCCTGTTCTCCGGGCAGGTCAACGCCGGCTCCCAGATCCTCTACGACCGCGACCCCGCCACCCGCGTGGCCAAGGTCGCGCCCTGGCTGACCCTGGACGCCAACCCCTACCCGGCGGTGGTGGACCACGACGACGACGCCTCCACCCCCAAGCGCGTGGTGTGGGTGGTGGACGGCTACACCACCTCCAACGAGTACCCCTACTCGCAGCACGAGTCCCTGGCGGAGGCCGTCACCGACTCCACCGGCGGCACCACCCTGCTGCGGGCTCCCGCCCAGGCCAACTACGTGCGCAACTCCGTCAAGGCCGTGGTGGACGCCTACAACGGCGCGGTCAAGCTCTACCAGTGGGACGAGCAGGACCCGCTGGTCAAGGCCTGGCAGGAGGTCTTCCCCGGCACGGTCAGCCCCATGAGCGAGATGAGCGCGGACCTGATGGCCCACATGCGCTACCCCGAGGACCTGTTCAAGGTGCAGCGCGACGTACTGGCTCGCTACCACGTCACTGACGCCGCCGAGTTCTACTCCGGTGGGGACTTCTGGAAGGTGCCTGACGACCCCACCAAGGACGGGGACTCGCCCCAGTCCCCCTACTACCTGACCCTGCAGATGCCGGGCCAGGAGCGGGCCAGCTTCTCCCTGTCCAGCGTGTACATCATCGGCGGCAACACGGACCGCAACGTGCTGACCGGGTTCCTGGCGGTGGACTCGGAGACCGCCACGGGGGAGAAGGGCAAGCGGGCGCCCGGCTACGGCAGGCTGCGGCTGCTGGAGCTGCCGCGCTCCTCCAACGTGGCGGGACCGGGACAGGTGCAGAACAAGTTCAACACCGACCCGGTGGCCAGCCCGGTGCTGACGCTGATCGGCCAGCAGGGGAGCCAGGTCATCAAGGGCAACCTGCTGACGCTGCCGGTGGGCGGGGGGCTGCTGTACGTGCAACCGGTTTACGTGCAGTCCTCGGGGGACACGCACTTCCCGCTGCTGCGCAAGGTACTGGTCCTGTTCGGGGACAAGGTCGGCTTCGCGGACACGCTCTCCGAGGCCCTGGACAAGGTGTTCGGGGGCGACTCGGGGGCCACGACCGGTGAACAGGTGGTGGACGGCAACGCGGGAGCGGCCAATGACACCTCCAAGCCGCCCACGGACCCTGCGGGTGGTGGCGACTCCACCGCGGCCCCGCAGCCCAGCTCGGAGCCCCAGGCCACCGTGGATCCCAGCACCCCGGCGGGCACCGCCCCGGCACCGGGGGGCAGCGGGGACCCGCAGGCGGACCTGGACAAGGCCCTGCAGGACGCCAAGACCGCTATGACAGACTCGGAGGCGGCGCTGAAGGCGGGTGACTGGGCCAAGTACGGTGAGGCCCAGAAGCGCTTGAACGACGCCTTGAACCGGGCCCTGGAGGCTGACGGGCGCCTGAACGGGTAGCGGACTGGCCGCTGGCTACCCAGTAGGCCCCGGCTGCCTGCACCTACCTGGTGCGGGTGGCCGGGGCTCTGCTACTTGCGCGGGCTCGTCAGCGACGGGACCGGGCTGGGTACGTGTTGACTCGGCAGGGAAGCGGGCAAGCCGCTGGGGACCGGCCCAGGTGCGGCTGCTGCTGGCAGGGACAGGCGGGCCCAGTGGGCCCGGCGCGCGGCTCGGGGCCCTAGCGTCAGCCGCGGTGGCGTCCCCGCCGGGCCCGCAGCAGCGAGAAGGCGCCCAGCCCCGTAGCGGCCAGCACCGCCAGCGTGGCCAGAGGCGGGTGGAAGCGCAGCCCCGTCCCCGGGGCGACGGCGGCACCTGGCTGCGGGCCGGCGGGCAGGAACAGACCGCCGTGCTGCGGGGATCTGGCTCCGGCAGCCTGCGCCACCGGGGCTGACAAGGGAGGCGGTTGCATGCTGCTGCCAGGTGGTCTGGGGGCGGCGCTGGGTGGCAGCGGGAAGGTCCCAGGCGGTACCGGCAGGGCACTGGCCGACGGCGTCGCCTCCGGGGTGGCGCTGCCAGCAGCGTTCCCCAGGTCCTGCTCCGGGATGGTAGCCGGGGACGGCTCCGCGGCGTCGCTGGGGCCTGGTGGGGGCGTGACCGCTGGACCGCCGGTAGGCCGAGCCGGGGCGGAGGCCGGGAGAGGGGTGGTCGTCGGCCCGACGGCGGGGCTGGTGGTCCTGCTGCCGTTGTCGCAGCGTGGGACGGCCGGGCTGGAGGCAGAGGCGTCGCTGGGCGCTGAGGCTCCAGGGGCTGGGGACAGCGGCCCGGGGCCGGGGTGGGCGCAGGTGGGGGCGCTCCCGGTCGGGGCGGCCGTCACGGAGGGGCTGGCAGCAGTCGGGGCTGCCGGGGGGCTCTGGGGTGGGCGGGTAGGCGCCAAGGGTGTGGGCCGGGGCATCCTGCTGGCGCCTGCTGCGGGAGCGTCGCTGGGGCTGCCGGTGGTGGAGGCACCTGGGTGACGGGGGCTGGCCGGGGTCGGGGCCGCCTGTGGGGAAGGCTCAGGCAGGTGCGTGCTGGTTGCCTGCCCTCGGGTGGGGGAGGGGCGCGGGTTCGGGACCGGCAGGGCCGAAGGGCGGGCCGAGGGGCCTGCCGAAGGCGCTGTGCTGCTGTGGTCCGGGGCGGGGACACCAGGGCCCGGCGTGCTGGTGGCGCCCGCTGTGGCTACCTGCTCACCGCCGGTGGGCGACGTCGTCGCCGCCGTGCCGGGGCCCGCCTGCGGCCCCGGGCTGGCGCTGCCTGCCGGAGAGCTCGTTGCCGGGCCACCGCCGGCTGGCGCCTCCGGGGCCGCCCCGGCAGGGAAACGGTACAGGCCGCTCGTGCTGCCTGACGGTGCCGGGGCCAGCACCAGCACCTCCTGGGAGGTAACGGCCAGGGCCGCAGGGCTGCCGGAGGAGGCCACCACCTCACCCAGGCGCGCCCAGGAGCCAGCCAGGTCCAGGGGGGAGGTGTAGACCTCCACCAGGTCACCGGGACCCGAAGTGGTAAGCAGGTAGACGGTCCCGCCCTTGATCATGACCTGCACACGCTTCAGGGCAGAGGGCAGCCCGGTGGCGGGCACGCTCCGCAGCACCCGGCCCTCCGGGCCCAGCAGCTCCACCGAGGCGCCGCCCGCGGTGGTGGCGCGTACCACCAGTGAGCGCTCCTCCGGCCCGCTGCCCCAGGTGCCTGCCGCCTGGCTGTGCGGAGACTGCTCCAGGCTGTGGGTCTCCTGCCAGGCACCAGACTCCAGCCGCAGCGTCACCGCCCTGGGGCTGTCCGGCTGACCGGCCAGCACCGTGGGAGCGCCCCCGGTCTGGGTCAGCACCGGGTTGGCTAGCGGGCCCGGCAGCTGGGGGCCCACCGGCTCCAGGCCCTGGCCCGGCACGAGGCGCAGCAGCTGCGGCTGCCCGCCCTCACCCCCGGCCAGGGCGTAGAGCTCCGTGCCCAGGGCGGTCAGCAGCGGCGCGTCGGTCGGGGCGGTGGTGGCCTGCTCCGCCACCTGGGTCCACTGGGACCCCTCATAGGCCCACAGGACCACCCGGGGGGCCTCCGTGGTGTTGTCGGGCGCCAGCAGGTAGAGCCGCTCCTCCACCCAGGACAGGACCGGGGTTCCCCACTGCCGGGTGGGGTCGAGCGCAGGCGCGCCCAGGGCGTGCCAGGCCCCGCCGGAGAAAGCGGTGACTGCGTAGGCGCCGTCGGGCTGCTTAGCCACTGCGGCCACAGCGCCTCCGGGAGAGCTGGTGACTGACGGCGTGCTGGCGGCGTCGGCTGCCAAGGCACCGGCGGGGAGGCTAGCGGGAGCCTGCACCAGGGACCACGCGGGCTGGCCGGACAGGTCCGGCACGCTCAGCCTGAAGGTTAGGGAGTCGTCATCCTGCTCCAGCACCTCCACGATCAGGCCGGAGTTACGGCCCAGGGAGTCCACGATCGCGTCGGCCTGGATACCGGCGGACAGCTGGGAGGAGCCCAGGCGGGAGCGCACGCCGTAGCGGGGCCCTGCCACCGCGAAGCGCCCGCTGGGGGCGGTCAGGGTAGCCTCAGCCAGACGGCCGGCGGCGTCGAGTACACCGGTCTCCCCGGGGCGGAATACGTACAGGTAGTCGCGGCCTACGCCCTCCTTGCCCGGACGGGCGGCGCCGGTGCTGGCGGCTGCAGGGTTGACGCGGTAGACGAGCAGGCCGGAGCGGGGAAGGCTGCGGTCGGGTGCGGGGGCGCCGGGCTTGTACTCGCTCTTGCGCCGGTACTCCAGCACGAAGGACTCAGTCGGGTTCAGGGGGGAGGCGATCCTGACGGCCTGGGGGCCGGCGGCGGAGCCGAAGCTGTGGAGAGTGACCGTCTGGTTGCCGGGGGTGGAGGGCAGGCGCTGGATGCTGGTCCAGCCCAGGTCCTCCCGGCTCTGGGCCAGCGGCAGCTGGTTGGCGGCCTTGGCCCGAGGGTCCCAGGGGCCGACGGGGCCGGTGGGGTCCTCCCGCTCAGCCTCGCTGCGGTACAGCGGGGGCAGCCCCAGGACTCCCAGGTACTCCTGCTTGACGGTGGAGTCCCCCAGGCCGAGGGTGTAGTCGGGGCTGTCGGTCTCGGTGTGGCGGGCGGGGAGCAGGCTGTAGTCGCTGACCGCCAGCCCGTCTACGCCGGTGCTGGCTGACAGCCTGCCGTGGTGCGGCCACAGCAGGGGGGAGGAGGCGGTGACCGGCTCGCTGACAGAGACCTGCACCAGCACCGAGAGGTGGTCCACCTGATGGTCCTGGTTGGTGTCCCACTGGGCGGAGGCCGGGGTGTCCAGGGCGTCCAGGGCGGCGACCACGTCCTGGAGCAGCTGGGTGCCTGCGGGCTCGGTGGAGGCGGTGGAGGCGGACTCGTACTGGGTCTTGGTGCGGGGTAGGTCTATGTAGGTCACCTGGGTGTCTGGGCCGGAGGGGCCGCTGGCGTCCTGGGGGAAGAAGGAGGAGACCTTGCGCTGGTTGGCGGAGACGTGGCGGATGTAGGCGTCCAGGGAGAGCACGGAGGCCAGGATCTGGTCCGGCTGGCTGGTGTACTGGGCCTTGAGCTGGGTCCAGCGGCTGAGGTTCTTGTGGATGGGGTGCCTGGCGTTCAGGCCGGTCTGCTGGTCTCCGACCGTGTCTCCTTTGAACCTGGCGACGACGACGACGTTGGCCTCCCCGGTGCTGGCGGTGGCGACGGAGTAGGGGGCGGCAGGGTGCTGGATGGTAGTGAGGGCTGCCAGTGAGATGGTGGAGAGCAGGGCGACTGTTCTCGAGCTCGGGTGCACAGCAGGCTCCTGGGTCTAGGGGACTGTGGGAGCATAACCGATATGAAATGGCGTTTCTAACGCAGATCAATTAGGCGGGTTTCATGGCTGGTGCTTGTGTGTCTGGAGTGGTTGAGCTGAAGAGTGTTGCGTTTCCAGTAGCAAATTGACCGCCGGTAAGGGGGTGGGGGGCCTTCTGGGCGGGTTTGGCGGGGTGGTGGGTCTTATGTCATGGGAGCGGATTGGTCTCGGTCGGGTTTCTGCCGGGCTACGACGTTTTGTCACTGGCGGAGGCTTAGGGGTCATTCGTTAGCAATGATGTGGCAAAGGCGGGGTTGCTATCTCAACGTTCTGTGATGCGGGGTGGGGTGGTGCTGCTGCTCTAGTCCTCCGCCAGTGACAGTTTCCGGGCGGGCAGTGCCAGGGTGTGCGCTGGCGGGTAGGTCCGGCGGGGTGGTGGAGCGCGCCCGGGCGGAGGAAGTCTTAGCGGCCGCGGCACGGGTAGTCCCTGGGGTGGTGGAGCGTGCGGGGTCTCGTGGGCGTCTCGCGTCTGCGTTGGCGCCTGGAGGATGCTGTAGGTCCAGGCGACTACAGGGCAGTGCTCGGGCGACAGGAAGAAAGTCGGGGCAGAAGGCCTGGGTAGCAAGGCCCGGGCAGCGCAAGAGCCCGGCCCCTGCTGGGACCGGGCTCCGTGCCGCTACGGCGTCAGTGGCGGGGACAGGATTCGAACCTGCGACCTCCGGGTTATGAGCCCGGCGAGCTACCGAACTGCTCCACCCCGCGGCGATGCCTAGAACTCTAGACCGCTCCTCTGTACGGTAGCAAATCCTTCCGGCGTGCCTTTCCTCACCGGCCTGTGACCGGGGAGACGAAAAGGTGGTGGTCTGCCTCAGAGCCCGAAACCTACCCGCCGGGGTTCAACCTCGCCGAGCTCCACGTAGGCCAGGGAGCCTGCCGGGACGAACACCTTGCGGCCCCGGTCGTCAGTCATAACGACGTCACCGGTGGCTGCGCCGCTCAGGCGGGAGAGCACCTCGTCCTGGGACTCGGAGGTCTCCAGGGTGAGCTCCCGGCTGGCGTGCTTGATGCCGATGGTGACCTTCACAGTGCCTCCTCAGGTAAGCCGCACGTTCTGGGCTGGCGCGTGCAGCGGGACATGGTTGCGCAACAGCCTAGGCTCTACGCTGGCGGCCACCGGCACGGAAGGGGGTAGCGAGGCCCGGTTTCGCAGCGCGCGGACGCTCGCCTGCGGGAACTCTGGACCCTCGGTGGGCAGCCGACGTCGAGGGCGGCGGGTTGCGGCCCGGCCCGCCTTCAGGGCCGGCGGAGGAAGGCCGGGCCGTGCCCGCGGCAAGAGCTGTGGCGCCCGCGCAGAGCCTGGTGCCGACCTCGAGGGCGCAGGACCTGACGCATCGAGGCCCTGTGGGTCACCGATGAGGGCCGTGCCGATCTCGCAGGCGCAGGACCTGACCTCGCGGAGACAGGCTAGGAGCGCTGCTGCTCGAGTCGGCCCCTCGCGCCGGGATTAACTCGTCACGGAACCCGCGTCCGCACGAGCATGGTGTGCGCGAGTTTGTGTCACAGGCTCGTGGTGTCATTGACCCATGCCTTCCCAACCCGCCAGCCCCGTCGTCAAGCTGCTGCCGCCCTTGGCGCCGGTGCCGCTGCCACAGCCTGACTCCTGCGGCCAGCTGGTCCTGGAGGCGGTGCGGGGCGGAGGGAACCTGGTGGTGCTGGGTGCGGCGGGCACCGGCAAGACGGAGCTGGCCCTGCACGCCCTGGTGGAGGCGGTAGGCCAGGGGCGTGACACCGTGCTGCTGGCCCCCACCCGGGCGCGGGCGGACCGGCTGCGCCAGCGGGCCGCCCACCTGCTGGCTCAGGCCGGGAAAGGCGCCGGGGAGGTGCGCGTGCGCACTCCCGTCTCCCTGGCGCAGAGCATCCTGACCACCTTCCTCACCCGCCGTCCCGACCCGCTGCCCCCACCGGTCCTGCTTACCGGTACGGAGGAGGACACCGTGCTCGCGCAGATGGTCCAGGCCGTGGAGTGGCCGGGGCTGGCGCCGGAGGCGGTGGGCTCCCGGGCTCTGCGCTCCGAGCTGCGCAACGTCCTGGCCCGGGCGGGGGAGCTGGGGGTCGGTGCGGAGGAGCTGCGTGAGCTCGGGCAGGTGCTCCAGGTGCCGGTGTGGGAGCCGGTCTCCGCCCTGCTGCGCACCTGGGACGCGCAGGGGCGGGCCTCGGCGGCGCGGCGCTCCCAGGTACGCAAGATGGACAGCGTGCGCCTGCAGGACCGGGCCGCGGAGGCACTGCGTGACTGGGACCGTGAAGGCGTCCTGGAGCCCCGGCCGGTCCCCGCGCTGGTGCTGGTGGACGACTACCAGGACTGCACCGCTGCCACCGCCCGGCTGCTGGCCCAGCTCGCCCAGCCGGACACGCAGGGGCACCGTGCCCAGGTGGTGGTGTTCGGTGACCCGGACGTGGCGGTGGAGACCTTCCGGGGCGGTTCCCCCAGCCTGCTGGAGGAGGCCCGGTCCCGCAGGACCCTGGCGGCGCAGCTGCTGGTCCTGGGCGTCCGGCACCGAGGTAACGCCGCCCTGCTCAAGGTATGGCAGGACCAGGCCGCCCGGGTTCCGGTCACCGGGAGCCCGGCCTACCGGCAGGCGTCCTTCCCGGACGTGCCGGACCTCCCTGCACCTTCCCGGAGAGCAGGCCAGGTGCGACAGTACCTCCCGGGCGTGCCGGAGGTCCCGGAGGTACCGGCGGTGCCGGACCGGGACGGGCAGGCTGGACTAGGGGTGGCCCTCCGCACCGGCACCCCGTCAGCAGGCTCGGCGCAGGACGGCGCGCCCCACGGCGTCAGCGTGCTCCTGGCCTCCTCCCCGGTGCAGGAGGCAGCGCAGGTGGCCCGTACCCTGCGCGCGGAGCACGTCCACCACGGCACGTCCTGGAGCAGCATGGCCGTGGTGGTGCGCTCCGCCAAGCAGGTGCGGGTGGTCGCGGGGGAGCTACGACGGCGGGGAGTCCCCCTGGCGGCCTCTCAGCCAGCGGTTCTGCTGCGCTCGGAGCCTGCTGCTGCCGCTCTGCTGGACGTGGTCCAGGCGGCCGTGGCCCAGCAGCTCGGGCAGGGACCGGGCAGCCTGCCCGAGCACGCGGCGGCCATGGCGCTGCTGGGCAGCCCGCTGGTGGGGCTGAGCAGCCTGGACCTGCGGCGGCTACGGCGTCATCTGCGCCAGGGAAGAGCAGCCGAGGCCAGCCCAGACCAGTACCTTCTGGAGACGGTCAGCAGCCCGGAGGCCGCTGCCGGGCTCGCCCAGGAGCAGGTCGGCTCCCCGCTGCGCCACCAGTGGGCCCTGGTCTGGCGGGCCGCCCAGATCATCGCGGCCCTGCGTAGGCTCACCGGCCCGGCGGCCGGGACGTTGCAGGCGGGCGGTCTTGGGGCCGCGCTCGTCCCGCCGGAGGAGGGGGCCGCTACCGCCTTGGCTGAGGGGGGTGCTGCCAGCTCTGTGGCTGGGAAGGGGCCGGTCCCCTCTCCTGCTGGCGGGGGAGCGCAGGCAGGAGGCCAGCCTGCGGCGGCACCGGGGCCTGACGTGGAGGCCCTGCTGTGGGCCGCCTGGGAGGCCTCCGGCTGCGCCGCCCGCTGGCAGGCCACCGCCCTGGGCCTGCCAGCGCCCAACGAGACCGTGGGCCCCGCCGCCACTGCTTCGGCAGGTACTCCGAAGGTCTGGCCGAGCCCGCAGGACGGCCGGGTGGACCCCGAGCTGCAGGAGGCTGCCGAGCACGACCTCGACGTGGTCACCACCTTGTTCAAGCGCGCGGAGGTCTGGGCGGAGCGGCACCCCGGGGCCCGGGCCCAGGACTTCCTGGCCGAGGTCGCCGCCGAGGCGCTGCCGTCGGACTCTGTGGCCCCCCAAGGCATACGCCCTGAAGGCGTGCAGGTACTCACCCCGGCCAGCGCTGCCGGAGGGCAGTGGGAGCTGGTGGCGGTCATGGGGCTGGAGCGTGACGCCTGGCCGGACCTGCGCCTGCGAGACTCCCTGACCCGCTCCGGCCTGCTGGTGGACGCCGTCACCGGGCGGCTGCCCCTGGGCGCGGACGGCACCCCCCGCAGCCAGGTGGACCCGGTACTGGCCCGCGCCCAGGTGCGCGGCGATGAGCGGCGCATGCTCCTGGCCGCCCTGACCCGTGCCAGCCGTCGGCTGCTGGTCACCGCTGTCAGCGACGCCGAGCACGCCCCCTCGTCCTTCCTGCTGGAGATCGCCCAGGCAGCAGGCACGCCCGTGCTCGACGACGACGGCCAGCCGCTCCTTCAGGAGGACGTCGGCGACCTCACCCTGCGCGGCCTGGTAGCCGAGCTGCGCCAGCACCTGCTGGTCGGCGCCCTCCCGGAGGCCTCCGACACCAGGCGGGCGCGGGCGCAGGCAGCCGCGCAGCTGCTGGCCGAGCTGGCCGACCAGGGGGTGACCGGAGCCGCCCCGGAGCAGTGGCTGGGGCTCCAGGGCCCCACCTCCCAGGAGCCGCTGGTGGCGGCAGGGCAGGTCGTGCAGGTCAGCCCCTCCGCCGTCGAGTCCCTAACCCAGTGCCCGTTGCGCTGGTTCCTGCAACGGCACGGCGCCGGTGACGCGCCCTCCGTAGCGCAACGGCTGGGTGACCTGGTGCACCAGCTCGCCCAGGAGCAGGAGGAGCAGGGCCTCAGCCGGGACAGGCTCCTGGAACGCTTTGAGACCCTGCTGCCCACGCTGGGCTACCCCGCTACCTGGCTGGGGCAGGTGGCGGCAGACCACGCCCGGGAGGTGGTCGAGCGCCTGGCCACCTACCTGGAGTCCGTGCTCGAGCCAGCCCTGGTGGAGCAGGAGATAACCGCGGAGCTGCTGCTGGAGCCTGCCGCCGGGAGCCCGGGAGCCCCGGTCCCGGTGCGGGTGTCCGGACGCATCGACCGCCTGGAACGGCTGCCGGGGCCGAGCACCGCCCCCCAGGGGAAGGTCCGCCTCATAGACCTCAAGACCGGGCAGCGGGTCTACAGCGAGGCCAGCCGCCATCCCCAGCTGGCCACCTACCGGCTGGCGCTGGAGGCCAACGGCTACGAGGTGGACGGCGCCGCCCTGGTGCTGCTGGGCAAGGAGCCGCGCAAACGTCACGGTGGCCTGCCCGCCTTGGAGCCCCCGGGGGCGGCCCTGGACCCCAGCCCCGACCCCGACAGCGGGCAGGACTGGGCCCGCGAGCTGCTGCGGGAGGCCGCGCAGGCCGCCAGCGGACCCACCCTGCTGGCACGCAGCGGGGAGCAGTGCCGCAGCTGCTCCGTCAAGGACTCTTGCCCGATCCAGCCAGAAGGCCGCAGGACCATCGTATGAGCACCACCCCCCAGCCCCAGCGCCTGACCTCCCCGGGCCTCGATCCCGAGTCCCCGAGCCCTTCCCTCCAGTCCCCGGGCCTGGCCTCCCGGGACCTCACCCCCGAGCAACTGGCCCGCGCCCTGGGGGTGCACACGCCCACCCCCGAGCAGTCCCAGGTCATATCCCACCCTCTCAGCCCCGTGCTGGTGGTGGCGGGGGCCGGCTCCGGCAAGACCGCCACCATGAGCCAGCGGGTCGTCTACCTGGTGGCCAGCGGCCAGGTGCGCCCGGAGCAGGTCCTCGGGCTGACCTTCACCCGGAAGGCGACGGCGGAGCTGGACCAGCGCGTAGCCACCAGGCTCTCCCAGCTCGCCGCCTCGGGCCTGCTGGAGGGGCAGGCGCAGGAAGCCCCGGAGCCGACCATCGCCACCTACAACTCCTTCGCCGGGAGCATTGTGCGCGACCACGGGCTGCGCATCGGAGCCGCCCCTGACTCGGTGCTCATAACCGAGGCCCGCGCCTGGCAGATCGCCTCCGGCCTGGTGGAGTCCTGCACCGAGCCGCTGCCTCTGGACAAGGCGGGCTCCGCCACGTCCCTGGTGCTGCGGCTTGACGCCGCCCTGTCCGAGAACCTGCTGAGCGTCCCGCAGGCGCAGGAGCAGCTGGCCGACCTGGAGGAGCTGTTCACGGCACTGGCCGGGGTCCGGGGGCTCAAGAGCATCATCGGCAAGGCCCCTGGCAACCTGCGCACCCAGCGTCAGATGCTGGGGCTGGTGCAGGCCTACCGGGACCATAAACGGCGCCACAACCTGCTGGACTTCGGGGACCAGGTGGCCCTGGCCTGCCGGGTCTGCGAGGAGGTCCCCGAGGCCGTCCACGCCCTGCGCGCCCAGTACCCCGCCGTGCTCCTGGACGAGTTCCAGGACACCTCGGTGGCCCAGCTGCGCCTGCTCTCCGCGCTGTTCGCGGGCAGTGGGGTCACGGCGGTCGGGGACCCCAACCAGGCGATCTACGGCTGGCGGGGAGCCAGCGCCGGGGCCCTGGACACCTTCCACGCCCGGTTCAACCCGGCAGGCACCGCCGCCGTAGCCGCTGGCGGACCGGCTGCCACCCACACCCCGGTCCTGCAGCTGTCCACTGCCTGGCGCAACGACCGGCGCATCCTCCAGGCCGCCAACGTCACCTCCGGGCCGTTGCGCCACCACCAGCCGCAGGCGGGGGACCCGCGCACCGAGCACATACCCGTGCAGGAGCTCGTGGAGCGCCCTGCGGGCACCGGGCTGGCTGACGGCCTGGTGGCGGGAGCCTTCCTGCAGGACCCGCTGCAGGAGGCCGAGCACATCGCCCGCTTCCTGGATGAGCGCTGGGGTCCCACCGCCCAGATGGCGGTCCTGTGCCGGACAAGGGAGCAGCTGGGGCCCGTGGCCCAGGCGCTGGAGGCCCACGGCCTGCCCTACGAGGTGGTGGGCCTGGGCGGGATGCTCTCCGTGCCAGAGGTCGCCGACGTGCGCGCCCTGCTCACGGTCGCAGCCGACCCGGAGCGGGGCGACCGCCTGGTGCGCCTGCTCACCGGCAGGCAGATCGGGGCCAGCGACCTCCAGGCGCTGCACCGCCTGTCCCGCAGCCTCCTGCGCCGTACCTCCCACAGCCCGGGCTGGCAGCCGGACAGTGAGGAGGCGGAGCACCCCCTGCTGGCCGAGGCCGTAGAGCACCTCACCCGCCTGGACGAGCAGGAGCAGCCTCCGACGGCGCCCGGTCTCAGCGAGCCGGGCCGACGGGCCGCCGTCGCCCTGGGGCGGGCGGTCCGGCGCGCCCGGCGGGCCCTGGGCCTGCCCCTGCCGGAGCAGGTGGTGCTGGCTGAGCGGGCGCTGGGGCTGGACATCGAGGTCACCGCCCGCGTCGGCAACCCGTTGGGGCGCCGGGCGCTGGACGCCTTCCGTGCCACCGCGGAGCAGTTCACCGCCGACATGGAGGCCCCCACCCTCACCGGGTTCCTGCAGTGGCTGGACACCGCTGAGGAGCGGGAGGCTGGATTCGCCGCCCCAGAGGTGGAGCCGGAGCCGGGTGCGGTGCAGGTGCTCACGGTCCACGCCTCCAAGGGCCTGGAGTGGGACACCGTGTGCGTCTGCGGCCTGGACGAGCAGGTGTTCCCCTCCTACCGGGCCAAGCCCACGGACGACCTCACCCTGGTGACATCCGGCTGGATGACCAGCGCGGAGGAGCTGCCCCACCCCCTGCGTGCCGATGCCGACACCCTGCCCCCCTTCACCCTGGGAGGCATGGAGCCCGCTGCAGAGCAGGCCGCTGACCTCAAGCAGGAGCTGGCGGTCTACCGGGAGGCGCTGGGCAGGCACAGCCTGGCGGAGGAGCGGCGCCTGGCCTACGTGGCCTTTACCCGGGCCCGGCACGACCTGCTGCTGACCGGCTCCCACCTGGCCAAGGGGGCCAGCAGCCCCCGCCCCGTGTCCCGCTTCCTGGCCGAGCTGCGACGCCGTGAGCTGGTCACCCCCTACGGTGACGGCTGGACGGAGCCCGACCCGCAGGCCCTGAACCCGCTGGTAGCCTCTCAGGCCACCGGTACCTGGCCGCATGAGACCAGCCCCGACACGCGGGAGGGCCGGTTGCAACAGGCTCGGCTGCAGGCCGCCCAGCTGGTCAGGCAGGCCCGGACACGGCCCGCAGAGACAGGCCCTGCCGGAACGCCTGGCACTGGGCTACCGGAAGCTGGTCCGCTGGGCACTGGGCTGCCGGACGCCGGACTGTCTGGCGCGGCACTGCCTGGCAGCAACCGGGCCACCGTCGAGGCCCCCGCCCCCGCCCCCCGGGTGGCGCGCTGGTGCACGGAGGCGACGCCGTCCGGCGCCAGGCGGCCCGGTAGCGGCCTGACTGACACTGACGCGGCTACTGCCGGGGCCCCTGCCCCTGACCTGCGGGTGGCGCGCTGGTGCACGGAGGCAGCCCTGCTGCTGGCCGAGCGCAGCCAGCTGGCGCAGGAGGTCCCCCAGGTGCGGCTGCCTGCGCACCTGGCCGCCACCAAGGTCGACGACCTGCGGGAGCGGCCGGACGAGCTCGCGCTGGCGCTGCGTCGTCCCCTGCCCCCCAGGCCCAGCCCGAGCAGCCGCCTGGGTACCGTGTTCCACGAGGCGGTGGCCCAGCGGCTGGCGGCGCAGGCCGGTCTGCTCAGCCTGCAGGAGGCCGGGGCGCCCCCGACCCTCAGCCCGGCTGACCGCCAGCAGGTGGAGTCCTGGCTGCAGGTCGTCGAGTCCCTGCCCCTGCTGGAGGGCTACGTGCTGGCGCACACGGAGAAGGAGCTGGAGACCACCCTGGCCGGGGTCACGCTGCGCTGCCGCCTGGACGCGGTCTTCAAGCAGGTGGACGGCGGGGGCTGGCTGATCGTGGACTGGAAGACAGGGCGTCAGGAGGTCCCGGTAGAGCAGCTGAGCGTCTACGTCCACGCCTGGGCCCGGGCGCAGGAGGTCGAGCCGGAGAGCGTGCGGGCCGCCTACGTGTACGTGGCCCAGGCCGAGCCGTCCCGGCAGGTGCGTGAGCTCTCAGCCCAGCAGCTCGTGCCCCTGGAGGAGCTGACCCGTGCCCTAAGCCTCAGTGGCTGATCCCGGCCCAGGACCCGCCGGGACCTACTCGACGGTTGAGGAGGTGAGGATGTCCTCGTCACTGAGGTCGTCAATCAGGCCCAGGGTGCTGTCGGCCAGAGGCGTGGCCGCCTGCCCCAGACGGCTGCGGGTGCCCGCCCCGGGCCGCGCAGAGGGACGGGAGCGGAGGCCGTCCCCGCCGGAGGCCGGAGGAACCGGAACGCCCACCGGCTCCGTGACGGCGCCGTCACCCGGCCCGCCCGCTCCCTGTGCTCGGGAGCCTGTTCGCCGGTTCTGCCCGTTGCCGGACACCCCCAGACGGCCTAGATCGTCCTGCGGCTCCTTCTCCTTGTGCAGGACCGTGGTGCCAGTGGGGGCGGCAGGCACCACACTGAGCTGCACCGTGGCGGGAGCCTGGCTGGGAACCGGCTGGTGCTGCTGCACTGGCGCCTGCCTGCCGCTGGGGGGGACCTGGCTCAACGTCTCGGTGACCTCGCCGTCCCTCTGCGGGGCAGGCGCTGGCTCCTCAGGCTGCTCCACACCGACCATCGCCACGTCCAAGGTGGTGTCATCGGGGGAGGTGACGCGGGCGGAGCTCACCGGGGCCAGGTGGGCCTCTATCTCCTCCACCAGGGGGTCGTCCCCCACCTGCTCCAGCAGGTCCGCGAGCATGGCGACGGCGTCCTCCACCACCGTCTCGTCCTGGGACCGCACCCCGTGCAGCAGCCACCGCGCCAGGCCCAGCTCACTGACCAGCTCGGCCCGGTCCCGCAGGTGCTTGTCCACCCCCTCGCTACGGGCGATGTCGTAGCCGTTCTCGATCGAGTCCAGGCACTCCAGGGGCACGGAGGCGTACACCCAGGCCAGGTCCTCCGCCGGGTCACCGACATGGGCCTGGGACAGGCCCCGGATGCCCACCACGCCGCCGCCAGCGACCAGGACGTTCTCCTCAGCCAGGTCACCGTGGACCACGACCGGCCGGAAACGCCACAGGGCAGGGTGCCGCAGCGCCTGCCGCCAGCGGCGTACCAGCTGCTCAGGCAGCCTCCCGGTCCTCTCAGCCTCGTCCAGGAGCTGGACCCAGCGCTGGCGCACCTCCTGCGCGCTGTAGGACGGCAGCCCCGCCTCGTTTATCACGGACACCGGCAGCTCATGCAGCTCACCCAGCGCCCGGCCCAGCCCGGAGGACAGCCCGGGGCCGGGGTGCAGCCTGCGCAGGTCTATGGGGGAGCCGGGCAGGTAGGTGCGCACCTGGACGTGCGTCCCCCCGGTACGCACCGATCCCGCCACCCGGGCCACCTGGAAGGAGACCCGCCCGTCGTCCGCCACCCGGCCGATGGACCGCAGCACCCCGGCCTCAGCCTCCAGGGAGGCGCCGGTGGCGTCGTCCTGGGGCTCCAGCACCTCCCAGGTGCGGCCCGCAGTGTCTACCACGCCGATCTGCCGCAGTTCAGGAGAGCTGTTCTGGGGGGTGGTCAGGCGGGCCGGGTCCAGGCCGGGCACCGCCACCGAGGCCAGTGCTGCCAGGGACAGGGCGGAGCGCTGCTTGGCAGCGGCTCTGCTGCGCGCGGTTGAAGCCACAGGCGCTGCGTTGAGGGGCGGCGGCGCGGGGGAGTCAGGCATGTGTCCACCGTATGCGAGGGCGGGCCAGGACCGCCAGATCACCGGTAGAAGGAACGTGTGCGGATGTTACGGGAGCCGGGTCGGCCTGTACGGCCCCAGGAAGCAGCCTGCTGCAGGAACCGGCGCAGGGTAACCAGCTTGTGGCCCCTGCAGCCGTAGGGCAGGCGCCGGGCTTGGCTCGGTAGTCCAGTTACGGGGCGTGCCGCCCGCAGCCGGAGGGTAGGCCATGCCGTCAACCGTTATCCGACACCCGCTAGTGCCGTCCGCGCCGCAGCCGGAGGGGCGGTGGCGGGCACCGGGCTGGTGCCAGGAGCCGTGGCCAGGGCGCGCCGTCAGGGCCAGTTATTTATCCACAGATCTGGCAGCCTGCCCCCGCGCGCCGGAAAGTAGGCATAACCTTTCACCTGCTTCCCGGGAGCTGGCACCCCTGCCCCGGCAACCGGGACGGGCGCGCTGACGCGCCCTTAGCAAGCTGTCCCTGACAATCCAATCCCTGAGCACACTGACTGAGAGGTCATCTTGGACGCAGCCGCAATCCTCAGCGCGGAGGTGCGTGAGCTGGTGCGCCGACGCGGCGTAGACCCGCTCCACGACGCCACTGCCTTCGAGGCGCTGGTCTCGGAGGCGGGGGCGGACTACCTGTCCCGGGCCGACGCCGGGCTGGTGCCGCCCCTGGCCGACTACGACGCCGCCGCGCAGGCCGCCTTCGACTCCCTGGCCGGGGCGGGCTCCCTGCAGCGCTACCTGGTGGACGACTCGGTGGAGGAGATCTGGGTCAACGGGGAGGACCGGGTCTTCGTGGCCCGCAACGGGCGCCCTGAGCTGACTACCACCCTGCTGGAGGAGGGGGAGCTGCGGGTGCTGGTGGAGCGCATGCTGCGGGTCTCCGGGCGGCGCCTGGACCTGTCCTGCCCCTTCGTGGACGCGCAGCTGCCCACCGGGGAGCGGCTGCACGTGGTCATCCCCCCGATCACCTCCGCCAGCTGGGCGCTGAACATACGCAAGCACACCACCCGCTCGGCCCGGCTAAGTGACCTGGCCCGGATGGGCTCCCTGACCCCGCAGGTGGCGGCCTTCCTGGAGGCCTCGGTACGAGCGGGCCTGAACATCGTGGTCTCCGGGGCCACCCAGGCAGGCAAGACCACCATGGTGCGCGCCCTGGCCGGAGCCATCCCGGCCAGCCAGCGGGTCATCACCTGCGAGGAGGTCTTTGAGCTGGCCCTGGCCAACCGAGACTGCGTGGCCATGCAGACCCGCGCCGCGAACCTGGAGGGCGTCGGGGAGATCACGCTGCGCCGTCTGGTCAAGGAGGCCCTACGGATGCGGCCCGACCGGCTCCTGATAGGTGAGGTGCGGGAGGCGGAGGCCCTGGACCTGCTGATCGCCATGAACTCCGGCATCCCATCCATGTCCACCCTGCACGCCAACTCCGCCCGGGAGGCGGTGCTCAAGCTGTGCACCCTGCCGCTGCTGGCCGGGGAGAACGTGGGCTCCGCCTTCATCGTCCCCACCGTCGCCACCGCCGTGGACCTGGTGGTCCACCTGGATATCGACGCCGACGGCCGCCGTACCCTCCGGGAGGTGGCGGCGGTGCCGGGCCGGGTGGAGGAGGGCGTCATCGAGATGGCGGAGGTGTTCCACCGGGACGCACAGGGCCGCCTGGTGCGCGGGCAGGGGCAGCCGCCCCACCCGGAGCGCTACGCCCGGGCGGGCACGGAC
This sequence comes from Actinomyces weissii, assembly GCF_016598775.1. Taxonomy (NCBI): domain Bacteria; kingdom Bacillati; phylum Actinomycetota; class Actinomycetes; order Actinomycetales; family Actinomycetaceae; genus Actinomyces; species Actinomyces weissii. The sequence continues at coordinate 1,778,152 of NZ_CP066802.1, read as the reverse complement.
CTGGCGGCCCTCCTGGCTGGCGACGGCGTCGCCGCGGCTTCCTCGTGGTCACCCTGGACGCCGGGGCCGCAGCCCGGGGCCTGGCCTGAGGCACCTGCACGTCGGCGGCAAGCCGGTGACCGGCTGCGCGGCGCAGAGGCGGGCCGCTGATGGGGGCGGTCGCGGGCGTGCTGGCAGGCTGCGGCCTGCTCCTGGTCTGGCTGTCCCTCACCACTGAGGTACCTCGCTGGCGTCCGACGGGCTCCAGGCACCTGGCCGACCTGCTGGTACAGGCGGGCGTGGGACGCACCAGTCCCACGACCTTCGTGCTGGGGGCGCTGGCCCTGGCCGGGGTGGTGGGGCTGTTCTTCCTGGGCTTCTCCCGGGCCTGGCCGGTGGCCCTGGCATTCGGGACGATTACGGGGCTGGCCCCCTACTGGGCGGTCTCCGCGCGGGCACGTTCCCGCCGTACGAGCCTGCGGGAGGTCTGGCCGGAGGTGGTGGACACGCTGGTCTCGGGCACGCGCGCAGGCATGAGCCTGCCGGAGGCGGTCTCCGCGTTGGGCGAGAAAGGCCCCCTGGCGGTGCGCCCGGAGTTCGCCGCCTTCGCGGCCGACTACAACGCCACCGCCCGTTTCGACCTGTGCCTGGACCGCTTGAAGGACCGCTTCGCCGACCCGGTGGCTGACCGGATCGTGGAGGCGCTGCGCCTGGCCCACGAGGTGGGCGGCGTGGAGCTAGGGAACCTGCTGCGTGCACTGGCCCGGATGCTGCGGGAGGACATGCGCACCCGGGGCGAGCTGGAGGCCCGCCAGTCCTGGACGGTCAACGGTGCCAAGGTCGCGGTGGCGGCCCCCTGGCTGGTGCTGGCCCTGCTGTCCACCCGCCCCCAGGCGGCGGCAGCCTACTCCAGCGCCACCGGGGCCCTGGTGCTGGTGGCGGGGGCCGGGGCGAGCGTGCTCGCCTACTGGCTGATGCTGCGTCTGGGGCGCCTGCCGGAGGAAGAACGGGTGCTGCGATGAACCTGGGTGCGCTCGCGGGAGGCGGGCTGGGGATCGGGGTGCTGCTGTTGCTGTCCGCCTGGCGCGCCCGTAGGCCACGGCTGGCGGAGAGGGTGGCCCCCTACATGCGTTTCCGGCGTGGGGCCCAGGCTGCGGCTGGGCAGGTCCCTGGCTCGCGCACGGTCTCTGCGGCCTTGCTGAGCCAGGTGGGTGCGGCGGGGCGGTTCTTTGAGTCGATCGGCTCCTCGGAGGCCTCAGTGCGGCGGCGTCTGGGGCGCAGCGGCACCACGCTGACGGTTGAGGAGGTACGGCTCCAGCAGGTCCTGTGGGCCGGGGCCGCCATGGCTGTGGCGGCCGGGGGCGGTCTGCTGCTGCGCAGCGTCCGTCCGGTGAACCTGCTGGCGGTGGCGGTCCTGGCCGTGGTGGCGGCGGGATTGGGGGCGGCGGCCCGCGACTGGTGGCTGAGCCAGACGGTCAGCCGCCGGCAGGCGGCTATCGAGGCCCAGCTGCCGGACGTGGTTGAGCTGCTGGCGCTGGTGGTCGGCGCCGGGCAGGGGCCGGTGGCGGCGATGGAGCGTGTCGTCGGCCTGGGCCAGGGGGCCCTGATCGACGAGCTGGCCCTGACCCTGGCGGACGTGCGTGCGGGCAGCACGCTGGGGGCCGCCATAGGGCGCCTGGACAAGCGGGTGGGGGCCCTGAGCGTCACGCGCCTGGCTGACGCGGTGTCCGCCGCCCTGGAGCGGGGCACCCCCTTGGCGGAGGTGCTGCGGGCCCAGGCGGCGGACGCCCGGGAGGCCTCGCGCAGGCACCTGATCGAGGAGGGCGGCCGCCGGGAGATCGCCCAGATGGTGCCGGTGGTGTTCCTGATCCTGCCGATCACCGTCATGTTCGCCCTGTTCCCGGGACTGCTGGTGCTGCGCCTGGGGCTGTGAGGCCTCTAGATCACCGGGTGCCCCGTGCACCTGGAAACCGACCCTGACAAACCGCTCCAAGGAGGAGACCAATGGTACTGACACACCTCAGGAAAGGGCTGCGCATGCTGGGCCACCGGCTGGGGGCGGAGCGTGGGGACGTGCCCGGCTGGGTGCTGGTGACGATGATGACCGCTGGCCTGGTGGTGGCCCTGTGGGCGGTGGCGGGCCCCGCCCTGACCGACGTGTTCACCCAGGCGATGTCCAAGGTCACCGGTGCGATCTGAGCGGCGGTCGTCGGGTGGCGAGCGCGGGTCCGCGCCGGTGGACTTCGCGCTGGTCTCCGTGCTGGTGGTGGCCCTGGGGCTGGGACTGCTCCAGCTGGCCCTGGGACTGCACGTCCGTAACGTCCTGGTGGACGCAGCCGGTGAGGGGGCTAGGCGGGCCGCCCTGCTGGGAGGCTCCGAGGCTGAGGGGCGCGCCCGGGTCGCGGAGCTGGTCGCCCAGGCCCTGACAGACGACTACCTGCAGCAGGTGGAGGTCCGGCGGGTGAGCCGGGGCGGGGTGGCGGTCGTGGAGGTCACGGCCAGCGCGCCGCTGCCGGTGCTGGGGCTGCTGGGGCCCGCCGGGACCCTGCGGGTGAGGGCCCACGCCGTCGACGAGTCAGCGCTGACCAGCGACCCCGACGGTGCGGGGCGCCAGCCATGAGCCGCGCGCGCCGGTGGGACCGGTGGCTGCGGGACCAGGCGGGCAACGCCCAGGTGGAGTTCGTCGGCTGGGTGGTGGCGGTGCTGCTGCCGGTGGCCTACTTGGTGGTGGCCCTGGCCGGGGTGCAGGCGGCCAGCTTCGCCACGACGGCGGGGGCGCAGGCGGCGGCACGGATGCTTATCAGCTACCCGGGGGAGAAGGGCCTGGACCTGGCCCGCAGCTCGGTGGTCCTGGCGCTCACGGACCAGCGCGTCGACGCCGACGAGGCCGCCCGGGCGCTCACGGTGGAGTGCGAGCGCCCGGGCTGCGCCGGTGGACAGGCGGTGGTACGGGTGGCGGTCGGGGTGGATCTGCCGGTGCTCAGCGCGGTCGGGCTGGGGCAGGACGTCCTCGTGGTGGACGCCGTGCAGCAGGTGTCCCTGCCAGCGGGACCGGAGCAGCCGTGAGCCGGGGCAGGGAGGCGGCTAGCCGCCTGTGGGCGCGGCTGCGGGCGCGTCTGCGGGCGGAGGAGGGGCAGGTGCTGCTGCTGGGAACGGGCCTGCTGGCGGTCGTCCTGGCCCTGGTGCTGCTGGTGGCCTCCGTCAGCTCCGTCTACCTGGACCTCAAGCGGCTTACGGGCCTGGCGGACCTGGCGGCGGCCAGCGCCGTCGCCAACGTGGACCAGGACCAGTACCTGCGCACGGGGGCCAACGCGGACCGGCCGCTGGACGACGCGGGGGTCAGCCAGGCAGTCCACGCCTACATGCAGCAGGTGCGGACAGAGGGCGGGCTGACCGGTGTGGAGGTGGTCAGGGCCACCAGCCCTGACGGGGCCAGCGTGCGGGTGGAGCTACGGGGGCGTTCCCAGCCGCCCTTCCTGCCCTGGGGCGTGATCGGCGCGGAGGGCTTCACGCTGCGGGCCCAGGCCTCCGCCCGAGTGGCGCAGCGCTGAGGGACCGGCGCCACCAGGCGCTGACCCGCCACTGGGCGGCCGCCTGCACCTGGTTCTGGGCCAGCTGGGCGATGTAGGCGCGCTTGACGGTCATGAGGATGTTCAGCCCTACCAGCACGTAGAAGATGTTGGCCACCGCGCTGGGCCAGGCCCCGGTGCGGGCGCAGTTGAGCAGCAGCAGCACGGAGGCGGACAGGTTCAGGGCCTGGTAGCGCAGCGAGTCCCCGGCGAGCCGGCCCTTGGACACCAGGAAGTAGGCGAGCAGGAACTCGGCGGCCCCGATCCAGCCGCCGACACCGATGAGCAGGTCAACCACGTCAGTCACAGGCGGCATCCTGGGGCACCGCCAACCTGAAGATCAATTACATAGACCTTCATGTGGCCTGTAGTGAGACTGAACTATGCTCGGGGGGTGAACATCTCGCCCCACCGCATCAACGTGCTGCTGGCCGTGCAGCGGGCCGGAGGCGTTGTGGCGGCAGCGGATTCCCTGCGCCTGACCCCCTCCGCCGTGAGCCAGCAGATCAAGCTCCTGGAGAAGGAGACCGGTCTGCGCGTGCTCAACCGCACACCGGCGGGGGCCACGCTGACCCCGGCCGGGCGGGTGCTGGCGGACGCCGCGGAGCGCATCGAGGTGGAGCTGGCGACCGCCCGCCGGGAGCTGGCCGCCGTTGACGCCGCCGCCCCGGCCGGGACCGTGCGCATCGGCTCCTTCTCCACCGCCATCCGGGCCCTGCTGCTGCCGCTCCTAAGCTCCCTGGAGGCCGCCTACCCGGCGGTTGAGTTGGTGGTCGAGGAGGTGGAGGAGCGGGCGGCCCTCAAGCGGCTGCGCCACGGGGAGCTGGACCTGGTGCTCCTGGAGCGCGACGAGCACACCCTGCCGCCCGCGCCCCGCGCCACCGCGGACCTGCCTCTGCTGGACGAGTCCTGGCTGGTGGTGGTGCCCCCGGGCTGCCCGGCCCCCAGCAGCCTGGCGGACCTGGCGGGGGTGACCTGGATCGACCTGGACCCCCACACGGCGGGTGCCTTCGCCCTGACCCGGCTGGCCCAGCAGCTCGCGGTCCCGCTGGAGACCCGGCACGTCGCCTACGACTACGACGTGGTGCTGGCCATGGTCAGCCAGGGGCTGGGGCACGCCCTGCTGCCGGAGCTGGCGGTGCGCTCGGGCTTCGTACCCGAGGGGGTGGTGGTGTCCCGGCTGCCGGGGCTGGGCACGCGCCAGCTTGTGGTGCGCCACCGGGAGACCCGCTCGGACCCCTCCGCAGCGGTGCGCGCGGTTCTGGAGGTGCTGCTGGCCCAGGTAGAGTCACTGGAGCTGGGGTGACAGACGCCCCGGCCACGGCGCCTCGCAGGTGGGGGGAACATACTCGGAGTCTCCGGCTGGCTTGACAGGCCGGGGAGGACGGACGACACTATTTGTCAAGCGTCAAAGTACAGATTGACATTCGTTAATCCCGACGGGTGTCCATCGCTTTGACGGGGCAGCACCCCAGCTGCGTCCCCCACCTGTTCAAGGGCGAACAACCAACCGGAGGAACACGATATGAAGACCCTCTCCAGGATTATTGCGGTCGCGAGCATCTCCGCGCTCGCCCTCGCCGGGTGCGGTGGTGGAGGCACCTCCACTGACGGCGGCAGGAAGGAAGCGAGCAGCTTCAAGGCCTGCGCCATCTCCGACGCCGGCGGCTGGGACGACAAGTCCTTCAACGAGTCCGCCTACCAGGGGCTCAAGGCCGCGGAGACCACCCTCGGCATCAAGACCAACACCGCTGAGTCCTCCTCGGACGCCGACTTCCAGCCCAACGTGGAGGCCATGGTCTCTGACGGCTGCAACCTGATCATCGGTGTCGGCTTCAAGCTGGAGCAGGCGCTGCACGCCAACGCCGACATCAACAAGGACCTGCACTACGCCCTGGTGGACTCCGGCTTCTCTGGCCCGGACAACCAGCCGGTCACCCTGGAGAACGGCCGTCCGCTGCTGTTCAACACCGCTGAGGCCGCCTTCCTGGCCGGCTACGTCGCTGCTGGCATGTCCCAGAGCGGCAAGGTCGCGACCTTCGGAGGTATCCCGCTGCCCTCCGTCAACATCTTCATGGACGGCTTCGCCGACGGCGTGGACGCCTACAACAAGGCCCACGGCGCCAGCGTCCAGCTCCTCGGCTGGGACAAGGCCACCCAGAACGGGGCCTTCACCAACAGCTTCGACGACCAGGCCCTGGGCAAGCAGCAGGCCCAGCAGTTCATCGACCAGGGCGCGGACATCATCATGCCCGTGGCTGGCCCGGTGGGCCTGGGAGCCGCCGCCGCCGCCAAGGCGGACGGTGACACCTACATCATCGGTGTGGACTCCGACTGGTACGAGGCCAACCCCGACTACAAGGACATCGTCCTGACCTCCGTGAAGAAGGAGATCGGGGCCTCCGTGGAGCAGGCCATTAAGGACTCGGTGGAGGGCAAGTTCACCTCTGAGCCCTATGTCGGCTCCCTGGCCAACGGCGGCGTGTCCATCGCCCCTTACCACGACTTTGACTCCAAGGTCCCCCAGGGGCTCAAGGCCGAGGTAGACAAGCTCACCGAGCAGATCAAGAGCGGCGAGCTCAAGGTCGAGTCGCAGAACACCCCCAAGTGAGCGTGACCTGAGGGCGTGGCGGAGGAGGCTCCGCCACGCCCTCAGGCTCCTTCGTCCGCGTCACGCGGTAAGCAGCACTAGGTGAGCAGGAGGGCCGGCGGCCGTGGAACTGGAACTCAGAGGGATCACCAAGAGATTTGGTCCCCTCGTGGCAAACGACAACATCAACCTCACCATCAGGGAAGGGCATATCCACGCCCTGCTGGGGGAGAACGGGGCGGGCAAGTCCACGTTGATGAATGTCCTCTACGGCATGCACCAGCCGGATGAGGGCCAGATCCTCATCGACGGCCAGCCGGTCGTCTTTAGGGGGCCGGGCGACGCCGTCGCCGCCGGGGTGGGCATGGTCCACCAGCACTTCATGCTCATCCCGGTGTTCACCGTCGCCGAGTCCATCGCCCTGGGCTACGAGCCCCTGGGCAAGGCCGCGCTGATCGACGTGGCCCAGGCCCGCCGGACCGTCCAGGAGGTCTCGGCCCGCTTCGGCTTCGACCTGGACCCCGACGCCCTGATCGAGGACCTGCCCGTAGGCGCCCAGCAGCGGGTGGAGATCGTCAAGGCCCTGTCCCGCGACGCCAAGGTGCTGATCCTCGACTAGCCCACCGCGGTCCTGACCCCGCAGGAGACCGATGAGCTCATGGAGATCATGCGCCAGCTGGCCCAGGCGGGCACCTCCATCGTCTTCATCACCCACAAGCTCCGGGAGGTGCGCGCCGTCGCCGACGAGATCACGGTGATCCGTCGCGGCGCCGTCGTCGGCACCGCCTCGCCGCAGGACAGCGAGGCCGAGCTGGCCAACAAGATGGTGGGCCGCTCCATCATGATGCGGGTGGAGAAGACCCCCGCCAGCCCCAGCGGCGGCGGCCTGAGCTTCCAGGACGTCTCCCTGCTGTCCCCCTCCGGCACCACGCTGCTGGACCACGTCAGCCTCAGCGTCGGGCGGGGTGAGATCGTCGCCGTCGCCGGCGTCCAGGGCAACGGCCAGACCGAGCTGGCGGAGGTGGTGCTGGGCCTGCACGCCCCGGAGTCAGGCACCATCACCCTGGCCGGGCAGGACATCACCCGCACCAACCCGGCCCGCTCCCTGGCCGCCGGGATCGGCTTCATCCCGGAGGACCGCACCACTGACGGCATCATCGCCGGCTTCTCGATCGCCGAGAACCTGGTGCTGGACCAGTTCAAGAGCCCGGCCTTCTCCCGGGGGCCGCTGCTGAGGCTCGGCGCGATCGCGCGCAACGCCCAGGAGAAGAGGGACGAGTACGACATCCGCCTGACCAGCATCGAGGACCCGATCTCCTCCCTGTCCGGCGGCAACCAGCAGAAGGTCGTGGTAGCCCGCGAGATCTCCAAGGACCTCAAGCTGCTGGTAGCCAACCAGCCCACCCGGGGCGTGGACGTGGGCTCTATCGAGTTCATCCACAAGCGCATCGTCGAGGTGCGTGACCAGGGCGCGGCGGTGCTGCTCATCTCCTCCGAGCTGGACGAGGTGATCGCCCTGGCGGACCGGATAGCGGTCATGTACCGCGGGCGGATAGTCGGCCTGGTCCCGGCAGACACCTCCCGCGAGGCCCTGGGCCTGATGATGGCCGGGGTGCCGCAGGAAGAGGCCCTGGCCTCCCAGGCCACGACGGCGGACGCCACCAGCGTGCAGCGTCCCGGACAGGAGACAGCGCTATGAACCAGATGAGAGCAGCCAAGGCCCTGGTGGTCCTGCGGCACCTGCTCAGCTCCAAGCCCTTCGTCTCGGTGCTGGCGGTGCTCATCTCCTTCGCACTTGGGGCGATCCTGATCGTGATGGCGGGCGCCTCCGTGGGGGAGGCCTACTTCGCCATGTTCCGCGGGGCGGTCTTCGACCCGACCGCCGCCACCACGCAGCGACAGGTCAAGCCCTTGACGGACTCGCTGTTCTACGCGATCCCCCTGATCATCGGCGGCCTGGGCCTGGGCTTCGGCTTCCGGGCGGGACTGTTCAACATCGGCGGGCAGGGGCAGGTGATCCTGGGGGCCATGGCCGCCGTCTGGGTGGGATTCTCCCTGAGCCTGCCACCGGTGGTGCACACCCTGGTCGCCTTGCTCATGGCCATGCTCGCCGGGGCCCTGTACGCCGGGCTGGCCGGGCTGCTCAAGGCCCGTACCGGCGCCAACGAGGTGATCGTGACGATCATGCTCAACTCCATCGCCTTCCTGGCTCTGGGCTACGCACTGTCCCAGGAGTCCTGGCAGGTGCCTGGCTCCAAGCAGCCCCAGACGCCTAACGTGGCGGAGAGCGCCGCCTTCATCAAGCTGCTGCCCGCCCCCTTCAAGCTGCACGCGGGGATCCTCGTGGCCGCGCTGGCCGTCGTCGTCTTCTGGTGGCTGCTGGACCGCTCCACCATCGGCCTGCAGGTGCGGGCGGTAGGAGCCAACCCGGACGCCGCCCGCACCGCCGGCATCCCGGTGGGTGGGATCACCACCTTGACCATGGCGATCTCCGGTGCCTTCCTGGGGCTGGCCGGCGCCAACGAGGCTCTGGGCACCATCGGCTACGTCTCGCGGGGCGTGGCCGGGTCCATCGGCTTCGACGCGATCACCGTGGCCCTGCTGGGCCGTAACAAGCCCCTGGGCACCCTGGCCTCCGGGCTGCTCTTCGGGGCCTTCAAGGCCGGTGGCTACACCATGCAGGCCAAGGGGGTGCCGGTGGACATGATCCTGATCCTGCAGTCGGTGATCGTGCTGCTGATCGCCGCCCCGGCACTGGTGCGGTGGCTGTTCCGCCTGCCCACCCCTAGGCGCCTGAGCCTGGGCCAGGAGCTGGCCGCCCTGGGAGCCGGGGCTGGGAGCACCGGCGTCCAGCCGGGGACCGCCAGGCAGGTGCCTGCTGACGACAAGGGCAGCGATGCCTCCTTAGAGCCGAAGGGAGAGGCCCGATGACTACCGCCACCACTGCGAGCACCGAGGTGCAGACCAGGCGCGCCTGGAAGATCCCGGTCATCTACCTACTGGCCACCGTCCTGCTCGGCTTCATGGCCTACTCTGCCAAGGGGGACGTGACGATACGTCTGCGTGACAAGTCCCAGAGCCTGGCCATCCCGGACATCGTGACCTCCGGTCCCAGGATCCTGGTGTTCCTGCTGATCGTTATGACGGTCCTGTGCCTCTGGGGCTGGGCCAGCACCATCCTGCGTATCAGGGTCCCCCGCCTGGTGGAGGTCGCCGTCATGTCCTTGGCGGTCCTCTCCACGGTCCTGGGCTTCCTGGTCTTCGCGGCCACCGGCTCGTCTGCGGCCCTGACCCTGACCTCGGTGCTGGTCTCTACGATCGCGATCTCCACGCCCCTGATCTTCGGGTCCCTGTCCGGCGTGGTCTCGGAGCGCGTGGGCGTGGTCAACATCGCCATTGAAGGTGACCTCCTGGTGGGGGCCTTCGCGGGTGTCATGGCCGCCTCCTACTTCCGCACCCCCTACATGGGGCTGGTGGCGGCGCCCCTGGCGGGCGCGCTGCTGGGATGCCTGCTGGCCCTGTTCGCGGTGCGCTACGGCGTGGACCAGATCATCGTCGGCGTGGTGCTCAACGTGCTGGCCCTGGGCCTGACCACCTTCTTCTACCAGACGGTCATGAAGAAGGTCCCTGAGAGGCTCAACACCAACCAGTTCTCCCTGGCACCCATCAAGATCCCGGGGCTCTCAGAGATCCCGGTGGTCGGCCCGATGCTCTTCAACCAGACGATCCTGGTCTACCTGATGTACCTGGCGGTCGCCTTCCTGACCGTCTACCTGTTCCGCTCCCGCTGGGGCCTGCGCCTGCGGGCCTGCGGCGAGCACCCCCGGGCCGCGGACACCGTGGGCATCAACGTGAACCGCACGCGGGCCCTGAACACGATCCTGGGCTCGGCCTTCGCCGGGCTGGGTGGTGCCTTCTTCACCCTCGGCTCGGTGCTGTCCTTCACCGACAACATCTCCGCCGGCAACGGCTACATCGCCCTGGCGGCCATGATCCTGGGTAAGTGGCACCCGCTGGGGGCCATGGGGGCGGCGCTCATGTTCGGCTTCGCCCAGGCGGTGGCCCGGATGCTGCCCAACGTGGCCCCGAGCATCCCTTCCGACCTGGTGGCCATGATCCCCTACGTCGTCACCATCGTGGCGGTGGCCGGGTTCGTGGGCAAGTCGCGGCCCCCGGCGGCAGAGAACGTCCCCTACGTGAAGTGAGCACAAGGAGCTGACAGGTATGCAGATCGACTGGGAGGCGCTTACCGCGGCCGCCGTGGAGGCGATGCGTCACGCCTACTGCCCCTACAGCGGCTACCCGGTGGGAGCGGCCGGGCTCACCACCGACGGGCAGGTGGTGGTGGGCTGCAACGTGGAGAACGCCTCCTACGGACTGGGCCTGTGCGCCGAGTGCGCCATGGTCGGGGCCCTGGCCCTCTCCGGCGGGGGGCGGCTGGTGGCCGTGGCCTGCGTTAACGGCAACGAGGAGCCGGTGGTCCCCTGCGGGCGCTGCCGCCAGCTGATCCTTGAGCACGGCGGCCCCGGGTGCCTGGTGCGCATGCCTTCGGCCGTCATGCCCATGAGCCAGGTGCTGCCTGAGGGCTTTGAGCCCACGGACCTGACGTTGGTCCCCACCAGTACCTTCCGTCAGCACTGACACGCCAGCCACACGAGTAACGGGCCTAGGCCCCAGAAGGAAGAGGGAGAAGATGGAGCAGTTCGACGTCGTCGACGTCATCCGGACCAAGCGGGACGGCGGTCGGCTCAGCCCGGAGCAGATCGCCTGGACCGTGGACGCCTACACCCGGGGAGCCGTCAAGGACGAGCAGATGGCGGCCCTGGCCATGGCCATCTTCCTGCGGGGCATGGAGCGGGAGGAGATCGCCCAGTGGACCCAGGCGATGATCGACTCCGGTGAGCGCATGGACTTCAGTGGCATCGGCCGCCCCACCGCCGACAAGCACTCCACCGGTGGCGTGGGCGACAAGATCACCCTGCCGCTGGCCCCCCTGGTGGCCTGCTTCGGGGTGGCCGTGCCCCAGCTCTCCGGGCGGGGCCTGGGGCACACCGGCGGCACCCTGGACAAGCTGGAGGCCATCCCCGGATGGCGGGCCAGCCTGTCCAACGAGGAGATCCTCCACCAGCTGGGCCAGGGCTGTGGCGCCGTGGTCTGCGCCGCGGGCGCGGGCCTGGCCCCGGCGGACAAGAAGCTCTACGCCCTGCGGGACATCACCTCCACCGTGGACTGTATCCCGCTGATCGCCTCCTCCATCATGTCCAAGAAGATCGCCGAGGGCACCGGTTCCCTGGTGCTGGACGTCAAGGTGGGCTCCGGGGCCTTCATGAAGGACCTCAGCTCAGCCCGCGAGCTGGCCCAGGCCATGGTGGACCTGGGCAAGGACGCCGGGGTGCGCACCTTCGCCTTCCTCACCGACATGTCCACGCCGCTGGGCCTGAAGGTCGGCAACGCCCTGGAGGTGGAGGAGTCCGTGGAGGTGCTGGCTGGCGGCGGCCCGCAGGACGTCGTCGAGCTGACCCTCGCCCTGGCCCGCAAGATGCTGGAGATGGCGGGCCAGCCTGACGCCGACGTGGAGGCGGCCCTCAAGGACGGGCGCGCCATGGACCGCTGGCGGGCCATGATCCGTGAGCAGGGCGGTGACCCGGACGCGGCCCTGCCCACCTCCCGGCACAGCCACCAGGTGCTGGCCACCGCGGACGGGGTCCTGGAGAGCCTGGACGCGCTCTGCGTAGGCGTGGCCTCCTGGCGGCTGGGTGCAGGCCGGGCGGTCAAGGAGGACCCGGTCCAGGCGGCGGCAGGGATCGAGATCCACGCCAAGCCCGGCCAGGTCCTGCGTCAGGGCCAGCCGGTGCTCACCTTGCACACCGACGACGAGTGGCGCGTCCCCCGGGCCCTGGAGGCCCTGGAGGGCGGCATCCGGATCGGCACTAAGGCCCCGTCCCGCGGCAGCGTGCTGCTGGACCACGTGGAGTGACCTGGAGCCAGGACGGCCCACGGCTGAGTGCGGCACCGGTGCCGCCCGGAGGCCCGGGACGCAGACCTGAGTAGGGGGACCCATGGACAAGCGTGACGAGCAGGCCATCACCGCCGTCCGGCTCTACTTTGAGCGCGGTCTGAGCCAGGCGGAGGTGGCTGTCGCCATGGGCCTGTCCCGGCCCACCGTGGCCAAGCTGCTTCAGCGGGGCAAGGAGGCCGGTTACGTCACCGTGGTCATAAACGACCCGCGTGAGACCTCCTCAGAGCTGGGGCACCGCCTCCAGGAGCGCTACGGCCTGGCGGAGGCGCGAGTGGTGCACGCCCCGGTCTCCTCCGACGCGGAGCTCCTGGAGGAGCTGGGGCGCGTAGGGGCCGAGCTGGTCACCGGGCTGGTGCGGGACGGCATGAGCGTGGGGGTGTCCTGGGGGCGGACCATGAGCGCCATCGCCTCCCGGCTGCGGCACACTGCGCGGCGGGACGTGCGGATAGTGCAGCTCAAGGGCGGCAGCTCCTACTCCGAGCAGGCCACCGACGACTTCGAGGTCATGCGGGCCTTCTGCGACGCCTTCAGCGCGGTGCCTCTCTACCTGCCGCTGCCGGTGGTCTTCCAGGACGTGACCACCTGGCAGATCGTCCAGGAGGACCCGCACATAGCAGCCGTCCTGGCTGCCGGGGCCCAGGCTGACGCCGTGGTGTTCACGGTGGGTGCGGTCACGCCGGACAGCCTGCTGCTCAGCCATCGTCAGCTGGACCAGGAGGACCGCCAGGCCGTGCTGCAGGAGGCCGTTGGGGACGCCTGCTCCCGCTTCTTCAGCAGCGCGGGGCAGGTGGCGGTCAAGGACCTGGACGAGCGTACAGTGGGCATCACCCTGGAGGACCTGGCCTCCCGGCCGGTACGGGTGCTGGTGGCCGGAGGGCAGGGCAAGGCCCGGGCCGTGTCCACCGCGCTGGAGATGGGCCTGTCCAGCCACCTGGTGGTGGACCAGCGCCTGGCCCTGACGCTGTTGGATGAGGGCCGCCCGGAGGCTGCGTCGTAGCGCCTGGACCCCCTGCGGCACGAGGGCACCCAAAGGGCTGAACAAATGTAAAACACTGAACTGACAAAGAGATACCATCGGGGTGGTGCCCGGCAGCCGAGTCCGGCCTGTGCCTAGGCAGCGCCCCACCAACCAGAAACGGAGTGATGATGAAGTCAACACCGCATATCAACCCGCAGGCCCCCATCGCCGAGACGATCCTCCTGCCCGGGGACCCGCTGCGCGCCAAGTTCATCGCGGAGACCTACCTGGAGGACGTCCAGCAGTTCAACTCCGTGCGCAACATGCTGGGATTCACCGGCACCTACCAGGGCACCCCCGTGTCCGTCATGGGCTCCGGCATGGGCATTCCCTCCATCTCCCTGTACGCCTGGGAGCTGATCCACGTGTTCGGCTGCAAGAAGCTGATCCGGGTGGGTACCTGCGGAGGCATGCAGGAGGGCGTCAACCTCTACGACGTGGTCATCGGCCAGGCCGCCTGCTCCAACTCCAGCTTCACGGACCAGTACGGCCTGCCCGGCACCTACGCGCCGATCGCCTCCTACCGCCTGATCGAGGCCGTGCGCGAGCAGGCCAAGGCCAAGGGCGTGACCACCCACGTGGGCAACATCCTGTCCTCGGACGTCTTCTACCACGCCGACCCCACCTTCAACGAGCGCTGGCAGAAGATGGGGGTGCTGGCCGTGGAGATGGAGTCCGCCGGCCTGTACGCCACCGCCGCCCACGCCGGGGTGGAGGCCCTGGGCATCTTCACGGTCTCCGACTCCCTGGTGACCGGGGCCGAGACCACCGCCGAGGAGCGGCAGACGGCCTTCACCCAGATGATGGAGCTGGCCCTGCCCCTGGCAGCCCTGTGAGAAGCGAACTGACTACCTAGGAGCTGAAGATGAAGAAGACTGAGGTCGCGCGCCTGATCGACCACACCCTGTTAAAGCCCGAGGCGACCTCCGCCGACGTGGCCGCGCTGGTCCAGGAGGGGGCGGCCCTGGGCACCTGCTCCGTGTGCGTGTCGCCGTCCATGCTGCCCCTGGAGCACCCGGAGGGCCTGCTCACCGCCTGCGTGGTGGGCTTCCCCTCCGGTGCCGTAAAGGCGGAGGTCAAGGCCTTTGAGGCCGCCCAGGCCGTCAAGGACGGGGTGGACGAGGTGGACATGGTCGTCAACCTCGCCCTGGTCAAGGAGGGGCGCGCCGCCGAGCTGCAGGCTGAGATCCAGGCGGTGCGCGACGCCGTACCCGCCCCCCGGGTGCTCAAGGTCATCATCGAGTCGGCGGCCCTGACGGACGCGGAGATCGTCATGGCCTGCCAGGCCGCCCAGGCCGCCGGAGCGGACTTCGTGAAGACCTCCACCGGATTCCACCCGGCCGGGGGCGCCTCCACCCACGCCGTCGCCCTGATGCGCGCCACCGTGGGGGAGGACATGGGGGTCAAGGCCTCTGGTGGTATCCATGACGCCGCCACCGCCGTCGCCATGATCGAGGCGGGGGCAAACCGCCTGGGGGTCTCCGCCACCAAGGCGATCCTGGCTGGGCTGGAGGACTGAGATGAGTGAGCAGGAGCTTTTGGACCGGGCCGAGCTGTGGGCCGGGCACGACCCCGACCAGTCCACCGCCGTGGCCCTGCAGACCGCGGTGGAGGCCGCCCGCGCCGGGGACGCCGAGGCCCTGGCGGAGGTGGCGGCCGCCATGGCCGGGCCGCTGGAGTTCGGCACCGCCGGGCTGCGCGGCCAGATCGGTCCCGGTGAGTCCCGCATGAACCTGGCGGTCGTCATCCGGGCGACGGCGGGGCTGTGCGCCTTCCTCAAGGACAGCACCACGCGCGTGCCCCGGGTGGTGATCGGCTGCGACGCCCGCCACGGCTCCGTGGACTTCGCCCGCGCCGCCGCCCGTGTCGTCTCCGCCGCCGGCTGCCACGCCCTGGCCCTGCCGGTCATGAACCCGACCCCGCTGACCTCCTTCGCCGTGCGCCACCTGGACGCCGACGCAGGCATCATGGTCACCGCCTCCCACAACCCGGCCCAGGACAACGGCTACAAGGTCTACCTGGGGGGCTCCGTGGTCACCGACGCCGGGCAGGGCGCCCAGATCGTCCCGCCCTACGACGGCCAGATCGCCGCCGCGATCGCCGCCACCCCGCCAGCCGACCAGGTGCCGCAGGACGAGGCCCGCATCGAGCAGGTGGACCCGCGGGCAGACTACGTACAGGCGGCCAGCCGCCTGGCCTCCGGCAGCAGCGCCAAGGCGGACCTGAAGATCACCCTCACCGCCATGCACGGCGTGGGGGCGGCCCTGGCCGAGCAGGTGCTGCACGAGGCGGGCTTCCCCCAGGTCCAGCCGGTGGCTGAGCAGGCCGAGCCGGACCCGGACTTCCCGACCGTGTCCTTCCCCAACCCGGAGGAGCCGGGCGCCCTGGACCTGGCTATCGCCCAGGCCGACGCCCAGGGGGCCGACCTGCTGATCGCCGTGGACCCGGACGCGGACCGCTGCGCCCTGGCGGTGCCGGACGCGGCCGCCCCCAAGGGCTGGCGCCAGCTCTCCGGGGACGAGATCGGCTCCCTGCTGGGGGAGTACCTGGCGGCCCGCGCCCCCCAGGGGGCGGTGCTGGCCAACTCGATCGTCTCCAGCCGCCTGCTGGAGCGCATCGCCCAGGGCCACGGGCTGGAGTACCGTCACACCCTGACCGGCTTCAAGTGGATCGCCCGCACCCCGGGGCTGTTCTTCGGCTACGAGGAGGCCATCGGCTACTGCCCCGACCCGGAGCACGCCCGGGACAAGGACGGCATCGCCACCGCCGTGGTGGCGGCCTCCATGGTCGCCGATCTCAAGGATCAGGGGCGCACCGTGGGGGAGGAGCTGGAGCGCCTGGCCCGCACCTACGGCCTGTACCAGACCATGCCCCTGACCTTCCGGGTGGAGAACCTGGAGCTGATCGCCCAGGGCATGGAGCGGCTGCGCCAGCACCCGCCCGCCACCCTGGCCGGTTCCCCGGTCACCTCCGTGACCGACCTGTCACAGGGCTGGGACGGGCTGCCGGGCACCAACGCCGTCATGGTGCTCACTGCGGCCGACGACCGGGTCATCGCCCGGCCCTCCGGCACGGAGCCCAAGCTCAAGTGCTACCTGGAGGTGGTGCTGCCGGTGGCGGAGGGCGCTCTGGTGCCCTGGGAGCAGGCCCGCCAGCGGCTGGAGACCATCAAGAGCGAGTTCGCCGCCGCCATCGGCATCTGAGCCGAGACCCCTACAGGCTGCCCGGGAGCGTGCCAGCAGGCTGCCGCTCCCGGGCAGCGCTGTGCCCCACCGTGCCAGCTCCTTTGCCAGGTCGCTTACCTGGTCCCTGGCTGTGCCTCACAGCACCAGCCTCCTTTCACGGTGCCAGGGCCCCGGCGCGGCGGCAGGACCGCCCCGGCGGGTATGCTCGGCCCGTGGCCACTGACTTTCCCGCAGAGATCGAACGACTCCGACACACCTACGCCTCCATCGCCGCGGTGACCGACCCGCAGGCGCTGCGTGCCCGCATCGCCGAGCTCTCCGAGAAGGCCGCCGCCCCTGACCTGTGGGACGACCCCGACGCCGCCCAGGTGGTCACCTCCGCCCTGTCCCACGCCCAGGCCGACCTAAAGCGTGTGGAGGACCTGGGCGGGCGCATCGACGACCTGGAGGCCATGGTGGAGATGGCCGCCGAGGAGGAGGGCGAGGACGCCGCCGAGCTCCTGGCGGAGGCCGAGTCTGACCTGCAGGCCATATCCAAGGACCTGGCCGAGCTGGAGATCCGCACGCTGCTCAGCGGCGAGTACGACCAGCGCGACGCCGTCGTCACCATCCGCTCGGGGGCCGGGGGCGTGGACGCCGCCGACTTCGCCGAGATGCTGCTGCGCATGTACCTGCGCTGGGCCGAGCGCCACGACTACGCCGTCAAGGTGCTGGACACCTCCTACGCCGAGGAGGCGGGGCTGAAGTCCGTGACCTTTGAGGTGCACGCCCCCTACGCCTACGGCACGCTCTCCGTGGAGGGCGGCACCCACCGCCTGGTGCGCATCAGCCCCTTCGACAACCAGGGCCGCCGCCAGACCTCCTTCGCGGCCGTGGAGGTCATCCCGCTGATCGAGTCCACCGACCACATCGACATCCCCGAGACCGACATCCGCGTCGACGTCTTCCGCTCCTCCGGGCCCGGCGGGCAGTCCGTGAACACCACCGACTCGGCCGTGCGCATCACCCACCTGCCCACCGGCCTGGTGGTATCCATGCAGGACGAGAAGTCCCAGATCCAGAACCGGGCCGCCGCCATGCGCGTGCTCCAGTCCCGCCTGCTGCTGCTCAAGAAGCAGGAGGAGGACGCCAAGAAGAAGGAGCTGGCCGGGGACGTCAAGGCCTCCTGGGGGGACCAGATGCGCAACTACGTGCTCAACCCCTACCAGATGGTCAAGGACCTGCGCACCAGCCACGAGGTGGGTAACCCGGAGGCGGTCTTCGACGGCGACATCGACGGCTTCATCGACGCGGGCATCCGCTGGCGCAAGCAGCAGGAGCAGGCGGAGGGCTGAGGCGCTTGCGGCCTGCCAGCCAGGCTGGCAGACACGCAGACTGAAAAGGGGCTGTGCCCGCCGCACCAGTGAGGTTGCGGCGGGCACAGCCCTATCTACGTGGCTGACGGCGCTGCTCAGTCCCGGGTTAGCTTGCGGTAGGTGACGCGGTGGGGGCGGGCGGCCTCAGCACCTAGACGCTTGACCTTGTTCTCCTCGTAGGAGGCGAAGTTCCCCTCGAACCAGTACCACTTGGCCGGGTTCTCCTCGTCCCCCTCCCAAGCCAGGATGTGCGTGGCCACCCGGTCCAGGAACCAGCGGTCGTGGGTGATGACCACGGCGCAGCCGGGGAACTCCAGCAGGGCGTTCTCCAGCGAGCCCAGGGTCTCGGTGTCCAGGTCGTTGGTGGGCTCGTCCAGCAGGATCAGGTTGCCGCCCTGCTTGAGGGTCAGCGCCAGGTTCAGGCGGTTGCGCTCACCACCGGAGAGCACCCCGGCGGGCTTCTGCTGGTCGGGGCCCTTGAAACCGAAGGCCGCCACGTAGGCGCGCGAGGGCATCTCCACGTTGCCGACCTTGATGTAGTCCAGGCCGTCGGAGACGACCTCCCACAGGGTCTTGCTCGGGTCGATACCCGCCCGGGTCTGGTCCACGTAGGACAGCTTGACCGTCTGGCCGATCTTGAGCTCGCCGCTGTCTAGCTCCTCCAGGCCCACGATGGTCTTGAACAGGGTGGTCTTGCCGACGCCGTTGGGGCCCACGATCCCCACGATGCCGTTGCGCGGCAGCGTGAAGGACAGGTCGTCGATCAGGGTGCGCCCGTCGAAGCCCTTGGTCAGGTGGCTGGCCTCCAGCACGATGTTGCCCAGGCGGGGGCCCGGCGGGATCTGGATCTCCTCGAAGTCCAGCTTGCGGGTCCGCTCGGCCTCGGCCGCCATCTCCTCGTAGCGGGCCAGACGGGCCTTGGACTTGGTCTGGCGGCCCTTGGCGGAGGAGCGCACCCACTCCAGCTCCTCCTTGAGGCGCTTGGCGAGCTTGGCGTCCTTCTTGCCCTGGACCGCCAGGCGCTTCTCCTTGGTCTCCAGGTAGGTGGAGTAGTTGCCCTCGTAGGGGTATAGGTGGCCGCGGTCCACCTCCGCGATCCACTGGGCCACGTGGTCCAGGAAGTAGCGGTCGTGGGTGACGGCGATCACGGCGCCCTTGTAGGTGCTCAGGTGCTGCTCCAGCCAGAGCACGGACTCGGCGTCCAGGTGGTTGGTGGGCTCGTCCAGCAGCAGCAGGTCTGGGGCCTCCAGCAGCAGCTTGCACAGGGCCACCCGGCGGCGCTCACCACCGGAGAGGTGCTTGACCTCCGCGTCCGGCGGGGGGCAGCGCAGCGCGTCCATGGCCTGCTCCAGCTGGGAGTCCAGGTCCCAGGCGCCTGCGGCGTCCAGCTCGTCCTGGAGCCTGCCCATCTCCTCCATCAGGGCGTCGAAGTCCGCGTCCGGGTCCGCCATGGCGGCGGAGATCTCGTTGAAGCGGTCCAGCTTGCCCTTGATCTCGGCCACGCCCTCCTCGACGTTGCCCAGGACCGTCTTGTCCTCGTTGAGCGGCGGCTCCTGCAGCAGGATGCCGACGCTGTAGCCGGGGGTCAGGCGGGCCTCACCGTTGGAAGGCTGGTCTAGCCCGGCCATGATCTTGAGGATTGAGGACTTGCCCGCGCCGTTGGGGCCGACCATACCGATCTTCGCGCCCGGGTAGAAGGCCATGGTCACGTCGTCGAGGATCACCTTGTCCCCGTGCGCCTTACGCGCCTTGATCATCTGGTAGATGTACTCAGCCACTTCTGCTGTGCGCCTTTCGTGTGGAGGAGCGGGTGCTGCTGCGCGGCGACGGCGGGGCTGTCACGGCCCCGGGTGGCCCGCGCACTGGGGCCAAGCCTACGGGAGCGCCGCGAGGGCCACGAGGCCCAGCCCCGTGAGCCGCTGCACGCTGCGTCCTGTGCCGCGCCGCAGGCCGTAAGCGGGGAGGGTCTGGGCAGGCAGCGGGCTGGTGGCCCGTGCATGGCTAGAGGATGTCTGGTGGCTCACAGGCTATAGGATGGGTGGCGTCCTGATCTCCTGCTCCCTGAAGAGGTTTCCACGAATGAGTGTCCAGAACAGTACCGACTTCATGCTTGCCCCCGGTGAGCAGAACGTCTACGGCGACCGTTTCACGGAGTCGGTCGTCCTGCCGTATCTCAAGGCTCAGCTGATGTGCTCAAGCACCCGGTTCGTGTTCAAGGACCCCAACACCCTGCTGGGACTGATCCCCCTGGGAGCCAATGAGAGCTCCATCCCGCTCAGCAGCATCGCCTCCGTGTCCGTATCCAGCCACTTCCGCCTGGGGCGCGCTCTGCTGGCGATCATCCTCCTGATACTCGGATTCGCGATGATCACGGACTGGATCCTGCCGTGCCTGCTCATGATCGTGCTGGGTCTGCTGATGATCGTGACGGTGTTCCCGTCAGTGCTGCTGGTGCAGAACCATGCCGGGATGGTGACTGCTATCGAGGTCGCGGTGATCGAGCGCAAGCGGCTCGCGGCCTTCTGCTCCGAGCTGCAGGCGCGGGTCTTCGCTGACCAGAGCGCTATCCACAACCAGGAGGCCCAGACCCTCCGGGCTCAGCAGCTGACCTTGCAGCAGATGGCCTTCCAGCAGCAGATGGCCTTGCAGCAGAACGGCGGCTACGTGCCTGGTGCGGCCCAGGCGCCGCAGGTGGGCTCGCAGCAGCCCGTCCAGCTGGACGCTGCGCACCACCGTCAGGACCCCTACCCGGGGCAGCCGGGCAGCCAGGTCTGAGACCGGCGCGGCTGCTGCCTGAGGGCCTGCCCCGCTACCTGTGGTGGGGCAGACCCTTCTTAGGGGCGACGGCGGGGCCCTGCCTACGCGTGGTACCAGGGGCCGTCCGAGGCGTGGCGGGGGCCGCCGGGCTACGGGCTCCGGACTCCGGGCTGAGGTCCCCAAGCCCCAGGGCTCAGCGGCCCTCGCCGTCCATGCGGACGCTCCAGGAGCCGCTGCCACCGGAGTGCTGGGCGTCCGGCACCCGGATCATGCCCTCCTGGGCAATGGTGGAGACGAGCAGGCCCTCTGAGTCAAAGACCTGGGCCCGGGCCATGGCCCGGCCTCCTTGGGAGCTGGGGGAGTCCTGCACGAACAGGAGCCACTGGGAGACGTCCACGTCCCGGTGGAACCACTGGGCGTGGTCCAGGGTGGCCAGGCTCATCCCCTCGCTGCGCCAGCTCAGTCCCTGGCTGCGCAGGGCCGGCTCCAGCATCACCTGGTCGCACACGTAGGTCAGCAGCGCCCGGTGGACGGTCTGGCTGGTGGCGGCGGGCACCGCCCCGCGCGCCCGCACCCACAGGTGCTGCCTGCCCAGGCGGTCAGCAGCGGGGCGCAGGTAGACGTTGCCCTCCACGTGCCGCAGGTCGAAGGCGGCAGTACGCCCCAGGTACTTGGCCACCGGGTGGTCCACCGTGCGGAACAGCTCCAGTGCACTGGGCACCTCCTGCGGCCCCGGCACCGACGGTGCAGGCAGCTGCACGTCGGCACCGGGCTGCTGCTCCTGGAAGGAGGAGACCATGGTCAGGATCGGCCGGCCGTACTGCGTGGCCGTGGTGCGGCGCTGGGAGAAGGAGCGTCCGTCGTGCATGCGCTCCACCTCGAAGCCGACAGGGCTCTCCGGCTTGCCGCCCCGCATGAAGTACGCGTGCACCGAGTGCGGCAGACGCACGCCGTCGCCGTCATCAACCATGGTGGCGGCGGCTGCCAGCAGGCCCTGGGCCACCACCTGGCCGCCGTAGATGCGGCCCGACAGCTGGGGCAGGCAGGTGCCGGTGAAGGCGTCCGGCTGTGCCTGAGCCTCCAGGGCCAGCACCCGGGTCACCGCCCCGAGCGGCTCCTCGGAGGCGATCGGTACCGGGTAGGGGGCGGTCACAGCCCCAGTTCCTCCAGGACCGGCAGCTGGGCGCGCACCGCCGCCCGGGCATCCTCCGCGGTCGCGGCGTCCAGGGCTAGCGCCGCGAGCTCACGGCACTGCGCCAGGGTCACCGACTTGAGCACGGCGTCGACGTCCGGCAGGGCCCGGGCCGTCATGGACAGGCTAGCCACCCCGCAGCCGACCAGCACCACGGCCAGGGCCGGGTCAGCCGCCGCCTCACCACAGACCCCCACCGGGCGGCCCTTAGGGGCGGCACCGTCACAGGCCTGCTTGATCAGGCGTAGCACGGCCGGCTGCCAGGAGGTGGACAGGTCCGCCAGGGAGGACAGCAACCGGTCCGCGGCCATCACGTACTGGGTGAGGTCATTGGTGCCCACCGAGGCAAAGTCCGCGTACTCGAACATCTTGTCGGCCATAACCGCCGCCGAGGGTACCTCGATCATCATCCCGGCGGTGGACAGGCCGTGCGCGCGGGCCTTCTCCGCGAAGGACTGAGCCTCCTCCACGGTGGAGATCATGGGGGCCATGACCCACACCTGGGCCTCCGTGGCGGCCTGTGCCTGGGCCAGGGCCTCAAGCTGGTGGTCCAGCACCTCCGGGTCGCGACGGGTGGTGCGGTAGGCGCGCACGCCCAGCGCCGGGTTGGCCTCAGTGGCGTCAGTGAGGAAGGGCAGGGGCTTGTCCGCGCCCGCGTCCAGGGTCCGCACCACCACCTTCTTGCCGGGGAAGGCAGCCAGCACCTCGGTGTAGGCCGCCACCTGCTGCTCCACGGTGGGCTCCAGCGGCTGGTCCAGGAAGCAGAACTCGGTGCGGAACAGGCCCACACCCATAGCGTTGGCCTCCGCCGCCGAGCGGGCGGCGGCACCGTCACCCACATTCGCCAGCAGCTGCACCACGTGGCCGTCCATGGTCCCGCCGTCACCGTTGAAGACCCGCACCCGGCTGGCCAGCTCCTTGGCGTGTCGCAGCTGCTCCTCGGTGGGTGACAAGGTGATCAGGCCCTTGGTGCCGTCCACGAGGATGATCTCGCCCTCGTGCAGCTGGTCCGTGACCTCGCTGCCCGTGCCCACGATCGCGGGCATGCCCAGGGCCCGGGCCAGGATCGCGGTGTGTGAGGTGGGGCCGCCCTCGGAGGTGACGAAGGCGACCACCTTCTCCGGGTCCAGCAGGGCAGTGTCCGCAGGGGCCAGGTCCTCCGCCACCAGCACGAAGGGCTCGGGCAGGCTGGGGATCCCGGGCATGGGGGAGCCGGTGAGGACCGCCACGATGCGGTCACGCACGTCCGCGACGTCCCTGGTGCGCTCGGCCATGTAGCCGCCCAGGGACTCCAGCATCGCGGCCAGGGTGCCAGCCGCCTCCCAGACGGCCCGCTCAGGCACCAGGCGGCGCTCGCGGACCATGGCCTGGGCGGAGGAGGTCAGGGTCGGGTCTGCCGCCATCTGCGCCGTGGTCTCCAGCAGGGTCCGGCCCTCGCCCTTGGCCTGCAGGGCTGACAGCTCCAGCCCCTTCTTGACCTCCTGGGCGGCGGCGGTGATCCGCTCGCACTCCCGCTCCAGGTCCCGGGCTGGGTCTAGCACCTCCAACGCGGGCTCTGGTACACCGGGGGCCATGCGGGCCACAGGGGCCGCCACCAGGCCAGGGCTCACGCCGATTCCGCTGAGCTGGACGGGGGACTGCTGGGCGGCGGCCATAGGAGCTCCTTGGGTCGGCTGCGGATGGACAAGCAGGTGTCGCGCCCAATTGTGCCTGGCGACGTGGCGCCCGGTGCCTGTTCCGCCAAGGGGAGAACGGCGGAGGGCGCCGCAGTCCCGACCTGGTGCGTTCCCGAAAGATCTTGCAAGGTTTTCAAGGACACATCGCTGATGTACCGGGTGGCAATGTGCAATCCGCTGCACGGGACGGCATGCTAGGACCTGGATGCGGCCCTCCCGAGACCGCCCGCCCTTCCCGTCCACCCAGCGCGCGCCGCGCGCGAGAGCAACGAGGCCTCACCGCGATGTCCCAGTCCACCGTAGCCGCCCAACCGCCCAGTGACCGCCTGCTACGCCTAGCCGACCTGCACGGGGTCTCCACCGAGTACTGGGACTTCCACGGGAACCTGGCCTCCCCTTCGCGCCAGACCCTGGAGGCGGTCCTCGCCGCCCTGGGGGTGCCTGCCAGTACCGAGGAGGAGATCGCCGCCGCCCTCAAGGAGGTGGAGATCGAGCCCTGGCGCCACGCCCTACCACCCTGCACGGTCACCCGCAGCGGCAAGAGCGAGACCGTGCGGGTCCACGTGCCTGACGGCGCCGACGTCTCGGTGCGGATCGTGCTGGAGGACGGCGGCGAGCGCTGGCTCAAGCAGACTGACGACTGGACCCCGGCCCGGGAGGTTGACGGTGTGCTCACCGGGCGCGCCTCCTTCGAGCTGCCCACGGACCTGCCGCTGGGCTGGCACAGCATGGTCGCGGAGATCCGGGCCAGGGGCACTGAGCCGGCCCGCACGGTCACCGCTCCCCTGGCGGTTACCCCCGACCGCCTGGAGATCCCCCAGGCCCTGGGGGAGGGGGGCTGGGGCGTGATGGCCCAGCTGTACTCGGTGCGCTCCCGAGGCTCCTGGGGGATCGGTGACACGGATGACCTCACCGAGCTGGCCGGCTTCCTGGGGGACGAGGGCGCGGACTTCCTGCTCATCAACCCGCTGCACGCCGCCGAGCCGGCCGGCCCGATGACGCCCTCGCCCTACCTGCCGGTCACCCGCCGTTTCGTGAACCCCGTCTACATCCGGCCGGAGAACATCCTGGAGGTCTCACGGCTCTCCGGCCCGCGCCGCTCCCTGGTGCAGTGGGCCCTGGAGGAGGTGCGCGAGCACAATCTGCAGACCACCCCGATCGACCGTGACGAGGTCTGGAAGGCCAAGCGGGAGGCCCTGGAGGTCATCTTCGCGGCGGGCCGTTCCCGGGCCCGGCAGCGGGACTTTGAGCGCTTCCGTGCCGAGCAGGGGGAGGGCCTGGAGCGTTTCGCGCTGTGGTGCGCCCTGACCGAGAAGTACGGGGACCTGGCCACCTGGCCCCAGAACCTGCTGGACCCCGCCTCGGCCCACGTGGCCAACGAGGCCCGGTCCCTGGCCGACCGGATCGAGTTCTACGCCTGGATGCAGTGGGTGGTTGACGAGCAGCTGGAGCGCGCCCAGAGTCAGGCCCTGGCCTCCGGCATGGCCCTGGGAATCATGGACGACCTGGCTGTCGGTGTGCACCCGCGCGGCGCCGACGTGTGGTCCATGCCGGACGCCTTCGCCCCGGGCATGCAGGTGGGGGCCCCGCCGGACATGTACAACCAGCTCGGGCAGAACTGGTCCCAGCCGCCGTGGAGCCCGGTCTACCTGGCTGAGCACGCCTTCCAGCCGCTGCGGGACATGGCCCGCACCGTCCTGCGGCACGCTGGCGCCCTGCGGGTGGACCACATCATCGGCCTGTTCCGCCTGTGGTGGATCCCCGAGGGCATGGGGGCCGACCAGGGGGCCTACGTACGCTACGACCATGAGGCCATGGTCGGGGTGCTGCTGCTGGAGGCCTACCGTGCGGGCGCGGTGGTCATCGGTGAGGACCTGGGCACCGTAGAGCCCTGGGCGCGCGAGTACCTGGCCAGCCGGGGGGTGCTGGGCACCTCCGTGCTGTGGTTCGAGAAGCAGGGTGACGGCTGGCCCCTGCAGCCGCAGGCCTACCGCAGGCTGGCCCTGTCCACCGTGAACACCCACGACCTGCCGCCGACCGCCGGCTACCTGGCTGACGAGCACGTGGAGCTGCGGGAGCGCCTGGGGCTGCTGACGGAGCCGGTGGAGCAGGTGCGGGCCGAGGCCCGGGTGGAGCGTGACCGGATGACGGCGCGCCTGCGGGAGCACGCTCTGCTGGGTGAGGAGCCCACGGAGCGGGAGGTCGTGGAGGGCCTCTACCGCTACGTGGTGCGCACGCCCTCCGCCCTGATCGGGGTGTCCCTGGTGGACGGCGTCGGTGAGCGCCGTACCCAGAACCAGCCGGGAACCGACCGTGAGTACCCCAACTGGTGCGTGCCGCTGGCGGACGGCTCCGGTGAGGTGGTTCTGGTGGAGGACCTGCCGAGCTCGGTGAGGCTGGGGAGCCTGCTGGCCGCGGTGCGTGACGAGCTGGCCCAGCGTCAGGCCTGAGGCCGGAGCAGCCGGTACAAAGGTGGTGGCCCGGTCCCCCGACGGGGACCGGGCCACCACCTTTATCAGTGACCTGGCGGCAGTGCCAGGATCACTTGACGGTCATGAGCGTCTGGCCGACGGTCACCTCTGCGCCGGGCTGGGACAGCACCAGGGCAGCCTCGTCAGCCTCCAGGGCGATAACCGGGACGATGGGGTTGCGCCCGCCCTGCTCGACCTGGGCCGGGCTCCAGGTGACCACCGGGTCCCCGGCCTGGACCTGCGCCCCCTCCTGCACCAGCACCTCAAAGCCCTTACCGGCGAGCTGCACGGTGTCCAGGCCCAGGTGCACGAGAATGCCCTGGGCGCCGTCGGAGACGATCACGAAGGCGTGGGGGTGCACCTTGGCGACCTTGCCGCTGATAGGGGCCACGGCCGTGACCTGTTCAGCGCGGTCAGGGTCCACGGCCACGCCGGGTCCCACGAACTTGCCTGAGAACACGGGGTCAGGGACGTCCTCTACCGCAATCAGCCTGCCCGCCAGGGGGGCGGAGACGGTAAGGGTCACCGCAGGTCCTCAATGTCCTCAGCGATGGTGTCGGCATTGGGACCCACGATCACCTGCACGGAGTCACCGACCTTGAGCACGCCGTGGGCGCCGGCGGCCTTGAGGGCGGCCTCGTCCACGATGCTGGAGTCCTCCAGCTCGCAGCGCAGGCGGGTGATGCAGGGCTCGATCTCGGTGATGTTGTCGAATCCGCCTAGGGCGTCAACGATCTTCTGCGCCTGGGACATGGTGGCCTCCTGATGGTTTCCGGCGGTGCCGGAGGTGCTTGGCTAGTGGCGGGCCACCTTGCCCGGTAGAGCAGCAGTGGTCCATACCAGTGGAAATAGTACCTGGCTGAGCGGGACTGTCCAGCACCTTCACGCCGGTCGTTCCAGGCGGGTGGCGGCGGCTGGGACGGGTAGGGCGGGTCCGTGGCGGGTAGGGCTCAGCCTGCGGCCGCCGGGTGCTCGTCCGGGGCTGCGGGTGCCTTGCCGGGACGGCGGGAGACCGTGGGAGCGGGCACCGCCACGGGCACCCACAGCGCGTAACGGTCCGCGCGGTAGATCGAGTGGGAGTAGTCCACCACCTGGTGGTCGTGGAAGGCCCGGCGGGTGATGTACAGGGTGGGCGCGCCCTCGCGCACGCCCAGCAGGGTTGACTCCTCGATGGTGGCGGAGTGCGCCTCGATCAGGTCCTCGCCCCAGCTGGGAGCCAGTCCCGCCTCCGTCAGGCGCTCGTACACCGAGAAGCTCAGGGGGCCTGACAGGAGTACGGGCAGGGCGCTGGCAGGCACCCAGTTCTCCTCGATGGCCATAGGGGTGGAGTCAGCCGTCAGCAGCCGTCGCAGGTGGTGTACCGGGGTGCCGTCGGGGAGCTCTAGGTGCTTAGCCACCTCCGCGGTGGCCGGGACGGTCTCGGCCAGCAGGAACACGGAACCGGGCTGCATGCCCCGACGACGCATCTCCTGGGTGAAGGAGGTCAGCCGCACCTGCAGGTCCACCTTGGGCCGGGCCACGAATGTGCCCTTGCCCTGGTGGCGTTCCAGCACGCCGTCGACCACGAGCGTGTCAATGGCCTGGCGCACGGTCATGCGGGAGACCCGGAACTGCCTGCACAGCTCCCGCTCGGAGGGGATGGGGCTGCCCGGGGACAGCCTGGACCGCACCTCGCTCAGGAGGTGCTCGCGGACCTGTACGTACTTGGCGCGGGAAGGAGGCATGGCGGGTGGCTGGGCTGTGACGGGCTGTGGTGGTCTTCTACTGGTCTACATAGCGACCTGGTTGCCGCCAGTGGTAGGGACCGTGGTCCCATTGTGCAGCACGATCTGGTAGATCATGAGCGAAACGCGGCGTCGTTGCTTGACAGGTACCAGCGGGATGGGTTTTTCTATCCGCGCTGGTCCAGACCTCTACCTCACCTGACCAGCGTCGCCGTCCAGCCGGTCGGCTTCCCTTGACCGCAGCAAGGTGGCTGCGTGAACCCCATATGGAGAACAACGTGTCTACAAAGAAGTCGGGTGGCGCTTTCGCCGTCGCCCAGCGGCTTGGGCGCTCGCTCATGCTGCCGATCGCCACGCTGCCCGCAGCGGGCCTCCTGCTGCGGCTAGGCCAGGCCGACATCCTCGGCGCCGATGGCGTAGCAAAGAGCCTGCCCTGGATGCAGCCCGTCGCCGACCTCATCAACGCCGCCGGTGGGGCGGTCTTCGACAACCTGCCCCTGATCTTCGCCGTCGGCGTAGCCGTGGGCTTTGCCAGGAAGGGCGACGGCTCCACCGGTGTGGCCGGCCTGTTCGGCTACCTGGTCTACCGTCACGTGCTGTGGGTCATGGCCCCGCTCATCATGGGCAAGCCCGACCCGGTCAGCGACAAGCAGCTTGAGTGCCTGCACAGCTTCACCGCTGACGGCAAGATCGGCCAGGTCGGCCCTTGGAACCAGGGCGTCAAGGTTTGTGACCTGGCCACCCAGACCCCGATCAACTACGGCGTGCTCGGCGGCATCGTCATGGGTGTGGTCGCGGCCCTGCTGTGGCAGAAGTTCTACCGCGTCAAGCTGCCCGACTGGCTGGCCTTCTTCGGTGGGCGCCGCTTCGTGCCGATCGTGACCTCCGTGGTGGCCATCTTCGTGGCCATCGGCATGGCCTACCTCTACCCGGCCTTCAACTGGCTGATCAACAAGCAGCTCGGTGGCTGGCTCATGCAGGCCGGTTCTGAGGGCGGTGTCTCCGGCGCCCTCGCGGCCTTCGTCTTCGGTACCGCTAACCGTCTGCTGATCCCCTTCGGCCTGCACCACCTGCTCAACTCCATCCCGTGGTTCCAGCTCGGTGAGTGCAAGAACGCCTCCGGCGACGTCCTCCACGGTGACCTCACCTGCTTCTTCAACGGCGTGGATGGCTCCAACGCCTGGACCGGCGGCTTCATGACCGGCTTCTTCCCGATCATGATGTTCGCGCTGCCGGCCGCCGCCCTGGCCATCTGGCACACCGCCAAGCCCGAGAAGCGCAAGGCCACCGGCGCCCTGATGGTCTCGGTCGCCCTGACCGCCTTCATCACCGGTGTCACCGAGCCCCTGGAGTACGCCTTCGCTTACGTGGCCTTCCCGCTGTACGCGGTGCACGCCGTGCTGACCGGCTCGGCCCTGGCCGTCTCCAACTTCCTGGGTGTCAAGTACGGCTTCTCCTTCTCCGCTGGTGCGACCGACTTCCTCATCAACTGGGGCAAGTCCTCCGAGCTGTCCACCTCCGTCCTGCCCGGCCCGATCATGGTCATCATCCTGGGCCTGGTCTACGCCGTGATCTACTACTTCCTGTTCCGCTTCCTGATCACGAAGCTCAACTTCGCGACGCCGGGGCGCGAGGAGGACGAGGCTGACTCCTTCGCCGCCGCGCAGGAGGCCGCCGCCAAGTCCTCGGGCAAGAAGAAGGCCTGAGCACCCGCATCCAGTCCTGACAGACCGGGGCCTCGGCACCAAGTGGTGCCGAGGCCCCGGTTCTTGCCTACCCGGCCTGCCAGCCCTCCCTGGACGGACGCCGCCGTCGCCTTGCGGGACAGCAGCCGGGCCCGGCGTCGGACGATGGTCTGGGCCCGGCAGCCACCAGGCCCAGACCTACCGCCTCACAGGACCGGCTTGGTGGCCTGCACGCGCGCCACCCGCAGCACGTCGTCCAGGTTCTCCGCCACGATCCGCCGCAGCGCCGCAGGCGCCTGGGGGTGAGACTCCAGCCAGCCGCGCAGCACGCCCTCGGCGTCAACCCCAGGCAGCCCCACCGGCACGCAGCTCCACAAGGAGGCCAGCAGGTTCTCCGCCATGTGGAAGGTGCGCGACTCCCAGATCTGGTCCACCACCCCCGGGTAGGCCGCCACGTAAGGCGCCAGCAGCTGCGGCTGGCGGGCGCAGGCGGCGAAGCCCCGCAGCATCTTGACCTGCGTCTCGTTGGGGATGCTGGCGTCCTCCACCAGGGCGCTCCAGGCGGCCGCCTTGGCCTCCGCCGTGGGCACCGCCGCCCGGGCCTGCGCCGCACGCTCCCGCCCGGTGGTGGTCACGTCCCGCTCGGCCTCCGCCGCGATCTCCGCCTCACCCAGGCGCCCGGCGGCCACCAGCCCCGTCAACAGCTCCCAACGCAGGTCCTGGTCCACCACCAGTCCCTGCGGGACCCGGCTGCCGTCCAGCATGGCGGCGACGGCGTCCAGCTGGGCCGGGGTGCTGGCCGTGCCCGCCAGGGCCTGCGCCAGCTGCAGCTGCTTGTCAGAGCCGGGCGCAGCCGCCGCCAGCAGCTGCAGCAGCGCGTCCGCCGTGGCCACAAAGCTCTCGGGGCGCTCAGCCTGCGGCAGGTAGGCACCCAGGCAGGTGGACAGCTGCCCCAGCAGGATGCGCAGCACCGTGGAGTGCTCCTCCACCTGCAGGGCCTCCAGGACCGAGGGCAGGTAGTCCACCGCCGCCAGCTCGCCGTCACGCACCATGTCCCAGGCGGAGGCCAGCACCAGGGAGCGCGGCAGGGAGTCCGCGAAGGCGGCCACGTGCTCCAGTCCCGCCCGCAGCGAGGCCTCGTCCAGCCGGACCTTGGCGTAGGTCAGGTCGTCGTCGTTGAGCACGATCACGGCCGGGCGCGGGCGGCCCACCAGCTCGGGCACCTGCGCCACTGCGCCGTCCAGGTCGATCTCCACCCGGGCGGTACGGGTCATGGCCCCGTCCACCAGGTCGTAGCAGCCCACCGCCAGACGGTGGGGGCGCAGGGACGCGGGGGAGCCCTCCGGCACCTCCTGCAGCACCTCCAGGTTGGTGACCACCCCGGCGTCGTCGGTGCTTACCCGGGTCCGCAAGGTGGTGACCCCGGCCTCCTGCAGCCACACCCTGGTCCAGGCCTGCAGGTCCCGCCCGCTGGTGGCCTCCAGCTCGGTGAGCAGGTCCGCCAGGGTCGCGTTGGCGTAGGCGTGCTTGGCCAGGTAGCGGGCGATGCCCCGGAAGAAGTTCTCCCGGCCCACGTAGGCCACCAGGGCGGAGAGCACCGAGGCGCCCTTGGCGTAGGTGATGCCGTCAAAGTTGACCTCCACGTCGTGCAGGTCGTTGATCTCGGCGGCGATCGGGTGGGTGGAGGAGAGCTGGTCCTGGTTGTAGGCCCAGGCCTTCTCCGCGGCCTGGAAGGTGGTCCAGGCCTGCGTGAAGCGCGTGGCCTCCGCCGTGGCCAGGGTGGAGGTGTACTCGGCGAAGGACTCGTTGAGCCACAGGTCGTTCCACCACTTCATGGTGACCATGTCACCGAACCACATGTGTGCCAGCTCGTGCAGGATCGTGACCGCCCGCCGCTCCACCCGGGCCTCCACCGGCCGGGAGCGGAAGATGTAGTCGTCACGGTGCGTCACGCAGCCCGCGTTCTCCATGGCCCCGGCGTTGAACTCAGGCACGAAGACCTGGTCGTACTTCTCAAAGGCGTAGGGGGTGGCGAACAGCTCCTCGTAGAAGGCGAAGCCCCGCTTGGTCAGGTCCAGGATCTCCTCGGAGTCCATGTGCTCCAGCAGGGAGGCCCGGCAGTAGGTGCCCAGGGGGATGCTGCGGCCGTCCGGGGCGGTGTAGACGTCCGTGCGCCCCACGTAGGGGCCCGCCACGATCGCGGTGACGTAGGTGCTCATCGGCTGGGTGGGGGCGAAAGCGAAGCGTGAGGCCGGGGCGCCGTCGCTGCCGGTGACCGCCTGGGGCTCAGGCGTGGGGGAGTTGGAGAACACCGTCCAGCCCTGCGGGGCCGTGACCGTGAAGGTGAAGGAGGCCTTCAGGTCCGGCTGCTCGAAGCAGGGGTAGACCCGGCGGGCGTCCGGCACCTCGAACTGCGAGTACAGGTAGGTCTGGCCGTCTGCCGGGTCGGTGAAACGGTGCAGGCCCTCACCGGTGTGCATGTAGGCGCAGTCGGCGTCCACCACCAGCGTGTTCTCTGCAGCCAGGCCCGTCAGGGCGATGCGCGAGTCGGCGTAGACGGCGGCCGGGTCCAGGGACTGGCCGTTGAGGGTGATGGAACGGACCTGCGGCGCGATCAGGTCCACGAAGCTGCTGGAGCCAGGAACTGCCCGGAAACGGATGGTGGTGACAGAACCGAACACCTCCTCACCACGGGTGAGGTCCAGGACGACCTCGTACTGCTCAGTAGTAACGACGGCGGCGCGTTCGGCCGCCTCCGTGCGGGTCAGGTTCTGACCGGGCATCTGGGCTCCTTAGATGGCGCAGGGGCATGGCTGGCGGCCGGGCCGCCGGGAGGGCGGGCAGCCTGCTTGCCAGAGGGAGGCTGCCCGTCAGGGAGCCATCCTCTCAC
Source organism: Actinomyces weissii (assembly GCF_016598775.1). Lineage (NCBI taxonomy): Bacteria > Bacillati > Actinomycetota > Actinomycetes > Actinomycetales > Actinomycetaceae > Actinomyces > Actinomyces weissii. The sequence continues at coordinate 1,746,042 of NZ_CP066802.1, read as the reverse complement.
CAGCAGGCGGCCGGGCGTAAAGGTTCGCGGCTAGCCGCCCGCGGGGGTGCAGGCGGCCTGCTGGTAGCCGTGCTCCTCCAGGACCCGGTAGGTCTCCGCGGTGGGCGGTGCCACGAAGGTGTCGTTGACGACCTGCGCAGGCACGTCCACGACGTCGATCTGCTCCGCGCCGGTCACGGCCCGCGCCAGGCCCAGCAGGTCCGGCAGACCGGTGTCCTGGTCCAGGCCGGTGTTGCCCGCCACCGTGTGCGCCAAGGAGCGGGCGGCCAGCGGGGAGCGGGTGCGCTCGCGGAGCCTGTGCATGACCTCACGCATGACCAGGCCGCTGGCGAGGGTGCGGCGGTGGGCTCCCTCGGCCTCCGACAAGGTCACCCAGGTACCGTCCCGGAGTACCTGCGGGTGGCGGGAGCGGACCAGGGCCAAGGCGGTGACGCCGTCCAGGTGCACCCGGCCGGCCTGGGGGAGGCTGAGCCCGGCCATGACGTCCTGCACGGGCTCAGCGACGTCTATGTCGATGCCGCCCAGGGAGTCCACGATGCTGGCGAACTGGGCCATGCTGACGGTGACCAGGTGGTGCACGGGCACGCCCAGGCTCCCGCACAGCAGGTCCGCGGTGTTCTGGGGACCAGCCAGGAAGCTGGTGGCCAGGCGCTCCTCCTCGAATAAGGAGGGGCCGATGATCAGGTCGCGGGGCAGCAGGAGGACCGTGACCTTGGAGCCCTGGGTCTGCAGCAGGGCGAGCACGTCCGCCCGCTTGCCTTCTCCAGCCTCCTCCACTGTGCCGAAGGGGAGGCCGGGGCCCTCCGGCACGTCCTCACGCGAGTCCGTGCCGACTATCAGCCAGGTCTCCGGGGCAGGTCCGGACTGGGCTGGGGCCGCTAGCGGATAGCGCTCAGTCCGGGAGAGCAGCACCGCCAGGTCAGTGCCGACGGCCACCAGCAGCACGGCCAGCAAGGCGCACAGCAGGGTGGCGGCGCGGTGACGGCGGTAGCAGGCGGTGACCCGGTTGCACAGCGGCTGGCTGGCGGAGGGGTGGCCGGTGCTCTCGTGCGCTTCTCGTGCGGGTTCTTGCTCGTTCAATGGGGTCCTTTCCTGGCACGCGGTACAGCTGCCGTGGGGACACAAGTATCCGGGTGGTCCCGCTGCAGCAGCGGGACCACCCGGACAACTGGGTCTACCTAGGTTCGATAAGCCTGTGGCCCTCGGTCTAGGAGGCTAGGAGTGTCAGGCCTTGCGACGCTTGAGGGCGACCGCGCCGGAGCCAGCCATCCCCAGAGCGAGCAGCGCGACGGCGGGGGCAGCCACACCGGTCTTGGCCAGCTCCTTCTGCGTGGCAGGCTTGGCGGGCTGCTTGTCGGCGACGTTCTTGGCCGGGGGCTGCTGCTGCTGCTGCTGGGCGCCCTTGTCCTTGTCGTCGCCCTTGTCCATGTCGGCACCGCCGTTGCCGGAGGCGTCATCCAGGCCCTTCACGTAGTAGAGCTGGCCGTTCATGCCCTTGTAGACAGCCTTGAAGGTGCCGGACTCGCCGCTGCCGGCCTTGAGGGAGATGACGAAGTAGCCGTCTGGGACGTTGCTCGGAACGGGCAGCATGAGCTCGTAGGAGCCGTCGGCGCCGACGGTCCCGGAGGCCAGGGTGATGCCAGCGGCGTCGTCAGCGACCTTGCCCTGCTCGTCAGAGGGGGTGAGCATGAAGGTGAGCTGGTCACCGGGGTTGAACCCGGTGCCGGTGGCCTTGAGCATCGTGACCTTGTGCTCGGAGTCCGACTCCGTGTGGACCTTGCCGTCGGCCTTGGTCAGGTAGAAGCTCTCCTCCTCGACCTGGCTTTGGGGGCCGTTGTAGTGCTGGCACTGGGCGAACACGTACCACGGGTCGGTCTTGGCGTCGCCGCCGGACTTCTTGATCGCGTCGGCCATGTTCACGGTCAGGCTCCAGGTGCCGTCAGCGTTGGCCTTGACGTCGCCCACGAGGGTGGCGTTGTCCTGCGCGTCACCGATGGCGACCCGGACCGTGCCGGGCATGTCCTTGCTGATGCATCCCTTGCCGGTGAAGGTGTAGCTGCTGTTGGGGTCGATGTGGTCGCTGACGTCGTCCAGGTCGAAGCTGGGAGCGCCGCCACCGGGGGCGGGCGGGGTGACGCTGTCTGCGTAAGCGGGGGAGGTGATGCCAGCAGCCAGCACGACTGCGGCAGTGAGAGCGAGGGGGCGTCCAAGACGCATGGTGTCCTCCATGTGTATCTCAGGGAAGGCTAGGGGTGCCTTTGACGTCGCCATTCTTTCCCACGGGGTGAGAGGGCACAAGGATGAGTGTGTGCCGCGTCATGGAGGTAACAGACTTGTTAAAAAACACGTAAGTCGCACCAGTCACATCAGCCACAGAGGTGCGGATGTTTTGTGAGAGAAACACAAAGAAGCGTCCTCTATATCTCGGAAATCGAGAGAACGTGCTGGTGATTGCTCATTAAGCTCCCACCTCATCCTCAGGCTGCGCAGCCAGAAAAGTGCCCCTGGCAGGTCGGGGGACACAGTCTCCATCACCTGCCAGGGGTGTCCGGCATCTCCTGCCAAGCACCTGCCGGAGGTCTGCCAGCGTGGGCTCCTCGCGGTGCTACCAGATGCTGACGCGCTCCTGGGGGGCCAGCCACAAGGCGTCTCCCTCGTGGACGTCAAAGGCCTCGTAGAAGGCGTCCAGGTTCCGCACGATCCCGTTGCACCGGAACTCCGCAGGTGAGTGCGGGTCGATCGTCAGCAGCAGCTCGGCGTAGTCGTCACGGTTCTTGCCCCGCCAGATGCGCGCCCAGGAGAAGAAGAAACGCTGCATGGCGCTCAGGCCGTCAATGACGGGAGCCTGCGCCTCCGACTCCAGGCCCTCCCGGGCCAGGGCCAGCCGGTAGGCCTTGAGCGCGATCCCCAGGCCCCCCAGGTCACCGATGTTCTCCCCGATCGTCAGCGAGCCGTTGACGTGCGGAGCCTTGGAGGCGTCCCCCTCTTTGGCGGCACGAGCCACCAGGGAGGCAGGGCTGTAGGCGTCGTACTGGGCGATCAGCGCGCCTGTGCGCTCCTTGAAGGCCTCCCGGTCCGCCTCGGTCCACCAGTCAGTGACCTTCCCGGTGCCGTCAAAGGTGGAGCCCTGGTCGTCAAAGCCGTGCCCGATCTCGTGCCCGATAACCGCGCCTATCCCCGCGTAGTTCACGGCGGCGTCCGCCTGCGGGTCGAAGAAGGGCGGCTGCAGGATCGCCGCCGGGAACACGATCTCGTTCATGGTCGGGTTGTAGTAGGCGTTCACCGTCTGCGGCGTCATGTGCCACTCATCGCGGTCTACCGGCCCGCCCAGCCGGTTGACCTCCCGAGCCAGCTCCACCTGCTCCACGCTGCGCACGCTGGCCAGCAGGTCGCCCGCCGTGACCGTCACCGCCGAGTAGTCCCGGAACTTCTTGGGGTAGCCGATCTTCGGGGTGAACAGGGACAGCTTCTCCAGGGCCTTGCCGCGGGTCTCCTGGCTCATCCAGTCCAGGGTGCTGATCGACTGCCGGTAGGCCTCGATCAGGTCTGCCACCAGCACCTCCATAGCGTCCTTGTGCGACGCCGGGAAGTGCCGCTCCACGTAGATGCGCCCCACCGCCTCACCCAGGCAGGACTCCACCAGCCCCACCCCGCGCTTCCATCGGGGCCGCAGCTCGTCAGTGCCCTGCAGGCGCTTGCCGTAGAAGGCGAAGTTCTCCTCCACGAAGGCGCTGGACAGCAAGGAGGCCCGCACGTGCACCACGTGCCACACCACCCAGGCGCGCAGGTCCTCCAAGCTGGTGCTCTCCCACACCTGGCCCATGTGCGGCAGGTAGTCCGGCTGCCCCACGATCAGCTCCTCCAGGAAGGTGCCCCGCTCGCAGTCAGCCCCCCGCACCGCCTGCTCCACACCCTTCAGCCACTGCAGCCAGGGGAAGGAGCCGGTAGCCGCCTCCGCCCAGGTCATCGGGTTGTTCATCTGCTCAATGTCCCGCAGACGCACCCGGTCCCAGTGCCCGGCCGCCAGCGCCGTCTCCACCGCCATGACCCGCTGGGCCACAGCGGTGGCCGCGTCGACGTCGGGAGCCGTGCCAGCCTCCCTGGACCCCGGGGCGTCACCCGTGGCCAAGTCACCGACCACCCCCGCCAGGCGCAGCATGGCCGCCACGTGCTCCACATAAGCCTGCCGCAGCTCCGCCTGGGACTCCTCCCGGTAGTAGGACTCGTCAGGCAGCGCCAGGCCGGACTGGCCCATCCAGGTGGTGTAGCGCTCCGGGTCGTTGAGGTCCACCTCCACCCCCACGCTCACCGGGCCGGTGAAGCCGATCGCCAGGCGTGCTCCCAGCAGGCGAGCCAGCTCCTCCTTGGAGGCCGCCCGCAGCACCGGCTCCAGCTCAGCCCGCAGCGGCTCAGCCCCCAGGGCCTCGATCCGGGCCTCGTCCATGAAGGTCGCGTAGAGCGCCCCGATCTTGGCCTGCTCGCTACCGTCTGCGGCGGCGCCGGAGGAGACCTGCCCGGCACACTCCTCCACGATCTGGCGGCAGGCCAGCTCGGCCTCGTCACGCAGCTGGGTGAAGGCACCGGTGGCGGGCCGATCAGCGGGGATCTGCGCCGTCGCCAGCCAGGCTCCGTTGACGTGGCGGAACAGGTCGTCCTGCGGGCGCACGGACAGGTCCTGGGCGGCGGTCTCCAGCACGCCAGCGAGGACCGGGGCGGGGGCGGAGGGTGAGGTTTCAGTCATGAGCACACGCTAGCCGAAAGGTCTGCGGCGGCCAGGTGTCCAGAACGATGACAAAGACCGCTGCTGACTCGGCCCGGCCCTGTGAGGACCGTGGAATCATGCGGATCGACGGTGAGGCTCCGCGCTGCCCGACGTCGTTTGTCATAGATCCGGACACTTCGAGCCTGCTGTGCGTGAAGTCCTGGGCCTGGGGCGGGGCGCGTCCTGCTGGCGACGGCAGCGCTCCAGCCAGGCAGGCCCTCCTGCGGCCCACGCTGACGCAGCACCAAGCCCCGAGCGGCGTCCGACCGTGGCTCGCCCCGTGGTTGATCCGGGTGTGCCGGTCTCCGATGCTGCCGCCCGGTTCCAGGTCTCGTGGCCCACCCTCAAGCGCTGGGCCTCCTGCCACCGGCCCGCTCAAGGCCCTGCCCGGGCCCAGAGCCGGAGGCTCTGGTGAGGTTAGGCCCACGGCCGCTGCTGAGGCACAATTCAGGACATGCGCATCCATATCGCCACCGACCACGCGGGCTTCGAGCTCAAGAACGAGCTCGTCAAGCACCTGCAGGACGCTGGGCACGAGGTCATCGACCACGGGGCCCACGAGTACGAGCCCCTGGACGACTACCCCTCCTTCTGCATCGACTGCGGCAAGGGCGTGGTGGCCGACCCCGGCAGCCTGGGTGTGGTGATCGGCGGCTCCGGCAACGGCGAGCAGATCGCCGCGAACAAGGTGGACGGGGTGCGCGCCGCCCTCGTGTGGAACGAGGACACCGCCCGCCTGGCTCGCGCGCACAACGACGCCAACGTCATCTCCATCGGGTTCCGCCAGCACGACCTGGACTACTGCTTCCACCTGGTGGACCTGTTTATTGCCGAGCCCTTCAGCGGCGACGAGCGCCACGTGCGGCGCATCAGCCAGATCGCCGCCTTCGAGGCGGAGCGCCGCTGACCGGTGCCTGAGGGCCACACCATCCACCGGCTGGCCAAGGCGCTGGCCGAGCTGTGGAGCGGACAGCGCCTCCAGGCGTCCTCCCCGCAAGGGCGCTTTGCCAGCGGGGCCGCGCGCCTGGACGGTCAGGTGCTGCTGGGGGCCCACGCGCACGGCAAGCACCTGTTCGTGCCCTTCGCGCCCCAGGCCGACGTGCCGCTTGAGTCCCCGGAGGTCACCTGGCTGCGCGTGCACCTGGGGCTCTACGGCTCCTGGACCTTCGACGGCGACGCCGCCTTCCAGGCCCCGCACGCCATCGGCGCGCCCCGGCGTCGGGTCGGTGAGCGCGGCGAGCAGGCCGTGGCCCGAGGTGAGGGCTCCGTGGCAGCGGACCCGGACGGGCCGGGTGCGCAGGCGCCGTCGGTGGGGGAGTGGGAGCCGCCCGCTCCCCGTGGGGCGGTGCGCCTGCGGCTCCTGGGGGAGCACGGCTGCGCCGACCTGACCGGCCCCGCCGCCTGCGAGCTGCTGGACAGCGAGGGGGTGGCGGCGGTGCGCCGTCGCCTGGGGCCGGACCCGTTGCGTGAGGACGGGGAGCGGGCTGTCTTCGTGGCGGCGGCACGGCGGCGTCGCAAGAGCGTCGGCGAGCTGCTGATGGACCAGTCGGTGCTGGCCGGGGTGGGCAATATCTACCGGGCCGAGGTGCTGTTCCGCTGCGGCGTGGCCCCCGCGCGCCCCGGCAGCGCCGTGAGCGAGCAGCGGCTGCGGGCCGTCTGGGACGACCTGGTGCCCCTGATGCGGGACGGCGTGGAGACCGGGCTCATCACCACCGTGGACGCTGACGACGTGCCCGTGCCGCTGCCGCCGGAGGACCAGGAGGCGGGCCGCTGGTACGTCTACCACCGGGAGGGGCGGCCCTGCCTGCGCTGTGGGGCCCGGGTGCGGCGGGCTGAGGTCGCGGGGCGCGCCCTGTTCTGGTGCCCCCGCTGCCAGTCCCACTAACTCCCCCGTTGCTTGCCGCGAGACCGGGACATATGGCTCGCGAGACCGGGACATATGGCTCGCGAGATCGGTAAGGGTAGCCTTAGTTGTGGATAGCTGGGGGTGGTTGGTGGGCGGGGGACGGCTGCCTACGTCGGTGGCGCTCCCGCCGCAGGCGTGCTTGGTGGAGAGGGGGCGTGTAGGTGGTGGGCCCTCGTGCCCTGGGTGGCGCGGGCGCGGTTGGTGGCGACGTCGTCGGGGCACGCAAGGGGCTTGGGTGGTCTTGGTGCTGCGGGTGGTGCTGGGTGACGGCGTCGCCAGGGACGCGTGGTGGGCCTGGGCGTCCTGGATGGTGCGGGTTGTGCGCACGGGACTGCTTGCCTGCTGTCGGACCACAGGGATTTCAACGGTTCTGGTTCTCAGTATGTTCATGACGACTGCGCTGGGTGTGCATCGAGGTCGCCGTCGCACATCTAGCGGGGGTCCGGGGGTGGCCAAGGAGCGGGCTGCTGCAGATGGAACCGCGTGATCGTAGGGGAAGTCCCCTGTAGCGCCCTCAGACGGGCCTGCTCTGGTGTGTGCAACAAGGCCCTGCGCGACCATGTGGCGCAGGAGCGGGTCCATGGCCAACCGGCCGAATGTGCTTTTGCCGCTTGGGTACCCAGGCGGGCGTTGGTGTCCTCTGCAGGTGCCTGGCTCACAGGGCACCGCTCGTGCAGGACACCGCGACCACATGATCTTAGGGCACCCTTACCGGTCTCGCGGTACATATGTCCCGGTCTCGCGGCAAACAAGGGGGTTGGGTGGGGAGCGCATAGGGTGTGGGTCGTGACCGCATCTGAAGCCTCTGCCCTGCACGCCAGCCCCTGGTCGGCCAGCACCGCCGGGCTCCTGACCCGCGACCTGCACCTGACCGTCCCCCTGGACCGCTCCGGCCAGGGCGACACGCTCCCGGACGGCAGCCGCACCATCACCGTCTACGCGCGGGAGGTAGCCCTGGCGGAGCCCGGTGGCGGGAACGACCCCCTGGCCAAGCCCCCGCTGCTGTTCCTCCAGGGCGGCCCCGGATTCGAGTCCCCCCGCCCCAGCGCCGACGCCGGGCTCGGCTGGCTCGGCGCGCTCCTGGAGCACCACCGCGTCATCCTCCTGGACCAGCGGGGCACCGGGCGCTCCACCCCAGTCAGCCAGCCTGAGGTCGGAGGCAGTGCCGCCGGGACCGCCCGCCTGCTCACCCACCTGCGTGCCGACGAGATCGTGGAGGACTGCGAGGACCTGCGGCGCGCGCTCGGGCTGGAGCGCTGGAGCCTGCTGGGCCAGTCCTTCGGCGGGTTCTGCGTCACCCGCTACCTGTCCACTCACGCCGACGCCGTCGAGACCGCCTACCTGACTGGCGGCCTGCCCGCCGTCGGCCACAGCATCGACGAGGTCTACGTCCTCACCTACCAGGCGGCACAGGCCAAGACGGCAGAGCTCTACGCCCGCTACCCCCAGGACCGTGACCGGATGGCTGCCCTGATGGAGGCGGCCGCGCGCGGTGAGGTCACCACCGCCCACGGCGTCCCCGTCAGCCCCGAGCGGCTGCGCGGCCTGGGCGCCCAGCTGGGCGCCAGCGGCGGCCTCGACGCCCTGCACCACCTCCTGGAGCTGTCCCTGGACTCTGCCGCCTTCCGGTACGACCTGGAACGCTGCCTGCCTTTCAGTGGCCGCAACCCCCTGTACGCCGTCATCCACGAGTCCTGCTGGGCCGACGGCGGGACCACCGGCTGGGCCGCCGAGCGCACCCGCCCCAGCAGCTACGACGCCGACCCCACCCTCCTGACCGGCGAGCACGTCACCCGTGCCGCCCTGCGCGAGGACCCGCTGCTGCGCCCCTGGCTGGAGGTGGCCGAGATCCTGGCGGTCCACGAGTGGCCCCGCATCTACGACGTCGACGCCTTGCGTGCCGCTGGCACTCCGGGGGCCGCCGCCGTCTACGTCCGGGACCTGTTCGTGCCCATGAGCACCTCCCTGGAGACCGCCTCGCTGCTCCCTGGAATGCGCACCTGGGTTACTAGCGAGTGGGAGCACAACGGGGCGCGTGCCAGTGGGGGAGAGGTATTCCGGCACCTGCGTGCGCTCGCGGGCGGCACGCGGCTGCGTTGAGCCTGCCTGCGGCGGCTCGCGCTCGGGGCGACGGCCTAGGTGCGTCTGCCGCACACGGTTCCGGCGGGGCCGGGGCTGCGGCGTCGGGCTGGCTGACGCAAACGGTTCCCGTGGGGGAGTGGGGGACGTGGGGGAGGAGTGTGGGCGGGGACGCCGGGTAGGTCCCGCCCGGGCGTACCGGCGGCAGCGACGGTGGGGGCGCTTGTCACTGGCGTAGCGGTTCCGCTCTGCCCGCGCGTGCACCACGCGCTTGCTCCCTGCGGCTCTGTTGTGGCGTCCTGCCGTCGTCACCGCGCCCCACTCCATTGGTCACGCAAGCTCACCACCCCAGTAAGTAAGGTTCCCCTTACCGGTCTCGCGAGCCATATGTCCCGGTCTCGCGGGAGGTGGGGTCAGATGTAGGCGGTGGGGTCCAGCAGCAGCTCGGGGTCGGTGTGGCGGCTGCGCGCCCGCGCGGGCACCCCGACGCCCACGTGGTCCGCAGGCAGGTTCTTGACCAGCACGGCGTTCGCGCCGACGCTCGCCCCGTCCTCCACCGTCACCGGCCCCAGCACCTTGGCCCCGGCCCCGATCTGCACGCGGTTGCCGATCGTGGGGTGGCGCTTGCCGGGGCTCATGGACACCCCGCCCAGCGTCACGCCGTGGAACAGCAGCACGTCCTCGCCGACCTCCGCCGTCTCCCCGATGACCACCCCCATGCCGTGGTCAATGAAGCAGCGCCGGCCGATCGAGGCCGCCGGGTGGATCTCCACCCCGGTGAGGTTCCGGGCCGCCTGGGACAGGGCCCGCGCCGTGAAGCGGAAGCCCTTGTGCCAGAGCTTGTGCGCCGCCCGGTGGGCCCACAGGGCGTGCACGCCGGGGTACAGCAGGGCCACCTCAAGGCTGGAGCGGGCCGCCGGGTCCCGGCGGCGGGCGGTGGCCAGGTCCTCGCGGATCAGGTCCAGGACAGTGTGGTCAGAATCGTGCATGGGTTCTCCTGCGGGACGACGCCGGCGCGGTGCCGTGGGGCACGGCCGGTGCGCCGCGCTCCCGGCCTTGCAAACACCGGCGGCCGCCCGCCTGTTCCCGGGAGGTGGCCGCCGGTGTGAGAGCCGTGGCTCAGTTCAGGTACTCGGCGAAGAGCGCGGTGGACAGGTAGCGCTCACCGGTGTCCGGCAGCACCGTCAGGATGGTCCTGCCCGCCAGCTCCGGACGCTGGGCCAGCTGGGCGGCGGCGGCCAGGGCCGCGCCGGAGGAGATGCCCACCAGCAGGCCCTCCTCCTTGGCGGCGCGGCGGGCGTACTCCAGGGCGAGGTCTCCCTCGATGTGCAGCAGCTCGTCCCAGACCTGCTGGTCGAGCACCTCGGGCACGATGTTGGGGCCCAGGCCCTGGATCTTGTGGGGGGCGGCCTGCCCCTCGGCCAGCAGCGGGGACTCGGCGGGCTCCACCCCGAACACCTTGATTCCGGGGACCTGCTCGCGCAGCACCTGGCCGACGCCGGTGAGCGTCCCGCCGGTGCCGATCCCGGCCACGAAGGCGTCGATCTGGCCGCCGGTGGCGGACAGGATCTCCTGGGCGGTTGTGGCCCGGTGCACGGCGGGGTTAGCCGGGTTGGCGAACTGGGAGGCGAGCACGGAGTTAGGGGTCACGGCCTGGATCTCCTGGGCCTTCTTGACGGCGCCAGCCACGCCGCCCTCCGTGGTCAGGACCAGCTCGGCGCCGAAGGCCCGCATGATGGCACGCCGCTCCTTGGACATGGTCTCCGGCATGGTGATGACCACCCGGTAGCCCAGGGCCGCGCCCACCATGGACAGGCCTACGCCCGTGTTGCCGCTGGTGGCCTCGATGATCGTGCCGCCGGGCTGGAGGCTGCCGTCGGCCTCGGCCGCGCGGATGATGGCTAGGGCGATCCGGTCCTTGACGGAGCCTGCCGGCTCAAAGGACTCCAGCTTGGCCAGCACGGTGGCGGGCGCGCCGTCGGTGAGCCGGTTGATGCGGACGATCGGGGTGGAGCCGACAAGCTCGGTGACGTTGCTGGCGATGCTCATGGTGTCTTCGTGTCTCCTTGACGGGCTGGTCTGGACGGCGTCCTGCGCGGGCTGTCACTGGCGCTGCGCTGGTTCGGGATGCTGCGGCTGCTGCCGCGGCTGGTGGGCCGGTGGCGCCACCTCGACGGCGGTCCCGGGGTGCCTTGGGGCCGGGCCCTAGGACCTGACGCGTTCGGCGTGGCCCGAGGCCGCCTGCCCTGAGGGAACGCCGGACCGTGGACTTCTGTTCCCGCCGAGCCTGCTTGCTTCCTGGGACGGTGCTGGCCGCGGGCGTCCCCAGTCCTCACACGGGGGTCTCCACGACCTGGCTGCCAGCGGCCTGCGCACTGGCCTCGCCCCGTGTCAGGCCCGCGAGCAGCGCGTTGAGGGCCGTAGGGTCGGCGCTGGCGGTGGTCACGGTGATGACGGCGTGGGTGGGCCCCCACAGGGTGCCGGTCACGTCCAGCCCGGCCAGCTGCGGGGTGTCCGGCTGGGCCCGCAGCTCCGCCTCCAGGCGTCCGGCCTGCGGAACCGGGACCGCTACCTCCCACAGGTGGCGGGTCTCCAGGCGCACCCGGCTGGCGGCGGCCAGGGCGGCGGAGGCAGCCTGCGTGTAGGCGTGCACCAGCCCGCCGGTGCCCAGCAGGACGCCCCCGAAGTAGCGGGTCACGACGACGGTCACCTCACTCAGGCCCGAGCCGCGCAGCACCTCCAGCATGGGGGTGCCGGCCGTGCCCGAGGGCTCGCCGTCGTCGCTGGAGCGCTCGATGGGCAGTGCTCCGGGCCCGCCGTTGACCACGAAGGCGGAGCAGTGGTGGCGTGCGTCGGGGTAGCGGCTGCGCACCGTGGCGATGAAGGTGCGGGCCTCCGCCTCGGTGCTGGTGCGGGCAGCCTGCCCCAGGAAGTGCGAGCGCTTGATCTCCAGGTCGGTCTCGGGCTGCTCGCCACGGGCCAGGGTGAGCGTGGGGGCGTCAGGCATGGAGCCATGCTCTCATTACCGGGGGCGTTCCGAGCGGGCGCCCTGGTCGCGCCAGGCAGGAGACGCCGGGCCGGGGCAGGAGGGGGCGGGCATAAGGTACGGGGCCAGGGAGGCTCTGGGGAGGGGGCGGCTGCGCCGTCGGCAGTCCCACCAGTGGCCAGGCGGGGGCTGACGGGACTGATCTCACACGCCTGCTGGCTGTGCTGGCTGGAAGCCGGGGGTGGGATTCGTTAGGGTGTCCCTCGGTCCAGTTTCACGGATCTGCGGATCCACAGACTTTTGAGAGGAGCGGGCTCATGGCAGTGCCGAAGCGGAAGATGTCCCGCAGCAACACCCGTAAGCGTCGTTCGCAGTGGAAGGCTGAGCTGACCGAGCTCAACACCATCCGCGTGGCCGGCCGCGAGGTCACCATCCCGCGCCGTCTGGCCAAGGCCTACAAGATGGGGCTGCTCTCCGACTGAGCGGGTAGAGTCGTGCGCCGCCGTCACGGTGGTGCCAACGCGGGTGTAGCTCAATGGTAGAGCCTCTGCCTTCCAAGCAGATTGCGCGGGTTCGATTCCCGTCACCCGCTCCAATGTGATGTGGCAAGACATATGAGACAGTTCATAGGTCTTGCCACACGTTTATCTAGCCGGAGAAATGAGACACCCTTTCATGTGCTTTTTCCGGTGCATCTATCCGGACTTATGAGACAGTTATGGTTGCTTTCTTGCGCGGTAGTTCTTGTTGGGATCTAGGATGTATTCCCCGATTATTTCTCCGCTGCCTATCAGCATCACTGTGACTTCTTTTTCGGATATCAGCGCATAGACTCTTTTGTCCGCGTACCCTCTTCTGGGGTCTCGTTTGTTGTGCTAGATGTTTAGTTTGTTGTGTTGGTAGGGGTGTCTCATATGTGTTGCTTCTAGACAGGTCATGGGCGAGGAGACGACGAGGCGGCTGGAGCGGATCACGGCCCCGGCGTCGACCTCCTCGCCCTCCAGCGACGTGTCCGCGAGGATCGCGAGTATCGAGATCAGGCAGAACGAGATCGCGAGCACGCTCGGCGAGTTCGCGCAGAGTCTCAACGGCGAGAGCTTGAATGCCGCGTGGCGGAGCTTGGTTGCGGAGGCACAGAAGAATCGCGCGGCTACGGCCTCGGCGATTGAGGGGCTCAAGGCGCAGGCCGCGGCGAACCAGAAGCTCGTGAGCCAGGTCGGCGGGGTGGTTCAGCGGGTCGAGAAGGCTGTCGAGCAGGTCGCCGGGGAGGCCGCGGCCACGATGACCGCGAACCTCTACGCCTCGAACGAACGGGCCGAGCGAATCATCGCGGCGACGGCGAAGCTGGAAGCGCGTCAGCTCTGGTCGGCGGCCGCGGCAATGTGCCTCGCTCTCCTGCCGGTGGTCGTGGTCGTCGCCGGGCTCTGGATGGGTATCGTCGGGCTCATCACGGGCGCTCAGTGGGCGCTGGACGTGGATGGGAGCGTGTGGCTCGGCGTCGGGCGCTGGCTCGTGGTCATTGTGGGCCTCGCCGGGGCCGGCTACGGTCTCTTCGCGTCCGTCCGCTGGGTTGCGAGCTTGGTGGAGACGTGGCGCGGTCGCGGGATGTCGAAGTGGCCGAGGTGGCGGAAGAGGTGACCACGGTTCCCGAAGGCAGGCGCGCGGAGCGCGTGCGGCAGCCCTTACACCTGGACATTGGTCAGTGCGCACTGTATAGTTCAGTGCATGCTGACTATTGCTTCGCGCCTCGACGTCATGAACCGGCTCGGCCGGGCCATGGCCGACCCGACGCGCTCCAAGATACTCATGACCCTGCTCGACGGCCCGAGCTATCCGGCCGTGCTCTCGCGCGAGCTGAACCTGACCCGCTCGAACGTCTCGAACCACCTGACCTGCCTGCGCGACTGCGGGATCGTCATCGGCGAGCCCGAGGGGCGGCAGACCCGCTATGAGATCGCCGACCCGCACCTCGCGGCGGCGCTCGTCGCGCTGGTGGACGTGACGCTGGCTGTCGACGAGCATGCGCCGTGCGTGGACTCTGCGTGCACGGTGCCGGGCAGCTGCGGGACGGGGGTGGAGGCGTGAACGAGGCCCTGACCACCGCGCGCCGCGCGACCCTGCACCGCCGCGTTCGCTTCATCGTCGGCTTCACGATCACCTACAACGTGATCGAGGCCATCGTCGCCGTCTGGGCGGGCGTCCTCGCCTCGTCGGCCGCGCTCATCGGCTTCGGGCTCGACTCAGTCGTCGAGGTGCTCTCGGCGGCCGCCATCGCCTGGCAGTTCACGCGCAAGGACCCCGAGCGGTGGGAGAAAGTCACCGTCAAGGCCATCGGCATCGCCTTCTTCGCGCTGGCCGCCTACGTCTCGATCGATGCGGTGCTCGCGCTGGTCGGCCAGGAGGGCCTCGACCACAGCCCGCTGGGCCTCGGCATCACCGCGCTGAGCCTGCTCGTCATGCCGCTGCTGGCGTGGTTCGAGGTCCGCACCGGGCGAGAGCTGGGCTCCAAGAGCGTGATGGCCGACGCCAAGCAGCTCATCCTCTGTGTCTATCTGTCCGGTACGGTGTTCGTCGGCCTGGTCCTCAACAGCCTGTTCGGCTGGTGGTGGGCCGATTCGGTCGCGGCGCTGGTCGTGGCGGTGCTCGCGGTGCGCGAGGGACTGGAGGCCTGGCGCGGCGACGTCGAGTCGCCGTTCGAGGTCCTGGAGGACCTCGACGACGACTGATTCCTACCCACGAGAGGATGGCGGAGACCCCCGGAGCGCTGCTTCTGGGGGTCTCAGTGTTTCCATCACACTTCACGAGTGTCATGACTCGGACATGTGCTAGCGCATATCAATCACACCGGTGCCGACCTCGATGTTTTTGGTGCGCGCACCCGCTGCTGCGAGCACGGGCACTGGAGAGGCGGCCTGGCGAGCCCAGTGGTGCACACGCCGTGCGGTCCGACTCCCACTTGGAGATCGCCTGACGCGACACCCCGAGCAGGACAGCCAAACGCTCCTGGGTGAGGCCACGACTGGACCTCAGGTACTGAAGGTTCGCACTAAAGGACATGGCAACTCCTGCACTTAGGCCGTAGGAGAGGCGGCTGACATCCGATTCCCCTGTGGCGGTTCCTCCTCCACTGTGCCAGTGAGGACGATGCACATCCACCACCCAACGGTTGCGATCCACAGAGCAACCACATGTCTCCCGCAACCACTGGTTGCATCCACCCGAACATCACGAGAGGTGATGTGCTCCGATCCCAAGGCACGTGTTCCAGCACAAACTTTCGTGTTGCGAAGGGTGTTCTGGATAAAAATGGCACCTGGAGGCCCGGAAAAACGGCTCCCGAGGGACACCTCGCACGGCGATTCCATACTTGTTGTCAGTTACTACCTCATAAATAAGTTCCTTTGGAGTCAGCAAGCCGACTCCACAATTTCTCATGACACCTCATCAATTTGACATCCGGTCCGTTGCGCCTCTGAATCGTTTTCGCGCGAAATGTGAACCAGTCCGCACCTAGCGGCGCGCCCACCAGGCCCGGCTTTGCACCCACCTGTACCCAGAGATGCACCCACCGGGCCTCGCAGTGCACCCACTTGGCTTGGTTATGCACCCACCCCGGCTCTTGTATCCATCGTGACCACCTTTGGTCCAAGACTTTCTGTTGAAGTGGCGCCGTTTCCGGGCAACCGGCAACGGCGCTCCCTCATGAGAAACGTGTTCGCGTGCTCCAGCGCGGCTCCTTGCGCCTACCGGTGTGCTGGGAGTGGGCACCCTGCCAGCGCGTCCCCGGGGCTGGGTGGGCTCGGCTGGGACAGTGTGGGAGCCCGGGGCTGCCGTGCTGGTGCGGGCAGGCGGCCGCAGGCGGCGCGGTAGCCTGGGGAGATGGACTGGCGTGCCCTTTACGAGCTGTTGGACGCGCGCTTCGAGATTGGGGCCTGGTGGCCCGCGGAGAGCGGCTTCGAGGTCATGGTGGGGGCCGTCCTGACACAGAACACCACCTGGACCAGTGTGGAGCAGGCAGTGGCCCACCTCCGGCAGGCACAGTGCCTCACGCCAGAGGCCGTGCGCTCCTGCCCGGACGCGGAGCTGGTGAGGTTTATCCGTCCGGCCGGCTCCTACACGCGCAAGGCTGCCACGCTCAAGGGGCTGGCCGCCTGGCTGGCTGAGCACGGTGAGGAAGCGCCCGATATGCCGGATACTGCGCTGCGGGAGAGCCTGCTCGCTGTCAACGGCGTCGGCCCCGAGACCGCGGACGTCATCTGCCTGTACGTCTACGACCGTCCGGTCTTTGTCTTCGACGCCTACGCGCGCAGGATGCTGGAGGCCCTGGGCGCGCCGGTGGGCAGCACCTATGAGGGCACCCGTCGGCTCCACCAGGACAGCGTCCACCAGGCAGGCCTGTCAGCCAGGGAGCACGGACGGTTCCACGGCCTGGTCGTCACGGCGGGCAAGCGCGCACGGACCGTGGGCTGGGCGCAGGCCCTGGGGGACCGGCTGCGGGCTGGGTAGCGACGGCGGTGCGGGACGCCGTCGGCGGTCTGCCCGTGCAGCCGGCGCGCCTGTGGGGAGCACGGCAGCGCCCTCCGGTGCCGGGGCGTGGCTACCAGAGGGCGCTGCGGAGATAGACGGGCTCGGCCTGAGCCGCCAGGGGCTGGGTCAGGACAGCTTCTCGTCGACGCGGGCCTGCACCTGCTCGTACAGGTCGCCGAGGGCGGCCTCGCGCTCCTCGCCGTTGCCGTAGTCGCCGCGGATCACGGCGTCGGCCAGGGCGTCGATGTCGGGGGTCTCCGCAGCGGCGGGAGCCTCCTCGACGGCGGGGGCCTCCTCCACGACCGGGGTCTCCTCAACGGCGGGAGGCTCCTCGGACACCGGGGCGGCCTCCTCCACGGGGACGACCTCCTCGACCGGGGCCGCCTCTACCGGAGCCTCCTCGACTGGCGTGGCCTCGGCGGCGACAGCCTCCTCCACGGGAGCGGGCTCGGCCGGAGCGTCCTCGCCGGAGAGGGCCTTCTTGACAGCGGAGATCACGTTGAACCCGACGGAGGCGAGGGCTCCGGGAGCCTGGTCTTCAGCCATGTAACGTTCCTTTCTCAGGGGGCAGAGGTCACACACGCTGTGACCACCGGCAGGATAACCCGTCGTAGGCCTAAGCGCCTAGATGAGTCCGGGGCGGCTGCTCTGCTTGCCAGGTGCTGGTGTGTATCCCTGCCAGCAGCGCGGCCCAGCGGTACCGGGATCACAGACGTGCACCCCCGGGACCTTAGGCCGCGGCGACTGCCTGGGCCGCGGCGACTGCCTGGGCCGCGGTGACTGGGGGAGCGCGGCGGCCGGACTGGGCCAGCCCTGGACGGTTCCCCAGGCCACGGTGACTGGGTGAGTGACTTAGGTGGCACGGCACGGTGGCGGACCACGGGCTCAGGCGTGCTACCTTTTGCGTTGCGCGAGGGCCGGTCGCCTGGCCTGAGCGGCACAGCACGGCCACGGCCGTGACGGGGTGTGGCGTAGCTTGGTAGCGCGCCTGCTTTGGGAGCAGGAGATCGTGGGTTCAAATCCCGCCACCCCGACCCCTGGTGGCACCAGGCCCTCCTCTAGGCTGGGGCTATGCCCTCTTACCGCAGCATCCTGACGATCGGGGCCCTGAGGCCAGGCCAGCAGCCTGACGCCGTGGAGCAGGCCGCCCGGCAGGCGGTCACCCGCACCACCGCCCTGGAGGCCTTTCAGGTGGACGTCGTACGTGGGGAGCCTCGCGTCACCGTCCGCTTCACCGCCGCCGACGACGCCGACGCCCGCCCCGTCCACGAACGCACGCTCACGGCGGTACGTGAGGTAGGCAGCGCCCCACGTGCCGTGCTCGCCAAGGTCGTGGGCGGGCGCAGCGTCCCCCTGCGCTGAGCCGCAGTCGCGTGGGCCGGTCCCAGACAGGGCGGCCAGCCTCCCGGTGCCTGGAGGGCTGACGGAGCGGCAGTGCCCGGGGCCCGCTGGCAGGCAGTAGCCGCAGCGGGGTGGGGCGCCCGGCAGCGCCGGGGCCCCACCCCGCGAAGGTGTCTCAGCCTGGCAGGCCCAGTATCACCAGGGATCGTCCTCGTTGGTGGCCATGCGGTGCGTCTCGGGGTGCGAGGCCACCCAGCCACGGATCAAGGCGATGGCCTCGTCAGTGTGCGGGTGCTTGTAGAAGTGGGTGGCCTTGAAGCCCGCGATGATGCCGTCGACATGAGCCTGCCCCAGCAGGTCGGCTACGCGGCCGCCCTGACCTGCGGCGGCGGTCCAGCCGAAGGTCTTGCCGAGCCGCCCCTGGTCACGCGCCTCGCTGGCGAGGCGCAGCTGGTCACAGGTGCGGTCCCAGCCGCGGGTGCAGGGGCCGAAGCCCTGGTTCAGGTTGTAGTAGCCGTAGTCCGCGACCCGCTTGGCGGCAGGGACCTGCCTGCCGGACAGGCTCTCGTAGTCGTTGAGCACGGACTGGGCGGTACCACTGACCGCCACGGCCTCAAGATCGTTGAGGGAGGAGGAGACCTGCTTCCACGCCGGACCGCCTACGGTCTTGTAGAAGCCGTACAGGGCGTGCACTCCCTGGGCCTCGAAGGTGCTCCGGGCCAGGTCCTGCAGCCTGCTGATCGAGCAGACGGGGTGCTGGGGGCTGCAGTGGTCAGGGTTCTTGATGTCCAACCAGACGAAGCTGATCGTCCTGCCTTCCTGGCGGCGCTGGGCGATATGACGGAACAGGGTCTCAGCAGTGTCCCCGGCGCTGGTGGGCAGGCCGTCGTGGTCCGCCCACCAGCCGGACTTCGTCCAGGCGGTGAGGTCGACCTCCAGGGCGTTCGCACCCGCGTCCAGGGCGTCGTCGACGCCCTGCCTGGTCAGCACCCGGTGCGCGATGGCGTAGACCGGGCGCTGGCCCGCAGCGGCCTGGGCCTGGTGGCTGACGGGATGTGCGGGTGAGTGCGGCGCAGCCACCGCAGCTGGTGCTCCGATCGACGCCAGGGCGAGCAGCGATGCAAGTGCCGTGAGGAATCGTCTTTTCATCTTCATGTGAGGTGTTCCTTGAGCTGTTGTCACTGGTACAGGGGCTCTCCGGTAAAGGCAACGTGCCGACGGTGCCCCCTGCGGTGGCAAACAATATTGCTAATGACAGCAGTAGGTTGTCGATAACCTCAGGTGACGTGGGTCTCATTCTATGAACGCAGGCTGTCATATCAACCAAAGGGATTGATCTGCTTTGTAGTTCATAGAATGTGGATACAAAAGTTTTGTATACATCCTCAAGGGGGTGGGGGTGAGGGGTCAGATAAAAGCCGTGGCCCGCCGCCTTGGTGCCAGGTTCTGGGCGCTGACCAGGTGGTCGGGGCCCCTGGGGCCCTGTGCCTGGCCTCATTTTTCGACTCTCCTGGCAGTTGCCCTAAGATGGCACGGACTGACGCCGCCCAGGGGCGTCCGCGAGAAGCCTGCTGCTCCCCGCGCCACCACAGATTCCAAGCATTCGGAGTAGACCCCCGTGAAGAGCACTGTCGAGAACCTTGACCCCACGCGCATCAAGCTGACCGTCGAGGTCCCTTACGAGGAGCTCAAGCCCAGCCTCGACGCCGCCTACAAGGAGATCGGCTCCCAGATCCAGGTCCCTGGCTTCCGGCGCGGCAAGGTGCCCGCCCGCGTCGTCGACCAGCGTGTGGGCCGCGGCACCGTCATCCAGGAGGCCATCAACCACAAGATGCCTGACCTCTACCGTCAGGCCATGATGGAGTCCGGCCGCGTCCCCATGCTCCAGCCGGAGATCGAGGTCACCGAGCTGCCCGCAGTCACCGGCCCCAACGGTGGCCAGCTGGGCTTCACCGTGGAGGTCGTCGTGCGCCCGCAGGTCGAGCTGCCTGCCCTCGACGGCGTGGAGCTGGAGGTTGACGCCGTGGAGGTCACCGACGAGGACCTGGACACCGAGCTGGACAACCTGCGCGCCCGCTTCGGCTCCCTCAAGGCCGTCAGCCGCAAGGCCAAGACCGGTGACTTCGTGACCATCGACCTCAAGGCCGTCATCGACGGCGAGGAGGTGGACTCCGTCTCCGGCATCTCCTACGAGATCGGCAAGGGCAACATGCTCAAGGGCCTGGACACCGCCCTGCGCGGCCTCAAGACCGACGAGTCCGCCACCTTCACCACCACCCTGGCCGGTGGCGAGCACGCCGGTGAGGAGGCGGAGGTCACCGTCACCACCACCGCGGTCAAGGAGCGCGAGCTGCCCGAGGCCGACGACGACTTCGCCCAGATGGCCTCCGAGTTCGACACCATCGAGGAGCTGCGCGAGGACCTGAGGAAGCAGGTCACCGAGCGCAAGACCGGTGAGCAGGCTGTCGCGGCCCGTGACGCCCTCCTGGAGAGGATCCGCGCTGAGGTGGACTGCCAGGTCCCGGAGGCCGCCGTAGACCACGAGGTCAAGCAGCACCTCGCCGCCGAGGGCAAGGCCGACGACGAGGAGCACGCCAAGGAGATCCGGGAGGAGGTCGCCACCAACCTGCGCGACCAGGTCATCCTCGACGTCCTGGCCGAGTCCATGGAGGTCGGCGTGGGCCAGGAGGAGCTGATCGAGTTCCTGATCCAGACCGCCCAGCAGTACGGCATGGAGCCCGGCCAGTTCATGCAGGGTGCCCAGAAGGCCGGCCAGATCCCCGCCTTCGTCTCCGAGATCGCCCGCAACAAGTCCCTGGCCATGGCCCTGCGCCACGTCACCGTCAAGGACTCCAAGGGCGAGACCGTTGACCTGACTGAGTTCATCGGCTCCGACGAGGCCGACGCCGCTGCCCTGGTCTCCCAGGTCGAGAAGGTCGCCGCCCCGGTGTCCTCCGCCTCCAGCGCCTCCTCCGCCAGCACCCCCTCGGCCCCTAGCGCCAAGTGAGGGCGCGCCCTAGCAGCGCTGAGGACCCCAGGCGGGCCGCTCCCAGGCAAGTGGGGGCGGCCCGCCTGCGTCGTCGTCGGCTGCGTGCCTGGGCCGACCGCGACCGTACGGCTGCGGCAGCGAAGGCTGGGCGGGCAGGCACTGCCGCACTGGGCCGTGAGCGAAAAGACGCCGTGAGGGGCATGAACAGCCAGCGGTCCGGGTTAGCGTTGTCAGGCAACAGAGACGAGAGGACTGACGTGAGCGAGCTGACTGCGCGGACCACGCCCGTGGCCGAGACCCCCGCTGCCGGCCTGGGTTTGACCGACTCCATTTACAACCGCCTTCTCAAGGAGCGGATCATCTGGCTCGGCTCCGAGGTGCGTGACGACAACGCCAACGCTATCTGCGCCCAGATGCTCCTGCTCGCCGCGGAGGACCCTGAGCGGGACATCTACCTGTACATCAACAGCCCCGGTGGCTCCGTGACCGCAGGCATGGCCATCTACGACACCATGGAGTACGTGCAGCCCGACGTCGTCACCGTGGCCACCGGCATGGCTGCCTCCATGGGGCAGTTCCTCCTGAGTGCCGGAGCCAAGGGCAAGCGCTACATCACCCCCCACGCACGCGTGCTCATGCACCAGCCCTCCGGCGGTGCAGGCGGTTCCGCCACCGACATCCGTATCAACGCCGACCTAATCATCAAGATGAAGCAGGAGCTCGCGGAGATCACCGCGGAGAAGACCGGCCACACCGTGGAGGAGATCATCCGCGACTCAGACCGTGACCACTGGTTCAGCGCGCCCGAGGCCCTGGAGTACGGCTTCGTGGACCACATCGTTTCCTCCGCCCGTGAGATCCAGCAGAACGGAGAGAACTGATATGACCAGCTCCCGCCCCTACTTCGACGCCGTCGCCCGCCAGGTCGCTGCCGCAGGCGTGGACCCTGCCGCCCTGCCCGCGGCCCGGTACGTCATGCCCCAGTTCGAGGAGCGCACCGCCTACGGCTTCAAGCGTCAGGACGCCTACTCCAAGCTCTTTGAGGACCGGATCGTCTTCATGGGCGTGCAGGTGGACGACACCAGCGCCGACGACGTCATGGCCCAGCTGCTGGTCCTGGAGTCCCAGGACCCGGACGGCCTGATCACCATGTACATCAACAGCCCCGGCGGCTCCTTCACTGCCCTGACCGCGATCTACGACACGATGCAGTACATCAAGCCGCAGATCCAGACCGTCTGCCTGGGGCAGGCAGCCTCCGCGGCGGCCGTGATCCTGGCGGCGGGCTCCCCGGGCCGCCGTCTGGCCCTGCCCAACGCCCGGGTGCTGATCCACCAGCCCGCCATGGAGGGCGTGCAGGGGCAGGCCTCCGACATCGAGATCGTGGCCAACGAGATCGACCGGATGCGTGGCTGGCTGGAGCAGACCCTGGCCTCCCACACCGGGCAGGACCTGGCCAAGGTCCACCAGGACCTGGAGCGCGACAAGATCCTGACCGCCGAGGGCGCCAAGGAGTACGGGATCGTGGACCAGGTGCTCGCCTCCCGCAAGGCCCCGGCCTCCCCGCACTCCGCCTGACGGCCTCCCCGCACTCCGCCTGACGGGCTGCCCGCACTCCGCCTGACGGGCGCGCCCGCCCCCTGACTGGTGCATTTCGGCTCGACTTGTGCGGTTTTCCCGCACAAGTCGAGCCGAAATGCACAGGTGGGTGGAGGGGGAGGGCCGGTGAACGTTCAGGGGCGCGCCGGGCGCGGCTCTCGCGCGGGGGAGCGGGACCTAATAGGCTGGTGGTGCTCCCCGGCTCCCGGGGCGCAGCTTGCCCATTTACAGGTAGGGGAAACACGTGGCACGTAACGCCGAGAGCGTGGACCTGCTCAAGTGCTCTTTCTGCGGAAAGAGCCAGAAACAGGTGAAGAAGCTCATCGCAGGCCCGGGCGTCTACATCTGTGACGAGTGCATCGAGCTGTGCAACGAGATCGTCGAGGAGGAGGGCGCCGAGGGCAACGCCGGCGTGCCCCTGGAGCTGCCCAAGCCCCAGGAGATCTTCGACTTCCTCAACCAGTACGTGATCGGCCAGGAGGCCGCCAAGCGCGCCATGAGCGTGGCCGTCTACAACCACTACAAGCGCGTGCAGGTGCGTGAGCGCTCCGTGGCGGAGGGAGAGGACCTGGAGCTCGGCAAGTCCAACATCCTGCTGCTGGGTCCCACCGGCACCGGCAAGACCCACCTGGCCCGCACCCTGGCCAAGCTCCTGGACGTGCCCTTCGCCATCGTGGACGCCACCGCCCTGACCGAGGCCGGGTACGTGGGCGAGGACGTGGAGAACATCCTGCTCAAGCTCATCCAGGCCGCCGACGGGGACATCAAGCGGGCCGAGAAGGGCATCATCTACATCGATGAGATCGACAAGATCGGCCGCAAGGCGGAGAACCCCTCCATAACCCGGGACGTCTCCGGCGAGGGCGTGCAGCAGGCCCTGCTCAAGATCATTGAGGGCACCACCGCCTCCGTGCCCCCGGGGGGCGGGCGCAAGCACCCCCACCAGGAGTTCCTGGAGATCGACACCACCAACATCCTGTTCATCGCCGCCGGGGCCTTCGCGGGGATCGAGGAGATCGTCCGCCAGCGGGAGCGCAAGGAGGCGGGCACGCAGCTGGTGGGCTTCGGGGCCACCCTGGCCAAGGACAGCGCCAAGGACGTGTTCTCCTCGCCGGTGCGCCCGGAGGACCTGCACAAGTTCGGGCTGATCCCCGAGTTCATCGGCCGCCTGCCGGTGATCGCCACCGTGCAGGACCTGGGGATGCCCGAGCTGGTGCGCGTCATGACCGAGCCCAAGAACGCACTGGTGGCCCAGTACGAGTACCTGTTCAGCCTGGACGGCGTGGAGCTGGTCTTCACCCCGGAGGCGGTGCGTGGGATCGCCGAGCTGGCCCTGGCGCGCAAGACGGGGGCCCGGGGCCTGACCTCGATCGTGGAGGAGGTGCTAGGCACCGCCATGTTCGAGGTGCCCTCCCGCCCGGAGGTGGGGCGCGTGGTCGTTGACGCCGAGGCCGTGGCAGGAAAGCGGGCGCCACGCTACGAGACCACCGCGGGTGCCCCGGCGGCCAGGCCCGGGCGGAGCCGCACCGCATGAGCCCTGCCGGGAAGCGGGCGGCGCACGCAGGCAGCGAGCGGGTGGAGCGGGACGTGCCCGGCGTCCCCGCAGAGCTAGCCCACTACCGGGCCACTATCGACAATCTCGACGCCGCCCTGGTGCACCTGCTCGCGGAGCGCTTCCGCTGCACCCAGCAGGTGGGGCTGCTCAAGGCCCGCCTGGACCTGCCCCCGGCCGACCCGGCCCGGGAGGAGCGTCAGGTTGCCCGGCTGCGGGCCCTGGCAGAGGACTCCGGCCTGGACCCGGTGTTCGCGGAGAAGTTCTTCACCTTCATCGTCTCTGAGGTGATCCGCCACCACGTGGCTATCCGTGAGGAGCACGGGGAGACGGAGCCGGACCAGCCCCGCTGAGGGCGGCTCCGCCCTCCCCGCCCGTCACAGGCGCTCGTAGAGGGAGTCGATCTCCGTGGCGAAGCGCTCCGCGGCCTGGGCCCGGCGCACCTTCATGGACGGCGTCAGCAGGCCGTTCGCCACCGTGAAGTCCGTGGGCAGCACCTTAAAGGTGCGGATCGACTCCGCCCGCGACACCGCCTCGTTGGCGCGCGCCACCGCCTGCTCCAGGGCTGCACGCACCCGTCGGTCGCTAGCGGCGTCCACCACGTCCATCTGCTCCAGGCCGTGGCTGGACAGCCACAGGGGCAGCATCTCCGCGTCCAGGGTCACCAGTGCCCCGATGCAAGGGCGGTTGTCGCCCACCACCAGCACCTGGGATACCAGCGGGTGCCCGCGCAGCCGGTCCTCCAGTGCCGCCGGGGCCACGTTCTTGCCCCCCGCCGTCACGATCAGCTCCTTCTTGCGCCCCGTGATCCGCAGGAAGCCCCGGTCGTTGAAGGAGCCGATGTCCCCGGTGCGCAGCCAGCCGTCCTCCGACAGCACCTCCGCCGTCGCCTCCGGGCTGCCGTGGTAGCCCTGGAAGACCCCGATACCCTTGACCAGGATCTCACCGTCCTCCTCCACCCGGATGCTGGTGCCAGGGATCGGCAGGCCCACAGAGCCGATCTCCGTGGCCGTGGGCAGGTTCACGGTGCAGGGGGCGGAAGTCTCCGTCAGCCCGTAGCCCTCCAGGACCGTCACGCCCGCGCCCCGGAAGAAGTGTCCCAGGCGCTCACCCAGCGGGCCGCCGCCGGAGATCACGTGGGTGACCTGCCCGCCCAAGATGTTGCGTAAGGTCCGGTACACCAGGCGGTCAAAGGCCGCGTGCTGGGCACGCAGCCCCCGGGAGGGCCCCTGAGGGGAGTCCAGGGCGCGGGAGTAGGCGATAGCGGTCTTGGCCGCCAGACGGAACACCTTCTGCCTGGCCCCCTGGTTACGGGCGTCCGCCGCGTTGTAGATCTTCTCAAAGACCCTGGGGACCGCTGGCACGAAGGTGGGGCGGAAGGTCGCCAGGTCCGTGACCAGGTTCTTCACGTCCGGGGCGTGCCCCAGGACGCCGCCGGAGGAGCAGACCACCGCCAGCTCCACGAAACGCCCCAGCACGTGCGCCAGAGGTAGGAACAGCAGGGCCCGCACAGTCTGGGCCTCCAGGACCTCAGGCACGTGCACGCAGGCGTTGAAGGCCAGCCCGAACAGGTTCCCGTGGCTGAGCTCCGCACCCTTGGGACGCCCCGTGGTACCAGAGGTGTAGACGATGGTCGCCAGGCTGTCCCTGGTCAGGGCGGCGGTACGCCGGTCCAGCTCGGCCACAGGCACCTGCTTGCCCGCCAGGACCAGCTCGGTGACCGCCTCCCGGGCCAGGCACAGCACCTCCAGCCCCGCCAGCGCCGGATTCTGCGCCTTGAGCGCGAGCACCATCAGCTCCATGGACTCGTCCTCGACCACCACCAGCCGGACGGCGGCGTCGCTCAGGATCCACTCGGCCTGCTCGGCGGAGGAGGTCTCGTACACCGGCACCACCACCAGGCCAGCCTCCCAGGCCGCGAAGTCCAGCAGGGTCCACTCGTAGCAGGTGTGGGACATGATCGCGATGCAGTCCCCCGGCTCCAGACCCTTGGCCACCAGGCCCGCGGCCGCCTCCCGCACCCGGTCCCGGAAGGCCGCGGCGCTCATCTCCCGCCAGGACCGGCCCAGGGAGGACTTGCGGGAGATCAGCGCCCCGGTGGGGTTGCGCTGGGCACGCTGGGCCAGGGCCCAGGGGCCGGTCATGCCCGCGTGCAGCGGCACTGCCAGGTCGGCGTGCAGCTCCCGGGAGGCCCTCCCGCCGACGGGTGGCAGCCCGGCTGCGGCGTCCCGCCCAGGCAGGCTGGGACTGGATGCCTGGGCGGCGTCGGGCTGGGCGGGAGAGCTGCTCATACACCAAGCATGTACCGCCCCGGGCCCCGGCGTCTTTCAGACAACCCTGCGAAAGCCCGCCGACATTCGGTGGAAAGGTACTAAACAGCCTGCTGGTTCCCCAGCGAAGCCGTCCTAGTCCTGCGGTCCGGCCTTAACAGACTTGTAGATGTCGTCAACGACCTCGGAGAAGCACTCCAGCACTGCGTTGCGCTTGACCTTCAGTGAGGGGGTCAGCAGCCCGTTAGCCTCCGTGAAGTCCGAGGTCAGCACCCGGTAGGAGCGGATAGACTCGGCCCGGGAGACGGCCCGGTTGGTGCGGGCCACCGCCTGGTCCAGCTTGGCGAGCACCTGCGGGTTGGTGGAGGCCGTGACCACGTCCATCTCCGGCAGGCCGTGGTTAGTGAGCCACTGCGGCAGCATCTCCGCGTCCAGGGTGATCAGGGCGGAGATGAAGGGCTTCTGGTCACCGACCACCAGCACCTGGGAGACCAGCGGGTGGCCGCGCAGGCGGTCCTCCAGCAGGGCCGGGGCCACGTTCTTGCCCCCGGCGGTCACGATCAGCTCCTTCTTGCGACCGGTGATCGAGATCCAGCCCTCCTCGTCGATCGCGCCGATGTCCCCGGTGCGGAACCAGCCGTCCGGGGTGAAGGCCTCCGCGTTCGCCTCCGGGTTGTTGCGGTAGCCCCGGAAGACCCCCAGGCCACGCACCTCGATCTCGCCGTCCGCACTGACCCGCACCTGGTTGCCGCACACCGGCGGGCCGACCGTGCTGATCTTGTTCCGCTCCGGCAGGTTCACGGAGGTGGGGCCGATGGTCTCGGTCAGCCCGTAGCCCTCCAGGACCTCCAGGCCGATACCCCGGTAGAAGTGCCCCAGGCGCTCGCCCAGGGGGCCGCCCCCGGAGATCGCGTACCTGGCGTTGGGGCCGAGCAGGGAGCGCAGGGTGCGGTACACCAGGCGGTCAGCCAGCTGGTGGCTGGCGGCCAGGGACCGGGAGGGGCCCGCCTCCGTGTCCAGGGCCCGCGAGTACTGGATGGCTACCTTCGCGGCCCAGCGGAAGGTCCTGAGCCGCAGGCCGGTTCCCGCCTTGGCGTCAGCGGCGTTGTAGATCTTCTCCAGCACCCGGGGCACGGCCAGCACGTAGGTGGGGGCGAAGGCCTTGAGGTCCGGCAGCAGCGTCTTGGGGTCGGAGTGGCCCAGCACCCCGTTGCCCGCCAGGGCCAGCAGCTGCAGGAAGCGGGCGTAGGAGTGCGCCAGGGGCAGGAACAGCAGCAGGCGGGCGTCCTTGGCCCACAGCAGCTCAGGGATCCACCGCACCCCGTTCCAGGCCAGCCCGGCACAGTTGCGGTGGGTCAGCTCCACGCCCTTGGGCCTGCCGGTGGTGCCGGAGGTGTAGATGACGGAGTACAGGTCGTCAGTGGTCAGGGAGGCGGTGCGCTCGTCCAGCTCGGCGCGGCTCACCTTGCGGCCCGCCTCCGCCAGCTGGGTCAGGGCGTCCCGGGCCAGCACCAGCACCGGGATGCTCGGGGTCTGCGGCCGGTCCTGGCGCACGGCCTTGACCGCGCCGCGGACCAGCTCGCCCAGCGCCGCGGAGTCCGTGATGACCAGGCGCACGTCGGAGTCGGTCAGGATCCACTCGACCTGCTCGGCGGAGTCGGTCTCGTAGATCGGCACGCTGACCAGGCCCGCACGGGCGATAGCCATGTCCACCAGGGTCCACTCGTAGGAGGTGCTGGCCATCAGGGCCACGGACTGGCCCTGGCGCAGCCCCAGGCCCATCAGCCCGGCCGCGACCTGGGCCACCTCCTCCGCGAAGTAGCGGGCGGTCACCTTCTGCCAGCCGCGCCCCAGGTGGGTCTTGCGCTCAATGACGACGGAGTCGGGGTCCCGCTCCACCCGCTGCGCCAGCAGCCACGGGACGGTCCAGCCTGACTGCGGCTCCTCAGTCAGCGGGCTGGAGCTCACGCCGTCACGCACCGACACCTGTGCTGGTGCCGGGGTAGTGGAGGTCTCCTGGGGCTGGCGGGTAAGGAAAGGGATCACCCGCACATTGTGTCAGTGCCACGGCCTCAGGGGCTGGGGCGGGAACGAGAGATACACCCAGGGGTCTTGTAGAAACCCACTAACAGAGGTGTCTCTGGTAGTGGGCTTCAGGAAGGTCCGCCGGGGCTCGCCGCCCCCGCGGGCACGGTTCAGGCCTTGGCAGGCTTGGCCGGAGCCTCACCCAGCACGTGCGCGGTGACCAGTACCGGGGCCACCGCCTCAGCCTCCGCCGTCGGGGCGGCAGCCGTGAGCGTCAACGGGCCAGTCACCTTGGCGGCCTCCAGCAGGTCCGCACGCACCAGCTCAATCGCCTCCGCCAGCTCCGCGGAGACCTCCAGGGTCACGGACTCAATCGGCGTCTTCTGGCTGACCTTGGCCTCGGACTTGAGCTTGCGCAGGGCCGCCAGCGCCGTGCCAGCCTGGCCGATAAGCGCCTGGTCCGCGCCCGCGGCCGCAGCCCGCAGCCCCGCCGCCTGCGGCCAGGCAGCGCGGTGCACCGAGCCGGTGCGGTACCAGCTCCACACCTCCTCGGTCACGAAGGGCAGGAAGGGGGCGAAGAGCCTTACGAAGGTGTCCACCGCCACCGCCAGGGTGGTGCGGGCCGAGGCCACCGCGGCGGCCGCGTGGACGCCGTCGAAGTCATTGGCCCGGTCCTTGACCAGCTCGATGTAGTCGTCGCAGAAGGTCCAGAAGAAGGACTCGGCCACCTCCAGGGCGCGGGCGTGCTCAAAGCCCTCAAATGCCTTGGTGGCGGCGTCCACGACGTCAGCCAGGGCCGCCAGCACCGCCCGGTCCACCGGTTCGGTCACGGCAGCGGTGTCCAGGCTGGGGGCGGGAGCGGCGGCCGCGGTGGCCGCGTCGGCGTCCCACGGCACCCCCATGGACAAGGCGAACTTGGAGGCGTTCAGCACCTTGATGGCCAGACGGCGGCCCACCTTGATCTGCGCCTCATCGAAGGTGGCGTCCAGGCCCAGGCGCGCCGAGGCCGCCCAGTAGCGCACCGCGTCGGAGCCGTACTTCTCCAGCAGGCCCATAGGGGTGACCACGTTGCCCTTAGACTTGCTCATCTTCTTGTGGTCCGGGTCCAGGATCCAGCCGGAGATACCCGCGTGCGCCCACGGCAGGGCCCCGAACTCCAGGTTGGCGCGCACCACCGTGGAGAACAGCCAGGTGCGGATGATGTCCTGGCCCTGGGGGCGCAGGTCCATCGGGTAGGTGCGGGAGAACAGGTCCTCGTCGCTCAGCCAGCCGCAGGCCAGCTGAGGGGACAGGGAGGAGGTGGCCCAGGTGTCCATGATGTCCAGCTCGCCCACGAAGCCCCCGGGCACGCCCCGCTGCTCCTCGGTGAAGCCCTCCGGGACGTCCGAGGACGGGTCCACCGGTAGGGCGGACTCGGCGGGGGTGATGACGGCGTCGTAGTCCACCTGGCCCTCGGCGTCCACCCGGTACCACACCGGGAAGGGCACGCCGAAGAAGCGCTGCCGGGAGATCAGCCAGTCGTTGTTCAGTCCCTTGACCCAGTTCTCGTAGCGCACCCGCATGAAGTCGGGGTGGAAGGCCAGGTCGCGGCCCCGCCCGATCAGCTCCTCGTTCAGGTCGGCACCGCTGGCCGGGTTGGTCCAGGGCTTGCCGCCGTTGCGGATGTACCACTGGCGGGAGGTGACGATCTCCAGGGGCTTGTCGCCCTTCTCGAAGAAGCTGGTCTGGCGCAGGGTCCTGACGGGCTCGCCGCGCATCTCCCCAGAGGCGGCCAGCTCCTGGACCAGCACCTCCCGGGCGGAGAAGGTGGTCTTGCCCGCCATCTGGGCGTAGACCTCACGGCCCTTGGCCGAGGTGATCCACTCGGGGGTCTCCGCCTCCAGACGGCCGTCCTTGCGCAGCACCGCCCGCAGCGGCAGGGAAAGGTCCCGCCACCAGTCGATGTCCGTGGTGTCACCGAAGGTGCAGCACATGGCGATGCCCGCGCCCTTGTCCATCTCCGCGGCCGGGTGGGGCAGCACCGGCACCTCGACGCCGAAGACCGGGGAGGCCACGGTGGTGCCGAAGAGCGGCTTGAAGCGCTCGTCGTCGGGGTGGGCGACCAGGGCCACGCAGGCGGGCAGCAGCTCGGGGCGGGTGGTCTCGATGCAGATGTCCACCTCGTCCTCGATGGGAGCGCCTGCAGCCCTGGCCGAGGCGGCGGCCTCGGCGTCCACCACGTGGAAGGCCAGCCGGTGGTAGAAGCCCGGGTACTCGCGCGACTCCAGCTCGGCCTGGGCCACCGCCGTCTGGAAGGTCACGTCCCACAGGCCGGGGGCAGCAGCCTGGTAGGCCTCCCCCCGGGCCAGGTTGCGCAGGAAGGCGGCCTGGGCCACCTTGCGGGCGCGCGCCCCGATGGTCTGGTAGGTCTGCTTCCAGTCCACGCTCAGGCCCAGGTAGCGCCAGAGCTGCTCGAACTGGGCCTCGTCCTGCACCGTCAGGCGCTCGCACAGCTCCACGAAGTTACGGCGGGAGACCGGCACCTGGTCGCGGGCCTTGACGGACCGGCCCTCACCGCCCTCGAAGGGGGGCTGGAAGTCCGGGTCGTAGGCAAGGGTGGGGTCGCAGCGCACGCCGTAGTAGTTCTGGACCCGACGCTCCGTGGGCAGGCCGTTGTCGTCCCAGCCCATGGGGTAGAAGACGGCCTTGCCGGTCATGCGCTGGTAGCGGGCCACGGTGTCCGTGTGCGTGTAGGAGAAGACGTGCCCCACGTGCAGGGAGCCGGAGGCGGTGGGCGGCGGGGTGTCGATCGAGAAGGTCTGCTCGCGGGAGGCGCTGCGGTCGTAGGCGTAGGTGCCCTGCTCCTCCCAGCGCTGGCCCCAGGCCGTCTCCAGTCCGTCGGCGCTGACCTTGGCGGGCACGCGCGGGCTGTGGAGCTCGGAGGGCAGGATGCGGTTAGACGGCTCAGATCCAGACATGCGCCCGATTCTGTCATGCGCCCGCAGCACCACTACCGGCAGGCAGGTCCCAGGCCCTGTGAAGTGGGCTACGGGGGGAAGGTGTGCAGGGCGGTGGGGTGCTGGGCGCCTTGCAGGCGCGGTGGGGGCACGGTGGGGCCTGTTGGTGGCGCAGGTGGAGCTCGGGGTAGGCGGTGTGCCAACCACTGAGTGCGTGGTGGTGGGTTTCTCCAGGTCCGATAAGACTCTGGCGCGTCACCCGACCCCGACTTGTGCATTTCGGCGCGAGTGGTGCGGTTTTCCGGCACCACTCGCGCCGAAATGCACAAGTGGAGGCGAGGGGGTGGGGCATGGTGCGGGCGGTCTGGGCGATGTCCTGGGTGCCATGCGCGCTGGCCTGGGCGATGTCCTGGGTGCCATGCGCGTTGGTCGGGGAGATGTCCGGGGTGTCATGCGCGTTGGCCTGGGCGTTGTCCGGGGCGGGTCGGCTACGCGGCGTATGGAGGCCCGGCAGGCAGAGCGCCGGGGCCTGTGCGGGTGCCTGCTCAGGCCCCCAGCTCGCGGTCCCGGTCGATCGTGGCCTGGACGCCCGCCACGACGGCGGGGGAGAAGCCTGCCCGCTCCAGGGCCACCAGCCCGGCCACCGTCGTGCCCCCGGGGGAGCAGACGGCGTCCACCAGGTCGGCGGGCGTGCGCGCAGGCAGCCCGGCGGCGGCGCGGGCCGCCTCGGCCTGGATGCTGAGGGCGGATCCCAGGACCGCCTGGGTGGCGATCTCCACCGCCTGCGCCTTGGGCAGGCCCGCCTCCACTCCACCGCGGGCCAGGGCCTCGACGAAGGTGAACACGAAGGCCGGGGAGCAGCCCGCGATCGCCGTGAAGGCCGCAAAGAGCCGCTCAGGCAGCACGACGGTGCGGCCCACGGCCCCCAGCAGCGCGGTGACCGCGGCCAGGTCGTCGTCGGTGGCCTGCGGCCCGGCGGTCAGGGCGGTCATGGACTGGCCGACGGCGGCCGCCATATTGGGCATGGCACGCACCACGCGAGCGTCTTGCGGCAGGAGCGAGGCCAGGCGGTCGAGGGGGAGCCCCGCGGCCAGGGAGACCACGAGCGGGCGGCTGCTGGTCAGTGGCTCGCGCAGGGCGGCCAGGACCTGGGGGACGACGTGCGGCTTGACACCCAGCACCAGCACGTCACTGCGGCGCACCAGGGCAGGCGCTTCCTCCAGCGCCTCCACGCGGGGGTCCGCGAGCTGCGCGGCCAGGGCGGCGGCCGAGTCGTGGGCGCTCGTGACCAGGACGGTAGCGGGGTCCGCCCCGCGGGTCAGGCCCGCCGCTACCGCGCCGCGCACGATCGCGCCCGCCATGTTCCCCGCGCCGATAAAGCCGTAGACCGTCATGGGGCCAGGGTAGCCGGGACCGGCGGCGGGATCCTGTCACTGGCGGAGGCCTGGAGCGGCTCCGGCTCCTGGAGGCGGGGGCGGGACCCGCGTGCTTGCAGTGACGGCAGCCCGACTGTCTTGCAAGGACCTGGTTCTAGCCCTCCGCCAGTGGCAAGAACGGGTGGAGAGGCAGCCTTCGGACTGGGGCCCGGACCATCACCTCAACACCTTACTGCTACCTTGCTGCAACCTTCCTGCCAGGTCAGGCAGCGCGGGCACAGACCAAACGCCAGGCCAGACTCCAGGCCAGGCTCCAACCGGACCCCGGCCGGTGTGGCCAGCACGACGCCGGGGAACCGCGCCCGCCCCTGGAAGTCGCCACAGCCAGCCGCTAAACTCCCCGCCAACAGGCACTGACCCGGCCAGGGAGGCGCAGCCACGCGGCCCTGGGTATCACCGGCGAGCCTCCCGGAAGAACCGGTGCCCCGGCACCCCAGTAGAACCGGGCGGGCGGGGCCCGCACAGCCCCCTAACGAGCGGCCCGGCCACGCCGTCTCCGGTCACCCGGACCCGGCAGGCCAGGCAAGCGAGGTGGTACCGCGGTGCGGTGCCCGCGGTCCGGCAGGACCGGCTGGCACCGGCGTCGTCCTCGTCCCCACACGGCACGAGACGGACGCGAGGCAGAGCAGATGGCCACAGACACCGACCACACCGGCACCCCCACCGGGGCCTCCTTCTACCCCCTGCACCGGCCCGGCCAGCAGGTTGACCCCGCCCCCTCCTTCCCCAGGATCGAGGAGGAGGTCCTGGCCTACTGGAAGGAGGACGGCACCTTCCAGGCCTCTATCGACGCCCGCCCCACCCACGACCCCGACGGCACCCCCAACGAGTTCGTCTTCTACGACGGCCCGCCCTTCGCCAACGGCCTGCCCCACTACGGGCACCTGCTGACCGGCTACGTGAAGGACGCCGTGGGCCGCTACCAGACCCAGCAGGGCCGCCGCGTGGAGCGGCGCTTCGGCTGGGACACCCACGGGCTGCCCGCCGAGCTGGAGGCCCAGCGGCTGCTGGGCATCGACGATGTCTCGGAGATCACCCGCCCCGGGGGGATCGGCATCGGCAGGTTCAACGAGGAGTGCCGCACCTCCGTGCTGCGCTACACCAAGGAGTGGGAGGAGTACGTCACCCGCCAGGCCCGCTGGGTGGACTTCGAGGGTGACTACAAGACCCTGGACCCCGACTACATGGAGTCCGTCATCTGGGCCTTCAAGACCCTCTACGACAAGGGGCTGGCCTACCAGGGCTACCGGGTGCTGCCCTACTGCTGGCACGACCGCACCCCCTTGAGCAACCACGAGCTCAAGATGGATGACGACGTCTACCAGGACCGTCAGGACAACACCGTAACCGTCGGCATGCGCCTGACCGAGCCGCTGCTGCCCGAGGCCACCACCCCCGAGCTGGTGCTGATCTGGACCACCACCCCCTGGACCCTGCCCTCCAACCTGGCGGTCGCCGTGGGCCCGGACATCGACTACGCGGTGGTGCGCGTGGCCCCGGACCTGGACTCCCCGCTGGCCGGGCAGGACGTGGTCCTGGGGGAGGCCCGACTGGCCGCCTACGCCAAGGAGCTCGGTGAGGAGCCCCAGGTGCTCGCCCGTCTCAAGGGCTCCGAGCTGGTGGGCCGCCGCTACCACCCGATCTTCGGCTACTTCGACGACGCCGGGCACCGGGCGGAGGGGGCCGCGCCCGGCCCCAACGGCTGGACGGTCATCGGCGGCGACTACGTGACCACCGAGGACGGCACCGGGCTGGTCCACCTCGCCCCCGCCTTCGGTGAGGACGACATGCTCGTCTGCCAGGAGGCTGGCATCAACCCGGTCCTGCCGGTCGACGACGGCGGCTGCTTCACCGCCGAGGTCCCTGACTACCAGGGGCTGCAGGTCTTTGAGGCCAACAAGCCGATCATCGCGGACCTGCGCGACGGCAGCGGCCCGCTGTCCCGGGTGGAGTCCGCCCGCCGCGCCGTCCTGGTGCAGCAGAAGAGCTACGTGCACAGCTACCCGCACTGCTGGCGCTGCCGCAATCCCCTGATCTACAAGGCCGTGTCCAGCTGGTTCGTGAAGGTGACGGCCATCCGTGACCGGATGGTCGAGCTCAACCAGGACATCGAGTGGACCCCCGCCCACATCAAGGACGGGATCTTCGGCAACTGGCTGGCTGGCGCCCGCGACTGGTCCATCTCCCGCAACCGCTTCTGGGGTGCCCCCATCCCCGTGTGGCGCTCCGACGACCCTGCCTACCCGCGTGAGGACGTCTACGGCTCCTTCGAGGAGCTGGAGCGGGACTTCGGGGTGGAGGTCAAGGACCTGCACCGGCCCTTCATCGACACCCTGGTGCGCCCCAACCCGGACGACCCCACGGGCCGCTCCATGATGCGCCGTATCCCCGACGTCCTGGACTGCTGGTTCGAGTCCGGGGCCATGCCCTTCGCCCAGGTGCACTACCCCTTTGAGAACGTCGAGTGGTTCGAGTCCCACAACCCGGGGGACTTCATCGTGGAGTACATCGGGCAGACCCGCGGCTGGTTCTACACCCTGCACGTGCTGGCTACCGCCCTGTTCGACCGGCCTGCCTTCCGCACCTGCGTCTCCCACGGCATCCTGCTGGGTGACGACGGCGCCAAGATGAGCAAGTCCCTGCGCAACTACCCCGACGTCAACATGGTCTTCAACCGGGACGGGGCGGACGCCATGCGCTGGTTCCTGCTGTCCAGCCCCGTGGTGCGCGGCGGGAACCTGGCGGTCAAGGAAAAGGCCGTCCGGGACACGGTGCGCCAGGTGCTCCTGCCGCTGTGGAACACCTGGTACTTCTTCTCCCTGTACGCCAGCCAGGCCCAGGAGGGGGGCTGCTACACCACCCCCGGAGTGGACCTGGCGGACCAGAGCCTGTTCGGGCCGCGCGGTAGCCTGCCGGTGATGGACCGCTACGTGCTGGCCCGCACCAAGGACCTGGCCGCCACGGTGGCCGCCCAGATGGACGCCTACGAGGTCACCGGGGCCACCGCCACGATCCGGGACTTCATGGACGTGCTCACCAACTGGTACCTGCGCACCTCCCGGTCCCGCTTCACCGACGCCGACCCCGCCGTCCACCGGCCGGCCTTCGACACCCTGGCCACGGTGCTGCGCGTGCTCACCCAGGTGATGGCCCCGCTCGCCCCGCTGGTCAGCGAGGAGGTCTATCGGGGGCTGACGGGCGAGCGCTCCGTGCACCTGACCGACTGGCCGGTGCTGCCCACCCACGTGGCCGACCCCGCCCTGGTCTCTGCCATGGACGACGCCCGGGAGGCGGTCTCGGCGGCCCTGAGCCTGCGCAAGGCGGAGAAGCTGCGGGTGCGCCAGCCCCTGCGCTCCCTGACCGTGGCCACCACCGACCCGGCGGGCCTGGCGCCCTTCCGGACGCTGATCGGTGAGGAGGTCAACGTCAAGGAGGTGCGGGTCCTGGACGCCGCCGACGCCGGCTACCAGATCACCGAGCAGCTGGCGCTCAACCCGCCCGCCTTCACCCCCGAGGTGCGCAAGCTGACCTCCCGGCTCTTCGCCGCCGTCAAGGCCGGGGAGTGGGAGCTCACGGAGGACGGCGACGTGCGCTTCGACGGCGTGCTGCTGGAGGGCACCCCCGTGGTCCTGGAGGCGGAGGAGGGCTCCTTCACCCTCACCAGCCGCATCGAGCTGGAGGACGAGTCGCTGGCCGCGACCATGCTCGGCTCCGGGGCCTTCGTGGTGCTGGACACCGCCCTGGACGAGGCGCTGGAGGCGGAGGGTTGGGCCCGTGACCTGGTGCGCCTGGTCATGGATGAGCGCAAGGCGGCGGGTATGCAGATCGGGGAGCCGGTCAACCTGACCCTGACGGTGCCTGCGGACAAGGAGGCCTGGACCGGCGCCTATCTTGACCTCATCAAGGCGGAGACGAGTTGTGTGGCCGCGGACGTCGTGGCCGCCCCCGCCGTCGGCGAGCCTAAGGCCAGGGTTTCCCGCGCCTGAGCGCGGGCGGCGACGAGTTGACCCGGCCCCGCCGTAGGCTCAACGGCGACAGCGGCGAGGGTCCCTGCGGTGATGACCGGAGGGACCCTCGCCCTGCCCGTCATGGGGGCGGCGCGGTCCGGGGTGCGCCCATGCCCGTCTCAGCGCTTGCGCTGGTCGAGGAGGAGGAACACGACGGTCGCTATGATCAGGGTGGAGGACACTGCCCCGAGCGGTGACGAGTCTTTGCCATTCAGTGACATGACCAGGGCGATGATGCTGGTGATCAGGCCGACGATGGCGAGGATGAGGATGACCGCCCGAGCGGCGTGACTCTTCTTGGGGGTGCGGTTCATAGTGGTCACCGACTTATTGTGCCCAGCAGACGGGAACAGCGGCAGGGGTGACGTACACCTTGATACCCCTTCCCCATGAATTGCAGAGACCGTATATGCCGCCTGTGATGACGAGTGCAGAGGCGATCGCGCTAGCGCCGACCGCGCCGATACCGGTCCAGCCTGTGAGTAGTCCAGCAACTCCGGCAACGCCAGCTCCTGCGTTCAGGAGGTTGTTCAGTACGGAGGCCTGGCACGAGTTGAGATACACGGTGGGCCAAAAGGCTCGAGCCCCAGTGCGGCCAACGTAGCTCCCTCGCTCGACAGGGATGCGGGAGAGTTGATCCTTGTATGCATCGAGCGCTAGTTCCTGGCTTGGGGTAATGGCGGACCGAGAGTTGGAGGTGACTACATGGCCGCCTCCGATGTAGTAGCCGACGGCAAACTCGATCGCTGTCTTCTCTGCGATGCGAGTGTCAAGGAGGGCGTCGTTGAGGAGGAATCCCTCGTCTGTTATATATTCGTTCACAGCGGTATATGAATCCGCGACTGACCTCTCCGTTTCGGCGGCGGTCGCAGGTGCGCTCGTCCAGAGTGCCATGAGCGCGACAAGGATGAATGCAAGTTCCTGTCTATAGGAACGGGCTCGTGGGGACACGCTGAGCATGGTTTGAGCCTTTGGTTTGAGAAATGCTTGGTCGCAAACTCACGCAGAGTGAACTGTATCATACGTTAACAGAATCTGTGGGAGTCAGTGGGCGTTATGAGTTAGGGGGAGGCGAGCCCTGTCGTCCGGTGGAACGGACTCCAGACAGCTGTCGCGAGCCCACCTTGAGGGGGCGCCGAGCATAAGGACGGCAACGAGCTTGGTGAGGGAGAGCCAGACACGCTCCGCAGGCTGAAGCTCGACTCGCCCCCGAAAGCAACCGCGCTAGGCCCACCCCGGCCCTCAGGAGCACCTCAGCGACTGCGCGGCGCCGGCACCTGCTCCCACACGGCCTCCAGCACCTCCACGAGCGCGCCCGCCTCCTGCTCATCCTTGGGTATCGGCAGGCGGCGGGCGGGCTTGGCCCCCGGGTAGGGATCCTCCAGCGGGGCGTCCGGCACCGCCTCGCGCACGGCGGGCACGTCCTTGAGCAGCAGGCGCTCGTCGTAGACGCCGCCGACCACCCGCTCACGCCAGTACAGGACGTACTCGCCCATCATGGCGCGAGCACGAGCCCCAGGACCCAGCAGCTCTGTGAGCGATGCGATGGTCTGCTTCGACGTAGCCATGCTCCTAGGCTAGCCGCGGCGTCGTTAGGCTGTGCGCGGTCCACCAACAGGGGAGAGCAGCAGATGAGCAGCGAGCACAAGCACCACGCCAGCCAGCCCAGCCAGCAGGTCGAGGGCAGCCACCCTGGCGCCGCCTTCGGTATCCCCGCGGGCGCCACCGGCGAGGAGGTCGTGGACGCCATCTTCAACCCCGCAGGCCCCGGCGGTGGTGTGGACCCCGAGCTGCTGCCCTACCTGGAGGCCGCCGACTCCGAGGACGGCCTGTCCATTGCGGAGGTCCGTGAGGCCGGGCGCACCGCCGCCGAGCGCGAGCAGGAGGCCGAGGACGAGCGCCTGGCCGCCCTGCGCGAGCTGGTGGCCCACAACCTGGTCCCCGGCGGGGACCTGGCCCGCCTGGACGAGCTCCTGGCTGAGGTGGACGCCGACGACAGCGACGACTGGAACGACTGGGAGCCCGTCCTGCCGGACCCGGCCGCCTCCGCCTCCGGCAGCGCCTCAGCCCGCAGCGCCGACGAGGCTGACGACGCCGCCGTCGCCGTCGCCGACCACGGGCGCGGAGGTGCGGCCCACACCACCGCCCTGCTGGAGGCCCGCCGTCGCAGCGTCGTCGCCCAGCGGATGCGTGAGGTGGAGGCGGAGATCCTCTCCCGGGCCCCCGAGCACCAGGTGCAGCCCTCCCTGGAGCGGGTGGAGGCCGTGCTGGACATTATCGGCAACCCGGAGCGCGCCTACCGTGTGGTGCACGTGACCGGCACCAACGGCAAGACCTCCACCGCCCGCATGGTCGAGCGCCTCCTGGCCGCCACCGGCATGCGCACGGGCCGCTTCACCAGCCCCCACCTGGCCACCATCCGCGAGCGCATCAGCCTGGACGGGGAGCCCATCAGCGAGGAGGGCTTTATCGCGGCCTGGGAGGACGTGGCCCCCTACATCGCGATGGTCGACCAGGACAGCCAGGCCAAGGGCGGGCCGCGCCTGAGCTTCTTTGAGGTGCTCACGGTCATGGCGCTGGCCGCCTTCGCCGACTACCCCGTGGACGTGGCGGTGATTGAGGTCGGCATGGGCGGGCGCTGGGACGCCACCAACGTGGTCGCCTCCGAGGTGGAGGTCATCACCCCGGTCGGGCTGGACCACACCAGGTGGCTGGGGGACAGCCTCACCGAGATCGCCACCGAGAAGGCCGGGATCATCAAGGACGGCGCCACCCTGGTCACCGCGCGGCAGCCCGAGCAGGCCCTGGGGCCGATCAGCCAGGCCGCCCAGGAGCACGCCGTGGTGTGGCGCCGCGAGGCGGACCCGGACTCTGAGCCGCAGGCAGAGCCCGGCGCGCCGCAGGCCGGGGAGCTGGCGGTGGTGGACCGGGAGCTGGCGGTGGGCGGCCAGCTGGTAACCCTGCGCACCGCCGCGGGCGTCTACGAGGACGTGTTCGTGCCGCTGCACGGGGAGTACCAGGCCCGTAACGCCCTGCTGGCCCTGGCCGCCGCCGAGGCCCTGTTCGGGGGGCGCCTGCTGCCCGCGCGGATCGTCGAGGAGGGCTTTGCCTCCGTCACCAGCCCCGGGCGCCTGGAGGTGGTGCGCTCCTCACCCACCGTGCTGGTGGACGCCGCCCACAACCCCCACGGGGTGGCCGCCCTGCGTGAGGCGGTGGAGGAGGTCTTTGGCTTCACGCACCTGGTGGCGGTGCTCGGGCTCATGGCGGACAAGGACCTGGAGGGGGTGCTCGCCGAGCTGGAGCCCTTCTGCGAGGCGGTGGTCTGCGTGCCCGTGGACTCGCCGCGGGCGGCCGCGGCTGAGGACCTGGCTGAGGTGGCGCGGGAGGTCTTCGGGGCCGACCGGGTGCAGGCTGCCGACAGCCTGCCCGCAGGCCTGGAGCGGGCGCAGGAGCTGGCGGAGCGCCACGACGGCCCCCTGCCCAGCTCCGGGGTGCTGGTGCTGGGCTCGGTGGTGCTCGCCGCCGAGGCCCGCGCCCTGTTCGGCCGCGCCTGAGCGGCTGCCGTTCCTGGCTGGGCCGTCTCTGCCGTGCTGGTCCTGGCTGGTCGCGGGCTGTGACGCCGTAGCTGGCGCAGATACTGGCTGGGATGGTTCTGGCTGAGGGCGGTACCGCCACGGCCCTGAGGTGACGCCTTGTGCCGCCGTCCTGACCGGCGGCCTTCCCGGCGGCAAGCCCGCTTGCTAGATTGCCGTTGCCGCGCCGGGGCGCCCGCCCTGCCGCGCCCACCAGACCGCCCGCTGCCGCCCGCCAGCCGCACGGTGCGAGAAAGGACCGCCCGCCCATGACGACGCTCCCCTCCCGCACGCTGATCCTGCTCAAGCCCGACGCCGTGCGGCGGGGCCTGACCGGCGAGATCCTGCGACGCTTTGAGAACAAGGGCTACCAGGTTGTCGCCCTGCGCCTGCTCACCGCCGCCGCCGAGACCCTGGCGGAGCACTACGCCGAGCACGTCTCCAAGCCCTTCTACCCGGGGGTGGAGGGCTACATGTCCTCCGGGCCGCTGGTGGCCCTGGTCCTGGAAGGGCACCGGGTGGTGGAGGGGGCCCGCTCCCTGATGGGGGCCACCGACCCCACCACCGCCGCGCCGGGCACCATCCGGGGGGACCTGGGCCGAGACTGGGGCGGGGAGGCCATCGAGAACCTGGTCCACGGCTCCGACAGCGACGAGTCCGCCGCACGGGAGATCGCCATCTGGTTCCCTGAGCTCGCGGCCTGAGCCAGTCGACCCGCAGAGGCCGTTGAGGCCAGAGGGTCTGCCCGGCGCGCTCGGCTGCTGAGCCCGGTGGCTTGCTGGTTCCTGCACGTCAATGGGCCACCGGGTCTGCTGAGAGCGTCGGGCTGACAGCACTGGCAGCACTAGCCTCAGCAGCAGTCGTAAGCACGGCAACGCCCTGCGGGGCCCAGCGACCTGGGCACCCGCAGGGCGTCGTCGTCAGGTGGTTCAGGCGGACCTGCGCCCCAGCACCTCCCGCAGCGGCACCCGCGCCCCCGTGCGGGTGACCGCCCGCTGGTAAATACGGGCCGAGACCCACACCAGCACAGGCAGCACCGCAACGGCCACCGCCAGGCCGATAGCCTGCTCACCCCAGCTGGAGACCCCGAGCACCAGCCGCGCCGGCATCAGGAACGGGGAGAAGAAGGGCACGTAGGACAGCACCTGCCACGTAGTCGCCTCCGGGCTGTTCAGAGCCATGTAGATGGAGGCCATGTAGGGGGCCATGACCAGCATGATCAGCGGGCCGGTGGTGCTGGGCATGTCCTCCTGCCGGCTCACCAGTGAGCCAGCGGCCCCGAACAGGACGGCGAAGGTCAGGAAGCCCACCACCATCCACAGCAGCATGACCACCAGGACCGCGTCCAGGTTGACCTGCACCTCCGGCAGGACCCCCGTCAACCTGGCGGTAGCCAGCCCCACGGCAGCCAGGAGCCCGTAGGACAGCACCACGGCCGTGCCGGTGCCCAGTATCTTCCCGGCCAGCAGGGAGGTAGGTCGCACGCAGGCCAGCAGGATCTCCACGATCCGGCTCGCCTTCTCCTCGACCACGCCCATGGCGATGGCCTGGCCGCCACCCATCAGGGTGATCATCAGCAGGACGTCCACGGCCATCAGCAGGGCGTAGCGGGCGCCAAAGTCCTCCTGGTCGGTGCTGGGCGGGTCCAGGGCCACCACCTCCGGGGTGGCGGAGGCCAGGGTGGTGGCCAGGCCGCTGGGGTCCCCGCCCAGGGAGGAGAACTGCTCGGCCAGGGCGCTCTGCTGGAGCACGGCGGTGATGCCCGCCTCCACCGCCGGGTCCGCGGACTCGCACACGTTGAGCCTGGGCTTGTCCCCGCTCAGGTCCAGCACCAGGTTGGGGGCGTCCTCCGGAGCGTCCTCGCACAGGCTCTGCTTGGTGGGAGGCGCGGCCGTGACCACCTCCACCGCCTGCCCCTGGGAGGTGACGACCTGGGCCAGGGCGGCGGAGACCTGGCTGTCGGCCCCGCTGACCCCCAGGCGGTAGGGCTGGTCGGTGCCGCTGTTGTACAGGCTCCAGCCGATGATGCCCCCGACCATAACCACCAGCATGATGGCGGTGGAGATCAGGGAGCTCTTGCGCAGCAGCTGGGTGCGCAGCTCGCGTCCCGCCACCAGCAGGATCTCGCTGCGGCGGGACATGGCGGCAGGGCCGCTAGCCTGTGGTGCGGTGGGGCTCATGCCTGCTTCTCCTTGTCGTTCTGCTCATCGCTGGGGGACTGAGGGGCGGCCAGGGCCTCCCGGAAGATCTCGGTCAGGCTGTGGCGCACGGGGCCCAGCTCCCGCACCGTCCCCAGCTGCCGGGCCGCCTCCAGCAGGGCCTGCTCGTCTGGACCGGTGGCGGTGACGACCAGCCGCCCGCCGTCGGCCTCCACCTGCGCCTCAGGCAGGCTGGCAGGCAGCTGCAGCTGGTCGGGTCTGGTGGGGGAGCCCGGCTCGACGACGACGCGCCAGCGGGGGGAGGCGGTGGCCTGCAGCTCGGCCACGGTGCCGTCAGCCACCAGCCTGCCGGAGCGGATGATCACCACCCGGTCGCACAGGCGCTCCACGACGTCGAGCTGGTGGGAGGAGAACAGGGTGGGCACGCCCGCCGCGGCCTGCTCGCGCAGCACCTGGCTCATAACGTCGACCGCCACCGGGTCCAGCCCGGAGAAGGGCTCGTCCAGTACCAGCAGGGAGGGCGCGCCCACCAGGGCAGCAGCCAGCTGGACCCGCTGCTGGTTGCCCAGGGAGAGCTTCTGCACCTCGTCACCGGCCCGCGCCGCCACCTCCAGGCGCTCCATCCAGTCCTGGGCGGTGGCCTTGGCCGCGGACCTGCCCAGGCCGTGCAGGCGGGCCAGGTAGCCCAGCTGCTCCCCGACCTTCATCTTGGGGTAGAGGCCCCGCTCCTCCGGCATGTAGCCGATCCGACGCCGCACGCTGGCGTCCAGCGGCCGTCCGTCCCAGCTGACCTCCCCGGAGTCGGGGGCCAGCACCCCCATGGTGATACGCATGGTGGTGGACTTCCCGGCACCGTTGGCCCCGACGAAGCCGACGATCTCACCGTCCTCCAGGTGGATGGACAGCTGGTCCAGGGCCTGCACGCTGCCGAAGCGCTTGGACAGGTTGCTTATCTTGAGCATCTAGTGCTCCGTCCTGGGTGGAGTGTGTACGGAAGGGCCGGCATGGTCCTGGCAGGCGCTAGCAGGCCCTAGGAGTTCACCGGTGATCCTAGGAGGCTGGGGCGCGATCCTCCTCATCCTGGCGGAGGAGCCCGGTGCGTAGCGGGATCCTTCGTTAGGGTGACCTTGTGCAGCAGGCTCCCCGGACGACCCCCTGGCGCGCTCGTGCCGCCACGGCCACCACCGCCTGCCTGCTGGCCGCCGCCGGGGTGAGCGCGCTGCTGGCCCTGGCCATGTTCCTGCCCCTGCCCGGCCTGGACTACTCGCTCATGCTGGGAACGTGGGGGCTGGCGGTCTCCGTCCTGCTCCTGCTGCTGGCAGCCGGGGCCGCCGTCTCCTCCCGGCGACGCCGCAGCCGCTTGCGTCTCCTGGCCGCCGTGCTGTCCGCCTGCGCGTTGCTGGCCACCGGCGTGGCCGGGACCGCCCAGCTCCGCTCCGCCCAGGCGGCAGGCACTCCGGTCAGCTGGTGGCAGGCTACCGGGATCGGCCAACGGGGGCGGCTGCCGGACCTGGAGCCGGTATTCATGGAGGACCGGGACTCCGGGCAGCGGCTGCAGGCGGGGGTCTGGCTGCCCCGCCACCAGGGCACCGGCCGGGTGCTGAGCCGCGAGGAGGTGCTGGCCGTCCACCCGCAGGGCGTGCCCGTCGTGGTGCTGCTGCACGGCGGGGGCTGGCGCACCGGTGACCGGCGCAACCCCATGACCAAGGGGCAGGCCACCTGGTTCGCCCGGCAGGGCTACCTGGCGATCGCCCTGGACTACCCGCTGTCCCTGCCCAGCCTGCCCACCTGGTGGCTGGCCGAGTCCCGTGCGGCCCTGGGCCTGTCCTGGGTGGGGAGCAATGCCGGGACCTGGGGCGGTGACGCGCAGCGCCTGGCCCTGGTGGGAGACTCCTCGGGCGGCCACCTGGCCCTGGAGATCGCCCTGCGTCAGGCACTGGGAACCATGGAGCAGGTCTGTGCGGAGCCGGTGCCCCCGGTGCGGGCCGTGTCCCTGACCTACCCGGTAGCGGACCCCGCCGGGTTCCACGACAACCCCGACCCGATCATGTCCCCCTACGTGGCTGGGCGGGCCGCCATGTACACCGGGGGCAGCCCCCGCCAGAAGCCGCAGCGCTACCTGGAGATCAGCCCCCTCGTCAAGGCCCGGGCGCTGCGGGAGCAGGGGCTGGGGGCGCAGGTGCCGCCGGTGCTGATCGTGCACGGCGAGCGCGACCACGTGGTGCCGGTGGCAGGCAGCGAGCAGCTGCACCAGGAGCTGGTGCGGGCCGGGGCGCGCAGCCAGCTGGTGGTGGTGCCCTACGCGGACCACGTCTTCGACCTCAACCCCGGCTCCCTGCCCTCCCAGCAGTGGCGGCACCTGACCCT
Organism: Actinomyces weissii; assembly: GCF_016598775.1. NCBI lineage: Bacteria > Bacillati > Actinomycetota > Actinomycetes > Actinomycetales > Actinomycetaceae > Actinomyces > Actinomyces weissii. The sequence goes on along the minus strand of NZ_CP066802.1, from coordinate 1,701,529 downwards.
GGAGCTGCTGCGCGACGTCGGCCTGGGGCTGTGAGACAGGGCGGTGCCCGCCCGGGTCCCGGACGCGCCCCTGGAACCTAGCCCTCCCTAGGGGGGAGCCACGCTCCTCCCTGCTGCTGAGGCGCGCGGGCCCGCCCAGGACGATAATCCTGCCGGTGAGAACCTTGGGTCCCGACAGCTCCGACGCCGCCATCCTGCGCGCGGCCACCGACTGGCGGCTCAGCGTCAGGCTGCTGGGCCGGGGCGGTACCCGCTGGGCCCTGCCCTGGACTGACCTGGCCCTAGGGGCGGTGTGCCTGCTGCTGGCAGGCAACAGCCTGTCCTTCATCAACCGGTTCGGAGCGAGCCCCTTCTACCTGGCTGACCTGCTGGTGGCGGTGGTGCTCGCCGGAGCACAGCTGCTCCGCCGCTGGGCCCTGCACGGCTCCTTCTGCGTGACAGCCGCGGCCCTGGCTGTCTACGCCGCCCTCACCTGGCTCTCGCCCCTGCCCCTGGGACTGTCCCCACTGAGCCTGACCGCCCTGAGCTCCTTGCACGCGGTCACCCGCTGGAGCCCGCAGCGGCGCTGGCGGCAGGCGGCCCTGACCACCGCCCTGGTGGGCACCCTCGTGAACCCGGTGAACATGCTGCTGACCGGCCGCAACCAGGTGTTCTCCGTGCTCTCCGCAGGTGCACAGCCGCAGGTCAGCGTTATCGGCCTGCTGCTGGTCTGCCTGGCCGCCACCGCCCTGGCCGCCCTGACCGTGCTGCTAACCGCCTCCGACGCGCGCCACCGCCGCCGCCTGGCGCAGGAGCGGGCCCGGCTGCTGGTGCAGACCCGGGCCACGGCGGTCGCTGCGGAGCGGCTGGATCTCGCCCGTGAGCTGCACGACCTGCTCGGGCACTCCCTGACCGCGATAAAGGTGCAGGCCGCTACCGCGCTCGCGGTCGGGGGCGGCAGCGTGCAGGCCCAGGCCCTGGAGAGCATCGAGCGCAGCGCCGCCAGCTCCCTGGAGGAGGTGCGCGACCTGGTGCGTCTGCTGCGTGCCAGCCCCAGCCAGCCGGAGGCACCGGCCCCCACCGGCCTGGTCGTTGCCGACGCCCTGGCACAGGCGCTGGAGCGCGCCCGGCAGGCCGGGCTCCACCTGGTAGCAGACACCCCCGCGCAGCCCCGGCTGCGGGAGGCCACCGCCACCTGGACGCGTCTGCAGGGCCTGGCCCTGACCCGGGCGCTCCAGGAGGGGCTGACCAACGCGCTACGGCACGGGGACGGCTCCGCCCACCTCACCCTGCGCCTGCCCCCGGGCCGCTGCGAGCTGGAGGTGACCAACCCCCTGCCCGCCGCCCCTGGGCCGCAGGCGGTGGAGGCTCCCGGGGCCGGGCTGGCCGGGCTGGCAGAGCGCCTGGCCCTGGTGTCCGGGAGCCTCCAGACCGGTACCACCACCCTCCCCGACGGGACCCCGGCCTTCCGGCTGCAGGCCTGCCTGCCCGTCGCTACCACGACCAGAAAGGCGGAGGAAGCGTGAAGGACCAGCAGCCCCCTAGCCCCAGCCCGGTCAAGACGGTCCTGGTGGACGACCAGGCCCTACTGGTCTCCGCCTTCTCCCTGCTGCTCGGCTCCCAGCCGGGCCTGGAGGTGGTGGGCACCGCTACCGACGGCGCCGCCGCCCTGGTGCTGCTGCGGCAGCTGGCGCAGGCGGGCGCCGGGGCCGACGTCGTGCTGATGGACATACGCATGCCCGTGCTGGACGGCATCAGCGCCATCAAGGCGATGCGCGCCGACCCGCTGCTCGCGTGCACGCCGGTGCTGGTGCTGACCACCTTCGAGGAGGAGGCCCTGGTGCTCGGCGCGCTGCGGGCCGGGGCACAGGGCTTCCTGCTCAAGGACGCCCAGCCCCAGGTGCTGGTGGCGGCGGTGCGGGAGGTGGCGGCAGGCGGGCACTGGCTGGACCCGGCCGTCACCGGCACCGTGCTGGCACAGCTGGGCGAGGCCGCAACGGGAGCCGCAGCCGGTGCCCCTGCCAGCAGCCCGGCCGCGTCCTCGGCCCCGGCGGCGGAGCCGGGCGGCCAGGTGGTGCAGGAGCCGCTCACCGGCCGGGAGCAGGAGGTGCTGGCCCTGGTGTGCGAGGGGCTGCCCAACGCCGAGATCGGTGAGCGCCTGCACCTGGCGGAGTCCACCGTCAAGACGCACGTGAAGTCCCTGCTCATCAAGACCGGCTGCACCAACCGGGTGGAGCTGATCGTGCTGGCCTTCCGCAGCGGCCTGGTGCCTCCGGCCTGAGACGACGGCGCAGCAGCCAGGTGGTTGCGGCTCCTCCCTGGGGAGGGGCGCAGGCCCGGCTCCTGGCTGAGGCCCGCACAAGCCGTGTACCCAAGGGGGATACGGGGCCCAGGGCCAGGTGCCAGCCTGGCTGCATGAACGAGACACTCCACCTCAGCCCGCAGATGCCGGTCCCGGCTGGCCCCCCTGGACTGTGCCTGCGCCAGGTGCACAAGGCCTTCGGCTCCAACCAGGTGCTGCGCGGCCTGGACCTCACCGCGCAGCCAGGCCGGGTATACGCCCTGCTCGGGCCCAACGGGGCAGGCAAGTCCACCTCCCTGGGCATCGCCCTGGGCCTGCAGCGGGCTGACGCAGGCGCCGTCGAGATCCTGGGGCGGCCCTGGAGCCGGGACCTGCTCAGCCACGTGGGCGCCTCCCTGAACGGCCCTGCGTTCTTCCCCCAGCTGTCCGCGCCGCGCAACCTGCTGGTGCACGCCCGCCTGACCGGCACCGACCCCGCCCGCATCAGCCCCCTGCTGGCGCAGGTGGGCCTGGACGGTGCCGGGCGCAGAAGGGCGGGCCGCTTCTCAACCGGCATGAAGGTCCGCCTGGCGCTGGCCATGGCGCTGCTGACCGACCCGGAGGTGCTGGTGCTTGACGAGCCCCAGAACGGCCTGGACCCCCAGGGGGTGATCGAGCTGCGCCAGCTGCTGCGGTCGCTGGCCGGGGCGGGGCGCACCGTCGTCGTCTCCAGCCACCAGCTGGGGGAGATGGCCCGGGTGGCTGATGACGTAGGCGTACTGGTGGCCGGGCGGCTGGCCTATGAAGGCCCCCTGTCCGGACTGGCTGACCCTGACGACGGCCCCGGGCTGGAAGCCGCCTACCTGGCGCTCGTGCAAGGCACGGGGGTGAGCCCCCGATGACTGCCCCAGCAGCTGCCCCCGGCCTGCCCGCCCGGGACCAGGCCCCCCACCGCCCCGTCTCCTTCACGGCGACGGTCCGGGCCGAGGCCCTGCGGACCCGACGCACCTTCACCCGTGGGGTGGTGCCCCTGACCAGCCTCTGGGCCCTGTGGGCCGTGATGGTAGCCTCCGCCGTCACCGGTGCGGGGCTGGCTACGGCGGAGGGACGCTGGGCTGGCAACGTCCTGGCCTGGCTCTCCGTCTACCCCTTTGGCCTGGCCCTGCCCACCGCGGCCCTGGCCGGGGCCATGAACCAGTGGCGGGAGCAGCGTGTGCGGGGCGGGGGCACCATGTGGCTGCCCCTGGGCCCCCGCCAGGTGGCTGGTGCCCGTGCCCTGGTGCTCGCCTGCGTCACCCTGGCCTGCCAGCTGGCCTGGCTGCTGCCCGTGCTGCTGTACGCCCTGGCCACCGGCGCGGGCTGGGGACCGGCCGACGACTACCTGGCGCTGGTGCTGCTGGAGTGGGTGGCTACTACCGCAGCGGCCTGGGGAGGGATGCTGACGGCGCAGCTCCTCGGTGGGGCGGCGGTGGGACTGGCTCCTGCCGTCGGCCTGGTGTGGGGCCTGGCAGGGGCGGTGCAGGCAGAGTCAGCCTCCTGGCTGCTGCAGCCCTGGACCTGGGGCACCCGCCCGGCGCTGCCGCTGATGGGGGTCCACGGAAACTCGGTGAACCTGGAGCCGGGGGCCGCCGCCTGGGACTTCTCCTTCCTGCCGGGCGTGCTGCTGCAAGCAGGGCTCGGGGCCGTGGTGCTGGCGGGGGTCCTCTGGGCCGCTCGCCGGGACGCTTACGGTCCCCGGTGGCACCTGGCAGGGGCGCGGGGGACGGTGCGGCCCGCAGGTGCGGCAGCGCCGTCAGGTACGGGAGCGAGCTCGGGGGCGGCTTCGGGTGAGGCAGCGCGAGGGACGTCGTCGTGGGGCAGGAGGGCGCGCCTGGAGCCGGGCGGGCGCTCAGCCGCCGCAGCGGGGGCCGGGGCGGTGGGGCAGCCAGCGGTGGCAGGGCCGCCTAGCCGTGGGGCACGCCCGGGGGTGCTAGGGGTGGTGCTGGGGCTGGGCAGCGTCCTGCCCTGGGGCCTCTGGACGCTCCTGGCCGGGCTGCTGGTCGGGATGACCCTGGCGGTGCGACAGGTATACGGCCCCCACCTGACGGTGTCCTTGCTGGCCCTGCTGGGGGTGCCGGTGGCGGCGACGGTCGTGGGGGTCTCCACCTGGGTGCGGCTGCAGCGGGGGTGGCGCGGGGCGCTGCTGCGGGTAGGCCCGCTGCGGGCGCTGGGGGCCGCCCTGGTCCCCGGGTGGCTGTTCCTCTCGGGTGTGCTCACGCTGGCCTTCCTGGTGGCGCAGGCAGGAGCCGGCCGGCCGGAGGCGGAGGACGGCGTGGGGGTGAGGCTCGTCTACCTGCTGCTGGTGCTCGCCTGGGTGGTCCTGGCACTGGAGCTGCTCGCCTACGCGCTCGCCCAGTCCTGCTCGGTGGCGGTGTCCGTGGCGGTGACGGTGCTGGGCCTGCTGGCCTCCCTGCTGATCGCCGGTAACACGGTGCTGTCCGGGGCGCCGGGGCTGTGGCTGACGGCGCCCTGGGGCTGGGTGCAGGTGGTGGGGGACTGGCCGCAGCGGTGGCCGGTGGTGGTCCTGGGCTCCTGGGCGCTGGCTGCGGCCTCCCTGGCGGCGGCTGCCTGGTCGGCGCGCCCGGCCGCCTTGCGGGAGGAAGGCTGAGCTCCCGCTCCTGCCGGGTGGGCAGGTGTGGGCGTGCTTCTGCCGGCCGGGTGCGCTTGCTCGCCGTGGCAGCGGGCTGGGACGCGGGCGTGGACTGTGGGGCGGGCCCGGGCTGGGGCGCGCCTGCGCGGGCGCACCCGCGTCCGGAGGTTGAGTCCGCGTCCACGGGCTGGCCCGCACTCGCGGGGCCGGACCAGGATCCAGGGCCCGGCGCCAGCACCCGCCCCGGCTCCCGCGCAGTGCCTGTAAACCTGGGTATCGTGGGCGCGTGCACCTCAAGACGTTGACGATCAAGGGCTTCAAGTCCTTCGCCTCGTCAACCACCCTCCGCCTGGAGCCCGGCATCACCGCCGTCGTGGGCCCCAACGGCAGCGGCAAGTCCAACGTGGTGGACGCCCTGACCTGGGTCATGGGGGAGCAGGGCGCCAAGAACCTGCGCGGCGGCTCCATGGCGGACGTGATCTTCGCGGGGGCGGGCTCCCGGCCCGCGCTGGGACGCGCCGAGGTCTCCCTGACCATCGACAACACCGACGGCGCCCTGCCGATCGACTACTCCGAGGTCACTATCACCCGCACCCTGTTCCGGGGCGGAGGCAGCGAGTACCAGATCAACGGCACCACCTGCCGCCTCCTGGACGTCCAGGAGCTCCTGTCAGACACCGGCCTGGGCCGCCAGATGCACGTGATCGTGGGCCAGGGACAGCTCGACGCCGTCCTGTCCGCCACCCCGGAGGACCGCCGCGGCTTCATCGAGGAGGCCGCCGGGGTCCTCAAGCACCGCCGACGCAAGGAACGGGCCCTGCGCAAGCTTGACTCCATGGCCGCGGACCTGACCCGCCTGACCGACCTGGCCACCGAGCTGCGCCGCCAGCTGGGCCCCTTGGCCAGGCAGGCGGCCGTGGCCCGCCGCGCCCGCAGCATCCAGGTGGAGGTGCGGGACGCTACCGCCCGCCTGCTGGCCGACGACGTCGCCCAGGCCCAGTCCCTCCTGGAGGCTGGTCAGGCCGACGCCGGGGAGCTGGAACGACGCCGGGAGGCGGCCGCCGCCGCGGAACGGCAGGCTCGTGACCGCCTGGCCGAGCTCGCCGCCGTGGACGCCTCCAGCGGACGGCGGCTGGAGCGGGCCACCACAACCTGGGAGGAGCTGGTCGGCCAGGCGCGGGCCCTGACCTCCCTGGCGGAGGTCGCCGCCGAGCGGGTACGGCTGCTGTCCCAGGTCCGCCACGCCGTCCACGGCACCGACCCGGAGGAGCTGGAGCGCCGTGCCGACAGCGCCGCCGCCCAGGAGGCTGAGCTGGCTGACGCGGTGGAGGCTGCCCGCAGCGCCCTGAGCCAGGCCAGCCAGGAGCGGGTGGACGCCGAGGCCGCGGACTCCAGCGCCGAGGCCGCCCTAGCCGCCCTGCAGCGCCGCCTGGCGGAGCAGCGGGAGCGGGTGGCCCGGGCCGGTGGGCGCGTCGCCTCCGCCCGCTCCCGGCACGAGGCCGCCCAGGTGGCGCTGGACCAGGCCCGCAAGTCCCTGGAGGCCGCCAGTGGGCGCGCCCAGCAGGCCCGGCAGGCGCTGACGGAGGCCGGGGGAGAGCGGGCGGCACGTCCTGAGCAGCCCGGGACCGGCACCGGCCCCGCCGGGCTCAGCCCCGAGCAGGCCCAGGCCCTCCAGGCGCAGGCGGAGCACGACCAGGCCACGCAGGCCCTGGCCGCCGCCCGGGACGCGGTCGCCAAGGCCACCGAGGCCCGCCGGGAGGCAGCCGCGGACGTCGCCACCTGGACCGCTCGCCGTGACACCCTGGCCCTGTCCCTGCGGGCCAAGGACGGCACCGGTGCGCTGATCGAGGCCGCCCCCTCCGGCCTGCTGGGCGCGCTGGCCGAGTGGCTGCGGGTGGAGCGCGGCTGGGAGAACGCCGTGGCCGGCCTGCTGGGCGAGCTGGCAGGCGCAGCCCTGATGACCGACGCTGCCAGCGCCCACCAGGCCCTGGACCTCTCCCGCGAGCAGGACGTGGGGCAGGTACGCCTGGTGCTGGCTGACGGGGAGGTGCCAGCACCTGCTGCCGACGCCGCGCCCCTGCTCCAGGCCGTGGCCACCGCCTGCCCGCAGGCGCTCGCGGCCCGGGGCCTGGTCACGGTGCTGCCGTCCCCGGGGCAGGAGGCCCCCGCGCTGGCGGCCCTGCTGGACCGGCTGCTTGCCGGGGCCGTCGTCGTGCCCGGGCTGGATGAGGCGGTTGCCTTGCGTGAGGCCGTGCCGGAGGCGGTGGTGGCGACCCGGGCCGGTGACGTGCTGGCGCCCGGCTGGGTGGTCGGGGCCGGGCGGGGGGCCTCCTCGGTCCTGGAGCTGACGGCCGCGCACGAGGAGGCGGCCAGTGAGGCGGAGGCGGCCGCGGAGGCGGAGACCCTGGCCGCAGGCGCCGTCGAGCAGGCCCGGGCCCAGGAGGAGGCCGCCCGCCAGCAGGTCTCCCAGGCCCTGGTGGCGCTGCGGCGGGCCGACGCCGAGGCCGCCCGTGCTGCGGAGGAGGTGGCCCGCCTGGCCTCCTCCGCGCGGGCCGCCACGGAGGAGGAGGGGCGGGCTAAGCGGGTCCTGGAGCGGGCCGAGGGGGAGCTGGCCACGCGCACCGCCGAGCTGGCGGCCGCCTCCGCCGCCCTGAGCGAGCTGGAGGAGTCCGGAAAGGACCCGGCGGACCAGGAGACCGTCCTGGAGCGGGCCCGCCATGAGCGGGAGACTGCCGCGGCCACCGCCAGCCAGGCCCGGGCCGCCGAGACCGAGGCCCGTCTGACCCTGCGCACGGCGGAGGAACGGGAGCGTTCTGGCCGGGGCCGTGCACAGTCCCTGCGGGCCACGGCCCGTCGTGAGCGGGAGGCGCGCGCCCAGGCGGAGCGGGCCGAGTCCCGGCGTCTGGCCAGCCTGCGGGTGGCCACCCACGTGCGGGACCAGGCGACGCTGGCCGCGCAGGCCGCCGCCGCCTCCGTCACCCGTGCCCAGGAGCAGCGCCGCCACCTGGAGCAGGAGCGGGTGCAGACCATCGAGGCCGTCAACGCCGTCCGGGAGGAGATCGACCAGCACTCCCGTGAGCTCTCTGCCCTGACTGACGCCGCCCACCGGGAGGAGGTGGCCCGCGCGGAGCAGCGTATGCGCCTGGAGGCCCTGGGGGAGCGGGCCCTGGCCGAGCTGGGCATGAGCCTGACGGACCTGGTGGAGGAGTACGGGCCCCACATGCCGGTCCCCGAGGTGCAGGCGGAGGAGGCCGCAGCGGTCCCGGATGCTGCCGAGGACGGCGCAGATGGACAGGACGGCCTGGCCCCGGGGCGCTCCCGGGCGGCTGGCGGGGCGGGGGAGCCCGTGGCAGCGGCACCCGTGGCGGGGCGGCCCTTCGTGCGGGCCGAGCAGGAGAAGCGCCTGGCCCGGGCGCAGCGGGACCTGGCCCGGCTCGGCAAGGTCAACCCCCTGGCCCTGGAGGAGCACGCGGCCCTGGAGCAGCGCCACCAGTTCCTGGCCACCCAGCTTGACGACCTCAAGCGCTCACGCAACGACCTGCTGCGGATCGTGGAGGAGATCGACGCCCGCGTGCTGGAGGTCTTCTCGGCCGCCTTCCGGGACACCGCCGCCCAGTTCGCGGACGTCTTTGACCGCCTGTTCCCCGGCGGCGAGGGGCGCCTGGTGCTCACCGACCCCAGCGACCTGCTCGCCACGGGGGTGGAGATCGAGGCGCGGCCAGCGGGCAAGAAGGTCAAGCGGCTGTCCCTGCTCAGCGGCGGGGAGCGGTCCCTGGCGGCGGTGGCCCTGCTGGTGGCGATATTCAAGGCCCGCCCCTCGCCCTTCTACGTGATGGACGAGGTGGAGGCGGCGCTGGACGACACGAACCTGGGACGGCTGCTGGAGATCTTCACGGAGCTGCGCGAGTCCAGCCAGCTCATCATCATCACCCACCAGAAACGCACCATGGAGGTCGCTGACGCCCTGTACGGCATCACCATGCGTGAGGGTGTTACCAAGGCGGTTTCCCAGCGTCTGGCAGAGCGCGGCTGAGGACGCCGGGTGGGCAGAGGAGGCAGGGGCTGGTGGAGCCTTCTCCCGACCCTAGTGGTGGCATGGTGGTGATTTAGGGAACGTATCGATCATGACCAAGCAGATAGTCAGGTCTGTGAAGTCTCGCATAAGCTCTCCGCTGGCGTGCGGGTTATCACGGGGGCATCATGGAGATATGGCACCCCTGATCCCTGTGCTCATGTTCCTGCTGGTCGGGCTACTGGTCCTGGCCGCTCTGCTGGCGGAGCGGCACCCCCTGCGTACCTGGGGTGCTCACCTGCGTACCTTCTTCAAGGTCCTGCGCGCACGTGACGAGGAGCCGGTGCGGGTCGTCTCCAGCACCGTGTCCCTGGACGAGCTCATGGTCCGTGACGCCACCCCTGCCTACATGGGCACGGACTCCTTCCCCGGGCTGGTCAAGGCCGTGGACCGGGCCCTGGACAACGCGGAGGCCGCAACCAGCGTGGGCCGGCGCGGCAAGGTCGGCGTCGGCTGAGCCGTCAGACCGGCGTCAGCACCCGCCCGGCCTGGCGACGTAGTCGGGCTCAGGGGCGAGACCATGAGGGCCGGTTCGGGGGCTTGAAGGCCTGAAGGCGCTGCGGCGAGCCTGCTGGCTCAGGGTCTGCTGGGGCTGCCTGCCCCGCCCGCCGTCTGCTGCTGCCAGCGTCGGCACGGCGCCACTACGACGGCGTAGGCAGCTGGCACAGCCTTGGGCGAGCCAGTGAACAGGCCGCCGATCTGTGTCGGTGCCCCAGCCTAGGCAGCTGTTTCAGGCATTATTGTCCTATGTATATGGACCCGATCTACATAGTCCTTGCCGTGCTGGCTGCCGTGGCCCTGGTCGGCGGCCTGTGGTACCTGGTCTCCCGCCGCCCCGGCTCCGAGCTGCCGCCGGAGGTCACCGCCCACAAGCCGGTCAGCGCGGAGGAGGCCACCGCCCCCACCCCGGCCCCCCACGCCACCCTGGACCTGCCCGAGTCCATCCCCGGGCGCATGCAGCGGCTGCGGGCCCGCCTGGCCGGGTCCGGGGGCTTTGGGCGCGCCGTCCTGTCCGTGCTCTCGCGCGGGGACCTGGCCGAGTCCGACTGGGAGGAGATCGAGGACACCCTGCTGACCGCCGACCTGGGCCTGGAGGTCACCACCAGCCTCATGGAACGCCTGCGCACCCAGGCCAAGGTGCTGGACACCCAGGACCCCCAGGCCGTCCGCGCCGTCCTGCGCGCCGAGCTGCTGGCCCTGGTGGACCCCAGCATGGACCGCTCCCTGAACCTGGCCAAGCCCGCCCCCGCCGCCGGGCTGGAGTCCGGCACCCCGGCCGCCGCGGTACTGATGGTGGGCGTCAACGGCACCGGCAAGACCACCACCTGCGGCAAGCTGGCCCGCGTGCTGGTGGCCCAGGACAAGCGCGTCGTCATGGGCGCCGCTGACACCTTCCGAGCCGCCGCCGCCGAGCAGCTGACCACCTGGGGGGAGCGCGTGGGCGTGCCCGTGATCCGCTCCGCCAAGGAGGGGGCCGACCCCGCCTCCGTGGCCTTTGACGCCGCCCAGGCCGCTGCCGCCCAGGAGGCCGACGTCGTGCTGGTGGACACCGCCGGGCGCCTGCAGAACAAGGCCGGGCTGATGGACGAGCTGGGCAAGATCAAGCGCGTCATGGAGAAGGTCGCCCCCGTGGGTGAGATCCTGCTGGTCCTGGACGCCACCACCGGGCAGAACGGCATGCGCCAGGCCCAGGTCTTCTCCGAGGCCGTGGGAGTGACCGGCATCGTGCTGACCAAGCTGGACGGCACCGCCAAAGGGGGCATCGTCGTCACCGTGCAGCGGGAGCTGGGCGTGCCCGTCAAGCTGGTGGGCCTGGGGGAGGGCGCTGACGACCTCGCCCCCTTCGACCCTGAGGGCTTCGTGGACGCCCTGCTGGGCTGAGCGCCTGCATGGAACTGTCCGTGCCCGGCGTGCCAGGCGCGTCCCGGGCGCACCCGCCTAGGGGGACCCGCCCGGCGTGCCCTTGAGCTGGAAGCCCAGCAGGCCCGCGAGGACTACGCACGGCAGAGGCCCGGCGTGCCCGTGCTCTGGAGGCACCCGTCAGCGTTGAGAGGCACCCGCCTGCTCTAGGTGGCGGAGCGGAACGCTATCCTAGGCGGCAGCACCGCCCGCCCTGTTCCTGGGGCGGGACCCGAAGTCAACGCGCCCCCGGCGCCCAGGAAGGACCCCGCGTGTTCGGCAACCTCTCCGACCGTCTAACCGCCTCGTTCAGCGCCCTGCGCGGCAAGGGCCGCCTGACCGAGGCCGACATCGACTCCACGGTCACGGAGATCCGTCGTGCCCTGCTGGAGGCTGACGTGGCCCTGCCGGTGGTGCGCTCCTTCACCGCCGCGGTGCGGGAGAAGGCCAAGGACGCGGTGCGCTCCAAGGCCCTGAACCCGGGCCAGCAGGTCGTCAAGATCGTCAACGACGAGCTGGTGGAGGTCCTGGGCGGGGCCACGCGCGAGCTCAACTGGGCGGACCGCGGCCCCACCGTCATCATGCTGGCCGGTCTGCAGGGCGCGGGCAAGACCACCCTGGCCGGGAAGCTGGGCTGCTGGCTCAAGGGCGAGGGCAAGCGGGTGCTGCTGGTCGCCTCCGACCTGCAGCGCCCCAACGCCGTCACCCAGCTGGGGGTGGTCGCTGAGCGCGCCGGGGTGGATATCTGGGCCCCCGAGCCCGGCAACGGCGTCGGCGACCCGGTGCAGGTGGCCCGCACCGGCGTGGAGCGGGCGCGCACCGCCGCCTACGACGTCGTGATCGTGGACACCGCCGGGCGCCTGGGCGTGGACGCCGAGATGATGGACCAAGCCGTGCGCATCCGCGACGCCGTCCGTCCCCACGAGATCCTGTTCGTGCTGGACGCCATGGTGGGGCAGGACGCCGTCAACACCTCCGTGGCCTTCCGTGACGGCGTGGGCTTCACCGGCGTGGTGCTCTCCAAGCTCGACGGCGACGCCCGCGGTGGTGCCGCCCTCTCGGTGCGGGGGGTCACCGGCGCGCCCGTGCTCTTCTCCTCCACCGGTGAGGGGCTCAAGGACTTTGAGCGCTTCCACGCCGACCGCATGGCCTCGCGCATCCTGGACATGGGTGACCTGCTCACGCTGATCGAGCAGGCGCAGAAGGCCTTTGACGACAAGGAGGCGGAGGACGCCGCCGCCAAGCTCGCCTCAGGCACCTTCACCCTGGACGACTTCCTGAACCAGCTGCGCCAGATCCGCAAGATGGGCTCCATGAAGAAGCTCCTGGGCATGATGCCCGGCATGGGGCAGATGCGGGAGGCTCTGGACGCCTTCGACGAGCGCGAGGTGGACCGGGTGGAGGCGATCGTCTGCTCCATGACGCCCGCCGAGCGCCGCGACCTGTCGATCCTCAACGGCTCGCGCCGCGCCCGTATCGCCAAGGGCTCGGGCACCAGCGTGCAGGCGGTCAACGAGCTGGTGGAGCGCTTCGCGCAGGCCAAGAAGATGATGGAGGCCATGGCCTCCGGCAACCTGGGCATGGGAGGCATGACCGGCATGGGCTCCCTGCCCGCCATGGGCAAGCACGCCAAGGCCCGGCAGGCCCCCAGGTCCAGTAAGTCCAAGAAGAAGACGGGCGGTAAGAAGGGGCGCTCCGGAAACCCGGCCAAGGCGGCAGCCCAGGCGCGGGCCGCTCGCGAGGGGGGTGCTGCCCCGGTGGAGGCCCAGCCGCAGCAGGCAGCGGGCTCGGCCTTTGGGCTGGGGGCGCAGGCCGCTCCCGGGGGCTACGGCATCATGCCCGGCCAGGGGGCCCCGGCTGACGACGGGGCGGCGATGGCTGACGCGATGGCGGCCCTGCCCGAGGACCTGCGCCGGCACCTAGGCCTGTGACCTCATGCCGCCCGCCCCGCCGTTCTCGCGAGACCGGGACATATGTACCGCGAGACCGGGACATATGTACCGCGAGACCGGGACATATGCACCGCGAGACCGGGACATATGTACCGCGAGACCGGTAAGGGTCGCCTTACTAGCGTGAGTGTGGAGCCGGGGCAGGCGCCGCTGACCAGACGAGCCGGGGAGGGCTACACCATCCCCGGTGGGCTGGTAGACGTCCACTGCCACATCGGTCTGGGGCCCGGCGGCGCCGTCAACCGGCCGACCGCCCTGGCTCAGGCACGAGCCGCCGCGCGGGCGGGTATCGGGCTCATCCGTGACTGCGGGGCGCCTACGGACACACATTGGCTGGAGGACCCCGGACAGGTGGCTGCGGCTGAGCTTGGCGCAAGCGGTGCCGACGCCGTCGGGTGGGACCGTGGCGCAGGCGGTGCCGACGCCGTCGGGTGGGACCGCGGCACAGGCGGTGCCGACGCCGTCGGGTGGGACCGCGGTAAAGGTGCTGGCTGCGCGCCGCCGCTACCACGCATCATCCGCGCCGGGCGCCACCTGGCCCGCCCCAAGCGCTACCTGCTTGGCTTCGCCGAGGAGCTCGCCTCCCCGGACCAGCTCCCCGAGGCGGTGGCCCGCCAGGCCGCGTGCGGGGACGGCTGGGTCAAGATCGTCGCCGACTGGATCGACCGCTCCCAGGGGGTCGACGCCGATATCGCGCCCCTGTGGCCCGCGCCGGTCCTGGCCGAGGCGGTGGCTGCCGCCCACGAGGCCGGCGCCCGCGTCACCGCCCACACCTTCAGCCGGGCTGCGCTGGGGCCGCTGATCGAGGCGGGAGTCGACTGCCTGGAGCACGCCACCGGCGCTGGCCCTGACGAGATCGCCGAGATCGCCGCCCGCGGCATCGCGGTGACGCCCACCTTCCTGCAGGTCGACCGCTTCCCCTCCTTCGCCGCGCAGGCTGGGGGCAGGTACCCGCGCTACGCGGCCACGGTCACGTCCCTGCACGCGGCTCACGAGGCGCAGGTCGCCGCCATGCACGACGCTGGGGTCCGGCTCCTTCCCGGCTCCGACGCCGGGGGCTCGCTGCCGCATGACTGCCTGCCCGCCGAGCTCCTGGCCTGGCGGAGGGCGGGCCTGGCCGACGTCGAGATCCTGCGTCTGGCCACCACCGGTGCCCGGGAGTTTCTGGCCGTGCCTGGCGTGGAGGCCGGGCCGGTGACCTACCTCCGCGACCCGGCTGAGGACCTGACCGCCTTGCTGGAACCAGTGCTTTAACCAGTGCTGGAGCCTGTGCTGGCTCCTTGATCCACGACCAGGCGGTCCCTGCCGCTGGGCAGGCGCGGGGTGGTGCTTGAAAGGCTCTAGCGGGCAGGGCCCGGCGTCCGTCGCTGCCTGACGATCAGCCCCCATTTATCCACAGCTTAGGTAGCCCTTACCGGTCTCGTGGTCCATATGTCCCGGTCTCGTGGTCCATATGTCCCGGTCTCGCGGTACCGATGTCCCGGTCTCGCGAGAGAAGGGCGGGGTGGGGGTGGGGGCCGGCTGGTGAACGGAAAAGTATTCACCTCCCTGTATGTTGTAGCCTCCGGCTGAACTCCCGCTCCCCAACGGATGGACACGACCGTGCAAGCAGCACCGACCGCTCTGGCCGCCCAGAGCACTGAACCCACCTCGCTGGTAGACGTCCTGGCGAGCCTGGAGGGCTTCGTCTCCGGCAACATCCTCATCTGGGTGCTCCTGGGAACCGGGGCCATGCTCACCGTGGCCACACGCTTCGTGCAGCTGCGGCTCTTCACCCGTGCCGTCCACCTGGTGCGGCGCTCCCGCCACCAGCGTGGCTCCCTGTCATCCTTCCAGGCCTTCGTGATCGGCCTGGGCGGTCGCGTAGGCACCGGAAACATCGCCGGGGTCGCCCTGGCCGTGACCCTGGGCGGTCCGGGCGCCCTGTTCTGGATGTGGGTGGTGGCCTTCCTGGGCATGGCCACCTCCTTCGCCGAGTCCAGCCTGGCGCAGGTCTTCAAGGTCCGCGCCGCCGACGGCATCTTTAGGGGCGGCCCGGCCTACTACATGCAGCGCGGTATCGGGCACGGTTGGCTGGGGCGCGGCATGGGCGTGGTCTTCGCCGTCATGCTGGTGTTCTCCTACGGCCTGATCTTCCCGATGGTCCAGTCCAACACCATCTCCCTGACCCTCCAGGAGGCCCACGGCGTCCCGGTGGCCCTCACCGCTGTGCTCCTCATGCTGGTCACCGCCCCGATCCTGCTGACGGGGATGCGCGTGGTGGCGCGTGTGACCGAGTGGCTGGTACCGCTGATGGCCCTGGCCTACCTGCTGGTGGTGGCCTTCGTCATCATCGTGTCCCTGCCGCGGGTGCCGGGGGTGCTGGCCGACGTCGTCGCGGGCGCCTTCCACCTCAAGGCGGGCCTGGCGGGCACCGGTGGCGGGCTGTTCGCCACCTTCCTCAACGGCACCAAGCGCGGCCTGTTCTCCAACGAGGCCGGTCAGGGCTCCTCTCCCAACGGCGCCGCCACCGCCGACGTCGCCCACCCGGTCACCCAGGGCCTGATCCAGGCGCTGGGGGTCTTCATCGACACCATCGTGATCTGCACCGCCACCGGCCTGACCATCCTGCTGGCCTCCAAGGAGGTCTACACCCCCGGGGTCGAGCCCGCCTGGGCGGAGACCACCCTGGTCCAGCACGCCCTGGCTGACGCCCTGCCCGGGCAGTGGGTCATCTGGTTCATGAGCTTCGTGGTGCTGACCTTCGCCTACTCCTCGGTGCTGGGCTACTCCACCTTCGCGGAGGTCAACGTCTCCTACCTGGGGGGCCGCCGGGTCTCCAGCCTGGCGCTGCGCCTGGCGATGACGGCGGCCACGGGCCTGGGCGCCGTCGTGGAGCTGAGCCTGGCCTGGGTGATGGCGGACGTGGCCCTGGCCCTGATGACGATCCTGAACCTGGTGGCCGTGCTGTGGCTGACCCGCTGGGTGCTGGGCACCTTGCGGGACTACGACCAGCAGCGGGCGCAGGGCGTGGCCGAGCCCGCCTTCGTGGCCGCAGGCAACCCCTTGCTGCCCGGCGACCTGGACGGCGACGTGTGGACCGCCGAGCGCGCGGCCCAGCGCGTGGCCACCCTGGACGAGGCCTGAGCCTGGACGAGGCCCGAGCCTGTCAGGCCTGAGCCCCCGGGCCTGCGCCGCAGACGCCTCAGAGCCAGCCGTTGGACTCGGCGGTGCGCGCCGCCTCGGTGCGGTTGCGGGCGTGGGTCTTGGTGATCGCGCTGGACAGGTAGTTGCGTACCGTGCCCTCGCCCAGGTGCAGCACCTGGGCTATCTCGCGCACGTCCGCCCCGTCGACGGCGGCCCGCAGCACCTCCTGCTCCCGGGCCGTCAGCGGGTTGGGGCCCAGGATCACGGACTCCTGGGCGAGGGTCGGGTCGATCACCCGCCCCCCGGCGTGCACCGTGCGGATGGCTGCCGCCAGCGCCTCGGGCGGGGTGTCCTTGACCACGAAGCCCGCCCCCCCGGCCTCCAGCGCCCGCGACAGGTAGCCGGGCCGCCCGAAGGTCGTCACGATCAGGCTCCGGCAGGGCAGCCCGGAGGCCTGCAGGCGGGAGGCTGCCGTCAGCCCGTCCACCACCGGCATGTCAATGTCCAGCAGTGCGACGTCGACGGCGTGCTCCCGCACCGCCTCCACCACCTGCTGGCCGTTGTCCAGCTGGGCGACGACCTCCAGGTCCGCCTCCAGCCCCAGCAAGGTGGCCAGGGCGCCACGCACCAGCGTCTGGTCGTCGGCTATCAGGAGCCGGATCGGCTCGCCCGCGCCGGGAGCACCCGGGTTCACAGGCGCACCTCCAGGCAGGTTCCGGGCCGCGGGGTCCCGGGGGCGGGGCTGCTCAGCCGCAGCTCGCCCCCGGTGCCCTGAATCCGCTCCCGCAGGCCGCGCAAGCCGTTGCCCGGAGCCTGCCCGGTCTGTGGCGGCAGGCCGACGCCGTCGTCCACCACCTGCAGCAGCCCGGGGGCCAGCACCACCTGCACGTGCTGGGCCTGCGCGTGCCGGATCACGTTGGTGGTGGCCTCACGTAGCGCCCAGGCCAGCAAGGGCCGCTGCTCCGCGGGGACGCCCGTGGCCGTGCCCTGGACGGTGGCCTCTAGCCCGGCGGCGGTAAAGGCTGTGCAGGAGGCCTTGATCTGGCTGCCCAGGTCGGGGGTGCGCAGGCGTGAGACGGTGGCGCGCACGTCCGTCAGCGCCGAGCGGGACAGCTCGATGATCTGGGCCAGCTCGGCCTCAGCCCGCTGCGGGTCGCGCCGTACCAGGCGCTGGGCCACCTCCGCCTTGAGGGTCGGCACGGTCAGGGTGTGCCCCAGGATGTCGTGCACGTCCCGGCTGATCTCCGCCCGCTGGGTGGTGGCCAACCGCTCAGCCTCCCGGGCCAGGCGCCGCTCAGACAGCTCGGCCGCGAGGCGCCCCACGACAATGAAGGCGCAGGAGCTGGCGCAGCCCAGCGACATCCAGACCTGCCCGGGCGGGGCGAGCAGAGCGGTCGCCGTCACCATCAGCGCACAGGCGGCGACGGTCAGGCTCACCCCGGTGCGCGCAGGCGTGGCGAAGAGCAGCAGCGCCACCAGGTAGGGAAGGAGGAAGACCTGGTACCAGCCGAGGACCGGAGCGCTAGGCAGGGACAGCGCCGCCAGCAGAGCCAGCCTGCCCGCTACCGGACGCAGCTGCTGGCGCAAGGTGGCGTCCGCGGGCAGCTGCTGCCAGGGGTGCAGGGTGGAGACGGCCCACACGTCCGCTGCCGCGAAGCAGAGCAGGCCCAGGAGGGCGGCTGCCCGCAAGGCCGCAGGCAGCTCGGTGGAGCGCAGCACGTTGGCGGCTGGCAGCACCAGCAGCACCACCCAGAAGGCGTTCAGCCAGTCGATGCGCTGGTACCAGGGGCCGCCCGGCCCCGCCGGGGCCTGCACGAGCGTCACGCTGCCCTGCCTAGTCTCAGCGCCGCGCCGTCGCGCGCCTGCGGGCAGCCAGGCAGACGAGGGCAAAGACGAGGGTCCACACGCTGATGTTAGCCACCGGCACCCACAGGGACTCGTGGATGACACCGGTCATGGTGGCCACGAGGTCGCCCTGCAGGGCGCGCGTGGCCAGGCTCCCGGCCCCGTACATGGGGGTGTAGCGGGCGAAGGTGAGCAGCCCGCCGTCCAGGGGCATGAACAGGTTGCCCAGGAAGGCGTAGATGCTGATGGAGGCGCCCGCGATACCGACGGCGGCCTGGGCCGGCACCCACATGCCTACGGCCAGCCCGTAGCAGGCGAAGGGCACCGCCACAAGCAGGCTCAGCAGGTAGCTGGCGGCCCACACCAGGGGCGTGTCCATCTTGGCGCCGGTGAGCGCACCGGCCACGAAGATCACCGTGACCGGGCAGACAGAGACGAGCAGGGCGGTCAGCAGCTTGGTGACTGTGTAGCTGCGCAGCCCCCCGGCGGTCAGGGCGATCTGGCGGCCCCAGCCGGTGGCCTGCTCCACGGCGGCCCCGGCGGCGGTGCAGGTGGCGGCGATCCCCACCGAGAAGGTGGACATGTTGATCATGGTGGCGGCGGCGACGTTGCCGCGCCCGGCGTCATAGTCTGAGTAGTCCTGGAGGGCGCCCCAGAACAGGTACATGCCCAGCGGCATGACGACGGTGAAGAACAGCATGTCCGGGCGGAGCAGCGTGTTCAGCGTGTCCGTGCGCGTGTACACCCAGGGCCGGGGGCGGCGTCTGGGGGAGACGACGGCGTGGGCGCGGTCTCTGGTGGCGCTAGCGGGGGCGGCGGGGGTGGCGGAGGTACTCATCTGGGGCTCCTGGAGCAGTGTGGTGTTGAGGTTCTGGGACGTCGGGGTTTCTGGGGGTGGTGCCGTGAGGCGTGGTGCGCTCAGACTCGGTGTGCTGAGGCCCTGGCGCGCGGGGGCGGGGCTGTTCAGGCGGCTCCGGGGATGCTCGCCTACGCTGGGCTGGTCGCCTCGGGGGAGACCAGCTCGGAGAACACCTCCTCCAGGCTCAGGGCGCTCACGCCCAGGTGGCTGGCGGGGGTCTGGGTGAGCAGGAGCCGGGCGACGTCGTCGGAGGCGGAGGTGCGCACCTCCAGGTGGTCTCCGAGCACCTTGACGCCGAGCAGGCTGGCGGCGGCCGGGGCCAGGGCGCGGCGCAGCTCGGCCTCCCCGCTCAGGCCCGCCCAGGTGGCGGTGACGGTGGTGCCCTCACCCAGGGCGCGCACCTCGTCCACCGAGCCGCAGGCCACCAGCCGTCCCTGGTGGATGATGAGGATGCGGTCGGCGTAGTCGGCGGCCTCCTGCAGGTAGTGGGTGGCGAAGAGGATGGAGCGGCCCTGGGCGGTCTGGTGGCGCATGGTCTGCCAGAAGGCGGCGCGGGCGGTCGGGTCCATCCCGGCGGTGGGCTCGTCGAGCACCAGCAGCTCTGGCTGGGGCAGCAGTGCCAGGGCCAGGCGCAGGCGCTGCAGCTCGCCGCCGGAGCACTTGCCGACCTTGCGCTTGAGGAGCCCGACCAGGTTGGCCTGCTCGATCACGGCCTGCACGTCCGGGGTGCGGCGCTGCAGGGAGGCGACGACGTCGAGGACCTGGCGCACGGTGTAGTCCGGCAGCAGGGAGCCGGTCTGCAGGACGGCGCCCACCCGGCCCTGGGCGACGGCCTCGGCGGGGGTGGTGCCGAGCACCTGCACGCTGCCGGAGCTGGGACGGCTGAAGTTGAGGATGACGTCGATGGTGGTGGACTTCCCGGCGCCGTTGGGGCCCAGGAAGGCCAGCACCTCACCGGCTTCCAGCCGCAGGTCCAGGTGGTCCACGGCCACCAGCTGCCCGAAGGTCTTGGTCAGCTGGCTGACGGCGATGGCCGGGGTGGTGGCAGGGGCGGGGACTGTGGCGGCCCAGGGGCTGGCCAGGGGGCGGGAGCGGCTGGGGGCGGCGTCCTGGCGAGCCCGGGAGCCGGTGGAGGGGGAGGTGGCGGCAGGGGGTACCGCAGGGGTGTAGGTGCTCATGGGCCTAGGTTCTGCCGGGTGGAGGCGGCCTGGTACTGCTGCCCGTCACCGTTTCCAGGTGACAAGTGTCAGGACCACTAGCGGGCGGGGGGCGGCTCGCGGGCCTCGCCCCCCGCCCTCCCGGGAGCTCTAGGTCCGCGCAGTCCCGGAACGGCGTCTCTGAGGCCCCGGCCGTACCCTCCCGGGAGCTCCATCCAGACCGCGGGCGGGGCGGCTGTGGGCGATCTCGCAGCGATCGGGGGCGGGCCGGGGGCCTGGCTGCTGGCGGGCGGGCGCGGGGGTCTGGCAGAATCACCTGCTGCACTCGTCTGCGTGCGGTCCCTCTCCCGGGCGTGGACGCGTCTCGGCGCGAGCCGGACAACGTTGCTTGACCCCACCGGGGTCTGGTAAGCGCCAAACCATTGAGAACCAGGAGTTCAACCAAGTGGCAGTCAAGATTCGCCTCAAGCGCATGGGCAAGAAGTTCCAGCCGTTCTACCGCGTCGTCGTGCTCGACAGCCGTAAGCGCCGGGACGGCCGCGTCATCGAGGAGATCGGTATCTACGACCCGATGCAGGAGCCCTCGCTCATCCGCATCGACCCGGAGCGCGCTCAGTACTGGCTCGGCGTCGGCGCCCAGCCTTCTGACACCGTCTTCAACCTGCTCAAGATCACGGGCATCTACCAGGCCTTCAAGGGCCTGAAGGTGCCTGAGGGCAAGCTGAAGGTCAAGGAGGGCGACGCCGCCTCCGCCGCCCAGGCCGCCATCAAGGCTGCCGCCGCGGACGCGGAGAAGCGCAAGGCCGCCGCCTCTGAGGCCAAGGCCAAGGCTGAGAAGGAGGCCGCTGAGGCGGCTGCCGCCGAGGCCAAGGCTGCGGAGGAGGCCGCTGAGGCCCCCGCCGAGGAGGCCTGAGATGCTCGCTGACGCGCTCGAGCACCTCGTGCGGGGCATCGTCGACAACCCCGACGACGTCACCGTCACCTCCCGGTCGCTGCGCCGCGGCGACCTGCTTGAGGTGCGGGTGAACCCCGAGGACCTCGGACGTGTCATCGGTCGTTCTGGGCGCACCGCGCGGTGCCTGCGCACCGTCGTCAACGCCCTGGCAGACAGCCCGGTACGGGTCGACGTGGTTGACACCGACCGGCGCTGAGCAAAGCCGCGACGCCTACGCCGTCCGCCCCCGCAAACGGGGCGGACGGCGTCTTTCTTGCGCCAGCGGGCCTAGCCTCCAGGTGCTGGGTGGCGGCTCAGAACCAGCTGGTGGCGGGGAAGAAGGTCCCTGGCTCGCAGGCCAGCCCCCAGCTGCTGACCGCCACGGCACTCATCCAGCCGGCAGTGTCGTCCACCTGCTGCAGGATCTGGCCGGATGACAGCGATAGCAGCTCGAGGGGACTGGTGCTGCTGGAGGCCGACAGGGTGTAGGCCACGTCCCCGAACAGGGCCGTGTGCCGGGGCACGGGG
Organism: Actinomyces weissii; assembly: GCF_016598775.1. NCBI lineage: Bacteria > Bacillati > Actinomycetota > Actinomycetes > Actinomycetales > Actinomycetaceae > Actinomyces > Actinomyces weissii. Next base: position 1,680,268 of record NZ_CP066802.1, on the reverse strand, counting down.
CCGGACTCGCTGGTACGCCGTAGGACGGGGGCGGCCTGCCCGGGGCGCAGCACCTCCAGCAGGTCCTGGCTGTGCAGCACCAGGTCGTGGGTGTCGGAGCTGACCCGGGGCCAGGCCTCGGCCAGTAGGTGGGCCTGCTTGGGGTCGGTGTGCAGGCTGAGGGTCTGGTCGGTCTCCAGGTTCGTGGCCAGCATCTGGGTGCCGTCACCGTAGTAGCACCAGCCTTCGTGCACCAGGGACAGACCGGTGACCTGCTCCTGGGAGGCGCCTGTGGGCAGCATGACGGTGAGGGTCTGGTCGTGCTTCAGGGAGTGGGCGACCACCGCCTGCCCGAAGGACTGCATCTCGTAGGAGCTGGGGTCGCTGAGCAGGTCGTGTACGTCCAGCTCCACCGCCAGGCTCTGCGCGTGCAGGCGCATGCCGATGAAGTCCGCGGAGCCGTGGGAGGAGCCCGCCACCACCACCTTGCGGCGATCCGGGCTGAATGACAGCGCCAGGTCCGTCCCCAAGGTGCCCCGCCTGGAGAGCAGCTGCACGGAGAAGGCTGCGCTCAGCCGCCTCACCGCCTCCAGCTGGCCGTCCTGCAGCCGCACTCGCAGCAGGTGCACCGGGCAGACAGCCTCCGGCGTGACCTCCTGCTCGTCTGGTCCTGCCGGGGTGCGCGTGGTCTCGGTGCCCACCACCAGGTAGGCGTGCGTGCTGTCCAGCAGGGCGGCGCACGTGTGCAGGTGCACCACGGCCTCGCCGCTGGGCTGGTAGGCCTCAATGGCCTCGGTGTACTCGCCCGGGTCCAGGGAGGCAGGGGCGGTGCGCAGGCCGCCGGCGCCGTCGGGCAGGACCACGGTGGTGCTGCCGGTGCTCAGGTCGGTGACGGCGGGGCACAGTCCGTGCGCGGTCAGCCCCACGGCCTGGGGGCTCCAGGTGGTGCCCACCAGGAACTGCTCGTGCACGGCCAGGATGGAGACCCCCTGCCACGAGGGGGTGGTGCTGAAGCCGCTAGGGGTGGCGCTGGGGGAGGGGGGACGGGGCAGGTCTGCCCTGTCTGCAGGCGTTGGGGGGTGGCCTGGCTGGGGGGTGCTGGCGGCGGTGTAGGGCATGGTGCAAGCCGTCAGCGTCGCCGCAGCAGCGGCTGTGGCGGACGCTATGAACAAACGCCGGTCCATTACCTCTCCAGGGTTGGGACACCTGCGGGAACCGGTGCCTTGGGGCCGGTTCCAGTGTGCCAACTGCTCCTGGCAACGGCAACGCAAGCCGGTGTCGGTCTGGGATCGGCTTGCGCAAGACGAGGTCTCGGCCACTACGTGCAGGCGGCTCAGCCGCAGGTCGGCCACCTACAGGTGGTGGACGGCTCCTGCCCGCCGCCCGCGTACGGCGACGTGCTTCTCCCCGGCTAGCAGCCGCAGGGCCTCGCGCCCGCGGCCCGCGCACGGGCTTGCCGCTGCCTCGGGGACCGGGTGCCGCTGGTGCCGTGTGTGCCACCGCCACGGCTGTCCAGGTAGTTTGGAGGGGTGTTGCTGAACGTCGCCGTCATCGGTCCTGCCCACGCGCTCAAGGGCGAGGTGCGCCTGGAGCTGCGCACTGACGACCCGCAGGGGCGGCTGGCTCCGGGCACGGTCCTGCCCGTGCAGGCGCCGCGCGGCCAGGACGCCCCCCAGGAGCTGACCGTCACCCGCCTGCGTCACGACGGCGCCCGCTGGTTCGCTACCTTCGCCGAGGCCCCCGACCGCACCAGTGCGGAGGCCTTGCGCGGCCTGCGACTGCTGGTGGAGACGGACACGGAGGAGCCCGCTGAGGAGGACGCCTGGTACGCCCACGAGCTCACCGGGCTCAAGGCCCACCTGCTGGAACCAGGTGATGGGGCCGACGGCGGGGTCGCGGCAGGCAGGCTGCTGGGGGAGGTCACCGGCGTGGAGCCGGGGGTGGCGCAGGACCGGCTGCTGGTGCGCACCCCCGACGGCCAGCAGGTGGAGGTGCCTTTCGTGGCCCAGCTGGTGCCTGTGGTAGACCCGGAGGCCGGGATCGTGCTGCTGGACCCGCCGGGCGGCCTGTTCCCGGGGCTGGGCGGGGCCGAGGAGGTACGCCCGTGACCGGTGCCCTGCGCCTGGACGTGGTGACCATCTTCCCTGACTACCTGCGCGTGCTCGACCTGTCCCTGATCGGCAAGGCCGCCGCCACCGGGCTGATAGACCTGCGGGTGCACGACCTGCGGGACTGGACGCAGGACCGTCACCGCACCGTGGACGGCACCCCGGTGGGCGGCGGGGCGGGCATGGTCATGCGTGCCGACGTGTGGGGGCAGGCCCTGGACGCCGTGCTGGCCCCCGACGCCGCCACGGCTGTTGCGGACGCCAGCGGGGGAGGTGCTGCCGTGGCTGCCGACGCCGTCGGCCGCCGCGTGCTGGTGGTGCCCACCCCTGCCGGGGAGGTCTTCACCCAGCGCACCGCCGAGGACCTCGCCCGCGCCGACCAGATCGTCTTCGCCTGCGGGCGCTACGAGGGCATTGACGCCCGCGTGGCCGAGCACTACCGCCGCAGCGGCCTAGAGGTGCGTGAGCTGTCGATCGGCGACTACGTGCTCAACGGCGGGGAGGTGGCCACCCTGGTGATGGTCGAGGCCATCGCCCGCCTGCGCCCCGGCGTGCTGGGCAACCCCGAGTCGGTGGAGGAGGAGTCCCACTCCGTCGCCGGGCTGCTGGAGTACCCCGTCTACACCCGCCCGATCGCTTGGCGCGGCCTGGACCTGGCCGCCACCGAGGCCCCCCTGCTCTCCGGGGACCACGCCCGTGTGGCCCGCCACCGGCGCGACCAGTCCCTGACCCGCACCGCCGCGCGCCGCCCGGACCTGGTGGCCGCCCTGGACCCGGCCCGGCTGGACCGGGAGGACCGGGCGGTGCTGGCCCGCTGCGGCTGGGCCGTGCCCCCCGGCAGCCCCCACCCGGTCCCGCTGCGGCTGCGCCCGGCCACCGCCGCGGACTTGCCCGAGCTGACCCGGCTGGCGGCACGCACCTTCCCCGACGCCTGCCCGCCCGGGCTGGAGCCCGCCAGGATCAGCGCCCACACGGCCCAGGCCCTGAGCCCAGAGCGCTTCGCCGCCTGGCTGACGGACCCCCGCGCCCATCTGACGGTGGCCACACTCCCGCAGGGACTGGCCGCCTCCGGCCCCCAGCAGGTTGGCCCTGGTACCGGCCCGGGGAGGGCCGCAGGTGGGCAGGCCACCGGTGGGGGAGACAGCGCCCCGGCCGGTGGGGAACCGTCCGCGCCGGAGGCTGCCGCACCAGAAGCGGCCTGCGCCGTCGAGCTTGCCGAGTCCGCCGCACCCCTGGCGGCAGGGGCTCTGGTCGGCTACAGCCTGGTCCTGCTGGGGCAGCCAGGGGCGCCTGGGGGTGGGCCAGAGGGGCTGGACCCGCTCCCCGACTGCCTGCGCCCGCAGGGTGCGGAGCCGGTGGCGGAGCTGTCCAAGCTGTACCTGGACCCCCGGCTGCGCGGCTCGGGCCTGGGCCCGGCGCTCCTGGAGCAGGCGGTGGAGGCCGCCTGCACCGCCGGGGCGCGTCGTCTCTGGCTGGGCACCCACACCGGCAACCGCCGCGCCCAGAAGGCCTACAAGCGGGCCGGTTTCAGACGGGCCGGTACCCGCGTCTACGACGTCGGTGGGCAGCGGTGCCACGACGTCGTCATGGTCCTGGAGCTGTCTGCCGCCACCGCCGTGAGGTGAGGCACTTCGCCCAGCCTCCACTGCCGGTTCCCCCTGGCGCTGTGGCACACTGGGCGGGCCCGCGGGCCTGGGCCTGTGTCTGCCACTGGGGACCGAGCCGCAGCAGGACCAGCGGGCGCAAGCACCGGTGCCGGCCCCGTGTGGCGCGGGCACCACTGAGCAAGTGCTCCTGACCAGTGGCAGAGGCACGTGGAGAGATCCAATGAACCTGATCGACGAGATCAACGCCGCGTCGCTGCGCGACGACATCCCCTCCTTCCGCCCCGGCGACACCCTCAAGGTGCACGTCAAGGTCGTGGAGGGTAACCGCTCCCGTGTCCAGGTCTTCCAGGGGGTCGTCATCGCCCGTCAGGGTGGTGGGATCTCGGAGACCTTCACGATCCGCAAGATCTCCTTCGGGTGCGGCGTCGAGCGTACCTTCCCGCTGCACACGCCCTCGATCGAGAAGATCGAGGTGGTCACCCGTGGTGACGTGCGCCGCGCGAAGCTGTACTACCTGCGCAAGCTGCGCGGCAAGGCTGCGAAGATCAAGGAGCTGCGCGAGGACTGATCCTCGCTGCTCTCCCGGTGGTGCCCGGACCCGCTTCCTGGGACCGGGCACCACCGCAGCCAGAACCTTTAAGCCACTGTCAGGCCGCTGCGCCCGCAGTGGGCGGCCCCTAGTTCCCTGTCCAGGAGGATGTCAGCGTGAGTCAGCCAGCGGAAGGGGCACCAGTGTCGAGGGACCCGTACCAGGCTGACGACCCACAGACCTCCCTCCAGGACCTGGCGGAGGAGGAGCTACCGCCCTCTATCCCGCCCCGGGAGCCGCAGGAGGACGAGGAGCCGGAGGAGCACAAGGCCCACGGGTCCACCCTGCTGGTGGTCGTGGTCATGCTGGTGCTCATGGCCCTGTTCAAGAGCTTCGTGGTGCAGACCTACGAGATCCCCTCCTCCTCCATGGAGAACACCCTGGCGGTGGGCGACCGGGTGGCGGTGACCATGTACAACGCCAGCGACATCGAGCGCGGGGACATCGTGGTCTTCGTGGACCCTGGCGGCTGGCTGGCGGGCTACGAGGAACCGACCGGCGCCCGCAAGGTCCTGCGTGACGTGCTCGAGTTCACCCGGCTCCTGCCTCCCCACTCCGGCCACCACCTCATCAAACGGGTGATCGGTATGCCCGGCGACCGCGTGGTCTCCGACGGCAAGGGCTCCCTGAGCGTCAACGGGGTGGAGCTCTCCGAGGGCTACGTGAAGGCCGGGGTGTCGCCCTCGGACATCGCCTTCGACGTCACGGTCCCTGCGGGCTACGTGTGGCTCATGGGCGACAACCGTTCCAACTCCATGGACTCCCGGATGCACCAGGACGACCCTAACCAGGGCTTCGTGCCGCTGGACAACGTGGTCGGGGTGGCCCGCTACCTGTTCCTGCCGGTCAAGCACTGGGCGGTGCTGGACCAGGAGGGGAGCGTGTTCCGGCGCGTGCCTGAGCCCACCAGCCTGCCGAGCCAGCTGGCGCCCGCCCAGAGCAGCCCCCAGCCCACCAGCTGACCTGACCGGGGAGAGCCCACCATGAGCCCAGCGGTCAGGCCTGACCGGCAGTTGGAGAAGGCGCTGCTGGCGAGCCACCAGCTGGTCGCGGGTATGGACGAGGTCGGCCGCGGCTCCCTGGCTGGCCCGGTCACGGTCGGTCTGGCGGTGGTTGGCCGCCACACCCCGGACCTGTTCCCGGTAGGCCTGGCGGACTCCAAGCAGCTTACGGCCCGACGGCGTCAGGCGCTGGTGCCCGCCTGCCGTGAGTGGCTGACCGACTACGCCGTTGCCCACGCCAGCCCTGCGGAGATAGACGCGCTGGGCATCGTGGGGGCGCTGCGGCTGGCCGGGATACGGGCGCTCAGCCAGGTCGCGGCTCGCGGCAACCGGCCCACGGTGGTGGTCCTGGACGGCACCGCCAACTGGTTGGCCGCCCCGCCCCCGGACCTGCTGACCCTGGCTGACGACGACGCCCTGCCTGGCCACCCTTTTCCGGACGGCTCCTGGCCGCTGGTGCGCATGGAGGTCAAGGGGGACGCCCGCTGCGCCGTGGTGGCGGCGGCCTCGGTGCTGGCCAAGGTGGAGCGGGACCGGCTCATGGAGACCCTGGAGGACCCGGGCTACGGCTGGGCCAGCAACAAGGGGTATGCCTCACAGGCTCACCGGGAGGCCCTGGCCCGCCTGGGGGCCTCCGCGCAGCACCGCCGTTCCTGGCGGCTGCCCGGCCTGAGCGGCTGAGGGCGTACCTGCCGGTGGGTGGGCGCGTCGGAGGTGACTGGCTAGGACCGTGGCAGGCATTATGAGGCGGTGGGAGCAGAAGACCTGGAGAAGTACGAGAACGACCTGGAGCTGGAGCTCTACCGCGAGTACCGGGACGTGGTCTCCCTGTTCTCCTACGTGGTGGAGACCGAGCGGCGCTTCTACCTGGCCAACTCCGTGGACGTGCAGGTGCGCACCAACGGTGGTGAGGTCTTCTTCGAGCTGGCGCTGGAGGACGCCTGGGTGTGGGACATCTACCGGGCCTCTCGGTTCGTGAAGTCCGTGCACGTGGTGACCTTCAAGGACGTCAACGTGGAGGAGCTGACCAAGCCGGAGATCGAGATCCCCTGACGTTTTCTAGGGGCGCGGGGCTCCGGGCCGGTGACGGCGGGGCACGCGCTGGGCTGGTGACGGCGGTGCCGTGCCGCCTGTGACGTGTGGCGGGGACTGGCTTGTGGCGGGGGAGCCCTTGGCGTGCGCTGGCCGGGGCCACACTTGGACCCTGACGGCGGGGCACGCGCTGGGCTGGTGACGGCGGTGCCGTGCCGCTTGTGACGTGTGGCGAGGACTGGCCTGTGGCGGGGGAGCCCTTGGCGTGCGCTGGCCACGGAGCGCAGGTGTCCTACGGGGCCTCGGCGTGCGCCACCCGCGTCCCGCAGCTGCTCTACGGGAACCCCCTGGCATCTGCCACCCGCGTCCCGCAGCTGCTCTACGGGAACCCCCTGGCATCTGCCACCCGCGCTCCACAGGTGGTGTAGCGCAGCGCCTGTCCACCGCAGACGCCTCTGGCCGGTGACGGCAGGAAACCTGTCCGGATCCTGTTGGGGTGAAGCCAGAGCCCACTGCCCCTGCACCAGCCCCAGTGAACACAACGTCATGCCCAGTAACAGCTGGTAGCCGCCCCGCCAGCCCTCCCGCCGGAGCACCCTCAGCGGCAGCCAGCCGACGCGCCGAGCTGGGGCGCCAGGGGGAGGAGCTGGCCGCCGCCCACCTGCGCGCACAGGGCTGGCGGCTGCTGGACCGCAACTGGCGGCCCGGACCTGGTCATGACGGGCAGCCTCCGCTGCGCGGCGAGCTGGACCTGGTAGCGGTAGACCCCGACGGCGCCCTGGTGGCTGTGGAGGTCAAGACCCGCCGTTCAGAGCGCTACGGTCCCCCGGCGGCCGCCGTCGGCCACGGCAAGCTGCGGCGCCTGCGGCTGCTGGCCACCGCCTGGGCCCACGGACACGACACCGGCAGCCACAGCGGGCTGCGGCTGGACGTGGTCTCCGTGCTGCTGCCGCCCGACGGCCCCGCCGTGCTGCGCCACCACCGGGGAGTGGGGCTCTGATGGCGCTGGGACGCACCCGGGCGGTAGCCCTGACCGGCCTTGAGGGCCACCTGGTGGACGTGGAGGCGCACGCCGTGTCCGGCCTGCCGGGCTTCACCCTGGTGGGGCTGCCGGACGCCGCCCTGCGGGAGTCCAAGGAACGGGTAAGGGCCGCCCTGAGCAGCTGCGGCGTCGCCTGGGGAGAGCACCGGGTGACGATCAACCTGTTCCCGGCGGACCTGCGCAAGACCGGCACCGGCTTCGACCTGTCCCTGGCGCTGGCGGTGCTGGGGGCCTTGGGCGTCATCCCGCCTGGCGGGGCCTCCCGCCTGGCCCAGGTGATGCTGGTGGGTGAGCTGGGCCTGGACGGCAGCGTCCACCCGGTGCGCGGGGTGCTGCCTGCCGTGGCGGCCGCCGTCGCGGCGGGCCTGGAGCAGGTGGTGGTCGCCGCAGGTTGCGAGGCAGAGGCGCGGCTGGTCCGTGGGGCGCAGGTGCGGGGCGTCAGGCACGTGGGCGAGCTGGTGCTGGAGTACGGCGGCAGGCTCAAGGAGCCGGTGCGCCGGGCCCTGGAGCAGCTGCTGGAGACGGGTGCACCGGCCGTGCGTGCCCGGGCGGTGGCCCCTGAGACCCCGCAGGTGCCTGACCTGCGCGAGGTGGTGGGGCAGGCGCAGGCCCGCCGGGCCCTGGAGGTCGCAGCCGCAGGCGGGCACCACCTGCTGCTGGTCGGCCCACCCGGTGCGGGCAAGACCATGCTCGCGGAGCGGCTGCCAGGCATCCTGCCGCCCCTGGAGCACGAGGACGCCGTCACCGTCACCTCCATCCACTCCCTGGCGGGCAGCTTCAACCCCGACCAGGGCCTGCTGACGGCCCCGCCCCTGCGGGCGCCCCATCACACTGCCACCCGGGCGGCGGTGGTGGGTGGCGGCTCGGGCACGCCCCGCCCCGGGGACGTCTCCCTGGCGCACCGGGGCGTGCTGTTCCTGGACGAGGCCCCAGAGTTCAGCTCCGGGGTGCTGGACTGCCTGCGCCAGCCGCTGGAGTCCGGGACCGTGACCATAGACCGGGTGGCCGGGCGGGCCACCTACCCGGCCGCCTTCCAGCTGGTCATGGCCGCCAACCCCTGCCCCTGCGGCAAGGCGAGCGGGCGGGGCCTGGAGTGCACCTGCACCTCCTTACAAAGACGCCGCTACTTCTCTCGCCTGTCCGGGCCCCTGCTGGACCGCCTGGATATCCAGGTGGAGGTCGGGCCGGTGCAGGCCGCCGACCTGGTGGGCCTGGAGCCCAGTGAGCCCAGTGCGGTGGTGGCGGAGAGGGTCCGGGCGGCCCGGGAGCGGACCGCCCGCCGTCTGGCTGGTACGCCGTGGCGGCTCAACGCCCAGGTGCCCGGCTCCTGGCTGCGCGGACCGGACTCAGGCACTGACCCGCGCCTGGTGTCCCGCCTGATGGAGGCCCTGGAGCGGGGCGTGCTCTCCCTGCGCGGGGTGGACCGGGTGCTGCGCCTGGCCTGGACCCTGGCCGACCTGGCCGGGCAGAGGACCCCAGGCGCCACCGAGCTGGGGGCGGCTCTGTCCCTGCGCACCAGGGGAGGTGGCTATGGGGGTTGAGCGGCGGGTCGTCTTCGACACCACCCATCCGGTGCTGGCCCGGGCCGCCTGGAGCCGGCTGGCCGAGCCCACGGACGCGGCCGCCACCGCCTTGCTGGCCGCCCTGGGGCCGGTGGCGGGCCTGGAGTGGCTGCTGGAGCAGGCGCTTGACGCCGACGGGCGCGTGCGCGCCACGCCTGCCCCGCCCCTGCCCGGCCCAGCCACGTCGCGGTCACGCGCAGCCTGGGCGCAGGCGGCTGGTCGCTGGGCTCCTCGGCTGCGGGGCCTGGACCCCGCCCGCGACCTGGGGCTGCTGGAACGACTGGGAGGCAGCCTGGTGGTGCCTGGAGACCCCTGGTGGCCCCCGGGGCTGGACGAGCTGGAGGCGCCTCCGGTCTGCCTGTGGGTGCGGGGGGACCCGGCCCTGCTGGTCTCCAGGGCGGACAGTGGCACCAGCCCGGCGGCGCCGGTGGTGCGCAGCCGGGAGACGCTGGTGCCCCCAGGGCCGGGCAGCGGGCACGCCGTCGCATTGGTGGGGGCCCGCGCGGCCACAGCCTATGGGGAGCAGGTGGCGGCGCAGCTGGCGTCCGACCTGGCGGCGCGCGGCTGCGTGGTGGTCTCCGGCGGGGCCTTCGGGGTGGACGCCGCCGCCCACCGGGGCGCGCTGGGCACGGGGCGGACCGTGTCGGTTTCCGCCGGGGGAGTGGACCGGCTCTACCCGGCGGGCAACGCGCGGGTGCTGGAGCGGATCGCCGCCGAGGGCGCCCTGGTGGCTGAGGTGCCTCCCGGCTGCGCCCCCGCCCGGCACCGTTTCCTGACCCGTAACCGGCTGATAGCCGCGCTCACCGGGGCCTGCGTAGTGGTGGAGGCCGCCTGGCGCTCTGGGGCCCTGTCCACCGCCCACCACGCCCAGGAGCTGGGGCGACCCCTGGGGGCTGTGCCCGGGCCGGTGACCTCCATGAGCTCGGTGGGCTGCCACCGGCTGCTGCGGGCCGGGGCTACCTGCGTGACGGACGCGGAGGAGGTGCTGGAGCTGGTGACGCCGGTCGGCGCCCTAGACCCGGACCAGGCCAAGGAGGCGGCTGCGAAGGGCCAGCAGCCGGGCCTGCTCGACGGCCTGTCCCCGCAGTGCGCCGCCGTCATGGACGCCCTGCCTGCGCGAGGTGCTGCCGATCTGGCGCGCCTGGCCCGGGTGGCCGGGGAGGACGAGGCAGCGGTGAGCGCTGCCCTAGGCATCCTGGAGCTCGAGGGGCGCGTGCAGCGGGAAGGTAACCGGTGGCGCCGCAGCCGGGTGCTCGCGTAGAGGCAGGGGCTGCGTGGCCGACGGCGACCTTGCCTGCCGTCGCCCCTGAGTGGCCTAGCCTGGAGTGGTGACCTCCCCGCCCGCCGTCGGTGCCCCGCAGCCGCTGGCTGCCGACACCCGCCAGGCCCTCTCGCAGGCCTACGCCCGGCACCTGCGGGCAGTGCGGGGGCACTCCGAGCACACCGTGCGCGCCTACCTGGGGGACCTGGCCGAGCTGCTGGACTTCCTGGGGGTCGGGGCCGAGCCGACCGAGCCCGTGCGGGCCGCCCTGCGGAGCCTGGACCTGGCCGACCTGCGTGCCTGGTTGGCCCAGCAGGCTGGCAGCGGGGCCGCCCGCGCCTCCGTCGCCCGCCGCAGCGCCGCCACCCGCACCTTCTCCACCTGGGCCCACCGCCAAGGGCTGCTGGACACGGACGTGGCGGCGCGCCTGCACAGCCCCCGCCCGGACAACCGCCTGCCCGCAGTGCTCTCAGCCGCCCAGGCGCGCACGCTCCTGGCCGGTGCCGAGCAGGCGGTTCAGGAGGCACAGCAGACCATGTCGGGAAACGGGGCGGGCGCCTCTCCAAGGGGGGCAGCTGCTGGAGCAGGCGCCCACCGGATCGCCCTGGCGGTGCGCGACCTGGCCCTGCTGGAGCTGCTCTACGCCACCGCGGTGCGCGTCTCAGAGCTCACGGGACTGGACACTGCCGACCTGGACCGCCGTGGGCGCACCATCCGGGTGCTGGGCAAGGGTGGCAAGGAGCGCGTGGTGCCCTACGGCCTGCCAGCCTCCCGAGCGCTGGAGCACTACCTGCGGCACCGTCCGACGCTGCTGGGGGCCAGTCACTCGGAAGATGCGCGCCGCGCCTTGTTCCTGGGGGCCCGGGGTGGACGCCTGGACCCACGTGCAGTGCGCTCCGTGGTGCACCAGGCCGCCGCGCGGGCCGGGGTGCCGGACCTGGGGCCGCACGGACTGCGGCACAGCGCCGCCACCCACGTGCTCGGTGGGGGAGCGGACCTGCGCACGGTGCAGGAGATGCTGGGGCACTCCTCCCTGGCCACCACGCAGCGCTACACCCACGTGACGCCGGAACGGCTGCGCAGCGTCTACGAGCAGGCCTTTCCCCGCGCCTAGACGGCTGCCCCGAACTCCAGCTCCATCTGCTCGAACTCGCGGGTCCTTCCCCCGCGCCTAGACGGCTGCCCCGCTGCGCCCGCGCGGCCGGGGCGTGGTGGGTTCGCTGTCGCGGCTCTTGAAGGCCGAAGGCTGTGCCCGCGCGGGCCGGGGCAGGTACGTCCTGTGGCACAGCTCCGCCGTCGCTCGCGGGGCCTTGCTGCCCTTCCTAGGCTGTGACCGTCTCTGTGCAGTTCTCGCCATCACCATGGGACACCGGGACCACCACGCTGCAACAGGTCCAGGCTTTGTATCCTGGCCTGTGTGCGTGGCATGGTTGGCCTGTCCTTACCACCCCCCCCGAAGACCCGCAGACCCCACTTTTCCTTGTGTCGGGGCGCTTCCGCGGCCAGCACCAGGCGAGGTTCGCAAGGTGCTTGCGGAGCCACATCTAGAGGGTGCGGTAAGGAAGCGCCCTAGGTGCGGGAGATGCGGAAGCCAGGGCGGTGGGACTTGATTAATCTCCTTTGCAGGTCAACATCCCTGATCACCTCTCGGTCCTGCCCACAATGATGTGGGCGGGACCGATTTGTCTTTCTGGATGGGGTGCGCCGTCTCCTCACCAGACCTCCGCCGCCCGCGACGTCTCTCCGCTACCCCCGCGTCGTCTCAGCGCAGGGGCTTCAAGCGGATCACCGCGGGGCGCAGCAGGCGCAGCGGGTTTATGTGTCTGTGCCTGCCAGTGCGCGCCCCCTCAGGGCAGCGCGTCCGCCCGCCGCCGGGGAGACCTACGGGCAGCCCATCGGCGTGCCCCAGTGCAGCGCGTCCGCGCCGTCGGCGCGGTTTGCCTGGGCCGAAGCTGGCCTGGGTGGGCGTGTTTTGTCACTGGTGGAGGATTAGGGGGATTTCTGAGCGCTGAGGCTGGGGGGATTTCGGCTTGATTCTGCGGTAGTTGCAGGGGCGGTGGTCGGTGTGGGGGCTTCTATCCCTCCGCCAGTGACAACTCCGCCCTGCACCAGCCCCTGGGACCAGCCGAACCCGTGCCCCTGGGACCAGCCGTGCCCCTGCCCCTGGGACCAGTCCCTGGTCTCAGAACACTACGAGCAGTCCGCTTTGCCGCAACTGCTCCGCCGCGCCGACTCAGCGCAGGGGCTTCAAGCGGATCACCGCCGGGCGCAGCAGGCGCAGCGGGTTTATGTAGCTGCGCCTGCCAGTGCGCGCCCCCCAGTGCAGCGCGTCCACGCCGTCGGCGCGGTGCCCGGACAGCAGCGTGCCCAGCACCTGCCCACGGCTTACGGCCTGGCCCGCCTGTACCTGCGGCTCGACTGGCTCATAGGTGGTGCGGATGCCGTCGGTGTGGTCCACCGACACTACCGGCCTCCCCGCCACCACCCCGGCAAAGGCGACGACGCCGTCGCCCGCGCAGCGCACCGGCGAGCCCGCCGCCAGCCGCAGGTCCACGCCACGGTGGCCCGCCCCCCAGGCCACCGCCGGAGGTCGGAAGCCTTCTATCACCGGTGCCGTGCCCGGCGTGGGCCAGTCGTAGCGGCCGCGGGCGGGAGCTGCCTGGGGTGCGACGGCGGTGTAAGCCCGTCCCGGCGCGGCAGGCGGCCCCCAGGTGGTCACGGCGGCGTAGGACGTTCCCGGGGCGGCGAGTGCCAGGACTGCGGCCACGACCGGCAAGCAGCGGCGGACGAACGGGCCGGGTGGGCCCGGCAGGCTGTGGCCCAGGCGCTCCAGCCGGGAGGTTATCCGTAGGCGTGCACGGCTCATGGGTACAGGATCGCTGCGGGGATGAGGAGCGGGGCCGCGCCCGCAGCCTGGAGGTGAGGTGGGCCCTCCGCAGCGGGGTTGTGGAGCGCAGGGGCAGGTGTCCGCCCAGGGGGTGGGGTGGACGGCGCAGGACCTCGGCCTGGGGTGGGTGTACGGGAGTGGGGCTGGAGCGGTGGGTGCGGGTCTAGGGGTGTCGTGGAGTACCGGCTGGCCCCGGCGTCGCGGCGGTGCGTAGGGGAGCGCGGCCTCCGACAGCAGGACCGGCGTCGTGGGCCGCGTAGTGGTTCCCGCGAGAACGCCGCACCGCCGCTCCGCCCCGGTGCCAGGGGCCCGGTAACGGCGTAGCGCCAACACGGTCCGACGGCCCTGCCCACACCGCTGCCCAGGCTGCCGCCACCCCGCCTTCAGCCCCACGACCCGCCCGCCGTCGTGACCGGTTCCACCCGGTATTCCGCAGATCTGCGGGGAAAACCTGGGTGCTCCCTGTGGTAGCCTCGCGCCTGCAGATGTCTCAGTGCGGCCCCGTGGCCGGGCTGGGCGCTGACTTCGCGTGCCCGCTCCCGTCCTTTCGGGCGTCACGGTCGTGGTCCTGCCACTGGCCTCGTGCCAGCAGCGGGTGGCTGTGCGTCGCGGGTACCAGGCCCTCTCTGCCGTCCCGGTGACGGTACGGGGAAGAACCACCTTAACCAACGGGGTGCCTGGCGGGTCCGCCCACCAGGAGCACCACCCCACGACTCAACTGTGTGCCGAGCAACCTCTCGGCCCACGCGGAAGGACCATCATGGCCGTCGTAACCATGCGCCAGCTCCTGGAGAGCGGTGTCCACTTCGGGCACCAGACCCGCCGCTGGAACCCCAAGATGAAGCGCTTCATCCTCACCGAGCGCAACGGGATCTACGTCATCGACCTGCAGCAGTCCGTGGCGGGCATCAACACCGCCTACGACTTCATCAAGGAGACTGTGGCCCGCGGCGGCAACATCCTCTTCGTCGGCACCAAGAAGCAGGCCCAGGCCGCCGTGGCCGAGCAGGCCCAGCGCGTCGGCATGCCCTTCGTCAACCAGCGCTGGCTGGGCGGCATGCTCACCAACTTCTCCACCGTGCGCGCCCGCCTGGACCGCATGAAGGAGCTCGAGCAGCTCGACTTCGACGACGTGGCCGGCTCTGGCCACACCAAGAAGGAGCTGCTCATGATGCGCCGCGAGAAGGACAAGCTGGTCAAGACCCTCGGCGGTATCCGTGACATGGTCAAGCTCCCCTCGGCCGTGTGGGTGGTGGACACCAAGAAGGAGCACCTGGCGATCTCCGAGGCCCACAAGCTGGGCATCCCGGTCATCGCGATCCTCGACACCAACTGCGACCCTGACGAGGTCACCTACGGCATCCCCGGCAACGACGACGCCATCCGCGCCGTCGAGCTGCTGACCCGTGTCATCGCCGACGCCGCCGCTGACGGCCTGCTCTCCCGCTCCGCCGGGCGCACCCGCACCGGCGAGGAGGCGCAGGTCCCCGCCGACGCCGAGCCGCTGCCCGAGTGGGAGGCCGAGCTCCTGGCGGGCACCGAGGCCCCCGCCGCCGAGCAGGCCTGAGCCCCCGAACCACTGACACAACCTGCACGTAACAGGAGACACATATGGCGAACTACACCACCGCTGACATCAAGGCGCTGCGCGAGCAGACCGGTGCTGGCATGCTCGACGTCAAGAAGGCCTTGGATGAGGCCAACGGCGACACCGAGAAGGCCATCGAGATCATCCGCGTCAAGGGGCTCAAGGGCATCGCCAAGCGCGAGGGCCGCTCCGCCTCCGCCGGCCTGATCGCGGCCAAGGTCGTCGACACCGCTGAGGGCCAGGTCGGCGTCCTGGTCGAGGTCAACGCCGAGACCGACTTCGTGGCCAAGAACGAGAAGTTCATCGACTTCGCGAACAAGGTCCTGGACGCCGCGGTCGAGTCCGGCGTGGACTCCGCCGAGGCCCTGGCCGAGGTCAAGGTCGGCTCCGAGACGGTCCAGGAGCTGACTGACGGCATGCAGGCCGTCATCGGCGAGAAGATCGTCGTGCGCCGCGTCGGCCGCCTGGCCGCCCCCAAGGTGGACCTGTACCTGCACCGCACCAACCCTGACCTGCCCGCTCAGGTCGCGGTGCTGCTGGGCACGGACGCCAAGGCCGCGGAGGTCGCTCACGACGTCGCTATGCACGTGGCCGCCTACTCCCCGCTCTACCTCACCCGTGAGGACGCCCCCGCCGACGTCGTCGCCAAGGAGCGGGCGATCGCCGAGGAGACCACGCGCGCCGAGGGCAAGCCGGAGGCTGCCATCGCCAAGATCGTGGAGGGCCGCCTGGGCGGTTACTTCAAGGAGAACTGCCTGGTGGAGCAGGCCTTCGCCCGTGACCCCAAGACCACGGTCGGCAAGGTCGTGGAGGCCACCGGCGGTGAGATCACCGGCTACCTGCGCTTCCGCGTGGGTGCCTGATCCCAGCGGTCTCTGATAGGGGCGGGTGAGCACGTCAGTGCTCACCCGCCCCTTGCTCTTACCGGCCGGATGCAAAAGCGTTGATGCGCACTACTAGCCCACCGGCTGGGGTTGAGCTGGCGGCTTTCAGGCTGCGTAGTGCCATGGGGTCAAGTTGAGCAGCGTGTTGCAGGGCATTGCGTCATCAATGGTTCGTATACCGGCGCGGAACATCCGGGCAAAACCCGTTGCCTGTCGAAGCGAGCAGGGTCTCGCACACCTCGGCGGCACCGCCGGAGCAAGGTACCTAGCGCTTGGTGGTAGCCGCGCCAAAAACATTGAGGTCGGCGCCGGAGGTAGGTCCTGCCGTCTGGATATAGCTAAGAATAATTGACTGTATCGCATGCACCTCAACCGCGTCTCACGCCGATCGCCAAACATGTCACGCCCGTGCGTGTCACGATAAGGTGAGCCGTCATGCGTCATGACACGCTTTTCCTGTGTGCCAGGATGTAGCGGCTTACTTGCCTCCTGCTGATCCACCACCGCATTATCCAATAGGTTACAAGGGCTGCGAATGGAGCATGAGTTTCGGGGGCGATGAGTGCCAGTGCAAATGCGATTGGGATTTGCCCTCCCCATACGCCGATTGCATTCCCAAAAAACTCTTTTCCAGTGAAACCGAAGACTCGCAGAGCTGTGATTTCACTATATGATGCTGCAGCGATTGGGCACACTACGGCAATGATGAGCGCGGCTTCGAAAAAAGACTCGGTCACCTCAGGGTCGGTGTATGTCAATCGACTGCTTATGGTCGCCAGGGTGGCGATTATGCCACCAACGATACATCCTATTGTCATAAAGATAAGTCTCATGCGGCCGATTAGGGGAAAGAATGTGTCAGGCGCAGTGGAATAGGTCTTCCCTAGGGTGAACAGAAATGCTGACGAGAAACTGGAGATCACGATAAAAATAACAATATGTAACTGTGCCCCAATTCTCATTCCGGCGAGACCGGCTGTACCTGCGCTTGTGAGGATGACGGTAAAAACCAGGTTTCCTCCGTAGTCCACGATGGCGGAGCCCATCGGAGGCAACGACATCTTGAACCACCCCCGATAATTCTCCTGCGCCCCACTAATGTCCTCTAGTCGGCTGCGCTCCTGGTATATGATGAGCATCAGGTAGGGAATTGGGAGCGCAACACTGAGTGAACTGGCTAACCCAGCCCCCAATGCGCCTAGTTCCGGCACCGGGCCGATCCCGTTGATGAGCAGTAGATCAAGGATGAGGTTGGTGGGGCCTGAAAGAAGCATTATGATCATGGGAGTGCGAGTCCTGCCCCATAGCACCAGTGTGGTCGTCAGGAGCGCGCAGATGAATTCAGCGATAAGGCTTGGCGCTCGTGCGGCTAGGTATGGTCCGGTGTCACTTAGGAATGACGAGTGCTCTTGTTTGGTGACGAGAAACGAAACTACCCATAGCAACCCCGTCAGTGCTGCAGAGAACGGGAATAGCACACGAAACACTGATCTGAGTCCTACCAGCTCCCGAGAACTCTCGTTCCCGATACCCAGACGCGGCGCCAAGATGCGATATCCCATCAAGCCGCCGAGTAGGATATTGATGGGAAGTTCATATATAGCCGCACCGAGCGCCACGCCAGCGAGTGCCTGTGTGGAGTATCCCGCAATGATGATAGAGTCGGTCAGGCCGATAGCTATGCCGCCCAGCGAAGCGATCATGGAAGGCAATGCATACCGGAGAAGAGTAGTGACACGAAAACCAGTTCCAGGCTCCTTCGACTCGTACGTGCTCTTGCTCATTTAGGGCCTCCAAATGATATGGCATAAACAGGTATCTTTGAGAGATCATTAGGGTCGCCGAGAAGTGTGCACATGTGCGTATCATTGAATGCTGGTGTGATATGTGGAACTATTCTCAGATGAGCAAGCGCCCATAGGAGCTCGTTGACCATGTCTATCACATCCTCTTGGCTGTTGCGTCTAGTGTGCCTGTGGTGAGAGGGGGGCAAGAATGTGATGACGAGTTGGAGATTGTCGCCAATGCTTGCACGATCTTTTATCGGTTTCGTAGATCTTGACTCCTGTGCTGCCTCCACCTCGGTGCTTCGTGGAGCCCGTCTGGTCCACTGGTGGCGATTCGGTCGCGCTGAGATGAGCGTCACTATTCCGGTTGTGTGCAAGGGCTTGTTACGTGTCGCCCTGTGACGGCCCGGCCGTTGTGGAGGCCAGGGCTCCTCTGTGGGCCCTGGTGGGCGATCGTGTCGGGGACGGTTATCAGATGGTGGAGCGGGGTCCCAGGCTCGCAGAGCCCAGACCGGGCGTCCGGCGGAGCAGGTACGTACAGGGACCGTCCCGGGGCTTCAAGGCCGCGGAGCGGGTAGGCTCGCCCCAGGAGCCCGCCAGGCCGCCCCGCGCCCTGGCGGACCTTGGTGTGACAGACAGGAGAACCCCATATGACTGAGCAGCCGCTGGCCACAGGCACCTCTGAGCAGGACCGTCCCCGCCGGGTGCTGCTCAAGCTCTCCGGGGAGGTCTTCGGCGGCGGCTCCGTGGGGCTGGACCCGGACGTGGTCTCGGACGCCGCCCAGCAGATCGCCGCGGCCGTGCGCCAGGGCGTGCAGGTGGCCGTAGTCGTGGGCGGGGGGAACTTCTTCCGGGGCGCCGAGCTCTCCCAGCGGGGCATGGCCCGCGCCCGCGCCGACTACATGGGCATGCTGGGCACCGTCATGAACGCCCTGGCCCTGCAGGACTTCATTGAGAAGGCCGGGGTGCCTGCCCGCGTGCAGTCCGCCATCGCCATGACCCAGGTGGCTGAGCCCTACATCCCGCTCAAGGCCATCCGCCACATGGAGAAGGGCCGGGTGGTCGTCTTCGGGGCGGGCGCCGGGCTGCCCTACTTCTCTACGGACACGGTCTCCGCCCAGCGCGCCCTGGAGACCCACTGTGACGAGCTGCTGGTGGGTAAGAACGGCGTGGACGGCGTCTACACCGCGGACCCGCGCCGTGACCCCAGCGCCCGGCTGCTGACCAGCCTCACCTACGAGCGCGCCCTGGCGGAGGGCCTGAAGGTGGTCGACGCCGCGGCCTTCTCCCTGTGCCGCGACAACGGCCTGACCATGCGCGTCTTCGGCATGGGCCAGGGCGGCAACATCACCCGCGCCCTGTTGGGTGAGAAGATCGGCACACTGGTCACCGCCGAGTGACCTGAGCGTGGCCCCGTCCACCTCCCAGACCCCCTAGACCACATCACAGAAGGAACCACGATGATCGACGACGTCATGCTCGAGGCCGAGGAGAAGATGGAGGCCGCCCTGGAGGCCGCCAAGCGCGAGCTCGCCTCTATCCGCACCGGCCGCGCCAACCCGGCCATGTTCAACTCCATCATGGTGGACTACTACGGCGCCCCCACCCCCCTGCAGCAGCTGGCGGGACTGACCATCCCCGAGGCCCGTACGGTGGTGGTCAGCCCCTTCGACCGTTCCGCCATGAAGGCCATCACCACCGCGATCCGCGAGTCCGACCTGGGGGTCAACCCCACCGACGACGGCACCGTGATCCGGGTGACCCTGCCCGCCCTCACCGAGGAGCGCCGCAAGGACTACGTGAAGCTGGCCCGCAACCGCGCCGAGGACTCGCGCGTGCAGGTCCGCGGCATCCGCGGCAAGTCCAAGAAGGAGCTGGAGGCCATCAAGAAGGACGGCGAGGCCGGGGAGGACGACGTCAAGCGCGCCGAGACCGAGCTGGACGCCCTCACCAAGCGCTTCGTGGAGAAGATCGACGCCGCCCTGTCCGCCAAGGAGAACGAGCTGCTGGAGGTCTGAGCCGGGCCGGACCCCGCACTCTGACCCGTCTGCGCCGCGCACCCATGAGCAACGCTGAACCTGACTTCCTTACCCGTCTGCTGTACCCCGCACCGACACGGAACATCACACCGCTGCCCGCCACCGGCCGGGCGGGACGCAACCTGCCCGCCGCCCTGGGGGTCGCAGCCGTCCTTATCGGGCTGCTGCTGGCCTCACTGCTGGTGAACAAGGCCCTGTTCGTGGTGTTCACGGTGCTGGCGGTGTGCGCCGCCTTGTGGGAGCTGGCCGCCGCCTTCGCGGTGCGGCGTATCCACCTGCCCCTGGGCCCGCTGTGGCTGGGCACCGTCGGGGTGGCGGCCTGTGCCTGGGCGGTGGGGGCGGAGGCGGCTTTCGGCGCCTACATCGCCACCGTGGGGGCCTGCAGCCTGTGGTCCTTCCTGGAGCAGGCGGAGGCGGAGACCGGCACCGTGCTGGAGCGCCCGGACTCCGGGGTCCCGCGCACCTATGCCCACGACGACCACCGCCGCTCCCGGTCGGTGGCCACCTTTGCCGCGGTCTTTGCCGCCACCTACCTGCCTTTCCTGGGTGGTTTCGGGGTGCTGCTGTGCAACCAGCACGACGGCGTCGGCAAGGTGCTGCTGCTGATCGGTTTGGCGGCCGCCAACGACACGGGCGGCTGGCTGGCGGGCATAACCCTGGGACGCCACCCGATGGCGCCGTCAGTGTCCCCCAAGAAGTCCTGGGAGGGGCTGGGCGGCTCCCTGGTGGCGGCCGTGGCCGTGGGGGTGCTGGGTGTACACCTGCTGGGGGGCAGCTGGGCCGCCGGGGTGCTCCTGGGGGCGGGGATCGTGGTGGTCTCCACCCTGGGTGACCTGGGGGAGTCCCTGGTCAAGCGGGACCTGGGCCTGAAGGACATGGGCAGCCTGCTGCCCGGCCACGGGGGCGTGCTGGACCGCCTGGACTCCATCCTGGTGGCCGCCCCGGTGGTCTACCTGTTCAGCATCCTGCTGCTGCCCTGAGCGTCTAGTCCAGGTACCCTCAATGGGGCATCCCCGTGCCTGCCCCACTCTGCCCCTCCCGGAAGGAGCGTCTACCCTTGACCCGCCCAGCTGAGCCCCGCTCCGGCGCCGTGCGACCGTCCTCGGACGCCTTGCGCCGCGCCCCGGCGCGCCCAGCCCCCGGCGAGGTCCAGGTGATGCCCACCGACCAGCCCCCGGAGGGCGCCACCAGCCCGGACGCCCGGCCCCGGCTCTCCCTGGTGGTCCCGGCCGCCCGGGGCAAGGCCCCCCGCCACCTGGCGGACCTGGACCTGGCGGGCCGCAAGCAGGCTCTGAAGGACGCCGGGCTGCAGGCCTTCCGTGCCGACCAGCTCTCCCGCCACTACTTCACGCACTTCACCCGTGAGGCCAGCGAGATGACGGACCTGCCGGCCGCCCAGCGACAGGCCCTGTGCGCGCAGCTGCTGCCGGAGCTGATCCAGGAGGTGCGGGCGCTGCGCGCGGACGGCGGGCGCACCATCAAGCACCTGTGGGAGCTTCACGACGGCGTGCGGGTGGAGTCGGTGCTTATGCGCTACCGGGACCGCACCACCTTGTGCGTATCCTCACAGGCGGGCTGCGGTATGGCCTGCCCCTTCTGCGCCACCGGCCAGATGGGGCTGACCCGTAACCTGACCACCGCCGAGATCGTGGAGCAGGTGCGCCACGCGGCCCAGGCCTCCGCCCGTGGGGACCTGACCGGGGGGCCGGCCCGGCTGAGCAACGTGGTGTTCATGGGCATGGGGGAGCCGCTGATCAACTACAAGAACGTGGTGGCGGCCTTGCACCGGCTGGTGGACCCGGCCCCGGAGGGCTTCGGGCTCTCGGCGCGGGCCGTGACCGTCTCCACGGTGGGGCTGGTCCCCTTGATAGACAAGCTTGCGGGGGAGGGGCTGCCAGTGACCCTGGCAGTGTCCTTGCACGCCCCCGACGACGAGTTGCGGGACGCCCTGATCCCGGTCAACTCAAAGTGGAAGGTCGGTGAGCTGCTGGACGCGGCCTACCGGTACTTCCGCAGCACCGGTCGCCGCGTGTCCATTGAGTACGCCCTGATCAAGGACATGAACGACCATGCCTGGCGCGCCGAGCTCCTCGCGCAGGAGCTCAACCGGCGCGGACACGGGTGGGCCCACGTCAACCCCATCCCGTTGAACCCCACCCCCGGGTCTATCTGGACCTGCTCGGAGCCTGTGGTGCAGCAGCGTTTCGTGCAGACCCTCCGGGCAGCGGGTATTACGACGACGGTGCGCGACACGCGCGGCAGTGACATCGATGGCGCGTGTGGACAGCTCGCCACCGAGGTGCTTAATCAGGAGAGGGCAGGGACAGCCGTATGAGCCAAGACATGTTTCCCCGGACCAAGTTCCGGCGCCTGGGGTACCGGCCCGAGCAGGTCGACGGCTACTTCACCACGGCCCACGAGATCTACGAGGCGGGCGAGATCGCAGAGATGGACTCTGAGGGGGTGCGCACCGTCGCCTTCTCGGTAGTGCCGGGTGGCTATGACCCGGTGGCCGTGGACTCGGCGCTGGACCGCCTGGAGGCCGCCTTCCTGCACCGACGTCGGGCCGACTTCGTGGCCGAGCACGGCCGCAAGGCCTGGATGGACCAGGTGGCCCAGCTGGCCACCACGCTCTACCCGCGCCTGCTGCGGCCTGCGGGCAAGCGCTTCGCCCCGGCGCGTGGCAAGGGCTACCTGGTCGCGGAGGTGGACGACTTCATGGACCGGGTGGCGGCCTACTTCGACTCGGCGGCCTCCCTGACCTCCGCCGAGGTGCGCACCGTCACCTTCAAGGCGGGGCGCGGCAGCAAGGGCTACGACGAGAAGAGCGTGGACCGTTACCTCGCGCGCGTCGTCGAGGTGCTTCTAAGCGTCGAGTGAGATCCTCCCCTCCGTGAATCCAACCTCCACCATCCCCACCTGCCCCCACCCCAGCGGCTCCGGATCCCTGGTGCTCCTGGGCTCCACCGGATCTATCGGCACCCAGGCCCTGGAGGTGGTGGAGCACCTGGGACGCACCGGTGCCGCCCCCCGGGTGGTGGGCCTGGCTGCCGGAGGCGGGCGCCCCGAGCTGGTGGCCCAGCAGGCCCACCAGCACCAGGTCCCCATCCTGGCCCTGGCTGACCCCGCCGCCCAGGAGCCGGTCCAGGCTGCGTTACAGGCCCTGGCGGAGCGCACCGGCAGGCCCAGCCCGGTCAAGCAGGTGCTGACCGGACCCGAGGCCGCCACCGAGCTGGTGGCCGCCACCGGGGTGGGGCCGGGAGACACCGTGCTCAACGGCGTCACCGGCTCGGTGGGACTCCTGCCCACCCTGGCGGTCCTGCGCAGCGGCGCCACCCTGGCCCTGGCCAACAAGGAGTCCCTGGTGGTGGGCGGGGCCCTGGTCAAAGCCGCCCTGCACCACCCGGGCCAGGTGGTCCCGGTGGACTCCGAGCACTCCGCGATCGCCCAGGCGCTCCTGTCGGGCAGGCACGAGCGCGGCCTGACCAGCCCGGTGCTCACCGGCGCCTCAGAGGTGCGCCGCCTGGTGCTAACCGCCTCCGGGGGGCCGTTCCGGGGGCGTGACCTGCACGAGCTGGCCGGGGTCACCGCCGCCCAGGCCCTGGCGCACCCCACCTGGCAGATGGGCCCGGTGGTCACCGTCAACTCCTCCACCCTGGTCAACAAGGGCCTGGAGCTGATCGAGGCGCACCTGCTCTTTGACGTCCCCCCGGCGGACATCGCCGTCGTCGTCCACCCGCAGTCCGTGATCCACTCCATGGTGGAGCTCCGTGACGGGGCCACCATTGCTCAGGCCTCCCCGCCCGACATGCGGCTGCCGATCGCCCTGGGGCTGACCTGGCCCCAGCGCCCGGACCTGGCCGGACTGGTGGCGGCCAACGACTGGCAGGTCCCCGTGCGCTGGGACTTCGAGCCGCTGGACGACGCCACCTTCCCGGCGGTGGACCTGGCCCGGCAGGCGGTGTCCGCCTCCGCCACCCACCCGGCTGTGCTCAACGCCGCCAACGAGCAGGCGGTGGCGGCCTTCCTGGACGGGCGGCTGCGGTGGCTGGATATAGTGCGGGTGGATGCGCAGGTTATGGAAGCGCATGAGGGGCTGCCTGACCCCACCTTGGAGGACGTGCTGTCCACCGAGATCTGGGCGCGGGCCCGCGCGGACGAGCTGATCGCCGCGCTGAACTGACTGGAGAGAACCGCATATGAGCCTGTCCTACCTGGCTGGGATCGCCGTCCTCGTGCTGGGGCTGGCCGTCTCCGTGGCCCTGCACGAGCTGGGGCACCTGGTCCCCGCCAAGATCTTCGGGGTGAAGGTCTCGGAGTACTTCATCGGCTTCGGTCCCAAGATCTGGTCCTTCAAGCGGGGCGAGACCGAGTACGGGGTCAAGGCCCTGTGGCTGGGCGGCTACGTGCGCCTGCTGGGGATGCTGCCCCCCGCCCCGGCAGGCAAGCCGGACAAGCCCGGCTCCCTGGTGGCCACCTCCCGCCAGGAGGCGCTGGCGGAGCTGGGGCCGCAGGAGCAGCACCGCGCCTTCTACCGCCTGAGCGTACCCAAGAAGCTGGTGGTCATGGCCGGGGGCATCCTCACCAACCTGGTGCTGGGGGTGGTCATCCTGCTGGTGGCGGTCGGCCTGGTGGGTGTGCCCGGCTACACCAGCACCCTGGGCTCGGTCAGCGAGTGCCTCAAGGCGGACCCCGCCGACACCTCCGCCTGCACCCCGCAGGACCAGGCCGCGCCAGCCCTGTCCGCCGGGCTGCGGTCCGGGGACCAGGTGCTCTCCTGGGGCGGCACGCCGGTCAGCACCTGGGCTGACGTGCAGGCTGGCATCAAGGCTGCCGGGACGCAGCCGGTGCAGGTGGTGGTGCTGCGTGACGGCACCGAGCAGACGCTCACGGTCACCGCCGCCGAGGTGCGCAGGCCCGTGCTCGACGACTCCGGCAAGGAGCTGGTGGACGCGGAAGGCAAGCCGGTCACCGAGCCACGGCCCTTCGTGGGGGTCGGCCCGACCCTGGGCACGATCCCCCAACCGGCCTCCGCCCTGCCCGCGATCGTCGCGACGGCGGTGGGGGGCACGCTCAAGGCGATCCTGACCCTGCCGGTGGGCCTGTACCACGCGGTGGCGGCGGGGCTGGGGCTGGAGCAGCGTTCTCCCGAGGGACTGGTGGGTCTGCTGGGCATCGGGCGCCTGGCCGGAGAGGCCGCCAGCGGAGGTGCCGCCAGCGGCCCCCTGGCGATCCCTTTCTCCATGCGGGTCTTCAGTCTGCTCTCCCTGCTGGGCTCACTGAACCTGGCCCTGTTCGCCTTCAACCTGATCCCCCTGCTGCCGCTGGACGGCGGGCACGTCCTGGGGGCCCTGTACGAGGGGGCTCGCAGGCGCTGGGCGCTGGCCCAGGGGCGGCCTGACCCCGGCCCGGTGGACACGGCCCGCATGCTGCCGGTGGGGCAGGCGGTGTTCGGCCTGCTGATCGTCATGACCCTGGTGCTGGTGTGGGTGGACGTGGTGGCCCCGGTCTGAGCGCCTCGAGCTGTTAGCCGCAGGCATGGTGGGGACCTTAGGGGCGGTAGTGGCTCCCGGCGTGGTGCCGCCTCCTGTGCCTCCCTGGACGGGGGCGTCGTGCCAACGCCTGGTCCAGGACCAGGGACAACAGGTGCGCCTCCCCGATCCGGGGGCGTCGTCGCCCCGGGGGCTGGGCCCTACGAGAGTGAGGCCACACCAGGCCCTACGGCAGGACGCCCCGGCCCCTTGCAGTGACATACTGGGCCGGTGACTGAAGCGATTGCCCTAGGTATCCCCACCGTCCGCGAGGACCGCCCCGTCCTGGCGCCGCGCAGGCCCACCCGCAGGCTGCGCGTCGGTGACCTCTACGTCGGTGGTGACGCCCCCATCACGGTCCAGTCCATGACCACCACCAAGACCCACGACATCGGCGCCACCCTCCAGCAGATCGCCGAGCTCACCGCCGCGGGCTGTGACATCGTGCGCGTGGCCTGCCCTACCGACAAGGACGCTGAGGCCCTGCCGGTGATCGCCAAGCAGTCCCGGATCCCGGTGATCGCGGACATCCACTTCAACCCCAAGTACGTGTACGCCGCCATCAAGGCGGGCTGCGGGGCCGTGCGCGTGAACCCCGGCAACATCCGCAAGTTCGACGACCAGGTGGCGGGCATCTGCCAGGCGGCCGCCGACGCCGGGGTGTCCCTGCGCATCGGGGTCAACGCCGGCAGCCTGGACCCGCGCCTGCTCAAGAAGTACGGCAAGGCGACCCCGGAGGCGCTGGTGGAGTCGGCGGTGTGGGAGGCCGGGCTCTTTGAGGAGTGCGGCTTCCGTGACTTCAAGATCTCCGTCAAGCACCACGACGTCGTGACCATGGTCCAGGCCTACCGGATGCTCAGCGAGCAGGGGGACTGGCCCCTGCACCTGGGGGTTACGGAGGCCGGTCCCGCCTTCCAGGGCACCATCAAGTCCTGTGCGGCCTTCGGCACCCTGCTGGCTGAGGGCATCGGGGACACCATCCGCGTGTCCCTGTCCGCCCCGCCGGTGGAGGAGGTCAAGGTCGGCACCAAGCTCCTGGAGTTCATGGGCCTGCGGGAGCGCAAGCTGGAGATCGTCTCCTGCCCCTCCTGCGGCCGCGCCCAGGTGGACGTGTGGACCCTGGCCGAGCAGGTCGAGGAGGGCCTCAAGGACATCCAGGCTCCCCTGCGGGTGGCCGTGATGGGCTGCGTGGTCAACGGCCCGGGGGAGGCCCGGGAGGCCGACCTGGGCTGTGCCTCCGGCAACGGCAAGGGCCAGATCTTCGTCCACGGGCAGGTCGTGGAGACCGTGCCGGAGGACCAGGTGGTGGAGACGCTCCTGCGCCACGCCCAGGAGATGGCTGCCAAGATGCAGGCGGAGTCCGGTGAGGAGGCCCTGGCAGGCTCCCGCCCCGTCGTCACCACCCCGGGCGCCTGAGCCGTACCGGGCCCACGTGGAGACACTGAGGTGGGTTTCCTGGAGCGCCGTCTGACCTCGGTCGGGCCGGAGCAGGTGGCGGGCGTGCTAGCCCTGTGCGGGCAGGACCCGGTCATGGGCCTGCCCCTGGCCCAGCAGGTCATGCGCTGGCGGCAGTGGGGCCGGGGCGACGTCGTCGTCCTGGGGCGCCTGGGGGCGCCACGGGCAGCGGCCTGGGCCACCAGCTCCCTCATGCCGGTGGGGCTGGCCGCCCGCCCCTGGCGGGGGCAGACGGCCTTGAGCAGGAGCGAGCTGCGTAGCCTGGCTGAGCACGCCCGCCCTCGGATCACCCGCCGCGGCTCGGTCATGGGCCCGCAGACGGACGTGCACGCCATCTGGACCCACCTGGAGGACTGCGGCCTGAGGGCGCGCCAGGAGCGCTGGAACCAGCCCATGCTGGTGGCACCCGGCCCCCAGGAACTCCAGGGGCTGCTGGCAGGGCTGCTGCGCGAGCGCCCCGGGCTACGGGCCTTCGCCCAGGCGCTGCGCCCGGCCGTACCCGCGGAGGAGGACCTGGTCCTGCCCGCCTCGGTGGACATGTTCATCCACGAGGTCGGCTACGACCCGCTCACCGGCGGGGGCACCTACGCCCGCCACGTCGCCGAGCTGGTGCGGATGGGCCGCACCTATATCGTCCTGGACGACGGCGACGGCCACCCGGTCCCCGCGGGTACCCCCGGCGCGACAGTGGCCTTCAAGGCGGATATCGGCTGCCTGTGGCAGCGGCCTCCGGGGCGCGACGCGACCGGGGTCGGGCAGGTCACCGGCGTGTGGACCAGGCCCGACCTGCGGGGGCGGGGTATCGCCGCCGTGTCCCTGGCCCGCATGGTGCAGCGGGTGCGGGCCGAGCACCTGGGCGGCACGGGCCGGGTGAGCCTGTACGCCAACGACTTCAACACCCCGGCCCTGTCCCTCTACGCCCGCCTGGGCTTCACCCGCCACGGCACCTACGCCACCGTGCTCCTGTAGCCTCCGGCGGCGGGGACTGCCCACCAGGCGGCACATGGGTGTCTGCCGGTCCTGGAGGCGGCGCCGGCAGCCGGGACCTCTCCCAGCGCCGCCTGACGGTGCGCCCGGGGCCGGTGGGGTCGCTGGCGGCTCAGGGCACCGCGGCCACCACGGCCCCGCGCGGCCCGGCGGGCAGGTCCACCAGCACGACGTCGCCGTCAGCCAGGTGGTGGCCACGGCGGGTCTCCACCTCCCCGTTGACGGTCACGTCCCCGGACTGGACGGCGATACGGGCCTCCGCGCCGTCCTCCACCAGGCCCGCCAGCTTGAGGAACTGGCCGAGCTTGATCTCCCCCCGGACCTGGACGGCAGGCAGGTCCGGCTGCCTAGGCTGCTTGGTGCTCACCGGCACATCATGGCAGTGGCCAGGCGGACGCGCCATGCACGTAGGATCTGCCTCGTGCTTCAGCGAATGTCCACCGCCTTCATCCGTACCCTCCGCGAGGACCCGGCCGACGCCGAGGTCGCCTCCCACAAGCTGCTTGTGCGCGCCGCCTACATCCGCCGCACCGCCCCGGGCATCTACACCTGGCTGCCCCTGGGCCTGGCGACCCTGCGCAAGATCGAGGGCATCGTGCGGGAGGAGATGAACCGCATGGGGGCCCAGGAGGTCCACTTCCCGGCGCTGCTGCCCGCCGATCCCTACAAGGCCACCGGGCGCTGGAGCGAGTACGGGCCCACCCTGTTCAAGCTGGCTGACCGCAAGGGCGGGGACTACCTGCTGGCCCCCACCCACGAGGAGATGTTCACCCTCCTGGTCAAGGACATGTACTCCTCATACAAGGACCTGCCCCTGTCGATCTACCAGATCCAGACCAAGTACCGGGACGAGGCCCGCCCCCGCGCCGGGGTGATCCGGGGCCGGGAGTTCGTCATGAAGGACTCCTACTCCTTTGACATGGACGAGGAGGGGCTGGAGGCCTCCTACCAGGCCCACCGGGAGGCCTACAAGCGGATCTTCACCCGCCTGGGGCTGGAGTTCGTGCCCGTCAACGCCATGGCCGGGGCCATGGGCGGCTCCCACTCCGAGGAGTTCCTGCACCCCTCGCCCGTGGGTGAGGACACCTTCGTGCGCTCGGCCGGGGGATACGCCGCCAACGCCGAGGCCGTCACCACCCCGGTGCCGCCCGCCGTGGACGCCTCCGCCGAGCCTGCCGCCGTGGTGGTGGACACTCCGGACTGCCCCACCATCGACTCCCTGGTGGAGCTGCTGAACCGGCGCCACCCCCGCCAGGACCGCCCCTGGACCGCCGCGGACACCCTCAAGAACCTGGTGGTCACCCTTACCCACCCGGACGGCGGCAAGGAGCTGCTGGTGGTGGGCGTGCCCGGGGACCGGGACGTGGACATGAAGCGCCTGGAGGCCGCCGTGGCCCCCGCCGAGGTGGAGCTGGCCGTGGAGGAGGACTTCGCGGGCCACCCCGAGCTGGTGCGCGGCTACATCGGCCCCACCGCGATCGGCCCGAACTCCCCGCTGCGCCGTGCGGAGCTCGACGAGCAGGGCCGGGAGGTCCTTACCGGCTCCGTGCGCTACCTGCTGGACCCCCGGGTCGTGGACGGCACCAGCTGGGTCGCGGGCGCCAACAGCGTCGACCAGCACGTGCTGCACCTGGTCAAGGGCCGCGACTTCGAGGCTGACGGCACTATCGAGGCCGCTGAGGTGCGTGCGGGTGACCCCGCCCCGGACGGCTCCGGCCCCCTGGAGCTGGCGCGCGGTATCGAGGTCGGGCACATCTTCGCCCTGGGCCGCAAGTACGCCGAGTCGCTGGGCCTGACCGTGCTGGACGAGAACGGCAAAGCCCGCGTGGTCACCATGGGCTCCTACGGGATCGGCGTGTCCCGCGTGATGGCCGCCCTGGCGGAGGCCTACCACGACGACGCCGGCCTGGCCTGGCCGATCCAGGTGGCCCCCTTCCAGCTGCAGGTGCTCGCCACCGGCAAGGAGGAGGCCGTCTTTGACACCGCCCAGGAGCTGGCCGCCTCCCTGGACGCTGAGGGCTTCGAGGTGCTCTACGACGACCGCCGCAAGGTCTCCGCGGGCGTGAAGTTCGCCGACGCCGAGCTGCTGGGCGTGCCTTTCACCGTGGTGGTGGGACGGGACCTGGCCAAGGCGGGCACCGTGGAGGTCCGGGACCGTCGCAGCGGGGAGCGTCGTAGCGTCCCCGCCGCCGAGGCCGCCGCCGAGCTGGCCCAGGTGCTGCGCGCGGCCCTGGCGGAGGCCGCCGCCCTGGGCTGAGACCGGTCTGCGGACCCGCCGCGCCGGGGTCGGTGGCCGGGTGCCTCACGGGCGCCCGCCGTCGGCCCCGGCTGCGTAGCGGCCAGCAGGCGCGCCCCCTGCGACCTCTAACTGGTGCAAATGCGGCTGGGGTGCGCCTCCTCCGTCTCCTGCCTGGGGAAGGGGTGGGTGGTGCGCGCCGCCTGCGCCTCCTGCCTGGGGTAGGTGCGGTTGGGACCGCGCCGGACGCTAGCCGTCCAGTCCCGGCCAGGGGCTGTCGCCGGGGCCACTGCCCCACTGGCGGGCCCGCAGCGCCATGTCTGCCGCGCCTGCCAGCGCCTGCAGGCGGTCCGCCCCCTCCAGGGTGGCGCAGGCCGCGACCTCCGCGTGCAGGACTGCCATCTCTACCGCATGGGCCCAGTCCTGCTCCGGGGAGCCGGTCGCACGCACCTGGGGCGGGTCGTAGGCCGGTAGCCGCGGGTCCTCACCCCCCAGGGCCAGCGAGGCCCTTACCACCCGGTCCGCCACCTGGGCGTCCGCGACGGCGCGCTCGCGCTGGGCGTCGGTGCTGCGGGCCGCCACCGTCTGCAGGGTGAAGCGGGCTGAGTCGTAGGCGAGCAGCAGCGCGGCGGGCAGGGGAGCACTCAGCAAGGTGGTGTCCCGCCCGGGCTCTGCCGGGGTCTGCGGGGCGAGCCGGTGCTGCCAGACGGTCCAGGCCACGTACAGGGAGGCGTAGGTGCTGGCCACCTCGGGCACGCTCTCCTGCTCGCAGCAGCCACGCGCCAGGTCCGCGCCAGCCTCCAGGCAGGAGACCAGCTCCTCCGGGCCCGCCGTCGCCGACGCCGTAGGCAGGGGGGTGGCCGTGGGGAAGCCGGAAGGCAGGGCGGTGGCGGTAGGCCACGGCTCCCACACCCCACCCAGGGCCTTTGCCTGCGTGGCGGCCCAGTGCGTGATCTGGGCCGCGAGCTTGTGCACCGGCTCCTGGCCGCCCTGGGCCACCACCTCCGCGGTCTCGGAGATCAGCCGCGCCTGGCGCGCCAGGGAGTCACGGGCGGCCTCAGCCGCGTCCGCCGTCGGTACGACCGGCATCGGACTGGTGCCCAGCCGCAGTTCACAGCCAGCCAGGCCCGCCGTCAGCGTGCCACCCAGCGCAGCCAGCAGCACCCGCCTGCGCAGGCCGGTGGTCTCTACGGGAAGCGCACCTCCCCCGGGGGCCACAGGCTGGTGGGGCGTGTCTGGGTGGGGGAGCGAAGGGCGCACCGGATGATCCTGCCACGCTGCACGGCGGCGGGTAGCATGATCTGCATCTGGCCGCGCTCAGCCCCGGCCACACATACGCCCCGCCACCGGGGCCCAACACAGGAAGGCAGGCTCCTCATGGCGGAAACCCTGGCCCAGACGCTGACCGAGCTGCTCACCCCCGTGGTCGCCGAGGCAGGACTCTTCCTGGAAGGGGTGGAGACCACGCGCGCCGGACGCTACTCCACCGTGCGCGTGGTGGTCGACCTGGTGGACGGCCCGGGGGAGATCGACCTGGACACTGTCGGCCAGGCCACCGTCGCCATCTCCACGGCTCTGGACGAGGCCGACCTGGTCAAGGGCCAGTACCAGCTGGAGGTCACCAGCCCCGGGGCGGAGCGTACCCTGACCACCCCCCGGCACTTCCGCCGTGCCCAGGGCCACACCGTGCACCTGGTGCTCGCCGGCGGGGAGGAGCTCAGCGGCAGGCTCAGCGGCGTTACCGAGAGCAGCCTGGAGCTGGAGGCTGACGGCACCAGCCGGGAGGTCGCCCTGGACCAGGTTGACAGCGCCCAGGTCGTCGTCGTCATCTGAGCAGCAGGAAAGCAGGCGGGAACCGGCCCCTGTGGGCCGGGCCGCGTGCGGCAGACGTCAAGGAAAAGAGGAAGAGGAGACCATGGACATCAACATGCCTGAGCTGCGGGGAGCGGCTGAGGAGCTGGGAATCGACCTGGACAACCTGCTGCCCGCCATCGAGGACGCGATCCTGCTGGCCTACCTCAAGGAGCCCGGCGCCATCCGCGGCGCCCACGTGGAGATCGACCGCAAGAGCGGCCACATGTCCGTGATGGCCCCGGAGATCGACGAGTACGACCAGCCCACCGGCGAGTTCTTTGACGACACCCCGGACGGCTTCGGGCGCATCGCCCAGACCACCGCCCGCTCCGTGATCGTCCAGCGCATCCAGGACCGGCGGGACTTCGAGGTGCTGGGGGCCTTCAAGGACAAGACCGGCGAGCTGATCTCCGGGGTGGTGGAGCAGGGCCGCGACCCGCGCACGTGCTACGTGCGCCTGGACGAGGAGCACGAGGGCATCCTGCCGCCCCACGAGCAGGTGCCGGGGGAGCGCTACCGCCACGGTGAGCGGATCCGCGCCTACGTCACGGAGATCAGCCGGGGTCTCAAGGGCGCCCAGATCATGCTCTCGCGCACCCACCCCGGACTGGTCCGCAAGCTCTTTGAGCGGGAGGTGCCCGAGCTGGCCAGCGGGGACGTGGAGATCGTCTCCATCGCCCGGGAGGCCGGGCACCGCACCAAGGTGGCCGTGCGCTCCAAGGTCAAGGGCGTCAACGCCAAGGGGGCCTGCATCGGTCCCATGGGCCAGCGGGTGCGCGCGGTCATGGCCGAGCTCGGCGGGGAGAAGATCGACATCGTCGACTACTCCGAGCAGCCCGCCCGTTTCGTGGCCAACGCCCTGTCCCCGGCCCGGGTCGCCTCCGTGAGCATCATCTCCGAGCGGGACCAGACCGCCCGGGCGATCGTGCCGGACTTCCAGCTCTCCCTGGCCATCGGCAAGGAGGGGCAGAACGCCCGCCTGGCCGCCCGCCTGACCGGCTGGAAGATAGACATCCACTCCGACGCCGAGCTCGGCCAGGTCACCCCCGGGCGGGGCTCACGCGCCGACGAGGACGTGACTGTTCCCTCACAGCTGGCCGAGGAGGGCTGAGCGCGCGCCCGGTACACTCTGCCTGGGCTGGTGCGCGCCCTGACACTGGGGCGCCGTGCCAGCGCGGGCACGGACAGTCTAGGCAGGTGAGGACGGTGACGACGGCGGCGGTGAGCTCCCACGTCCCCGAACGCACCTGTGTGGGCTGCCGGGGCCGGGCCCCCAGGTCCCGGCTCCTGCGCCTGACAGTGGCCGGTAGCACGGTCCTGGTTGACGCGCCCGCCCGCAACCCAGGACGCGGCGCGTGGATCCACCAGGACCCGGCGTGCCTCGCCCTGGCCGAGCGCAGGCGTGCCTTCGGGCGCGCCCTGCGGGTGGAGGGCCTCCTTGACCTGGGGCCGGTCCACCAGTGGTTCAGCCGCCTCCCCGTGGCTGGGCCCGCCGTCACCCCGACAGGTGGCGGGACCACCGATTGCAAAGGCGGGTAGGAAGCCGATGGGCACCCGATGAGTACCCAGCGATGAGCTGCCTCAACTAGCGCCCACCCTGTTCCGGGGTGGGCAACCGGACAGGAGAATTGTGGCTAAACCACGCGTTCACGAGCTTGCCAAGGAGCTCGACCCCTCGGGGAAGAAGATCACCTCCAAGGTGATCCTCGCTTGGCTCAAGGACCAGGGCGAGTTCGTAAAGGCCGCCTCCTCGGCGGTCGAGCCGCCGGTGGCGCGCCGGGTGCGCGAGCACTTCGGCGCTCAGGCCGCCGAGGCCGCGCCCAAGACCGAGGCCGCGGCTGCTAAGCCCCAGGCGGCGGCGCGCCCCGCTGCCCCCGCCAAGCCTGCGGCGGACAAGCCTGCCAGCGCCCCTAAGCCGGTGCCCGGCAAGCCTGCCGCCCCGGCCAAGCCGGGGGCGGGCAAGAGCAGCCCGACCCCGGCTGCCCCGGCCGCACCTGCTGCGGCCCCGGCCCCGGCGGCTCCTGCGCCCCGGCCTGCCCCGGCGGCACCCGCCGCGCGTCAGGGCTCAGCCGGGGGCGGGGAGCGCCCGGCGGCACCCGCGGCCCCGCGTCCCTCCGGCCCGACTCCGGGGCCGCGCCCCGGTGGTGCGGGCCCGCGGCCCGGCAGTGGCGGTGGGCCTCGCCCCGGTAACAACCCCTTCGCCTCCTCCCAGGGCATGCCCCGCCCGGGTGGCTCCGGCGGCCGCTCCGGCCAGCCGCGTCCCGGCGGTCCGCGCCCCGGTGGCCCGCGCCCGGGCAACAACCCCTTCGCCTCCTCCCAGGGCATGCCCCGCCCGGGCGGCTCCGGCGGACAGCGCCCGCAGGGAGGTCCCCGTCCTGGTGGCACCCCTGGGCCGCGCCCTGGCGGCGCTGGCGGGCCGCGCCCGCAGGGGGCCCCGCGCCCCGGGGGGATGCGCCCCAACCCCGGCATGATGCCCGGCCACAGCTCGGTGGGCCGTCCCGGTAGCGCCGGACGCCCCGGCGGTGCTGGCCGTCCCGGTGGGGGCGGACGTCCCGGCGGCGGTGGACGTCCAGGCGGTGGCGGCGCTGGCCGTCCAGGCGGTGGCGGCGGCTTCGGTGGCGGCGGCCCGCGTGGCGGTCGCGGCGGACGCGGCTCCACCCAGGGCGCCTTCGGGCGCGGCGGTGGCCGCTCCGGAGGCCGTAAGTCCAAGCGCACCAAGCGGCAGGAGTTCGAGCAGCAGGGTGCGCCGTCGATCGGCGGCGTCGTCGTCCCCCGCGGTGACGGCTCCACCCCGGTGCGCGTGCGCCAGGGCGCCACGCTGACGGACTTCGCCGAGAAGATCGGCGCCAACCCCGCGGCCCTGGTGACCGTACTGTTCCACCTGGGCGAGATGGTCACCGCCACCCAGTCGGTGGACGAGGACACCTTCCAGCTGCTCGGTGCCGAGCTGGGCTACGACGTCCAGATCATCTCCGCCGAGGACGAGGACCGCGAGCTGCTGGAGTCCTTTGACATCAACCTGGACGCTGAGGAGGCCGGCTTCGACGACGCCGACCTGCTGCCGCGCCCGCCGGTGGTCACCGTCATGGGCCACGTGGACCACGGTAAGACCAAGCTGCTGGACGCCATCCGCTCCACCGACGTGGTGGCGGGGGAGGCCGGTGGCATCACCCAGTCCATCGGTGCCTACCAGGTGCACGTGACCCTGAACGGGGAGACCCGCCCCATCACCTTTATCGACACCCCCGGCCACGAGGCCTTCACGGCCATGCGTGCCCGCGGTGCCGAGGTCACCGACATCGCCATCCTGGTTGTGGCTGCCGACGACGGCGTCATGCCCCAGACCGTTGAGGCGCTGAACCACGCCCAGGCGGCCGGGGTGCCGATCGTGGTGGCCGTGAACAAGATCGACAAGGAGGGCGCCAACACGGACAAGATCCGTGGCCAGCTCACCGAGTACGGTCTGGTGCCCGAGGAGTACGGCGGCGACACCATGTTCGTGGACATCTCCGCCAAGCAGCGCCTGCACATCGAGGAGCTGCTGGAGGCGGTGCTGCTCACCGCGGACGCGGCCCTGGACCTGCGGGCCAACCCGGACTCCGACGCCCGCGGCGTGACCATCGAGGCCAAGCTGGACAAGGGCCGTGGTGCCGTCACCACGGTGCTGGTGCAGCGCGGGACCCTGCGCGTGGGCGACCCGATCGTGGCGGGCAGCGCCTACGGGCGCGTGCGGGCCATGTTCGACGAGCACGGGCACAACCTGGAGGAGGCGGGCCCGGCCCGGCCCGCCCTGGTGCTGGGGCTCACCTCGGTGCCCAGCGCCGGCGACTCCTTCATCGTCTCGCCTGACGACCGCACCGCCCGCCAGATCGCGGACAAGCGGGAGGCGGCGGAGCGGGCCGCCCTGCTGGCCAAGCGCCGCAAGCGCGTGAGCCTGGAGAACCTCACCGACGTGCTCAAGGAGGGCAAGGTCGACACCCTCAACCTCATCCTCAAGGGCGACAGCTCGGGTGCGGTCGAGGCCCTGGAGGACTCCCTGCTCAAGATCGACGTGGGCGAGGAGGTCGCGCTGCGCATCATCCACCGCGGGGTGGGTGCCATTACGCAGAACGACGTCAACCTGGCCACCGTGGACTCCGCGGTCATCATCGGCTTCAACGTCCGCCCGGCGGAGCGTGTGGCCGAGATGGCGGACCGCGAGGGCGTGGACATGAAGTTCTACTCGGTGATCTACGCGGCCATCGAGGACGTGGAGGCCTCCCTCAAGGGCATGCTCAAGCCGGTCTTCGAGGAGGTGGAGCTGGGCACCGCCGAGGTGCGGCAGGTCTTCCGCTCCTCCAAGTTCGGCTCCATCGCGGGCTCGATCGTCCGCTCCGGCACCATCAAGCGCGGTGCCAAGGCCCGCCTGGTGCGCGACGGCGTGGTCGTCAACGGCGACCTGTCCATCGCCACCCTGCGCCGGGAGAAGGACGACGTCACCGAGGTCCGTGAGGGCTACGAGTGCGGTATCAACCTGGGCTTCAACGACATCGCCGAGGGCGACGTCATCGAGACCTGGGAGATGCGCGAGAAGGCCCGCGACTGAAGCGCGCCCTGACCGCCTGAAGGCTGCGGGCCTGTTCCACCACCCGGTGGGCGGGCCCGCAGCCCTTTAGACCGCCAGCAACGGGCGCTTACACGACGTCGTAGCCGATCTGCGGCGCAAGCTCGCACAGCAGCGCGTGGACGGTGGGGTCGTCCAGGGGCGCAGTCTCCGCCGGGAAGGTGGGAATCGAGTCAGCAGCCGCTGAGAACAGCACAGTCATGGGCTTTCCGGTCATGGTGGAGCGCACGCGCAGGCCGTCAGTGCCGGGCCGTTGCGCACGGACCGCGCGCGACCAGGCGCGGCAGGTGGAGCGGCTGTCGCTGTCCAGGCTGACGGAGGCGCCGTTGCGCAGCGCCCACCTGGAGCTCAGGTCCAGCAGCCGCAGCGGGCGGCTGGGGTACCAGACCTGCAGGACAGGGGCGTCGCTGCGGGTGTCGATCAGGCGGGTGTCGGCGAAGACCTCTGCCGTGCAGGTAAGCAGCTCGTCAGCGGTGTAGAGCACGCCGACGCCAGGGTGCTCCCCAGGGGGAGGGGGCTGCGGGTCCCAGCGGCAGCGGGAGACCGGCCCCCAGGTGCGCAGCTGGCCCCAGGGCAGGGCGTAGGGGCTGGTGGAGAAGGTGATACGGGCCAGGGGCGAGTCGTACAGCTCAGTGAAGTCGCCAGGCTCAAAGGTCAGCGGGCAGGGAGGTGTGCTGGGGTTCTTGGGGCGGGGGCTCACCGGTGGTCGGCCCCGTCCAGGAGCCGGACCACCTCGGCGGGGTCTGCGCCCTGCTGGAGCCAGGTGACCGGGCTCAGGCCGTCAAGCACCTCGGGGTCGGGGGTGGTCATACGGGCCTCGATGGTGGCTGGGGTGAGCTCTGGACGGAGGTGGGGGACGACGCCGCCGAGCCCGGGCAGCGGGCGCCCGTCCACGAACTGCCAGGTGGGGAAGCGCAGGGCGCGACCGTCATGGTAGGCGTAGAGCTTGCGGCCAGCGGCACGCGTG
Organism: Actinomyces weissii; assembly: GCF_016598775.1. Taxonomy (NCBI): domain Bacteria; kingdom Bacillati; phylum Actinomycetota; class Actinomycetes; order Actinomycetales; family Actinomycetaceae; genus Actinomyces; species Actinomyces weissii. The sequence continues at coordinate 1,643,269 of NZ_CP066802.1, read as the reverse complement.
ATGGAGGAGGGGTTCTTGTGCAGCAGCTCCGCTACCTCCTTGGTGGACAGTGAGCGGGCCAGCTGGCTCACGGCGGTGCGGGCCCGGTGCTGGGCGGAGATCGCCTCGGCGTAGCTGCGGTCCGCGACGATCCGCTGGACCTGCTCGGGGTGGCGGGCTGTGGGCACGGAACGCCGCAGGAAGCTGGTCATACCGGCAGACAGCGGGGCGGCTCCGGCCCGAGCCCGCCCCGAGGACTCTCGCCGCAGGAGCTCAGCGAGGTCCTCCTCGGTCAGGGACAGTTCGGCCAGGACGTCGTCGAGTACCGTCATGCAGCTATGGTAACGCATCCTATTGCAGGTACATGCGCTATTAATGCACTGCACCCTGGGACCTGCCCCTCCTAACAACCCCTTCCCTTGCCGCGAGACCGGGACATATGTACCGCGAGACCGGGACATATGTACCGCGAGACCGGTAAGGGGGGCCTAAGCTGCCTTGGTTCTTAGCGTATTCAGCGTGCCGGGTTCGTCGTCGTGGTGCGCCGTCCAGCGGCTGGTGCCAGTGCCCGGACCTGACGACGCCGCGCGCTGCCGTCTTGCCTGTCGCCCAGCGCCGCGCCGTCGCTGTGCCTCGCCGTCTGGCCTGACGCCGTGTGCCTCGCCGTCTTGCCTGTCGCCCAACGCCCCGCCGGTACCCCTGCCCCGCCATCGCCCGGGCCTTCGTCGTCGCCGCGTGCCTCGCCGTCTGGCCCGCCGCCTCACCGGCTGCGGCTGCGCGGCAGCGAGCGAAGCTGGGCCAGCAGGTCCACCACGAACACCAGCACCGCCAGCCACACCAGCCCCATCGCCGCCCAGCGGGCGCTCGTGATCTCCTCCCCGAAGACCAGCCAGGCCAGTAGGAACTGCATAGCCGGTGCCAGGTACTGGCTCAGCCCCACCACGCTCAACGGCACGCGCGCCGTGCCAGCAGCAAAGAGCAGCAGTGGCAACGCCGTCACCGGTCCCGCCAGCACCAGCAGCACCATCAGCCCGGCCCCTCCCTGCGGCCCCTGAGGTGCGGCCCCTCCCGCAGCCTGCAGCCAAGCCAGGTACCCCAGGGCGAAGGGGGCCACCACCAGCGACTCCACCGTCAGGCCGCTGAGCGGGTCCACCCGCCCGCCCACGCTCTTCTTGGCCAGCCCGTACAGGCCGAAGGACAGCGCCAGCCCCAGCGACACCCACGGCACTGAGCCCTGCAGCGCCACCATCACGCCCACCCCCGCCGTCGCCAGGAGGATCGACAGGAGATGCGCCCGCCGCAGCCTCTCACCAAGCACCAGCGCCGCCAGGGCCACCGTGACCAGGGGGTTGATGAAGTACCCCAGGGCGGCGTCGGCGGTCCGCCCGGCGTTGACACCGTAGACGTAGATCAACCAGTTCACGGTAATAAGTGCCCCCGATGCCACCAAGGTGCCCAGCAGCCGTGGCGTGCCCAGGACGCGCCCCAGCCGCGCCCAGGAGCGGCGCAGCGCCACCAGCACCAGACAGGTCACCAGGGTCCACATGATGCGGTGCCCGATGATCTCCACCGCGCCCGCCGCTGCCAGCAGCTTGAAGTACAGCGGGAAGAATCCCCACAGGAGGTAGCAGCCCAGCACCATCGCCATGCCGGAGCCGTCCTGCTGGTTCTGCGGTGCTGGGTGGCTTGGCGACGGCATTGGCTGGCTCGTGCTTGCGGTTGGCGTGTGCGGCTCAGCGGTTCTCATGTGTCTCCTCGCGGCTTGGGCCCGTTGATGCTACCGGCGTGGGGGAGCGGCTTGGGGTGGGGTGGCCGTAGGAGGGGGCGGTGCGGGGGTGCAGGTGGGGTGGGGTGGCCGTAGGAGGGGCGCAGCTTGGGGTGGGCTGGTTCGGGCGGCGAGGCGTGGGGGAGCGGCTTGGGGGCGGGCTTGTGCAGGCTGGGCGGCGTTGGGGGGCGGGTGGGTGGCCAGGCCTTGGAGCCGGCGCACACTAGGGGCGCCGCCGCCTGCGGGTGGAAGCGTTTTTCCTTGGAATGACGGGCTCCTGCTGTCGGGCTGGTTTGCGGGTGCCTGCCTGCGCCCCTCTAAAGGTGCAGGTCGCTGGCTGGGGCACGCCTCACGCCCTGCCCGTACGGCTCGGCAGGGTCAGGAGCGTTGGAATCCCACGTTTGTGAAAGTCGTGCGGGTTTCAGGGCGTGCAGCTCGACGGCGGCGCCCACGTGACGGGCTGCTCAAGGCTGTCTGCGGCTCTCTCCAGCAGCCGTGGACGCTCCTGAGCGGTAGTTATCCACAGGGCGTACCGGTCTCGTGAGCCATATGTCCCGGTCTCGCGGTACATATGTCCCGGTCTCGCGAGAGAGGGGGTGGGGGTGGGGCGGGAGAATCTGCGACAATGCGTGCCGCCCCGTCCTCCGGGGTCGCCCCAGCGCTACCGCGCCCCGCCCTGCCTGAAGGAGACACGAAATGGCTGACGCCGCCCGCGCCCGGAAGGTCGCCGACCGGATCCACCAGACCGTCGCCCGGCTCCTGGAGCGCCGTATCAAGGACCCCCGCCTGGGCTTCGTGACCGTGACGGACGTGCGAGTCACCGGTGACCTGCAGCAGGCCACCGTCTTCTACACGGTCTACGGCTCGGACCGGGAGCGCCGTGACTCTCAGGCCGCGCTGCGTTCCGCCTCCGGCCTGATCCGCTCCGAGGTGGGCAAGGCCCTGGGCATCCGCCTGACCCCGTCTATCGCCTTCCAGCTGGACGCCCTGCCCACCCAGGCCCGCACCTTTGAGGACGCCCTGTCCCAGGCCCGCCAGCGTGACGCCGAGATCGCCAAGGCCTCCGAGGGGGCCCAGTACGCGGGCGACGCCGACCCCTACCGTCACGACGAGGAGGAGGCCGGGGACGACGACCCGGCTGACGGGGCCGCCGCGCCCGTCGCGTCCTCCGCGCCTGCCGAGGCTTACAGGGCTGTCGAGGCCGACTGGCCGGAGGACGAGCCCGCCGGGGTTCCCGAAGCCGCTGCAGCCGACGAGGACCCCAAGGCGTGACCACCAGGTTCCCGGAGAAGCTGCCTCCAACCAGGCCTGCTGCCCGCCCAGGCCGTCCAAGGTTCCCCCGCGCCGCCGCCCCCGCCCCGGACGGCCTGCTGCTGGTGGACAAGGCCGCCGGGCTGACCAGCCACGACGTCGTCGGGGCCGTGCGGGCGCTGGCCGCCACCCGGAAGGTAGGGCACGCCGGGACCCTGGACCCGATGGCCACCGGCCTGCTGGTCCTGGGCGTCGGCAAGGGCACCCGCTTCCTGACCTACCTGGTGGGGGCCGACAAGACCTACACCGCTACCGTCCGCCTGGGCCAGGAGACCAGCACCGAGGACGCTGAGGGCGAGGTCACCACCGCCCGGGGCTGCCCACCGCCAGCGGAATGGCCCGCTCCGGGGCTGGAGCACGCCCTGCATACGGCGCTGGCGGAGCTGACCGGGCCGATCATGCAGGTGCCCTCAGCCGTGTCCGCCATCAAGGTGGACGGGGTGCGCGCCTACCAGCGTGTGCGTCAGGGCCAGGAGGTGGAGCTGCCCGCCCGCCCTGTGACCGTCCACGAGCTGCGGCTCCTGGGGCCCTTGCGCCCGACCCTCGCCGCGGACGGCACCCCGGTGGTGGACCTGGAGCTGCACGTGTCCTGCTCCTCGGGCACCTACGTGCGGGCCCTGGCCCGTGACCTGGGGGCGGCCCTGGGCACCGGTGCGCACCTGACGGCCTTGCGCCGCACCCGGGTGGGGCCCTTTGACCTGTCGGAGGCGCACAGCCTGGAGCAGCTGGGGCAGGAGGTGGAGGCGCAGCTGGCTGTGGCGGCCACGGGCGGCCAGGCCCAGCCGCTGCAGACGCTGCCTCTGGCGCAGGTGGCGCGGCGCTGCTTCTCCTCCCTGGACCTCACCGGTGCCCAGGCTCGCGCCCTGGGGTACGGGCAGCCGCTTCCTGCCGCCGTCCTGGAACAGGTGAGCTGGCTGCCGCAGGCCATTACCGCCAAGGCTCTGGAGGGCCGGACGGCGCAGGCGGGCCGGGGTGGCCGGGCAGGTCCGCAGAGCCGGACGGTGCAGGTGGTCCAGGTGGTCTCGGAAGGCCGGACGGCGCAGGCGGGAGCCGGAAGCCAGGCGCCGCAGGTTGGGCGAGGTGAACCGGCCGGTCAGGCCGGTCAAGCGCCCAGAGACCGCCAGGTGCCCCAGGGCACCCAAGCGCCCCAGACCAGCCAGCCTCCCCAGGCCGACCAGGTGGTGGCCGGGTTCGCGCCGGAGGGCAGCCTCGTGGCACTGTTGGCGCGTCGGGGCGGCGGCCTGCGCCCGCTGCTGGTCCTGGAACCGGCAGCAGGCGGCACCGCCCCAGGCGCCCCAGAAGCCAAGCAGAAGAGTTAAGGACACACATCCCGTGCAGGTCTGGTACGGCCCCGAGCAGGTTCCCCAGTCCCTGAGAGCCCCTCAGGGGCCGGGCAGCGTCGTCACCATCGGTGTCTTTGACGGCGTGCACCGGGGCCACCAGGCCATCCTGGAGGCCGTGGTGGCGCGTGCCCACCGTGCCGAGCAGGCCCGTGCCACCTACCACTCCTACCTGCCTGGCCAGGCCCACGGGCCCCGCCCCGCCTCCGACACCCGCCCCCCCTCCGGCACCTCCGCGCCCACAGCCGCCCGCCCTCTGGCGGTGGCCATCACCTTTGACCCGCACCCGGCACTGGTGCACCGTCCCCGGTCCTGCCCCACGCTCATCACCTCCCTCGCGGACCGCCTGGACTCCCTGGAGCAGGCTGGCCTGGACGCGGTGCTGGTGGTCGAGTACACGCTTGAGTTCGCCTCCCAGGGGGCGGAGGACTTCATCCGCACCTGGGTGGAGGGGCTGCTGGGGGCGCGCGCCATCGTGGTGGGCGACGACGTGCGCTTCGGCTCAGGTAACTGCGGTGACGCCCGGTGCCTGCAGCAGATCGGGCAGGCTGACGGCCTGGAGGTGGAAATCGTCGCTGACGTGACCGCCCCGAACGGCCGCCGCTGGTCCTCCACCTGGGTGCGTGAGCTGCTCCAGGAGGGTGACGTGCGTGGCGCTGCCGAGGTGCTGGGCCGCCCCCACCGTCTGCGCGGCACGGTCGTGCACGGCCTGCGTCGGGGCCGCGAGCTGGGCTTCCCCACCGCTAACCTGCAGGCGGCCAGCGCCGGGGTGGTCCCTCCTGACGGCGTGTACACGGGCTGGCTGCTGCGGCCGGTGGCGGGGGGCTGGGAGCGCCTGCCCGCCGCCATCTCGATCGGCACCAACCCGACCTTCGACGACGTGCCCGAGCGCACCGTGGAGGCGCACGTCCTGGGGCGGGCGGACCTGGACCTCTACGGGCAGGAGGTGGTCATAGAGCTGGTTGACCGGCTGCGCCCGATGCTGGCCTTTGACGGGCTGGAGCCGCTGCTGGAGCAGATGCGCGAGGACGTGGAGCGGGCCGCGCACCTGCTGGGGGTGCCGGTGCCTGAGCCGATCTCCCCGGCCGACGTGACCGCCTGAGCCCTGGCCCGTCTTCCGGCGGCGGCCAGTAGGGGTACTCTGGCCCGCTGACGGCGGTGTGTGGCTGCGGCGCTGCTTGGCCTAGTCCTTTGTGGGCCTGCCTGCAGCTGCGCCCCTGGGTGCCTGCGGGCTGTCGGGGGTGGCGACGGCGGGGTGGGCTACAGGCTTCTGGGCGTGCGTCTCCCCGCGCGGCCTTACCGGCCTGTACCTGGCTGCCGGGGCCCGCGTGTCTGGTTGCACAGGGCGCTGGCTGGGGCCGGGCGGGGGAGTGCTGGTAGGGTTGCCGGGCCGTCTACCGGCCACGGAAGCGTAATGCCCAGGGAAACCGGCCCTGGAGCTCCGTGCAACGAGACCTTAAAGGAGTCCCGATGTCGATTTCCGCCGAGCGCAAGCAGCAGCTCATCGCCGAGTACGCCACCCACGAGGGTGACACGGGCTCCCCGGAGGTGCAGGTGGCGGTGCTGTCCGAGCGCATCTCCAACCTGACCGAGCACTTCAAGTCCCACACCCACGACCACCACTCCCGTCGTGGGCTCTACCTGCTGATCGGTAAGCGTCGCCGTCTGCTCGACTACCTCATGCAGGAGGACATCGAGCGCTACCGTTCGCTGATCGCCCGCCTCGGTATCCGCCGCTGAGCGCCGGGGAAGCCCCCACAGAAACTGAGCCCCTGGCCCCCGTCGCCCGTTCTGGGAGGTGGGGGCCAGGGCCGTTTTACCCTGCCGCAGCGTGGATAGTGCGCCCCGGTGAGAATGGGGGAGCCGTGAGGGTGCGCTGACGATTCGCGCCGTGTGGCCAGCGCGTTGGGGAACCTGGTGCTCCTGAGGGCCTGCAGGCGTCTTAGAAGTCAGGGGGCCGAAGCCGCTTGGGAGTGCGCTTGACGCACGCGGGTGCCTATCATCACAGGCTGCCAGTCCGCATGGGGAGTCCAGCCCCTTTGCCGGGCGCCAGCGGCTGCCAGACGATTGGACCACCGGCGGGGACCTGCCCCGCAGCAAGCTGAGGAGAGGCCCTGTGGGAGCTGACCTTACCTACGCAAGCACACCAGCCGGGGCTGCGCCCTCCCGCCCGCTGACCACGAACACCTCCCTCTTCCCGGCGGACACGCCCTCGGAGGCAGGCACAGGCCCAGAGTCCGGCCGTACCCTCCAGACAGGCGTGCGCCCGGAAGCGAGCACCCCGCCAGAGTCAGGCGTCCGCCCGGAGGCAAGTGTGCCCCCGCCGGCGGCTCCCGCCCCGGTCCCCCCTGTATCGGTCAGCCCCGCACCCGCCCCCGCTTCGACCAACCCCTACCCAGCCACACCCGCCCCCGCCCCTGGGCAGCTGGCAGCCACCTGCACCGCTCCCCGCCAGCTGGCCTTCAATGCCGGGGTCGAGCTGGACCTGCAGGACTGGCGGCAGGTCTACTCCGCCTGCCTGGGCCCCTCCCGGGCCGTCCAGGAGGCCGTGGCCGAGCAGGTGGTGCGCGACCGGGACTGGTACGTGGACTTTGACCTGGGCACCCTGGCCTTCGGGGAGGACTCCTTCCCGGTGCAGTTCCTCGGCTCGGAGGCCGCCGACGACCAGACCTGGATGTGGGGCTGGCACAACGTCAACAACTTCCCCTCCTCGATCGTCGCCATCGCCCAGTACCTGCGTCAGCTGGGTCACCGCTGGGGCCTGGCAGAGCTCGCCACCCCCAGCTTCCCGCTCAGCCAGGAGCTCAACGGCCACGCCCTGGCCGCCGTAGCCTCCGTGCTGGCACCCGAGCCGGTGGCCTACTACCGCGGCCCCCACACCGGTGGCGTGGTCCTGCTGGCCTTCTCCGATCTGCCTGCGGAGGTCTTCGCGCCGGTGGGCCCCCAGCGCCTGGCCAGCTTAGTCTCCCAGTGCCTGGGCCTGCCCTGCGACCACCGGCTGCTGGTGGAGGGCCTGCTGTGCTGGAACGGCACCGCCTACAGCTGGCAGGGGCGCAGCCTGGTGGCCAGCTGCCCCCAGGAGCTCGTCTTTGACTTTGACGCGCACTGGCGGCTCACGGGCCTGAGCACCCGGCAGCCCGCCTGAGCCGCCCCCTGCTGCGGCAGGGTCTGAGCACCCGGCAGCCCGCCTGAGCCGCCCCCTGCTGCGGCAGGGCCTGAGCACCCGCCAACCCGCCTGAGCCACCCCTTTTGCGGTGGCCGTGCCGCACCCGTAGACGGGGGCGGGGCCACCGGTTCCCTGGCCGGTGACCCCGCCCCTCCACGTCCTCGGAGGTGAGGGGACCCCGACGCGGCTGAGTCGCAGGCGCCCCGCCCCTGCGCTGCCTCAGTGCTCGCCGACGCCGCTTCCGGCGCGGCCGCGCCGTCAGCACCTCCGCCCCGCAGGGCCTACAGCAGCGAGCGGTAGAGCGCCTCGATGTCCTCCCGGGTGGCCGGGCGCGGGTTGCCGGGGGTGCACACGTCGTTGAAGGCGTCCTCCGTCAGGTCCGCGATCCCGGACTCGTCCACCCCGATCTGCGAGATCCTGGTGGGGTTGCCCAGGTCCGCCGTCAGCTGGGCGACGGCGTCCACCGCCGCCTGGCGCGCCTGCGCCAGCGGCATGGTCTGGGCGCCCTCCACCCCGAAGGCCTCGGCGATGTCCCGGTACTTCTCCCCGGTGTAGTCCGCGTTGTAGGCCATGACGGGGGCCAGCAGGATCCCGTTGGCCAGGCCGTGCGGGGCGCCGTAGCGGCCCCCGAGCGGGTGGGCCATGCCGTGCACCAGTCCCAGGCCCACGTTGGAGTAGGCCATGCCGTTGATATAGGCGGCCAGCCCCATGGCCTCGACGGCGTCGGCGTCGCCCTCCGCGGCCTGGCGCAGGTTCTTGGCGATCATCTGGATAGAGCGCAGGCACAGGGCGTCGGACAGGTCCCAGGCGCCGGGGGTGATGTAGCCCTCGATGGCGTGGGTCAGGGCGTCCAGGCCGGTGGCGACCTTCAGGGAGCGGGGCATGCCGTCCATCAGGTCAGGGTCCACCACCGCCACCACAGGGATGTCGTGCGGGTCCACGCACACGAACTTGCGCTGCCTGGCGGTGTCCGTGATGACGTAGTTGATGGTGGTCTCCGACGCCGTCCCGGCGGTGGTGGGCACGCCGATGATCGGCACGCCCGGGTTCCTGGTGGGGGACAGGCCCTCCAGGGACAGCACGTCCTCGAACTCCGGGTTGGTGGCGATCACGGAGACCGCCTTGCAGGTGTCCTGCGGGCTGCCGCCGCCCAGCCCGATCAGCACGTCCGCGCCGGAGGCCCGGAAGGCGGCCAGCCCGGCCTGCACCTTCTCCACCGGCGGGTTGGGCACGACGTCGCTGAACATCTCCCAGCTGATGCCCGCCCCGTCCAGCAGGTCGGTCACCCGCTTGGCGGTGCCGTTCTCGGCCAGCACCGGGTCGGTGACGATGAATGCCTTGCTCAGGCCCCGGGCGGCGATCTCGGTGGGGATGTGGCTGATGGCCCCCCGGCCGAAGTAGCCAGTCTGGTTAAGGATCATGCGGTAGGTCATTTTTGGTGCTCCTGTGCGTGGTGCAGCCTGCCTTCTGGCGCAGGCCTGCAGTGTGACCAGGGTCTCCTGGGGGGAGGGTAAATGACAGGACCAAAAGTCCCTCGGAGGCTGCCGGAGGGCGGCCCAGATCACGTCGGCGAGCGCACGGCTTCACGGCCTGCCCGGCGTCTCGCAGGCTAGGATGGCGGGGTCCATAGCCTGTGCGCTGCAATATGAGGGGCGCGCAGCGGGACCGCAGCCTGGGGTCAGCCCCCAGGTGCGTCGGCCAGACCCGTCGGTTTTCGGTGGTGGCCTCCGGATACACGCCGTGGCGCGTGCGCTCCGTGGGCCTCGATCGAAGGCCACGGTCCGGCCCCGTGAACCTTCGAGAAAGAGACTCAGCACAGATGTTCGACGACACCGAGGTCACCGCCGCACAGGCCGTGATCGACAACGGCTCCTTCGGGAAGCGCGTTGTCCGCTTCGAGACTGGCCGCCTGGCCAAGCAGGCTGCCGGAAGCGCCATGGCCTACCTGGACGGCGAGACCGCCATCCTGTCGGCCACCACCGTGGGCAAGCACCCCAAGGACCAGTTCGACTTCTTCCCCCTCACCGTCGACGTGGAGGAGCGTCAGTACGCCGCGGGCCGGATCCCCGGCTCCTTCTTCCGCCGGGAGGGCCGCGCCGGCACCTCCGCCATCCTGGCCTGTCGCCTGATCGACCGTCCGCTGCGCCCCTCCTTCGTCAAGGGCCTGCGCAACGAGGTGCAGGTAGTGGAGACCGTCCTGGCCATCCACCCCGACGACGCCTACGACGTCCTGGCGATCAACGCCGCCTCCATGTCCACCCAGATCGCGGGCCTGCCCTTCGCCGGGCCGGTCGCCGGCACCCGCCTGGCCCTGATCGACGGCCAGTGGGTGGCCTTCCCCCGCTACTCCGAGCTGGAGCGCGCCACCTTCAACATGGTGGTGGCGGGCCGCGTCCTGGAGGACGGCGACGTTGCCATCATGATGGTGGAGGCCGGGGCCACGGAGAACGCCTGGGACCTGATCCAGGCCGGGGCCACCGCCCCCACCGAGACCGTCGTGGCCGAGGCCCTGGAGGCCGCCAAGCCGCACATCAAGGCCCTGTGCGAGGCCCAGCTGGAGGTCGCCAAGCACGCCTCCAAGCCCACCGCCGAGTTCCCCCTCTACCTGGACTACTCCGACGAGCAGTACGCCGCCGTCGAGCAGGCCGCCCAGGCCCACGACCTGGCCGCCGCCATCGCCACCGAGGGCAAGCACGCCCGGGACGAGGCCATCGACGCCGTGCGCGACCTGGTGCTTGCGGACCTGGCTGAGCAGTACAGCACCGAGGAGGACCTCAAGGCCCTCAAGGCCGCCTTCCGCTCCGTCACCAAGAAGGTGGTCCGCCACCGCACCCTGACCGAGGGCGTGCGCATGGACGGCCGCGGCCTCAAGGACATCCGCACCCTGGGTGCGGAGGTCGAGGTGCTGCCCCGCGTGCACGGCTCGGCGATCTTCGAGCGCGGCGAGACCCAGATCCTGGGGGTCACCACCCTCAACATGCTGCGCATGGAGCAGCAGATCGACGACCTCTCGCCGGTCACCCACAAGCGCTACATGCACCAGTACGTGTTCCCGCCCTTCTCCACCGGTGAGACCGGCCGCGTGGGCGCCCCCAAGCGCCGTGAGGTCGGCCACGGCGCCCTGGCGGAGCGTGCGCTCGTGCCCGTGATCCCCAGCCGCGACGACTTCCCCTACGCGATCCGCCAGGTCTCTGAGGCCCTGGGCTCCAACGGCTCCACCTCCATGGGCTCCGTGTGCGCCTCCACCCTGTCGCTGCTCAACGCGGGCGTGCCGCTCAAGGCCCCGGTGGCGGGTATCGCCATGGGCCTGATGCACGAGGTCATCGACGGGGAGACCAAGTGGGCCACCCTGACCGACATCCTCGGCTCCGAGGACGCCTTCGGCGACATGGACTTCAAGGTGGCGGGCACCCGCGAGTTCATCACCGCCCTGCAGCTGGACACCAAGCTGGACGGCCTGCCCTCCGAGGTCCTGGCCGGGGCCCTGGGCCAGGCCCGCGACGCCCGCTTCTACATCCTGGACGTCATGGAGCAGGCCATTGACGGCCCCGACGAGATGGCCCCCACGGCCCCGCGCGTGCTCACGGTCCACATCCCGGTGGACAAGATCGGTGAGGTGATCGGCCCCAAGGGCAAGATGATCAACCAGATCCAGGAGGACACCGGCGCCGACCTGACGGTCGAGGACGACGGCACCATCTACATCGGTGCCTCTGACGGGCCCTCCGCCGAGGCGGCCCGCGACGCCGTCAACGCGATCGCCAACCCGCAGATGCCGGAGATCGGGGAGCGCTTCGTGGGCACGGTCGTCAAGACCACCACCTTCGGCGCCTTCGTGTCCCTGTCCCCGGGCAAGGACGGCCTGCTGCACATCTCCCAGATCCGCCGCCTGGTGGGTGGCAAGCGCGTGGAGAACGTGGAGGACGTGCTCAACGTCGGCGACAAGGTGCAGGTGGAGCTGGCTGAGATCGACCCGCGCGGCAAGCTCTCCCTGCACGCGGTGCTCTCCGAGGAGCAGCTGGCTGCCGAGGAGGAGGCCAGGTCCTTCCGTGGTGCCCGCGCTGAGGACGACGGCGAGGAGCGCCCGCGTCGTGAGCGCCGTCCCCGCCGGGAGCGGGCCGAGGGCGAGGAGGGCGAGGAGCGTCCGCGCCGTCCGCGCCGCCGCCGCACCCGCACCGCCGAGGAGATCGCCACCGAGGAGTGAGCCTGCCTGACGCCTGCGGCGTCTGTTAGCGGCCCAGGGGGGCCGGTACCACCAGGTGCCGGCCCCCGCCCCTATCCCGCCCCTTTCGCGAGACCGGGACATATGGCTCGCGAGTTCGGTAAGGTCCACCTAAGTTCATGGGTGCAGGCGGCGTCGCGCCCCCGTCCCACCCGCCGCCCGTTCCACGCGAGGTGGCTGGGGGTGCGGCGTCGTGCCCCCGTCCTGCCCACCACCCGGCCGCGTGAGGCAGTCGACTGCTGGCGCGGGAGCCCCTGCCGCTAGGCTCAGGCGGTGACCAACTTGCAGCCCGCCGCCCCCGCCACGGCCTCAACCGCCACCGGTGCCCCTGCTTCCACCACCGCAGACGCCACCACCAGCTACACCGAGCTGGAGCTCCTGCGCGGCCCCGCTGGCACCCCCGGTACAGAGCTCAGCCTGCTCGACGGCGGCGCCACCCTGCGCCGTTCCATCCTGCCTGGCGGCGTGCGCGTCATCACCGAGCAGGTGCCCGGCCTGCGCTCGGCGTCCATCGGCATGTGGTTCGGCGTCGGCAGCCGCGATGAGGTGCCGGGCCAGGAAGGCTCCACCCACTTCCTGGAGCACCTGCTGTTCAAGGGCACCGCCAAGCGCGACGCCCGCGCTATCGCTGAGGCCTTCGACCTGATCGGCGGGGAGTCCAACGCCGCCACCTCCAAGGAGCACACCTCCTACTACGCGCGCGTGCAGGGGCATGACGCCATGACCGCCCTGGACGTCGTCACCGACATGGTCACCTCCTCCCTGCTCAGCCCCCAGGAGGTGGAGACGGAGCGCGGCGTCATCATCTCCGAGCTGGCCTCTGCGGCTGACGACCCCGCCGACGTCGCCCAGGAGGCCTTCGCCAAGGCCGCCTTCGGTGAGGACGCGCCCCTGGGGCGGCCGATCGGCGGCACCCCGGAGGTCATCGCCGCGGTGGCCCGGGACGCCGTGTGGGAGCACTACAAACGCACCTACGCCTCCGACACCCTGGTGGTGGCCGCCGCCGGCGCCGTCAACCACGACGAGGTCTGCGAGCGGGTCATGGCGGACCTGGCGGAGGCAGGCTGGGACACCTCCGCCAGCGCCGCCCCGCGGCCGCGGCGTTTCGAGACCACCGCCGTGGAGCCCCTGGACGTGCACGACGTCACCGTGCGCCGCGAGACCGAGCAGGCGCACGTCTACCTCACCTGCCAGGGCATCGCCGTGCGCGACGAGCGCCGCTGGGCCATGAGCGTGCTCACCACCATCCTGGGCGGAGGCATGTCCTCCCGCCTGTTCCAGGAGGTGCGGGAGCGGCGCGGCCTGGCCTACTCGACCTACGCCTTCGACGTCTCCTACGCCGGGGCCGGGGCCTTCGGCATGTACGCGGGCTGCGCCCCACGGGACGTGGAGGAGGTCTGCGCGGTCATGGAGGGGGAGTTCGAGCGGCTCGCCACCCACGGCGTCACGGAGCACGAGCTGGCGCGGGCGCGCGGGCAGCTGACCGGCTCCATGGTGCTGGGCGGGGAGGACTCCCTGGCCCGCATGGGGCGGCTGGGGCGTGGTGAGGTGGTCACCGGGCGGCTGCGCTCCATGGACGAGTCAGTGCGCCTGCTGCGCTCCGTGACCGCGGCGGAGGTCCAGGAGGTGGCCACCTGGCTGGCAGGGCAGGCCCGTGCCCGCGTGCTGGTGGGTCCTGGTTCCTGAGGTCTGGCGACGCCACAGCCGTCGCCGTGGCGGGCTGGGCTGGGCCTGCCGCCGGGGTGCGCAGCCTCCGTGACTCCGAAGGCCCGTTCCGCCAGCCTGCGGCCGCGAGTCCGAGAGCCCCTACCCGCCCTCGGCCGCTCCGGTGCTAGATTCACAGGGTGCGGATCCTCATCGTCTCTGACTGCTACGCGCCCCGGCTCGGCGGCATCGAGACCCAGGTGCGGGACCTCGCCCGCAACCTCCTGGCCGCCGGGCACGAGCCCATAGTCGTCACCGCCACTCCCCAAGGGGCCCAGCGTGGCCACAGCTGCGAGCGGCCAGACGGCTTCGCCGTCCACCGGTTCACCGCCCGCCTGCCCGCCGAGCTGCCCGTGCACCCTCGCGCTGGCACCGAGCTGTTCCGGCTCATGACCGTCCTGCGCCCCGACGTGGTGCACGTGCACGTGGGCATCGTCTCGCCCTTCGCCTGGTCCGGGATCGCTGCCGCCCGGCGCCGTGGCCTGCCGGTGGCCGCCACCTTCCACTGCGTGCTGGGCCCCTGGGCTGATGCCGGTGCCCTGGCGGGTCCCCTCAGCCCGGTGTCCCGCTGGCGCCGTGCTGGGGTGGACCTGACTGCCGTGTCCACCATGCTGGCCCAGGAGGTGTCCCGCGCCGGGGCCGGGAAGGAGGTCACCGTGCTGCCCAACGGCATCACCGTCGAGGACTGGCGCCTGCGCGACCAGCCCCGGCAGGTGGGGGAGCGGGACCCCGTCAAGGTGGTCGCCTCCCTGCGCTGGATCGCCCGCAAGTGCCCCCTGGAGGTGCTGCAGGCCTTCACCCGCGCCGTCGAGGTATCTGGTTCGACGACGGCGACCCTGGCCGTCTACGGTGACGGCCCCCTGCGTGAGCAGATGCACGAGGTGGTCTCCCGCTCCCCCCTGGCGGAGCGGATCGAGCTGGTGGGGCGGGTGGAGCGCAGCCGCCTGGCACAGGACTTCCAGGACGCAGACATCTACCTGCAGACCTCTCCGGCGGACTCCTTCGGTATCGCGGCCCTGGAGGGGCGGTGCGCAGGGCTGGCGGTGGTCGGCGTGGCCTCCAGCGGTGTGGCGGACTTCATCACCGAGGGGCAGGACGGCTACCTGGCGGAGGGGGTGGAGGGGCTGGCCCAGGCCCTGGCCCGGCTGCTAACCGACCGGGAGGCCCTGAACCGTATCAAGGCGCACAACCTGGCGGTGGACCCGCTGCCGGTGTGGTCCAGCGCCGTGGGCCTGAACCTCCAGGCCTACGAGCGGGCGCGGGCGACGGCGCGGCGGCGCTTCCAGCAGCGGCTCGCTGGGCGCTAGCTGGTTGGCTGCTGGAGGGGGGGCGACGGCGCCCCCGCCTCCGGCATGGCCTGCGCCGTCGGGGCTGACCGGCTGTCAGGGGGCAACGGCGCGGCCAGCGGCATAGCCGTGGGCAACAGCGCGGCGGCGTCACCGGCGGCACCGCCTGCCTCACGGGAGCGGGAGCCCCCGCACTACTCGGCGGCGAGCAGGATCTCGGAGAGGCGCTTGCCTGCTGCTACGACCACGGGCCCGTGCACCCGCCCCGGCTGGCGGCCCATGCGCTCGATCGGGCCGGAGATGGAGATCGCGGCGATCACCTTGCCGCCAGGGCCCCGCACCGGCGCGGACACGGAGGCCACCCCCGGCTCACGCTCGCCCACCGACTGGGCCCAGCCGCGACGCCGCACCGCCGAGAGCATGGTCGCGTTGAAGCGGGCGCGCACCAGGCCACGGTGCAGCCGGTCGGGGTCCTCCCAGGCCAGCAGCACCTGGGCGGCGGAGCCAGCCAGCATGGACATGGTGGCCCCCACCGGGATCGAGTCGCGCAGCCCGATAGGCCGCTCCGCGTTGGCCACGCACACGCGCACGTCACCCTGACGGCGGTAGAGCTGGGCGGACTCGTGGGTCTTGTCCCGCAGGGCGGTCAGGACCGGTCCGGCAGCCGCCAGCAGGTGGTCCTCGCCCGCGACGGAGGCCAGCTCGGTCAGGCGCGGTCCCAGCACGAAGCGCCCCTGGGAGTCGCGGCTGACCAGGCGGTGGTACTCCAGCGCCACGGCTATGCGGTGGGCGGTGGGACGCGCCAGGTGGGTGGAGCTCACCAGCTGGGCCAGGGTGGCCGGGCCCGCCTCCAGGGCGCTCATGACGAGCACGGCCTTGTCGATCACGCCGACGCCGCTGCTGCTGTCCCGCTCAAGAACGTCGTCCATAATCTGATACTGCCATTCCGAGGTGTGAGACTTCAAGTACTCTCGCCAATCCAGCAGGGTCAGCACCCTGCACCGGGGCCGTCCGTGCCGCCCTGACCAGCAGGACACCGCACCAGGCAGGCCGGCCACCGGGGCCGTAGAGGCGGGCAGTCAACACGAAAGGCAAGCAATGGGCCGCACCCTCGCGGAGAAGGTCTGGCGCGACCACGTCGTGCGCAAAGGGGCCGACGGCGCCCCCGACCTGCTCTACATAGACCTGCACCTGCTGCACGAGGTCACCAGCCCCCAGGCCTTTGAGGGGCTGCGTCTGGCGGGCAGGCAGGTCCGCCGTCCCGACCTGTGCATCGCCACCGAGGACCACAACACCCCCACCCTGGACATCGACCTGCCGATCGCGGACGCCACCAGCCGCACGCAGATCGAGACGCTGCGCCGCAACTGCGCGGACTTCGGGATCCGCCTGCACTCCCTGGGCGACGCCGACCAGGGCATCGTCCACGCCGTCGGCTCGCAGCTGGGACTGACGCAGCCGGGCATGACCGTGGTCTGCGGCGACTCCCACACCTCCACCCACGGGGCCTTCGGGGCGCTGGCCTTCGGCATCGGTACCAGCCAGGTCGAGCACGTGCTGGCCACCCAGACCCTGCCCATCGCGCCCTTCCGCACCATGAGCGTGCTGGTCGACGGCGAGCTGCCCGCAGGCTCCGGCGCCAAGGACATCATCCTGGCCATCATCGCCAAGATCGGTACCAACGGCGCCCAGGGGCACGTCATCGAGTACCGGGGCCGGGCCATAGAGCAGCTGTCCATGGAAGCCCGCATGACTATCTGCAACATGAGTATCGAGGCCGGGGCCCGGGCCGGGATGATCGCCCCGGACCAGACCACCTTCGACTACCTCCGGGGCCGCCCGCACGCCCCCGAGGGAGCGGACTGGCAGGCCGCGACCGCCTACTGGGCCTCCCTGCGCACCGACGCCGACGCCACCTTCGACACCGAGGTGGTGCTGGACGCCGCCGACATCGAGCCCTACGTCACCTGGGGCACCAACCCCGGCCAGGGGCTGCCGATCTCCGGGGCCGTGCCCGACCCGGAGAGCATCGCCGACGAGACCGAGCGCCGCGCCGCCCAGCGGGCCCTGGAGTACATGGACCTGGCCCCCGGCACCAGGCTGCGCGACATCCAGGTGGACACCGTGTTCCTGGGCTCCTGCACCAACGGGCGCATCGAGGACCTGCGGGCCGCTGCCGCCGTGCTCAGGGGGCGCCGCAAGGCCCCCGGGCTGCGGATGCTGGTGGTGCCCGCCTCAGCCCGGGTGCGCCTGCAGGCCGAGGCCGAGGGCCTGGACCAGGTGTTCAAGGACTTCGGGGCGGAGTGGCGCAACGCCGGGTGCTCCATGTGCCTGGGCATGAACCCGGACCAGCTCGCACCGGGGGAGCGCTCCGCCTCCACCTCCAACCGGAACTTTGAGGGCCGCCAGGGCAAGGGCGGGCGCACCCACCTGGTCTCCCCGCTGGTCGCCGCCGCCACCGCCGTGCGTGGCACCCTGTCCACCCCCGCCGACCTGGCTGGAACGCCCGCCGCCTGAACCGGAGCTGGAGCAACGCTATGGAGAAGTTCATCCGCCACACCGGCGTCGCCGCCCCGCTGCGCCGCAGCGCCGTGGACACCGACCAGATCATCCCCGCCGTCTACCTCAAGCGCATCACCCGCACCGGCTTTGAGGACGCCCTGTTCGCGCTCTGGCGGGCCAGCGAGCCCGACTTCGTGCTCAACCAGGAGGCCTACCGGCGTGCCAGCGTCCTGGTGGCCGGGCCGGACTTCGGCACCGGCTCCTCCCGGGAGCACGCCGTGTGGGCGCTGAAGGACTACGGCTTCAAGGTGGTACTGGCCCCGCGCTTCGCGGACATCTTCCGCGGCAACGCGGGCAAGCAGGGGCTGGTGGCCGGGGTTATCAGCCAGGAGGACGCCGAGCAGCTGTGGAAGCTGCTGGAGGCGGAGCCGGGCACGGAGGTGACCGTGGACCTGGAGGCGCGCACCGTCCATGCGGGGGCCTTCCGCACCACCTTCGCCATCGACGACTACGTGCGCTGGTGCCTGATGGAGGGGCTGGACGACATCTCCCTGACCCTCCAGCACGAGGCGGAGATCGCCGCCTACGAGTCCGCCCGCCCGGCCTGGAGGCCCCGGACCCTGCCCGCCCGGCACCTGCCCGCCGCCGAGGTGGTGCCCGCCCGCGCCAGCCAGGTGCCGGTGCCCCTGCCGCCGCCCACGGTGCGTTCCGGAGCCTGAGCAGGCGGGGGCCGTTCCGGCCCCGGCGGGCGCACGTGCCCCAGCGCGGCAGCCGCCTCCCCAGGGCGCCTGGGCGGCCGAGGGGGCGGTCCGGGCCGGTAGGGCGTGGGCAACCACCTCGCAACAGCGGCCTGGCGCCCCGCAACGGGGCCCGATGAGGCCAAGCACACTCCGCAGGGCCGTAAGGCCCAGCCGCTGGAACTGCCCCACCAGGTGGTGGGCCCCTATGCTTAAGCGGTGCGCGCAGCAAGGCGCGTAACCGGCAGGCAGCCCTGGCTCCAGCCCTGCCGGAGTCCCTAGGACCGCCCCCAGGAACCGCCTGGCGGGTGGCGCAGTACGGAGGTTCATATGGCTGACGGTGTCGACGGTCTGCTTCAGGTCGAGGGCGGACGCCCGCTGCACGGAGAGATCACCGTGCGTGGCGCCAAGAACCTGGTCCCCAAGGCCATGGTCGCCGCGCTGCTGGGAGAGACCTCCTCCGTGCTGCGCAACGTCCCCCTGATCCGCGACGTCGAGGTCGTCTCCGGGCTGCTGCGGCTG
Source organism: Actinomyces weissii (assembly GCF_016598775.1). Taxonomy (NCBI): domain Bacteria; kingdom Bacillati; phylum Actinomycetota; class Actinomycetes; order Actinomycetales; family Actinomycetaceae; genus Actinomyces; species Actinomyces weissii. The sequence goes on along the minus strand of NZ_CP066802.1, from coordinate 1,624,735 downwards.
CACGGCGTCGCCATCGACTACGACCAGGCTGAGGGCGTGCTGCGCCTGGACCCCTCCCGGGTGGAGAGCGCCCACATGGCGGACATCGACGCCCACGCCGGCTCCTCCCGCATCCCGATCCTGCTGTGCGGGCCGCTGCTGCACCGCCTGGGGGAGGCCTTCATCCCGGACCTGGGTGGCTGCCGCATCGGTGACCGTCCCATCGACTTCCACCTGGACATCCTGCGCAAGTTCGGGGCCAGCGTGGAGAAGCTGGAGGGGGGCATCCGCATGAGCGCGCCCCACGGGCTGCGCGGTACCACCATCGACCTGCCCTACCCCAGCGTGGGGGCCACCGAGCAGACCCTGCTCACCGCCGTCCGTGCTGACGGGCTCACGGAGCTGCGTGGCGCCGCCATCGAGCCGGAGATCATGGACCTGGTGGACGTGCTCCAGAAGATGGGCGCGATCATCTCGGTGGACACCGACCGCACCATCCACATCGAGGGAGTCTCCGGGCTGCGCGGCTACAACCACCTGGCCTTGACCGACCGCATCGAGGCCGCCTCCTGGGCCTCAGCGGCCCTGGCCACCCACGGGGACGTGTTCGTGCGCGGCGCCCACCAGTCCCACATGACCACCTTCCTGAACACCTTCCGCAAGGTGGGGGGCGCCTTCGACGTCACTGACGACGGCATCCGCTTCTACCACCCCGGCGGGGACCTCAAGAGCATCGTGGTGGAGACCAACGTCCACCCCGGCTTCATGACCGACTGGCAGCAGCCTCTCGTGGTGGCCCTGACCCAGGCCAAGGGCCTGTCTATCGTCCACGAGACCGTCTACGAGAACCGCTTCGGCTTCACCCAGGCCCTGCGGCAGATGGGGGCCACCATCCAGGTCTACCGTGAGTGCCTGGGCGGCACCGCCTGCCGTTTCGGGCAGCGCAACTTCTACCACTCCGCCGTGATCTCCGGCCCCACCCCGCTGCAGGGGGCGGACATCGTGGTGCCTGACCTGCGTGGCGGCTTCTCCCACCTGATCGCGGCCCTGGCCGCCGAGGGCACCAGCCGGGTCTCCGGCATCAACCTGATCGACCGCGGCTACGAGCACTTCATGGACAAGCTGTCTGCGCTCGACGCCGCCGTAACCCGTCTGTCCTGAGCCGCCCCTGGGCCCTCCCGGAGAGAAACAGAGTCCTACCGTGACCCAGCGCCGCATGACCCCCTTTTACCGCTTCGCCGCCCGGGGGGCGATCATCCCCTTCCTGAGGCTCGTCTCCCGCCACCACGTGCGCGGCACCGAGCACATTCCCCGGGAGGGCGGCTTCATCGCCGTGTGCAACCACCTGTCCGACCTGGACTCCCTGACCGCCATGCGCTGCCTGGTGGACGCTGGCGTGCCCGTCTACTCCCTGGCCAAGTCCACGATCTTCTCGGTGCCGGTGCTGGGGCACGTGTTCAAGGCGGGCGGGCAGATCCCCGTATACCGGGGCACCGAGCAGGCCGGGAGCTCCTTGATCGAGGCGGAGCGGCGACTGCGGCAGGGCGACGCCATCATGATCTTCCCGGAGGGCACCCTCTCCCGTGACCCCCTCAAGTGGCCCATGACCGGCAAGACCGGGGCCGCCCGCCTGGCCATGGCCACCGGCGTGCCCGTGCTGCCCATGGGCCAGTGGGGGGCGCAGGACATCCTGGACTCCTTCGGCGGGGGCTTCCACCCCTTCCCGCGCAAGGACGTGCACGTGGTCATCCGCGAGCCCTTCACGCTGGAGCAGTACGGCTCTGACACGAGCGACCGGGAGGCGGTGCGGGCCGCCACCGCCGAGATCATGCGGCGGATCACCGAGATCGTGGAGGAGCTGCGGGGCGAGAAGGCCCCTCGCCCCTACGACATGCACTACGACGGCGACCCGGGCCCGGACAAGCGCGGGGTCCGCAAGCCCGATCCTGTGCCCGTGGAGGACACTCAGCCGACGGCGCCCGCCAGCGCCGCTCCCGCCGCGTCCACCAGCGCCTCCGGCGATCCCGTCAGCGCCCCGGCTGAGGACGCCTCCGAGGTCCCTGCCCCGGAGGTTCCCGGCCCGGACCAGGGGCAGCAGTGAGCCGCCGCGAGCAGGCGGGGACGGCGGAGGCCGCCCGCTTCACGCGCGCAGCCGTCATCGGCTCCGGTGCCTGGGGCACCACCTTCGCCTCGCTGCTGGGGCAGGGCGGCACCCGCACCACCATCTGGGCCCGCCGCCCGGAGGTGGCCGCCGAGATCAACCAGGGCACCAACGAGCGCTACGTGCCCGGCCACCGCCTGCCCGCCTGCGTGGACGCCACCACGGACCTGCGGGCAGCGGTCGCAGGCGCGGACCTGGTGGTGGTGGCCGTCCCCAGCCAGTCCGCCCGCCAGGTGCTGGAGCCCCTGCACGGCCAGCTGGCCCCCTCCTGCCTGGCCGTGTCCCTGATGAAGGGCATCGAGCTGGGCACGGGCGCGCGCATGAGCCAGGTGCTGCAGCAGGCCCTGGACCTGCCCGCCGAGCGGGTAGTGGTGGTCTCCGGCCCTAACCTGGCTGACGAGATCGCTGCCGGGCAGCCCACGGCCACGGTCGTGGCGGCCCAGGGGCTGCGGGCCCCGGAGGTGGCCGCCACCGTCGCCTCCCTGTGCGCCACCCCCACCTTCCGCCCCTACACCAACACGGACCTGCTGGGCGTGGAGCTGTGCGGGGCCGTCAAGAACGTGATCGCCCTGGCGGTGGGGGTGGCCAGCGGCAGGGGCCTGGGGGACAACACCAAGGCCACCATCATCACCCGGGGCCTGGTGGAGATCACCCGCCTGGGGCTGCGGCTGGGGGCCGACCCCGCCACCTTCTCCGGCCTGGCCGGGATGGGGGACCTGGTGGCCACCTGCTCCTCGCCCCTGTCACGCAACCAGACCTTCGGGCGGCACCTGGGGGAGGGCATGAGCGTGGAGCAGGCCGCGCAGGCCTCCCGGGGCGTGGCCGAGGGCGCCAAGTCCGCCCGCGCCGTGCTGGACCTGGCGGGCGCCCACGGCGTCGAGATGCCCATAACCGCGGCGGTGGCCGCGATCGTGGAGGGGCGGCTGAGCGTGAGGGAGGCCACGGAGGCCCTGCTCTCGCGCCCCCGCAAGGCTGAGGGCGTCGACGCTAAGCCGCTCTGAACGGGCGCGGCTAGGCCTGCGGGTGGGCCACGTCCACCACCAGGCGGGTGGGGGAGCTCAGGGCCTCCACCCGGTAGGCGCGCGTCCGGGTGCCCAGCACCAGCTGGAACTGCGCCTCAAAGGTCGGGTCCAGGTAGGCGGCCACCAGTCCGGCCCCGCCCACCGGCAGCAGGGAGGGCCCCTGGTAGGCGACCTGCTGCTGCTCGGGCAGCACCGGCATGGTCACCCCGGTGCCGCGCAGCAGCAGGAGGTGGTCTCCCTCCACCGTGATCTGGTCCCCCTTGCCCTGGGTGTAGGCCTCCTCCACCCACTGCACGTCCCAGCCGGGCGTGCCCGTGCCGGTGAAGTCGACCACCAGCCGGTCGTAGCCCTCGTGGACCCCGGTGCGCACGGCGGTGATGACCAGGTCCGGGCTGCCGGAGGCGGGCTGGGAGCTGGCCTCGCTCAGCCAGGCCCCTGTGCTGCCCGTGGGCTCCGGCTGGGGTGGCAGGCTGGGCGTGGCCGCGGAGGCGGTGCCGGTAGGCGCCAGCTTGGTAGAACTGGTGGAGGAGTCCTGGCTGGGGGCGGTCTCCCGGCCACAGCCCACCAGCAGGCCCGAGAGGGCTAGCGGCACGGCGGTAAGTACACGACGGCGGGTGATGGTGGTCATTTGCGGCTCCAGACTCGTGGGCTTGCCCGCCCAGGTTAGGCCCCTTGGCGGTAGCGTGGGCCTTATGCCACGTGACAATGACATTACGTCTTCCCCTGCTGTCCCTGCCCCGGCTGCCTCCCCCGCCCCTGAGCCCGCTGGCCGCCCCAGCGCCCGACCCCGGGTGGCGGTCGTCTTCGGGGGCCGTAGCGGGGAGCACACCATCTCCTGCGCCACCGCCGCCGGGGTGCTGCGCGCGATCGACCGGGAGCGCTACGACGTCGTCCCCGTGGGCATCACCCGCAGCGGCAAGTGGGTGCGGGTGGCGGACGACCCGGCGGCCCTGGAGCTGGACGACTCCCGCCCGCCGGTGGAGATCACCGTGGAGGGCATGGGCCAGGGCGAGCTGGTGGTGGCCCTGGGCGGCGGCCCCCTGACCGCCGTGACCGCCGGGGGGCCCGAGCTGCTGGGGGAGGTGGACGTCGTCCTGCCGCTGCTGCACGGCCCCTACGGGGAGGACGGCACCATCCAGGGCCTGCTGGAGATGCTGGGCCTGCCCTACGTGGGCTGCGGCGTGCTGGCCAGCGCCGCCGGCATGGACAAGCAGGTCACCAAGGTGCTGCTGGGGGCCGCCGGTATCGAGACCGCCCCGCACGTGGTTGTGGGCCCGCACCGCTGGGCACGGGAGCGCGAGCAGGTGCTGGCCGAGTGCCAGTCCCTGGGCTACCCGCTGTTCGTCAAGCCTGCCCGGGCGGGCTCCTCCCTGGGTATCACCCGGGTGGATGCGGGCGGGGACCTGGTGGCCGCCATCGAGGCCGCCCGCCTGGTGGACCCCAAGGTGCTGGTGGAGGCTGGCGTGGTGGGCCGGGAGGTGGAGGTGGCGGTGCTGGCCGGGCACGGCGACGACGCCCCCCGCGTGGCCGAGCCGGGAGAGATCGTCATGGACGCCGCCCACGGGGCCGGGGAGTTCTACGACTACGAGACCAAGTACCTGGCCCACGAGGCCGTGCAGATGGTCTGCCCCGCCCGCACCACCCCCCAGGAGCGTGAGCTGCTGATGAGCACCGCCGCCCGCGCCTTCGAGGCCCTGGGCGGGGAGGGGCTGATGCGCGTGGACTTCTTCCTGACCGCTGACGGCCGCGCCCTGGTCAACGAGGTCAACACCATGCCCGGCTTCACGCCCTTCTCCATGTACCCCTACATGTGGCAGGTCTCCGGCCTGGGCTACACCGAGCTGGTCACTGAGCTGATCGAGCTGGCCCTGGAGCGCCCCACCGACGTCAACCGCTGAGGCCAGCGTGCTGCCGCTCGACGACGCCCGCCTGGTGGGTGAGGTGGGTGAGGAGGCGCTGCTGGCCGCCTTCACCCCGCTGCTGCCTATCGGGGGGCACGCCCTGGTGGGCAACGGTGACGACTGCGCGGTGCTGGCCGCCTCCGACGGGCGCTACTGCGTGAGCACGGACCTGCTGGTGGAGGGCCACCACTTTGACCGCGCCTGGTCCACCCCCGAGCAGGTTGGGGCCCGCGCCGCCGCCCAGAACCTGGCGGACGTGGCCGCCATGGGGGCGGTGCCCACCGCCGTGGTGGTGGGCCTGGTGCTGCCCCCCAGCACCACCGTGGGCTGGGTGCGGGGCCTGGCCCGGGGCCTGGGGCAGGCCTGCCAGGCCTGCGGCGCCGGGGTGGTGGGTGGCGACCTCAGCGCCGGGGAGCAGCTGGTGGTCAGCGTGACCGTGCACGGTGACCTGCAGGGTCGTGCCCCGCTGCTGCGCGACGGCGCCCGCCCCGGGGACCTGCTGGTCCACGCCGGGGACCTGGGGAGGTCCGCGGCCGGGCTAGCGCTGCTGCGTGCCGGGATCAGCGGCCCCGAGCAGCTGGGACCGCAGGCTAGCCCGCCGGTGCGGGAGGCGGTGGCCTGGGCGCTCGCGGGCTTCCGTAGCCCTGCCCCGCCGCTGAGCCTGGGGCCCGCCCTGGCGCGGGCGGGGGCCCACGCCCTGATGGACGTCTCCGACTCCCTGCTGCGTGACGCCGGCCGCCTGGCCCGGGCCAGTGGGGTGCGCCTGGACCTGGACGACCCCTGCGGCCAGGGCAGCTGGCTGGCGGGCTGCCGCCGACGTCTGGAGGTACTGGTGCCGCTGCTGCAGGCCCCGGGACCAGGGGCGCTCACGGCGGAGGTGGCCCGTACCGCAGCCGCCTGGGTGCTTACGGGAGGGGAGGACCACGGTCTGCTGGCGGCCGTGCCCGCAGGCAGCCAGGAGGCCCTGCCCGCAGGCGTGCGGGTGCTGGGCCGGGTGCTGGAGCATGTGCCGGGTACGCCCTCGGTGACGGTCGGCGGCGAGCCCTGGCAGGGGGCGGTGGGCTGGGACCACTTCGAGGCCTGACCAGACAGGTGTGGCAGCGCCTGCCCTGAGCCTGCCGCGGCCAGGGCGCACTGGGTCAGCCGGGACCGGTCAGCAGGTCAGCCAGGACCGGTCAGTGGGGCGGCGGCGCCGTCGAGCTGCGCACAACCAGCTTGGTCGGGATCGTGACGCGCCGGGCCCCGTCCTTGGGCCCCTCCTCGATCTGCTCCATGATCAGCTCCACCATGGTCGCACCGGCGCGGTGGAAGTCGAGCTGGACCGTGGTCAGCGGGGGAGAGGCGTAGGCCCCCAGGGACAGCCCGTCAAAACCGACCACCGACACGTCCTGGGGGACCCGGCGGCCGCGCTGCTGCAGCGCGCAGACCAGCCCGAGGGCGACCTCGTCATTGGCGCAGAAGACGGCGGTCACCTGCGGATCCTCAGCCAGCAGGCAGCCGGCGCGGTAGCCGTCCGTGGCCTCCCAGCCGCCGGGCAGCGGCGGGGGCACCGGCAGCCCGTGCTGCTCGAGCCTGCGGGCCCAGGCGGTCTGGCGCAGCCGGGCCGACTGGGAGTCCTCGGGGCCGCAGACGTGCTGCACCTGGCGGTGCCCCAGGCCGACCAGGTGGTCTATAGCGGCCTCCACGCCGCCTACCTGGTCAGCGGAGGCTGAGGGGTAGTAGCCGACCAGGGCGGAGTCGGAGGAGGCTACGGGCAGTCCTGGCGGGAGCGCCAGGTGCTCCGCCGTCGCCCGGCCGGACTGCACGATCACCAGGCCCTCGACCGGCTGCCGCACGAGGTCGGTCACGGCTGCGTGCATGGCGTCGGCCTCCGGGTGGTTGACCTGGGTGACGGTGACGGCGATCCCCCGGGCCCTGGCGGCGTCCAGGACCCCGCTGAGGGTGTGCGCCTCCCCGGTGCGCTCCACCTGTTGGGTGAGGACGCCGATCACGTGGTAGGAGCCGCTGCGCAGGGCCCGGGCGGCGCGGTTGGGGACGTACCCGAGCTGGCGCATGGCCACCAGGACCTTGTCGCGCGTGCTGGGGCGGACCTTGTCCGAGCCGCGCGAGACCCGCGAGACGGTCTGTGCGGAGACGCCCGCGAGGCGAGCGACGTCGTCGATTGAGGGGGCGCGCCGGGTGACGGGGTCACCTGCCTGTGCAGGATCCATGGCCAGACCCTACCAACGGCGGACAGGGTGGCTGGGGACTGGGGTGTGCGCCACCCCTGCCGCAGCTCAGAATGATGACGTCAACATTCCCCAAGAGGAGAGTCTGAGGTTAGTTTTTCTATTGACACCTGGAAGTGACGGTGACCATAATGGCGACGTCGCCATTTGGGTGGCACGACTGAGGGCATGGCAGCGCGGCTGTGCGCCAACGCTGCCTCGAGTGTCAGGAGTACGGACAATGATCGTCCCCCGCTACTACGAGGACCTTTCTGTTCTTCACGAGAACACGCTGCCGCCCCGGGCGTACTACGTCCCGGACTCGGGGGCGGCGCCCAGACCAGTGCCACAGCGCGAGCGTTCCGACCGCTTCCAGCTGCTGACCGGCACCTGGATGATGGCCTACTACCCGTCGGTCCACGAGCTCACGGAGCCCTTCTGGCAGGAGGGTGCGGACCTCTCCGGCTTCCGCGCGCACGAGGTGCCGGGGACCTGGCAGTTCCAGGGGCTGGACGCCCACCAGTACACCAACGTCCGCTACCCCATCCCCCTGGATCCCCCCTTCGTCCCGCAGGACAACCCCGCCGGGGCCTACCTCACCAGCTTCGACTACGTGCCCGACCCCGCCGCCCCGACCACCACGCTCGTCTTCGAGGGGGTGGACTCCTGCTTCTACGTCTGGCTCAACGGCACCTACGTCGGCTACAGCCAGGTGAGCCACGCCACCAGCGAGTTCGACGTCTCCGCCCTGGTCCGGGCGGGCGGCAACCGCCTGGCGGTCCTGGTGCTCAAGTGGTGCGACGGCACCTACCTGGAGGACCAGGACAAGTTCCGCACCACCGGCATCTTCCGCGACGTCTACCTCCTCAAGCGCCCCACGGCCCACGTGCACGACTACGTCGTCACCACCACTGTCGGCCAGCAGCCGGGGGACCGGGCGGTGGTCAGCCTGCGCGCCTCCTTCCGTGGCGGTGAGCCGCAGGTGCGCGCCGTCCTGACCGACGACGCCGGCACCCGGCTGGCGGCGGGCGAGCTCCGGCGCACCGGGGACGACGACGAGCCCCACCCCTGGTCGGTAGAGCTCCCGGTCGACCAGCCGCGCCTGTGGAGCGCGGAGGACCCCTACCTCTACAACCTGGAGATCGTCGCGGCCGACGAGGTCATCCGCGAGCGCGTCGGGGTGCGGACGGTCCGGACCGCGGGGCCGGTGCTCCTGGTCAACGAGCGGCCGGTCAAGCTGCGGGGCGTCAACCGCCACGACTCGGACCCGCTGACCGGGCCCACGGTCAGCCTGGCGCACATGGAGCGCGACCTGCGGCTCATGCGGGAGCACAACATCAACGCCGTGCGCAGCGCCCACTACCCGAACGACCCGCGCTTCTACCAGCTCTGCGACGAGTACGGCTTCTACGTCATGAGCGAGGCGGACAACGAGAGCCACGGCACCCAGACGCAGTTCCTGGAGGACAGCTCCTGGCCCAACGTCGTCGAGCACTGGAACGAGCGGATCGCCAACAACCCCGACTGGATCGAGCCGACCCTGGACCGTGTCCGCCTGTGCGTGACCCGTGAGCGCAACCGCCCCTCGATCATCTCCTGGTCCGCCGGCAACGAGTGCGCCTACGGGTGGACCTTTGAGGCGGCCCTCCTGTGGATGAAGACGGTCGACCCCACCCGGGTCACGCACTACGAGTCCGCCTACTACCGCTCCCAGGACCGCCGCTACGACTACTCCAGCATCGACCTCTACTCGCGCATGTACCCGGCGCTGGACGAGATCCGCGAGTACCTGGCCGCTGAGCCGGACAAGCCCCTGGTCCTGGTCGAGTACAGCCACGCCATGGGCAACGGCCCCGGGGACCTGGAGGACTACTGGCAGCTGATCCTGGATGAGCCCAGGATGTGTGGCGGCTTCGTCTGGGAGTGGTGCGACCACGCCGTGCGCGCAGGCACCACGCCGGAAGGCCGGCCGGTCTACCTCTACGGCGGCGACCACGGTGAGACCGTCCATGACGGCAATTTCTGCGTGGACGGCCTGGTGCGCCCGGACCGCGTCCCGCACACCGGCCTCAAGGAGCTGTGGAACGTGCAACGGCCGGTGCGGGTCTGTGGGACCGACCTCCCGGCGGGCACGCTCCGCCTACGCAACCTGCTCGACTTCACCCCCCTGCGCGGCACGGTGGAGCTCACGGCGGTGCTCACGGTGGACGGCGCCGTGGCCGCCACCTGCCCCCTGGGCCTGGAGGAGCCGGTGGAGCCCGGCGCCACCACCACGGTCACCCTGCCCCAGCCCCTGCTCGACGCCGTTCCCGACGCCGGGCGGTGCACGCTCACGGTCGAGTACCGCCTGGCGCGCCCCCTGCCGCTGCTGGAGCCGGGCCACCTGCTCGGCTTCGACGAGCTACCGGTCCCCACCGTGGACCCCCGCCCGGCCGCCGTCCGGGAGGTCCTGGACCGGGAGGCCTGCGGGGTGCCGCCCCGGGCCACGACCAGCGGCACCTGCATCACCGTGACCGGCAGCGGCTTCCGCTACGTGTTCGACCGGCGCTGCGGGATGCTGGCCGAGGCGGAGGTCTCCGGGAACCGGCTGCTGGACGCCCCGGTCAGCCTCAACATCTGGCGGGCCCCCACCGACAACGACCGCCACCTCCAGGTCGAGTGGAAGCGGGCGCGCTACGACCAGGCCTGTACACGCGCCTACTCCTGCCAGGAGACCACCAGCGGCGCCCTGGTCACGGTCGAGGCACAGGTCGCCGTGGTGGCCCCGACGGTCCAGCCGATCCTGCGGGGCACCGTCCGCTGGGTCGTGGACCCCGGCGGCGCCCTGGCCGTCACGGTCACCGCGGCCCGCGAGGACCAGTTCCCCTTCCTGCCCCGGTTCGGACTGCGCCTGTTCCTGCCCCGCGAGCTGGACGCCGTCAGCTACACGGGCCTGGGACCCCAGGAGGGCTACGTAGACAAGCACCGGGCCTGCCGCTACGGCACCTACTCAGGAACCGTCGCGGAGCTGGTGGAGCGCTACACGCGCCCCCAGGAGAGCGGCTCACGCACAGGCTGCGACCACCTGGAGGTCTCCAGCGAGCAGCTGAGCCTGCGGGTGCTCTCCCCGACCCCGTTCAGCTTCAACGCCTCGCCGTACACGCAGGAGCAGCTGGCCGCCACCGCGCACGACCACGAGCTCGTCGAGAGCGGCAGCACCGTGCTGTGCCTGGACGCCGCCCAGTCCGGCGTCGGCTCCGCCAGCTGCGGCCCGGCCCTGCAGGAGCAGTACCGCCTCGCAGCCAAGAACCTGTCGGCCTCCTTCGTCCTGGTCGCCGACCCCCACTGACCCCAACCACGCCTCAACGAGGAGAAGATCCCTATGAACGACAAGAAGTACCTGAAGTGGTACAACAAGCTCGGATACGGCACCGGAGACATCGCCGGGAACGTCGTCTACGCCTTCCTGGCGTTCTTCGTCATGATCTACCTGACCGACACCCAGGGGATGAGCGCCGGGGTCGTCGGCACCCTGATGATGCTCTCCAAGCTGTTCGACGGCTTCTCGGACTTCATATTCGGGGTCCTGATGGACAAGACGCGCTCGCGGATGGGCAAGGCCCGGCCCTGGATGTTCTGGGGCTTCTTCGGGTGCGCCGCCATGATCATCGCGATATTCGCGATCCCCGTCAGCCTGGGGGACACCGCCAAGTACGCCTGGTTCTTCGTGGCCTACACCCTGCTGAACGCGGGCTTCTACACGGCAAACAACATCGCCTACGGCGCGCTGACGGCGCTCATCACGAAGAACGCCAACGAGCGGGTGCAGATGGGCTCGATCCGCTTCGTCTTCGCCTTCGGCACGAGCCTGGCGATCCAGGCTGCCACAGTCGGTGCCGTGGACGCGCTGGGAGGCGGGGCGGAGGGCTGGCGGGCGGTCGCCATCATCTACGCCCTGATAGGGCTCTTCTGGAACAGCGTGGCGGTCTTCTCCGTGCGGGAGCTCACTCCTGAGGAGCTGGCCGACGCCGGGGCCGGCGCGGTCGAGGACCGGATCCCGCTCAAGGAGTCGCTGCAGCTGCTGCGCGCCAACAGGTACTACATGCTCCTGGTGGTCATGTTCATCATCATGCAGCTCTTCGGGGCGCTCAACGGTATGGGCATCTACTTCATGACCTACGTCCTGCACGACCCGAAGCTGCTGGGGGCCTTCGCCTGGGCCTACAACGTCCCGCAGATGCTCGGCCTGCTCGCGCTGCCCTTTATCGTGGCCAAGGTCGGGAACATGCGGCGCGTGGACCTGTGGGGCTACGTGGTCGCGATCGCCGCCCGCGTCGGCATCATCGTGGGCGGGTACATGCTGAACGTCCCGGTGATGCTCTTCTTCACGGCGGTGGCCATGCTGGGCACCTCCGCGCTGCAGGGCACGCTGACGGCGCTGATCGCGGAGGCCAGTGAGTACACCTACCTGCGCTCCGGCAAGCGGGTGGACGGGCTCATGTTCTCCTGCACCTCGCTGGGCACCAAGCTCGGCGGGGGACTGGGAACCGCCATGTCCGGCTGGCTCCTGAGCGCCGCCGGGTACGTGAGCTCCACCTCCGGGCAGACGGTCGAGCAGCCGCACTCCGTGATCACCATGCTGCAGGTCTCCTACCTCTGGCTGCCGACCGCCGCCTTGCTGGTGGTCATGGGGCTCCTGTGGTTCATCGACGTCGAGCAGGTCAACGAGCGGCTCCGCGGTGAGGCGGCCGCCTCGGTGGAGCAGGCGGCGCAGGCCTGACCGTCAGGCGCTGGGCGCCCCCGGCCCTAGGTGGCGCCGCGGGGGCGCCCAGCAGCAAGCAGCAGCAGAAGGCCGCCGTCACCACGGGGGCGACGACGGCCTGGCTGAGCCGGAGGGCTAGTACCGCAACTCAGGCGTTGCGGGTAACCTTCCCGGCCTTGAGGCAGGACGTGCACACGTTCAGGCGCTTGGGGGCGCCCTTCACGATCGCACGCACGCGCTGGATGTTCGGGTTCCAACGGCGGCTGGTCCGCACGTGGGAGTGCGAGACGCTCTTGCCGAAGATGGGGCCCTTGCCGCAGACGTCGCACACAGCAGCCACGGTTCACTCCTGAAATCTTCTTGCGGAGCGCGGAGCCTGCAGGCCCTGCGCCAGGTCTACCGCCCGACGGTACGCGCCGCGGGCAACCCCGCAACCATAGCCGAAGCGCCCTACCGGCCCCAAACCACGTGGGCGTGGGGTGAGGCACACCAGGGTGTCCCAGGTACCCTTTGCCTGGTGGCCCAGGACCGCACCCCGGGGCCGGCCCCACCACCCAGGAGGCGAGACCGTGACTGCACCCAGTGGCCGCAACCCGGCTGCCCCCCAGGCGGCCCAGGTGCTCAGCGCCCCGGTCATGGTCCGCTGGCTGCACCTGGCCCAGGCCGTGGCCGCCGCCAGCCGGGACCTGGTGGACTGCCTGAACGTGTTCCCCGTGCCCGACGCCGACACCGGCACCAACGTGCTGCTGACCATCCGCGCCGCCGCCGACGCCCTGAGCCTGCTGCCCCGTTCCGCCGACGCCGCCCAGGCCGCCCGGGCTGCCGCCGACGGGGCGGTGCGGGGGGCCAGGGGCAACTCCGGGCTGCTGCTGTCCCAGGCCCTGGCCGCTCTGGCGGAGGTGGCTGCTACCGCCCCCGACCCTGCGGGCCTGCGCCCGGTGGAGATGGTGCACGCCTACGAGCGTATGGCCAGTGAGGCGCGCGCGGCGGTCTCCCGGCCCGTTGAGGGCACCCTGCTGACGGTCGCCGCCGACGCCGCCCAGGCGGCCCGCAACGCCCTGCGGCACCCGGAGAGCGGTCCCACGCGCACCCCCACGCTGGCCTCCGTGGTGGCCGCCGCCGCCCTGGGGGCCCAGGAGTCCGTGGTGGAGACGGCGGGCCTGGGGCACGGGCCGGTGGACGCCGGCGGGGCCGCGCTGATGCTGCTGCTCACCGCCTTGAGCGACGTCGTCAGCCAGGAGCCTGCCGCCGGTGCTCAGGATCCCGCCGGGCAGGCCTCGGTCGGGCAGGAACTGGTTGGGCAGGACCCGGCGAACGCCTCCGTCGCCCCCGCACCTGCCGCGCCCACCACCAGCTCGCCGCTGACGGACGTGGCCCACCAGATGCTCCTTGACCTGGCCGCCGGGGGCGCCGCCCACTCCGCCGGGGAGGTGGAGGGAGTGTCCACCGGCGAGTTCGAGGTCATGTACCTGCTGGAGGCCACCAGCGCCCAGGCGGCCGAGCTGCGGCGCTCCCTGGAGCAGATAGGTGACAGCGTGGGCGTGGTAGGCACCCCCGACGCCCTGGGGGTGGGCCTCTACCAGGTGCACGTGCACACAGACACCCCCCGGGCGGCCCTGCCCCGTGCGGGCTCCCGGCGGCAGGTTTGCGTCCGCCACCTGCACCGCTCCTCCCTGGCGCAGGACGTTCGCACCGACGAGCCGCCCCTGCCGGGCGGCAGGCCGCGCCCCGGGGCTGCTGTCGTCTCCTTTGAGCGGCTGGCCTCCAGGCGGGCGGACCCGGCAGGCGTCGCGCCCCGGCGCCGTGACCACGAGGGCGTCGGGGTGATCGCCTGCACCCGGGCTCCGGGGCTGATCGAGCAGCTGGCCCGCACCGGGGCCGTGGTGGTCCTGGACCCGGAGCGGGAGGGGATCGTGCGGGCGGTCGGTGACCTGGGGGCCGCCCAGGTGCTGGTGCTGCCTTGCGACGCCGCCAGCGCCTTCCAGGCCCATGAGGCCGCCCGCCACCTGCAGGCCCGCTCCGCCGTCTCGAGCGTGACCGGGCCGGAAGGAGCCCGGACCCGGCCTGCCGCCGTCGCCGACGCCGTCGCCGAGGCCACCCAGCTGCTGGTGGCTGACACGGATGACGAGGCCCGCGTGCTGGCCGCCGCCGTGGAGGTGGCCGGGTACGTGCGGACCTTCTCCCTGGGGGACCTGGCTGCCCGGGCCGCCCGTGCGGCCGCCCGGCTGCGCACCATCGCCTGCAGCGGGGAGCAGGCCGAGCCTGACGCCTTGGTCGCCACCTTGGACCGGGCGGTTCGGCACGAGGTCGAGCTGGTCACCGTGATCCTGGGACGGGACGCCGCCCCCGACGTCGGCGCCACCGTGCGCAGCGCCGTCTACTCCTCGAACAGGTGGTTCTGCTACCACGGCGTGGAGGTGGTCATCCACGCGGGCGGCCAGCCCACCCCCGACGTGCTGGTGGCCCTTGAGTAGGGCCCAGCCTCCCCGGGCGCGCGGCTCCGTGCCCCTGCTGGAGCGGCCGCTGGACAAGCTGGTGGGGCCGGGCACCGCCAAGCAGCTCGCGGCCCTGGGGCTGGAAACCGGTGCGGACCTGCTGCGCCACCTGCCCAGGCGCTACGAGTCCTGGGGGGAGCTCACGGACCTGCGGACCCTGGTGGAGGGGGAGGCGGCTACGGTCCAGGCCCAGGTGCTGCAGGCATCCTCCCGCCGCACCCGCTCCGGGCGTCCCCCCGCCCTGCTGGAGGCCGTCATCACGGACGGCACCACCCAGATGGACGTGGTGCTCTTTGGGGCCGCGGGCATGATGCGCTCCTACGCTGACCGCCTGCCCCCCGGAGCCACCGTGCTCGTCAGCGGCAAGGTGGGGCTGCGCCTGGGCCGCCGCCAGCTGACCGGCGCCCGCTTCCAGGTGCTGGACGACCTGGACGAGGCCGAGCGCCAGGCCCTGCTGGCCCGCCCCATCCCCGTGTACCGGGCCACTGAGTCCCTGCCCTCCTGGCGCGTAGGCAAGGCCGTGCGCACCGTGCTGGACCAGCTGCTGCCCGGGGACGTGCCCGAGCCCCTGCCCGAGCAGGTGCGGCAGGACGCTGGCCTGGTGGACGCCCTGACCGCCTACCGGTGGGCGCACACGCCGGTCGATGAGCAGCAGTGGCGGGCGGCCCGCCGTCGCCTGCGCCACGAGGAGGCCTTCGTGCTGCAGGCCGCCCTGGCCCAGCGGCGCCTGCAGCACCAGCACAGCCGGGCCGCCGTGGCCTGGCCGGTGCCCGCCGCCAGCGGCTCCTTGCGGGCGGACCTGGACGCTGCCCTGCCCTACGAGCTCACGGACTCCCAGCAGCGGGTGGGTCAGGAGCTGGCGGAGGCGCTGGACTCCACCACCCCCATGCTGCGCCTGCTGCAGGGCGACGTCGGCTCGGGCAAGACGGTGGTGGCCCTGCGCGCCATGCTGCAGGTGGTGGGGGCGGGGGGCCAGGCCGCCCTGCTGGCCCCCACGGA
Source organism: Actinomyces weissii (assembly GCF_016598775.1). Classification (NCBI taxonomy): domain Bacteria; kingdom Bacillati; phylum Actinomycetota; class Actinomycetes; order Actinomycetales; family Actinomycetaceae; genus Actinomyces; species Actinomyces weissii. Next base: position 1,609,230 of record NZ_CP066802.1, on the reverse strand, counting down.
GGTGCTGGCCGCCCAGCACGCCGCCTCCCTGACCAGCCTGCTGGGGCCCCTGGCGGGCAGCGGGATGCTGGGGGGCGCGGAGCGGGCCACGCGCGTACTGCTGCTGACCGGCTCCGCCACCGCCCCCCAGCGCCGTCAGGTGCTGGCTGACCTGGCCTCGGGGGAGCCGGTACTGGTGGTGGGCACCCACGCCCTGCTGTCACAGACCGTGCAGATGCCGCGCCTGGGCCTGGTGGTGGTTGACGAGCAGCACCGTTTCGGGGTGGCGCAGCGTGACGTCCTGCGGGAGCGGGGCGGGGTGCTGGACCCGGCCACGGGGGAGAGGGCGGTGCCGCACCTGCTGGTGATGACCGCCACCCCGATCCCGCGCACGATCGCCATGACGGTGTTCGGGGACCTGGAGGCCAGTGTGCTGGAGGGGCTGCCTGCGGGGCGCGCCCCGGTGTCTACCCACCTGGTGCCCTGGGAGCGGCAGTCCTGGGTGGCGCGGGTGTGGCAGCGGGCCGCCCAGGAGATCGCGGAGGGCGGGCGCGTGTACGTGGTCTGCCCGCGCATTGACGCCGGTGATGAGCCGGAGGACGGCGGGGACGAGCCGCTGGACGGCGGGGCTGGGCTGGACGGCGGGGGTGAACGGGACGTCGGGGCGGGGCTGCTGGACGGCGGGGGTGAACGGGACGCCGGGGCGGGGCTGCTGGACGGCGGGGGTGAACGGGACGCCGGGGCGGGGCTGCTGCCGGGTGTGTCTCCGGCGGAGGCGGCTGCGGGCGGTCCGGGGGAGGGGGCCCGGCCGCTGGCCTCCGTGACCCAGTGGCAGGAGCTCCTGGCCGCCGAGCCTGCCCTGGCCGGTGTGGGGGTGGGGGTGCTCACCGGCCGCATGGGGGCGCCGGAGAAGGCGACGGCGATGGCGGCCTTCGCCTCCGGGCAGCTGCCCCTGCTGCTGGCCACCACGGTGGTTGAGGTGGGGGTGGACGTGCCGGAGGCCACCATGATGGTGGTGCTGGACGCGGAGCGTTTTGGGCTCTCCCAGCTGCACCAGCTGCGGGGCCGGGTGGGGCGCGGCAGCAGGCCGGGGATCTGCATGGCGGTCACGGGGGCGCAGGTGGGTTCCCCGGCCTACCACCGGCTGCGGGCCTTCGCGGCGACGACGGACGGCTTTGCCCTGGCGGAGGCGGACCTGGAGCTGCGCAGTGAGGGGGACGTGCTGGGGGCGGCCCAGTCGGGGCGGACCAGCGGGCTGGACCTGCTGCGGGTGCGGCGTGACGCGGCGCTGATCGCCCGCGCCCGGCAGGAGGCCACCGAGGTGGTGTCCGCTGATCCGCTGCTGCAGGGGCACCGGGCGCTCGCGGCGGCCATTGCCTACCGGCTCGACGAGGAGTCCCAGGCCTTCCTGGAGCGGGTTTGAGGCGGGGGTGTGTGGCGGCCGGGGGCGCCCACGGTGCGGGCGGTGACAGGGCCGGTTGCTGGGAGTTTGCTGTGTGTTTGCTGGTTGGGGTGCTTGGAGGGGGACTTTTTGGCTTGGTCTCGTTGGAAGTCGGTGGCTGGGGGTGGTTTTGGGGTGTCGGTGGCGCTTGGCTTGATTGGGCCGAAAAGTGGGTATAGTGGGGGTGTGCTGGCCGGTCCTGTGGGGTGCTTGCGGGGCCTGTGGCGCTCTGGGTCCTGGAAGTGGCGTGATTGCAAGGATTCTGGGGGCCAGGGTCAGGAAGCACCACGCACCTGTAGGTGCATTAAGACCCGTAAATAGCAGCCGCCACAGCGAGAATCGATACGTCAGGAAGCACCACGCACCTGTAGGTGCATTAAGACCTTTTCTTAGGGGTGAAATCACCGTCCTTGACCGCGTCAGGAAGCACCACGCACCTGTAGGTGCATTAAGACTCGGGTCCGGGCAATGGGGAATCGCCATGAAGAGCCGTCAGGAAGCACCACGCACCTGTAGGTGCATTAAGACGAGAGGATCGTTAAGGTGAGGTGGTCCGTCAGCATTGTCAGGAAGCACCACGCACCTGTAGGTGCATTAAGACTTCATTATCTCCTCCAATGCTTTATCGAGTTCTTGTCAGGAAGCACCACGCACCTGTAGGTGCATTAAGACAGGATCAGCGAAACCGGACCTGGCGACTTCCTCAGCGTCAGGAAGCACCACGCACCTGTAGGTGCATTAAGACGGGTAGCCCAGAGCGTCCAGAACGTCGTTGAGGAGTCAGGAAGCACCACGCACCTGTAGGTGCATTAAGACGCGATAAGACCTAGTGTTACTGTACCGGCGCTATAGTCAGGAAGCACCACGCACCTGTAGGTGCATTAAGGCACGAATGTGATCTCCACTTTTTGTTCCTCTCTGTAGTCAGGAAGCACCACGCACCTGTAGGTGCATTAAGACTTTCCGTCCTGATCCCGGATGAGGACACCGGGAGCGAGGTCAGGAAGCACCACGCACCTGTAGGTGCATTAAGACGCATCTGACGCCACGAGCGAAGCGCGATTTGACAAGGTCAGGAAGCACCACGCACCTGTAGGTGCATTAAGACCGCTAAACCCCGCCTTCTCAAGCTCGCTGGCCCATTCGTCAGGAAGCACCACGCGCCTGTAGGTGCATTAAGACCATTCCTACTTTCCTTCCCGGATGGTCTCGAATAGGGTCAGGAAGCACCACGCACCTGTAGGTGCATTAAGACAAAGGTGTTCGCCCCTCCTCAGGCGGCTCTTTCCGGTCAGGAAGCACCACGCACCTGTAGGTGCATTAAGACCCCACGCCGAGACGGGGGTATCCATCTCCCAGTCTGTCAGGAAGCACCACGCACCTGTAGGCGCATGAAGCCACTGGCAGAAAAGTTGGCACGGTGTGCCACTACGGGCCAGTTGTAATTCGTCTTGGTGAGGTGATTGCGGCGCTCGGGGCCTTGGTTTTCGCTTGATGGACGTTTATGGGTGTCCTTGTTCGTGAACGCGAGAGTGTGCCGCTGGGCGGCTGGGGGTGCCTCTACGTGGTGCGTCAAGCTGCGGCAGTTAGTTCGGGTGCTGGTTAAGGGGTGTGGAGGGTGTCGTCTGTGGTCATGGTGTGTGGCTGTGGTGCGGGGTGATCTGGGTGTGGTGGGGCGTGCCCGCCCCACCCCCCGACTGGTGCATTTCGGCGCGAGTGGTGCCGGAAAACCGCACCACTCGCGCCGAAATGCACAAGTGGAGGCGAGGGAGGTGTGCTCGCCGCGGATTGAGGGGCCGGACATGCGGGTGAGGGGTCGGGCCTGCGGGCTAGGGGTGCGGGCCTGGCGTAGGAGGCCGTCTGGGGGCCGCAGGTGGAAGACCCGGTCTGGGCTGGCCGGGGGCGCATTGCCCTCAGTCAGGACTGGGCCCATCACCTGGCGGCTGGGCTTGGGCCTCCCGACTTCACTACAGCGGAGTCGGGGCCGCAGGTGGAAGACCCGGTGTGGGCTGGCCGGGGGTGCATTGCCCTCAGTCAGGACTGGGCCCATCACCTGGCGGCTGGGCTTGGGCCTCCCGACTTCACTACAGCGGAGCCCCAGCGGAGCCTGCCGCCCGCCGTCGAGCAGAACCAGGACCCCCGCGCCCTGCCTCCACCCAGGGCACTCAGGCGGCGTCGTCGGCTGTCTCCAGCTCGGCGAACCAGACGCGCGTCTCCCCGTAGCGTTTCTCGCTGAAACGCCGCAGGCCCGCAGGCCAGGTGGGCTCGGGGGAGCGGGAGGAGCGCTCCACCACCACCACGGCCCCCTCGGCCAGCCACGGGTCCTCCGTGCGCGCCAGCGGCTCCAGCATCAGGGACAGCTCCGCCTCCGGCAGGTCATAGGGCGGGTCCAGCAGCACCAGGTCCACCCCGGCCCCCGCCACCCCCGCCAGGAAGGACGTGACCTTAGCAGTCACCACCCGCACCCCCCGCAGGCCCAAGGCCTTCACGTTGGCCGCGCACACCTGCGTGGCGGCCCGCGCCGAGTCCACCAGGGTCACGTCCGTGGCCCCCCGGCTGGCTGCCTCCAGCCCCAGTGCCCCCGAGCCTGCGCACAGGTCCAGTACCCGGGCCCCAGCAACCACCCCGTAGTGCTCCAGGCGGCCAAACAGCGCCTCCCGCACCCGGTCCGAGGTGGGGCGGGTGCCGGAACGAGGCACCTCGATACGCCGTCCACCCGCACTACCCGCCACGATCCTGGTCATGCGCAGAGCCTACGGCAGCCGCCGCACACCCTGGAACCCGGCCGATAGCAGGACAAAGACGACGGCGCGGGCGCGGGGCAGAGCGCCTCTTGGGAGCACCCCGCCCCGCGCGGCACCGCCTGGCCTCAGCCCTGGTGCGCCACGGAGCGTCCGGCCTCAGCCCCGCCCCGCTCGGCACCGCCTGGCCTCAGCCCTGGTGCGCCACGGAGCGCCCCGCCTCGCGGGCGTTGGACTCCGCCGTCATCATCCGCAGGATCTCCGAGATGCGCAGCCCCTTGGTGGGCACCTGGGCGGGGTCGGCGAACATCAGCTCGCCCAGCACGTTCTGCACGTACTCCATGTCCTTGTCCCCCCGGCCCGAGAGGTTCACCAGGATGCTCACCGGCTCGGCGACCTCCTGCCCCTCCAGCTCCTGGGCGATCCGCAGGGCGTGGGCCAGGGCGTGGGAGGACTCCAGGGCCGGGATGATGCCCTCGTAGCGGCTCAGCAGCCGGAAGGCCTGCAGGGCCTCGTTGTCGTCCGCCCCCACGTAGGTGGCCCGGCCCGTGTCCATCAGGTGGGCGTGCTCCGGCCCCACCCCCGGGTAGTCCAGGCCCGCGGACACTGAGAAGGACTCGCCCAGGTCGCCGTCGGAGGAGCGCAGCACGTAGGAGCGCGAGCCGTGCAGCACCCCCACCACGCCCCGGTTCAGCGGCGCCCCGTGGCGGGAGGTCTCCAGCCCCTCACCGGCAGGCTCCACCCCCACCAGGCGCACCTGCTCGTTGCCCGGCTCGTCCTTCAAGTACTCGGCAAAGGCGCCGATAGCGTTGGAGCCCCCGCCCACGGCCGCCACCACGTAGTCCGGCAGCCGCCCCGTGCGCTCCAGCATCTGGGCGCGCGACTCCCGCGAGATCACGGACTGGAACTCCCGCACCAGGGTGGGGAAGGGGTGGGGGCCGCAGGCCGAGCCCAGCAGGTAGTGGGTGGTGGCCAGGTTCTCCACCCAGTCGCCCAGGGCCACGTCGATCGCGTTGGACATGGAGCCGCCGTCCTCATTGGTCACCGGCACCACGGTGGCCCCCATCAGACGCATGCGGCGCACGTTGGGCTGCTGGCGGGCGACGTCGGTGGCCCCCATGTAGATGGTGCAGTCCATGCCCATCAGGGCCGCGACCATGGCGGTGGCGGTGCCGTGCTGGCCCGCGCCGGTCTCCGCCACCAGGCGGGTCTTGCCCATGCGCCTGGCGATCAGGGCCTGCGCCAGTACCTGGTTGCCCTTGTGGGCACCGCCGTGCACCAGGTCCTCCCGCTTCAGGAAGATCCGGGCCTTGCCGCGGCCGTGCCCGGGCAGGGGCAGGTTCGCGCACTCGGTGACGGCGGTGGGGCGGCCCAGGTACTCGCGCTGCAGGCGGTCGAGCTCGGCCAGGAAGCCCGGGTCGGCCAGGGCCTCCACGTAGGCCCGCTCCAGCTCGTCGAGCACCGGCAGCAGCTGGTCGGGCACGTACTGGCCCCCGTACTCGCCGAAGTAGGCGTTCAGGAGCGTGTCACGCAGACGGATCTCCGGTGCGGGGGTGCTAGGGCTGTTCATGTTCATGGGCCTTTCTGTGGGGCCCCCTGCGCAGCCAGGCTGCCGCAAAAGCGACCGGCCCGCTGCCTCGGGGGGTGAGGTGCGAGCCGGTTGCGTGGACTACCTGCATGTGGGCTCGCCTATCAGGCGGGCCACCAGGTGCAGGTCGTCTTGCGCATGGGCTGATGCTAGGGGGAGCTCCCGGCCGAGCGCAAGCAGCGTCCGGGGACGGCTGGGCCGTCCTTCTCCTGGGTGGTGGAGGCCAGCCCTCCTGTGAGGCTGCGGTCTCAGCCTTCCTGCGGAACGGCGGGCTCAGCCCTCCTGTGAGGCTGCGGTCTCAGCCTTCCTGCGGAACGGCGGGCTCAGTCCTCCTGCGAGACGGTGGGGTCATCCCTGTTCCGGGACGGCGGGCTCAGCCCTCCTTCGGGGCGGACTGGCCGTAGCCGGTGTCCCGGATCTTGCGGGCCACCTCCTCCACCTGCTCGTCGGTGAGGATCCGGGGCGTGCCCGCGGCCAGGGTGCGCAGGTAGAGCTCGCAGACCCACTCCAGCTCCAGGGCCAGGGTGTAGGTGGCGCGCAGGTCAGGGCCGGCCACCACCGAGCCGTGGTTGCTCATCAGGGCGGCCGTGCGCCCCTCCAGGGCCTTGGCCACGTTGGCGGCCAGCTCGGGGGAGCCGTAGACGGCGTAGTCGGCCACCCGCACGTCGGTGCCCCCGAACATGCAGATGTAGTAGTGGACCGCGGGCAGGGTGGTCACCCCCTCCAGGCTGGCCACGGTGGTGGCGGCATAGGAGTGGGTGTGGACGACGGCGCTCTCGCCGGTGGTGCGCAGGGTGGTCAGGTGCAGGTCCAGCTCGCTGGCTGGCTTCAGGGGGCCGTCCACCTGCTGGCCGGTTTGGTAGTCCACCACCGCCACCAGGTCGGGCCGCATGTCCTCGTAGGGCAGGCCGGAAGGGGTGATGGCGAGCAGGTCCCCCTCGCGGACGGAGAGGTTTCCGGCGGTGCCGACGACGAGCCCGTCGGCGCACAGGTGCGAGCAGGCCTCGGCGATCTGCTCCCGGGCGTCTTGAAGAAGCATGGGCGTGTTCCTCTTTCCTGCAGTCCGGGCGCCACGTCGCGCCCCGTTGCGGCGGCTGCGCCCACCACTGTTTCATGATTGCGCTCTCATGTCTACGGCTGCGGAAGACAACTGGGATATTGACGCCGTGATCCACCTGTGACCATACTATGTTTGCGCTCACATAGAAGCGTGATCTGGTCAAAGCCGCCCAGTGAAAGGGAAACCTGCCATGTCCCCGAACGCCTCCTACCCCGCCATCGGTATCCGGCCCCTGATCGACGGACGCCGTCGTGGGGTCCGTGAGTCCCTGGAGGAGAAGACGAGCCAGCTCGCCCAGGACGTCGCCGAGCTCATCTCCACCAACCTCACCTACCCCGACGGCACCCCCGTGCGCTGCGTGATCGCCAAGACCGCGATCGGAGGCCCTGAACTCGGTCTAAATCATCTCGACCAGTCCTTCCTCCTTATGGCCCTACGGGCTTGGGGCAGGTTTCTCCAGGATCATGTAGCCCAACCAAGACGCCCTTGACCAACGGCACATCACCAAGACCGGGTAGTTGCCTTACTCGCGATTAATGGGGATCGTAGTTCTTGCTCACTGCTGTTCCTTCGTAAGCAAATCCGCCTTGATCAGGAACTCGTTCTCGTGCCACGGCTCGCGGACCTGTATCTTCAGGCAGGTTACCTTCACGGCCTCAGGTGTGCCTGCCGCTCCTTGGTGCTTACGTGCTCTTTTTGTACTTCGTGACCCAGTTAACTACCGTCTGGGGCGCCAGTTAGTAGGAAGCGGACACCGACGCCATCGCACGATCATTTAAGGCCACCTCCTACGCTATCTGCTCCTTAAACTTAGCACAGTACTTCGCCTTTGACATGGCTCCATCCTATCGAATCAAAGGAGACAAAAAACCTCCTCTGTCCGAGAAATGGCACCCAGTCCACGATCCTACCTACACCTTCAAATGGGAAGAGGCAATATCTAGAAAATAACATACCGTCCGGTAAACTATGTCCTCAACTAGGAAAAGCTACTAGAACGGGCTGAGTCAAGAGTAAGGGGTTCACATATAGCCAGCGTAACTGGATCAGGTTTAATCGCGAGTAGGCCACTCGCCAGAGGGAACAATAAAGGCTGTGATCAGCAAGTCTGCCGACCGCATCCATCTTCCGTAATGTAGTGAACATGTTCGACCGCCGATGGGGAGTTTTGCGCAGAATGATCCACCGGCATGTATCTCTATCCTAATATCGCGTAGCAAAAGTTTTTTGTGCTCTTTAGGGAACCATGCCTTGAAGGCGCTTTCTTTCGCGCTGAGCAGTAAGCGATTGGTGATGGTAGGATCTATGGATGTAACAGTATCTAGGTATTCTTGCTCTGTCTTATTAGTGGCGATTTGGAAAGTTCGTGATGTGACAGGGATATTGCGTTCGGCGTCAATACCTATCGCGTCAACGATGGCGCGATAGGCTATGGCGGCGGCCGCGTATCCCTTGCAGTGCGTAAGGCTTCCAATTACTTCAGTGGGCCAGGTTGGGGCGCCACCATAAGAGGGAACCATTATGGGGCGTCGTATGTTTAATGTTGCAAGAGCCTCGGCCGCCAGTCTGCGCACAGTCTTGAACTCTGAGCGACGAGCGAAAGAAGCGCCTTCAAGATACGCAATCTCCTCAGGGAACAGGATGCACTGGAGCGGGGAGAAGGATTCTATCGCGACTAATCCATACCTGGTGAGTCCACCAATTAGAAACTGGAGATTGGTCATAAGTGTCCGACCGGTCCTGCTGGCAGCAAGGCGGAAGCGCTTCTACGGTCTCGTTTTCCGCTTAGGGTCTGAGGAAGGGGGTGATCTAAGCAAAGAACTTCGGTTAACAGGTGGCGGCGGGGCAGGTGGAGATCCAGGAAAGAATTAATGTCAGCAATTGAGATGTTGCCACGGTCGCTGTGTAACACGCAACCGATAGAGGTAGTTCCATCTGAAGCGGGACGTGCAACGGCTACTGCGTCGAGAACTCCATCGATCTGGTTGACATACTTCTCAATCTCTAGCAGGTCAACGCGATGCCCGGCCACGTTAATCACCTGGTCATCGCGACCCACGAAGACGAACGAATCGCCTTTTAGTTCGACTAGGTCACCCGTGTCGTGCCATTGACAACGAGCGTGAGTGCGTACGAAACGACCTTCGATGATTCTATGGGTTGCAGCTGCGGGAGAACTAATCCATAAACGCGAGGCTCCCGGAGGGCCTGAACTTGTACGCCATTCCACGCCATCAAGTGGATGACCTAAGGAAATAGTATCGCTTGTGTCTCTAGTTATCCAGGATCCAGAAATGACGGAACACTCAGTTTGACCGTAAAGGCTGTAGAACTGGGCATCAGGTGATAGATTCCATATATGTTTGAGAGCGGTGAGCCTAACTGCTTCGCCCCCCAGAACAACTTTTACCTCGTTCATGCTGGCGGGCGGCAGGTGGCTGGCTAAAAGATCAAGAACCGTCGGGACACAATGCCAGATAGTGGCACCGAGAGTAATCATGCGACGTGCACTGCTGAGCAGAGTCAATGGTGATCGAGGATTGGCAGGCATCAGTGTAGCGCCATGTAGCAGGGTTGAGAATACATCAACTACCGCTGCGTCGTGACCAATAGAAGCGAAACTCGCGATGCGATCATCCGAATTGAGGCCAATGGCGTGAGAGTAAGAAGCCACCATGCATTCGATGTCATGCCAATCGTGAGGAACACATTTAGGGTTACCTGATGATCCTGAAGTATACAAAGCGTAAACCCATTGTGAGGATAACGCATCATTAGAGCTGCTGGCTGAGGCGGTAGGCTGCATTAGCGTATAGAATCCTAAGGCGCCTTCAGGGGAGGTAGATGGTGAGACTAATGAGCCAAGTCCGACCGGCAGCTTATCGGCGACCAAAAAATGGGATCCGGCATTGCTCATCTGCCGAACGACCATAGCAGCAGGGGTGTCTGGGGCAAGAGGAAGATAAGGGCGTCCTGACAGGATGCAGCCAATGATAACCGTAACTGCTAAAGAGTAACGGTCGCACAGTACTGCTATCATACTATGTTCAGATTTACAAGACTGCGTCATATGTTCAGCAACTTCCTGCGCCCGCTCGAGTAACTGGCCGTAGGTAAGGGTTGTGTCGCCGTCGATAATTGCAGTACGTGATCGGTTGTGCTCCAAGGAACTCAAGATTGCGTTTGCTGGACTATTCATCCTGTAAATCACATCCCTGTACGACGGATGGTGAACGGCGTCTTCCAACGAGAACGAACAAGACAGCAACTCCGACCGCAGATAACGTAAGTACAGAACTAACTCGGATAAAACCGCTTAACTGGCTGTGATCTATGCCGTGGGAAAGATATCCCATAAGTGTCGCAGAAAGGGCGGTAAGGCAGAACTGTCTTACGCCTGCTATTCGGGCAATCATCGCTCTCTGGGTGTGTGTCTGGAGAAAGAAGGCGAATGCTGAAACGGAGATTGAGTTGATCGTTCCGATCAGCAGCATTGCAATCGCCACCGTATAGGCTGACTGCGTCAACAGATAGGAGGCAAGGAACGCCTCCACTAGTAGGCACACGGCGGGAACCTGCCATCGGCTCTGAAGAATCGTCATCCTGCCAAACAAATTGACGCCAACAATGGCTCCCACGGCAAAACACACGTCCCATACCGATATCCAGGTCTCCTGTAGTCCTAGCCTAGAGAGCATCGGAGCGTAGGCGATGTTGATGACATTAATGAATATCAGGTCGGAGGCAGCTAAGAAAGACATTCCGAAGATGAGAGGAGAGTGTACGCAGTACTTGAACGCCTCCCACCAGTCGTGTACAGCCTTTTGCGGATGGAAGAGTTGAGGGATGAAGGTTCGCCATCGCACCGAAGGCTCTTGCTCAGGAACGGTGCATACCCACGTGAAGAATGCGGAAGCCAGGTAGCTTAGAGCGTTGATCCACAGGGGTAGATATAGCCAGAACCCCATTAATACACCTGCGGAACCCGCGCCCAGGAACTGGCCAAGCTGCTGAAAGGTAGAGGTTCTTGCATTATAGCGCGCAAGGTCTTCACCGTCTGCGATGAGTGGACCAATCTTAAAGATCGATGTGCGAAAAAAAGGCTGTGCCAGACTAAGGAGAACCCCAGTCACGGCTAGTGCTAAACTGTGTCCCATGGTTGCAAAAAGTGCGCCAAAGGCAACTAGTGTTGCCCTGCATATCTCGGCCAGGACAGCGAGGCGCTGCGAGTGGCCCCTGTCTGCGCCCACTGAAGCAAATACCTGCATACCAAGCACCGCGGCAGACTGGTAGACGAGCAGCCAGGCAAACATTGCCGATGAGCCGGACGAGCGATAAAGAATTACGCTTACCGCTAGTAGGTACATTCCGTTGCCGGTATTCGAGACTAGCATTCCGGTAGGGATTGCACGTTTAGGATCACGCAATGCAGGAAGTACAAAATTAGTCATGAGCAACCTTCACAATAAGGTCAGCGGCAGCTGCCTGCAAAACGACCTCAGGGGAGTCTCCCGGCTCTAGGATGCCCTCGAACCAGGCGAGGTATCCGAAAGTCGTTCCCTCGCGAGGAAGAAAGTCTCCGACACGGCGCCGCCAGATTACCCTGTCAACGCATTGGTGCTGACTATAGAAGTTGGGCGGAGTTTTCAACTCCTTAATGAACCCGGAATCGATATAAGGTGTGTTGTACCAATAGTGTCGCATTGATTCGCGAGGAGGGGCGGATGGGTAAACTGGAGTATCAGATCCGGTACACGCAGCTACGAGGGTTTTGAATAATGGGATACCGTAGGCGCGCTGGTAGACCGGGTACAAGCCACAGCCGGCTCCAGGTCTAAGAGCGGCTTCAATTACAAAGGCAGTGCCGTCGCGGGGGTCGATACGGATTTCCGTGTGGGTAGCCCCACAGGTAACTCCTACGGAGGCACATGCCTTGGTGGCCGTGTCCACCAGGCGAGCATGTATTCCATCGGGGATAGTTGGGTCGACCATATAGAGACGGTCGAGAAGATCGGATCGGCCTGGAACTCCTTTTGATAGAACGCAGCTAGCGACTGGACGTCCTTGGCTCCATACCTGGTCTACGCAGTATTCTGGCCCGTCGATGTACTGCTCTACCAGAACTCCAGAATGAACGTGTCCTTCTTTTGCAAGCGCCGTAACATTGAATCTGAGCACGGCCCGACGAGCACGCTGTAACTCATCCAAGTTGTCCACGACAGTTACACCCGCACTAGCAGCACCGAATACAGGCTTTACGACTAGCGGAAAGTTGTCGCTTTCTAATGGCGGAATCTCTTCTGTGCCAGCAAAATAAAGTCTTGGGGTGGCGACGTCAGCGGCCATCCAAGATTTCTTCATGGCAGACTTGTCACGTAATGCCGAAGCAGCTTTACCGTTCTTTGTTGGTAGATTCAATAACTGGGACAACGTTTCAGTAAGTTCTACGTACCCTTCAATACAGTTGACAATACCGACAGGATCTGCAAAACGTTCACGTATCTCAGCTGCAGTTTTCTCGGCGTCCCCGAAAGTTTTAAGGACATGCAACGGCTCGGGGGTGGTGGCTTCACGCTCAGAAAGGAATACTGGCTCGTGGCCCAGTTCCTCACAGGCAGTTCGCAGAGCCTGCATGCTGGAAGGCTCGGCAAAGATAAGTACCTTACTCATGAGAACTCATACCTCGTTTCGACCAAGTAGGCTACTCAGTCCACGTAGTGTTGTGAGACTGTCAGGATCAATAGTTTCGTAGTCCAGTTCGTGGCCGAGATCCTGCTCTATACGAGTTAGGACTTCGAAGGTCGATAAACTATCTAGTCCAAGGTGTGTAAGCGGTCGGTCTAAATAATCCTGCGGTGAAGAGCTGATTTGGGCTAGGATATCCTTAGGTAGGAGCCCATGGAGCAATGCAACAAAGTTAGTCATGAGTGATCCTTACAGCGAGGCGTGCATAACTGAAGTCAGGCATTTATCGGCTAATCGTGTCCAGTCGTGGTGGGTCTCGGCTAGTCTGGTAAGGGCGCGGACATAACTGTTGAAAGTGGTTTCAGAAGGTCTTCCGTAGAATAGTATGAAGTGCTTACGGAGCTCTGCGTAATCACGCTGGCAGCAATCTTCGGCTTTCTTCAAAGACAGCACAGTCTCCTCGGGGGCAAGCGAAACCAGCTCAGCGTCTCTGAGGAGATGATGGCGCCATGTCCTCCACAAGGGCTGCAACTTATTACCGATATGCTTGTTTAAACGGAGCTGTAGTCCCTTGTCGGTCTGAATCTTCATAATGGAACTTCGGTTTTCTTGAACTTCGTCAACAAGCCTGTATAGGGCCTTTGCGGATGCGTCTACTGCGTGACCGTCCATCAAAATACCACCCTCTCCAGCAGTCTGGTAGCCGTACAGGTCGAGCATGATGAAGCGGAGAAGCCTGGCGCCTGAGAGCCCGGAGAGTTGCTCTTTAAGGCCGGGGTCCAGGTGGAGAAATCCGATTATGGAAACCCTATCAGGGGACCTGGAGAACCGAGACAGGAGATCCTTGCCTGACACATATGTGCGAGTCTTATGGTTCTGCTCGTTGGTCTTAGTTACAAGGAAGCCGTCGTCAAAAGGCTCCTCGATAAGTGTGCTGGTATTGTATACTGTCCCATCGGGGCGGTTGGTTAGTAACATCGCACGCGCCTGAGTCCCGGGGCGGAGGCGGTTGCGCAACAGGGGAAGAATATCTTCGTGTGGTACTGTCTCAATACTCTCAATTCGTTTCAGTAAGCGACTGAGGCCATCGCCTTGGAACTGGAGCGCTTCATTCACGTTCGGGACATGATGCATATGGTAGTGTCTGTCAGCGTAGAGCCAGAAGAAATGCTGCAGTGCTTGATTTCTTGCAAAGTGATAGAGCGACCTCTCATAGCAGACAAGTGGGAGACTGTCCTCTAACTCAGATGGTGATAAACTCCGCCCGTAAGCGTCATTGTGAGTGTTCATGAACGTCCTTGTTGGCAAAAGCAGTCGGCCCGTCTTGAGCATGGGCGCCGCGTCAGTATAGAATGCTTGATGTCCATCTGAATTAAGTTCGTCTGACTGTGCCGATGGCCGCACAGGTGCATGATGGCCTCCGCTGCTTGCCACGATCCGATAATTCCTGCTGTTGCTCCGAGAATAGGAATTGGCGCGGTTCGAGGCTTGTCTCGCTTTGGGAAAACGCATTCGTAGCAAGGCGAAGTGTCTGAATCAGGGTTGTATACATAGACCACTCCTCTTAGTTCTTCAACAGCGCCGAACACTACCGGTACTGCTGCAGTGACTGCCCATCTGCTGAGCACATAGCGAGACTCAAGATTGTCTACTGCGTCTACAACTATCGTACATCCCTCTAGGAGCGAGGCTACATTCTCAGCGGTCATGTGACTGACTGACGCGACTACTTGTGTGCAAGGGGAGCGCGTGGATAGTTGCTCGGCAGCGATCGGAGATTTGTAACCACCCACATCAACTTATGTGTAGAACAGTTGTCGATTCAGGTTGGTCACATTGACGGTGTCAGAATCGACAACCTTGATACTGCCTACCCCTGCGGCTGCCAGATAACTGAGAACAGGGAAGCCAAGTCCACCCGCGCCGACCACTCCGACAGTGGCTCTCGCAAGAGCTGCTTGTCCTCGGGGGCCGATATCAGGCATGGCAAGTTGGCGCTGAAATACTTCGGGGTTCTGTATTGACATGATGAAGTGTCAGCCTCCTGACAATTGTAGAAGAAACTCCACTGAACTTGCGCCAGAGAGGCAGGAGTCCCTTGTTTGGTTGATGACTACACCATCAACCACTACAATCACAGAGGGGTGAAGATTCTTCTGGTCTAGCAGGCACGCATCGGTGAACTCAGGGCATTCTTGCGCCATTATAGAGACAACTTCGGATAGCTGGTTGACTTTTGAGAACTCTACAGTATAGTCAAAGAAAGTGGCGATCATGAGTTACTCCTATAGCAGACGCGAAAACCCAGGTCTCGTGCGCGATACGTTTTTGGTAGATCGACGGAGATGGTCGAACGGCACATCTCTGCGAAAGAGAAGTAGCTGCCGCCTTTGCTCGGGGCTTGAATGGGATTTGCGCTGTCACACCACTCCCACGCATTGCCGAGCATGTCATAGAGGCCAAACTTGTTAGGTTTCTTTGTTGCTACTCTCTGTAGGCGGTTGTTGGGACTTTCGCTGAACACGGCATATTGAAGAAGTTCCGGGGCTCTCATGCCTTGCCTTTGTGTGGCAACCTGATCGTCGCACAATCTGTCCCATTCTGCGGGAGTTAATAACCTTGTTCCGGTGATTGTGCAAAATGTAGTGGCATCATTCCAGGAGACGTTTACCATCGGTTGGTTGAGATAGTGGGCGTCAGTGAACTCAGGGATGTCGTAGCTGAATACCTTATAGTATTGCTCGACTGTTATCATTGTCTTGCTGACCTGTAACCCGCCCCCGACGTCGAGAAATTCGACGCTGTCGAGAAGGCGAGGCTGCTGTAGGGTGGGTGTGATGGTGGGAGAGGGGCTGGATTGATTAATGATGGGTATCTGGAAGGCTTGTCCTCCCTTGATCATGAAGGCGGCCAGTTCTGGGTGTGCTGGGTTTATAAGGCTAACTAGGAAATGCCATAGGCTGGGAATAGGGTGAAGTTACTGGTCGACTTCGGCAAAGTATGCCGGATGTCGAAGGTGGGTGTGAAATGCGGCGACGCGACGATATCTCATTGCCTTGCGGTGTTCGTTTTCTGCCACAACTTCTGTTGCTGTTGCCAGGAAGCCGGCATTGCTGTTGTGTCGGTAATACTCGCCGATACTCTCAAATGATCTAGCTACTTCTTCCTTCGAGCGGTCGTCGTCGTGGAAGATGTAATAGTCTGCGACGCTCGTTTCGCCTTCGTTTGCGTACAGGAAACCAAAAGTTTTGCGTGGATACTCCCGGAGCAGCGAAAGCACTAACTTATCAAGAACCCCAGGGAGGAATGAGGCTTCCAGTGTTGTGTTTGACTCTGCTGGCAGTTGTGGAACTGATGCGTAAACCATCTCCATATGGTGACCCTAGGGTTAATGCAATTAGCCTGTCAATAGCAGGGGTGGGTGTTTCAGAATATGAGAACAGTGGCATGGCTCTTCCTAGCCCTCGGCATGTGGGTTTCGAGGCTATGGGTGGTCGGGGATGTGGGCGCGTCGCTGCCTGGGTGGCGGGCGAAGTCTTCCGATGGCAGGGGCTGTTAGGCCAACGCGTCCGAAAGGCATAGGCCTTTCCAGTGCTTCCCTGGTCTCTCCCTGACTTGACCACGTTCATCCGCTTTGAGGGACTTGGCCCTGAGGGCGTTGGGTGGGACGTGGGGTCCCTGGCTGCGGCGTTGGCCTGCGCCCACGCCGCCTACGCCGAGCAGCTCAGCCGGGTGCTGGGCCCCGCCCTGGCCGCGGACGCCCCCGTGCACCTGGTGGGCGGCGGCGCCCGCAACACCCTGCTCGCCCAGATGACCGCCTCCGCCTGCGGGCGCCAGGTCGTCGTCGGGGCCACCGAGGCCAGCGCCCTGGGCAACCTGCTCAGCCAGCTGGAAGCCACCGGAGCCATCGCCCCGGGCCAGCGGGCACAGGTAGTGGCCCGCACCGTCCGCCCGCACACCGTTGAGCCCGCTGACCCAGAGGCGCTCAACCTCATGCAGGAGCGCCTGCTCGACGCCGTCGGCTGAGCGCGCCCGCACCCCACCAACACAGACAGACGACCAGAAAGGAGCAACGATGCTCCGCAAGATCCCAGCAAACCTCTCACCCGAGCTCGTCAAGACGCTCATGGAGATGGGGCACGGGGACGAGATCCTCCTGGCAGACGCCAACTTCCCCGGGCACCACCTGCACCCGCGCACCATCCGTGCCGACGGGCTGGGCATCCCCGAGCTGCTGCGCTCCGTCCTGGAGCTCATGCCCCTGGACCGCTACAGCAGCTACCAGGTGGCCCTGATGCAGACCGTCGGCGACGACCCCCGCCCCCCCGGTGTGGGACGTCTACGAGCAGATCTGGACCGAGGCGGAGCAGGAGGCCGGGCCGGTCGCCGTCAAGACCATTGAGCGCATGGCCTTCTACGAGCACACCCCCAGCGTGCACGCCGTGGTGCTCACCGGTGAGACCGCCCTGTACGGCAACCTGATCCTCAAGAAAGGGGTGCTGTGATGGCCGCCGTCCGGACCACCACCGCCCAGGCCCCCGCAGACGCCTCCCAGGGGACGGCGGACAAAGGCTTCCTCTACCCAGGGATGGTGCTGCCCTTCTGCCTGCTGGTCTCCTGCTTCGCGGCCTGGGGCCTGGCCGGGAACATGACCGACCCCCTGGTCAAGGTGTTCCGCTCCGTGTTCTCCATGACCAACCTGCAGTCCTCCCTGGTGCAGTCGGCCTACTACGGGGCCTACTTCTGCCTGGCGATCCCCGCGGCCTTCATCAACAGCCGCCTGGGGTACAAGGGCGGGGTGCTGATCGGGCTGGTGCTGGCGGGAACCGGTGGACTCCTGTTCATCCCCGCCGCCTACGTGATGACCTACTCGGTCTTCCTGACCGCCCTGTTCACCCTGGCAGCCGGGCTGTCCATCCTGGAGATCAGCGCCAACCCCTTCGTCATGTCCATGGGGCCGGAGCACAACGCCACCAGGCGGCTGAACTTCGCCCAGGCCTTCAACCCCATCGGCTCCAACCTGGGGGTGCTGCTGGCCGCCCTGCTGATCCTGCCCAAGGTCAACCCGGCCACCGCCGAGCAGCGGGCCGCCATGAGCGAGGAGGCCCTGCTGGCCACCCAGAGCGCCGAGCTCCAGGCCGTGATGGGCCCCTACGTGGCCCTCGGGCTGCTCTACATCCTGCTGGCCGTGATGATCGGCCGCGTCAAGGTCCACGAGCGGCCGGAGCAGGCCCAGGCGGAGGGCAGCGGCGGCCCGGGCCGCCTCATGCGCCTGGTCCGCAACAAGCGCTACAGCTTCGGGGTGGTGGCGCAGTACTTCAACGTGTCCGCCCAGACCTGCATCTGGACCTTCACCCTGCACTACGTCACCGAGGCCCTGGGGGTCACGGACAAGGTGGCCGGGTACTGGCTCCAGGCCAGCCTGATCATCTTCCTGGTCTTCCGGTTCCTGATGGTGGGGCTGATGGGCCGCTACGACGCGCGCAAGCTGCTCCTGCTCATGTGCTCCCTGGGCGTGGCGCTGTCCCTGTTCGCCATGGTCAGCGTGAACCTGCTCGGCGTGCTGGCCATCATCTCGCTGTCCGCCTGTATCTCCCTGCTGTTCCCTACCATCTACGGGGAGGCCCTGACCGGCCTGGGGGAGGACACCAAGTACGGGGCCGCCGGGCTGGTCATGGTGATTATCGGCGGGGCCACCATGCCGCTGGTGCAGAGCGCCATCATGGACCGGACCTCACCCGCCGTCTCCTACATCACGGTGGCCGGGTGCTTCCTGGTGGTGGCCGCCTACGGCCTGTACACCCTGCGCACGCCCCGGCCGGTGAGCGCAGCCGCGACGGCCTGAGGCAAGGCGTTCCGAGTGCCCGCCCGGGCGGGCCTGGCAGCCTCCACCAGACGGAGGCGCGGGCCTGCCCCGGGCGGGTGCCCGGCTGCCTCCGGGCCGGGCAGCAGGCAGACGGCGTGGGGTGAGCGGGGGCGGTCGCTGGGGTCCGGCCGTGTGCGGGACGGCCTGTATCAGGACCTGGTGGCGGAGGAGTCGCGCACCACCAGCTGGGGAGTGAGCACCTCGTGGCGCGGCTGGCGGTCCTCCACCAGCCGCAGCGCTGCCGCCAGGGCCGCCCGCCCCAGGGCGTCAAAGTCCTGGAAGACGCTGCTCAGCGAGGGCGTGGCCCAGCGCGCCTGGGGGACGTCGTCAAAGCCCACCACCGCGACGTCGTCGGGAATCCGCACCCCGGCTGCGAGCAGCTCGTGGCAGATTCCCAGGGCGATGTCGTCGTTGCCGGCGAATACGCCCTCCGGCAGGCCGTCCTCCAGCAGACGGCGGGCCACCCGCGCCCCGCCCTCCCCGGTCCAGGAGCCGGTGGACAGCCAGCGGTCCGGCACGCCCGCCTGCAGGCAGGCGTCCTGGTAGGCGGCCAGGCGCTCGGAGGCGTCCTGCCAGGAGAGGTCGCCCGAGACGTGCAGCAGGCGCCTGCGACCCCCCTCCAGGAGGTGGCGGGTGGCCAGGCGGGCTCCTTCCACCTGGTTGATGGACACGGTGGGGAACACCTCCGAGTCGTGCTGCCCGGAGATCACGGTGACCACCGGACCCGGGTCCCGCTGGGAGGCCAGTACCGACAGGACGTTGGCGCGCTGCGTCAGCACCACGGTGGCCTTGACCCGGTAACCGCGCAGGTGGGCCAGGGCGGCCTCGATAGAGGAGCGCCGGACGCTGTCAGCCGTGGCCAGCACGAACTGCCCGCCCTGCTCGCGCACCGCCCGGGCCAGGGCCGCGAAGGTGGAGGTCATGCCGTGGGAAAGGTCCGTGGTCAGCAGGATCCCCACGGCACCGGAGGAGCCTGCGGCCAGGGAGCGGGCCGCCAGGTTCGGCTCGTAGCCCAGGGACCTGACCGCGCTGAGCACCCGCCTGCGGGTCTCCGGACGCACCGAGGGGTGGTCGTTGAGCACCCGCGAGACCGTCTGGGCGGAGACTGCTGCGGCAGCGGCGACATCCGCCAAGGTCACTCGACTGGGCATAGCGCCGACTATACGCCGCGGCCCGGCGGGCACCCAGGCGGCCGGGACGACTCGGCAGGCTGACGACGCCGGTGGTGAGCCCCCACACTGTGGGACGCCTCGGCGCGCGTCCCCGCAGGACCTAAGGCCTGCGGCTACGGTGGGGGGCATGACGCTGGCTGTGTACCCAGGGAGCTTTGACCCGATCACCCTCGGGCACGTGGACATCGTGCGCCGTGCCCTGCGCACCTTTGACCAGGTGGTGCTCGCCGTCGGCGTCAACCCGGCCAAGGCCGGGCACCAGCTCTTTGACGCCGAGACCCGCGTGCGCCTGGCCCGCCAGAGCCTGGAAGGACTAGCAGGTGCCAGCGTGGACGTCATGCCCGGGCTGCTCGCCTCGTACTGCGAGCAGGTGGGGGCCCGGGCCATAATCAAGGGGCTGCGCTCCGGCACCGACCTGGACGCGGAGGCGCCGATGGCCCTGCTGAACCGGGAGATCGGTGGCCCCGAGACCTTCTTCCTGGCCGCCTCACCGGCCTTGGCGCACGTCTCCTCCAGCCTGGTCAAGGAGGCGGCCCGCTTTGGTGCGGACGTCTCCGGCTTCGTGCCCCCGGCGGTAGCCGAGGCCCTGCGCCAGGCGCTGCCCGGGCTGCCAGCAGCTGGCAGCCCGGACCAACAGACCCTGCAAGCCCAACGATAGGAAGCCACTGATGCCCACCAGCACTTCCGGCGAGAACCTGATCCAGATCCTCGACGAGATCGAGGAGCTGATCGTCACCGCCCGCAACATGCCCATGAGCTCCTCCGTACTGGTCAACCGGGAGCAGGCCCTGGATCTGGTGGAGAAGGCCCGCCGTGCCGTGCCTGCCGCCGTGCGCCGCGCCGGTGCGGTGCTGGCCGACGCCGACTCCGTACTGGCCCAGGGGCGTGCCGACTCCGACAAGATCCTGCGCCGCGCCCACGAGGAGGCCGAGCGCCTGGTCTCCGCCGAGAGCATCACCCGCCTGGCCGTCCAGCGCGCCGACGAGATCGTCGCCGCAGCGGAGGCCAAGGCGGCCGAGATGCGCCGGGGCGCGGACCAGTACGCGGAGCGCTCCCTGGTGGGCCTGCAGGAGGAGGTAGACCGCATCGCCGAGCAGATCCGCTCCGGCCGCGAGGTCCTGGCCGCCCGCACCGCCGAGCCCCTGGAGCAGCCCGTTGCCCCCGCCAAGCCGCAGGCCGCCGCGGGACGCCGTCGCCCCGGCTGGTCCGTGGACCCGGCCAGCGCCTGAACCGCCCCCGGCTCCCGGACGGGCCGCAGGCGCGGTAGCCTGCTCGCGCCCGCCGCAGTCAGCCAGCCCGCAGGAGGAACACCGTGGCCGGACTCGTGATCGACATCGCCGACCTGCCCCGCCAGGTCGGCTCCTACAAGGACGTCCACCTGGAGCTGCCCGCGCCCGAGGGGCTGGGCACGGACATGATCGGCGCCCAGCCCGGCACCCCGCTGCTGGTGGACGCCACCCTGACCTCCACGGAGGACGGCGTGCTCGTGCGGGCCAGCGTGCAGGCGCACGTGCGTGGCGAGTGCGTGCGCTGCCTGGAGGAGGTCACCCAGGACACCCGCCTGTCCTTCGACGAGCTCTACCTGCTGCCTGAGGCCGCCCAGCGCTACCAGCAGGAGGAAGAGGACCCCGAGGCCGCGCAGGAGCCCGTCTTCCTGCTTGGTGAGACCAGCCTGGACCTGGAGCCCGCCCTGCGTGACGCCCTGGTCGGCTCCCTGCCCTTCCAACCCCTGTGCGACCCGGACTGCCTGGGACTGTGCCAGGACTGCGGGGAGCGCCTGGCGGACCTGCCCGCGGACCACCACCACGAGACGCTGGACCCGCGCTGGGCGGCCCTTGAGGGCCTGCTGCAGGACCCGGCTGACGACGCCCCCGGGCCACAGGCCCCCGCCCAGGGCAAGGACCAGCGCTGATGGTCCGCACCCGACGCGACAGCCCCCCGGCCCGTGAGGACCTGGAGACCCTGGTCCACCGCTGGGGGGAGAAGATCGACCCCGAGCTGCTGTCCCTGGCCCTGGTCCACCGCTCCTGGGCCAACGAGCAGGGGGGCCTGCCCACCAACGAGCGCCTGGAGTTCCTGGGTGACTCCGTGCTGGGCGTCATCGTCACCGACAGGCTCTACCGCAGCCACCCCGACCTGCCTGAGGGGCAGCTGGCCCGGATGCGGGCCGCCACCGTCTCCGAGCCCGCCCTGGCGGCGGTGGCCCGTGACCTGGGCCTGGGGGAGTTCATAAGGCTGGGGCGCGGTGAGGCCATGTACGGGGGCCGGGACAAGGACTCGATCCTCTCCGACACCGTTGAGGCCCTGATCGGAGCCACCTACCTGACGGCGGGCCTGGAGCCCACCCGCACCGTGGTGGAGCGCCTGGTCTCCCGCTTCCTGTCCACCGCCCTGACCCGGGGCGCCGGCCTGGACTGGAAGACCAGCCTGCAGGAGCTGGCCGCCGCCCACGGACTGGGCAGCCCCCGTTACGAGGTCAGCGGCGAGGGACCGGACCACCAGCGTGTGTTCACCGCCCAGGCATTCGTGGACGAGCAGCAGCGTGGGCAGGGCGTGGGCAGCTCCAAGAAGGTCGCGGAGCACGCCGCCGCAGAGGCCGCCTACGCCTCCCTGCTGGCTGAGCGCGGCGACGGCGGGCTGGACCTGCCCGGCGTGAACGAGGCGCTGCGGGCCGACCTGCTGGCCCACCAGGACCGCGAGGCCCCCCGTGCCTGAGCTGCCTGAGGTCGAGTCCGTGCGCCTGGGCCTGGAGCGCCACCTGCGTGGCCGGGTGGTCCAGCGCGTGGAGGTACTGGACCCCCGGCCCCTGCGGCGTCAGGCGGGTGGGGAGCAGGCCTTCGTGAAAGAGCTCACCGGCCGTACTATCACCGGGGCGGCCCGGCGGGGCAAGCTCATGTGGCTGCCCCTGGACGACGGCCGCGCCCTGCGCGCCCACCTGGGCATGTCCGGCCAGCTGCTGGTGCGGGGCACCGCCGCCCAGGCCCAGCCGGACCCCGCCGTGCTGGGGCAGTCCGGGCCGGACCTCACCGCCACCCAGGCCCCCACCCTGGTGCGTGACCTCAGTACCCGGCCCCGGCACCTGCGTGTGCGCCTGCACCTGGCCCACCAGGACGGTGACGAGCCCACCGGGGCCGCCCTGGACCTGGTGGACCAGCGCATGTTCGGGGGCCTGCTGGTGGACGACCTGGTGCCCACCGCCGACGGCCTGCCCGGCGGCCGCGGGGAGCAGCGCGCCCTCATCCCGGCCAGCGCCACCCACGTGGCCCGCGACCTGCTGGACCCGCACCTGGACCAGGAGCAGGCCAGCGCCCGTCTACGGGCCTCCGGACGGGGCGTGAAGACCCTCCTGCTGGACCAGGGGATCGTGTCCGGCGTCGGCAACATCTACGCCGACGAGGGCCTGTGGGCCGCCTGCCTGCACGGGCGGCGGCGCGGCAAGGCCCTGGGGCGGGCGGCCGTGGCCCGGCTGCTGGAGGAGACGGCGGCGGTCATGCGGCGTGCCCTGGCCGTGGGCGGCACCAGCTTTGACGCCCTGTACGTGAACGCCGACGGGGCGCCCGGGTTCTTCGCCCGGAGCCTGGCGGTCTACGGGCGGGCGGGGCAGGACTGCCGCCGCTGCGGCTCCACCCTGCGCTCTGAGGTGGTGGGCGGGCGCAGCCACGTGTTCTGCCCCCAGTGCCAGACCCGGCCCCGCGGCTGAGCCCCGCCCCTCCGGCAGGCGGCGACCCAGAGCTAGCGGCACCAGGTCCCCTCACTGATAGGCTCCCGTTCATGGCTCCAAGCGCAGCCCCTGAGCAGGTCAGGGTAATGATCGTCGACGACCACGAGATCGTCAGGCGCGGCATCTCAGAGATTATCGACCGTGCTGACGGGCTGGACGTGGTGGCGGAGGCGGGCTCGCGCACCGAGGCGCTGCGGCGCGCCGAGCTGATGCGCCCCGACGTGGTGCTGGTGGACCTGCAGCTGCCGGACGGCACCGGCATAGAGCTCATGCGTGAGATGCGTGAGGTGGTCCCCGAGGCCCTGCCGATCGTGCTCACCTCCTTCGACGACGACGAGGCCCTGGCCGAGGCCCTGGAGGTCGGGGCCCGCGCCTACCTGCTCAAGACGGTCCACGGCGCGGAGATAAGCGAGGTGGTGCGGGCGGTAGCCTCCGGCCGGGTGCTGCTGGACGAGCGCACCGTCACCCGCCGTCGGGCAGACCACGACGACCCCACCGCGGACCTGACCAACGCCGAGCGCAAGGTCCTGGAGCTGATCGGTGACGGGCTGTCCAACCGGGAGATCGGCGAGCGCCTGGGCGTGGCCGAGAAGACCGTCAAGAACCACATCACCTCCCTGCTGGCCAAGATGGGGCTGCAGCGGCGCACCCAGGTGGCGGCCTGGGTCGCGGGCCAGCGGGCCTCCGGCTGGCGCAACTGACTCCCAGGCGGGTTCCCCAGGTGCTCCCAGCCGCGCCCGGAGCCGCAGGAGACCACCGGCGCCGCAGCACCGGCAGGAGCCCCGGGCTGCCAGGCGTCTAGCGCAGCACCGGCGGCTGCCCCAGAGGCGCCCGCCAGGTGAAGCAGGTGCCCCGGCGGGCGCCGTCGGAGCGGGCCCGCGGCCCGATCACGAAGCTGCCGCCGTGCCGACGGGCGCGCTCCGCCATATTGGCTGTGCCGGAACGGCGGGTGACGGCAGGGTCCACGCCTACGCCGTCGTCCCGCACCACGATCTCCACCACCGGCTGCCCCCTGAAGGCCTCCGCGTCGCCGGAGGCGTGACCACCCGGCTGGGCGCTGCCAAGGGGGACGGCACTGGCGAGGGCACCTGCGGGCACGCCCGTGATCTTCACGTCCACCGTCACGGAGGAGGCGTGGGCGTGCCGGGCCACGTTGCTCAGGCCCTCCCGCACCACCGCCACCATGTCGTCGGCCACGTCCTCCGGGACCAGCTGGTCCGCGGCGGTTATCAGGGCGTCCTCGTCCACCCGCTCGGCGTGCGCCAGGCCCACCCCGTTGACGCTCAGCAGCAGGGAGGGCGCGAAGCCCAGGGAGGTGCGGGCCAGGGAGGCCTCCCGCCGCAGCCGCTCCACCAGGCTCACGTCCTCGTCCCGGTCCCGCAGGGAACGCACGATAGAACGGATCTGCTGCACCGAGTCGTCCACGGCCAGCAGGGCGCTGTCCAGCACCTCGGCCACCGTCTCAGAGCTGAGACGCTCCCCGGAACGTAGGCGGTCCCGGGCCGCCGAGATCTGCATCCCGGTGGCGAAGAGCTGCTGGATCGCCAGGTCGTGCAGGTCCTGGCCGATACGGGAGCGTTGGTCCAGCAAGGTGGCCATCTCCTCAGCG
Source organism: Actinomyces weissii (assembly GCF_016598775.1). NCBI lineage: Bacteria > Bacillati > Actinomycetota > Actinomycetes > Actinomycetales > Actinomycetaceae > Actinomyces > Actinomyces weissii. The sequence continues at coordinate 1,584,368 of NZ_CP066802.1, read as the reverse complement.
TGCTGGGCGTCCGCCAGCTCGAAGGCCATGGTGGCCTGCCCGGCCACCAGCTCGGCTATCTCCAGGTCCTGGGCGGTGAAAGGATCCTCCCCGCAGGCGCGCAGCAGCAGCATGACCCCCACGCCCCGCCCCCGGTGGATCATGGGCGCGTACAGGGCCGGGCCGAACGAGGCCAGGGCCGGGACCAGCAGGTCACCCTCCTGGGCGGCCTGGGCCAGTGACTCCACTATGGTGCCGCTCTGGCGTGCCAGGGTGGTCAGGGCCCGCCCCTGCGGGGGGAAGAGCGTGCCCACCAGCTCCTTGGCGTGCGCCCCCTCCGCGATCTCGCACACCCAGGTGTCCCCGACACTGGGCAGGATCAGGGCGGCGGTGTCCGCGCAGGCCACCTCCCGCACCCGGTGGGCGATCAGCGTCAGGGCGTCCTCCTCCTCCGCGCCCGACAGCAGCAGGGTGGTCAGCTCCTGGGAGACCGCCATCCACTGCTCCCGGTCGCGGGCCTCCCGGTACAGGCGGGCGTTCTCCACGGCGACGGCGGCCGCCTCCGCCAGCATCAGCACCGTGGTCACGTCCTGCTCGTCAAAGCCGCCGGGCTTGTCACCCAGGTAGAGGCGGCCGTAAACCTGCTCGTGCAGGCGCAGGGGGGCGGACAGCAGGCAGCCGGGGGGCTCGCCCTCTATCGGGCCGGTGAAGGCCTGGGCCACGGACAGGTCGTTGTCCACCACTACCTCCGCGCCCGCCGGGCCGATCGGCTGGCCCTTGGCGGCGTGCCCGGCCAGGGCCTCCGGGCTGAGGGCTGGGGCGCCCTGGGTGACGGTGGCCGTGGGCGGGTCGGTGTCGGCCTTGGACAGGACTGTGATCGTGCCCCACTGCGCGCCCGTCAGGGAGCAGGCGGAGTCCACCAGGCGGCGCAGGGCGTCGGGCACCTGCAGGGAGCTGGTCAGGCGCAGCGCCGCCCGCACCAGGGCCGTGCTGGTGGGCTGCGAGCCGTCAGGGTGGTCGTGGTTGGCGTGGATCGCGTACGCCAGGCGGGAGCCGTGCACCGGCCGCCTGGGGCCGGGAGCGGGCTCAGCGGCCGGGTTGCTCATGCTTGCCTTCCTGCTCGTGTCCGGTGGCTGGCTGTCCGTCTGCCCGCCGCAGCTCCAGCTCCTGCTCCAGGGCCCAGCGGTAGCCGGGGGAGGAGGCGACCAGCTCGGCGTGGGTGCCGCGCTCCAGCACCCGGGCAGGCCCCTGCGGATCGGCGGGGTCGGGGCCCAGCACCAGCACCTCGTCGGCGCTGTCCAGGGCGCTGAGCCGGTGCGTCACCAGCAGCACCCCCCGGCTGGCGGGGGCGGGCACGGCAGCCCCCGTGCCCCCCAGCAGCAGGTCGGTCACCAGGGCGTCCGCGGTGGCGGCGTCCAGGTGCTCGGCGGGCTCGTCCAGCAGCAGCAGCGGGGCCGGGGCGGCCAGGGCCCGGGCCAGCAGCAGACGGCGCCGCTCCCCGCCGGAGACGTCACGGGCGTCAGCCCCCAGCAGGGTGTCCAGGCCCTGCGGCAAGGAGCTCAGCCAGGCTCCCAGGCCCGCCCGCTCCAGCAGCTGCGTGGCCTGCGGGGCGCTCAGGGCGCCGTCAGCCACCCGTAGGTTCTCCAGCACGGTCGTGGAGAACACGTGCGCGTCCTCCGCCGTGAGCACCAGGCGGCTGGCAGCGTCCGGGCGGGCGGCCTCCCAGGGGGCTGCGCCGTCAAGACCAAGCTGTCCGCCCTTAGGCTCCAGGAGACCGGCCAGCGTGAGCAGCAGGGTGGTCTTGCCGGTGCCAGAGGGGCCCACTACCGCCAGACGGCGGCCCGGACGCAGCTCCAGGTCCACCCCCTGGACCACCACCGGCCCTCCCGGCCAGCCCACAGCCAGGTCCCGGGCCTGCAGCACGGGGCCGGTAGCGGCAGGCTCCGCCAGCGGCCGGGGGGCGGGCGCCTGCACGGTCGAGGCCTCCGCCGTCTCCACCAGCTCCACCACCCGCTGGGCGGCCCCGGCGGAGCGCACCAGCTGCACGGTGGCGGGCCCCAGGGCGGCGTTGGCCTCAAAGGCCGCCAGCGGCACCAGCACGGTGACAGCCAGCATCACAGGGGGCAGCTGGCCGCTGCTCACCGCAGGCACGCCCAGGACGATGCTGCCCAGAACCGCCAAGGCCATTCCCGCCAGGTCCAGTACCGCCGCCCAGGCGGCAGGCCGGGCGGCCCGGTCGCGGCTGCGCGCCAGCCGGGCCTCCGTGCTGGCCAGGGTGGACATGACCTGCTCCAGGCGTCCGGCCACCGCCAGCTCGGTGCCCCCCTCCAGCACCGTGTGCGCCAGGGCAGCCACCTCCGTGGCCTCGCTCTGGCGGGCCAGCTCGGCCCGGCGGGCGGCCTGCATGGTGGCCAGGGGACCTCCCAGGCCGGACAGCAGCAGCCCGGCAGCCAGCACCAGGCCGCTGGCAGGGTGTACGGCCCCCACCAGTGCGGTAGAGGCCAGGCCCAGGCAGGCTGCCACGCACATAGGCAGGTAGGCGCGCACCAGCAGGTCACCGACGGCGTCCACGTCGTTGCCCACCCGGGCCAGCACGTCCCCGCGACGCAGCCGGGCCACGTTGTCGCTGCGGGAGGTGGACAGGATCTCGTACAGGTGGGTGCGCAGCGCCGTCATGCCACGCAGGGCGGTGTCGTGGGAGACCAGGCGCTCGCAGTAGCGCAGCACCGAGCGGGAGATGCCGAAGAAGCGCACCGCCACCGGCGCCACCCCCAGGGCCACCACCTCAGGGGTCTGGGAGGCGCGGGCTATCAGCCAGGCTGACACGGCTGACAGTCCCACCGCGCTGGCCAGTCCCAGCGTGCCGGTGAGCACGGACAGGGCAAAGCGCCTGCGGTCCAGGTCCAGCAGGCCCAGGGCCCGCCGTAGGGCCCGCCGCTCGGGGGCGGTAAGCAGCAGCGTGGCGGTGCGGGTGGTGGTGCTCATGCCTGGACCTCCACGGCGGCTGTGGGGGTGGATGCCTGGGGAAGGCCTGACTGGGGGGTGTCTGTCTGGGGAGTGGCCGCATGGGGGGTGGCTGGCTGTGGCCCGTCCGCATGAAGGCTGGCAGGCTCCGGGGTCCCCAGGCGGGGGTCGGGACGGGCGGAGACCCGGACCTCCTGGTCGGCGACAGCCACCAGGGCGGCCCGGTGGGCGATCACCACCACCGTGCGGCCCGCGTCACGCAGGGCCTGTACCGCCCGGAGCACGTGGGCCTCGCTGGCGGCGTCCAGGTGGGCGGTGGGCTCGTCCAGCACCACCAGCGGGGTGGTGGCCAGCAGGGCGCGGGTCAGGGACAGGCGCTGGCGCTGCCCCAGGGACAGGCCCACGCCTCCGTGGCCCAGCGGCGTGTCCCAGCCTGCAGGCAGGGTCTCCACCACCTCGTTGAAGCCGGTCTGCCGGGCAGCCTGCTCCAGCCGGGACTGGGTGGCGGGGGAGTGAGTGGCGGCGTCGTCCCCCAGGACGTTCTCGCGCACGGTGCCGGGGACGATGGTGGGGCGCTGCGGCACCCAGGTCACCTGCCGCCACCAGGAGGCGGGATCCACCTGGGACAGCTCCAGGGGCGTGCCACCGGGCAGGCTGGCGGCCCGGTGGGGGTGGCCAGACGGCGTGGGGCGGGGCAGCAGGCGGACGGTGCCGCGCCCGGCGGGCAGCAGACCCAGCAGCACCTGGGCGGTGGTGGTCTTGCCAGCCCCGGAGCCGCCGGTGAGGGCCACGAGCTGGCCCGGCTCAATGGTGGCGCTCAGGGAGCAGGGCGCCCAGGCCCCGCGGGCGGCCACGCTCAGGCCCTCGATGCTGATGGCGGTGCGGGACAGGTCCGGGGCGCTGCGCGTGCCCTGCTCAGGCACGGGCGTGTCCAGCACCTGGAAGACGGCGTCGGCGGCGGCCACCCCGTTGGCGGAGGCGTGGAACTGGAAGCCGACCTGCCGCAGGGGCTGGTAGACCTCGGGGGCGATCATGATGACCAGCAGCGCCGTCGCTAGGTCCATGTACCCGTACAGGAGCCGGAAACCGGTCTCCACGGCGATGATCGCCACCGACAGGGTGGTGATGAACTCCAGCACCGCCCCGGAGAGGAAGGCCACGCGCAGGGTGGACATGGTGGCCCGGTTGTAGGCCTCTCCCAGGGCGCGCACGCGCTGCTCCGGGCCCTGCTCGCGGCCCAGCGCCTTGAGGGTGGGCAGCCCGGCCAGCAGGTCCAGCACCTGCCCGCCCAGCCGCTTCATGGTCTCCAGGCGCTCGGCGGAGTGGCTGGCGGTCATGCGCCCCACCAGGATCATGAACACCGGGATCAGGGGGATGGTCAGCACGACGGCGACGGTGGAGGCCAGGTCCTGGGTCAGCATCACGACGACGGTGGCCGGGGTGACGGTGGCGGCGAGCAGCAGCTGCGGCAGGTAGCGGGTGAGGTAGGGTTCCAGGTCCTCCAGGCCCCGGGTCACCAGGGTGGAGGTGCCGGTGGCGTGCTGTGCCTGCCAGCGGGGCCCCAGGGCTACGGTGTGGCGCAGCACCTGGGCGCGCAGCTCCGTGATGGTGGCGGTGGCGGCGCGGTGGGCGCGGCTCTCCTGCACGTGCAGCACCAGGAGGCGGGCCCCGAGGACCGCCGCCAGGCCCAGCACCAGGGGGGCGACGTCGGCCCAGCCGGCCTGGCCGCCGATGACGGGGGAGATGGTGCGGGCTACCAGCACCGCCTGGGCGATCACCAGGGCTGCGGTGAGCGCGCCAGTTACCGCCGTGAGGATGATGTAGCGGCGGGCGGCGCGCGCGTAGCGCATCAGCCTGGGGTCCAGTGGTTTCACGGCAACAGGATAGGCGAGCAGGTCCAATGTCCCACCCGCCCCTTGTCTACCGCGAGACCGGGATATCGGTACCGCGAGACCGGGACATATGGCTCGCGAGTTCGGTAAGGGGGGCCTTAGTTGTGGATAACTGGGGTGGTGGGCTTTGGGGACGCAGGAGAGCTTGACGTGTTGGTTGGTGGTGTGGATGGGGCTTGGGGGTGGGCGGCTGCTGTGGCTGGGGGACTGATCGCCGTGAGTGTGGCGACGGCGACGTCGTCGTCGCTTGTGGGAACCGTAACGGTTGGCTGGTGGCTGGTGCCCAAGGTGGTGGTCTGAGGCCACAGCGTGTCGCTGAGGCGCAGGGCCGTCAGGGGAGCGGGGTGGGTCGCGGGCGCCTGGTTCAAGGAACGGCGCCGCTGCTGACGAGTCCGCTGGCTGTTGCGGCTTAGTGCATCCTTACCGGTCTCGCGAGCCATATGTCCCGGTCTCGCGAGCCATATGTCCCGGTCTCGCGGTAGACAAGGGGGTTGGGTGGGGCGGGGATAGGTAGAGCGGGGGCCGTGTCGACCACTGCTGGTGACACGGCCCCCGCTTAGGAGTACCCGAACGAGCCGTCCTCGGGACAGAATCTGCTCGGTGCAGGCCCGGTGCGGACCCCGCACCCGCCCGACGCGGGCCCGGGACGGCCCCTCGCAGGCCCGGGCAGGCTCAGTGCAGAGCTACCTCGGGCTGCTTGGAGTCGCGGATCCTGGTGGGGTGCAGCCCACCCGTGTTGGGGTCGATCTTCTCAGCGTTGATCCGCGCCGAGAAGACCATGTAGCCCCACACCGTGTAGCCCAGCACCAGCGGCACAAAGATCACGGCGGCGATCGTCATGATCGTCAGGGTCACGTCAGCCGAGGCAGCCTGGGCGATGGTCAGCGAGTAAGCCTCGTTGACGGAGGAGCGCATGACATTGGGGGCCATGGCCGCGAATACGAACACCACGGCGAAGGCGATCCCGCCGAAGTGCAGCCAGAAGGCGGGCTTCTCCCTGCCCTGGAGCGTGAACAGCAGTGAGCCCACCAGGGACAGGGCCGCCAGTACCAGCGGGACCCAGGCCAGGGCGTTCAGGGAGTAGGCAACCTGTGCCCACAGCGCCCAGACGGCCGTGACGCCGGTGGAGGCCAGGGCGGACTTCTTGGCCAGGCCCTTGGCGCGCTCGGAGAGGTCGCCGCTGGTCTTGAGCGCGATGAACAGCGCCCCGTGCGTGACGAACAGCAGGCAGGTCATGACCCCACCCAGGATGGTGAAGGGGGTCAGCAGGCTCAGGAAGCCGCCGGTGAGCTGGTGGGAGGAGCCAGCCAGCAGGCCGCTGGCGGGCACGAGCTCGGGCTTTACGACGGTGCCGCTCGCCGTCTCCACCACCTCGATGCGCATGCCCTGCACCAGGTTCGCGAAGGCCGCGCCCCACAGGATCGAGGGGATCCAGGCGGAGACGATGTGCGCCCAGTCCCAGCGGTCCCGCCAGGTCTGGGAGTTGATCTTGGTGCGCCACTCGATGGCGCAGATGCGCACGATCAGGCACAGCAGGATCAGGAACAGGACCAGGTAGGCGCCGGAGAACAGGGTGCCGTACCACTCGGGGAAGGCCGCGAAGGTGGCCCCACCGGCGGTGAGCAGCCAGACCTCGTTGCCGTCCCAGTGGGGGCCGATGGTCTTGACCATGGCCCGGCGCTCGCGCTCGTCCTTGCCCAGGACGCGCAGGAGCATGCCGACGCCGAAGTCGAAGCCCTCAAGGGTGAGGTAGCCGATCCACAGGACGGCGATGAGGATGAACCAGAGGATGGGGAGCGTCATGATGTGTACTTCCTTCTGCTCGGCTCAGTACTCAAAGGAGAGGGCTTGGTTCTCGGTCTCGCCCGCGGCGGAGTCGCTGGCGGCCACGGGGGTGCGCACGCCCTCACGGATGTAGCGGCGTAGCAGCATGAACCAGATGACGCCGAGGACCGCGTACAGGACGGTGAACAGCACCATCGAGGTCAGGACGGTGGTGGAGGAGACGACGGTGGACACGCCGTCAGCGGTACGCATGTAGACCTGTGACACGGGGTCTGCCAGGTTGGGGGCCACCACCCAGGGCTGGCGGCCGATCTCCGTGAAGATCCAGCCGAAGGAGGCCCCGATGAAGGGCAGGGGCAGGATCCACAGTCCCAGCCTGCCGAACAGCGGACTGGTTATGAGACGGTTCTTGCGGATCAGCCACAGGCCCACGGCGCCCACGAGCACGGAGATCATGCCCACCCCGATCATGAGGCGGAAGGACCAGAAGGTGACCATCTCGTCGGGCGTGTAGTCCTGCCCGGCGCCGTAGCGCTCCTCGTACATGGCCTGAGCCTCCTTGAGGCCCATCATCTTGGCGTTGAAGTCGTTGGTGGCCATGAAGGAGTAGACGCCAGGGATGGTGATGATGTGCTGGGCGGTGCCGTCCTCGCACTTGCCGAAGGCGGCTACGGTGAATCCGGCCCCCTCCTGGCTCTCGCAGAGCATCTCGGCGGCGGCCATCTTGGCGGGCTGCTCCTTGACGACGACCTGGCCCTGGGCGTGCCCGGTGGCCGCGGTCAGCAGGCCGGAGACGATCACGACGACGCCGCCGAAGCGCGTCATGCGGCGCCACAGGTCGCGGGCCTCGTACTCCTGCTTGGCGGCGGAGGCCTTGACCATCCACCACACGGACACGCCGAAGATCATGGTCCCGGCCACCAGGAAGGAGGTCCCGATCACGTGCAGCAGGGTGGTGATGAGCAGCTCGCTGGTGAGGATCGCGAAGAAGCCGCCCACGCCGTCGAGCTCGGCCCGGCCGGTGGCGGGGTTGATGACAGCGCCGACGGGGTGCTGCATCCAGGTGTTGGCGGCCAGGATGAAGAAGGCGGAGACGTTCGTGCCGATGCCGACCATCCACATGCACAGGTTGTGCAGCTTGGGAGACAGGCGGTCCCAGCCGAAGATCCACAGGCCCAGGAAGGTCGACTCCAGGAAGAAGGCCAGCAGGGCCTCGAAGGCCAGGGGTGCGCCGAACACGTTGCCCACGAAGCGGGAGTACTCGGACCAGTTCATGCCGAACTGGAACTCCTGGACGATGCCCGTGGCCGCGCCGAGGGCGAAGTTGATGAGCAGCAGGCGTCCGAAGAACTTGGTCGCGCGCAGCCACTGCTCGTTGCGGGTGCGGATCCACTGGGTCTCCATGAGGGCGACCAGGGGGGACAGGCCGATGGTCAGCGGCACGAGGATGAAGTGGTAGACGGTCGTGATGCCGAACTGCCACCTAGCCAGGTCAAGGGAGTCCAGCGCCATTGGGGCGAGCGCCATCGTTGCCCCTTTCAAGAGTGCTAAGAGTTAGACGGAAACGTCAGGACGTTGGTCCTGAGCAATTGTGATTATAAGGCTGTTGCGACAGGATGTCGTCTTGCACGTGATGGTTGCGGCTTCTGTTGCGTAACGTGCGGCGGCTGCTCGCGGGGCCTGCCGGCGGCGGTGCTCGACGGCGTGAGGTGCGACTCGGGAGGTCGCGGCGCGCAGGCCGCTGGGCTGTGCGATACTCGCCTTGGCTCCGCGGCCCCCGTACCGGGCGGCAGGGCCCGTGCCTGTACGACGATCCCGCCGGGGACCTTGCGCCGCTTGAGCGTCGCCGCAGTCCCTGGACGCGCAGACGTCGTCCGGGCCCGTCGCCCCGAGGGGCGTACCTACAGACTTTTTCGCCCCCTGGGCGCACAACCGCACCAGAGCCCCGCAGGTACGGCGGTGGTGAGGTGCACGGAGGGTGCTCTGCATCATGGTCCGAAACACTGACAAGGACGCCGCTGAGGCCGTTGACTCCCCGAAGGCTGAGGTGGTGGAGGCCGCTGCTGCTCCAGCCCCGGCGAGTCGACGTCGCAAGGCGGTAGCCGCCCAGAGCGAGCCCGTTCTGGCTGCCGAGCAGGACGCGCCAGCCGCAGTGGAGCCGGGTGCGCAGGAGGCCAGGAAGCCGGTGCGCCGCGGGCGCAAGAAGGCGTCGTCCCAGCCGGAGGCGGTCGCGGAGGCTGCTGCTGGCGACGACGCCGCAGGGCGCGCGGTCGCTGGGTCCCGGACCAAGGCCGGGGCCACCGCCGGGGAGGCCCCGGAGGGTGAGGTGACTGCGGAGGAGGAGCCTGCCGAGGCTGAGTCCTCGGCGTCTGAGACGACGGCGGAGCCCGGCGTAGAGACGCAGGTTGCTGAGGCCGCGGCTGCTGCGGAGGTGCCCGAGCCTGCCCCCAAGCGTCGCCGTCGCAAGGTCGAGGCCGCGGCTGCCGAGCCGCCCGCCGCGGAGATTCCCGCCGCTGAGGCGTCTGCCGTAAAGTCTGCGGAGGCGCCCGAGCCTGCCCCCAAGCGTCGCCGTCGCAAGGTGGAGGCCGCGGCTGCCGAGCCGCCCGCCGCGGAGATTCCCGCCGCTGAGGCGTCTGCCGTAAAGTCTGCGGAGGTGCCCGAGCCTGCCCCCAAGCGTCGCCGTCGCAAGGTGGAGGCCGCGGCTGCCGAGCCGCCCGCCGTGGAGATTCCCGCCGCTGAGGCGGCTGCCGTAGAGGCTGCGGAGGCTGAGGCTGACGAGGCTGAGCAGCCCGCCGCGGCGGAGGCCGCTGCCGAGGCTCCTGCCGAGACTGCGCCGGAGCTCTCTGAGCCGAGCCCGGCTCCCGCCCCTAAGCGTCGCCGCCGCAAGGTGGTGGCGGCCCAGGCCGCCCCGGCCCCCGCCCCGGAGCCGGAGGTCGCGCCCGCAGAGGCGGCCCTGGCCCCAGAGGAGGAGGCGGAACTGCTGGAGGCGGAGCTGCTGGAGGCGGAGCCGGAGACGTCCGAGGACTCTCCCCGCCTCCCCGCCGCCTCGCTCCTGTTCCAGGCCCCGGACCCGGCTCGCGCCAAGCGCCGCCGTCGTAAGGCCACCGCCGCCGCCCAGGCCCCGCAGGCCGCTCCCCAGGCTGAGCCGCCCGCCTCGGACCAGGCGGGCAGCGACGAAGGCGAGGCGGTTACGGAGGCCGCCCCTGCCCCCGCCAAGCGCCGCCGTCGTAAGGCCACCGCCGCCGCCCAGGCCCCGCAGGCCGCTCCCGAGGCTGAGCCGCAGCCGACGGACGCCGACACCTCGGAGACCCCGGAGGCGGAGGCTGCAGCCGAAGGTGAGGAGCAGGAGCGCGGCACCCGCAAGCGTCGCCGCGGTGGCCGGGGCCGTCGCTCCCGCAACCGTGCGGAGGAGGGTGAGGCCAGCAGCTCAGCGGAGGACGCCCCGCAGGAGGCCCTGTCCGAGGGTGAGACCAGTGACGACGATGACGTGGAGGCCGCCGAGGGCTCCTCGCGCCGTCGGCGCCGCCGCCGCTCCCGCTCCCGGGCCGAGCGTGCCGAGTCCCGTGACGTCCGTGACGAGATCACCGCGCCCAAGGGCTCCACCCGCCTGGAGGCCAAGCGGCAGCGCCGTCGTGAGGGCCGGGCCGCCGGACGCCGCCGCCCGATCGTCACCGAGGCCGAGTTCCTGGCCCGCCGCGAGTCCGTGGAGCGCCAGATGATCGTGCGCGAGCAGGGCGGGCTCAACCAGATCGCGGTCCTGGAGGACGGCCTGCTGGTGGAGCACTACGTGGCCCGCCGTACCCAGACCTCCATGGTCGGCAACGTGTACATCGGCCGCGTGCAGAACGTGCTTCCCTCCATGGAGGCCGCCTTCGTGGACCTGGGCAAGGGGCGCAACGCCGTGCTCTACGCCGGTGAGGTCAACTGGGACGCCGCCGGCATGGAGGGCAGGCCCCGCCGTATCGAGGAGGCCCTGTCCAACGGTGACACCGTGCTGGTGCAGGTCACCAAGGACCCCATCGGGCACAAGGGCGCGCGCCTGACCAGCCAGGTCACCCTGGCGGGCCGGTACCTGGTGCTGGTGCCCGGTGGCACCATGACGGGCATCTCCCGCAAGCTGCCGGACACGGAGCGCTCCCGCCTCAAGAAGATCCTCAAGAAGGTCGTTCCCGACGACGCCGGCGTGATCGTGCGCACCGCCGCGGAGGGGGCTAGCGAGGAGCAGCTGTCGGCCGACGTGCAGCGCCTGCTCAAGCAGTGGGAGTCCATCGACAAGAAGGCCAAGCAGGTCATGTCCGGTTCCGGCAAGGCCCCGGTGCTGCTCAAGGGCGAGCCGGAGCTGGCGGTACGTGTGGTGCGTGACGTCTTCAACGAGGACTTCAAGCAGCTGATCGTCTCCGGCCGGGACGCCTGGGCCACGATCAGCGAGTACGTGACCGAGCTCAGCCCGGACCTGGCCGACCGGCTGGTCCACTGGGTGGAGCCGCAGGACGTGTTCGCCGCCCACCGGGTGGACGAGCAGCTGGCTAAGGGCTTCGACCGTAAGGTGTGGCTGCCCAGCGGCGGCACCCTGGTCATTGACCGCACCGAGGCCATGACCGTGATCGACGTCAACACCGGGCGCTTCACGGGCGGGGCTGGGGGTACCCTGGAGGAGACGGTCACCCGCAACAACCTGGAGGCGGCTGAGGAGATCGTGCGCCAGCTGCGGCTGCGCGATATCGGCGGCATGGTGGTGATCGACTTCGTGGACATGGTGCTGGAGGCCAACCGTGACCTGGTGCTGCGCCGTCTGGTCGAGTGCCTGGGGCGTGACCGTACTCGCCACCAGGTCACGGAGGTAACCAGCCTGGGGCTGGTGCAGATGACCCGTAAGCGCGTGGGGCAGGGCCTGGTGGAGGCCTTCTCCACCCAGTGCGACTGCTGCGGGGGGCGTGGCTTCATCGTCCACGACGACCCGGTGGAGAACCAGGCGGTGGACATGTCCGCCTCGGCCTCCCGGGGATCCGGCCGGGGCCGCAGGTCCAAGCAGGAGCCGTCCGCCTCCGGGGCGCGCGAGCGCGGTACGGAGGCGGGCAAGGCGGCGGAGGCCGCCGAACCGGTTGACGAGGCCTCCCGGGAGGTGGCGCGCAACGCCCTGGCGCAGATCGCGGCGGCGGCCGAGCAGGCGCACCGAAGTTGACCAGAGCGGGGCACCCGAAGCAAGATTGATAACCACTATCAACTCTTGCTAGAAAGTGCTCCCCGCAGATGCGTCAGATCCCCCTCAACGCTGCTCTCCCACGCGCCTGGCGCCGCCGGGCGCGTGGGCGGCGCCTGCCCGTGCTGCTGCTCGCCCTGTTCTCCCTGGTGCTGGGTGGAGGAGTGGTGCAGGCCTGGGCCAGCCCTGACCTGGGCCGGACCGTGCTCACCCGCACGCACGTGGACGCTCCCGTGCCGTTCTACGACGCCGCCCACGGCAGGCTCTCCATCAAGGCCGGCGGGCACGACCCCCAGGACGTGGTCCTGTGGCTCGGCCAGACCCGCGCCGGGGGGCCGGTCCCGGCCAACCTGTTCGTGGTGCCCGGAGGGGACCAGCGCCTGGACTTCCTGGGCGAGGCGGGCACCGTCTACAACGCCGCCCCCCAGAACGTGGACACCTCCCAGGAGCCGATCTTCGCGGGCGTGGGGGTGGACCCCTCCGTGACGGAGGCCGCCGCCGACGGGGCCTTCGAGGACGGCACCTACGCCCTCGACCTGGTCGGGGTGGAGGGGCCTGGGCACGTGGAGGTCTTCAAGGACACCGGTGGCCTGATCAGGCGCCTCTACTCCTCGCGGGACAGCGTGCACCGCAGCATCTTCTTCCCGCGCCACGACCACATGTACACGCTCTTCTCCAAGCCGGGGCGCTACACCCTGTACTACCGGGCCGTGGCCCGCAGCGCGGAGGGCGACCACGCCCTGATCGCCTCCGAGCCCACCCCGATCGTCTGGCAGGTGGGGGGGACCTCGCCCGTGGTGCACAAGGTGTCGGACCTCCCCGCCGCCTTCGCCCAGGCGCCCCAGCAGGGTGAGGGCGGGCACGGCCTCACCCTGCGTCCAGCCCCCCAGGAGTTGCGTGGCGGCGCCTACAAGACGGAGATCGCCTTCAGCACCGGCAACCCGGCAGACGAGGGCACCCTGGTGCTGACTATCGACGGGCACCACCTCAGCGAGCTGGAGGTCACCGGTGGCCAGGCGGTCACCTACGAGGCCCTGGGCTCTGACAGCGCCACCATCCAGGCCGTGTACCTGCCCGCCCAGGGTCCGGCGAGCCGCTGGGCCTCGGCGCCCCGGCCCTACCGGGCTGCCGACGGCGAGGTGACGGTCTCCGCCAGCGCCGCCCAGCTGCAGGCGCCTACCGCCGGAACCGGCCTGCTGGACTACGCCACGCGCGCCGTCTCCAGCAGGCGGGTGGACTTCTCGCTGAGCCCGGACCCGGCCCGCCCCGGCCACTCGGTGGTGCGCCTGAGCGGTATGGACCCGGCCCTGAGCGCCGGCTACCGCGTCTCCCTGCACGACCCGGAGGACCGTGCAGGCGACCGCTTCCCCGCCTGCAGCTTTGAGGGTGCCGTTGTCGGGGGCCAGGACGTGGTGCTGGACCTGGACGGCTGCCAGCGGTCGGCGCTGCTGAAGGTCGAGGTCCGGCCCCACCCGGCCGCCAACGTCCGGGCCGTCGTGCACAGCGTCTCTGACCCTGCGGTCTCCACCGGCCTCAGCGCGGAGCTCGAGCTGCCCTTGCGTGAAGGGGGTGCGGCTGCTCCGCCGGACCAGGGCGGCCAGGGCGGCCAGGGTGACCAGGGCGGGGACCAGGGGGCTCCCGGAGAGCAGCCGGGCCGTCCGCTGCCTGACGACCCCGCCCCCTCCGTCCCGGAGCAGGGGCTGGACGCCACCAAGGTCACGATCGAGCACGGGCACCTGGACCTGCGGCTGGTCAAGGGCCAGGACGGCCAGGGCCACCTGATCGCCGTCAAGGACGACTCCGGCAGGAGGTCGGTGCTGCGCGAGGTCGGGGCGGTCACCCTCAAGGTGGGGGAGGGCTTTGCCTGGACCCGCTCCGCCGAGCTGACCGACCCCTCCTACGACGTCGTGGGCGCGGTGGGGCAGAAGGTCTACGTGGTGCCGGAGAGCCAGGTGACCCCGAACCAGCTCTGGCCCGGCTTCAGCACCGAGGGGGTGGACTACTCCGGCTTCCCCGAGGGCCTGGACTACGAGATGACCCTGCTGGAGGGCCCGGCTGGCGGGCGGGTGGTCTTTGGCGCGCAGACCCTGCTAGGGGCTGGCTTCACCACCTACCTCAATACCGCGGACGCCAGCCAGAACCGGCTGCGTACCAGCTCTCCCACGCACCTGCACGGGGCCTGGGTGTTCTCCCACCCGGGCACCTACCGGCTCAGCCTGCGCGCCGTCACCGGGACCCCGGCCCGACAGGTGACCGAGTCGGTGACGCTCACCGTGGTCGTAGGGGCGGCCAGCCAGGCGGGCCCCGAGAACCCGACCCCGGCTCCCACGCCCGGGAAGGAGCCCGGGACCGGGCCCACGGCCTCGCCCACGCCTACGCCCACGCCCACTGCGGGTGCCGGCGCTACGCAGCGGGCCACGGCGCAGGCCTCGGCCAGTGCTGCCGTCACCCCGACCGCCGGGGGCGGCCTCGCCTCCCGGACCGGTGTCACCGGGGGCGGTGACCTGGTGGCTGGCACTGGTGGCACCGCTCCGCAGGCCCCGGGTGCGGGTGCAGGCGGCAAGGCTGCCGGGGGCCTGGCACGCACCGGCGCCAGCGGCTGGCTGCTCCTGCCGGGAGCCGGGCTGGCCCTGCTGGGGGGCGCGGTGCTGTGGCTGCGGCGTCGCCCCAAGCAGGACTGAGCACCACCTGGGCGGGCGGGGAGCCTATGGTCCCGCCCGCCCAGGCGTCCGCCGTCAGCAGCAGGCGGCAACGGGCGGTGCTCCGTGCCCAAGAACACAGAGGTGCGCGGTGACCTGGCTTGGAACCAGGTAGGGCGAGCACGTAAAGTAGTCAGCCGGTGCGTCACGCACCATTGCCCAAGGAAGGATGCGACCCAGGCCCTAGCCGCCCGGGAGGCATCCTGAAGAACTTCGACAGAGATGAGCAACAACGTGGTCTACGCGATCGTCAAGGCCGGCGGCCGTCAGGAGAAGGTCTCCGTCGGCGACGTCGTGGTCGTCGACAAGCTTGCTGGTGAGATTGGTGACGAGGTGTCCCTCGCCCCCGTCATGCTGGTAGACGGTGACAAGGTGACCACCGGAGCTGCCGCGCTCTCCAAGTCCTCCGTCAAGGCCGAGATCATCGGCGACGAGAAGGGCCCCAAGATCAACATCCTCAAGTTCAAGAACAAGACCGGCTTCCGCAAGCGCCAGGGCCACCGCGCCAAGCTGACTGCCATCAAGGTCACCGCGATCAAGTGACCCTCCGGTCCTAGACGCACAAGCACACAGAAAGAGGCTGACATGGCACACAAGAAGGGTCTTGGTTCCTCCCGCAACGGTCGTGACTCGAACGCTCAGCGCCTGGGCGTGAAGCGCTTCGGCGGCCAGTTCGTCAAGGCTGGGGAGATCCTCGTCCGCCAGCGCGGCACCCACTTCCACCCCGGCACCAACGTGGGCCGCGGCAACGACGACACCCTCTTTGCCAAGGAGGCGGGGAACGTGGAGTTCGGCACCCACCGTGGGCGCCGCGTCGTCAACGTCGTGCTCGCTGAGGCCTGAGCCTGAGAGCACCCGCAATCTCTATGAGGGCGGACGGCTTAAGCCGTCCGCCCTCGCCGCATGAACCAGCCCCGGTCCCGCAACGGCCCTGAGGGAGAACCCGGCTAGCCGCTCAGCAGGCTCCCCAAGCACCCAAGGAGACAAGATGCCCACCTTCATAGACCGCGTGGTCCTCCACGCCTCCGGCGGCTCGGGCGGGGACGGGTGCACCTCCATCCACCGCGAGAAGTTCAAGCCCCTGGCCGGCCCTGACGGCGGCGACGGCGGGCACGGCGGCTCGGTGGTCCTGGAGGTCGACCCCCGGGTGACCACCCTGCTCAGCTACCACCGCTCACCCCACCAGCGGGCCACCAACGGCACCCCGGGCATGGGGGACTGGCGGCGCGGCCAGGACGGCAAGGACCTGGTGCTTCCCGTCCCGGCAGGCACCGTGGTCAAGGACAGCGAGGGCACCGTGCTGGCCGACCTGCTGGAGCCTGGCGAGCGCGTCGTAGTCGCGGCTGGCGGCACCGGGGGGCGTGGCAACTTCTCCCTGGCCTCCTCCCAGAGGCGGGCCCCCGGATTCCACCTGCTGGGAGAGCCCGGCCAGCAGCTTGACGTGGTGCTGGAGCTCAAGACCATCGCCGACGTGGCCCTGGTCGGCTACCCCAGCGCAGGCAAGTCCTCCCTGATCGCCGCCCTGTCAGCCGCCCGCCCCAAGATCGCGGACTACCCCTTTACGACCCTGGTGCCCAACCTCGGGGTGGTGGAGGCAGGGGAGACCCGCTACACGATCGCCGACGTGCCCGGCCTGATCCCCGGAGCCAGCCAGGGCAAGGGCCTGGGCCTGGAGTTCCTGCGCCACATCGAGCGCTGCGCGGTGATCGCCCACGTGGTCGACTGCGCCACCCTGGAGCCCGGACGCGACCCGCTCAGCGACCTGGACACCATCGAGTCCGAGCTGGCGGCCTACGCCTCCGGCCTGGGGGGCAAGGAGGCCGACCCCGCCCGCACGGGCCGCCTGCCGCTGATGGAGCGTCCCCGGGTGGTGGTGCTCAACAAGGCGGACGTGCCCGACGCCGCCGAGCTGGCCGAGTTCGTGCGTGAGGAGCTGGAGGCCCGCGGCCTGCCGGTGTTCACCGTCTCTGCCGTCTCCCACCAGGGCCTGCGGCCCCTGTCCTTTGCCCTGGCCCGCCTGGTGGAGCACGCCCGGGCCCTGGCGCCCGCCGGCAGCCCCCAGGAGGAGCGGCCGGTGATCAGGCCCGCGGCGGTGGGACGCCGCAAGCCGGAGGTGGTGGCTACCGTCACCCTGGTCCAGCACCCCAGCGAGGGGCAGGTGTACCAGGTGCGGGGCAGCAAGCCGGAGCGCTGGGTGCGCCAGACCGACTTCTCCAACAACGAGGCCATCGGCTACCTGGCGGACCGCCTGGCTGCCGCCGGGGTGGAGGACGAGCTGGTCAAGGCCGGGGCGCACGCCGGGGACCCGGTGATTATCGGCGACCTGGACGGCGGGGTCCTGTTCACCTGGGAGCCCACCCTGACCACCGGTCCTGAGCTGCTGGGGGCGCGCGGCACCGACGCCCGTATCGACCCGGTCCGCCGCCGCACCAACGTCCAGCGCCGGGCCGAGTACCACGAGCTCATGGACGCCAAGGAGGCCGCTCGGGCCGAGCTGCGGGCGGAGGGGGCGGAGGGCCTGTGGACCGACGCCACTGCCTGGGAGGAGGACTACGAGGAGGAGCCGCGCGCATGAGCCGTCCCCGCCGTCTGGCGCCCGGGTCCCGGGTGGTGCTCAAGGTCGGCTCCTCCTCCCTGACCCGCCCGGACGGGGGACTGGACCTGAACCGGATCGACACCCTGGCCTCTCTGACCGCCAGGCTGCGGGCGCGCGGGCACAGCGTGGTGCTGGTCTCCTCCGGGGCGGTGGCCGCGGGCCTGGTGCCCCTGGGACTGGGCGGGCGTCCCAGCGAGCTGCGGCTGCTGCAGGCGGCCGCCAGCGTGGGGCAGGGGCGCCTGGTGGGCCGCTGGGACTCCTCCATGAGCGCCTACGGCGTGGTCACCGCCCAGGTTCTGCTCACCGGGCAGGACGTGGCGGTGCGCAGCCACTACCGCACGGTGCGGGCCACCTTTGACGCCCTGCTGTCCCTGGGGGCGGTGCCGGTGGTCAACGAGAACGACGCCGTCAACAACACCGAGGTCAGCCTGGGGGACAACGACCACCTGGCCGCACTGGTCTCCCACCTGGTCAACGCCGACCTGCTGGTGCTGCTCACGGACGTGGACGGCCTGTGGACCGCCCGCCCCGGCACCCCTGGAGCCCGGCCCGTGCGCGAGGTCACGGACCTGGCCGAGCTGGCGCGGATCGACGTCACGGGCCGGGGCAGTGCGGTGGGCACCGGCGGGATGCGCAGCAAGGTGCAGGCCGCCGCCATCGCCTGCGCCTCCGGCACCGCCACCCTGATCGCCAGCGCCGACGACGCCCTGGAGCTGCTGGGGGCTGAGGAGCTGCCTGCCGGTGTGGGCACCTGGTTCGCGGCCACCGGCCCGCACCGCTCCAGCCGCCGCCTTTGGATGGCGCACGCCGCCCGGCCTGAGGGGCGGGTCAGTGTGGACGCCGGGGCGCAGCAGGCCCTGACCGTGGGCAAGAGGTCCCTGCTGCTGCCTGGAGTGGTGGGGGTCAGCGGGGACTTCGAGTCCGGCGCGGTGGTGGAGGTGCTGGGGCCCGCCGGGCTGCTGGCCAGAGGCGTGTGCCGCTACTCCTCCGCCGAGCTGGCTGAGGTGCTGGACGCCCGCGCCAGCGGCGCGCCCGCCCCGGACCACGTGGCACCGGTGGTGCACCGGGACGACCTGGCCGAGCTGCCGCGTACAGCCGGGGCCTGAGGGGCCCGGCCTGCTGCTGCCCGGCCTGCCGCCCGAGGCGACAGCGTGCCACCGGCCCCGACGCAGCCCTCCTGCCGGGGGACCACGGCCTGTCTGCAGGGCGCTGCCTGCGGGTCCTGGCGTAGGGTTCCCCCAAGGTCGTAGCAGGAAGGGCAGGAACATGACTGCAGAGGCGAGCCACCAGGTACAGGACGGCCCCGGCACGGTGCCGGTAAAGGCCCCGGAGACGGCCCCGGCCGCCAGCAGCCCCGAGGCGGCGCAACAGCTGGTGGGGGAGGCGGCCCGCCGGGCCCGCGCCGCCCAGCGGAGCCTGGCCCAGGCCACGCGGGAGCGCAAGGACGCCGCCCTGGTGGCGGTCTCCCAGGCCCTGCTCACCGCCGTACCGCAGATCCTGGCCGCCAACGCCCTGGACCTGGAGCACGCTGAGGCCGCCGGTATGCGTCCGGGCCTGCTGGACCGTCTGCGCCTGGACGAGCAGCGTCTGGAGGCCGCCGCCGGGGCCGTCCTGGAGGTCGCGGCCCTGCCGGACCCGGTCGGGGAGGTCCTGGAGGGCTCCACGCTGCCCAACGGTCTGCGCGTGCGACGTCAGCGCGTGCCTCTGGGGGTGGTCGGAATGATCTACGAGGCCCGCCCGAACGTGACCATCGAGGTGGCCAGCCTGACCATCAAGTCCGGCAACGCCGTGGTGCTGCGGGGCGGCAGCGCGGCCCAGGCCTCGAACGCGGCTATCGTCGCGGTGCTGCGCTCGGCCCTGGCGGGCTGCGGCCTGCCGGCTGACCTGGTCACCACCGTGGACCAGGCGGGCCGGGAGGGCGCCCAGGCCCTGATGCGGGCCCGGGGCCTGGTGGACGTGCTGGTGCCCCGGGGCGGGGCGGGGCTGATCGCCTCGGTGGTGGAGCACGCGCAGGTGCCGGTGATCGAGACCGGGTCGGGCAACTGCCACGTCTACGTCGACGCCTCCGCGGACCTGTCCCAGGCGGTGGAGGTGGTGGTCAACTCCAAGACCCAGCGGGTCGGGGTGTGCAACGCTGCTGAGACCCTGCTGGTGCACACCCATCTGGCAGCCACCTACCTGCCGCTGGTGGCGCAGGCCCTGTGGGAGCGGGGCGTGACCCTGCACGCGGACGAGGCCACCCGCTCGGTGCTGGCGCCGCTGGCTGCCCGGACCCAGCGCGACAGGCAGCTGACGGCGGCCACCACTGCCGACTGGGACACCGAGTACGGCTCCCTGGACCTGGCGGTACGGGTGGTGGACAAGCTGGAGACCGCCATAGACCATATCCGCCAGCACACCACCGGGCACACCGAGGCCGTGCTGGCCCAGGACCTGCGGGTGGTCAACACCTTTATCGCGGGCATGGACAGCGCCGTCGTGATGGTCAACGCCTCCACCCGCTTCACCGACGGCGGCCAGCTGGGACTGGGGGCGGAGCTGGGTATCTCCACCCAGAAGCTGCACGCCCGCGGCCCCATGGGGCTGCGGGACCTGACCTCCACCACCTGGGTGGTGGAGGGCCAGGGGCACGTACGGCCCTGACCGTCCCGGGACCCGGACGGAGGCGTGGCAGGCCCGGGACCCGGACGGAGGCGTGGCAGGCCCGGGACCCGGACGGAGGCGTGGCAGGCCCGGGACCCGGACGGAGGCGTGGCAGGCCCGGGACCCGGACGGAGGCGTGGCAGGCCCGGGCAGGCAGGCTACTATCGTTGGTATGAGTGGTGGACGTGTACGGGTACTCGTGGCGCTGGTAACTGCCGGTGCCGCGGCGCTGTTCGTGACGCTGATGGCCCTGCAGTACTGGTACCCGGCTCAGGACAAGGTAGAGCCAGGGGTGCAGGTGCTCGTGCCCAGCAGCCCGGCCACCCCTAGCGCCACCGTCCTGGCCCCCGCTGCCGGCGGCGACGCCACCAGCCCGCCTGACGGGCAGGACCCTGCTGCCGGGGGCGCCGTCGACGCGCCTCCCCCAGCCGCACCCGTGGAGCCTCCCGGTGGGAACCCTGGCGGCCAGCCGCTGCCGCCGGCCCCTGGCCCGGAGGTGCAGCCAGCGCCCCAGCCGGTGGCCCCGCCAGCGCCGCTACCTGCCCCCGGGACCGACGACGACCACGACGACGACCGGGACATCGACGACGACCTGGACGACTGAGGCTGAGCCCGTAGCGCCTCAGGCCCTGCCCCTGCAGCCGTCAGCGTCGCTCCAGGCGGCCTCCAGGAGCGGCGCCGTCAGGCCTGCTGCCCCTTGGGGGCTTCCAGGAACTACCTGAGCCGGTAGCCGACCCCGCGCACCGTCTCCAGCCGCTCCTTGCCCAGCTTGGAACGCAGGTAGGACACGTACACGTCCACCACGTTCGAGCCGGGGTCAAAGTCCATGCCCCACACGGCGGCCAGCAGCTGCTCGCGGGTCAGCACCTGTCCGTAGTGCCGCATGAAGGTCTCCGCCAGCGAGAACTCCCGGGCGGACAGGTCTATGGCCCGTCCCTCCACCTCCACGCGCCGTGAGCGCAGGTCCAGGACCAGCCCGCCGCGCTCCAGCCTCCCCGGGTCCCCGACCGTGCTGGTCTCCTGGGGGCGCAGCCGCAGCCGGATCCGGGCGAGCAGCTCCTCGAAGGAGAAGGGCTTGGGCACGTAGTCGTCGGCCCCGTTCTCCAGGCCCGCCACCCGGTCGGCCACGGAGGAGCGGGCCGTGAGCATGATGACCGGCACCTGCGTCCCCTGCCCTCGCAGCAGCTCCAGCACCTCGAAGCCGTCAATATCCGGCAGGCCCACGTCCAGCAGCACCAGGTCCACGCCGCCCAGCAGCACGCTCTCGACGGCGTCCCGGCCCCGGCCCACCACCTGGGGGGTGAAGCCCGCTGCCCTGAGCCCCTTGGCCACGAAGGCGGCGATACGCTCCTCGTCCTCCACCACCAGCACCGTGCTCACTGCTTCTCCTCCATCCTGCCTGACCTGGCCCGCCCGGGCCTGCTACACCGCCTCAGGGGCGGTGCTGGGTGGGCCCTTCAGGGGCAGACGCATGGTGAACACCGAGCCCTGCCCAGGGGTGGACCTGATGTCCAGCACCCCGCCGTGCGAGGAGACGATCCCCTCCACGATACTCAGCCCCAGCCCGTGCCCGCCCGTGCTGCTGCGGGTCAGGCTGCTGCGGGCGGAGCGCTGGCGCACCAGCTCTATCTCGTGCTCCGGGATGCCGATCCCCTCGTCCTCCACCCACAGCAGGACGTCGTCGCCGTCCACCTGCGAGCCCAGGGTCACTACCGAGCCGGCCTCGGAGTAGCGGACGGCGTTCGACACCAGCTGGAGCCAGGCCTGGGTGGTGCGCACCGGGTCCAGCACCGCCGTCTGCTGGCTGCAGGACCCTAGCCGCCAGCAGCGGTCCCCCAGGGCGGAGGCCTTGTCCAGCACCTGCAGCGTCAGCTCCTCGACGTCGGTGGGGCTGGCCTGGATGCTGTCTATGCTGCGTGAGGCGGCCAGGGCGAGCAGGTCGTTTACCAGCACGCCCATACGGTCCAGCTCGTCGATGGCCAGCGTGGTGGTGCGGGTGACGTCCTCCGGGTCCTGGGCGTCCACCAGCTCCAGGTGACCACGCAGGATGGTTATGGGGGTGCGCAGCTCGTGGCCGACGTCGTCCAGCAGCTGCCGCTGGTTCTGGACCGCGTGCTGCACCCGGTCCAGCATCCGGTTGACGGCGTCGGCCAGCATGGACAGGTCGTCGTGGCCGTGCACCGCCACCCGGCTGGTGAGGTCCTGCTCGTGGATGGCCTCGGTAGCCTTGCGCAGCGCGGCGATCGGCCGTAGCAGGTGTCCGACACCGAACCAGGCGATCCCGGCCACCAGGGCCAGCGCCCCGCAGGCGGCCAGGGCGTAGAAGCGCATGGTGTGCCAGGACTCGGCCTCCGCCAGGTCCAGGTCCACGACCCGGGCGTAGGCCACCGTGGTGCTCTGGTCCCGGACCGGTACCACCAGCACGCGGTAGCGTCCCCTGCTGGTGGTCACGGAGGTGATCCGGGCATCAGGGTCGTCAGCCAGGGCGAGCAGGTGCGCCAGCAGGGCCTCGTCAGACTCCGGGCGCAGTCCCCGCCCGGGCGGCGCCAGCCAGCGCAGCCTGCCCTCGACGATGCCCAGCTCGCCCTCCTCCGGGGACAGGGAGGCGCGGCGCAGGTAGGTCCGCAGAACCTCCTCGGCGGAGCCGGGGGGACGGGAGGCCAGCGGGTCCACCGGGTCGCTGGAGAGGTGGCGCAGGGCCTCCACGGACATGCGCAGGCGGGCGTCTACCCGGTTGTGGCTGGCGCGCAGGCTCAGTGCCAGCACCACCGCGCCGGAGACCACCAGCGCAGCCAGGGCCACCAGGACGATGGCGCACATCACCCTGGCGTGGATGGTGGAGCGGGCCACCGTCGCCCGGAGGTTCACAAAAGTATTGTGCACAGGTCACGCCAGGTGCGTGTGGTGGTCCAGGTGCCTCAGCGTCCCCGGTCCGGGTGCCCGTGCCCCGTGCGGGGACCACCGGCCAGCGGCCTCCCGCAGGGACCGGGCCTCCTTGGAGACCTGCTCGTGCCAGCCCGGGGCGCCACGGCGCAGCGGCTCAGTCAGGCGGGCCAGGCGGGAGCGCAGCGCCCCGGCCTGCAGGAGCGGCTGCGGGGGCGGCTGGCCCCCGGCGTCTGCGTAGCCCTCCAGCAGGGCGGCCCCGGTACCGGGCGGGGCCAGGGACAGGAAGGACCCCAGGTCCAGGGCGGCAGGTGCCCGGCACAGGCGCTCGAAGTCCGTCAGCCACACCTGGCCGTGGTCCCGGTCCACCAGGACCTGGTCGGGGGAGAAGTCCCCGTGGCTCAGCACGGGGCGGCTGCCGGGCTCGGCCAGCGCGGGCAGGGCGGCCCCCGTCTCCAGCACCTGCGCGGCCAGGGACGGGTCCAGGGCGCTGAGCACCTCGGCGTGCACCTGGGCCAGCCGCTGCGTGCTTGCCGGGGCCGTGACCTGGGGGACCTGGTAGCGGTGCAGCCGGGCCAGGGCCGCCCCTGCCCGCACCGCGGCCTGGTGGTCAGGCCGGGCGCCCAGGTCGCCGTCGCCCACGTAGCGGACGGCGCTCAGGTGCGTTCCCTGGTGCAGCTGACTGCGCATGACCCCGGTACGGGGAGGTACCGGCACCGCCTGGGCCAGCAGCTCAGTCAGGGCTATCTGCTGGTCCTGCGGGGAGGTGGTCACGCGCACCACCTCCTGACCGTGGTGCACCACCAGACGCCGCAGCGGGTTGTAGCGCAGGATGCTGGTGCCTCGGCGCTCAGGCAGGACCCCCAGGCGGAAGGCGGCGCGCAGGTGGGGCAGCAGCCGCGGGTCCGTGCTGACCCGGCCGGTCTGCAGCACCAGCTCCGGGCTGAGACGGCGCTCCGTGGTACGCAGGCCGTGGCGCAGGGCCTTGCGGGCCAGCAGCGCGGTCTTGACGTGGCTCTCGGGCCACAGCAGCCTGCCCCAGCCCCAGGTGCGGGCGCTGTCTGGGTCGAGCAGCGCGAAGACCACGGAGACCCCGGGCTTTACCCGCAGGCGGGTGGCGCGCACCGGCGCCTCCACGAGCTCGCTCAGACCCGCCTGGTCGAGCACGGTGGCAACGGCCTCCCTGGTGGTGCTCATGGCAGCCTCCTGCTGCCAGCGCGGGTCCTTGGGACGGAGCCTCCCTGCTGCACCCACTCGCGGAACCTGGTGG
Source organism: Actinomyces weissii (assembly GCF_016598775.1). Taxonomy (NCBI): domain Bacteria; kingdom Bacillati; phylum Actinomycetota; class Actinomycetes; order Actinomycetales; family Actinomycetaceae; genus Actinomyces; species Actinomyces weissii. The sequence continues at coordinate 1,560,457 of NZ_CP066802.1, read as the reverse complement.
AGGAGACGAGCAGCTCGGCGGGAGGTCCCTGCAGTGCCACCTGGCCCTCCTCCAGCCACACCACCCGGTCGGCGCGCAGGGCCACCAGCGGGTCGTGGGTGACCAGCACCGCGGTGCGCCCCTGGCACAGGCGCTCCACCGCCTGCAGCACCTGGGTGGCGGCCTGGCTGTCCAGCCCCGTGGTGGGCTCGTCCAGCACCACCACCGGGGCGGCCCGCAGCAGGGCACGGGCGATCGCCACCCGCTGCCGCTGGCCGCCGGAGAGCGTGGCTCCCCGCTCACCGAGCTCGGTGTCATAGCCCTGAGGCTGGGCGCAGATGAACTCGTGGGCGCCGGCGTCCCGGGCGGCCTGCTCCACCTGCTCGTCGGAGGCGCCCACCAGCCCCAGGCGGATATTGTCCCGGATGGTCCCGGTGAACAGCACCGGGTCCTGGTGCAGCACCGACACGCAGGCACGCAGCTCGTTCAGGCTGAGCCGGGAGACGGGCTGGTGGTCCAGCAGCACCTGGCCGCCGGTGGGGTCGTTCTCGCGTGATAGCAGCGAGGCCAGGGTCGACTTGCCGGAGCCCGACGGGCCCACCAGGGCCACGTGCTCACCGGGGGCCACCGCCAGGCTCACCCCGTGTATGACCTCGTGGCCGTCGTAGGCGGCCCGCACCTGCTGCAGGCTGAGGCGCCCACGCACCGGAGCGGTCGGCAGGGGGTGGGCGGGGGAGGTGATGGTGGGCTGTACCGCCAGCAGGTCCGCCACCAGCTCACCGCTGGCGGCCGCCCGCGCTACCCGCCCGGTGTACTTGGCCAGGTCGCGCAGCGGCTTCATGGTGGTGCGCAGGTAGGTGGTGAACAGGACCAGGTCGCCCACGGTCATCCCACCCTGCATCACCCGCAGGCCGCCACCGGTCAGGACGACGGCGGTGGCCACCCCGGCGATCAGGTCGGTGCTGCGCTCCAGGCGGGCGGACAGGCGCCGGGCGCGCACGCCGGTGCCCAGGCAGCGCTGGTTGGCGCCCTGGAAACGGTGCAGCAGCAGCGGCTCCAGGCCGTAGGCCTGGACCACCCGGATGGCGCTGAGGGTCTCTTGGGCGGTGTTGGCCAGCTGGGCCTCGTTGCTGCGGGTGCGCTGGGAGGCGGTGGTGATCTGCCTGGAGCCGCGGGAGGAGGCCAGCAGGAAGCAGGCCACGGCCGCCACCACCACGACCGCCAGCAGCGGGTCCAGCCAGACCATGACCCCGAGCATCACCAGCAAGGTGGCGGTGTTGGCGCACAGGGGCAGTCCCGCGGTGGTGGCCACCTCCTGCATGCGGGCCACGTCCCCCACCAGGCGCTGGACGGTGTCGGCGCTGCGGTTACGGGCGTGGAACTGCTGGGACAGGCCCTGCACGTGCGCGAAGGCCCGGGCCCGCAGGCTGGCCGCGCTGCGGGCCCCCACCAGGGTGAAGGCGATGGTGGACAAGTAGCTGGCGCCCGCCCGGCCCGCCACCAGCAGCACCAGGGCCAGGCCGCAGGCCGTCAGGCTCAGGACGGTGGCGGGGGCGTAGCCGGTGCTCGCCCCCAGGGAGGCCAGCACCGAGTCGATAGCGACCTTCATGGGCCAGGGCTCCAGCACCCGCAGCCCCACCTCGCACAGCATGGCGACGCTCCCCGCCAGCACCAGGGCCCAGTGCGGGCGCAGGTCGGGGGCCACCAGGCGCAGGGAGCGCCTGATGGCTCCGGCCCGCCGGGAGCGCTGGCGCGGGGACCGGCTGCTGGCCTGGGTGGCGGCCCGGTCCCCTCCGCGGCCTGCAGGCGGCGTAGGTGCTGCTGCGGGCGACGGCGTCGGGGGCGTCGTCGGGGGCAGCGACGGTGCCGGGACAGGCGGCCCCGGGGGCGTCGTCGGTGCTGCTGGCCCGAAGGCCGGGGCCGGGATCGTGGCGGTCATCTGGCACCTCCTAGCTGGCTCCCCTCCCAGCTGGCCAGCTGGGCGGCCTGTACCCGGGAGTCGAACTCCGTCTCGATCAGTGCCCGGGCCCGCAGCGCCATACCGGTAACGTCCAGCCGTCCCAGGGCCAGGTCACGCAGGCTGGCAGCCAGTGCCTGCGGCTGCCCGGGCTCCAGCAGGACGCCGGTGTCCCCGTCGCGCACCGCCTCCCGCATGCCGGTGACGTCAGTGGCGACCACGGGGGTGCCGCAGGCCATGGCCTCCAGCACCACGGTGGGCAGACCGTCGATGTTGCCGTCCTGCGTGGGCACGGAGGGCACCACCAGCACGTGCGAGTCACGCAGCAGGGAGCGCACCTCCTGCTGCGGCAGCGCCCCCGGCAGGGTCACCGAGTCCTGCAGACCGGACTGGGCCACCTCCTGGCGCAGCGTCTCCAGCAGCTCGCCCTCCCCAGCGAGCACCGTCTCCACCGCCACCCCCTGCTCGCGCAGCAGCGAAATAGCGGTCAGCAGGTCGTGGAATCCCTTCTTGGGCACCATGCGGCCCACCGCCGCCACCTTCAGCGGGGTGGTGGGGGGCAGGGGGGTACGGAAGGGGAAGCGGTCCAGCTCCAGGGCGTTGTAGCGCAGGCTCACCCGCGCCCCCGTGCCCGCCAGGACCCGTCCCAGGTGCTCCTCGTTGAAGCGGCTGATAGCGATCACCCGGTCAGCGTCCGCGCACACGCGCCGCAGCCACACCGGGTCCACGGACTCGTGGTAGATGTCCTTGGCGTGGGTGGTGACCGTGTAGGGCACCCCGGTCAGGCGAGAGGCCAGCCAGGCCATGCGCCCCGCCAGGGAGGCGAAGTGCGCGTGCAGGTGGGTGATGCCGTCGCGCCGCACCATCTGGGCCAGTGACACCCCCTGGACCACCTCGTCAAAAGGCAGGTCCGCCAGCAGAGGGATGAGCTGGGCGAAGCGCTCGCGGAAGTCGGCCTCAGGCATGGAGCTAGCCAGGTAGGCCCACATCTCGGTGACTCCTCGGGGCCGGGAGGGCCAGCGCACCGGCGCCTGCACGCGGCAGATCTCGGGGTGGAAGCGGGAGTCGGAGGTGCCACGCAGGGCGTAGATGGTCAGGTCCTCCCCCTGGTCCTGGCGGGCCAGGATCTCGGTGACCACGAAGGTCTCCGAGAAGCGGGGGTAGACCTTCAGGACGTATCCGATGCGGCTCATGTCTTTCTCCTTGCTCTACTTGCCGGTGGTGAGGCTCTTAGCGGCCCGGGTGCCGACGACGGTGGCGGCCATGGCGGCGGTGGTGCGCAGGCCGTCGCGCCGCAGGTGGCTGCGGGAGGTGCTGCGGTGCACCGCCTGGCTGGCCCAACGGGACAGGCTCTGGGGGCTGAGCTGGTGCTGGCGCAGGACCTCAACGGCGCCGACTCGCTCCAGGGCGCGGGCGCGGATCAGCTGCTCGGTGCGGGGCCTCTCGCGGGGGACCACCAGGGCGGGGGTAGAGGTGGCCATCAGCTCGCAGGCGGTGTTGTAGCCGCCCATGGTGATCAGGGCGGAGGCCTGCTCGATGTAGCGGCTCAGGCCGGGCACCGAGCTGAGCACCAGTGTGCCTGCGGGGGCCGTGCGGCGCAGCGTCTCCAGGAGCCGGGGGCTGGCGTGGGGGCCCGTCACCACCAGGTGCCGGTGCCGGTAGGGCACGCGCATGGCGACGGCGGCGCGCAGCAGCAGCTCACCGTCGGCCCCGCCTCCAGCGGTGGTCAGCACGTAGGGGCGGGTCACCTGGGTCGGCTCCGGGTCGTGCTCCCGGCGTCCGTCAGCCAGGTAGCCCGTGAACACGGTGCGGTCGTGCAGGACGGCGGGAACCTCCCCGCTGGCCAGCGGGTCGTGGACCTGGCGGTCGCCGTAGACCCACACCTCGTCCACCAGGTGCACCAGGTCCTGGAGCCGCCCTAGCGACTGCCACTCCCGGGCGGCGACCTCCGGGGCGTCCAGCACCTCGCGCAGGCCCAGGACCACCCGGCTGCGCGGGCAGGTGGCCCGCAGCCGCTCCAGGGGCCTGCGCAGCTCCTGGTTCATGCCCAGCAGGTGGCGGTCCACCAGCACCAGGTCCGGTTCCAGGGAGCACAGGGCTGCCTCCAGCAGGGAGCTGCGCATCCCGGTGGTGACCTGGGCCGGGGCCTGCAGCCGACGCGGCACGTACTGCCCCTGCTGCTTGACCAGGCCGGGCAGGACCAGCCAGTCCAGGCCGGGAGGAGGGGTCGTCCCCGCGGGTGGGAGCACCCCCACACTGAGCAGGCCGCCGACGGGCTTTCCCACCGCCTCGGGCAGGTCCTGGGCGATCTGGTGGGCGATAGCCAGGTTCCGCCGCAGGTGTCCCAGCCCCAGGGCGTCGTGGCTGTAGAGCAGCACCCTGATCTCGTTGCGGTCCATGTCCTCCCCCTTCGGTTCGGGGTGACGGCGGGTGCGGTCACCCTGGCGGGCTTGCCGCTACCAGGTTCGTGCCGGGGGAGTAAGGCACGATGAGACGAGTATTAGAGTCCTCTTAGGAAGCATGTTGTGAGCGCTACCGGGGGCTGGCTGCAGGTCAGGAGAAGCAAGCAGCCATGCGGAGGAACAGGTGTGACCAGGGTGCCCTTGCGTGGTGTGTCAAGGCGTAATGGCTAGCTCGGGTGCTGGTTGGGGGTGCCCTTGCGTGGTGTGTCAAGCTGCGGCAGCTAGTTCGGGTGCTGGTTGGGGGTCGTAGGGGGCGTCGTCTGTGGTCGTGGCCTGTGACTGTGGTGTGGGTGACTTGGGTGTGGTGGGGGGCAGCCACCCCCGACTTGTGCATTTCGGCGCGAGTGGTGCGGTATTTCGGCACCACTCGCGCCGAAATGCACCAGTGGAGGCGAAGGGGTGCCTCTCTGTGGTGTGTCAAGCAGTGGCCGCGCGCCGGGCTCAGTCCACCTCGACCCACTGCGAGCCCATCGGCTCCAGGACCAGCTCCCAGCTGCGTCCCTCACCCCGCACGGTGGTGGCGGCCTGGCTGTAGGAGTTGTTGGTCACCAGGAAGCGGCGGTGCCCGGGGTACCAGGCCACCTCCGTGTCCGGGTTGCTGGTGAACCACTGCTCCAGCAGGTCCTCGCGCCGGGCCGCCCAGTACAGGGCCCGCTGCAGGGTCCGGCTGTTGACCGCCGAGTAGGGCAGGCCCGAGAAGTACACGGCCCGGCCCCGACCGAAGGCGTTGGCCGCCACGCGCAACGTCCCGTCCACGTAGGACAGCACCTGGGTACGCGGACCGGTGGCGTACACGTCCCCGCCGGCGCCCTCGCCGTCGTCGAAGGGCGCCCGGAGGTCCGCGGTGATGACGTGCTCGTCCACCACGTTGGGGTAGCGGTCGGTGGACAGGGTCAGCTGGCGCTCCCGGTCCACCCCCAGCACGTCGGACAGCTGCAGGAAGGTCCCGCCCTGCTCGTAGGCGGAGGGCTCACCCACCCCGATGAAGCCGTGGCCCTCCGCCACCCACTGGCGGAGCAGCTCCGCCAGGCGGCCGTCAGCCCAGGCGTCCCCGCCGGAGAAGGCCGTGCCCGCAGCCCCGGCGTTGACCAGCACCCCCACCTCCGGGGGCACGCCGTCGCGCAGCACCTCCTCAAAGGACAGGAAGCGCACCTTGAAGGGCAGCCCGGCCAGGGCCTCGACCACGCCCACGTAGGAGTAGGCGGCCTTGTACCACAGTGCGTGTGCCACCATGTGGGTCTGCCAGGTGCGCAGGGCGCCCCAGGCGTTGAGGACACCCACCGTGAACGGGGCGTCCTGGGGCAGCTCACCGCCGCTGAGCTCGTGGATGTCGCGGAACTCCTGGCAGATCGCGGTGATCCGCTCAATGAACTCCGGGAACTCCAGGGCCAGGGACACGTAGCCGCCGTAGCCCATGCGGTCCAGGGGGCGGCGCACGATCGCCCGTCGGGAGCTCAGCCAGGACTCGTTGGCCTCACCCACCGGGTCGCCGCCGTCGTGGTTGAACACGTCCGGGAAGAAGTAGGGCAGGAAGCGCACCTCCGTGTACCTCACCCCGGGGATGTCCGAGATCAGGCGGGTGGTGGCCGCCGAGCCCGCCGAGCCCACCACGGCGTCCAGGCCGATGGAGGGGAAGTAGGGACCGTAGGGCTCGGTGCCTATCCAGTTGTCTCCCAGGAACATCATGGCCTCGCGCCCGGCCGCGTGGGTGATGTCCACCAGCTCCTTGGCCCGCTGGGCCACGAAGCGGGACTGGAAGTCGATCCAGTCCCGGAACTGCCTGGTGGGGCAGCGGAAGGGGGAGTTGTAGTAGCCCGCGTCCACGAAGTCCTCGGCCCGCAGCCGGTAGCCGTACTCGGCCTCGAAGGCGTCGATAGCCTCCGGGGAGACGGAGGCGGAGTAGCCGAACCAGTCCACCATCTTCTCCTTGCCCTCAGAGTTGAAGGCGATCGTGAAGTGGTAGAAGAAGGTGGTGAAGCGCACCACGTCCACCTCCGGGTGCTGCTCCAGCCAGCGTCCCAGGGCCTCGCGCATGTACTCCCACACGCCGTTCTTGCGCACGTCGTAGGGGCGCTCCTTGACACGGGTAGGGTCGGTCTCGCCCCAGCCGTTGGTGATGTAGTTGTACATCTGCGTGGTGTCCCACACCTGCTCGGCCAGGAATCCGACCGTGTACTCGTGCCAGGGGGCGGGCTCGGCGACGGTGAGCACGCCGGTGGCCTGGTTCACGCTCCAGCCGCTGGGGGGCACTACCTCGCCGCTGGTGCGGTCGATCACCTCCCAGAAGCGCTCCACGCGCTCGTAGCAGGGCCGGAACTGCTCCCGGAAGTAGCCCTCCAGCACGTCGATCCGCAGGGGGCCGGGGCCCATGGCGGTCACGCGCGCGCTCATGAGGTACTGGTTGACCAGGGTGTCTGGGTGGGCCAGGGCCCACTCCTGGTCGCCGCGGGCAGGGAAGTAGGTGGAGTAGACCTTGTCCACCAGCTCGGAGGCGATCTCAGGCAACCAGGTGCCGTCGGAGTTGCGGACGGCGTCGGCGCCCAGGGCCTGGGCTAGCTCACGGATCTGCTCGTCGATGCCTTCCTGGATAGGCATGGTGACGCGGCCGGTGGTTCTGGGCATAAGGGGTCCTTGGTCGGGTGGGTGGGTGGGGAGTGGGCGGCGCGGGGGCCTAGACGAGCTGTACGGCCAGTCCGATATCGCGCAGCATGGTGACCTGCTCGGGGCTGGCGCCGTCGTCGGTGATCACCAGGTCTATCCGTTCGGGGGTGCAGATCCGGGCGAAGGCGGTGGAGCCCAGCTTGGTGTGGTCGCACACCACTACCACGGTGCGGGCCGCCCGCACCAGGGCGGCGTTGACGGCGGCCTCGCCCTCGTGCTCCGCGAAGGCTCCGCGCTCGTCCAGGGCGTCCACCCCCAGGAACAGCGTGTCCACGCTGATGGAGGGCAGGATCAGCTCGCTCAGGGGGCCGGTCAGCTCGTAGGAGCGGGCCCGGGCCACGCCACCGGTGACGACGACGCGCACCCGCTGGCGCACGGTGAGCTCGGAGGCGATGTTGACGGCGTTGGTGACCACGGTGATGGGCAGGTCCGTGCCGCCGGAGGGGTCCGGGGGCAGGACCGCCAGCTCGCGGGCGACCTCGGTGGTGGTGGTGCCGCCGTTGAGGCCGACGGTGTCCCCGGGGTGGATCATGGCGGCGGCGGCCCGGGCGATGCGCGTCTTCTCGTCAGCCATGCGCGTGGTGCGGTAGCGCAGGGGCAGCTCGGAGGAGGTGGGGTTGGCGCTGGCGCCGCCCCGGGTGCGGGTGACCAGCTGCTGGTTGGCCAGCAGGTCCAGGTCCCGGCGGGCGGTGGCGGCGGAGATACCTAGGCGCTGGATGATGTCGTCGATGTGTACGGTGCCCTCCTCGACGATCATGCCCAGGATCGTCGAGAGGCGCTCGTGGCGGGTCATTGGTCCTCCAAACGGGTGGGACGCCCAGGTGGTCAACAGCTCGCGCCGTCCGGCTTCAGAAGGCTTGCACCAACGTCAGCGTAGGTGCGTGGTTCCTGGGAACATTGCTCACTATAGGCCAGTGTCAACCCAATTGTCGCACATGTTCGATTGATCTTGACTAGTTTACTGCTAGTATTGTCGTAATCGCTCACAGTGCGCCGTGGCACTGCTGAGCTGCCGTGGGTGGCAACACGGCTCCCCACTCCCGACTGATCGCACACAAGCAACGGAGGCATCGTGGTCAACAAGACGACGGCAGAGATCTTCACCCAGCCTGATACCTGGGCGCGCGCGGCCCAGCTGGCCGCCACCGCCCCGGGGCTGCCGGTCAGCGGTGAGCGCGTGGCCGTGATCGGCTGCGGCACCTCCTGGTTCATGGCGCAGTCCTACTGCGTGCTGCGCGAGCAGCTGGGCCACGGGGTCTGTGACGCCTTCACCTCCTCCCTCTTCCCGCTGGGCCGCGACTACGACCGGGTGGTGCTGCTGTCCCGCTCGGGCACCACCACGGAGATCGTGGACCTGGCCAGGGACCTCAAGGCGCGGGGAGTGCCCACGGTGCTGGTCACCGCCGTCGGCCAGGGCCCGGTGGCCGAGCACGTGGACACCGAGATCGTCCTGGACTTCGCGGACGAGGAGTCCGTGGTCCAGACGCGCTTCGCCACCAGCGCCCTGACCCTGTTCCGGGCCTCCCTGGGCCAGGACCTGACGGCGGCCGTGGCTGACTGCCGCAAGGCCCTGGAGCTGGAGGTTCCCGGCTCCTGGGTGGAGGCCGACCAGGTCACCTTCCTGGGGGACGGCTGGTGCTTCGGCCTGGCCAACGAGGCAGGCCTGAAGTGGCGGGAGGCCTCCCAGTCCTGGACCGAGAGCTACCCGGCCATGGAGTACCGGCACGGGCCGATCGCCATCGCCCAGCCGGGCCGCCTGACCTGGGTGTTCGGGCAGGCCCCCGCAGGCATGGCCGAGCAGGTGGCCGCCACCGGCGCCGAGTTCCTGACCTTCGACCTGGACCCCGTGGCCACCCTGGTGCTGGCCCAGCGGGTGGCGGTTCTGCGCGCTGAGGCCCGGGGGCTGGACCCGGACCGTCCGCGCCACCTCAGCCGCGCCGTGATCCTGCCCGACGGCGGGCACTGAGCATGACGGCGCGCTACGCCGTCGGCGTCGACGTCGGGGGGACCGCCATCAAGACGGTCCTGGCCGACGCCGCCGGCAGGGCCCTGCTGCAGCGGGAGGACCCCACCCCCCGAGGCGTGGAGCCGCTGCTGGAGGCCGTGCGGCAGCTGGTGGCCGAGGTCGAGGCCGCGGTCGCCGCTGGCACGGTTGCTGACGGGCCGGAGCCGGTCCGCCCCGAGCAGGTGGTGCCCACTGTGGGCGTGGACGTGCCTGGCATCGTGGACGAGTCCACGGGCACGGCGGTGCTCTCAGTCAACCTGGGCTGGCAGGACGTGCCCATGGCGCGTCTCCTGTCCGAGGCCCTGGGCCGGCCGGTGAGCCTGGGGCACGACGTCCGCTCCGGGGCCTGGGCGGAGGCCCGCTGGGGGGCAGGCAGCAGCAGCTGCATGTACCTGGCGCTAGGCACCGGCGTGGCCGCCGTGTTCATCATCGACGGCCGCCCCGTGGTCAGCGGCGGCTGGGCCGGGGAGGTGGGGCAGGCCCTGGTGCCGGACCCGGACCGCCCGGGCCGCCTGGAGCGCTTTGAGGCGGTGGCCTCCGCGGGCGCCCTGGCCCGGCGCCTGGCCGCCACCCGGGAGCCTGGGCGCCGTCAGGAGGTGGAGGCCGCCGGGGCGCTGGGCGTGCAGATTGCTATGGAGGCCGGTGACCGGGAGGCGCAGCGCGTCTGGGACACCGCCCTGGACGCGCAGGCCGAGGTGATCGCACGCAGCGTGTGCATGCTCGGGCCGCTGGACGTGGTGATCGGTGGGGGCCTGATGAAGGCGGGCCGCAGGCTGCTCTTTGAGCCGCTGACCGAGCGGGTGTCCCGGCTGCTGACCGTCAGCCCGGTGCCGCGGGTGGTCCCCGCCGCCCTGGGGGCCTGGGCGCAGGCCCTGGGCAGTGCTGGTCGGGCCCTGGAGTCCCAGGAACAGCCGCGCTAGCCGCTGCGGGCTGGGTCCCGCCGTCACCGCCCGCTACAGAACTACCTGAGATAGAGCTGGAAGGAGAGCACAGTGCTCGCCGACATCCGTAAGCTGGCCGCCGACGCCGCCCAGGAGGGCAAGGGGCTGGGGGCCTTCAACATCGTCATGCTGGAGCAGGCGGAGGTCTTTGCCGACGCCGCCGAGGCCGCTGGCCTGCCGCTGGTGATCCAGATCAGCCAGAACGCCGTCAAGTACCACGGGGGCAGGCTGGCTCCGCTGGCCAAGGCGGCCCTGGAGGTGGCTGAGGCGGCCCGGGTGCCGATGGTGGTGCACCTGGACCACGCCGAGGACCTGGACCTGTGCCGCCAGGCCGTGGACCTGGGAGTCACCTCCATCATGTACGACGGCTCCCACCTGCCCGACGACGTCAACCGGGCCACCACTGCCGAGATCACCGCCTGGTGCCACGAGCGCGGCGCCTCGGTGGAGGCCGAGCTGGGGGAGGTCGGCGGCAAGAACGGGGTGCACGACCCCTCCGCCCGCACCAGCCCGCAGGACGCCGCCCGGTTCGTGGCCGACACGGGGGTGGACCTGCTGGCGGTGGCCGTGGGCTCCTCCCACGCCATGACCACCCGGGGGGCGGTGCTGGACACCGGGCTGATCCGGGCCATCCGGGCGGAGGTGCCCGTGCCCCTGGTGCTGCACGGCTCCTCCGGGGTCTCTGACGAGGGCATGCGCGCGGCGATCGAGGCGGGCATGACCAAGATCAACGTCTCCACCCACCTGAACGTGGTCTTCACGGCGGCGGTCCGGGAGTTCCTGGCGGCCAACGAGAAGGCGGTGGACCCGCGCAAGTACCTGCAGGCGGGCAACGCCGTCGTGGGGCCGGAGGTGGAGCGGCTGCTGCGCTGGTACGCGGGACGGTGACCGGTAACGCGCCCGGCTGACGGCGCGTTGCTAACCGGGAATCCGGTAATCGTCGTGCCTGCCGTGGCAGTATGTAGGCATCCACGTCCCTTGTGAGCATGGTGCCAGCTCTCCTGTGAGCCGGTTCCCCACAGGGGAGCTGCACCTAGGAGGCCTGCTTGAGCGAGAAACGGCGTGCGCCGCGTATCGGGATCATGGGCGGCACCTTTGACCCTATCCACCACGGCCACCTGGTGGCGGCCAGTGAGGTCCAGGACGCCTTTGAGCTGGACGAGGTCATATTCGTGCCCACCTGGGCGCAGCCCTTCAAGAAGGACCGGAGGGTCACGCAGGCGGAGCACCGTTACCTGATGACGGTGATCGCCACGGCCTCCAACCCCAGGTTCACGGTCTCCCGGGTGGATATCGACCGGGGGGGCACCACCTACACGATCGACACGCTGCACGACATCGCGCGTGAGTACCCGGGAGCGGACCTGTTCTTCATCACGGGGGCGGACGCGCTGGCACAGATCCTGACCTGGAAGGACGCGGAGGAGCTGTTCTCACTGGCGCAGATGATCGGGGTGACCCGGCCCGGCCACGTGCTGGACGGCTCGGGGCTGCCCCGGGACCGGGTCTCGCTGGTGGAGGTGCCTGCCATGGCGATCTCCTCCACCGACTGCCGGGAGCGGGTCTCCAAGGGGGGACCGGTCTGGTACCTGGTGCCGGACGGCGTCGTGCAGTACATCCGCAAGTACGGCCTCTACCGGGGCCTGTCGCGCCGGTCCTCGCCCACGTCGATGACCGCGCGCGTGGCCCGGGGGCAGTCGCTTAGGAAGGAGAACCAGGGTGAGCAGTGACAGCAGCGCCAGCCCCCACGAGCGCAAGCGGGGCGGTAGCCGCCGCGCCATGCGGGACGCTGAGCGGCAGGCGGAGCGCGAGGCCTACCTGACGGGGCAGCAGCCCCTGCTGACCCGCCGGGAGATGAAGCGGCTGCGGGAGGAGTCCGAGGCGCTGCAGGCGGCTATCGACAGCGGGGAGATCACGCTGGACCAGGCCAAGGCCCTGCAGAACCCCTTGGCGGAGCAGCCGGACATCGACGTGCCCGTGCTCAAGGCCACCGGCTCTCACGCCGCCATCACTGACGAGATGCTGGAGAAGCTCGACGCCGTGGCGGGGCGAGAGGAGAAGTCTGGGTCTGCGGGTGAGGAGCAGCAGGCCGCAGGCGAGGAGGCGGCTGGTAAGGACGCCGAGCCAGCGCCAGAGCCGGCGCCGGAGCCGGAGCCCGCCCAGGCGGAGGAGAAGACTGCTGCTGAGGAGGCCTCCGGGAAGGCCCCGGAGGCGGATGCTTCTGCAGAGGCCGACGCGGCTGAGACGGAGATGGAGCAGGCTGCTGCCGAGACGGCGACGGATGAGGCTGCTGCCGAGCCAGAGGCTGCTGATCCGGGAGCTGAGCCAGACCAGTCTGAGTCGCAGGCTGAAGGGAAGGAACAGGCTGATACGGACAAGTCTGCGCAGGAGGCGCGGGATGCTGACACTGCTGGGGCCGCGGAGTCTGAGACCGAGCAGGCTGGTGCTGAGCCGGAGGTGCAGGAGGCTGCCGTAGAGCTGGAGGCCCCCGGTGGCGAGGCCCAGGACGGTGAGCAGCCGGAGGAGTCCCAGGAGCCGCAGGAGGCGCAGGAGGCGCCTGATGCGGCGGCACCGGACTCTAAGGAAGGTCCCACCAAGGACGAGAACGAGACCGAATCGGAGGCTGAGCGCAAGGCCGCTGAGGAGAAGGCGGCGGCCGAGAAGGCTGAGGCTGAGCGCAAGGCTGCTGAGGAGAAGGCGGCCGCGGAGAAGGCTGAGGCCGAGCGTAAAGCGGCTGAGGAGAAGGCGGCCGCGGAGAAGGCTGAGGCCGAGCGCAAGGCTGCTGAGGAGAAGGCGGCGGCCGAGAAGGCTGAGGCCGAGCGCAAGGCTGCTGAGGAGAAGGCGGCCGCGGAGAAGGCTGAGGCCGAGCGTAAAGCGGCCGAGGAGAAGGCCGAGGCCGAGAAGGCTGAGGCCGAGCGTAAAGCGGCCGAGGAGAAGGCCGAGGCCGAGAAGAAGGCCGCTGGGAAGAAGCCTGCGGAGGACAAAGCCGCCGATGAGCCGGAGACCCAGGGCAAGCCGGTGCCCAAGCGCCGTCCCATCGTGCGGGTGCCGGGCGTGGCTCAGGGCGTGCGCTCCGTGAACGCCGACACCGGCGAGCTGGAGGCCATCAAGCCCGTCGAGGGCGAGGACTATGAGCCGGGTGAGGCCCCGCACTGGCGTTCGCTGCGCGGCGGGGGCTTCCAGGTGCGGGACACCGGCTTCGCCGTCGACGATGAGGGGCACAAGGGCGCACCCACCGCCTCCGGTGCCGAGCAGCCCGACGACCTCCTGGACGGGGACAGCAGCCCAGCAGGGCGTGCGGTAGCATCGGACGACGCCGACCAGCGCACCTGGCAGGACATCTCGGCGATCCCGGGGCTGCAGGCTGAGCTGGACAAGGAGGCCAACAGCTCCCCGCTCATGCGCTACCTGCTGATCGGCCTGCTGGTCCTGGTGATCCTGCTGGTGGTGGGTGCCGTAGTCTGGGCATTCCTGTCCAAGAACAGTGACGCAGCCGCGCTGGCGCCCAGTTGGGCGCCCATGCTGACCTGACCGCACGCCACCGAGGAGAGCCTTGACTGCCACCGCCCGCGCCATCGAGTTTACGCACGCCGCCGCCCGCGCCGCCGCCGAGAAGAAGGCGGAGGAGATCATCGCGCTTGACGTCTCCGAGCGCCTGGCCCTGACGGACGTGTTCCTGGTCCTGTCCGGCAGGACGGACAGGCAGGTCAAGGCCATTGTCGACGCCGTGGAGGAGGCCCTGCTCAAGGCCGGGGCCAAGCGTAGGCTGCGGGAGGGTCTGGAGGAGGCCCACTGGGTGCTGCTCGACTACGACGACATCGTGGTGCACGTGCAGCAGAGCGAGGACCGCGAGTACTACGCCCTGGAGCGGCTCTGGAAGGACTGCCCCCTGGTGCCCCTGCCCGAGGACCTGGAGCAGGTGGCGCAGGCGGCCGCGGAGCAGTTCTGATGCCCTGCTGCTGGCCAGCCCTGACGCCCGGTCCTGCTGCCCTGCGGGTGAGCAGCCCGGTGGCTGGGGGCGCAGGTGCCCTGATGTGTGGCACCACTGATCTGCGGGTGAGCAGCCCTGACGCCCGGTCCTGCTGCTGCGCCGCTGAGCAGCCGGGTGGCTGGGGGAGGAGGTTCCGGTGACTGACCTGGTGCTGTGGCGGCACGGTCAGACCAGCTATAACGCGCAGGCCCGCGTGCAAGGACAGGTGGATATTCCTCTGGACGAGACCGGCTGGTCCCAGGCCCGCCAGGCTGCCCCTGCGCTCGCCGCGCTCGGCCCGGCCCGGATCGTCGCCTCCCCGCTGGAACGGGCCCAGCAGACGGCGTCGGCGCTGGCCGCCCTGACCGGGCTGGCGGTGGCCACCGAGGCGGCGCTGGCTGAGCGCGCTTTTGGCCAGTGGGAGGGCCTGAACCGCGAGCAGATGACGCAGGGCTGGCCGGAGCAGTACGCGGCCTGGCAGCGCGGGGAGGACCCACAGGGGGTGGGCGTGGAGACGCGCGCCCAGACGGCCCAGCGCGTGGGAGGTGCCCTGGCGGAGCTCGCCTCCCAGGCCGAGGAGGCAGGGGAGGGGGCGGTGGTGGCGGTGTCCCACGGCAGCGCGCTGTCCCTGGGGGTGACCCACCTGCTGGGGCTGGACCCGAGCGCCTGGTTCGGGCTGCGGGGCCTGGACAACTGCCACTACGCCGTGCTGCGGCGGGGGCAGCGCGAGCCCGGCTGGCACCTGGTGGCCTGGAACGTGTTCTGAGGCGTGGGGGATGGGAGCGGGAGACGGCGGGGCCGGTGGGGGCTGGTGAGGCTTCCGGCGGCTCCGGTGCTTCTGGGGTGGCGTGTGCCCGGGGCCTGTACGGTGCGCAGGCGGGCCGGTGCGGTTCTGGTGGCTTCTGGCCCGGCGTGTCCTGGGTGAGAAAGCGCACTGCTTGTTGATTTGCCTGCGGGTGCGGGTCCTCCGTAGAGTAGCGCCGTCGCCCTTGAGGGGTGGCAGCCACTACGGGGCTATGGCGCAGTTGGTAGCGCGCTTCCATGGCATGGAAGAGGTCGGGGGTTCGAATCCCCCTAGCTCCACGATCCCTCCGGCAGCGGCTGGCGGGGTTCCCGGTGACGGGGCTATGGCGCAGTTGGTAGCGCGCTTCCATGGCATGGAAGAGGTCGGGGGTTCGAATCCCCCTAGCTCCACCAGAAGCAGCAGGCGCAGGGCGCCTGCTTTTTTGTTGTGTGGGGCTTGGTGTGCCGGGGTCTGTGACTGGCGGAGGGGTGCCTGCTTTCTGTTGTGCAGAGTGAGCGCGCTGGAAACTGTCACTGGCGGAGGGGCGCCTGCTTTTCTGTTGTGCAGAGTGAGTGCGGCGTAAGCTGTCACTGGCGGAGGGCTAGAAGCCTCCGCACCGTCTGCTGAAGCCTCAACTACCGCGGAATCAAGCCGAAAACTCCCCGGGCTCTCCGGCAGGGGTGCGCTCTAATCCTCCGCCAGTGACAAACACGCCCGCCGACCAGCCCGACGCGCCCTGCTGGCGACCTTAGGCGCCTTCATCATGGCGCGAGCCGCTTCTAGGAGGCTCACGGCGAGCGTGGAAGGTCTGTATAGGGAGCATGTCGATGCTGTTGTACGTGCCGTCCGATCTGGGGCCCCAGGGACTGTTAGAACCCGCTGCCGGTCCGTGAGTACGTCTGGACGTGGTCTTCCTGAGCAGGTGTGGGTTCAGAGATACGGACGTGCGCCTGCCGCACGTTAACACTAAACAGACTCATCTCAATTAGAGTGTGGGTGGGGTCTGAATCCGCCTGGTTCGAGCAGGCGGGGGGTGATATAGTTGGCCAGGTTGCGGAAGCCCGGAGCGCTGCCGCGTAGGAGTTCTAGGCGGATTTTGCTGGGAACGGGGCTGTCGAAGTAGGCCAGCACGTCGGTGGTGCGTTTCTTCAGTGCCTGGCACGGATGTGAGGTGCTCATGGAGTTGTCAGTTCCTGTGTGTATGCCCGCGTTCTGGTGGAGAGGTGCAGCGCAGCACGTTCGAGAATGGGTGCTTGAAGACCCGGATCAGGAGGATCACCGTGAACCTCGTTGGCGTGACACCTACGAGCAGCGCTGGAGACTGATTGCCTATGCCGTTGTCCTCGTCGGCGACGAACTTGCTGCGGGACGGTGGACCATCGATGAAGATGACGACACGTACTACGGGAAGGTAACGGCCCTGGTACCGAAACCTCTTACGGAGACTGAGCAGCGCATCGTTAACTCATGGTTCTCTTATTCCGAAGCAGTCTGTATCGACCCATGGTTCGAGGACATCTACAACGGGCGGCACCGTCTCTGGAACACGTTGACGCATTTTGGTGATCTGTTGGTTCCCGTAGCCAGCAACGCATTGCGATACGCGACACCGACCGACACCGAAGTTCTTGGGGAAGGGTGGCATGAGTATTATCGAACGCATGTCGACGAACTCGCAGCGATCGAGTGGTTCGACCTGCACGACTCGATGAACTCCCGCTTTGTCCGTGCGCTTGCACAGGCAGCACGCGGCGAGCACCCTGAACCCCGATAGAAGCATTCGGCTGGTCAGATGATGCGTCCTAGCATGGAGAGGTGTCGGCAGACGGACGCCTCGCGCAACTCGCCTTTGAATGCAAGGATCGAGAACGAAAGTACTCTTCCAGCAGAAGATCCTGGATCTTGCACCGGCTACCGGTGATGACCAGTAGTTTACGCTGGACTAGGAGCCGGTCGGAAGTCGGCTCTTTCCAGTTGAGGGTGCAGGTAGGTGGGGCTGGCGTGTTGGTGCCTGGGTAAGGGGGTGAGGTCTTCCGATGATGGGGGTTGTTAAACCAGCCCATCCGAAGGGCCTTGGCATGTCCAACGCTACCCTGGCTCGCCCTACCTTGACCACGTTCAACCGCTTTGAGGGGCTTGGTATGGATGTTCGGCCCGACAAGTTCCAGCCCCTCAAATAATGACAGGATTCTCCCGCTCACGCGGCGGGAGACCCAGCCTCCCGGGCAAGGCCGCTCCACCCAGGCCCACCAGCCCATCTCAAAGACCTCGACTTGTCCAACGCAACCCGGGCCCGCCCCGCCCAGCCCCACGGCCAACGCCACCACCTAGGCCCTTCTTCCTACCTCGCCTGCCACCTCCCTCCTATCCACCCCACCAGCCCCCACCGTCCCCGGCCCGGCCGCCCACACCGCCTCCGCCCACCCCGCCGTCGCGGTAACCTTCGACCATCCCCAACCGGACAAGCAAGGAGGCAACCGTGGCCAAGGTCGCGTGCGGTATCGACATCGGTGGGTCAGGCGTCAAGGGCGCGCTGGTGGACCTGGAGACCGGTGAGTTCATCGGCGAGCGCGTGCGCATCGACACCCCCAAACCAGCCACCCCGGACGCTGTGGCCCAGGTCTGCAAGCAGATCCTCGACCAGCTGGAGGTCGGCCCGGAGGTCCCCGTCGGCATCGACTTCCCTGCCCCCATCGTCCACGGTGTCGTCCCCTTCATCGCCAACCTGGACGAGTCCTGGGAGGGTACCGACGTCATCGCCCTCATGGACAAGCACCTGGGCCGCGCCGTCACCGCCCTCAACGACGCCGACGCCGCCGGCCTGGCCGAGGTCGCCTTCGGTGCCGCCAAGGACGTCAAGGGCACCGTCATCGTCACCACCCTGGGTACCGGCATCGGCTCCGCCGTCATCGTGGACGGCACCCTGGTGCCCAACACCGAGCTCGGCCACCTGGAGATTGACGGCCACGACGCCGAGTCCCGGGCCTCCTCCGGCCAGAAGACCCTCCAGGACCTGTCCTGGAAGAAGTGGGCCAAGCGCCTCCAGCGCTACTACTCCCACGTGGAGATGCTCTTCAGCCCCGACCTGTTCGTCGTGGGCGGGGGAGTGTCCAAGAAGCACGAGAAGTTCCTGCCCCTCCTGGACCTCAAGACCCCGATCGTGCCCGCCGCCCTGTTCAACACCGCCGGGATCGTCGGTGCCGCCTGGCAGGCCAGCCGGGAGCAGGGGCGGGCATGAAGGTCCTGGTCCCCGTCACCGCTGACGGGCAGGTCGAGCCCCGCTTCGGGCGCGCCCCCCGCGTCGCGGTAGCCACCGTCGAGCAGGGAGCGGTCACCGACTGGCGGGAGCACGCCGTCGGCTGGGACGCTTCCCACGACACCGGCACCGAGGGCGCCCACCACGCCCGCCTGGTCCGCTTCCTGCGCGAGCACCAGGTCCAGGCCGTGGTGGTCACCCACATGGGGGCGGGGATGCAGCGGGTCACCAGCCGCATGGGCATACAGGTGCTCGCCACCGACGGCGGCCCCGCCCGCCAGGCCCTCCTGGACGCCCTGGCCGACCCGCAGCCGCTCCCGACGCCAACAAACCTGCCGCTGGTCGCCCACCCCGGCGGCCCCGCGCAGCAGGAGCCCAAGCAGGCGGTGCCCGGCCAGCCGGACTGCTAGACGGCAGCGCCCGCACCGCAGCCCTCCGGACGCCAGCACTGAGGCTCACCAGCACTGAGACGCCCGCCTCCCAGCCAGCCCCGCCGCCACCACCCGGCCCGGCGGGGCTGGCCCGTGTCCCGCACCTGTTCTCCAGCCGCCGCGACCGTGTACGGCTGCCAGCCCGGGCCTCGCTGCTGCGCCAAGCCTGGTACGCCCGCAGCAGCCCGCCCCTTGTCCTGGAGCGCTCTGCACCTGCCCGCCCGAGCACGCTGCCTGCATCCCCCACCAAGCCGTGGTCCCATAATGCGGACGTTCATGGTCCGGTAGTCGGTCGGACTTTAGCGTTAGCCCGACCCGCTGCTGGAGCGCCCCAGTGCGCCCCAGCCGTTCCCCTTCAGACCGGAGGCCAGTATGTCGTCCTCGTCAGCGTCCCCAGCCAGCACGGCGGTAGAGGGACCCCAGCGCGAGCAGTGGGGCAGCCAGCTCGGCTTCCTCATGGCCGCCATCGGCTCCGCCATCGGGCTGGGCAATATCTGGCGCTTCCCCGGCGTCACCTACGCCAACGGCGGTGGCGCCTTCATGATCCCCTACATCGTGGCGCTGCTGTCCGCCGGAATCCCTATCCTCCTGCTGGACTACGCCCTGGGACACCGCTACCACGGCTCCGCCCCCGCCGTCTTCCGCCGCCTGTCACGCAGGCTGGAGTGGCTGGGCTGGTGGCAGGTCCTCGTGTCCTTCATCATCATGACCTACTACGCGGTCATCATCGCCTGGTCCCTGCGCTACGTCTTCTACTCCGTGAACGTCGCCTGGAAGGCTGACGCCGACGGCGCCAAGAACTTCTTCTTCAACAAGTTCATCCAGGTCTCCGAGACCGTCACCTACAGCCCCACACCCGTGTGGAACGTGTTCCTGCCCCTGGCCGCCGTGTGGGCCGTCGTCATCCTGGTGATCGCCAAGGGCGTGACCGCGGGCGTGGAGAAGGCCAACAAGGTGTTCCTGCCGCTGCTGCTGGTCCTGTTCATGGCCCTGGTGCTGCGGGCCCTCATGCTGCCGGGCGCCACCGACGGCCTCAACGCCCTGTGGACCCCCAACTTCGCGGCCCTGTCAGACCCGCAGGTGTGGATCAGCGCCTACGCCCAGATCTTCTACTCCCTGTCAGTGGCCTTCGGCATCATGCTGACCTACGCCTCCTACCTGCGCCGCCGCTCCAACCTGGTGGGCACCGGCCTGGTCTCCGCCTTCGCCAACTCCTCCTTCGAGGTGCTCGCCGGATTCGGCGTGTTCGCCACCCTGGGCTTCATGGCCAACCAGCAGGGCGTGGCCGTGGGCGAGCTGGAGGGACTGACCGGCATCTCCCTGTCCTTCGTGACCTTCCCGACCGTGATCGCCCAGATGCCCGGCGGGGCCGTATTCGGGGTGCTGTTCTTCCTGTCCCTGACCCTGGCCGGAGTTACCTCCCTGATCTCCCTGGTGCAGGTGGTCGCCGCAGGCGTGGGGGAGAAGTTCGCCCTCGCCCCGCGCCGGGCCGCGATCATGGTGGGTGTGCCCGCCGCCGCCATCTCCCTGCTGGTGTTCGGCACCACCACGGGTATCTACTCGCTGGACGTGGTAGACGCCTACATCAACCAGATCGGGGTGGTGTCCTCCGCGATCCTCATGTGCTTTATCGTCTCCCTGGTGCTGCGCAGGCTCCCGCTGCTGCGCCGTCACCTCAACACCGTCTCCGAGTCCGGCAAGGCCGTGGGCGTGTGGTGGCAGCTGCTGGTGGGCTACATCGTCCCGGTGGTGCTCAGCTACATGCTGATCGACACCCTCATAAAGTTCGTCACCGACCAGTACGACGCCCAGTCCTACAGCCGCCTCTTTGAAGGCGTGTTCGGCTGGGGGGCCGTCGGGCTGGCCGTAGTCGGGGTGGCAGTCATGACCATGGTCCCCTGGCGGACCCCGGTGGACGACTTCGCCCCCCTGGACCTGGGCGACAGCGAGACGCCCAAGGAGGTGAGATGAGATGACCGGATCCGCCATCGCGCTGATGCTCGTCACCGTGGTAATCATCTGGGGCGGGCTCACCGCCTCCGTGACCGCCCTGGTCCTGCGTGGCCGCCGCGAGCAGCGGGAGGCCCTGGGCGCCGCCCACGCCCGCGCCCACGAGCACCTGCACGACTCC
This sequence comes from Actinomyces weissii, assembly GCF_016598775.1. Classification (NCBI taxonomy): domain Bacteria; kingdom Bacillati; phylum Actinomycetota; class Actinomycetes; order Actinomycetales; family Actinomycetaceae; genus Actinomyces; species Actinomyces weissii. The sequence goes on along the minus strand of NZ_CP066802.1, from coordinate 1,539,880 downwards.
TCCCAAGACTCCCACCCGCAGCAGGACTGACGTTCCAGCACGGCCTGCAGCAGCCCAGGAGCCCGGCACCGGCTTTCACGGTGCCGGGCTCCTGGACCAAAATGCCCCCATGATCGACGACGCCGCCCCCGGCAACCAGCCCCGCCCCCTGCCCCGCCTGGTCGCCTTCGACCTGGACGACACCCTGGCCCCCTCCAAGTCGGCCATGCCCGCCCCCATGGCCCAGGCCCTGCGGCAGCTGCTCGCGGTAGTGCCCGTGTGCGTGATCTCCGGCGGGCAGATCGGACAGTTCCGCGACCAGGTGCTCGCCCACCTCAGGGCGGACGAGACCGGGCTCCGCCAGCTGCACCTCATGCCCACCTGCGGTACCCGCTACTACACCCGGGCCTCCCAGGCCGACCCCGCCGCCGACGCCGAGCTGCCCGGCTGGCAGCTGGTCTACGCCAACGACCTCACCGAGGCCCAGAAGGCCCAGGCCCTCCAGGTGGTCGAGGAGCAGGCCCGTCGTCTGGGCCTGTGGGAGGAGCGGACCTGGGGGCCGGTGCTGGAGGACCGCGGCTCCCAGATCACCTTCTCCGCCCTGGGCCAGCAGGCCCCCCTGGAGGCCAAGCGTGCCTGGGACCCCACCGGGGAGAAGAAGAGCCGCCTACGCGACGCCGTCGCCGCGCTGCTGCCGGAGCTGGAGGTGCGCTCCGGCGGCTCCACCAGCGTGGACATAACCCTCAAAGGGGTGGACAAGGCCTACGGCATGCGCAGGCTCGCAGGGGTGACGGGAGTCGCTCTGGATGAGATGCTGTTCATAGGGGACCGCCTGGACCCGGAGGGCAACGACTACCCGGTCAAGGCCCTGGGCGTGCCCTGCCACGCGGTCACCGGCTGGGAGGAGACGGCCCAGTACGTCACCGAGCTGGCCGCGCGAATAGCCCACGGCAGACAGGACTGACTGAGTATGCAGCAAGGGGACAGCACCAGAGGACGCCAGGACCTGCGGCGGTGGTGGCTGTCCCGCCCCGTGTGGCTGCGGCGGCTGGTGCGCACCACGGGGACGCTCGCCGCCGTCACCGTCTTCTCGCTGCTGCTGGGGCTGGGCACGGCCAAGGCCACCAGCCCCCTGGGCCCGCACGAGGCCCAGTGGCGGACCACCGTCAACGCCACCGTCACCCTGGACCTGGGGCCCCTGGGGGCGATCTCCCAGCCCTCACCCGCCAGCCCGCTGGGGGTGGACGTCGTGCTCAAGGAGGTGCCCGCCCAGGTGGGGGTGCCCAGCCTGGAGCAGGCCACCCTGGCCCAGATCCTCTCCGGCGACGCCGCCTCCTACGGCACCCTCATGTCCCACCCGGAGCACGCCGCCCGCGCCGGGGTGCTGGCCCTGGTCGACGACGCCCTGCGACGCGCCGGAGTCGTCTGGGTGGTCCTGCTGTGCCTGATCGGTGCGGGACGGCTGCTCTCACACGGCCACTTGCGGGACTCCGTGCGGCGCGCCCTGACCCAGCCCGCGCCCCTGGTGCTGCTGGGCGCCACCGCGCTGCTGGCCGGGTCCTCGGTGCTGGTCCCGGCGCTGCGCACCAACCCGGGGGAGGGGCAGCAGCTGGCGGTGCTGGCAGGCACCTCCTTCGAGCAGGCGCGGCTGTCCGGGCGGGTGGCGGACATCGTGCAGGCCTACGGCGGCCAGGTGCGCAGCAAGTTCGAGGAGAACACCGTCTTCTACCAGCAGGCCCAGGCCAACCTGCGTGCCTCCTGGCAGCAGGCCGAGACCCAGCCCAGGCCCGCGGCCCTCTCCGGTCGCCACACCACCGTGGTGGTCTCCACGGACCTGCACTGCAACCTGGACGTCATCGCCTTCACCGGGGTGCTGGACGAGGTCGCTGGCGCCGACATCCACCTGGACGACGGCGACCTGACCATGAACGGCTCCAGACCCGAGAACATCTGCGCCGACGCCCTGCACCGGGCCGTGCCTGCCGGGGTGGAGCGCGCCTTCTCCGTGGGCAACCACGACTCGGCCGCCACCGCCGAGCACATGCGCTCCCTGGGGTGGACCGTCACCGACGGCACCGTCCAGGAGGTCGGGGGGCTGCGCCTGCTCGGGGACTCCGACCCCACCCGCACCACCACCACCGGCACCACCCAGATCGGGCCGGAGGACGCCCCCGCCCTGGGAACCCGCCTGGCGGAGACCTCCTGCCGCAAGGGCGCCGACGTCGACCTCGTGCTGGTGCACCAGCCCTACACCTTTGAGCCGCTGGTGCGGGACGGCTGCGCGCCCCTGCTGATCGCCGGGCACGTCCACCGGGAGGACGGGCTCAGCGCCACCGTCTCCACCCGCAGCCGCACCGGGACCGTGGCCCAGCTGGTCTCCGGGGCCGGTAAGGGCGGCACCTCCCTGGGGCCGGTCACCGAGGACGCCTTCCTGCACGTGCTGGCCTTCAGCCCCGACGGCGACCTGCTGGCCTGGCGCACCGTGAGCCTGCACCCGGACGCCACCGTCACCGTCAGCCCCTGGCAGGAGCCACCCACCAGCGCCCAGGCCGAGCCCCAGCCCGCCGCCACCCCCACGGCTGCCCCAAGCGGGACGGCGGAGCCCACCGCCGCCACCGCGCCAGCCGACGAGGGCGCCCGTACCGGTGACGCTGCCGAAGGGGCAGACGACGGCAGGTGACCGGCCTGGGGGCCGTGGGACCGGACCAGGGACTCACGGGCCCGGACCCTGCGGATTCCAAGGCGGCCGATGGGGCACAATGGAGCCGCCGATGCAACCGGCAAGCATGAGGGAGGGACGCCGCATGGCCCATGTGCCTACAGAGGCCGAGATCGACGCCATGAGCGAGGAGGAGCTGGAGGCCTACCTCGCCTCCGCCCAGGCCGCGCAAGCCGCCCAGGCCGTCCCCGTCTACGGCAGCAGCGACTCCGAGGCCCCTGACAGCGGGCCCCTGGCCCGAGGCGGCGCCCCCCGCTCCTACGGGCTGCTGCTGGTCCTGTGCGGGCTGCTGGGGCTAGCCGCCAGCTGGGAGCTGATGCTGGCCGAGCTCACCCAGCTGCGCAACCCCACGGCGGACCTTGCCTGCGACGTCAACCCGCTGGTCTCCTGCGGCGCCTCCCTGAACGTGTGGCAGGGCAACCTCCTGGGCGTGCCCAACTCCTTCCTGGGGGGCATGGCCTTCACCGCCGTCATCATGAGCGGGGCGCTGCTGGCCACCGGGGTGCGCCTGCCCCGCTGGGTCTGGTGGGCGCTCGTGGCCGGGTGCGTAGGGGGAGCAGGCTTCGTGGCCTGGTTCCTGGGGGTGTCCGTGCTGACCTTCCACAAGCTGTGCCCCTACTGCATGGTCATCTGGGCGGCCGTGGTCCCGGTGGCCTGGCACACCTGGGCGCGGGCCGCCGACGGCGGGCACCTGCCACTGGACCGCGGCACCGCCGTCGCCCTGCTGCGGTGGCGCTGGTGGCTGGTAGGCGCCAGCTACCTGCTTATCGTCGCGGTGGTCGTGGTGGGATTCTGGGACAAGTGGCTACTGGTGCTGCGCTGAGAGGCGTGGGGAGGCGGGAACATGGCGGCTAAAGGCCCCAGCCGGAGCGGACGTAGCGACCTGGCAGGCTCCCAGGTGGCTGAGGACTACCTCAAGGCCGTGTGGGCCGCCTGCGAGTGGGGTGGGCCCGGGGCCTCCGTGACCGGGCTGGCCTCCCGCCTGGGAGTGGCTGCCTCCACGGCCTCCGAGACCGTCTCCCGCCTGGTGGAGGCCGGGCTGCTGGAGCATGAGCCCTACCGGGCGGTCACGCTCTCAGAGACGGGCCGGGAGCGGGCAGTCGGCCAGATCCGGCGCCACCGGCTGCTGGAGACCTACCTGGTGCAGGTACTGGGCTTCGGCTGGGACGAGGTGCACGCGGAGGCCGAGGTGCTGGAGCACGCGGTCTCCGACCGGTTGCTGGAGCGCCTGGACGCCGCGCTGGGCCACCCCGTGCGCGACCCCCACGGCGACCCGATACCCCAGGCCGACGGAACCCTCACCCAGCCGCGCCTGCGCCCCCTGGAGTCCCTGGAGGACGGCGAGGTGGGCGTGGTGGCCCGGATAGCTGACGACCCCCGGCTGCTGGTGGCCCTGGAGGCTGCGGGCATCGGGCTGGACACGCCCGTGCGGCTGGTCGGCCGCAGCGAGGCAGGGGGTGCCAGCCGTGGCGAGGGACTGGGGCAGGTTGCGCCCCAGGGGCGTGAACGGAGCCGTAAGAGGTCAGCTGGTGCGGGGGAGACGACGAGGGCAGGCTCCGCCTGCGGCGGCGGGGGCGCCGTCGTCATCATCCGCGACGGTGGGCCGGAGGAGGCTGCTGTGGGGGAGTGCCCGGCCACGGTGCCGCCGGGCTCCCTGTGGCTCCTGGCCTGAGCGGCGCGTAGGGGCGGTGGCTCGGGGACCGGTCCGCCTGACCTCCGGCGGGGGCGGGTCGGAGCCCCTATGCTCGGCGTATGAGCGTCTTCACCAAGATCATTGACGGGGAGATCCCGGGCCGTTTCGTGTGGGCTGACGAGGTCTGCGTGGCCTTCGCGACCATTGAGCCCCAGTCCGAGGGACACGTGCTGGTGGTGCCGCGCGCCGAGGTTGAGTCCTTCACTGACGCCTCCGAGGCGGTGGTGGCGCACCTGGCGGTGGTGGCCCGGCGGATCGCCGCCACGCAGCTGCGGGTCTTCGACGCCGTGCGCCCGGGGATCATGGTGGTGGGCCTGGACGTGCCGCACCTGCACGTCCACGTGCTGCCCCTACACAGCGCTGCTGACGTGGCGCTCTCATCCGCCCGTGCGGCCACCGGCGCGGAGCTGGACGCGGCCATGGAGCGGCTGCGGGCCGGTCTCGTGGCTGACGGCTGGCAGGCTTACGTGCCGCCCGCCCTGGGCTCCGCCGCCCTGCGCTGACGCCCAGCTGGTGCCGCCCCCGCCCCGCCCCGTTCTCGCGAGACCGGGACATCGGTACCGCGAGACCGGGACATATGGCTCACGAGATCGGTTAGGTAAGACTAATGCGGTGGTTTCAGGGGGTGAGTGCGAGGGGTTTGTTGCTGTGTATTTGCAGTAGCTCGTTGAGTTTTTCTGCTGGTGTGGCCCAGCCAGCCTAGGGTCTTGCGGGGGCGCTTGTTGAGCAGGTGCTGGGCGTGGGCCTCCAGGCAACGGGTCACGTACCGGCTACGGCGGCTGGCGGCTTGCTGGTGGTATAGGCTTCCTGGCTCCCAGGCCCGGGATGTATCACGGTCGACCGTGCAGGGAGTCCCTCAGCAAGGTGGTGGGAGTCCTGCCGCACATATTGGAACCCGGCTGGTGTCGGGATCTCAGTGTCTCCGGCTTCCAGGTGTTAGGGAACGGGGCGTGGGGTGTGCAGCGACGTCGTCGTGGCACGTTTACCCCGGGTGGGTGAAGCGCTCACGTCGAGGTGTGTTCTAGAACATTGGACGTGATTGCTACCTGAAACTCGGATCCGGCCTCTGAGGTGCTGCTCCCCGTGTGTGCCATCAGGGGCCTGGCTAGGTAAGTCGCCCTCGATGCCCCGCCCAGTCGCCGTTCCACGGGCTGGGTCTGGCAGAGCGAGCCTTCGGCGACACCCGTTCGACTGACTGCTGGCCTTGACGGCCCTGCCGCCCGACCGCCTTGTCCGGCCCGGCACCATCCCTCCCGTCCTTTCCCGCAGGCTCCGCGCCCAGCGAGCGCTACCGTCGTCGAGAAGCCACCGGTAGCTGCCAAAACCACTCGAGTTATCCACAGATAAGGTCATCCTTACCGAACTCGTGGTGCATATGTCCCGGTCTCGCGGTACCGATGTCCCGGTCTCGCGAGACCGGGACATATGGCTCACGAGACCGGTGAGGCCTGTGGATAAGTGGGGTCGGTCGCGCTCCAGCACCAGCGATGACGACGTCGCGGCCCCCGTCCTTCTTGAGCATCCCCAGCTCCCACCCGCCGCCGTCGTCCATCAGCCCCTGTCCGGGGCAGTGACCTGTGCCTCCCTCCCAGCCTGTGGCAGCCCAGCAGGCCGCTCCAGCCAGGGCACTAGTGTGGAACCTGTAGCCGTGCAGCACGCGCCTCCGCCCCGCCCGGGCGGCTGGACGCGGGCCGCCCGGCAGGCAGCCCAGGCCACGAGCACGGAAGAGAGCCCTCGGATGACGCAGGACGCGCAGCCCACCCCCAGCGCCGAGAACCCCACCCCCTACCGCTACACCGCGGCCCTGGCGGACTCCATCGAGACCACCTGGCAGGACCGCTGGGAGGCGGAGGGGACCTTCCACAGCGACAACCCCGTGGGCAGCCTCGCCGGCCCGGAGGCCTCCAAGGAGAAGTTCTTCCTGCTGGACATGTTCCCCTACCCCTCGGGCAAGGGCCTGCACGTGGGCCACCCGCTGGGCTACATCGCTACCGACGTAGTGGCCCGCTTCACCCGCATGACGGGCAAGAACGTGCTGTACACGATGGGGTATGACGCCTTCGGGCTGCCTGCTGAGCAGTACGCGGTGCAGACCGGGCAGCACCCGCGTATCTCCACCGAGGCCAATATCGCCAACATGCGCCGTCAGCTGCGCCGCCTGGGCCTGTCCCACGACTCGCGCCGCTCCGTGCAGACCATTGACGTGGACTACGTGCGCTGGACCCAGTGGATCTTCCTGCAGGTCTTCGGCTCCTGGTTCGACCCGACCGCCCCCCGCCGTGACGGCCGTGGCCTGGGCGCCGCCCGGCCCGTGGCCGAGCTGGAGGCCAAGCTGGCTGCCGGTGAGGTGGCGGTGCCCTCCGGCCGCCCCTGGGCGGAGCTGGACGCGCGGGAGCGGGCTGCGGTGATCGACTCCTTCCGTCTGGCCTACGTCTCCGACGCCCCTGTGAACTGGTGCCCGGGCCTGGGCACCGTGCTGGCCAATGAGGAGGTCACCGCTGAGGGCCGCTCCGAGCGTGGCAACTACCCTGTCTTCAAGCGCAACCTGCGCCAGTGGATGATGCGCATCACCGCCTACGCCGACCGCCTGGCTGACGACCTGGACACCGTGGACTGGCCCGAGAAGGTCCGCTCCATGCAGCGCAACTGGATCGGCCGCTCTGAGGGCGCCGAGGTCACCTTCGCCGTCGACGGCGCCGCCGCGGCAGGCAGCGCCGTCACCGACCTGACCGTGTACACCACCCGTCCGGACACGCTCTTTGGCGCGACCTTCATGGTCGTGGCCCCCGAGCACCCTCTGCTGGGCGCGCTGGAGGCCACCGCCGCCAGCGGTCTGACCGTGCCCGCCGCCTGGCCCGCAGGTACCCGTGAGGCATGGAAGGACGGTCACGCCACGCCCGCCGACGCCGTCGCCGCCTACCGGGCCTACGCGGCCAGCGCCACCGAGGCCGAGCGCACCGACGAGGGCCGCACCAAGACCGGCGTGTTCACCGGCCTGTTCGGCCTGAACCCGGTAAACGGCAAGCGGGTGCCGATCTTCGTGGCCGACTACGTGCTGATGGGCTACGGCACCGGCGCGATCATGGCCGTGCCCGCCCACGACGAGCGTGACTGGGCCTTCGCCCGCAAGTACGACCTGGACGTCGTCCAGACCATCGGCCCCGCCGAGGACCCCCGCAGCGTGGACCTGAGCGCGGGCGCCTTCACCGGCGACGGCGTGGCCGTGGACTCCGCGAACGCCGAGATCAGCCTGGACGGCCTGAGCAAGGACGAGGCCAAGGCCGCCATGACCGCCTGGCTGGAGTCCCAGGGGACCGGACGCGGCGCCGTCACCTACCGCCTGCGCGACTGGCTATTCAGCCGCCAGCGCTACTGGGGCGAGCCCTTCCCGGTGGTCTGGGACGAGGAGGGGGGCGTGCACGCCCTGCCCGAGTCCATGCTGCCCGTCGAGCTGCCGGAGGTCACCGACTACTCGCCGCGCTCCTACGACCCTGACGACGCCGCCTCCAGCCCCGAGCCGCCGCTGGGCAAGGCCGAGGACTGGGTCAAGGTGGAGCTGGACCTGGGGGATGGCCCCAAGGTCTATCGCCGCGAGACCAACACGATGCCCCAGTGGGCGGGCTCGTGCTGGTACGAGATGCGCTACGTGGACCCCACCGACGACCAGCAGCTGATCGACCCGGCCAACGAGGCCTACTGGATGGGGCCGCGCCCTGAGGCGGGCAACACCTCCGGGGGCACCGACCTGTACGTCGGGGGTGTGGAGCACGCGGTGCTGCACCTGCTGTACTCCCGCTTCTGGCACAAGGTGCTGTTCGACCTGGGCTTCGTGTCCTCCTCGGAGCCCTACCACCGGCTGTTCAACCAGGGCTACGTGCAGGCCTGGGCCTACAAGGACGCCCGCGGGCAGTACGTGCCCGCTGAGGAGGTCCAGGGAGATGAGGCCACCGGCTTCACCTGGCAGGGCCAGGAGGTCACCCGCGAGTACGGCAAGATGGGCAAGAGCCTGAAGAACATCGTCACCCCCGACGACATGTACGAGGCCTACGGGGCCGACACCTTCCGCGTCTACGAGATGAGCATGGGGCCCTTGGACCAGGACCGCCCCTGGGACACGCGCGCCGTGGCCGGCTCCCAGCGCTTCCTGCAGCGTCTGTGGCGCAACGTGGTGGACGAGGCCACCGGGCGGACCACCGTGGTGGACGAGCCCGCTGACCTGGAGACCCGCCGCCTGGTGGCGCGCACCACCGTGGGGGTGCGGGAGGACTACGAGGGGCTGCGGATGAACACCGCGGTCGCCAAGCTGATCGTGCTCAACAACCACCTCACCTCCCTGGCGCAGGTGCCGCGCGAGGCCGTGGAGGCGCTGGTGCTGATGACTGCGCCGGTGGCCCCGCACATCTGTGAGGAGCTGTGGCAGCGGCTGGGGCACAGCCAGTCCCTGGCCCGCGAGCCATTCCCGCAGGTGGAGGACGAGTCCCTGCTGGTGGCCGAGTCGGTCACCTGTGTGGTGCAGGTCAAGGGCAAGGTCCGCGACCGCCTGGAGGTGGACCCCGGCATCGATCCCTCCGAGCTGGAGAAGCTGGCCCTGGCCGCCCCGGGCGTGCTGCGGGCCCTGGACGGGCGCGGCGTGCGCAAGGTGATCGTGCGCGCCCCGGGTCTGGTGTCCATCGTCCCGGAGTGACCGGCTGAGGCTGGACGGGCGTGGCTGGCCGAGGCTGGGCGGCGTCTGAGGCTAGACGGCGTGGGTAGTTGAGGCTGGGCGGCGTCGGCTGCCTGGGCCCGGGGAGGCCCGCACCAGCCGGGGCTGCTGCTGGTTGCCGCTGTCTTCTGCCCCGGCTGGGTAGGCCCTCGCGCGTAACACGGGCGACGCCGCAGCTGGGTGCTGAGCAGCGCCGTCCAAAGCGTCAGCAAGCGCTCATAAACCGCTCAAAAACAATCGTCCTCACCGGTCTCGCGGTACATATGTCCCGGTCTCGCGAGACCGGTGATGACGAGGGCGGGATCAGCGGCCGCGCAGGATGTTGCCCAGGATCGAGCGGGTGATCTGGCGGCCTACCGAGCCGATCGTCTTCTCGATCTCCCGGTTGCGGCGCTCCGCCGCCCGCTCCGCCTCACGCCGCTGCCGCTCCGCCGCCTTCTCGGCCTCACGCTGCATGCGCTCGGCCTGCTTCTGCTGCTCGCGGCGCATCCGCTCGGCCTCCTTCTCCAAGGCGGCGGCCTGGCGCTCGGCCTCCTTCTTGGCGGCCTTCTCCGCCTCCGCCGCGGCCTTGGCCTCCGCGGCCGCCCGCTCAGCCTCCTCCTTGGCGGCCTGAGCGGCGGCCTGCTCGTCCGCCAGGCGCTGGGCCAGCAGCTCGAAGGCGGACTCGTTGTCCACCGCCGTGGTGTAGCGGTCCCGCAGGGGGGAGCTGTTGAGCAGCTGGGAGACCGTTGCCGGCTGGGCGGGCCCCATCACGGCGGCGGGGGCGTTGACGACGACGGCGGTCACCGGCGCCGGGCGGCCCTTCTGGTCCAGCACGGAGACCACGGCCTGTCCCGTGCCCAGGCTGGTGAGCACCTTGGTCAGGTCCAGGGGGGAGGTCGGGAAGGTGGACACCGCCTTCTTGAGGTTGGCGGCGTCAGCCGGGGTGTGGGCGCGCAGGGCGTGCTGGACGCGCGAGCCCAGCTGCGCAAGCACGGCGTCGGGAACATCCGTGGGGGACTGGGTGATGAACACGATGCCCACGCCCTTGGAGCGGATCAGCCGCACCGTGCGGGTGACGGCCTCCAGGAAGGCGTTGGTGGCACCGTTGAACAGCAGGTGGGCCTCGTCAAAGAAAAACACCATGGTGGGCTTGTCCGGGTCGCCCACCTCCGGGAGGATCTCGAAGAGCTCACCGAGCAGCCACATCAGGAAGGTGGAGAAGATAACCCCCTGGGACTGGATATCGGCCAGCTCCAGGGAGCTGATGACCCCGCGGCCGTCGGGCGCCAGGCGCAGCAGGTCCCTGACGTCCAGGGCGGGCTCCCCGAAGAAGGCGGTGCCGCCAGCGGCCTCCAGGGCCGCCACCTCACGCAGGATCACCCCGGCCGTGGCGGCGGAGACGCCACCGATCACCCGCAGCTCCTCCTTGCCTGCGTCGGTGTTGGTCAGGTAGTCCACCACCGCCCGCAGGTCCTTGAGGTCGATCAGGGCCAGGCCCTGCTGGTCCGCCCAGTGGAACACCAGCTGCAGGGCGGAGGACTGGGTGTCGTTCAGGCCCAGGACCCGGCCCAGCAGCACCGGGCCGAACTCGGTGACGGTGGTGCGGATAGGCGTGCCCTGGGCGCCCTGCCCGGTGGGGCTGTCCGAGCCGCCCAGGGTGAACAGCTCCACCGGGAAGGACTGGCCCTTCCAGTCCTGGCCGGTGGCGGTGGTGCGGGCCGACAGCTTCTCCGAGGCCTGGCCCGGCTCGGCCAGGCCCGTCAGGTCACCCTTGATGTCGGAGAGGAACACCGGCACCCCGGCGTTGGACAGGCCCTCGGCCAGCAGCTGCAGCGTGCGGGTCTTGCCGGTTCCGGTAGCCCCCGCCACCAGGGCGTGCCGGTTCATCAGGCCCAGCGGGATCCCGATCTGCAGGCCGGGCACGGGGGCGGGGTCCTGGCCGGGGGCGGGCGCCTCCACCGTCTCCAGGTAGGTGCCCACCGGCAGGAAGGCCTTGCCGAAGTCGTAGCCCGCCCGGACCGTCTCGGCGTAGCCGCTGGCCTTCACGGTGGCCTGCGGGGCAGGGGCCGTCTCAGCGGCGACGGCGGCGGGGGCGGTCTGTGGTGCGCCAGCCGCGTCGACGGCGGGGCTGGGGGTGGCAGCGGCCGGGGCCTCCGGGGGTGTGGCCTCCTTGGCCGCCTCAGCCGCGGGCTGCTCAGCGGCTGTCTCCGGGGCCTGCTCGGTGGACGCCTCCGTGGCGGTCTCTGCGGCTGTGGCGGCAGCCTCCGGCTTGGTGGGCTCAGCAGGTTCTGCGGGCTCGGCGGGGGCCTGTGGCGCGCCCTGCCCCTGGGCGGCCATAGCCGCTTCGAGGGCAGCCTGGGCGGCGGCGGCCTTGGCGGCGGCCGCCTCCGCGGCCGCCTGCGCGGCCTCAGCCTTGAGACGGGCGATGTCGATGTCCTTGCTGGCGTCAGTCATGCTTCACATCGTATGGGAGCCGCAGCGGCTTGTGACCAGGCTGGCGCAGGAGTCTCGCCAGCCGGTGTCGCTGGCTCCCCGGACGCAGGGCACCAGCCACCGGGGACCACTAGGCTGGCAGCCATGACGCTTGCCGTGGTCACTGACTCCACCGCCTGCCTGCCCGCCCCGCTGGCCCGTGAGGCCGGGATAACGGTGGTGGAGGTGCCGGTGGCGCAGGGGACCAGCTCGCGGCCCGCCGTCGTCGAGCTGCAGGAGGCCTACCGCCACGCCCTGGGCCAGGCCGACGAGGTGCTGGCCGTGCACATCTCCGCCGCCCTGTCCGGCACCGTGGACAACGCGCGCCTGGCTGCCGCCGCCCTGGGGCAGGACTCCGGGCGTGTGCGCGTGCTGGACTCGGGCAGCGCCGGGGCCGGGATCGGTTTCGCGGCCCTGGCCGCCGCGACCGCCACGGACCTGCGCCGCGGGGAGGCCCTGGCCCGGGAGAGCGCCGCCCGCTCCACCGTGCTCCTGCTCGCCGGTGACCTGGGGCGGCTGAGCCGCGGCGGGCGCCTGGACCGGGGCACCGCCTTGAAGGGCGGCACCCTGGGTATGCGGCCCATCCTCCAGGTCACAGGGGCGGGCATCCAGGCGGTGGAGACAGTGCGGGGCGCGGCCCGCGCCCGCAGGCACCTGCTGTCCCGGGCGCTGCAGGCCGCAGGTGTAGGCCAGGGCAGCACCCCCCGGCCCCCGGCAGTGCCGGTGCGGGTGGCCGTGCACCACGCCCAGGCCCAGCAGGAGGCTGAGGACCTGCTCGCCGAGCTGCGGACGGCGCTGCACGACGGGGGAGCCACCGTCACCACCACCCTTTGTGCTCCGGTGGACGCCGCCACCGAGGTGCATGTGGGGGCGGGCTCGTTGGGCGTTGTGGTGGCTCCGGTGGTGGGGGCGGCCAGCTGACGGGGCGCGTTGCGCAGTAGGCCTGAGTGCTGGCTGTGCGGCGGGGACGACCTGCTGTGCAGTCCCGGCTGGGACGATCTCCGAGCGGGGCCTGGTGCGCTGGACTGGGCAGCTTGCTGCGGGGCGCCGCCCACAGGACGGGGCTTCTGTGTGCCTGGCTGGGGTGGTCCCCAGACAGGTCCGCGCTGCACAGGTGCTCGAATGACTCGCCCGTACACCGCAGAGATGCGTGCGGGCGGTGCCAGGGGCGCGGCACCGTAACTTGCCGTTATGGCAGGCAGGAGGGTCCTAGGGCGGGGAGGCAGGCGCAGGCTCGATGAGCTGGTGCGCCGCGCCTACACGGTCGAGCCCCAGCCGACGGTGCACCACCCGCGCCGCTACGCCCTGGCCCCGCGCGTGGCTATCGCCGCTGGCTGCGCCCTGATAACCCTGGCCCTCGCCCTGGCGGCGCACGCCGTCCTCAGGGCCCCGGTTACGGCACCGGGGACCGCGCTGGCAGCAGCCCCGCAAGGCACAGCCAGCCCCGGTGGCACAGACGGCGGCGGCCCCGGTGGCACAGACAACGTCTACCCCGGTGGCACAGACGGCGGCGGCCCCGGTGGCAGGCAGGCAGGAGTCTCCCCGGGACCCGGTGCGCAGAAGGTACCCGCCGGGGAGGTCACCGTCCACGTCACCGGGGCGGTGGGCAACCCCTCGGTCCAGCGCCTGCCTGCGGGCTCCCGCGTGGCCGACGCCGTGGCCGCCGCCGGGGGAGCCAGCCCTGAGGCCGACACTCAGTCCCTGAACCTGGCCCGGGTGCTCAACGACGGCGAGCAGGTGCGCGTACCCAAGGTCGGTGAGTCCCCACCAGCGGCCCCGGCCGGGGCTGAGGGGAGCCAGACCGGGGCGGGCCCCGGCGCGGGAGCAGCCCCAGGCGGTGGGCCGGCAGGCAAGGTCAACGTGAACACCGCCGAGGCCAGCGCCCTGGAGACCCTGCCCGGCATCGGCCCCACCCTGGCCAAGCGGATAATCGCCTACCGCAACGAGCACGGTCCCTTCGCCACGGTCGAGGACCTCACCGACGTCCCCGGCATCGGCCCCGCCGTCCTGGAGGGCCTGCGCCAGGAGGCGACCACATGAGTGCCCCAGCAGGTGCCCCGCGCCCGCGCGTGCGCTCCACGCCCCAGGCAACGCGCCTGAGACCGTCCGCTGCATGCCCGCGCCCGCGCGTGCGCTCCACACCGCACCTGCCAGGATCCTTCACCCCGAGCCTGCAGGATTCTGCGTCCTCTTCAATCCCTCCGGCGCCCGCAGGCTCCCAACGTCCCCAGGTACCAGGAGCTCCCAGGGGACGGCAGGACGCGCCCGCTGCCCCGCACCCACAGGGCTCCCCGGCTGCGCTGCGCCCCCAGGCACCCGCCGCCCTGGACCTGCGGCTGGCACCAGCAGCGCTCGCGGCCTGGGCCACCGCCTGGTACGCGACCGCCGTCACCGGTCCGCAGGCCTGGCAGCGCGTAGCCCTACAAGGGGCGGCGGCCAGCCTGGTGGCGCTAGGGCTGCTGGCTCTAGCCCACCGCTTCAGGCCGCCCCGGCACCGCCTGGACCCGCGTCCAGGGGCCCAGGACCTGCCCGCGGCCAATGTCGGCTCCACCACTGCCAGCCTGCTGCTGGGGGTCGTGGCCGTCGTCGCCATGCTGCTGGTCACCAGCGCCCAACTGGCCGTCCGCCAGGCAGACCCACTGTCCCAGGCGGCCGTCAACCGGCAGCCGGTTACCGTCATCGGCACCCTCAAGCAGGCTCCCCTGGAGGTGGTCGGCGGCCACGGCACCGTCTACACCGAGATCGACGTCGAGACCGTGGACGGCCAGCCCAGCCACCTGCAGGCCCGTGTCATCAGCCGTGGGCCCTGGCAGACCATGCGCCTGGGGGAGCAGGTGCGGGTACGCACCACCGTGCAGCCTGCCGGGGCGGGGGAGCGTGCCGTATGCCTGGTACGCAGCCCCCAGGTCCGTTCCCTGGCCCCGCCCAGCGGCCTGGCTGGCGGGGTGGAGCGGCTGCGCGGACAGGTGCGCAGCGTGCTGCAGGGCCTGGACCCGCCCGGCCCGGACCCACCGGCAGGCAGCCGGGAGCTGGTGCTGGGCCTGGCCCTGGGGGACGACTCCAAGCTGCCCACCGGCCTGCGGGAGGACATGCGCACCGTCTCCCTGACGCACCTGACCGCCGTGTCCGGGCAGCACGTGGCCATAGTCCTGGGGCTGGTGCTGGCCGCCCTGGGGGTGCTGCCGCGCCCGGCCCGGGCCCTGGCGGGCGCCCTGGTCCTGGCTGCTCTGGTGGTGCTGGTGCGCCCCGGGGGCTCCGTGCTAAGGGCCACCACCATGGGTGCCGTCATGCTGCTGGGGGTGCTGCGCGGGCGCCCCTCCGTGGCCCTGCCCGCCCTGTGCGGCGGGGTGCTGGTGCTCCTCCTGCTGGACCCCTGGCAGGCCCGCGACTACGGCTTTGCCCTGTCCGTGCTGGCCACCACGGCGATCCTGCTGTGGTCCCGGCCGGTCGCGGCCTGGCTGAGCGTCCTGCTGCCCCGGTGGCTGGCGGCTGCCACCGCGCTGCCGCTCGTGGCCCAGCTCGCCTGCGCCCCGGTGCTGGTGCTGCTGCGTCCCCAGTGGAGCCCCTGGGCGCTTGTGGCCAATGTGCTGGCTGCCCCGGCGGTCGCCCTGAGCACCGTCAGCGGGCTGCTGGCCTCGCTGCTGGCACCTCTAAGTGGCGCGGGGGCGGGGCTAGCCGCGCTGCCCGCCCTGGCTGGCTGCTCCTGGATAGTGCTGGTGGCTGAAGGCTGTGCGCGGCTGCCTGCCGCCAGCCTGCCCTGGCCCGCTGGGACCACCGGGGCGCTGCTGCTCGCGGCGGTGGAGCTGGGGGCAGTGCAGGCCGCACGCTGGGGGAGGCGCTGGCGGCAGCGACGACGACGCCGTCGCCAGGAGCGCCTGTGGCAGTGCTGACCCGAGGCGGCCAGCCAGGCCCAGTAGGGCAGCGGTGTCCCGGCGCTGGGAGCAGAGGGCCGTGCGGTACCGTTCCGCCGGTGGTGACACCGGTGCTGCGTTGCCCGGATAGGCGGCCTACGTGCCCACTGGCAGCCCACGGAGCCCAGCCCCGTACGGGCACCGAGGCCCGCAGCGGCCAAGGTCGCGTCCCGGCCAGGGCGGCAGAGAGTGCGCGCCACGCGGAGCCTGTCAGGGCTCCGTGGCAGGCTTGGACCATGGCCGCACGCACTCGCTCCACCCGCCCCGCCCCGGCAGGCATCAGCTGGGACCAGGCACAGCTGGCCCCGATAGTCCTGGTACGGGGCGGGGAGGGGCTGCTCGCGGACCGTGCCGTCTCCCGCCTGCTGCATCAGGCCCGCCAGGCCGACCCCGCCACGGAGGTCACACGGGTAGAGGCCGCCACCTACGAGCCGCACCAGCTGGACGCCCTGGTCTCACCCTCGCTGTTCGGGGAGCCGCGCCTGGTGCTCGTGCCAGAGCTGGAGCAGATGAACGACGCCCTCCTGAACGACCTGCTCGCCTACCTGCCGCGCGCCGACCCTGAGGTGCACGTGGTCCTGCGGCACAACGGCGGCCTGCGCGGCAAGAAGCTCCTGGACGCCATCAAGGCCTCCCCCTACCCGGTGGTCTCCTGCGAGCCGGTCAAGTCCCCCAAGGACAAGGCCGCCCTGGTCACCGCTGACGTGCGCCGCGCGGGCCGCAGCATCGAGCCCGCCGCCGTCGGCGCCCTGGTAGACGCCCTGGGCAACGACCTGCGGGAGCTCTGCGCCGCCACCGACCAGTTCCTGGCTGACACCCAGGGCCAGATCACGGCTGCCCAGGTGCGCACCTACTACGCCGGACGCATCGAGGCCACCGGCTTCTCCGTGGCCGACGCCGCCGTCTGCGGGAACGTCTCCCTGGCCATCACCTCCCTGCGGCACGCCGTGGCCACCGGCACGGACCCGGTGCTGGTGGTATCGGCCCTGGCCACCAAGGTCCGCCAGCTGGCGCGGGTGGCCGCCGTCTCCGGACGCTCCGGGGTGCAGGGACGCAACCTGGGCATGGCCCCCTGGCAGGTGGAGCGTGCCCGCAAGGAGCTCTCCGGCTGGAACGACGACGCCCTGGCCGCCGCGATCGTCGCCGTCGCCAAGGCGGACGTCGCCGTCAAAGGCGGCAGCCGGGACGCCGTGTACGCCGTGGAGCGGGCGGTGCTGGACATCTGCTCCGCCCGCCGCCGCGCGGCCCAGGCCCGCCGCCGCTGACAGGGGCGGGCCGCCGGGCAGGACTGACGGCGTGCGCAGCACCTGGGGGTGCCCTCGGCCGGGCACCCGGCGGGCTGCTGGGCAGGACTGACGGTGTGCGCAGCGGCCGCGCCGTCGTCGTCCGGCTTGCTCTGTTGGCAGAAGGACCTTAAGCACCCAGTTCGGGTGCTGGGCGCGGGGCCGTCTCGGTCCGCCGGTCAGGGAACCAGCACCAGACCCGTTCACCCTCTGGGACGCCCGCAGTAGGTACCCTGGCGCGCGTGCCTAGCCCCCAGCCCCGACTCCGCCGCCAGGTCCTGGCGATTCTGAGCAAGGGGCGTGGGCTCCTGCTGCACCCGGCACGGATCGTGCCCGCCGCCTACCTGGCCGGCTGGCTGCTGGGCACCCTGCTGCTGTGGCTGCCCTGGGCCACTAAGGACGGGCAGACCAGCTGGTGGGAGGCCTCCTTCACCGCCATGTCAGCCCTGTGCATCACCGGCCTGGCCGTGGTGGACACCGCCTCGCACTGGAGCCACGCGGGGCAGGCGGTAATCCTCCTGCTCATCCAGGTGGGTGGCTTCGGCATCATGACCCTGACCTCCATGATCGTGTTCACCGTCACCGGCCGGGCCAGCTCCGTGCTCGCCCGCATAGCCCAGACCGAGACCCGCACCAGCCTCAAGGGCATCCGGCGGCTGCCGCTACGGATCCTCACCCTGTCGCTGGTGTGCGAGTCGGTGGTGGCCCTGCTGCTCACCCTGCGGTTCCTGGCCCTGGGATACCCGCCGGAGCGGGCGCTCTACCACGGCCTGTTCCATGCCGTGTCCGCCTTCAACAACGCGGGATTCGCGCTGTACCCGGACAACCTGGTGGGCTTCAACGCCGACCCCTGGGTGATGGTGCCGGTGTGCACGGCCGTGGTGCTCGGCGGCCTGGGCTTCCCCGTGTGGAACGAGCTGCTGGACCGGCTGCGTGGCACGGCCCCCAGGCGCCTGTGGTCGGTGCACCTGCGCCTGACGGTGGGGGCCAGCCTCCTGCTACTGGCCGCCGGGTTCCTGGCCGTGCTGGCGCTGGAGTGGAGCAACCCCGCGACCCTGGGCTCCCAGGGCCTGTCCGGCAAGCTCCTGGGGGCGCTAGGGGGGACCGTCTTCCCCCGCACCGCAGGCTTCAACTCGATCGACTACGACCACGTCACCGGCTCCACCCTGCTGGTCACCAACGCCCTGATGGTGATCGGGGGCGGCACCGCAGGCACGGCGGGCGGGCTCAAGGTCACCACCGTGGCCGTGCTGCTGCTTACGGTGCTCACCGAGGTCTCCGGCGAGCAGGTCACGGTGGTGGGTGGACGGCGCGTGTCCGAGGCCTGCATCCGCCAGTCCCTGTCCGTGGCGGTGCTGGGGGTGGCGGTGGTATTCGGCGGGGTGCTGGCCATGGCCTCCCTGGAGAGCCTGCCGAACGAGGCCCTGTCCTTTGAGGCGATCTCGGCCTTCGGCACCGTGGGCCTGTCTACCGGGATCACGCCCCGGATCAGCCACGGCTCCTGGGGCGTGCTCATGGTCCTGATGTTCCTGGGGCGGGTGGGGCCGGTGTCTGCCGCTGCGGCGCTGGCCATGCGTGCCCGGCTACGGCGCTTCGCCTACCCGCCGCAGGACCCGCTGGTCGGCTAGCGGCGGGGCGGGGTGGGGCGGAGTCCAGGCCCGGACGGCAGGCCGCAGGCTCCCGACGCCGTGCCCCAGGTCCCAGACGCCCAGGCCCGGGGGCCCGGACGCGGTGTCCCCGCCCCGCCGTCGGCACCGCTCAGCGCTTGCGGTACAGCGACTTGGTGGCGTACACCGGCTCGTTGGTGACCTGCACCCCCAGGGAACGGAAGATGCCCTCGTCGACGCTGCCCAGGATCGTGGAGGTGTGCACGTCACAGCCCCGCAGCGCCTCCAGCTGCTCCAGCGCCAGGCGGGCGTTGTCGTCCGTGGCCGCGGACACGGCCAGGGCGATCAGCACCTCGTCGGTGTGCAGGCGCGGGTTGCGGGAGCCCAGGTGCTGGGTCTTGAGGGTCTGGATCGGCTCGATAGAGGACTTGGCCAGCAGCTCCACCTGGTGGTCGATCCCGGCCAGGGTCTTGAGCGCGTTGAGCAGCATGGCGGAGCAGGCCCCCAGCAGCGCCGAGGTCTTGCCCTGCACGATGGTGCCGTCAGGCAGCTCGATAGAGGCCGCGGGCTGCTGGGTGGCCTCAGCCAGGCGGCGCGTGGGGGTGACCACGGGCCGGTCCTCGGGCCGGGTGCCCAGCTTGGTCAGCAGCAGGGCGATCCGCTCGGACTGGACGGGCTCCGCCATCTCCTTCTTCTCGGTCACCAGCGCCTTGTAGTAGCGGCGGATGACCTCCTGCTTGGAGGCCTCCCGGCAGGCCTCGTCGTCACTGATGGAGTAGCCCGCCATGTTCACCCCCATGTCGGTGGGGGACTGGTAGGGGCACTGGCCGAGGATCTGCTCGAACAGGCGCTGCAGCACGGGGAAGATCTCCACGTCCCGGTTGTAGTTGACCGTCTGGACGCCGTGGGCGGCCAGGTGGAAGGGGTCGATCATGTTGACGTCGTCCAGGTCGGCGGTGGCCGCCTCGTAGGCGATGTTGACCGGGTGGTCCAGGGGCAGGTTCCAGATGGGGAAGGTCTCCCACTTGGCGTAGCCGGAGGCCTTGCCACGCTGGTGGTCGTGGTACATCTGTGACAAGCAGGTGGCCATCTTGCCGGAGCCGGGCCCGGGGGCGGTGACCACCACCAGTGGGCGGCTGGTCTCGATGTACTCGTTGCGGCCGTAGCCCTCCGGGGAGACGATGCGGGCGACGTCGTTGGGGTAGCCGGGGATCGGGAAGTGCCGGTACACGCGGATGCCGAGCAGCTCCAGCTTGCGCTTGAGCTCCTGGGCCTGCTGGATGTCGTCGCTCCACTGGGTGATGACCACCGCCCCCAGCCTCAGCCCGTACTCCCCGAAGGCGTCGATGTGCCGCAGCACCTCGTCCTCGTAGGTGGTGCCCAGGTCCGCCCGCACCTTGTTGCGTGCGAAGTCCTTGGCGTTCACGGCCACCAGGATCTCGACGTCGTCGGCGAGCTTGGCCAGGGTGCTGATCTTGTTGTCCGGCTTGAACCCTGGCAGGACACGGGCGGCGTGCATGTCGTCAACCAGCTTGCCACCGAACTCCAGGTAGAGCGTGCCGCCGAACTGGGCGCGGCGGGCGGCAATGTGCTCTGACTGGAGGGTCAGGTACTTATGGGTGTCGAATCCGGTGCGGTGCATGGGTCTCCTGTCAGCGGGGCAGTGGAGGGCAAGGGGTAGGGGGAGTGGGCAGGGGGAGCGCCCGGCAGCAAGGCGACGGCGCCGCGTCCCGGGAGGGGAGCGGCGCCGTCGGTGTCATGGGAGGCTTTCTCAGAGGGCCTCGACCTGCTTAGCGAGCTTGGACTTGCGGTTGGAGGCCTGGTTCTTGTGGATGATGCCCTTGGAGGCGGCCTTGTCGAGCTTGCGGCAGGCCTTGCGCAGGTGCTCGGTGGCGAGCTCCTTGTCGCCCGCGGCAATGGCCTCGCGCACGCGGCGCACGTAGGTCTTGAGCTCGGACTTGACGGACTGGTTGCGCAGGCGGGCCTTCTCGTTGGTCTTGATGCGCTTGATCTGGGACTTGATGTTCGCCACGGTTGGTGAAGCTTTCTTGTTCGGGTGTGGTCGGTGGCCGGAGAGAGGGTTCGCGCCACGGGCCAAGAGGTGGTGGAAGCACCCGGCGAGCCCGGTCGCTGGACCCCGCAGCCGGCCAGGCCAGAGGTCCAATGGGTGACTTTAGCATTGCGGGTGCTCAGCCCGGGCGCCTGCGGCGGGACGACGGCGTGAGGTTGGTCGCGGTCATGGTGGGTGGGGGCCCAGCTCGGGGCCGCCAGGCTCAGGCCCAGTGCTGGCGCAGCGCCCGGGTCGCGGCCTCAAAGGTGGTGCGCGGCATGGTGGCCCCCTCCCGGCGCACAGCCCCAGGATCCACCAGCAGCAGCCGGTCCAGGCGCATCTCGGAGCGGCGTCCCCGCGGGTCCCAGGGGCCGGAGCCGACGTCGAACCAGTACCGGCCCCAAGAGGCCTCCTGGGCGGCGTCACGGTCATGGTCCTTGCTGGTCAGCTGGGCCACCACCAGGCTGCCCTGGTGCCGGGAGAGCACCAGCACCGGACGGTCCTTGCCCTGGCTGGGGTCCTCCTCGAACGGCACCCAGGTCCACACGACCTCGCCCGGGTCCGCGTCGCCGTCGCTGGAGGGGCGGTACTGGAAGTCTGGCAGGCCGTGGGCGGCGACGTCGTAGACCGCCACCCCCGCATGAGCCCCCTCCTGCGGGCTGGTGCGGGCCTTGGGCCGGGGCCCGCTGCCCGCGCCGCCACGTTTGGAGCCGCCCCGGGAGGAAGGCGCCGAGGAGGCAGGGGCCTCCTTGCGGGAGCCGGAGCCGGAAGGCTTGGGGCCAGCCTCCGGGCCGGTGAGGTCGCGCATCTTGCTGCGCAGCAGGTCGGTGGCGGCGTCCTTGGCGCTGCGCCCCAGGAAGGACAGGATCCGGTCAAGCAGAGACATGCCCTGAGCCTAACCGGATCCGCCCCACCTCAGCCGCCGACTGCCCGGAGCCCGCGCCCGCCCGGCCGTTCTAGCCTTCCGAGGTGCCCTACCGCACCCCGCCGGTGCGCTGCGCCACCACCCCCAGCAGCCCCCAGCAGACGGCCCCACAGCCCAGCGCACCCAGCAGCACCGGCAGGATCCCGGCCGCGTCCAGGTGCCCGGAGGTGCTGACCGCCGAGGAGTCCAGGGTCAGGCAGACCGTCACCAGGGAGGTGGGCCACAGCTTGGCCAGCGGGCTGCTGCTGGCCACCAGGCCCATGCCCACCACCACCCCCAGGAAGCACACCGCCACCGGCGCGGCGAAGGAGCGCATACGCATACTCAGCAGGGACTGGAAGGCCAGCAACGGCTGGGCGGCCAGGACCACCAGCAGGCACTCCGCCACGAAGGCCGCAGGCACCACCGGCCCCAGGCCCAGCACGGCCCCCACCACCCAGGCCAGCGCCAGCACCACCAGCTGCATGGCCGCCAGCGGCAGGCTGGCCGCCAGGGTCTTGGCCGCAGCCACCCGCCAGGGCGCGTTCCCCGTGGTGCGCATCGCGTTCCAGCTCGTGCCCCGGTGCTCCGGCCGCCAGACGGTGGCCGCCAGCAGGGACACGCCCATGGCGCAGAAGAACAGGCTGTAGAAGACCAGCACCTGGGAGGTGTAGGACTGCCAGCCAGCGCTCAAGGTCTCCTGGTTGGCCAGGTAGTTCACCGTGCCGGACACCACCGCCAGCACCGGCAGCAGCACCACCACCAGCCACACCGAGGAGCGGCGCAGCTTCAACAGCTCAGCAAGTAACAGGCTCATGGTCCTCACCTCTCGATCCGGTCAAGCCGCCGGGTAGCGGCAGCGAACAGCGCAGCGGCCAGCAGCAGGAAGCCCAGCACCCAGCCCCACGGCGGGGTCACGTACTCGGCCCCCGCCCGGCCCGTGCCCGATATGCGGGCGCAGCACACCATCGCGTAGTAGCCCCAGGGCACCAGGCGGGTCACCCACTGGGGCGCCAGCAGCATGTAGACGGCGACGAAGGCCCCCAGCAGCCCCACGCCCACACCCACCAGCTGGTTCTCCTGCACCGCCGCCAGCCACACGTGGAAGGCGCAGAACACCAGGTCCACCAGGATCAGGCCCACCGTGTAGGACACCCAGGGGCCTGCCTGCCAGGGCACGCTCACTCCCGCCAGCCGGGCCACCAGCACCAGGCCCACGCTCTGGGCCACCACCGTGGGCACCACCACCAGGGCCAGGGCGGCCAGCTTGGCCCGGCACAGCGCCCCGGGGGTGTGCCCGGCGGTCGCGAACAGGGTCCAGCCCGCGCCGGAGTGCTCGATGTCGGTCTGACGGCTGGCCAGCACCGACACCAGCACCGGCCCGGTGATCGCCGCCATCATGCCGTAGCCCAGCAGCAGCCCCTCCCACAGGTGCTCTGCGGGGTCGGAGAAGCCGGGGCGGGCGGAGGCGGCGAACAGGTTCATGGAGGACAGGGCCACCGTGGCCCCGGCGAGCAGCGCCACCACCGGCAGCGTGCGCAGGCGTCGCATCTTGGCCAGCTCCAGGCGCACCGCCGCCAGCGGGGAGGCCGCCAACGACGCCGTCAGCGGGGCTGCCGCCCGCGGGTCCCGAGCTCTCGGGGTCCTCACTTGCGGGGACGGCGCCACCGGGACCTCCTTGGTCTTGGTCTGCGCGCTCATCACAGCACCCCCGCCCCACCGGTGAGGTCCATGAACACGTCCTCCAGGCTCTGGGCCTCACGACGCAGCTCATGCACCTCCACCCCGGCGGCCACCAGGCGCCGGTTGAGCTCGGCGGCCTCCTGCGGGCCCAGGCCACTGACCCGGACGCCCTGCGGCGTGCGCACCACCCCCACCGGGCCAGCAGCCGCACCCGCAGACGCTGCCGCCACCCCGGCGCTGGCCGACGCCGTCGTCCCTGCCGTGGTTGCGGAGGCCTGCGCCGTCGTCGCCGCCGGAGCGGCAGCCTGCGGGCCGAGCCCAGCCAGCAGCCGTGCGTCAACCGCCTCCGGCGTGGGGGTGACCACCAGCAGGTCCGGCACGCTGCGGCGCATCAGCTCAGCCCGCGTGCCCTGGAACACCATGCGCCCCGCCGAGAGGATGCCCAGCACGGAGGCCATCTTGTCGATCTCGTCCAGCAGGTGGCTGGAGACCATGACCGTGACCCCCTCCCCAGCCAGGTGGACCAGCAGGCTGCGCACCTCCTCGATACCGGCCGGGTCCAGGCCGTTGGTCGGCTCGTCCAGTACCAGCAGCTCCGGCTCCCGCGCCAGGGCCATCGCGATGCCGAGCCGCTGCTTCATGCCCAGGGAGTAGGCGCGCGCCAGCCGGTCCTTGTGCTCGGTGAGCCGCACCAGCGCCAGCGCCCGGGCCACCTGCGCCTCAGACAGGCCCAGCATCCGCTGCACCACCCGCATGTTCTCCGCACCGGTGAGGTGCCCGTAGCCGGGAGGCTGCTCGATCATGGAGCCGGTACGCGCCATGACCTGCCCCAGGTTCCGCCGCTCCAGCCGGGTGCCGAACAAGGTGGCGGTGCCCGCCGTGGGAGTCAGCAGCCCCAGCAGCATCTTCATGGTGGTGGACTTGCCCGAGCCGTTGGGCCCCAGGAATCCGTACACGCAGCCGCGCGGCACGGCCAGGTCCAGGCGGTCCACGACCGTGCGGGCAGCCTGCCCCTTGCCGAAGGTCTTGGTCAGGCCCTGGGTGGAGACCACCAGCTCAGTGCCCGCCGTGGAGGGCACCGGGGCACCAGGGTGACCAGGCTCGGCGACGGCGGGCAGGCGGTCTCCTGCCGGGGTACTGGGGGCGCGCAGCGGCGCGGTGGCAATGTGTGTGCTCATGTGCCCAGGTTGCCGTCCGCAGGCGGGCAAGTCGTCAGACCACGGCCTGAACCTGCGGCCCCGGCGCGCACCAGCCTCATACCGGGGTATGACGAGACCCGGCGTCCCAGCCGCTACGTTCATAACATGAGCCAGCAACCCCAGACGGCAACCCGTCAGGACGAGCCACCACGGCCCGCCCCCGCCGCCCCCGGCACCAGCGACGGCGTCGGTGCTGGCGGTTCCGCCGGTGCCAGCAGTGCCAATGGCAACGGCGGTGCCAGTGGTCCCAGCGGTGCCAGTGGTCCCAGTGGTCCCAGTGGTTCCAGCGGTGCCAGTGGTTCCGGTACTGCCAGCGGGTCGAACAGCGCCAGTGGAGACAGCGGTGCCAGCACTGCTGGTGCGGCCAGTGCTCTCAGAGGTTCCAGTGGTTCCGGTACTGCCAATGGTCCCAGCGGTTCCGGCGCGGCCTTGGCCCGCAGGGCGCGGCTGCGGGACCTGCCCCGACCCGGCTGGCTCGACGTCCTGGCCGCCGCCCTGACCGGCTACGTCGCCGTCTGGAACAACCCCGACGGGACAAGGGGCCTGCTGCCCGTGCTCCACCAGTGCCCGGAGGTGTGCCTGGAGGTGGTCTGGGCGGCTGTCGTGCTGCTGTGCTGCAGCGGGATCCTGCTGCGGCGCGTGGTCCCGGTGACGGCGGTCCTGGTGCTGACCGGCGCGCTGGGCACCCACCTGCTGCTCTTCGGTGAGGCCAGCCTGGCGGCCCTGATCTCCTGCCTGGTGCTCGCCGAGACCTGCACCAGCCGCCTGGCGCGCCCCTGGTCCGGGCTGCTGCTGGCCGCCTGCTACCTGGGGGCCGCGCTCAGCGTGCTGTGGATCGGCTACCTGGGCGGGGAGGAGCAGCTGGAGCCGGTGCGGGCCCTGACCCTGGTGGGCATGGCCAGCACCGTCCTCACCGTGGCCGCCCTGACGGGGCTGCTGCGGCGGCGCTCGCGGGAGAAGGTGGAGCAGGCCCTGGAGCGGGCGGCGGTGCTGGCCGCCCAGCAGGACGCCGAGCGGCGCCTGGCGGTGGTACGGGAGCGCCAGCGCATCGCCCGCGACGTGCACGACCTGCTAGGCCACTCCCTGTCAGTGATCGGCATACAGGCGGCGGGAGCGCGGGCCGTCCTGCCCAGCGACCCGGCGGCGGTGGACCAGGCGCTCGCGGTGATCGGGGAGACCAGCCGCAACGCCGTCGACGAGGTGCGTGCCCTGGTGGACGTGCTGCGGGCCGACGAGGACCTGCCTGGCCCTGCTGAGGCCTCCACCCTGCCGGGGAAGCCGGGGGAGCCTGGCAGGGCGGCCCTGGCTAGTCGGGGCGACGACGGCGCCAGCGGGCCGCTCCCGGCGGACGGGCCACGCCCTGCAGGTGGTTCGGGGGGTACGGGTGGTCTGCCGCCTGCGGGTGGTCCTGGGGCTGCTGGCGCTCTGGCTCCGGCAGCGGCTCAGGCTGGTGGGGGAGCTGAGGGCGCGGTGGGGCCGGTTGAGCAGACCGGGGCCGGTGGGCGGCTGCCGGGGCTGGAGGGGCTGCCCGCGCTGCTGGCCGGGGCCCGCCGGGCCGGGCTACCGGTGCGCAGCAGCCTGGAGCAGTGCGCTGACACCAGCCAGCCGGTGGCGGAGGCCGTCTACCGGCTGGTGCAGGAGTCCCTGACCAATGTGCTGCGCCACGCCGACGGTGCGCAGACCCACGTCACCGTGCGGGTGGGTGAGCAGGAGGTGGAGGCCGTCGTGACCAACGAGGCCGCCCCACGGGCGTGCCCTGCCCAGGACGGCACGGGCCGTGAGGGTACAGGGCTGGCGGCCATGCGTGAGCGCGTCACTAACCTGGGCGGCCAGGTGCAGGCGGGGCCGACGTCGTCCGGCGGCTGGCAGGTGCGTGCCCGCCTGCCCCGGACGGGGGGCCAGGCCACTGGGGCGCAGGGCGAGCAGCTGGCGGCAGACGCCGGGCGGCCTGGGACGGATAGCCTGCAGGCCGGGACGGAGGAGGGAGCGCCGTGAGCGAGGTGATCCGGCTGGGGCTGGCTGACGACGAGCCCCTGCTGACCGCAGGCCTGGCCATGCTGCTGAACGCCCAGACCGGTATGGAGGTGCTCTGGCAGGCGGCAGACGGTCAGGAGGCCCTGGAGCGCTGCCGCTCCCACCCGGTGGACGTGCTGCTCCTGGACGTGCAGATGCCCGGCCTGGACGGGCTGGAGACCACCCGGCGTCTGGTGGAGCAGGGCCTGCCGGGGCGGGTGGTGATCCTGACGACCTTCGACACCGACGGCTACGTGCTGGGGGCCATTGAGGCGGGGGCGGCGGGCTTCCTGCTCAAGAACACCCCGCCCGAGCAGCTGGTGGCAGCCGTGCGCACCGTGCACCGAGGCGACTCGGTGATCTCCCCAGGCCCGACCCGCCGCCTGCTCTCCGCCCTCCGGCAGGGCGCTGCTCCCTGGGTCGCAGGTGGTGTCGGGGACGCTGCGTCGGGAGGGACGGCGGGCCAGGTGGTGGCTGCGGCCTCTGGGGCGGTGGCGGGCTCGGGGCCGGTGCTGCCGGGGGAGCTCACTGAGCGGGAGCTGGAGGTGCTGAGGCTGGTGGCCCTGGGCCTGACCAACCAGGAGGTCTGTGACCGCCTGTGGCTGAGCATGGCGACGGTCAAGACGCACGTCTCCCACCTGCTGTCCAAGACCGGTGCCCGTGACCGGGTGCAGCTGGTGCTGCTGGCGCTGCGCAGCGGGGTGGTCAGCCTGGAGGAGGTCCTGAGCTCCCCCTAACCCCCCACTTTCTTACCGCGAGACCGGGACATATGTACCGCGAGTTCGGTAAGGGTGGCCTTAGTTGTGGGTATCTCGGGTGGGTTTGGTGGCTGCTGGTGGCTTCATCGACGACGGCGGGCGTAGGCGCTGGGGATGCTCAAGGACGGCGACTGCAGGCAGCGCAGGGGCTGAAGAACGACGACGGCGGGCGTAGGCGCTGGGGATGCTCAAGATTGACGGTCGCCGCGACGTCGTCGCCACTGGTGCTGGAGCGCGACCCACCCCAGTTATCCACAGGACTTACCGGTCTCGTGAGCCATATGTCCCGGTCTCGCGGTACCGATGTCCCGGTCTCGCGAGACGGGGAAGGGCGCCACGTGCGAGTTGGACTCGTCAGGGCTCCCGTGCCCCGGCGCGAGCGTCTCAGGCCACGCTGTCCGGGACCTGCATGGTGGTAACCCGCCGGGCCTGGAAGCGCCGGAAGGCCCACACGATCAGCCCGATCAGCGCAAGCAGCCCCAGGGCCCACAGCCCTCCGCGCTCGGCCCACACCCGGAACACCGCGAGGCCCACGGTGGCGTAGAGGACCGCCCAGATGACTGACCCCAGGGCGACGGCTGGCAGGTAGAGCCGCAGAGGCATACGGGTCACCCCCGCCCAGACCTGCACGCAGGTCTGCGCACCGACCGTCAGGAAGCTCAGGGTCACGGCCACCGGCCCCCAGCGCTCGGCTATGGCAGCCGAGCTGATGTAGGTACGTGACTCCAGCAGCCTGGCCCAGCGCGTGCGGGAGGTGCCTGCGGTGATGCCTCGGCCGACCCAGTAGCTGCCGTTGGCGCGGCCCATGACTATCACCCACAGGGCGGCAACGGCCCACCCCCACGGCAGCTCCAGGATACGGTCGATCATAAGGTGACCCTAAGTCATCAGGGACCCGGCTGCCCAGCGGCTTCGCCGTATTGCTGCTCACGTGCGCGTGCCCGGGCGGCTGACAGGTCTCATGGGGCGACGGCGGGGCCGGCGTCCGCTCGTGCCGAGGCTCCTCGGGCCAGCACCTGCTCAGATCGAACCTCCCTCAGGCTAAGGCATGCCCAAGCCGGTGCTTGCTCCTGCCCAACCTGGAGCAGGCTAGATCCCGCGCAAGACGGTACCCGCTCAGGACAGGGCCAGCCCAGGGTGGCGGCCGATACTGCCGGTGCCCGCTGCCCAGTCCGGGTTCGGCCAGCCCTCGTCAGCCCGACGCCCGCTCGGGACGGACACGGCTCACACCAGCAGGTTCGCTGGCACCTGCCGCCTCGTGGGAGACTTGCCTCAGACCATGTCCGCACCACAGAAGGGCCTTCGTGTCTCCCGTCGCCACGCCTGAGCAGCTCGCCTCGGTCCAGCCCCTCCACACCCCCCAGGCCCAGCTGCGCAACTTCTCGATCATCGCGCACATCGACCACGGCAAGTCCACGTTGGCTGACCGCATGCTGCAGGCCACCGGCGTCGTCGCCGCCCGGGACATGCGCGCCCAGTACCTGGACCGCATGGACATTGAGCGGGAGCGCGGGATCACGATCAAGTCCCAGGCGGTCCGCATGCCCTGGACCGTGACTGGTGAGGACGGTGCCCCCCGCACCTACGCCCTGAACATGATCGACACCCCCGGGCACGTGGACTTCTCCTACGAGGTCAACCGCTCCCTGGCGGCCTGCGAGGGGGCCGTCCTGCTGGTGGACGCCGCCCAGGGCGTGCAGGCCCAGACCCTGGCCAACCTCTACATGGCGATCGAGGGCGACCTGCACATCATCCCGGTGCTCAACAAGATCGACCTGCCCGCGGCCGAGCCGGAGAGGTACGCCGCCGAGATCGCCTCCATCATCGGCTGCGACGTCGACGAGGTGCTGCAGGTCTCCGGCAAGACCGGCCAGGGGGTCCCAGAGCTCCTGGACCGTATCGTGCAGACCGTGCCCGCGCCCGCCGGTGACCCGGAGGGGCCCGCCCGGGCCATGATCTTCGACTCCGTGTACGACACCTACCGGGGCGTGGTCACCTACGTGCGGGTCGTGGACGGCACCCTCAAGGCCCGGGAGCGCATCGAGATGCTCTCCACCGGGGCGGTGCACGACCTGCTGGAGATCGGCGTCATCAGCCCCGAGCCGGTGGTCACCAAGGGGATCGGCGCCGGGGAGGTCGGCTACCTGATCACCGGCGTGAAGGACGTGCGCCAGTCCAAGGTGGGTGACACGGTCACCTCCGCGGCCGCCCCCGCCGCCGAGCCCCTGGCCGGCTACCAGGACCCCAAGCCGATGGTCTTCTCCGGCCTGTTCCCCGTGGACGGCTCGGACTTCCCCAACCTGCGTGACGCCCTGGACAAGCTCAAGCTCAACGACGCCGCCCTGACCTACGAGCCGGAGACCTCCGTGGCCCTGGGCTTCGGCTTCCGCTGCGGCTACCTGGGGCTGCTGCACCTGGAGATCATCCGGGAGCGCCTGGAGCGCGAGTTCGGGCTGGACATCATCTCCACCGCCCCCTCCGTGGTCTACGAGGTCACCATGGAGGACAGGTCCACCCACGTGGTCACCAATCCCTCAGAGTTCCCGGAGGGCAAGGTCCTGGACGTGCGGGAGCCGGTGGTGCGGGCCACCATCCTGACCCCCAGCGAGTTCGTGGGCACGGTCATGGAGCTGTGCCAGTCCCGCCGCGGCACCATGCAGGGCATGGAGTACCTCTCCGAGACGCGGGTGGAGATGCACTACACGCTGCCCCTGGCGGAGATCGTCTTCGACTTCTTTGACGCCCTGAAGTCCCGCACCCGCGGCTACGCCTCCCTGGACTACGAGCCGGACGGCCAGCAGAGCGCCAACCTGGTCAAGGTGGACATCCTGCTCAACGGGGACAAGGTGGATGCCTTCAGCGCGATCGTGCACAAGGACTCCGCATACTCCTACGGCGTCATGATGACCAAGCGGCTCAAGGACCTGATCCCCCGCCAGCAGTTCGAGGTGCCGGTGCAGGCGGCGGTGGGGGCGCGCATCATCGCCCGCGAGACCATCCGGGCCCTGCGCAAGGACATGCTGGCCAAGTGCTACGGCGGTGACATCACCCGTAAGCGCAAGCTGCTGGAGAAGCAGAAGGAGGGCAAGAAGCGCATGAAGGCCATCGGTCGCGTGGAGGTGCCCCAGGAGGCCTTTATCGCCGCTCTGGGGGCGGACACCCCCACCGGCAAGGACAAGTGACCTGGGGTGGACGGCGGCCAGCAGGTGCACGCCCCCCGCTCCCACGCTATCCGCTCCCGGGTGCGCTCCTTCTCCCGGGCCGGGGGGCGCCTGAGCGGCGGCCAGCAGGCGGCGCTGACTGAGCACGGCTCGCACTACGTGGTGCCGGTGCCGCGGGCTGACGCGGTCCGCACGGTGCACCGGGACTTCCAGCTGGACCCTATGGCACTGTTCGGGCACCCCGGCGAGGTCCGCCCCCTGGTGGTGGAGGTGGGCAGCGGCAGCGGTGAGGCGCTGCTGGCGCACGCCGTCGCCAACCCCGGCGTCGACCACCTGGCGGTGGAGGTGTGGGAGACGGCGATCGCCAAGATCGTGCGTGACGCCGCCCAGGCCGGGGTGGACAACCTGCGGGTGGTGCCTGCTGACGCCTCCCAGCTGCTGGCCACGGCCCTGCCGGTGGGCTGTGCCAGTGAGGTGTGGTTGTTCTTCCCGGACCCGTGGCGCAAGCCCCGGCACCGCAAGCGGAGGCTGGTGAACGAGGCCTTTGCGCTGTCGGTGGCGCGGGTGCTGCGCAGCGGCGGGGTGTGGCGCCTGGCCACCGACTGGTCTGACTACGCCTTCCAGATGCGGGACGTGCTGGAGGCGGCGGCAGCCCTGCCCAGCGGCCTGCGTGCGGACGCGAGCCTGCCGCTGCTGTCCTTCCCGGACGCGGGCCGTCTGCCGGACCTGGGGGCGCAGACGGCGGAGCCTGGCAGCCTGGGCAACGGGGTGGACCCGGGCTCACCTTCCGGGGTGCGGGGCGGCTGGTCGGAGCGCTTCACGGGGCGGGTGATGACGCGCTTCGAGCAGCGGGGGATCGCGGCGGGCCGCACGATCCGGGACCTGACGGCGGTGCGCACGGAGGTCATGTGGGCGCCGCGCGCCGTGCCGGTGCGCGCCGGGCAGGCATGAGCCCCAGGCAGCCGGAGGGCGTGCCACTGTCTGGCCTGGGCACGCTGCCCCCGCAGGTGGGAGCGGTCCCGCCGGAGGGTGGGCGGCGGCCCTTCAGCGTGTACCTGCACGTGCCTTACTGCCGGGTGCGCTGCGGCTACTGCGACTTCAACACCTACACGAACCTGTCCCTGGGGCCGGGCGCCTCTGCGGGGGACTACGTGGACACCTTGGCGGGGGAGCTGGCGCTGGCCCGGGCCGCCATGGAGGAGGCGGGGCTGCCGCCGCGCCAGGTGCAGACGGTGTTCCTGGGTGGGGGCACCCCCACGATGCTGCCTGCCTCGGACCTGGCGCGGATGCTGGAGCTGGTGCGGCTTACCTGGGGGCTGGCCCCGGGGGCGGAGGTGACCACGGAGGCCAACCCGGAGACCGTTGACCAGCGCTACCTGGAGGACTTGGCGCAGGCGGGCTTCACGCGGGTGTCCTTTGGGATGCAGTCGGCGGTTCCCCGGGTGCTGGCGGTGCTGGACCGGGTGCACCGCCCGGAGCGGGTGCCGCAGGTGGTGGCCTGGGCCCGCCGGGCGGGCCTGTCTACCAGCGTGGACCTGATCTACGGGGCGCCGGGGGAGTCCTTGGCGGACTGGCGGCGCTCCCTGGAGGCCGCGGTGGAGACGGGCCCGGACCATGTGAGCGCCTACGCCCTGGTGGTGGAGGAGGGCACGCGGATGTGGGCGCAGGTGCGGCGCGGGGAGCTGGAGCTGCCCAGTGACGACGACGAGGCCACCAAGTACGAGCTGGCGGACGAGCTGCTGGCGGCCGCCGGTTACGAGTGGTACGAGATCTCTAACTGGTCCCGCCCCGGCCAGCGGTGCCGCCACAACGAGGCCTACTGGCGGGACTGGGACTGGTGGGGGGCCGGGCCGGGGGCCCACTCCCACCTGGGGGACGTGCGCCTGTGGAACGTGAAGCACCCGCTGGCCTGGGCGGGGCAGGTGGCGTCCGGGCGGCTGCCGGTGGCTGGGCACGAGGTGGTGGACGCGGCCTCGCGCGAGCTGGAGCGGGTGATGCTGGGCATCAGGCTGCGTGAGGGCCTGCTGCTGCGGGGCCTGGCCCACGGCGGCGAGCCGGTGACGGCGGCTGGCACGCCTGTGCGGCTGGTGCCGGTGGTGGCCCGCCTGGTGGGGGACGGCCTGCTTGACGGCGTCGCCGCTGCTGGGGGCCGGGCGGCCCTGACCCTGCGGGGCCGCCTGATGGCTGACGCGGTGACGCAGGCGCTGCTGCCTTAGCTCTGCGCCTGCCCCTGGTGCCAGGGCTCGTCACTTGACGAGGCGAAGCGTGGGCCGTCCCTTGGGCCCGCTGCGGCTACGCCTTTCCCTGCTGGTTGCTGTCAGGAGCTAGACAAAGGTGAATGCGGAGACGTCAGGCGTCGGCGAGCCGATGGAGGCGGCCCAACGGTGCGGCGCCCGGCCGCGTTTGCGCATGGTCTCTGCGAGGGCCTCATAGACGCGGGAGCGCTCGAATGTCAGGGTGGAGCCGGGTTCTGCCCGGTCAAGGCCCTCGTTGACCAGGAAGGTGCTCCTGGCGGACGAGGCCTCTTAGACCCAGGTTCCTGGCCGGGACAGCGCGCCCCGACCTGGCCCGGCCTGCTAGGCGGTGGCGTGCGGGGCCAGGAGGTTGTCGCCGTCGGCGCTGGCCTGCCGGGAGGAGTCAGGAACCAGGCGGGAGATTCCGTATCCCAGCCAGAACACCCCTAGGCCCCCCACCAGGGTGAACAGGTAGTACCAGGGCTGGCCCAGGAAGCCGAGCACCGGCATGCTGCGCTGGTAGAAGTAGTTGCCTCCGGTCAGCAGGTTGGCGGTCACGGCCACCAGCGAGTAGGCCACCATCCAGCCGAAGGCCCGCCACAGCGCCTGCTTGCTCGGACGCCAGTCGGTGGTCACCCAGGCCAGCACCGGCATCAGCAGGGTGATGACGTGGTTGACCAGGAAGGTCCAGCCGAACAGGTTCCAGAAGGGCCACACCTCCTGGGGGTAGGAGAAGCTGAACCACGCCCACAGGCTGAAGTAGAACAGCACGTCCATGACCCGGCGGGAGCCGGTGGCCAGGTAGACCACGCACAGGATCGCTGAGACCCGCGAGATGTGCAGGGGCAGCGACTCGCCCCAGTCCCAGCCGGTGGCCGCGTACATGCCGTAGAGGGTGGCCTGCTGGAGCACGGAGGCGGTGAGCACCCAGTAGCGCACCTGCCTGGTGCGGGCGCGCACCCAGTGGCGCTGGCTCACCAGGAGGTAGGCGGCTAGGGCTAGCGCCAGCAGGTACATCAGGTGGTCCGGGCCGCCGATCGTGATCCACCCCGGCGTGGGATCGAGGAATCTGTGCACGGCCCCACGCTACCCAGCCAGGAAGGAGGGCGGCAAAAGCAGAGGGTGTAGGCAGGCGGGCCAGGCTCCGGGGTGGCTGGTCACGCCGGGGCGCAGGCCGGTCGCTGTTTCGACGACGAGGCACCGGCCGGTCCCTGCCTAAGGTCGCGGCGAGGGGCGGGCCGTGCCAGGCTGACGCCCCCTGACGCCTGCCTGTGAGTCCGGCGGCTCAGCCCGCGAAGTACTGGGCGCACAGGCGCATCAGCCGCACCATCAGCTCGTGCTGGCGTCCGTGCAGGTCCCAGATGGTGTCCTCGCCCGTTACCGCCAGGCGCGGGTCGAGCTCGGCGGTGGCCTCCAGGTCCTTTAGCCAGGTGCCGTGGTACCCGGCCATAAGCGGCGTCATGGCCGCGCTCATGGCCTCCAGGGCGGCCGTGGCGCTCTCGGCCTCCTCCATGCGGGCCTCAGCGGTCAGGTAGAGGGCCTCCAGCGCCTCCAGGCGTGCCAGGGCCTGCTGGGGGTCAGGGGCGTGGTCACTCATAGCTGCCTCACTTGGTGGGTCGTGCTGGCCTGCTCTGCCTGGGGCAGGACTGGTCTGCTCTGGTCTGTGGCTGCTGGCCTGGGCCTGCTGCCCCGACGATAGCGGCTGCCGCCCTGCTTCTGTCCTACAGCCTGGGCTGATTCTGGATAGGGGAGGGCTCGGCTGGTCAGGCAGGGGCCAGGAAGCAACTAGACTGCGGTGCTGACACCTGTGGTAGATCCGTCATTAACGCCGTTGAAGGAGTGTCGTGCGCACCTCAGTCCCAGAACCGCGACCCCTGGACCGTCCTCTGGACCCCGGGCAGCCTGAGGCTGCCGCTCCGCCCGGAGCCGCCGAGCCTCCGGTCCTGCTGCTGGTCAACCTCGGCACCCCCGCCACCCCCACCGCCAAGGACGTGCGCCCCTTCCTGCGGGAGTTCCTCTCCGACCGCCGCGTCATCGAGATGCACCCGCTGCTGTGGCGTCCCGTCCTGGAGGGCGTGATCCTGCGGGTGCGCCCCCGGGCCAGCGCCGCCAAGTACGCCACCGTGTGGCTTCCCGGCCAGGAGGCGGACCAGGGCGGCTCCCCGCTCATGCACGGCACCCAGGCGCAGGCCCAGATGCTCCAGGAGCGCCTGGACCGCGCAGGCGTAAAGGTGCAGGTGCGGGTGGCTATGCGCTACGGCGAGCCCGCCATGGGCAAGGTGATCGACGAGGTCCTGGCCACGGGTGCCCGCCGTCTGGCTGTGCTGCCGCTCTACCCGCAGTACTCGGCCACCACGGTCGCCTCCATCGTGGACGTGGCCGCCCGCCGTCTCCTGGCGCACCGGGACCAGCCCGAGCTGCGCACCGTGCGCTCCTTCCCGGTCTCCCGGCCCTATATCGCGGCCCTGGCCACCGCCCTGGAGGAGCACTGGGGGCGGGTCGGGCGGCCGCAGCCCCAGCGCGGCGACCGGCTGCTGCTCTCCTTCCACTCCATCCCCAAGGCCATGCACGACGACGGCGACCCCTACCGCGCCGAGTGCGAGGCCACGGTGGCTGCCCTGCGCGAGCACATGCAGCTGCCCCCGGAGCTGGTGCGCACCACCTACCAGTCCGTGTTCGGGCCCGCCGAGTGGATCGGCCCGGCCACCATCGACACCGTGGAGGCCCTGGGACGGGAGGGCTGCCCCCGGCTGGACGTCATCTGCCCGGGCTTCATGGCCGACTGCCTGGAGACCCTGGAGGAGATCGACCAGCTCAACCGGGAGACCTTCGTGCAGGCCGGGGGCGGCGAGTTCCACTACGTGCGCTGGGGCAACGGCACGCCAGGCGCCGTCGACGCCTTGGAGGAGCAGGCCCGCCAGGTGCTCTCCGGCTGGGTCTGATCGAGGGTGGGGCATCCCGAGACGGCCTGACGGCGCATCCGCTCCGCCTGGATGGCACAGGTTGGCTGGGAGGGGGCAGGTCGTCTGACAGAGAGCGTGCAGGCTGGCTCGGAGCGTTCAAGCCGCCCGGTTGAGGCCGTGCAGGCCGCCAGTGCGGGTACAGGCTCACCGCTTGAACGGCGCAGTACCGCCGTCGGGTCCACAGCCTTGGCGTATCGTGGTTAGCAAGTCACCTACCGGAGGAGTAAACGCATGCACCTGCAGTGGTGGTCCACCCTGCCGTTCGCCGTAATGCTCGCGTCTATCGCCGTCCTGCCGCTGCTGCCAGCCACGGCGCACTGGTGGGAGAAACGCTCCAGCCAGCTGGGTCTGGCCCTGGTGCTGGGGCTGCCGGTGGCGCTGTGGATGTGGTTCGCGCTCGGCTGGGAGGTCGTGTTCCACTCCGTGGTGGAGTACGCGCAGTTCATCTCCCTGCTGCTGGCGCTGTTCGTGGTCTCCGGCGGCATATTCCTCAAGGGCGACATCGAGGCCACCCCCAGGAACAACACGATCTTCCTGGCGGTCGGCGGGGTGCTGGCCAGCTTCGTGGGCACCACCGGCGCGGCCATGCTGCTGATCCGTCCGCTGCTCAACACGAACCAGGAGCGCAGGTACCGGGTCCACACGGTGCTGTACGCGATCTTCGTGGTGGCCAACTGCGGGGGCCTGCTCACCCCGCTGGGCGACCCGCCGCTCTTCCTGGGATTCCTGCGGGGAGTGCCCTTCACCTGGACCTTCCACCTGGCTCCCGAGTGGCTGTTCGTGAACCTGCTGCTGCTCGTCAGCTACTACGGGCTGGACAGCTGGTACCACGGCCGGGAGCCTGCGGCCGCCGTGCGCGAGGACCGGACCGACGTGGAGCCCCTGGGGCTGCGCGGGGCCAGCAACCTGCTGTGGTTCGCCGTCATTATCGCGGCGGTGGCCTTCGCCCCCTCCGTGGACGCCGAGGCCATCGGGCACGGTAGCGCCACCCTGCTGGACTGGCTGCCCCTGCGCGAGCTAATCATGCTGGGAGCCGCCGCCTGCTCCTTCCTCCTGGGGGACAAGCGCGCCCGTTTTGAGGACAACCAGTTCGAGTGGGGGCCGATCGCGGAGGTGGCCAGCCTGTTCATCGGGATCTTCCTGACCATGATCCCGGCCCTGCACTACCTGGACGAGGTGGCGGGCTCACTGCCGCTGAACCACATCACCTTCTTCGTGTTCACCGGGGGGCTCTCCTCCGTGCTCGACAACGCCCCCACCTACGCCACCTTCTTTGAGATAGCGGGGCAGGTTCCCCACCCGGGCGGGGCCGTGGTGGCCGGGGTGCCAGAGGCCTACCTGGTGCCTATCTCCCTGGGCGCCGTGTTCTGCGGGGCGATCACGTACATCGGCAACGGCCCGAACTTCATGGTCAAGTCCGTGGCGGAGGCCCGTGGGGTGGCTATGCCCTCCTTCGGTGGCTACGTGGGCCAGGCGGTTATGCACCTGGTGCCGGTGCTGACCTCTATGGTCTGCCTGTTCATCGCCCACTCCTGGTGGGCCAAGCTGGTCGGGCTGCTGCTGGCTGCCCTGGTGGTGGCCAATAGTGTGCGCCTGGCCGTCAAGGGCCGTCGTCTGGCCCTGGCCGACGCCTAGCCCCTCCCACCCCCTCTCCTTCGCGAGACCGGGACATCGGTACCGCGAGACCGGGACATATGGCTCACGAGACCGGGACATATGGCTCACGAGACCGGTACGCCCTGTGGACAGCTACCGCTCAGGAGCGTCCACGGCGGCTGGAGAGAGCCGCAGGCACAGTGAGCGGCCCGTAAGGTGGGCCGCTACCGTCCTCAGCAGGTACCAGGGGCGGTGACGAAGTCGATCAGCTCCTCCATGCGGCCTAGCAGGCTCGGCTCCAGGTCCTTGTAGGAGCGCACCGTGGCCAGGATCCGCTGCCAGCCACGGGCGACATCCGCCTGGTCTGCGTGCGGCCAGCCCAGCGCCTCCAAGGTGCCGTGCTTGATGTCCGTGCCCCGCGGCACCTGCGGCCAGGCGCTCAGGCCCAGCCGCTGAGGGCGCACCGCCTGCCACACGTCCACGTAGGG
The DNA here is from genome assembly GCF_016598775.1 of Actinomyces weissii. NCBI lineage: Bacteria > Bacillati > Actinomycetota > Actinomycetes > Actinomycetales > Actinomycetaceae > Actinomyces > Actinomyces weissii. The sequence goes on along the minus strand of NZ_CP066802.1, from coordinate 1,502,483 downwards.
GTGCCCCAGCACCAGCACGTTCCTCCCGCCTGGCATCTCGCGCACCCGCTGCGCGATCCGTGACTCCTTGGAGCCCGGCACCAGGTGGTCCACCAGCACGCCTGCCCGCCGCTGCGGCCCCGGCTGGAACTCGGCCATGACCTGCTCCAGGTTGTCCACGCCGTCCAGCATCAGCACCACCACGCCCTCGTGACGCAGGTCGTCCCCCCAAACCTTCTCCACCAGCTCGGCGTCGTGCCTGCCCTCCACCCAGATGCGTGAGGCCCGGGCCACCCGCGCCTTCTCCCCCTCCACCAGGTAGGAGCCTGACGCCGTAAGCCTCCGCCCGGCCGCGCTGACCGGCCCCTCCGGGCCCCGGGGGCGGGGCACAGGCGGGTCCACCACCACCGGACGTCCCTCCAGCAGGAAGCCCGGCCCCAGGGGGAAGGCGCGGCGCACCAGGTGCCGGTCCTCCAGGACCACCAGGTGCACTCCGCCCGACTTCTCCACCGACACGGCGGCCCCCACGAAGCCGGTCTCCTGGTCCTCCAGCACCATCCCACGCTCCAGGGGCACCCGTACCGACTCGGGGCGGATCGCTCCCGGGCCGACGCGGTGCGGGTCGGTGCTCAGCACGTCCGCGCCGTAACGGTCACGGGCCGACGGCGGGGCGCTACGGCGGGCAGGCTTGTGGGCCCGGCCGCGGGCCGCCCCCGGCGTCGGCTGCTGGGCCTCCTGCTGGGCGGCCTGCTCGCGCAGGGCCAGACGGCGGGCGGCGGTGGAGCCGGGGACAGGGCGGGAGTACGGGGCGGGCGTGTTCACTTTGGGCACGCTAGGTGAAGGTCACGCGCCAGCCTGGTTGGGCGCGCCGGTACCCGGCGTAGGATGGCACTCGGGCCCTGTGAGTGCTAACCGGGCTCGGCTACCACAAATGCCACCGCGAACTACTCAGAGCACCAGGAAGCATCCAGGAGGGGAGGAGCGCCCATGTCCGACGACCGGCGGCTAAAGGTCCTCTCCGCCATCGTGACCGACTACGTGCGCACCCGCGAGCCGGTCGGCTCCCGGGCCCTGGTGGAGCGCTACCGCCTGGGCGTCTCCCCGGCCACCATCCGCAACGACATGGCGGCCCTGGAGGACGAGGGCTACATCCAGCAGCCCCACACCAGTGCCGGGCGGGTGCCCACCCAGAAGGGCTACCGGCACTTCGTGGACCGCATCGCCTCCGTCAAGCCCCTGTCCTCCCCGGAGCGCGCCGCCATCACCCAGCTCCTGTCAGGGGCGGTGGACCTGGACGCCGTGGTGGCGCGCACCGTGCGCGTGCTCGCCCAGCTCACCGGCCAGCTCGCTGTCGTGGAGTACCCCAGCCTGCGGCGTACGGCCCTGCGCCACCTGGAGCTGGTGGCCCTGGGACCCAGCCGCCTGCTGCTGGTCATCATCACCGACACCGGGCGGGTCGAGCAGCGCACCGTCAGCCTGCCCGCCGGGGAGCTGGTGGACCCCCTGGTCCTGGACAGTCTGCGCGGCCGCCTGAACAGGATCATGGCCGGGCGCCTGGCGGAGGACGTCGTGCCCGCCCTGAGCCTGCTGGCCGAGCAGGCCCCCAGTGAGGAGCGCGCCGTGCTGTCCGCCGTCGCCGGGGAGATGGTGGCCGCCCTGCGCCCGGAGGCCGAGGAGCGCCTGGTGGTTGCGGGCACCGCGAACCTGGCCCGCGCCACCCCGGACTTCTCCTCCCTGGGGCCCTTGCTGGACGCCATCGAGGAGCAGGTGGTGCTGCTGCGGCTCTTCGCCTGCATGGACGCCGCCGCCTGCACCGAGACCGGCGACGGCCCACGCGTCACCATCGGGGCGGAGAACGACGACGACGCCCTGGCGGAGGCCAGCGTCGTCACCGCCACCTACGGTCCTGGCGGCGGTGACGCCGTCGCCCACCTGGGTGTGATCGGCCCCACCCGCATGGACTACCCCGCCACCATCGCCGCCGTCAACGCTGTGGCCCTCTACCTGTCCCGGTTCCTGGCCGGGCCGCAGGAGCAGTAAGCAGCACCCGGCACCTCCCCACAGAACCCGAAGGAACACACGTGCGCGACTACTACGAGATCCTGGGCGTCAGCCGCAACGCCACCGCCGAGGAGATCAAGAAGGCCTACCGCAAGAAGGCCCGCTCCCTGCACCCCGACGTCGCTGGCCCCGGCCACGAGGAGGAGTTCAAGCAGGTCTCCGTGGCCTACGAGACCCTCTCCGACGCCGACAAGCGCCAGATGTACGACCTGGGTGGGGAGGAGGCCCTGCGCGGCGGCGGCAGCTTTGGGGGCTTCGGTGGCTTCTCGGCCGCGGACCTGGGTGACCTGGGGGGCATCTTCCAGTCCATGTTCGGCGGCGGGGCAGCCCGCGGTCCGGCCTCCCGGGCGCGGCGCGGTCAGGACGGCATCGTGGCCCTGGAGGTGAGCCTGCAGGACGTGACCTTCGGGGCGACCAAGCCGGTGACCGTCAGCTCCTACGTGACCTGTGAGACCTGTGAGGGCTCCTGCTGCCTGCCGGGAACCGAGCCGGTTACCTGCTCGGGCTGCAACGGCTCCGGCTCCGTGCAGCGGGTGGTCAGCTCCCTGTTCGGCCAGGCGGTCACCACCGCCCGCTGCCCCCAGTGCAGCGGCTTCGGCACGATCATCGCCAGCCCCTGCAAGGACTGCTCCGGTGAAGGGCGCAAGCACGTGCGCCGGGAGGTGGAGGTCAAGGTCCCGGTGGGGGTGTCCACCGGCACCCGGCTGCGCATGGACGGGCAGGGGGAGGCAGGCCCCGGCGGCGGCCCCAACGGCGACCTGTACATCGAGTTCCACGAGACCGAGCACCCCACCCTGCGGCGCGAGGGCGACGACCTGCTGACCGAGCTGCGTATCCCCATGACCGCTGCCGCCCTGGGGGGAACCTTCACGGTGGAGACCCTGGACGGCCCCCGCGAGCTGGAGGTCAAGCCCGGCACCCAGAACGGCCAGGAGAAGGTCCTGGACGGCCTAGGCACGGGGCGGCTGCGCCGTCGGGGCCGGGGCGACCTGCGCATCTCCCTGGTGGTGGAGACGCCGGTGCGCCTGGACGAGGAGCAGCGTGAGCTGCTGCGTCGGCTGGCTGAGCTGCGGGGGGAGACCACCCAGGGGAGCAAGGACTCCACCCTTAAGCGCAAGCTGGGGGACTGGATCAACGGCCGCTGACCCCGGCGCGGGCCGGCGGCGCGGGACGTGGGTGCGCTGAGCCCCAGCGCGGGGAGGGGCCTAGGGCGCCGGGAGGTCAGGTGTACGGGTGCCTGAGCGGCTGGCTGCCTAAGCGGCTAAGTGCCTGAGCGTCCGGGCTGCCTAGGCGGGACCGCCCCGGTGAGGGTCAGGATGCTGCGGGCGCGGGCCGGGACCCGAATACCGCCTGCCCCACCCGCACGCAGGTGGAGCCCTCGGCGACGGCGAGCTCCAGGTCCCCGCTCATGCCCATGGAGAGCAGCCCCGCACCGACGGTGCCCGCCTGCCTCGCGCTGTCCCGCAGCTCGCGCAGCAGGCGGAAGCAGGAGCGGACCTGGGCGGCGTCGTCGCTGTTGACGGCGATGGTCATGAGGCCCACCACCCGCAGGGAGGCGTAGGCGCGCAGCTCCTGCAGGAATCCGGCCAGCTCGGTCGGGGGCAGGCCGGACTTGGAGCCCTCCCCGGAGGTGTTGACCTGCACGTATACGTCCAGCCCCCGCCCCGCGGCCTGCAGGCGACGGTCCAGGGCCTGGGCCAGGCGCAGGGAGTCCAGGGACTGCAGCTCGGCGGCGCAGGCTATGGCGTCGCGGACCTTGTTGCCCTGCAGGTGGCCGATCAGGGACCAGGTCACCGGCAGGCCCGCCAGCTCAGCCGCCTTGGCCCGCGCCTCCTGCACCCGGTTCTCACCCAGGCGGGTGGCCCCGGCGGCGACGGCGTCCCGCAGCACCGCGGCGGGGACGGTCTTGGACACGGGCAGGACACTGACCTCAGCCGGGTCCCGGCCCGCCTGGCGGGCGGCGGCGTCCACCCGGGCCCGCACCTGCGCCAGCCGCTGCCGCAGCGCCGCCACCGACTCGGCCTGGGGGTTGCGGCTACCTGCGTACGAGAGCGCCGTCGCGGGCTCGCTGCTCTCCTGGAGGCACGGGGGCTGCTGGGGGACCGGGACCACCTGGGAGGGCGGGGGAGTACTGGGCTGCATGGGTGGGACGCTAGCACCGGTGCGGGTCTCCCGGTCCGGGCCACAGCGGCCGGGAGAGGGCCTGCGTGCAGCAGCATCGTGGTTCTGCCCGGGGCCGGGGGTGCGGTGTCGTCAGGTTGGTTCTGGGCAGGGACGCGCTGGGTGCTGCGGCGTCTCCGGGGGCCGCAGGGGAGGCTATTGGCCGCGGGGAGGGACCCTGCAGGGGCGCGTGGGGGCGCGGCGTCCAGGGGGCCTGAGCCCTCCGGCCAGCGGGGTGGGGAGCCCGGTAGCCTGGGGGCGTGACCGCACCCGTGTTCGTCCTCACCGCCCAGACCACCTCGCCCGCCGGAGCCGCCGCCGCTGCACGGGCGGGGGACGTCTTCTCCCTCCTGGGGCCGGAGGCCCGCCACGCTGTCAGCGTGCGCCGCCTGCGGGTGGGCGAGAGGGTGGACCTGGTGGACGGCGTCGGGCTGCGCCTGGTGTGCGAGGTGCTGGAGTCGGGGGGCCGGGACCGCAAGGACCAGCTGGCCGTGAAGGTCCTGGAGCGGGTGCAGGAGCGGCCCGCCCCGCTGCGCCTGGCCCTGGTGCAGGCCCTGGCCAAGGGGGACCGGGACGCCCAGGCGGTGGAGACGGCCACGGAGGTGGGGGTGGACCTGGTCCTGCCCTGGCAGTCCGAGCGCTGCGTGTCCGTCTGGAAGGGCCCTAAGGCCGCTAAGGGCCAGGAACGCTGGCAGGCCACCGCCCAGGAGGCGTCCAAGCAGGCGCGGCGCGCCCGGGTGCCGGTGGTGGAGGGGCTGCGAGGCACCCCGGAGCTGTGCACCTGGGTGGCCCAGGTGGTGTCCGCCGGGGGCGTGGTGCTGGTGCTGCACGAGGAGGCCAGCGCGCCGATCAGCGGGGCCACCCTGCCTGCTCCGGTATCGCAGGCTGCTGCGGGCGTGGCAGAAGGCACAGAGGCGGCAGAGAGTACCGCGGTCCTGGGGGCGACGGCGGGGCTGGCACCGGTGCTGGCCGTCGTCGTCGGCCCGGAGGGCGGGATCAGCGCGGCGGAGACGGCGGCGCTGGAGGAGGCCGGGGCGGTCACGGTCCGCCTGGGGCCGCACGTCATGCGCACCGCCTCGGCGGGGCCGGTGGCGCTGGCCGTGCTGGCCCAGCGGGCAGGACTGTGGGAGCCGCAGGAGCAGGGCTAGCGAGGGCAGCCACCTGGGGCCGGAAAGAGCGCACCCAGGCGGCGAAGTGCCTACCTGGGTGCGTGTGCCTGCCGACGGGACCGGGATGGCTGGTTCCCTGGGCTGGCGGGGCCCTGGACCGACGAGACTTGGCTGGCTGGCTGGCTGGTGCCATGATCCAGCTGGTGCCGTTAGCACTGGCTGCTGGCCAGGCAGTGGCACCTGCCGAAGGGCCGGTGCGGCCATCGGTCTCAGCGGCTGGTCTCAGTCACTGGTTTCAGCGGGGGCCTTGACCGCCTTGGCCAGGGCGTGGAAGTACAGGGCGAAGCCTGCGGTCAGGATGATGTGCCCCAGGCCGGAGATCCCGGCGATGGCGGGGCTGGAGTAGAGCTCCTGGCCAGTGACCTGCAGGGTCCCCTTGACGGTCTGCATCAGCACCGTCCAACCGACCCCCACGTTCCAGACCACATAGGCCTTGGCAGCCAGCGGAGAGTGCTGGGAGACCCGGAAGACCCGCTCCAGGGCCAGCATCACCAGCATGAACAGGCAGCCGAGCACCAGGGTGTGCGTGTGCACGGTGGACAGCTGGGTGAAGGTCGGGTGGTCCCAGCCCTGGAAGCGGGTGAGCTCACGGTAGTAGACGCCGCTGAGCAGGCCGAGCACGGCCCAGATGGCAGAGGAACGGAACAGCAGCTTCTCCATGAAGGCTCCTAAAAGTGGTGACACGGTGTCAGAAAGACGCAGTGAAGCACAGGATCGGCTGCTGCACAATGGCGTGGCGCACTAGGGGCTGGTGTGTTACCGGAGGCGAGGGTGCTGCGGGTGCTGGGTGGGTGCTGGCCAGGTAGGCGCCGATAAAGGGCTCGTGGCTGGTAGTGGGGGCTGGAGTGATCCCGCCCGGCCTGTAGCACCGCTCAGCGCAGGTCGTCGTCGAAGTCAAAGCCGACGGCGTCGGCCGCGGTGACTAGTGCGGTGATGGCCTCGTCGTCGGTGAGGTAGCGCATCAGGCAGGTGGCCAGCTGTTCCGTGTCGGCGCGGTCACCGTAGGCGTAGAACATGGTGCCCTCAGGGTCGGTCTGAACGTCCGGGAGCTCGCCGCGGTCGACCAGCCAACGCACCACGCCCTCCCAGAAGTAGCCGTTGGGCTCGTGTCCCAGGGCCTGCACGGTGCTGGAGGTGCTAAAACCCGCCACGTCAAAGAAGCAGGTGGTGAAGGAGCCGTCCTCGGCGTCGCGCAAGCGAATTCGGCTGGGCGCAGGGGGTGCCGCAGTGAGTGTCATCGCAGGGCCTCTCGTTGGGTGACAAGCCTGAAGGTTGGGGAAGTACTGAAAATAACCTCTAGACGGTGATATCTGGAACCAGATTGTAAGCAAGGTGCAGCGTGTCGCAACACCGTCCGATCGGCGGGTGTGCCTCAGGGCTCTGCCGGCGACGGCGGGACTGGTGGGCGCTCGCGGCCGGTCGCCAGCAGGGGCGCGCCTCGGATCTGTCCCTGTGCGGCGTGCCGGGGTGCGGGCCGGGGCATGGTGTCCGGGTGCGGGTCGGGGGGAAGGGGTGTGGGCCGCGTGCCCGCCGTCGAGGCTGGTCCGAGGGCCTTGAGGGGGGCGTCTTCGGCGGCCAGGCGTCCGGAACGATGACAAAGTCCTTCCTCGGCCCTGCGTGCCCCGGCAAGGATCGCGGAATCATGCGGGTCGCAGGTGGTGCTGCGTGCCGTTTGCCATCGATTTGGGCAGGTCCCCGCCCGCCAGCTCCGGAAACCAGTCACGAAACCACTGCGACCAGGCTCCCCTGACCAAGTCGGCCCTGCCCGCTGAGTGGGAGTGGGCAGGCGCCCGTGCGGACCTCGCCCCCTGCCAAGAGCCCCGACCCTCACCCTGGCCGCCCCGAGACCACCGGGTAACTAAGGCAACCCTTGCCGGTCTCGCGGTACATATGTCCCGGTCTCGCGGTACATATGTCCCGGTCTCGCGGTAAGAAAGTGGGGGGTTAGGGGGAGGGCACTAGAATCCGGGGTGATGACGACTCCGCCTTCTGCCGTGACCGGCGTCAGCAGTCCGCTGCCGCCCTCTGCCGTCCCCTCCACGGTCTCCCGCACCCTCGTGCTGCCCCCGGACCTGGCCCCCGTGACCCTCCTGGGAGCGCATGACGAGGTGCTGCGCGCCATCGAGCGGGGCTTCAAGGACGTCAGCATCCACGTGCGCGGCGACTCCCTGACCGCCACCGGCCCCAGCGAGCGCGTGGACATGGTCATCCAGCTGGCCGCCGAGCTCGTGGACGTCGCCCGCTCCGGCACGCCCCTGAGCGCCGACGCCGTGCAGCGGGCCATCAGCCTGCTGGACACCGCCACCCGGCCCACCGAGGTCCTGGGGGAGGACGTCTTCTCCGGGCACGGCAAGTCGGTGCGCGCCAAGTCCCTCGGCCAGAAGGCCTACGTGGACGCCATCGAGGACTCCACCATCACCTTCGGCATCGGCCCGGCGGGCACCGGCAAGACCTACCTGGCCATGGCCAAGGCGGTGGCGGCCTTGGAGCGGCGGCAGGTCTCCCGCATCATCCTGACCCGCCCCGCCGTGGAGGCCGGGGAGAACCTGGGCTTCCTGCCCGGCACCCTCACCGACAAGATAGACCCCTACCTGCGGCCCCTGTACGACGCCCTGCACGACATGCTCGAGCCCGAGGCCCTGCCCAAGCTCATGGCCGCCGGCACCATCGAGGTGGCCCCCCTGGCCTACATGCGTGGGCGCACCCTGAACGACGCCTTCATCATCCTGGACGAGGCCCAGAACACCAGCCCCGAGCAGATGAAGATGTTCCTGACCCGCCTGGGCTTCGGCTCCAAGATGGTGGTCACCGGGGACGTCTCCCAGATCGACCTGCCCGGGGGCCGCCCCTCCGGCCTGCTGGTGGTGCGCCGTATCCTGGACGGGGTGGAGGGCATAACCTTCTGCGAGCTGGGCAGCGCTGACGTGGTCCGTCACCGCCTGGTGGGCGACATCATCGACGCCTACGCCCAGTACGACGCCGAGCAGGCCACCCTGCAGGCCCAGCGACCCACCGCCGGCAGGCAGGCCGAGACCAGCCGCCCCGGCGCCCGCAGCGGCAACCGCCCGGGCCGCACCCCGCAAGGGTTCAGAGGAAGGAACCGCGCATGAGCATCGAGGTCAACAACGAGACCGAGGTCGCCGTCGACGGCGCCGAGTTCGTGGCCCTGGCCGAGCACGTGCTGGCCAATATGCACGTCAACCCGCGCGCCGAGCTCAACATCCTGTTCATCGACCCCGAGCCCATGGCCGACCTGCACCTGCGCTGGCTGGACCTGCCCGGGCCCACCGACGTCATGAGCTTCCCCATGGACGAGCTGCGCCCCGGCACCCCCGAGGCGGAGACCCCCGCAGGCACCCTGGGGGACGTGGTGCTCTGCCCGCAGGTGGCCGCCCAGCAGGCCCTGGCCGCCGGGCACAGCGCCGTGGAGGAGATGCTGCTGCTGACCACCCACGGCATCCTGCACCTGCTGGGCTACGACCACCAGGAGCCGGAGCAGGAGAAGGAGATGTTCGCCCTGCAGCGCCGTCTCCTGCTCACCTTCCTGGCCAACCGCTGAGGCCCGGCGCCCGTGAGCGGAACCCCTGTGCCCCTGCTGGTGGTGCTGGCCCTGGTGGCCCTGGCCCTGGGCGCGGTGCTCTCAGCGGCGGAGGCCGCCCTGGCCCGCACCACCCGCGCCGCCGCCGACGACCTGGTGGAGGCCGGGCGCCCCCGGGCGCGCACGGTGCGGGAGCTGGCGGAGCGTCGCGGCGAGGTGCTGGGTACCGTCAGCTCGGTGCGGGTGGCCGTGGACATGTGCGCCGCCGTCTGCCTGACCCTGGCGGTGTCCGGGGTGGTGCAGCGCTGGTGGCTGGTGCTGCTGGTCTCCCTGGGGCTCAACGCCCTGGTACTGGGGCTGCTCGTGGGCCTCTCGCCGCGCTCCGTGGGGCGCCGCAACCCGGACGCCACCCTGCTGGCCCTCGCGCCCCTGCTGACCCGGGTGGACGCCGTGGGCCGCCCCTGGCGCTGGTTCGACTCCCACTACGGGCACGCCTCCACCCTGACCGACGCCGAGGCCCGCGCGGAGGTCACCGAGGACCTGCGGGAGATGATTGACGAGATCGGGGAGGCCGACTCCATCGAGGAGGAGGACCGTGAGATGCTGCGCAGCGTCGTCGAGCTGGGGCAGACGCTGGTGCGGGAGGTGATGGTGCCCCGCACGGACATGGTCACCATAGACGCCACCAAGCCCGCCTCCAGCGCCCTGCGCCTGTTCATCCGCTCCGGCTACTCACGGGTGCCCGTGGTGGGTGAGGACACCGACGACGTACGCGGCATCCTCTACCTCAAGGACGTGCTGCGGCGCGTGGACGCCCACCCGGAGCACGCCTCCCTGCCGGTGTCCGGCTTCGTGCGGGAGGCCGTGTTCGTCCCGGAGATGAAGCTGGCTGACGACCTGCTGCGCGAGATGCAGACCACCCAGGTGCACATCGCCCTGGCCGTGGACGAGTACGGGGGGATCGCCGGGCTGGTGACCCTGGAGGACCTGCTGGAGGAGGTCGTGGGCGAGCTCACTGACGAGCACGACCGGGCCCTGCCCGAGCCCGAGGACCTGGGCGACGGCGTGTTCCGGGTGCCCACCCGCCTGCCTATCGACGAGCTCGGGGCGCTGTTCGACCTGGAGATCGACGACGACGACGTCGACTCCGCGGGCGGCCTGCTGACCAAGGCCATCGGGCGGGTGCCCTTGCCGGGTGCGGTGGGCGTGGTCCAGGGTGTGCGCCTAGAGGCGGAGGAGGGCAGCGGGCGGCGGCGCCAGGTGGCGAGCCTACTGGCCTCCCGCGCCCCCAAGCAGGAGGATGAGCACGATGACTGAGCAAGACCGCACCCCCCAGCCGGACCCCGCCGCCGACCCGCAGGACGCAGCCTCCCCGGCGGCTGACTCGCACGCTGCTGACGTACAGGACGCGGAGGCGCAGGCCGCGGGCCCTGGCCGCCCGGCGCCCCGCAGCCCCCGTTTTCCCACCGACGCCGAGCTCATGGCCGGACCCAACGCCCTGGAGGAGATGGAGGCTGAGGCGCTGGACGAGGACGGCGACGGCGGCGGCCGCGCGCACGACGTCGAGGACGGCGCTGCTGACGGCGCTGATGACTGTGATGAGGACGACGCCTGGGAGCCGGGGGACTGGGACTCCACCCGGGCCCCGGTGATCGTGCCCGCCGTCCCTGAGGGCTTCCGGGCCGGCTTCGCCTGCCTGGTGGGGCGTCCTAACGCTGGCAAGTCCACCCTGACCAACGCCATGGTCGGCCAGAAGGTGGCTATTACCTCGGGCCGCCCCCAGACCACCCGCCACAACGTGCGCGGCGTCATCCACCGGGAGCGGGCCCAGCTGGTGCTGGTGGACACCCCCGGCATGCACCGCCCCAGGACGCTGCTGGGCAAGCGCCTGAACGACCTGGTGCGCGAGACCCTCACCGAGGTGGACGTCGTCGCCTTCTGCATCCCCGCCAACGAGAAGATCGGCCCCGGTGACCGTTTTATCGCCCGCGACCTGGCGGACCTGCGCCGTCCGGTGGTGGCCGTGGTGACCAAGGCCGACACCGTCTCCCGGGAGGACCTGGCCAAGCAGCTGCTGGCCGTGGACGCCCTGGGGGACTGGGCCGACATCGTGCCGGTCTCCGCCAGGCGCGGCGACCAGGTGGACGTGCTGGAGGAGGTGCTCATGGGGCACCTGCCGCCCTCACCGCCCCTGTACCCCACCGGGGAGGTCACCGACGAGCCGCAGCAGGTCATGATCGGCGAGCTGGTGCGGGAGGCCGCCCTGGAAGGTGTGCGTGACGAGCTGCCGCACTCGCTGGCGGTCGTCGTCGATGAGTTGGTGGACCCGGCGGACAAGGAGACGGCGGGCTTCGTCAAGGGCGCGGGCAGGCGCCTGCAGGTACGGGTCAGCCTGTACGTGGAGCGCGACTCCCAGAAGGCCATCGTGATCGGCCGGGGCGGGGCCCGCCTCAAGGAGGTGGGGGTGCGCGCCCGCCAGGGCATCGAGCAGCTCCTGGGCCGCAAGGTCTACCTGGACCTGCACGTGCGCACCGCCAAGGACTGGCAGTCCGACCCCAAGGCCCTGTCCAAGCTGGGCTTCTAGGCGCCCTCCCCGGGGCTAGTGCGAGGGCGGGGCCGGGTGGCTTGGGTTCTGCCACCCGGCTGGTTGCTCTGCCGCTCTGCTAGTGGGTGCTCTGCGGCTCGGCTGGTTGCTCTGCCAGCGGGCGGGGGCTGGCGGTTGCCGGGGGCGCTACGGACGGGGTTCAGACTGCCGACGGCGTCCACACTGCGGGCCGCGCTGCCAGGCGGACGTGACCTGGACTACGGTCATTGCCATGCGAGTGACACGTAACCTCCTTCTTAGCCGCCGCGGCGGGGTCTGACCGGCCAGCACCCCGACCGTGGCAGACTCGTAGCGCTGGCCAAGCCCAGGCCCAAGCGCGCCACGCCGGGCGCCGCCCTGGGACACCCGCAGCACCCACAGGAGAACCCTTATGCGCACCGCCTTGCCCGCTCCCCAGCAGCCCTCCGGTATGCCCTTCAGCAAGTACCGGCCCTTCCGCGCGACCATGGACACGGACCTGCCGGACCGCACCTGGCCCTCCAGGCACCTGACGGCGGCCCCCCGCTGGCTGTCCACCGACCTGCGTGACGGCAACCAGTCCCTGATCGAGCCTATGGACGCCGCCGCCAAGCGCACGGTCTTCGACCTGCTGGTGCGCATCGGCTTCAAGGAGATCGAGGTGGGCTTCCCGGCCGCCTCCCAGACCGACTACGACTTTGTGCGCTCCCTGATCGAGGACGGCGCGATCCCGGAGGACGTCACCATCTCGGTCCTGACCCAGTCCCGGGAGGACCTGATCGACCGCACTATCGACTCCCTGGTGGGGGCGCCCCGGGCCACCGTGCACCTGTACAACGCCCTGTCGCCCCTGTTCCGGGAGGTCGTCTTCCGTATGGACCGCACCCAGGTGCGGGACCTGGCGGCTGACGGCACCCGCCTGGTGCTCGCCCGGGCCGAGAAGGTCCTGGGGGACGACACGGTGTTCGGCTACGAGTACTCCCCGGAGATCTTCGTGGACACGGAGCGTGAGTTCTCCCTGGAGGTGTGCTCCGCCGTCATGGACGTGTGGCAGCCGGAGGCGGACCGCGAGATCATCCTGAACCTGCCTGCCACCGTGGAGCGCTCCACCCCCAACGTCTACGCCGACCAGATCGAGTGGATGAGCCGCCACCTGCCCCACCGTGAGCACGTGTGCCTGTCCCTGCACAACCACAACGACCGTGGCTCGGGCGTGGCCGCCACCGAGCTGGGGCTGCTGGCGGGCGCCGACCGGGTGGAGGGCTGCCTGTTCGGGCACGGGGAGCGCACCGGCAACGTGGACCTGGTGACCCTGGCCCTGAACCTCTTCAGCCAGGGCATGGACCCCATGCTGGACCTCTCGGACCTGGACGAGCTGCGCCGCGTGGTGGAGCGGGCCACGCAGATGGACGTGCCGCCCCGCACCCCCTACTCCGGGGAGCTGGTCTACACCTCCTTCTCCGGCTCCCACCAGGACGCCATCAAGAAGGGCTTCGCGGCCCGTGCCACCGCCGTCGAGGCCCAGAAGGCCGCCGGGCTGGACGATGTCGCGGCGGAGTTGGCCGTGCCCTGGCAGATGCCCTACCTGCCTATCGACCCCCACGACGTGGGCCGCTCCTACGAGGCCGTGGTGCGGGTCAACTCCCAGTCCGGCAAGGGTGGGGTCTCCTACCTGCTGCGCCAGGCCCACAACCTGGACCTGCCGCGCCGCCTGCAGATCGAGTTCTCCCGCATCATCCAGCGCCACACGGACACCTACGGCGGGGAGGTCGCGGCGGCCACCCTGTGGAGCATCTTCACGGACGAGTACCTGCCCGCCAAGGCCGCGCCCGAGGCCGGGCTCCAGCGCTGGGGGAGGTTCTCCCTCAAGGGCGCCACCCTGACCTCCGCCGGTGACGGGGAGGAGTCGGTGCTCACGGTGACCCTGCGGGACCGGGAGGAGAAGAAGCTGCTGACGGCCTCCGGCTCCGGCCCCCTGGACGCCTTCGTCGCCGTGCTGGAGACGCAGGGCCTGAGCCTGCGGGTGCTGGACTACGCCGAGCACGCCCTGAGCACCGGGCGGGACGCCCGCGCCGCCGCCTACGTGGAGTGCGAGGTCGGGGGGCAGGTCCTGTGGGGGGTGGGTATCGACCCCTCTATCACTACCGCCTCCTTCAAGGCGGTCATCTCCGCCGTCAACCGGGCCCTGCGCTGATCCCGACGGCGCAGCCGCCAGGTGGTCTGGGGTCCTGCTGGTCCGGCGGGAGCAAGCCGGGGCTGCCGGGGCCGCGCGTCAGGCTGCTGAGGGCGGCGCCCAGGTGAGAGGATCGGGCCGTGCCCATTCCCCTCTACCGTGACGAGGCGCTGGTGCTGCGCACCTACAAGCTAGGTGAGGCCGATCGCATCATCGTGCTGCTGACCCGCGCCCACGGGCAGGTACGGGCCGTGGCCAAGGGGGTGCGGCGCACCACCTCGCGCTTCGGGGCGCGCCTGGAGCCCTTCACCATGGTGGACGTGCAGCTCCACCGGGGCCGCAGCCTGGACGTGGTCACCCAGGTGGAGACCATCACGCCCTTCGCCCGGACCATCGCCGCGGACTACAGCGCCTTCACCTGCGCTTCCACCATGGTGGAGACCGCCGAGCGCCTCACCGAGGACGACCCGGACCTGGACACCGCCGACACCCCCCAGCAGTTCCTCCTGCTGTACGGTGCCCTGCACGCCCTGGCGCGCCGTCGGCACGCCCCCGGGCTGGTGCTGGACTCCTACCTGCTGCGGGCCCTGGCCCTGGCAGGCTGGGCCCCCTCCTGCTTCGACTGCGCCCGCTGCGGCGCGCCCGGCCCCCACCTCAGCTTCCACGTGCAGGCCGGGGGCGCTGTGTGCGGCACCTGCCGCCCGGCTGGCAGCGTGGACGTGGACCCGGCCACGATGCTCCTGCTGGGGGCCCTGCTCTCCGGGGACTGGACGGTGGCCGACTCCTCCGCCCCCCGCGCCCGTGCCCAGGCCTCCAGCCTGGTCTCCGCCTACCTAACCTGGCACCTGGAGCGCCGCCTGCGCTCCCTGGCCCTAGTCGAAAGGTCCTGAATGGTCTCCCGTCCCACTGCCGCCCCCAAGGCGTACCAGGACCCGCCCGCCCACCCCTCCGGCGCCCGCCCGCCCGCCCTGGACCCGGCGGCGGTGCCCGCCCACGTGGCCGTGGTCATGGACGGCAACGGCCGCTGGGCCAACCGCCGGGGCCTGCCCCGCACCGAGGGGCACCGGGTGGGGGAGGCCACCCTGATGGACGTGGCCGCCGGGGCCGTGGAGATCGGGGTCAAGGAGCTCAGTGCCTACGCCTTCTCCACCGAGAACTGGAAGCGCTCACCCGCCGAGGTCCGCTTCATCATGGGCTTCGCCCGTGCCACCCTGCGCCGTCAGCGCGACGAGCTCAACGACTGGGGGGTGCGGGTGCGCTGGGTGGGGCGCACCCCACGGCTGTGGAAGTCCGTGCTCTCCGAGCTGCGTGCCGCCGAGGAGCTGACCGCCGGAAACACCCGCATGACCCTCAACATGTGCATCAACTACGGTGGGCGGGCGGAGATCGCCGACGCCGCCAGCGCCATCGCCGCCGACGTCGCCGCCGGGCGCCTGAAGGCCTCCGCCGTGAACGAGACCACCGTCTCCCGCTACCTGTACGCGCCGGGCATGCGCGACGTGGACCTGTTCATCCGTACCGGCGGCGAGCAGCGCACCAGCAACTTCCTCATGTGGGAGTCGGCCTACGCCGAGCTGTACTTCTCCGACCTGGCCTGGCCGGACTTCGACCGGCGTGAGCTGTGGAAGGCCTGCGCCGCCTACGCGGGCCGGGAGCGGCGCTTCGGCACCGCCGTGGACCGGGTGGCTGCCCCGGCGTCCCCAGCCGAGGGGACGGCGCAGGACTAGCCTTGCTCGAGCCGCCCCGGCAGACCGGACCAAGCGGCCTCGCCTGGGCCAGCCCGGCCAGCCTGGCTTGAGCGGGCCCGCTTGGGCCAGCCGCCAAGCCTGTCCTCAGCCGCCTGCGGCGGGCAGCGGGCGGCCCGCCCGGGTCTCCGCGAGCAGGTGCCGGACCACGGCCGGTCCGCCCCCGGCGCCTGCTGCCACCGCCCGCTGGCGCTCCGCCCCCGAGCCCAGCCGCAGCACCTCCAGGACGCTGCCCAGCTCCTCCAGGCAGCCCAGCGCGTCCGCCACCGGCTCCAGACGGCGCACCAGCTGCGCCAGGGACTCCCGCACCGGCACCGGCTCCGCGCCCCGCTGCTCCACCAGCAGCGCGTCCAGCCCGTAGCGGGCCGAGCGCCACTTGTTCGCGGCCAGCAGCCAGCGCGGCAGGCCGCGCAGCGGCTCTCCGGCGTCCAGCAGGCGCAGCGCCTCCTCCACCAGGCAGTGCGTCAGCGCCGCCACCGCCCCTACCTCCAGCAGGTTGGAGGAGGCGTCACAGGCCCGCACCTCGATGGTGCCCAGGCGGGGAGCAGGCCGCACGTCCCAGCGCAGCTCGTTGACCTCCCGCAGCGCACCGGCGCGCACCAGGTCATCCATCAGCTGCTCCAGCTCGCTCCAGGAGCCGATAGCTTCCGGCAGCCCCGCCGTCGGCAGCTGCTGGAACATCATGGCGCGGTTGTCCGCGTAGCCGGTGTCCTGCCCCGCCCAGAAGGGTGAGGAGACAGCCAGCGCCTGCAGGTGCCCGATGTATGTGCACAGGTGGTTGAGCACCGGTACCAGCCGGTCCACGTCATCTACCCCCACGTGCACGTGGGTGCCGTAGATCAGCATCTGGCGGCCCCAAGCGGCTGTGCGGCCCACCAGCTCACGGTAGCGCTCGCACTCAGTTATGGCCTGGGCTGCGGGGTCGGCGAAGGGGTGTACGCCCGCGCTGGTGACCTCCGCCCCGTGCTGGGCCAGGACCGGGCAGAGCAGCCCCAGGGCCTCATCCAGGTCCGCCAGGCACTGCCCCACCCGCTGGCGGGGCCGGGAGACCAGCTCGACCATGGCCTGGTGCATCTCCGGGACCACCAGCCCACCGGTACCACCTGCCTGGTCCAGCTGCTCCAGCGCCGCCGGGGCCACCGGCAGCAGCTCTCCGGTCAAGGGGGAGACCAGCTGCAGCTCCCACTCAACCCCGATGCTTGCCCTCGTGGAGGAGGCGAGCTCCAGCCTCACTTCTGTGCCTCCGCCTCTGCGGTGGCGCTGCGGCAAAGCTGGATGAAACGGGTGACCAGGCTGTTGGCCTCCCGCACGTCTGCGCTTTCGCAACGTTCCAGCACGGTGGACCGCTCACTGGCGGCGTAGTAGGTGTCCCCGTAGGCGGCAATTCGCAGACGCATCCCGGCGGTGGTGATCTCCGGGTGGAACTGGGTGCCGTACACGTGCCGCCCCCAACGGGCCATCTGTATGGGGCAGCGCTCCCCGGAGACCAGCAGCACGCCTCCGCCCGGCAGACCGCTGACTGACTCCGCGTGCCCCACGTAGGCCCGGAAGCGCTGCGGCAGCACGCTGGTCAGGGGGTCCTGGCGGCCCTCCTCGGTGAGGGCCAGCCAGGGGGCCTGCAGCTCCTCCCCGACGTCGTCGCGCAGGCTGCCGCCCAGCGCCAGCACGACCGCCTGCAGGCCGAAGCACAGGCCCAGGCTGGGCACGTCCTCCTCCACGAGCCGCTGGGCCAGGTGCAGTACCCGGCGGGACAGGTGCTGCTGCTCGGGGGAGGGTCGTCCGTGCCTGTTCAGGCTCAGGGGGGAGCCGGTGATGATGACCCCGGCGTAGGCCTGCAGGTCCAGGTCCTCCGGCTCGGGCGCCTGCGGGTCCAGCAGGTGCAGGCTCTCCAGGTCGTGCCGGGCGTGCAGGCCGCCAGCGGTCAGGATCATGCTCCTCTCGTCGTCGGCTATGGCACCTGGGGGGCGGCAGACGGCGAGCAGGAAGGGCCGGTTACGGGGGTGCAGGGGCGCGGGCTGCACCCTTGGGGCGGCGATCAGGTCTCCTTGGGGCTGCATTCTGGGCAGAGGCCGAAGAACTCCGCCGTGTGCTCCAGGCCGGTGAAGCCGGTCTCCGCGCTGACCTCCGCGATCCAGGCCTCCAGGGCCCCGCCGGAGACCTCCACGGTGCGGCCACAGTTGCGGCAGACCACGTGGTGGTGGTGGGTGGTGTCCCTGCAGCGCCGGTAGAGGGTCTCTCCCTCGGTGCTGCGCACCTGGTCCACCTCACCGGACTCGGCCATGCCCGCCAGCGTCCGGTAGACGGTCGCCAGGCCGATCTTGGTGCCCTCCTCGGCCAGGGCGGTGTGGATCTGCTGGGCCGAGCGGAACTCCTCGGTGCGCGCGAGGATGTCGGCGACGGCGGTGCGCTGGCGGGTGGTGCGGGGCCGCGACTGGGCCGACTGGTGGGTGCGGCTGTCGGGTCCGTGGTCGTGCGAGTGCGCCATGGTTGACATCATGCCACCTGGGGGTGGCTGCGCGGCGCCGGTAGCCCCCACAGAGGTCCCAGCGGGCAGGTAGCCCCACAAGGTCCTGCTGCGCCGGTAGCCCCCACAGAGGCCCCTGGGGCTGGGCGGTACTAGCGTCCGGCCTCGCCGTCGGGCTGGCTGCCGGAGCCGCGCAGGGCCGCCAGGAGCGTGCTGACCAGGGCCACCAGGGCGTAGCCCCCGACCAGCAGCAGCACGATCATGGCGCCGGGGGAGGCGCTCACGAAGTAGGTGACGGCCAGGCCGGTCACGCAGGAGACCACCCCGATCAGCATGGCTAGGTGCATGGTGCGGGAGAAGGAGTGGGTGACCAGCTGGGAGATCGCCACCGGCACGATCATGACGGCGGAGACCAGCAGGGCCCCGACCACCCGCATGGACACCGACACCGTCAAGGCCGCCACCACCGCCACGAGCACGTTCAGCACGCTGGCGGGCAGGCCGACGGCGCGGGCGAACTCCTCGTCGTGGGAGAGCGCGAACAGGGGGCCGCGCAGCCCCAGGCCGACCAGCAGTATCAGGGCCGCCAGCCCGGCGGTGAAGCCCACGTCCTGGGGGGAGACGGTGGAGATGGAGCCGAACAGGTAGGAGTTCAGGTTGGTGGTGGTGCCCCCGGCCAGGCCGATCAGGATCACGCCGCCGGCGATACCGCCGTAGAACAGGATCGCCAGGGCCACGTCACCACGGGTGCGGCCCTGGGCCCGGATCACCTCGATCAGCACTGCCCCCAGCACCGAGACGACCATCGCGGCAGGCAGGGCCAGGGCGTCACGGGGCGTGGTGTTGGCGGCGGACCCGGCCAGCCAGCCCAGGGCCACGCCGGTCAGGGCGATGTGCCCGATACCGTCACCCAGCAGGGCCAGTCCCCGCTGGACCAGGTAGGTGCCCACCACGGGTGTGGCCAGGCCCACCAGGACGGCGACGACGAAGGCCCGCTGCATCAGCGGGCTGGACAGCATCTCGGCGATGGCCTCGCTCATGCTCAGTCCTCCTGGAGCCGGGGTCGGGTGGACAGGGTGGGGGCGTGGTGCGGCACGGGGCTGGGGCCCAGGTGGGGGTGCTGGCCGCCCAGGGACTCGTCCAGGGCGCGCCGGTGCTGCTCGGTGACCACCTCCTTGCTGGGGCCGTCCAGGAGCACGCGTCCCTGGTCCAGCAGGACCGCTCGGTCCACCACCTCGGCCAGCGCCCCGAGCTCGTGGAGCACGGTCACCAGGGTCAGGCCCTCTGCCCGCAGCTGTTGCAGGATCGTGGCCAGGGTCTGCTGGGAGCTGCGGTCTATACCGGCCAGCGGCTCGTCCAGCAGCAGCAGCTCGGGCCTGCGGACCAGTGCCCGGGCGATCAGCACCCGCTGGGCCTGGCCGCCGGAGAGGACCTGCACGTGGTCCTGGGCCCGGTGGGCCAGACCTACCGCCTCCAGGGCCTCCAGGGCGCGGGCGCTGGCCTGCCGCCCCCGGTCCGCGAAGGGCCGACGGGGTCCCAGCAGCCCGGAGCGCACCACCTCCAGGGCGGTGGCGGGCACCCCGGAGCTGGCGCCGATGCGCTGGGGGACGTAGCCGACCCGCTCCCAGGGCACCTGCCTGCGGCGTCGTAGGTCCACCCCGAATAGCTCGGCACGCCCCTGGCTGAGGGGCACCAGGCCCAGGCAGGCCCGCATGGTGGTGGACTTGCCGGAGCCGTTGGCGCCCAGCAGGGCCACGGACTCGCCCGCCTCCACGCGCAGGTCCACGCCTGACAGGACCAGGCTGGAGCCCAGCACGACGCTGGCCTCCTGCAGGTGGACCAGGGTGCTGGCGGAAGCGACGTCGGTGGGTGCGCCGGTCACTGGCAGGCCAGGGCGGTCTTGAGGGCGCTGAGGTTGGCCTCCATGGCGGCGGGGTAGTCGCCTGCCTGGGGGCGGACCTCCATGGGGGAGAGCACCGCGGTGGTCACGCCGGTCTCCTGGGCGACTACCTGGGCGGTCTTCTCGGAGACGCGCTCCTCGGTGAAGATCGTGGTGGTGCCGGTCTCCTGGACCACCTTCTTGACCTTGGCCAGGTCGGCGGGGCTGGGCTCGGACTCGGGGTCCACGCCGGAGATGGAGGTCTGGCTGAGGTTGTAGCGCTCTGCCAGGTAGCCGAAGGCCGCGTGGTTGGTGACGATCGTGCGCCGCTCGCAGGTCTGCAGGCCGGTGGAGTAGCTGGCGTCAAGGTGGTTGAGCTGCTCGGTGACGGCGGCCAGTCCGGCCTGGTAGTCGGCGGCGTGCTCCGGGTCGGCCTGGGTCAGCGCGGCTGCGACGGCCTGGGCGGCCAGCACCATGCGCTGCGGGTCCAGCCAGAAGTGCGGGTCGGTGGCCGCGTGGTCGTGGTCAGCGGCGTCAGTGTGTCCGTGCTCGTGCTCGTGGCCAGCGGCGTCATTGTGTCCGTGCTCGTGCTCGTGCTCGTGGTCGGCGTGGTCGTGGCCAGCGGCGTCAGTGTGTCCGTGCTCGTGCTCGTGCTCGGCGTGGTCGTGCGTGTTGTGGCCGCCCGCGTGGCTGACCAGGTTCACGCTGCCGGACAGG
Source organism: Actinomyces weissii (assembly GCF_016598775.1). Lineage (NCBI taxonomy): Bacteria > Bacillati > Actinomycetota > Actinomycetes > Actinomycetales > Actinomycetaceae > Actinomyces > Actinomyces weissii. The sequence goes on along the minus strand of NZ_CP066802.1, from coordinate 1,482,035 downwards.
TCCACGACGGTGGGGCCGGAGACCTTCTCCACGGCCTCGTCCAGGGAGCCCTGGAAGCCCTTGACGTAGGTGATGAGGTCCGCCTTGCCCAGGTCCGAGACCTCCTTGGGGGACAGCTCGTAGTCGTGCGGCTCGACGTCACCGGGGGTTACGGAGGTGACCTGCACGTGCTCGCCCCCGATACCCTCCACCAGGTACTGGATGGGGTAGAAGGAGACCGAGACGTCCAGCCGGCCTGAGCCCTTGGTGGCGGTGGTGCCGCAGGCGGTCAGGGACAGGGCCAGGCAGACGGCGCCCAGGGCCGTCAGGCTGCGCGTGAGCGAGGCACGGCGGGAGCTGGTGACGTTCATGGGACTCATTCTCATGGTTGGGACCGGGCTAATCAATCAGCGCTGCTGATGTGTGTGTCGCACCGCCCTTAGCCAGGCCTTATACTGCGGCAGCCGGATCCCAGCCGTGTCCACCCTGCCTACGTCCCTCCCTGCTACAGGCCGCAGGCCCTCTGACCGCTGTGCCAGATCCGCCTGGAGCGCCAGAGCGCACGGGTTCCGACCAGGCTGGCGCCGTCGGCCTGCAGGAGGCTACTGTCATGCAACCGATGCTGTTAGGGGCTGTTAGGGGGGCGGATGGGGCCTGGGGGACTACGTTGGCTGCTGTTTCGGATCTGGGCCCCGGAAGGGGTGTCTAGGGCGCTGTCCAGCGCAACAGCCACGGCGTTGTCGCTGCTCCTGTTCGACAGGACGCGCTCGGCCCTGGTCCTGTCTTCAGTCGTTGGCTTCTCAATGCTGTCCTCGATCTACGTGTCGCCTCTGCTGGGCGGGTTCGTGGACCACTTCCAGAAACGTCACGTCCTGATGGTCTGCAGCCTCGCGCAGGCGGTACTGGTCGTCCTGCTAGGGATATCGGTGGCCTCTGCGGTTCCGGGCTACGTGGTGCTGTTCGCGGTGGTCGTGCTTGCCGGAGCGATCGACTCCGTCCTGGCTATCACGCTGCAAGCGGTGATCGCTGATCTGGCGGAAGACGGGACGCTTGTGCAGGCCAACGCCTTCGTGTCGCTTGTCCAGGGGGCGCCAGTGGTCCTGGGGCCGGCGATAGGTGCCGCGCTCTACTCAGTCACCTCCTTCACCTTCATAGTCGTGCTCGACCTCCTGTCCTTCCTGATGGCTGCGCTGGCTGCGATCCAGGTGCCGCTGGCACCTGCCGTAAAGGGTGGCGAGAGGTGGTTCAGGCTGCCGTTCTCCGGGGCTAGAACAGGATTGAGGGTGCTGCTCGGGAACGCGGACATGCGTTCCTCGCAGCTGCTGTACAGCCTGTCCAACTTTGGCAACGGCCTGCCTGCGGGACTGCTGCCGGTCTACGTGCTGCTTGTCTCGAACAGCTCGACGACGGCGCTCGGGGCCTTCGGAGTGGCTTCAGCGCTGGGCGCGGTAGCGTCAGCGCTGCTGCTGGGAGCTGTCAGGGTGCCAGGTAGACGTTTCGTGCTCGTCGTTGCCGGGCTCGGGCTGGCTGCGCTGCTGGGGCGGCTGCCGCTGGTGCTGGTGTCCTCCGTGGCAGCTGTCGTGGTCGTCGGATTCCTGCGGTCCTTCTGCTTAGGGGCCTCCAACTCGCCCTTGCTGGCCATCTGGCAGCGCGCCACCCCCAAGGAGGTCCGGGGGCAGGTGTTCGGCGCCCGCAGGCTCCTCGCCCAAGCTCCCTACCCGCTCGCGGTGTGGCTGGGTGGCTTGCTGGCGGAGAGTGCGGCTCCCTCCTCACAGGCCTCGCAGCTGCACGCTGTGGTGGCGCTGATCCTGGTGGGAGTGGTTATCGAGCTGGTCAGTGTCGTGGTTCTGCTGCTCACGGGCTGTCTTGCGCGGCTGGAGCAGACCGGCGGTGAACAGGTCCCCGCCGGGAGCCGGTAGTCAGCGGTGGCGGAGACGACGTCTCCTTCCTGGCCCACGCCCGGCTGACGGCGCCGGGGCCACCTGGCACGGGCGTGGGGCGGGCGCACGCCGTCGAGCGGTTTCCGGCTGCGTGGGGCGGCCTCCTATGCTGAGTGCACTCGTTCCTGCCAACCAGGTACGGACCACGACTAAATCAGGAGAACCACGGTGGCAAAGACCCCCTCCAAGCTCGACAGCGTCATCAACCTCGCCAAGCGGCGCGGCTTCGTGTTCCCCTGCGGGGAGATCTACGGCGGCACCCGCTCCGCCTGGGACTACGGGCCCCTGGGCGTGGAGCTCAAGGAGAACATCAAGAAGCAGTGGTGGCAGCACATGGTCCGCTCGCGCGACGACGTCGTGGGCCTGGACTCCTCTGTCATCCTGCCGCGTGACGTGTGGGTGGCCTCCGGGCACGTGGGCGCCTTCACCGACCCGCTGGTGGAGTCCCTGCACACCCACAAGCGCTACCGCGCCGACCAGCTGATCGAGGAGTACGCCGAGCGCAAGGGCCTGGACCCCGCCACCGTGCAGCTCGCCGACGTGCCGGACCCGGTCACCGGCCAGCCCGGCTCCTGGACCGAGCCGCGCGAGTTCTCCGGTCTGCTCAAGACCTACCTGGGCCCGGTAGACGACGAGTCCGGGCTGCACTACCTGCGCCCTGAGACCGCCCAGGGCATCTTCGTGAACTTCGCCAACGTGATGAGCGTGGCCCGCAAGAAGCCGCCCTTCGGCATCGGGCAGGTGGGCAAGTCCTTCCGCAACGAGATCACCCCCGGCAACTTCATCTTCCGCACCCGCGAGTTCGAGCAGATGGAGCTGGAGTTCTTCTGCGAGCCGGGCACCGACGAGGAGTGGCACCAGTACTGGATCGACTACCGCAAGGCCTGGTACGTGGACCTGGGCATCGCGGAGGAGAACCTGCGCATGTACGAGCACCCGCAGGAGAAGCTCTCCCACTACTCCAAGCGCACCGTGGACCTGGAGTACCGCTTCGGCTTCCAGGGCGGCGAGTGGGGCGAGCTGGAGGGAATCGCCAACCGCACCGACTTTGACCTGTCCACCCACGCCCAGCACTCCGGCAAGGACCTGTCGTTCTTCGACCAGACCAGGAACGAGCGCTGGGTGCCTTACGTGATCGAGCCCTCGGCGGGCCTGACCCGCTCCCTGATGGCCTTCCTGGTGGAGGCCTACACCGAGGATGAGGCCCCCAACACCAAGGGCGGCACCGACACCCGCGTGCTGCTCAGGCTGGACCCGCGCCTGGCCCCGGTCAAGGCCGCCGTCCTGCCGCTGAGCCGCAAGGAGGAGCTGACCGGCCCCGCCAAGGAGCTGGCCGCCCGTCTGCGCCGCAGCTGGAACGTGGACTACGACGACGCCGGCGCGGTGGGCCGCCGCTACCGCCGTCAGGACGAGATCGGCACGCCCCTGTGCATCACCTACGACTTCGAGTCGCCGCAGGACGGTGCGGTCACGGTGCGTGAGCGCGACACCATGGCCCAGGAGCGCATCCCGCTGGAGGGCGTGGAGCGCTACCTGGCCGAGCGCCTGGTGGGCTGCTGAGCCTCCCGTCTCCCGGGCCCGGCCGCGTCCCTGTCCTGACCGCCTTTGCCGGTCCTTACCGGTCTCGTGAGCCATATGTCCCGGTCTCGCGAGACCGGGACATCGGTACCGCGAGACCGGGACATATGGACCACGAGTTCGGTCCGCTGACTGCGCAACTGGGCGACACCAGGTGCCCCGCCGTCGAAAGGCAGCGGGGCACCTGTGCATCATGAAGGCGTGAGCACTGACCTGGAACCGGAGCCCCAGCACGACGACGCCCGTCCCGCCCGCCGTCACCGGCGTGCCTCCGAGCCTGCCGCGGCCCCTGAGCAGCAGCCGGAACACACAGGGAGCGCAGGGCGTGCAGAGCAGCCGGGGCGCGCCGCGCTCACAGAGCACACGGGGCAAGAGCACACAGCGCGCAGGCGGCACTCCCACTCTCACGCTCATGCCCACGCCCACTCCGGCCCCCTGGACCTGGGCGAGTCCGAGCGCCGCCGGGTGCGGGCGCTGCTGGCCGCCATCGTGGTACCGCTGGTGGCTGCCACCTTGATCGGCCTGGTGGTGCTGTGGCCGGGGCGCAGCTCCCTGATCGGCTCCCAGCCCTTCCTCGCGGCGGACTCCTCCACCGCCACCGCCACCGTGACCTCCACAGACGTAGGCCCTTGCAAGGACGCGGCGGCACAGCTGGGTGCGGTGGTCAACGAGGCGCTGCTTACGGACGCCGTCTGCGCCCGCATCACCTCCGGGGAGGGGCAGGGCCTGGTGATGCCGGTGCACGTGCCCGCTGAGTCCCGGGACAGCGCGCAGGTGGGGGTGGGGCTGCGGGTCGCCTACTCGCCGGCCGCCGTCGCCTCCGGCACCCCCTACGTCTTTATCGACTACGCCCGGCAGCTGCCGGTACTGGCCCTGAGCCTGGTCTACCTGCTGCTGGTGGTCGCCGTCGCCGGCAGGAAGGGGGTGGCTTCCGTGCTGGGTCTGGTGCTTTCCACCGGGGTGCTCGTGGTGTTCATGATCCCGGCGCTGCTGGCGGACCGCTCACCGCTGGCGGTGACCCTGGTGGGGGCCAGCGCCATGATGCTGCTGGCGGTGTACGTGGCCCACGGCGTCTCGGTGCGCACCACTACGGCGCTGCTGGGCACCCTGGCGGGGGTTGGCGTCACGGTGCTGCTGTCCCTGTGGGGTGTGGAGGCGGCACACCTCACGGGCGCCAATGAGGAGGCCGGGCTGGCGCTGCGCAGCCTGGTGGAGGGCCTGGACCTGCGGGCGCTGCTGACCTGCGGCATGGTGGTGGCGGGCCTGGGGGTGCTCAACGACGTCACCATCACCCAGGCCTCCGCGGTGTGGGAGCTGCACGCCGCCAACCCGGCCCTGGGCTGGGGGCGCCTGTTCACGGGTGGTATGCGGATCGGCCGGGACCATATCGCCTCCACGGTCTACACCATGGCCTTCGCCTACGCGGGCACCGCCCTGCCCCTGATCCTGGCGGCCTCCCTGATGGACCGGTCGGTGGTGGATACGGTGCTGTCGGGGGAGATCGCTGAGGAGGTGGTGCGTACCTTGGTGTCCTCCATCGGCCTGGTACTGGCTATCCCGGCGACGACGCTGATCGCGGCCCTCCTGTGCCGCACCACTCCGGTGCTGGAGGAGGACGGCCAGGACTGGGAGGCGCAGGCGGGCGAGGCCTTGCCTGAGGCGGAGCCTGCCTGAGACGGCTCCCGACCGTGAGGGAGCCTGCTGGAGTCGGAGTCGGCCTGCGACGGTTCCTGTTCGCGGGGGAGCCTGCCGGAGTTCTGCCTAAGACAGAGCCCGGCCGGGGCGGCTCCCGACCGGGCTGAGCCTGCCGGAGCTGCCGGGTGCGCTCAGCCGCCGGAGACGTCGGACTCGGCGTCCAGCAGCAGCAGCCGCTGTGCCTCACTGAGAGTGGGGGAGTCGAGCCAGCCCTCCGGCAGGTGCGGGCGCTTGGGGGTGCCTGCCCGTCCCCGGGGACCCTCCACCCGCTCACCGGGGTAGGGGACCTGCTGCGGCAGGCGGGCCCGCACGGCGGCCAGGGCCTCGTCCAGACCCGCCAGGGAGCTGACGTGCATCAGCTCGTCGCGCGAGCGCCCGCCCACCGGGTAGCCCTTCAGGTACCAGCCCACGTGCTTACGCAGGTCGCGCACGCCCCGGTCCTCGCCCATCTCGGCGGACAGCAGGCGTGCGTGCTCCTTGATGACGGCGATCACCTGGTCCAGGTCGGGGTGGGTGCGGGCGCTGCTGCCGTGGAAGGCGGAGACGATGTCCGCGAAGAGCCAGGGGCGTCCTTGGCAGCCGCGGCCGACCACGACGCCGTCAGCACCGGTCTGACGCATCATGCGCAGGGCGTCGTCGCCGGTCCAGATGTCACCGTTGCCGAGCACGGGCAGGCGTGTGCTCTCCTTGAGCCGGGCGATGGCCTCCCAGTCGGCCTGCCCGGCGTAGTGCTGGCGGGCGGTGCGCCCGTGCAGGGCGATCGCGGCCACGCCCGCGTTCTGCGCGGCCCGGGCCACGTCCAGGTAGGTCAGGTGCTCCTCGTCCACGCCTAGGCGGGTCTTTACCGTCACGGGCACGGGGAAGGGGCGGCCGACGGCGGTGGCCGCGGCCTCGGCGGCCCGTACGGTCTCGCGCAGGATCGCTGCCATGAGATCGCGCTTCCAAGGCAGGGCGGCGCCACCGCCCTTGCGGGTGACCTTGGGGGCCGGGCAGCCGAAGTTCAGGTCGATGTGGTCCGCCAGGTCCTGCTCCACGAGGATCCGCACAGCCTTGGCGGCGATGCTGGGGTCCACCCCGTAGAGCTGGATGGAGCGGATCCGCTCGGCCGGGTCGGTACGCACCATGCCCAGGGTCTTCTCGTTGCCTTCCACCAGGGCCCGGGTGGTGACCATCTCGGTCACGTACAGTCCTGCCGGGGCGCTCAGGCCCGTGGTGGTGAGTATGGGGCCGGGGCTATCCGGGCGGAGCCCCTCTGGCAGGGAGGACTCCCCGTAGAGACGGCACAGGCGCCGGAAGGAGGCGTTGGTGACCCCGGCCATAGGGGCCAGCTCCACGGGCGTGGCGATGCTCAGGGGCCCGATCTGTAACGGCGGGAACAGGCTGGGAGCGGCAGACGGCGGTGTCTGGGCGGCGTCGCTGTCGGTGGCTGGTGCGTGGCAGGAGGAGGGCACCCGCACATGCTCGCACAAGAAGGTTGGTATCTGACCGGTGCAGGTTGCTCCTCTTAGTGGTTCGAGACACGTAGGCTTTACCCATGCCTTCCTGGTCCCTGCCTGACGCCGTCCCTGCCCGCCCCTGGTCGCCTGACAGGAGCGGGAGCCCTGAGATGATCGATGATCCGACCCAGGAGATGCCTGCCCTGGTGTGGGCGCCGCTGCGCCCGGCCGCGGCGGAGCGCCCGGAGGACCGTACCCTAGACGGTTGCACCAGGCTGCCGGGGCTGGAGGACCCGGATGACTCTGCGGAGACGGCGGAGTCTGCCCCGGAGACTGCGGACCCGGCTGAGTGGGCGGCCGTGGATGTCGTGAAGCCGGAGAGCGCAGACGTGGTTGCGTCTCAGCCGGTAGTAGCCGCAGGTCCGGAGGAGGCGGCAGAGCCGGAGCTGTCCTCCGAGCTGACAGCGGGCTTGGATGAGCCGGGGCCGGACGCCGTGGACGCCTTCGCTACTGGCCGGGACGACCAGTCCCCTGCGGAGGGGTCGGAGGACACGGCGCCTTCTGCGTCCTCCCCAGCCTTGGCGGTCCCGGAGGGGGAGAGGGCGCAGGCCGCGCCCGTGGAGAGCGTTTTCGGGGTGGAGGGGCTTGATCCGGAGCAGATCGAGGCCCAGTCAGCCCGCGGGGACACCATTCCGGTGCTTGTGGTGGTGCCGCCGGAGGTGCTGGCCTACCAGGCGGAGACCGAGCAGCAGGGGGGAGAGGCTCCTTCCTGGTGCACGGGCGGGTGGCATGCTGCTCCTGCTCCTGGGGCCAGCCCGGCGCCTGTGGGGTACTCCCCGGACTGGGCCTGCCAGGTGGGTGCGGCCACGGCTGACGAGCCCGATGAGGTCTCGGATCAGGGTGTGGAGCCGGTGGCCTCCGGCTTTGGGAGTCCCGCTGGCAGCCCGGACAGCGCCGTGCAGGCGGAGGCTGACGAGCCGTCCTTGCCACCAGCGGAGCAGCTGAGCGGCACTTCATACGGCGTTCTCGTGCAGGAGGCTGCGGGCGAGGCGGGCAGTGAGCGCCAGGTGCCTGATCTGGCTAACTTGAGCCCTACTGAGTACGGCTATGTGCTGGCTCTGCCGCCGGAGCCGGAGTCCGGCGCACCTGCGCGGGAGAATGGCGTGGCTGCGCCGGAGGACGACGAGCAGGCGCTGGAGACTGAGGCTGGGATGCTGTCCGATGAGGCACAGGCAGAGGCAGAGGCAGAGGCAGAGGCGGGGAGCGGTGGCTCTGGGCCTGAGCCTGGTGAGCCGGATGCGGAGGCTGCTGCCTTCGAGCTGGCACCCGAGCCGGAGCTGGAGGTCGGGTCGGAGCCCGGTGAGCCGCAGCCTGCACCGGAGCCAGTCGCTGAGCCTGAGGAGGCGGAGGAGACCGCACCGGAGGCGGAGCCTGTACCTGAGTCCGAGTCGCTGGCAGAGCGGGAGGCTGCTGCCTTCGAGCTGGCGCCTGACCCTGTGGTGGAGGCGGAGTCTGAGCAGGCCATTGCATCTGAGGAGGAGCCCGCGCTAGAGCCTGAGGTGGCGTTCGATAAGGCAGAGGCGGAGTCCGGTGGCTCCAAGCTTGAGGTTGTGTCGGGTGAGCCAGATGTGGAGGCTGCTGCCTTCGAGCTGGCGCCTGAGCCCGCAGTGGAGACTGACCCGGAACTCGATGAGCCGGAGGAGGGACCTGCGGGGGAGGCTGAGCCGGAGCCCGTCACTGCGCCCGAGGAGGCGGCTGGAACCGTGCCAGAGTCGGAGCCTGCCCTGGAGTCCGAGGCGCTAGCAGAGACGCAGGAGGAAGCGGCACGGACCACGGATCTGCAGCCGGACTCGGCCCCAGAAACCGCCCCGGAGCTTCCGTACGCCCCCGAGTCCGAGCCTGCTCCAGAGCCCAAGCCTGCCCTGGAGCCTGAGTCTGACACCGTCCCGGAGACAGCCCCGCAGGTGCCGGAGGCTGCCGCTGCTGCCGCCGGTGCCGCTGCTGCGGTTGCCGCTGCCGCCCTGCCCAGCCCGCGCACCGCGCCCCGCAGCCGCTCGGAGCGTCCCCGTTCCGTGCTGGTCACGGGCGCCTCCCGGGGGATCGGCCGTGCGGTGGCCCAGGCGATGCTGGAGGCCGGTGAGCACGTCGTCGGCCTGTCCCGCAGCGGTGAGGTCCCGGAGGGGGCGCTCGGCCTGGCCACCGACGTCACCGACGAGACCTCCCTGGCTGAGGCCGTCGCCCGGGCGGAGGCCGAGTACGGCCCTGTGGAGGTGCTGGTGGCCTGCGCCGGGATCGCGCGCGACTCCCTGGCGGCCCGGACCTCGGACGCCACCTGGGAGGCCATGCTGGACACCGACCTCACCGGTGTGTTCCGTACCGTGCGTGCCGTACTGCCGCAGATGATGCGGGCCCGCTCGGGCCGCATAGTGCTGGTCTCCTCCGTGGTCGCCTCGCGGGGCGGGGTGGGGCAGGTGGCCTACGGCGCCGCCAAGGCCGGGGTGGAGGGCCTGGTGCGCTCCCTGGCACGCGAGCTCGCCCCCCGTGGCATCACGGTCAACGCGGTGGCCCCAGGCTTCGTGGCCACGGACATGACCAGCTCCTTGCCCACCGTGGTGCGGGAGGCGCACGTGGCGGCCACCCCGATCGGACGCATGGCCACCGCCCAGGAGGTCGCCGCCCCCGTGGTGTTCCTGGCCTCCCCGGCGGCCTCCTACATCACCGGCACCGTCCTGCCCGTGGACGGTGGCCTGGGCATGGGACGCTAGAGGTATGAGCCCCCAGGACCCCGCCCCCCAGCCTGCCGCGGCTGCTGGCACCCAGTCAGGGACAGCTCCCGTCTACCTGGTCACCGGGGTCCTGCGACCCAGCTCCGTCGCTACCGCCGTCGCCCGCCTGGCCCAGCGCGGCGGGGACCGGGTGCTGCTGACCGCTCCGCCCGCCACCGCCCGGCTCACGACGGCGCAGGCCCGGCGCCTGGGGGTCACGGAACCTGTGCTCAGCTGGGACGCGGCCGACCCGGGCTCCGGCGATCAGCTGCGCGAACAGCTCCAGGCGCGGGGCGTGACACGGCTGGACGGCGTGCTGCACGCCGTCGCCCACGCCGACGCCAGTCTGCTGGGCAGCCTCCTGCCCGGTGCGCAGCCGCTGGAGACCGCCACCCGGGCCCGGCTCCTGGAACAGGCCTTCACGGTGTCTGCTGCCAGCCTGGTGGCCCTGGCGGAGGGCCTGCGCAGCCTGCTGGGACCGGGCGGGAGCCTGGTGGCCCTGACCTTCGACACGGGCCACGTGCACCAGGGCTACGGCTGGATGGGGCCCTTGAAGGCCGCCCTGGAGTCCGCGGTGCGCGGCCTGGCGGTTGAGCTGGGGCCCAGCGGCGTCCAGGTGAACGCGGTCTCCCTGGGGCCGCTCAGTACCCCGGCCGCGCAGGCGATCCCCGGGTTCCCCCAGCTGGCTGAGGACTGGGCCGGACGGGCTCCCCAGGGCTGGGACCCTGCCGACCCTGCCGCGGCCGCCCGCACCGTGCTCGCCCTGCTGTCCGGGGCGCTGCCTGGGGTCACCGGACAGGTGCTGCCCTGCGACGGCGGAGGCACGCTGAGCCTCGGCTGAGTCGGAGCCGCCCACCTCCTTGCCGTAACCTGATTACGTGACCCTAAGAACCCTTGTCCTCGTGCGCCACTCCAAGGCCTCCCATGACGCGCCGAGCGACATCGACCGCCCCTTGACCAAGCGGGGCCGGGAGATGGCTGAGGCCCTTGCCCAGGAGCTGGCGCACCGGGTGGGCAGCCTGGACCTGCTGCTGGTCTCGCCGGCGGCCCGGGCGAGCCAGACCGCTGCCCCTCTAGCCGCCCACCTGGCCCCGGAGGAGACGCGGGTGGAGCCCGCCATCTACGAGACCGGTCCCGGTGGCGTCCTGGACCTCATCAACACGGTTCCGGAGACGGCCAGCGCCGTCGCGGTGGTGGGGCACGAGCCCACCATCTCCTCCCTGGCCCGTCTGCTGCACGACGCCGACGACGCCCAGGCCGCGGAGATCTCCTTCGGGGTCCCCACCGCCACCGCCGTCGTGATCGAGGTGTCCAGCACCTGGGCGCAGCTGCAGATCGGGTCCGCCCGCATCCGGGAGGTATTCACCACCCGCCGCTGAGAGGTCTCAGGTACAAGCGACGGCGCACCAGGCAGGCGGGGGTACTAGCCGCCGGGGTACTCCGGGGAACGCCAGGGGCTGCCAGTGGCTGCTGGGGCTTGTGGGCACCTGCCTGAGCCGCGGCCTGCCCAGCAGGCGAGCACCGGCCTAGAACAGCTCCAGGACCGCCCGCAGGTCGCGGACGTTGACGCTGGCGGGTGCCTGCTCCCGCACCACCGGCTTGGCGCAGAAGGCCACCCCCAGACCGGCGGCCGCGATCATGGCGAGGTCGTTGGCGCCGTCACCCACAGCCACGGTGCGTGCCATAGGCACCTGGCGCTGCGCGGCCCAGGCCCGCAGGCAGCGGAGCTTCTCGGTGCCGTCCACCACCCGCCCCAGCACCCGGCCGGTGAGGTGGCCGTCCTGGACCTCCAGGCGGTTGGCAGCCACGTGGTCTATGCCCAGATCCTGCGCCAGGGGGACCGCCACCTCCTCGAAGCCGCCCGAGACCACCCCCACCAGGCAGCCGCGCTGGTGCAGGGCCGCGATCAGCTCCGGTGCTCCGGTGGTGGGCACCACCTGTGCCCGCACCTCCTCCAGCACCTGGACGGGCAGTCCCCGGAGAGTGGCCACCCGCTCCCGCAGGGAGCTGGCGAAGTCCAGCTCGCCGCGCATGGCCCGCTCCGTCACCTCCGCCACCAGGTCGCGGGTGCCAGCGTGCTCGGCGATCAGCTCAATGACCTCCTGCTCGATCAGGGTGGAGTCAATGTCCATGACCAGCAGCCCGGGCCCCTGCGTGGTCAGGGGCCCGCTGGTCAGGGCCCCGGTGGTGCGGGGGGTGGCGGGGGCGGCGCCCAGAGACTCAGTGGCCATAGACAGAGCGTAGCGGGAGCCGAGGCGGCCCCCGCTACGCAGGTCCTGGATGCTCCCGCCCGGGGCGGGGCACCTGGGGCTCAGCTGGTGACCACCTGGCCCTTGGCCACCACGGTGATGCCGGACTCGGTGACGGTGAAGCCGCGCGCCCGGTCGTGCTCGTGGTCGATACCAACCATCGCGCCTTCCTCCACACGCACGTACTTGTCCAGGATGGCGCGGTTGACCACCGTGTTGCGGCCCACCATGACGCCGTCCATCAGCACCGACTCGCGGACCGAGGACCAGGAGTTGACCCGGACCTGGGGGGAGAGCACCGAGGAGATGACCTCACCGCCGGAGACGATTACCCCGGGGGAGACGATCGAGTCGATGGCGTGCCCCAGCCGCTCGTGGTAGCCGTAGACGAACTTGGCCGGCGGCATGGAGTTGGTGTAGCCCGCGAACAGCGGCCAGCTGGAGTTGTAGAGGTTGAACACGGGGTTGACGCTGATGAGGTCCAGGTGGGCCTCGTAGAAGGCGTCCACGGTACCCACGTCCCGCCAGTAGTCGCGGTCGCGGTCCGAGGCACCAGGGATGTCGTTGTCCTTGAAGTCGTAGACCCCGGCAGCCTGCTGCGACACGAACCAGGGCACGATGTTGCCGCCCATGTCGTGCTTGGACTCCTCGATGCTCGCGTCCACCGTAACGGCCTCCAGGAGCGCGTCGGCGTTCATGATGTAGTTGCCCATGGAGGCGAGCACCTCGTCAGGGGAGTCGGGCAGTCCCGGCGTCTCCTTGGGCTTCTCCACGAAGGCCTTGATACGGCCCGGGTCGCCCGGGTCGGTCTCGATGATGCCGAACTGGTCAGCCAGGGAGCGCGGCTGGCGGATACCCGCCACCGTCAGGGGCAGTCCCGAGGCGATGTGGTGCTCCAGCATCTGGGAGAAGTCCATGCGGTAGATGTTGTCCGCCCCGGTGATGACGACGTAGTCGGGCCGCTCGTCGTCGAGCAGGTTCAGGGACTGGAAGATCGCGTCCGCGCTGCCCAGGAACCAGTGCTTGCCCACGCGCTGCTGGGCCGGGACCGGGGCGATGTAGTTGCCCAGCATGTCTGACATGCGCCAGGTCTTGGAGATGTGCCGGTCCAGCGAGTGGGACTTGTACTGGGTGAGCACCACGACCTTCAGGAAACCTGAGTTGATCATGTTTGACAGGGAGAAGTCGATCAGCCTGTAGATACCCCCGAAAGGCACTGCAGGCTTGGCGCGGTCGACGGTCAAAGGCATAAGCCGTTTGCCTTCACCGCCTGCGAGAATGATTGCCAGGACGCGTGGAGAAGCCATGGTCATACCCTACTTTGGGCAGGGGTTCCTGGGAGGCCAAATGAGGCAGGTCCGGGCGGTTAGCAGGGCCTGCCTGCGCACTGGCAGGAGCCCTCAGCAGAGGTACAGTCCTGAACGGCCTCGCAGGCCCAGGAGCCTACAGGTGGCCGGGCCGGTACGTGCCGCTGCCCGCCCAGGCCGGGGCGCTGGGCGGGCAGCGGCAGGGCGTGCCTCAGAACGAGGGAACGAGTATCTCCACGCGGCGGTTGAGCTGGCGCCCGGCGGGGTTGTCTGAGCCGTCAGCATTGGTGTTGGGCGCAACCGGCCTGGTCTCCCCGTACCCGGTGACGGTCAGGCTCGTGGTGGCGCCGTTGGCCTGCAGCTGGCTGGCCACGGCCTGGGCGCGCTGCTCAGACAGGGTCTGGTTGTAGGCGTCGTCCGCCAGGGAGTCAGTGTGTCCCACGACCTGGGCCTGGGGTGCCTGGGCCTCGTTGAGCACGGTGGTCAGGTTGCGTAGGACCTCCTGGGCCTCGGGGCGCAGCTGGTAGGAGTCAAAGTCGAACAGCAGGGAGGAGTCCAGGCTTATGACGGTGCCGCAGGACTCCACCGGGCTGAAGGCCGCCATCTTCGGCAGTGAGCCGATGTCACCGACAGCTGCCAGGGGGTCCATCTGGACACCGGACACGCCGTTGACGGTGCCGGTGCCGTCCCCGTAGTTGACGATCGTGATCCCGGGGGCGGTGTAGGTGCCAGAGCCGTCTCCGTAGTTGGTGATGGAGACCCCCGCGCCTGAGGTGTAGGTGCCTGAGCCGCCGCCGTAGACCGTGATCGTCTCAGTGGTCTGGCTGTTGGAGTAGGTGCCCGCGCCGCCGCCGTAGACGACCACGGAGCGGGTCTGGTCGGTGTAGTTGCCCGAACCGTCCCCGTACAGGACCGCTGACACGGTGGGGCTGGTGTAGCTTCCCGACCCGTCCCCGTAGCTCACGACCGTGGCCGCGCCGTCGGTGTAGGTGCCCGCCCCGTCGCCGTAGTTGACGATGGTCCTAGAGCTGTCCTGGTAGGTGCCTGAGCCGTCGCCCCCGAGGACGGTCGTTGACGAGCCTGTGGTGATCACCCCGGCGCTGTCACAGCGGGCCGGGCCGACGGTGACGCCGGGCACGGAGGTCAGTGGGCTGGTGAGGCTGGTGGGGAAGGCTCCCCGGTCAGCGGTCAGGGTCCCTAGGTCCGGGACGGTGAACAGGGGGACGGGCGGGATCTGCCCGTAGGCGTAGCCGGGCACGGTGGGTCCGGGGGCGTTGGCGGTGCCCGCGCTGGTGGCACCTGTGCCCTGCGCGGGACCAGCGGCTGTGGCGGACGCCTTGGCAGCGGGTTGGCTGGCCGGGGCGCTGGGCGCGGGTTGGCTGAACGGGGTGCTGGCGGAGCAGGCACTCAGGGCCAGGGAGCTGGCGCCTAGCGCTGCCGCAGCGCTGAGGGCGGTGAGTGTGGTGCGCATGTCAGGGCCTACTTCCTGTAGGGCTCGACGTCGGTGTTGTGGCCGTGGTCGTGGACTACTGGCGGGGTGGTGCCTCCCCAGTAGATGTCGGCGTTGCCTGCCCGGGCCTCAATGGTGATGGTCTTGACGTTGCAGGCGTAGACGGTGGCGTTCTGGCCGGACACGACGATGTGGTCCACCTTGTTCACGGCGACCTCGTTGTTGGTTGACAGCACCGTGAGCTGCTCCAGGTCGTTCTGGATCCAGAGCTCCTCGTGGTTCTGGTTGAGTATGTAGTGGGGGCCAGGCGCGGTCACGGGGGAGCTGCCCTCAGCCTCCTGGGCCAGCCAGGGGCAGGTGGCTTCCGGGGCGCTTTGCCCCTCAGCACTGGGGGCGCCGCCGGGGGCTGGTGGCTGGACGGGTGGCTGGACGCTGGGCGCGGTTGCCCCTCCTGGTGCACCGTTGGCGGTGGCGTCCTCCGCGGCGTGTGCCGCGGTGCCCTGCGTAGGGGCGTCTGCCTGAGGGCTGGCTGCGGCGGGGCTGGGATCGTCCTTGGCGGTCAGCCTGACCTCGCAGGCGGCGGTGGCCGTCAGGCTGAGGGCTGCAGCCAGGGCGGCAGCCAGACGTAGGGTGCGGGTGGTCAGGCTCATGGTGACTCCTGTTTCTCGGTGGCGCTGAGAGCTTGGCCGGAGGTGCTTGGGCCGGGTTTGCTGTGTGACCTGTGTTACTAGGAGTCTATTTGCCGGGGTGTCGCCCCCGGGTCGCCCGGCTGTCGCAGTTACGCGACATCATCAGCGCTGGTGCGGGGGCCGCTGACCGGCAGGGTGAGCCACACCCTGGTGCCCACGGTCTCGCGCGAGCTCATGCCCAACAGGCCGCAGTGCCTCTCGGCGATGGTGCGGGCCAGGGCCAGGCCCAGTCCTGAGCCGGGCAGGCCGCAGGCGTTGGAGGCCCTGCCCAGCTCCCGGAAGACCGTCTCTATCTCCGCTGGGGGCACGCCTATGCCGGTGTCGGCGACCTCAATGGTCACCAGGCCCTGGTCCTCACGACCGCGTACCTCGACCACGCCACCGGGCGGGGTGTACTTCACGGCGTTGGAGACCAGGTTGTAGATCGCCGAGTACAGCAGGTCACCGTCACCACGCACGTGGGGCAGGGGCCAGGGGACCTGGGGCAGGTCCAGGCGGACGTGGGCCCGGCCCCCGTGGGCCTGCGCCTCCTGGGTGACGGCCTCGACGGCGTCGGTGACGGTCTCGGCCAGGTCCACGTCCTCAACTGACAGCGGCGCGGTCTCCAGGTCGGCGAGCTTACGCAGGTCGGTCAGCAGCCTGCTCATGCGGCGGGACTGGGACTCGATGACCTCCAGGTTGGTGGCGATGGCGCCAGGGGCGTTGCTGGCGGCGTCGGCGGCTGCCGCGCGCACGGCGGTGAGGGGGTTCTTGAGCTCGTGGTCCAGGCGCCGCAGGAACTGGCGGTGGTGGTCGCGTGCCTGCTGGTGCAGCTCCTCGCGGAGGCGGGCCTGGGAGCGCAGGGCACGCAGGTGCAGGGCGTACAGGCCGGCCCCTGCGGACCAGGCCAGCCCTCCAGCCACCAGCACCACCTGCCACAGGGAGGAGCGCAGCGTGAGCTCAAGCCCGCTGGCGCCCTGGTACAGGGCCAGGGCCGCTAGGCCAACCAGCACCAGGGTGCCCGCCCCCGACAGCACCGCGTGGCGGCTGGGGGCGGGCAGGCGCTGGCCGCGTGGGGGAGCGGGAGCGCTCATGCGTGTACCTGCGCGCGGAAGCGGTAGCCCACGGAGGGCACGGTCTCAATGTAGGTGGGGGCGGAGGCGTCGTCACCGAGCACCTGGCGGATCTCCCGCACCCGGTGGTCCACGGCCCGGGTGGAGGAGGCGAAGTCGATGCCCCACAGGGACGACAGCAGCGCCTCCCGGGTGTGCAGCTCGCCGGGGTGGCTCATGAGGTAGTCCAGCAGAGTGACCGCCTTGGGCGTCAGGCTCAGCTCACGGCCCGCCAGCTCCACCCGCCGGGCGGTCCGGTCCAGCACCAGGTCCCCGGCCACCAGGCGGGTGGCTGCCGTCAGAGGCTGGGTCATGCCCTGGGTACGGCGCAGCACGGCGCGGATACGTGAGGTCAGCTCGGCGGGGTCGAAAGGCTTGGACAGGTAGTCGTCCGCACCGTCGTCCAGGGCGGAGACACGCTCGTAGGAGGCGTCAAGCTGGGTGAGCATGATGACCGGGGTCCAGGTGCCTCCCGCCCGCAGGCGGCGCACCAGCTCGCGCCCGTCCATGCGGGGCATGAGCACGTCGGTGACCACTATGTCGATGTCGTAGCCGGAGAGCAGGTCCAGGGCCTCCAGGCCGTCGCTGGCCAGCAGCACCCGGTAGCCGCTGCGCTCCAGGTAGGGGCCTAGGGAGCCGCGGATCGGCGCCTCGTCGTCCACCAGCAGCACGGTTCCAGCCGGGGTGGCCCCTAGGGATCGGGCAGGCGCGGGCATACGGGTGTCCTTCCTGGGCGTATGCGCTCTGAATCTACACGCCGGGGCCCCCTCCCGCCCCGGTTTCAGAGACGGTCCCGGGGAGCGCGGCAGGCCGGGGCGAATGGGGAAGTATGGGGTTGACATCTCAGGAACAAAACGGGGAGCGCGGCAGGCCGGGGCGGGTGGGGTCCCAAAGCGCGGCCAGGGGGCGGTCCACACGCTAGAGTCGTTCCTGACGGTGCCTGTAGCCGTCGGCGCGGGGCGGGAGCGGACCTTAACTGCGTGCGGTTGGTGCCACGTGCGTGACGTGCGTAGTGAGGAGACGGTTGTGAGGGTCGACCTGCTGACCAAGGAGTACCCGCCTTTCATCTACGGGGGCGCCGGGGTGCACGTAGACGAGCTGGCCAGGGTGCTGCGGCCCCTGGCCGACGTGCGCGTGCACGCCTTCGGTGGGCCCCGGCAGGACGCCGAGCCCGGCGTCACCGGCTACCCGGAGCTGGCTGAGCTGGAGGGGGCCAACGCCGCGCTGCGCACCTTCGGGGTGGACCTGGAGATCGCGGCGGGCTGCGAGGGGGCCGACATCGTCCACTCGCACACCTGGTACGCGAACCTGGCCGGGCACCTGGCCTCCCTGCTGCACGGTGCCCCGCACGTGCTCTCCGCCCACTCCCTGGAGCCTCTGCGCCCCTGGAAGGCCGAGCAGCTGGGTGGCGGCTACGCCCTGTCCTCCTGGGCCGAGCGCACCGCCTACGAGTCAGCGGCAGCGATCATCGCCGTTTCCAACGGGATGCGTGAGGACATCCTGCGCTGCTACCCCAAGGTGGAGCCGGAGCGCGTCAAGGTGGTGCACAACGGTATCGACCTGGACTCCTGGGTGCGCCCCCAGGGGGAGCAAGAGCTGGCTGCGGCCGCCGCCACCCTGGCCCGCCTGGGCATTGACCCGCAGCGGCCCACGGTCGTGTTCGTCGGCCGGATCACCCGCCAGAAGGGCCTGCCGCACCTGCTGCGCGCCCTGGAGCAGCTGCCCCAGCAGGTGCAGGTGGTCCTGTGCGCCGGCGCCCCGGACACCCCGGAGATCAAGGCTGAGGTGGAGGCCCTGGTGGCTGGCCTGCGCGAGAAGCGCACCGGCGTGGTCGGGATCGAGGAGATGCTGCCCCGCCCGGAGCTGATCGCGGTGCTGGCCGCGGCGGACGTGTTCGTCTGCCCCTCCGTGTACGAGCCCCTGGGGATCGTGAACCTGGAGGCCATGGCCGTGGGGCTGCCGGTGGTGGGCTCAGCCACCGGCGGGATCCCGGACGTGGTCGTGGACGGGCAGACGGGTCTGCTGGTGCCTATCGACCAGGTGCAGGACGGCACCGGCACCCCCAAGGACCCGGCCCGTTTCGAGGCGGACCTGGCTGAGCGCCTGACGGCCTTGGTCATGGACCGGGAGCGGGCCGCCGCGATGGGGGCGGCTGCGCGCCAGCGGGTGGAGGAGCACTTCTCCTGGGAGGCGATCGCCCAGCGCACCATGGCGGTCTACGACTGGGTCCTGAGCCGGGGCTGAGGCTGCCGCACGGACGCCGTTAGCAGACGGACTCCAGATGACGGGCTGGCTAGCGTCCTGGCGGCGCGTCCCCCGGCGTCGGCTGCCTGCCGCAGGGGCCCCGCCGCACCTGGGCGCGGCAGCGGGAGGACTCAGCGCGCCCACCAGTCCGTGGCGGCCATGACCCCCTGCCTGGCGGTGTCCAGCAGGGGACGCAGCACCTGGGCACGGCTGCTGGCCTGGGCGGCGGTGCTGGCGGCGCCGTCGTCCTGCAGGGCCAGCTCGCACAGCGCAGACAGCCGTAGCGAGCGCTCCAGCAGGTCCCGGTCGCGCGCGCCAAGGCCCGGGGGCACCAGCGACGGGGGCAGCACCGCCGTTACGACGTCGTTGAGGCGGTCCGCCAGCTCCGGCCGCTCCCGGGCCAGGTCCAGGGCCACCAGGGCGTCAACCGCCTCGTTCAGGGCCGCCTGCACCTGTCTACGAGCTTGGCCTGCGGACAGCTGCGGCACCGGGGCCACCAGCTCCTCCACCAGCCAGGTGGTCGAGGTGCCTACAGCGCACGGCACCAGCAGCAGCGACTCGTTGCTGCTGGTGAGCAGCACCGCCTGGCCCGCTGCCATGGCCGCCGGGCTGGCCACCACCGGGGCGGCGGGGGAGGGCAGCAGGGCCACGGCGCGGCGCAGCGGACGCAGCCCCGGCAGCAGCTCGGCCAGCGGCAGGCTCGTGCCGGAGGGCAGGCGCACGTCGTGGGCGCCGTCGGGCCCCTGCAGCACGTCCAGGCCCCGGGAGGAGGGGCAGGAGGCCCACAGGGCCAGCAGCACGGCGACAGGCGGCTCGGTAGGTGACAGCGGGACCATGCCCCTGACGATACTGGGGCGGTACAGGGGGCACACGCGCCCGGCACGCCGGGCCGGGGCCCCCGGCAGCGGCTACGCTGGTGCCATGACCAACGTGCTGAGCCTGGAAGACGTGTGCCTGAAGCGAGGCGCCGTGCAGATCCTCGACCATGTCAGCTGGGAGGTGTCCGAGGGCCAGCACTGGGTGATGCTGGGACCCAACGGGGCGGGCAAGACCACCATCGCCCGGATCGCCGCCGCCCGTCTGTTCCCCTCCTCCGGCACGGTGAGCATCCTGGGGGAGCGCCTCGGGAAGGTGGACCTGGGGGAGCTGCGCCCCCGCATCGGGATCTCCTCCTCCGCCCTGGCTTCGCATATCAGCGCGGGAGAACGGGTCATGGACCTGGTACTGTCCGCTTCCTACGGGACCATCGGGGTGTGGCGCCAGGAGTTCGAGTCCCTGGACACCGACCGGGCGGAGGCGCTGCTGGAGGCCCTGGGCATCAGCGCCCTGGCGGAGCGCCGCTGGGACCAGCTGTCCACCGGTGAGCGCAAGCGGGTGGCTATCGCCCGGGCCCTTATGCCGGACCCTGAGCTGCTGGTCCTGGACGAGCCCGCCTCAGGGCTGGACGTGGCTGGCCGGGAGGAGCTGCTGGCGGCAGTCACCGAGATCCTGGGCGGCAAGGGGGCCCCCACGATCGTGCTGGTTACCCACCACCTGGAGGAGATCCCCCTGGGCTTCACCCACGCCCTGGCGCTGCGTGAGGGCAAGGTGCTGGCTAGCGGACCGGTCTCCGAGGCCATCACCTCACAGACCATGTCCGAGACCTTCGGGCTGCCCCTGGAGGTCAGCCAGGACCGGGGGCGGTTCACCGCCCGCCTGGCCTGACCTGGGCAGGCGAACCTCGCCGGGGCGGGTGGCACGGCCCACCCTCCACCTGTAGGAGGAGTCCCGGGCCCGGAGCCGCGTTGATAGGATCAGGGCGTTCGCTCGTCACGGTGACGAGCCTGTGTCGGAAGGACTCTGATGGCTTGGCTCTTGTGGCTCGCAGCGGGGCTGGTCCTCGCCGTCGTCGAGACCCTGACCGTGGACCTGACCTTCCTGATGCTCGCTGGCGGGGCCCTGGGCGGTTCCCTGACCGCGCTGCTGGGTGGTCCGGTGTGGCTCCAGGTGCTGGTGGCCGCGGTCGTATCCGCCCTGCTCCTGGTAGCAGTGCGCCCCTGGGCGCGGCGCCGTATCCAACGCACCACGCCGAATATGAAGACCAACGCGGCGGCCCTGGTAGGCCGTGGGGCCACCGCCCTGACCGCGGTGGACGCCCGCGGGGGGCGGGTACAGCTGGGCGGTGAGGAGTGGAGCGCCCGCCTCGCCCCGGAGCTGGCCGCTGCCGGGAGGGTCTGCGAGACCGGGGCCTCCCTGCAGGTCGTGGAGATCGACGGCGCCGTGGCCGTCGTCGCCCCTAAGGCACCGCACCTGGCGGCCCCGCAGCAGTAGGCAGCCGCGGCCACGGGCAGCCCCCTACCGGCTGCCGGGCCTCAAACAAGCAGCTTTCACAACGATCTAGAAAGGCAGAAACATGCCCAGTATTGAGACGATCCTGGCAGCGGTACTGCTCCTGTTCCTCGTCTTCGTGGTGGTCTCCCTGCTGCGGGCCGTGCGGATCGTGCCCCAGAGCTACGCGATCATCGTGGAGCGCCTGGGGAAGTTCCAGGCCGAGTTCGGTGCCGGGATGCACATCCTGGTGCCTTTCGTCGACCGGGTGCGTGCCACCGTGGACCTGCGTGAGCAGGTGGTGTCCTTCCCGCCCCAGCCGGTTATCACCTCAGACAACCTGGTGGTCTCTATCGACTCGGTCATCTACTACCAGGTCACTGAGCCCAAGCGGGCCACCTACGAGATCTCCAACTACCTGCAGGCCATCGAGCAGCTGACCATCACCACGCTGCGTAACGTGATCGGCTCCATGGAGCTGGAGGAGACCCTCACCAGCCGGGACCAGATCAACGGCCAGCTCCGGGGCGTGCTGGACCAGGCCACCGGCCGCTGGGGCATCCGCGTGAGCAACGTCGAGCTCAAGTCCATTGACCCGCCCGCCTCCATCCAGGGCGCCATGGAGCAGCAGATGCGCGCGGAGCGTGACAAGCGTGCCGCCGTCCTGACGGCTGAGGGTGTCAAGCAGTCCCAGATCCTTACGGCTGAGGGTGACAAGCAGTCCGCCATCCTGCGCGCGGAGGGCCAGGCCCAGTCCGCGATCCTCAAGGCCCAGGGTGAGTCCAAGGCCATCCTGGCGGTCTTTGACGCCATCCACCGCGGCAACGCCGACCCCAAGCTGCTCGCCTACCAGTACCTGCAGACCCTGCCCAAGATCGCCAACGGCTCCTCCTCCAAGATGTGGATCGTGCCCACCGAGTTCACGGCCGCCCTGGACGGCATCGCCGCGGCGCTGGGTGGCCAGGGTGCCAAGGCCCCCGGCGGCTCGGCCGCCTTCAGCGGACAGGCCCAGGACGTGCAGGTGGACCTGTCCGGTATGGACACCACCGCCCTGGAGGTGCCGGAGGACCTGGCCCGCACCCGTCTGGAGAGCCCCCGTGAGGCGCTGGCACAGGCCCGCCAGGAGGCCGACGCCGCCTCCGACGAGGCCGAGTACGGCAGCGTCGGCTACCCGCAGCCCGGCTCCGAGCAGCTGCCGCCCCCGGTGCCCCCGCAGCGCTGAGCCCACCCCGGCTCTGAGCGAACCGAGCCCCGGTGCCCCGGGGCGCGGTTCTAGTATCAGTCGGTGCTTGTCAGGACGCTGCGCAGCTACCTGGGACCCTACTGGGCCTCGTTGATCCTGGTTCTGGTGCTCAAGCTGGTGGAGACCGTCGCCGCCCTGACGCTGCCCACCCTGAACGCCAGGATCATCAACGAGGGCGTAGTGGCTGGAGACACCGGTCGCATCTGGCGGCTGGGGGTCCTCATGCTGGTGGTGACCACGCTGCAGGGCCTGGTGGCCATCGGCGGGACCTACCTGGCGGCCCGGGCCTCCATGGGCCTGGGACGCCACCTGCGCCAGGACCTGTTCGCCCACGTCCAGCGCATGAACGTGGAGGAGGTCTCCCGCTTCGGGGCGCCCACCCTGATAACCCGCGCCACCAATGACGTCCAGCAGATCCAGATGGTCGTGTTCCTGGTGTTCTCCATGATGCTCATGGCCCCGATCATGCTGGTGGGCGGCACCTTCATGGCCCTGCGGGTGGACGTGCCGCTGTCGGGGCTGCTGCTGGTGCTGATCCCGCTCCTGCTGGTGGTGGTCGGGGGACTGATGAGCCGCCTGCTGCCTCACTTCAAGCAGATGCAGTCCCGTATCGACCGCATAAACCTGGTGATGCGCGAGCAGGTGCAGGGGGTGCGGGTGATCCGCGCCTTCGTGCGGCAGCAGGAGCGCCAGCAGGTCTTTGCCCGGGCCAACGAGGAGCTCACGAGCACCGCCCTGGCCATCGGCTACCTGTTCGCCGTGCTCATGCCCGCGGTCATGCTCATCATGAACCTGGCCTCCCTGGGCGTGCTGTGGTTCGGGGGCCGACGCATCGAGTCCGGGGCCCTGGAGGTGGGGGACCTGACCGCCTTCCTGAACTACATCACGCAGATCCTGTTCGCCGTGATGATCTCCGTGATGATCGCGACGGTCCTGCCCCGCGCCCAGGTGGCCGCCGAACGTGTCCAGGAGGTCCTGGAGGTCCGGCCCGCCATCACCGCACCCGCTCGGCCCCGCCACCTGCCCGCCCTCACCGGGTCGGGCCGGGGCCGCACCGTACGGCTGGAGCAGGTCACCTTCCGCTTCCCCGGGGCCCAGGCCCCCGCCCTGCAGGACGTGAGCCTGACACTGGCCCCCGGCACCACCACCGCCCTGATCGGCTCCACCGGCTGCGGCAAGACCACCCTGGTCAACCTCCTGCCCCGGCTCCTGGACGTGACCAGCGGCCAGGTCACCGTCGACGGCGTCGACGTGCGTGACCTGGACCCCCAGGAGCTGCGCGCCGCCGTCGCCACCGTGCCCCAGAGGGCCTACCTGTTCTCCGGTACGGTCCGCTCCACCCTGCAGCACGGCCAGCCGGGTGCCGATGACGGAGCCCTGTGGGCGGCCCTGGAGACCGCCCAGGCCGCGGGCTTCGTGCAGGCCCTGGAAGGCGGGCTGGACCACCAGGTGGACCAGGGTGGGGTCAGTTTCTCCGGCGGGCAGCGTCAGCGCCTGGCCATTGCGCGCGCCCTGCTGCGGCCCGCCGGGGTGTACGTCTTTGACGACTCCTTCTCCGCCCTGGACCAGGCCACCGACGCCCGCCTGCGCGCGGCCCTGCCAGCAGCCACCCAGGGGGCCACGGTGCTGGTGGTGGCGCAGCGCGTGGCCTCGATCAGGCACGCCGACCAGATCGTGGTGCTGGACCAGGGCCGGGTCGTGGGCACCGGCACGCACGAGGAGCTGATGGCCTCCTGCCCCACCTACCAGGAGATCGTCCTGTCCCAGATCAGCGCGCAGGAGGCGGCATGAGCCACGGACCGGGGCCCCGCGGCGGCAGGCCCGTGGAGAAGGCCAAGGACTTCAAGGGCACCTGGCGCCGCCTGCTCCAGGTGCTGGCCCCGGACCGGGCACGGGTCAGCCTGGCGGTGCTGCTGGCCGTAATCGCCGTGGTGCTGAACGTGCTGGCCCCCAAGGCGCTGGCGCGGGCCACTGACATCATCTTCGCTGGCGTGCTCTCCAGCCGACTGGCCACCATAGGGCTGCCCCCGGGGACCCGAGGCAGCGAGCTGGTGCGCCTGCTGGTGGAGGCCGGGGAGGACGGCTACGCGGCCATGGTGCCCGCCTACGGCGTCGTGGTGGGGCAGGGCATGGACACGCCCGCCCTGCTGGTGGTGCTGGCCCAGGTGCTCGCCCTGTACGGGGTCTCCGCCCTGTTCATGTGGCTGCAGGGCTACGTCCTGGTCGGGGTCGTGCAGCGCGTAGGCAGGCGGATGCGTTCTGACGTGGAGGACCGGCTCAGCCGGGTGCCGCTGTCCTACATCGACCAGGGCAGCCGTGGTGACATGCTCTCCCGCCTTACCAACGACATCGACAACGTCACCCAGACCCTGCAGCAGACCCTGTCCCAGTCGGTCAACGCCTTGGTCATGGTGCTGGGCGTGCTGGCCATGATGCTCACCGTCTCGGGGGAGCTGTCCCTGGTGTCCCTGGCTGGCCTGCCGGTGGCCGTGCTAGTCACGGTGCTGATCGCCAAGCGCTCCCAGCCGCACTTCAAGGAGCAGTGGGAGGCCACCGGCGACGTCGGCGGGGTGGTGGAGGAGGCCTTCACCGGCCACGAGGTCGTGGCCCTGTACTCCGCGCAGGAGGAGTTCTCCCGCCTGTTCGAGCAGGAGAACCAGCACCTCTACCACAGCTCCTACAAGGCCCAGTGGATCTCCGGGACCATCCAGCCCGCCATGCGCGTGGTGGCCAACCTGGGATTCGTGCTGATCGCGGTGGTGGGGGCCCTGTGTGTTACGCAGGGGCGCATGACCCTGGGGGACGTGCAGGCCTTCATCCAGTACTCCCAGCAGCTCACCCAGCCGGTCACCCAGCTGGGGGCCATGGCCAACCTGCTGCAGTCCGGGGCAGCCAGCGCGGAGCGCGTCCTGGAGATCCTGGACGTCCCCCAGGAGGAGGAGCCGCCGCAGCCGCAGCACCTGGCCCAGCGCGTGCAGGGGCGGGTGGTCTTTGAGCACGTCCGTTTCTCCTACACGCCGGACAGGGAGCTCATCAAGGACCTGAACCTGGTGGTGGAGCCGGGACAGACCGTGGCCGTCGTGGGTCCCACGGGGGCGGGCAAGACCACCCTGGTGAACCTGCTGCTGCGCTTCTACGACCCCCAGGGGGGCCGGATCCTGCTGGACGGCGTGGACACCCGCCAGGTGCCGCGCAACGAGCTGCGGAACCAGATCGGTATGGTGCTGCAGGACACCTGGCTGTTTGAGGGCACGATCGCGGAGAACATCGCCTTCGGGGCCGCGGGGGCGGGGGAGGCGCAGGTGCTGGCCGCAGCCCGTGCCGCCAGCGTGGACCACGTGGTCTCGGCCCTGCCCAAGGGATACGGTACGGTGATCGACGACTCCGGCGCCGGGGTGTCGGCGGGGGAGAAGCAGCTGATCACGATCGCCCGCGCCTTCCTGGCCGACCGCCAGGTACTGGTGCTGGACGAGGCCACCAGCTCGGTGGACACGCGCACCGAGCTGTTGGTGCAGCAGGCCATGGTGGGGCTGCGGCAGGGGCGCACCAGCTTTGTGATCGCCCACCGGCTCTCTACTATCCGGGACGCGGACGTGATCCTGGTGATGGAGGAGGGGGACATAGTGGAGCAGGGCAGCCATGAGGAGCTGCTTGCCCGCCGCGGGGCCTACTGGCAGCTTTACCAGGGCCAGTTCGAGGGGCCTGCCGTCGCGGAGGGGAAGGCCTCCGTTGAGGGGCAGGCCGCTGAGCCGGGGGCCCTGCCGCCTGGGGGCACCGGCCAGGCCGGGAACACTGGAAAGCCTGGGGACTCCAGGCAGTCCGGGCAGGCCTGTGAGAGCAGGGAGAGCAGGGACGGCGCACGCCTGGGGAGGACGTCTTGATCATCAAGCTGGAGAGCCTGCAGGGGCTGGGCGAGCCCGCTACCGCCGCCCTGCTGGAGGACTACACGAGCCTGACGGACGTGGCGCTGCGCCGTCGCCTGGAGACGGAGCGGGGCCTGTACATGGCCGAGTCCTCCAAGGTGATCGCCCGGGCGGTGCAGGCCGGGCACGCCCCGCGCTCCTTCCTGATGGCGGAGCGCTACCTGGAGGAGTCGGGGCCGCTTATCGCCGCCGCCACCGGCACCGGCGGGCGGGCCGACGGCGGGCAGGTGCCGGTGCTGGTGGCCCCTGAGCCGCTGCTGCGCCAGATCACGGGCTTCCACCTGCACCGGGGCGCCCTGGCGGCCATGCACCGCCCCGCGCTGCCCTCCGTGAGCCAGGTGCTGGCTGGTGCCCGGGGTGGGGCAGGTGCCCGGCGGGTGGCGGTGCTGGAGGACCTGGTGGACCACACGAACGTGGGGGCGGCCTTCCGGTCGGCCGCCGCCTTGGGGATGGACGCCGTGCTGGTGACCCCGCAGTGCGCGGACCCGCTGTACCGGCGCAGCGTGCGGGTGTCCATGGGCACGGTCTTCCAGGTGCCGTGGACGCGTATCGAGCGTTGGCCCGCGCTGGACGAGCTGCACGCGGCGGGCTTCACGGTGGCGGCGCTGGCGCTCAGCGACGACTCGGTGAGCCTGGACGAGTTCACGGCCTCCCCGGCCTGTACGGAGGCAGGCTCCCGGGTGGCGGTGGTGCTGGGCACGGAGGGGGACGGCCTGGCCCAGCGCACCATTAGCGCCGCCGACGCCGTCGTGCGCATCCCGATGTCCGGGGGCGTGGACTCCCTGAACGTGGCGGCCGCGGCGGCGGTGGCCTTCTGGGCGCTGCGCGTGCCTGACTGAGCGCCAGCCGCTTCTGTAAGGCGTGTCCTAGACGGCTGTCGGCCCGCTCCCTAGATGGGGAGCGGGCCGACCTTCGCGCAGCCGCAGGCTGTGCCTGCGCTCCTGGGTGTCAGGCGGTCACGCGGATCAGCGGCGCGCCGGGGGAGACCTCACCGGAGGCCACCAGCTCCACCTTGGAGAAGGCGGCCGTGTTGGTGACGATCACCGGGGTGGTCAGCTTGTAGCCAGCCTCCTCCACGACGGCGCGGTCCACCCGCACCAGCTCCTGGCCCGCGGTGACCCGCTCACCCTGCTGGACCTTCTTGTCAAAGCCCTTGCCCTCCAGGTTCACGGTGTCCAGGCCCACGTGGATCAGCAGCTCCACGCCGGAGTCCAGGGCCAGGCCGAAGGCGTGGCCGGAGCCCATGGCGGCCACCACGGTGCCGTCGGCCGGGGCCGTCACCACGATGTCGCCAGCGGGCTCGACGGCGGCGCCGTCGCCCACCACACCGGTGGAGAACACGGGGTCCTCCACCTGGGCCAGCTCCAGGGCGGCACCCTGGACCGGGGCGGCGACCTGGGTGACCGTGCCGGGCACCAGGGCGGGCTTGGCGTCGGTGACGCTGCTGGCAGCGGTGGCCGTGGCAGCAGCCGGGGCGGCCATCAGCGCCATGTCGGCGGCGGTCTCAGCCGGATCGGCCTCCACCTGGCCACCACCGGCGGCGGCCAGGGCCTCTGCCCGCTCCTCCTTGGTGCGGTAGTCCGAGACGACGATCAGGATCATGGAGGTGGCGAAGGCCGCGGCGATCGCGATGCCGTAGACGCCGATCGGGGAGAAGACCGGGATGGTCAGCAGGGAGGTGAACACGAAGGTGGAGGCCTTTACACCACCCAGGATGCCGACGGTCAGACCGCCGACGGCGCAGCCCACCAGCATGCGGGGGTAGATGCGCTTGTAGCGCAGGTGGATACCGTAGAGGCTCGGCTCGGAGATACCACCGAGCAGACCGGCGGCCAGCGCACCGGTAGCGGTCTGCCGCATCTCCTTGTCCTTGTCACGGATGGACAGGAACAGCACGCCGGCGGTGGCCCCGAAGCAGGCAAAGTTCCAGGTGCCCATGGGGCCCTGGATGAAGTCGTAGCCCAGGGTCTGGATGTTGAGCAGCATGAGCGCGTTCAGCGGCCAGTGCAGGCCCAGGGGTACCAGGAAGGGGTACAGCAGCGGGATGACGATCGCGAAGACGATGGGGGCGTGGCCGTTGAGCCAGGCCAGTCCGGCACCGATACCGGTACCCGCCCACACGGCGATCGGGCCGAGCACGAAGGCCGTCACCGGCATCATCACCAGGAAGGACAGGAAGGGCACGAAGACCATCTGCAGGTTCGTGGGGATGATCTTCTGGAAGCCCTTGTAGATAGGAGCCAGGACCGCCACCATCAGCAGCGGCACGAAGACCTGGCCGCCGTAGTCATGGAGCTGCATGGACAGGCCGAAGACCTGGGCGACGCAGGACTCGGTGCCCAGGGTGGCGTTGGTGGTACAGGTCACCTGCTCGCCGAACTTCAGGGCGGTGGTGAACAGTCCTGAGCCCTCGGCGGTCTCGGTGTAGGCCTTCTCGCCCAGGCTCATGAAGTTGGGGGTCAGGAGGGCCGCCATGATGGCGGTGCCCACCCAGGGGTCGATCTTGAGCTTCTTGGAGGCGTTGTAGGCCACCATCACGGGCAGGAAGTAGAAGACCGAGCGCCACATGGAGTCCACGAAGACCCAGCTGGCGCCCTTGCTGACGTCGTCGCGGAAGTCGATGATCCCCAGGGCGTCGAGCATCGCCTCGGCCGCGATGATCAGGGAGGCACCCAGCAGGACCGGCAGCAGGGGCCGGAAGGAGTCGGACAGGTACTCGAAGAAGGCGTCCACGATGGCGTTCTTGCCGCGGGCCTTGGCGCGGGCGGCGGCCTTGACGTCGGCGTCGGACATGCTGCCTGCCGACCTCATGGACGGCAGCTCCATGATCTGGGTGTAGACGCCCTGCACGGCACCGCCGATCACGATCTGGTAGCGGTCGCCGGACTGGGGTACGGCCCCCATGACCCCGGGGATCTTCTCCACCGTGGCCTTGTCCACCACGGACGCGTCCTTGAGCTCGAACCGTAGACGGGTGGCGCAGTGCGTCAGGTGGATGATGTTGGAGGCGCCACCGACTGCGTCGAGGATCGCCTCCGGTGTGCTTGTGGTTGTTGCCATGCTGCAAACCTCTCAGGTGCTCAATGCGCAAAATGGCGCGGTCCAGCCAGGGAGGGCACGCGGGTGCCCTCGGACGGCTGGACGGCTTGAAACAGGACCGTAGCGCGAAACTTCGCGTTGTCCA
This sequence comes from Actinomyces weissii, assembly GCF_016598775.1. NCBI lineage: Bacteria > Bacillati > Actinomycetota > Actinomycetes > Actinomycetales > Actinomycetaceae > Actinomyces > Actinomyces weissii. The sequence goes on along the minus strand of NZ_CP066802.1, from coordinate 1,452,955 downwards.
CAGTATTTCCAACTCCTGTCAGAAAGTCTGATGTCCACCGACAAGCTGGGAGTGGCCTTCTTACAGAAGCAGGCTGGTGCCTGGCACTACCAGGTGCCCCTGACCTGAAGGAGGCCCACCGATGACCGCCAGCACACAGTCCCTGATCTGCCCTACCGCAACAGAGGACTCCTCCGGCAGCGTGCTGCCAGCGCCACAGTCCCCGCCGCAGCCCCCGCCACCCAGGCCGGGGCTCTACGGCGCGCGTGGCTGGACCGTGCGGCTGGGGCTGTGGACGCTGCTGTCCCGTTTCCCTGACGAGCTGCGCCCAGTGCCACCGGCCTGTGCCGGTGGTCCTTCCACCAGCCCGCTGGACGGGGCCGGGGCGCCGGTGAGCGACTATGTGCCCTTTGCGGGTCTGGACGCCCAGGCGGCCACGGACCTGCTGGCGGTGCTGCCAGAGGATGCCTTGCAGGACCGCCAGAACCAGGCGCCAACGCTGCGGGCGCTGCTGCGCGCCTGCGCCCAGGGAGGTGGGCGGGTGCGCCTGTGCGGCTACGGCATCGGCCCCCAGCGCCATGACGAGCGGCTGAGCGTGGAGGGCCTGTGGGTCAGTGACCCAGGGCTGGCCGGGTTCGAGGTGAGTCCCACCCACGCCCCCGGCTGCGGCTGCCAGGGGCTGTGGGCGCGGGTCAGCCAGCGATACCAGCTGGACGCAGAAGGCGCGCCGGACGAGCTGCGGCGCCTGTGCCCGACCTGGGCCGGAGGCCAGGATGGCTGGTGGTTCTGGTGGGACTGAGGCAGGGGCTGGCGGAACGGGCTCGGGTCCTGGCGGCTCTGCGCCCGGACGGGCTGTGACCTGGACGGGCCGGGGTGGGGGCGGTTACCGGAACCGGCGTCGGCGTGCGGATCCTGTGACCTAGACGGGCCAGGGCAGGGGCCTAGCCGGTCCGGCCTGCCCAGGGTCAGCCCGTAGCATGGCCACCGTGATCAACGTCCAGGACCTGACCATGCGCATCGGCGCCCGCCAGCTCGTAGCCTCCGCCAGCTTCCGGGTGGACAAGGGCATGCGCATCGGCCTGGTGGGGCGCAACGGCGCGGGCAAGACCACCATGACCAAGCTGCTGGCCGCCTCCGCCGTCGCCCAGGGCACCAGCCAGTCCGTGGCGGACGCCGACGAGCGCCACGGACTGGAGGCGGTGGAGCACGAGGGCACCATCAGCTGCAACGGCTCGGTGGGCTACCTGCCCCAGGACACCAAGGTCGGTGACCTCAGCGAGCTGGCCCGGGACCGGATCCTGTCCGCCCGCGGCATCGACGCCCTGCTGGCACGCATCCGCAAGGCGGAGGAGCGGATCGCCACCACGCAGGGCGACGCCATGGCCAAGGCCCTGGACCGCTACACCCGCCTGGACCACGAGTTCACCATGGCGGGTGGCTACGCGGCCGCCTCGGAGGCCTCCCGCATCAGCGCGGCCCTGGGCCTGCCGGACCGGGTCCTCAACCAGCCCATCGGCACCCTCTCCGGCGGGCAGCGCCGCCGCGTGGAGCTGGCCCGGGTGCTCTTCCAGCAGCCGGACACGCTGCTGCTGGACGAGCCCACGAACCACCTGGACCACGACTCCGTGGTCTGGCTGCGAGACCACCTGCGCAGCTACTCCGGGGGCTTCATCATCATCAGCCACGACGTGGAGCTGCTGCGGGACACCGTGAACCAGGTGATGCACCTGGACGCCAACCGGGGGGTGCTGGACGTCTACCACCTGGGCTGGGACGCCTACCTCAAGCAGCGGGCCGACGACGAGCACCGGCGTCGGCGCGAGCGCACCAACGCGGAGAAGAAGGCTGCCGCCCTGCGCGCCCAGGGCGAGAAGATGCGGGCCAAGGCCACCAAGGCCGTGGCCGCCCAGCAGATGCTCAAGCGGGCCGAGCGGCTGCTGGAGGGGCTGGAGGCTGAGCAGCAGGCGGACAGGGTGGCCCACCTGCGCTTTCCCGACCCCGCCCCCTGCGGCAAGACTCCGCTGCGGGCCCGGGGGCTGTCCAAGGCCTACGGCTCCCTGGAGGTGTTCGCCGGGGTGGACCTGGCCATCGACCGGGGCAGCCGCGTGGTGGTGCTGGGGCTCAACGGTGCCGGCAAGACCACCCTGCTGCGGCTCCTGGGCGGGGTGGAGCAGCCTGACTCCGGTGAGGTGGTGCCCGGGCACGGCCTGAAGATCGGCTACTACGCCCAGGAGCACGAGACCATTGACAGCTCGCGCACGGTGGTGGAGAACCTGCGCCGTGCCGCGCCCCAGATGGACGACACCCAGGTCCGCTCCGTGCTGGGCTCCTTCCTCTTCTCCGGGGCGGACGCGGACAAGCCCGCCCGGGTGCTCTCCGGCGGGGAGAAGACCCGCCTGGCCCTGGCCCTGCTGGTGGTGTCCTCCGCCAACGTGCTGCTTCTGGACGAGCCCACCAACAACCTGGACCCGGCCAGCCGGGAGGAGATCCTGCGGGCCCTGAGCACCTTCGCGGGCGCGGTGGTGCTGGTGACCCACGACGAGGGGGCGGTTGCCGCCCTCAACCCGGAGCGGGTGCTGCTGCTGCCCGACGGCGACGAGGACCTGTGGAACGACTCCTACATGGAGCTGGTGACCCTGGCCTGAGGCCCCAGGCACGTGGGTGAGGGGGGTCACCTAGCAAGTCGCGTGGCATCCATACAGGGCATGGAAGTAGGGTGGCGGTAGGTAAACCTGGCGCGCACACGCACCGTGCACGTCCCACGCGAGCCCAGACGGGCGTACCAGCAGGAGGCAGGCAGAATGGCAGAGCCCAACGAGGCGGCAACGACCACCGAGACCCCCACCCACGAGGTCATGCTCACCGAGGTGGCTGCCGCCAAGGTAGCCAGCCTGCTGGCCCAGGAGGGACGGGACGACCTGCGTCTGCGCGTGGCCGTCCAGCCGGGCGGCTGCTCCGGCCTGGTCTACCAGCTCTACTTCGACGAGCGGCTGCTGGACGGTGACGCCCTGCGCTCCTTCCCCAGCGGCAGTGAGCACATGGAGAGCGTGGAGGTGGTCGTGGACCGCATGAGCGTGCCCTACCTGTCTGGCGCCACTATCGACTTCGCGGACAGCATCGAGAAGCAGGGCTTCACCATCGACAACCCCAACGCCAAGGGCTCCTGCGCCTGCGGCGAGTCCTTCCACTGACCTCCCTATACCTCTCATGGCCAAGCGGCCACTGCGGCAGCCTGGACCAACCCGCCCGACACAACCCCGGAGGAGCACCCTTGCCTCGCAAACCGATCGTCCTGACCACCCTGGCCCTGGCCACCTCCCTGTGCCTGGCTGGCTGCTCCGGCACCAAGGAGGAGCCAGTGGTGGAGGTGGCCACCAACGTGGACTGCTCAACCTTGACCATTGACAGCGACGCTCCGGCGCTGCCCACGATCAGCGATGTGCGTGGCGCTGAGCCGACCGTTGAGTGGAGCGGCAAGAAGGCCCCCGAGAACCTCACGGTCAAGATCCTCCAGGAGGGTGACGGCGCTGAGGTGGCGGCGGGCGCGCAGGTGACGGTCAACTACAGCGGCTGGCAGTGGGACTCCAGCACTGCTTTTGAGTCCTCTTTCAGCAAGGGGGCGCCTCCTTCGTTCTCGGTGGACGGGGTTATCACCGGCTGGCGCTGTGCCCTGCCCGGCAAGCACGTGGGGGACCGCCTGCTGCTGTCCATCCCGGCGCAGTACGCCTACGGTACGGACAGGTCCAGTGGCAAGCCCACCGGCACCCTGGTGTTCGTGGTCGAGATCGAGGGCACTGAGAGCCTTGAGGAGGTCAACGCTGGCACCAAGGACGCGGTGCCGGAGGGTGACCAGCAGGTCGCTGACCGTGGTCTGACGGTCTCCGGTGAGCTGGGTGCCCCGGCCACCGTCTCCGTGAACGACGGCGCCGTGGCGCCCACGGAGAACGAGTTCATCGTGCTGGCCCGGGGCAACGGGGAGGCCATCACCGAGAACTCGGTCGTGCTCATCCAGACGGCGGGGAGCAGCTGGGACAACCTGGAAACCTTCTCCACCTGGGAAGAGAAGCAGCCCATGCGGATCTCTGCGGGCTCGGACCCGGCGCTCAAGGGCATCATCGGTCTGCCCGTCGGCTCCCGGGTACTGGTACTCATCCCTGGTGACGCGGAGTCTGAGACCCCGGCGCTGGCGCAGGTGATCGACCTGGAGCGCCTGGACTGAGCGCTCGCACCTAGACACCAGCCAGAAGGGGTGGTCCCGGAACACGGTTTCCGGGACCACCCCTTTTCTGCTGGCTGCTGCCAGCGTGCCTCAGCGTCTCAGCGCAGGATCAGGCCCTGGGTGCGGGCGACGGCGTCGGCCAGCCGCTGCGAGACGTCGGCCCAGTTGGCGATGTTCCAGATCGCCTTGACGTAGTCGGCCTTGACGTTCAGGTAGTCCAGGTAGAAGGCGTGCTCCCACATGTCCACCATGAACAGGGGGATGGTGCCCACCGGCACGTTGCCCTGCTGGTCGAAGAGCTGGAAGACCACGAGCCTGCCGGACAGGGAGTCGTAGGCGAGCACCGCCCAGCCGGAGCCCTGGATGCCCATGGCGGCGGCGGTGAAGTGGGCCTTGAAGCGGTCGAAGGAGCCGAAGGAGTCCTTGATGGCCTCAGCCAGCTCGCCCTCCGGCTCGCCGCCGCCGTTAGGGCTGAGGTTCTTCCAGAACACGGAGTGGTTGGTGTGGCCACCGAGGTTGAAGGCCAGGTTCTTCTCCCACAGGTTGACGGCCCCCAGGTCGCCCGCCTCCCGGGCCTGGGCCAGGGCCTCCAGGGCGGCGTTGGCCCCGGCGACGTAGGCGGCGTGGTGCTTGTCGTGGTGGAGCTCCATGATGCGCCCGGAGACGTGCGGCTCCAGGGCGGCGTAGTCGTAGGGGAGCTCGGGGAGCGTGTAGGTGCTCATGTCTGCCTTTCTGGACGGGTGTGCAACCAGACCAGGATAGTCGCCCCGCTGGGACCTTATGCCTAGGAGGTGGCTCCGCTTAGAGCGTGAACCTGTCCCGCTACACTGTGCCTGGACGCCGCCCCACGCCGCACGGAGGAACCATGACCGACCAGGCCGCCGAGAGCCTTGAGCTGCTCGTCTTCGCTGACGACTCGAATGTGCGTGAGCAGGTGATTAACGGTGTCGGGCGCCGCCCCGCCAAGGGCCTGCCGCTGGTGTCCTGGACCCAGTGCGCCACCGCGGAGGGGGTGCGTCTGGCTATCGCGGACCGTGCCCAGGCCGGTAAGGAGCCTTTTGCCGCCCTGGTGCTGGACGCGGAGGCCAAGAAGCTGGGCGGCATGGGCCTGGCGCACGAGCTGCTCACCTCCCTGGACCAGCGTCCCCCGGTGGTGCTGCTGACCGCCCGCCCGCAGGACGGCTGGCTGGCCACCTGGGCGCGCGCCGACGCCGTCGTGCCCCGTCCCCTGGACCCCATGAGCCTGCAGGAGGCCGTCGCTGGCGTCCTGCGCCGCCGCAACGCCTGAGGGGGAGGCTCCCGACGCCGTAGGGGCGGCTGCTCAACGGTCTGAGTGCAGCACCTCCTGGTGGCGGGCGGCACCGGCGACGGGGCTGGAGAGCACGGAGCCGTCACCTTCCGGCCCTTCCAGCTCTACCAGGCGCGTGCCCTCGCTGAGCACCCAGTCCGCCAGCAGCAGCGTCTCCTCCACGCTGGTCTGCGCGCCGATCCGCTCCGGGCGGGCCACTACCTGGGCGGCGGAGCACAGGGCTGCCACCACGGGGCGCGGGTCGGCTCCCGGTGGGGAGGTGGCGGAACCGGCCAGCCGCCCCCAGCGCACGCAGACGATCTCCCAGCCGCCGGCCTCCAGACGGCGTGCCGCGACCAGGTGCGGGCAGGCCAGCAGGGGGCGGGCCCGCTGCGCCCGTTCCGCGGCCCGCAGGAAGGCGCGCAGCCGGTCGGTCCAGGTGCCAGCCTCCTCGTAGCGTTGCGCGGCCGCCAGGGCACGGATCCGCTCCAGCAGGGGCGCGGCCACCAGGTCCGGCTCGTCAGCCAGTGCCCGGCGGGCCTGCTCCAGGGACTCGGCCGCGCCCAGCGGGGGGCCTGCTGCCTGCTGGCCGGGTGGTGGCAGGGAGGTGCTGCTGCCGTCCCAGGGCTCCAGGCGCAGCACGGACTCGGCGGCCCGCAGGGCGGCGGCACCCCGGGAGCGGGAGGAGAAGGGGCCCACCACCTCCCCGAGCCGGTCCGTGTCCGGCACGGTGGTCAGCCTTAGGCGGGGGCGCGGTCCGGGGGCCAGGGCTAGCCAGGGGCGGCGCCGGGGGGAGCGGGAGCGGCGGTTGGCGGGTGGGTCCAGCTCGTCTATCTGCCGCAGCTCGCGCACCCGCGCCTCGATCAGGGTGGGGCACTCCACCACCCGCACCTGCTGGGCCACCCGGAGCATCCGGCGCACGTGGGGGCGGGTCTCAGCGGCGTTGAAGTAGGAGCGCACCCGCCGTCGTAGGTCCGTGGCGCTGCCCACGTACAGGACCTGGCCGTCGGGGGAGAGGAACTGGTAGACGCCCGGGGTGCTGGGCAGGCCGTCAGCCAGCCGGGTCTTGGCGCGCAGCTGGGCGGGGACCCGGTCCTGGGCGGTCGCCAGGTCCTCCACGTGGGTCAGCCCCAGCCCGGCCAGCACCTCCAGGGAGGCGTGCAGCACGTCCACGGTGGCGCGGGCATCGTCCAGGGCCCGGTGGGTGGGGGAGGTGCTGGCGCCGACGTGGGCGGCCAGGGTGCCGAGGCGGTGGTTGGGCACCTGGCTGCGGTCCCAGGCCCGGCGGGCCAGCGCCAGGGTGTCCACCACCGTGGGTGCGGGCCACTCCAGCCCCAGGGCCTGGGCGGCCCCACGCAGGTGGCCGACGTCGAAGCGGGCGTTGTGGGCCACCAGGGCCGTGGCCTCCTCGTGCAGGCGCGCCCACTCCAGGAAGGTGACCAGGGCGGCCCGGACCGGGGGCGCGGTGGCGACCATGGCGTTGGTGATGCCGGTGAGCAGGGTGATCTGCGCGGGCACGGCCACGCCGGGGTTCACGAGCGTGCCCAGCTCGCCGAGCACCTGCCCGCCGCGCACCCGCACCGCCCCGATCTCGGTGATCGCGTGGGCACCCGGGGAGCCGCCGGTGGTCTCCAGGTCCACGACCACGAAGGTGACCTCGGACAGAGGGGTGCCCATGTCGGCGAAGGACGGCTGAAAGGGCACGGTAGAAGGCTAGACTGGTCGGCGTGCCTGAGATGGCCAGGCACCGTCCCTAGCAGGAGTTCCCGTGGCATACCGAGCGATGAAGGTTGTGGCAGGTCCAGGCATTGAGCTGCTGTACCAGCCGTGGATCCGTGGTGCGGAGAACATCCCGGCCACGGGGGCCGCGATCCTGGCCTCCAACCACCTGGCGGTTATCGACTCCTTCTTCCTGCCGCTGCTGATCGACCGGGAGGTCGCCTTCATCGGCAAGTCGGACTACTTCACCGGCAAGGGCGTCAAGGGCTGGGCCGTGAAGCGCTTCATGACGGCGGTGGGCACCATCCCGGTGGACCGTGCGGGCGGGAAGGCCTCCATGGCGGCTATCCAGGCGGGGATCGACCGGCTGCGCTCCGGGGAGCTGTTCGGCATCTACCCGGAGGGCACCCGTAGCCCTGACGGGCGCCTGTACCGCGGCAAGACCGGGGTGGCGCGTATCGCCCTGGCCACGGGGGCCCCGGTGGTGCCGGTGGCCATGATCGGCTCCAACCTGGCCCAGCCGATCGGCCAGGTGCTGCCCTCCACCCGGCACCGGGTGGGGATCGTGGTGGGCAAGCCCCTGGACTTCTCCCGCTACCAGGGGCTGGAGAATGACCGTTTCGTGCTGCGCTCCATCACTGACGAGATCATGTACGCGCTCATGTCGCTGTCCGGGCAGGAGTACGTGGACCTGTACGCCGCGGACGTGAAGAAGGCCATGGACGCCGAGCACAAGACCGCGGCGGAGGTCACCGAGCAGATGCTCGCCGAGCAGCGCAGCCGCCGCCCCGCCGCCCCCGTGGTGGAGGCCCCCGGTGGGCGCCCCGCCCCCGAGGTGGAGGTCCCCGAGCCGCCCCAGGAGGAGGCCCCGGAGCCAGACCCGGGCGCGGACGGCGCTGAGACGGCTGACCCCAAGCACTGAGGTGCCGTAAGGCGCACCATTTGGGTGGTTGAGTCCACAGGCTCCCTCTAGTCTTGGCCTTGCCAAGTACCGATGGGGGTAGAAGCGTTGGAGACTACAATCCTGGTCCCTCTGGGGATCACCCTATTCAAGACAGTTGCTTGGGCGGTAGGCGGTTCTGATGCTGCTGACGGCGTTGAGCGTGCCGAGGGTGTGGTGAGTGGGTTTCTGCGCCTAACCAGATCGCCCAAGAACAGGGCTCAAGGTGGTGAGCAGCTGGCCAAGGACCTCTGCCGCCAGGTTGAGGCGTATATCCAGGGTTCTAGCGAGTACCGGGATGTCAGTGACGCTGACTGGCAGGCGGCTGCTGCGGGCGTGGTGAAGGTGGTGGAGCAGTGGCCGGAGACCGCGCGAGTGCAGGCTGGTTTCTCCTGGGAGGCGGCCCGGGAACTGCTCTTGGAGCATGGTGGCCGCCGGGTACGTGGTGAACTTGGTGACGAGGGTGCCAAGGCTGCTTTTGACCTGCTGCTGGAGCTGAGCTCCAAGAAAATTGCTGAGTACTTCAGTGACCGCGATGCGCTAAAGCGCCTGGTTGAGGACCTGGAGACCATGCAGAAGCAGACGGCAGAACTGGTGAGTCGGCCAGTGGATGGCCAGCGTGCTAGCAGTGTTGCTCAAGAAAGCCGCGACAGGCTGCAAAGACTGGCTCCAAGAAAACTAATAGGTCGCGAGAAAGAGCTATCTGATCTGAAGGAGTTCGTGCTCGGTGACGAAGGCTCTTGGTTGGCCTATCAGGCTCCAGCGGCCAGCGGGAAGACTGGCCTTCTGGCAACCTTTGCCCTTAATCCGCCAGAGAATGTGTGGGTGGTGTCGCACTTTGTGCGCCGGAACGAAGGTCTTCATGACCGGGATGAGTTTGTCTTATCTGTTCTGGGGCAGTTGGCTGAAATGGTGCAACGGTACTATGTGCGTCATCCTCAAGGTGCGGAGCAGAACAATGTTTTTCAGGAAGCGTTGAAGGAGGCTTGGAAGCTGTGTGAGGCTAGCGATCCCAAGATTAGGCTTGTGCTGGTGGTTGACGGGCTTGATGAGGATGCCTTTTTTGAGGGCTCAGAAAGTTCCGGAAGGAAATCTATACTCTCTGTCTTTCCGCTCAGGCTCCCTGCTGGGGTCAAGGTGATTACCGCTTCGCGTCCGAATCCTAAAGCACCTCCCGATGTGCTCTGCCAGGACTTTGGGGGTAGGGTAGACGTAAATTTGACTCTGTCTGAGCATGCGGCTAAAAGTGTCAAACGTGAAGAGGTGGTTGAGTTTCTTGAGAGTGAGGGAGGCCTAGAGGTTGCTGCCTTTCTGGCGGCCTCTCGCGGTGTGCTGACCGTGGATAATCTGAAGCAGCTTCTTCGTTGTCTGGATTTGCCTAGTAGGCTCCCTGTGCAAAAAATGGTTGATCGGTCGCCGGGGAGAATGTTGTTGCGCCAGAATGTCGGATATGATGGGGTTGAGGTGTGGGCCTATCGCCTGGGGCACGACTTCGTAACTAGGGCGGTGCTACGCGAACTGAAGTTGGAAGAGTTTGGCGAGGGTCCTGAGCCAGAAGAACAGTCCTTCTGGAGTAGGTTGGATGAGGAGGCTCTCCAAGAGTATAGAGAGATCATATGCAAATGGGGGGAGGCCAGAACCGAGAAGGGGTGGTCTGAGCGGACTCCCGGTTATCTTCTCAGTAGCGGCTATCTTGAGGTTCTGCAACGTACGGACGGGGGTGGCTGGTCCTGTTTGGAGGTTCTGGCTAACTCGTCTCGTAATGATGAGGTGGTTCGCCGTCACGGTAGTGCCTATCGGGTTATTAGTGACATAGATATGCTGGGTGAGGGCATGTTGCGTGAGTGGCGTGCAAGCCTGACTGCTGGCCAGTTGGGGCAGTTCCTTGCCCTAATTAAGGAACGGGCCAGGTTGAGTGGATCCTTCATATATGTTCCCGGGCTTGTTAAGTATATGCTTTCAGATGAAGGGTCCGAGTCTTCAAGGTTGGTGATTGAGAGGATTCTTACGCTCTCCAATCCTGAGAGTATGGTGGCTGCGCTAGAAGAGTATGTTGACTCTGAGATAACTGCTGAAGAAGTCGAAAGCTGTCTAGAATCCCTTGGTTCTGTCTATGGGTGGGTTCGCTATAGTGAACAACTTTGCGGTCGCGTGCGGCGCGTAGAAATTAGGGCTCTTCTGAAGTCTGGGAAGATGCTTGATAGGGCATGTGAGGCTGCCCGGCAGGTGGAGGAACCGCACAGTCGTGCTGAGGCTCTGAAGGATGTGGCGGTGGCTTTGGTGGGGGCTGATCGTGGGTCTAAGGCTGTTGAGTTGCTTCGGGAAGCAGGTGAATCTGCCCGGCATGTGAGAAATTCCCTATTCCGTACGGTGGCTCTTAAGGGTGTGGCGCAGGCTATGGCGGGGGCTGGCCAGTTGGGTGCGGCTTTGGGGCTTGCCCAGCAGGTGGAGGACCCGCGTGGTCGTGCTAAGGCTCTTGCTGGTGTCGCGGTGGCGCTGGTGGAGGATGGTCGCCGGGGTGCGGCCTTGGTGCTTGCCCGGCAGGTGGAGGACCCGCGTGGTCGTGCTGAGGCTTTGAAGGATGTGGCGCAGGCTTTGGTGGTGGCTGGTCGGGAGTCTGAGGCTGTTGAGCGGCTTCGGGAAGCAGGCGAATCTGCGCGGCAGGTGGAGGACCCGCGTGGTCGTGCTGAGGCTTTGAAGGATGTGGCGCAGGCTTTGGTGGTGGCTGGTCGGGAGTCTGAGGCTGTTGAGCTACTTCGGGAAGCAGGCGAATCTGCCCAGCAGGTGGAGGACCCGTATAGTCGTGCGGAGGCTCTGAAGGATGTTTCGGCGGTCCTTGTGGAGTCTGGCTGGGTGGATGAGGCTGTTGTGCTTCTTGGGGAAGCAGGTGAATCTGCCCGGCAGGTGAGAAATTCCCTATTCCGTACGGTGGCTCTTAAGGGTGTTGCCGAGGTCATGGTGGGGGCTGGGCAGGTAGGCGCGGCCTTGGATTTTGCTCGGCAGGTGGAGGATCCGCGTGGTCGTGCTGAGGCCTTGACCGGCGTGGCGCAGGCTATGGCAGGGATTGGTCAGGTGGATGAGGCTGGTAAGGTGATTGATGAGGTGCTTGAGAATGCTCGGCAGGTGGATGACCCCAACGATCATGCTAATGCTCTGACCGGTATGACGCAGCCTATGGCAGGGGCTGGCCAAGCGAGTGAAGTGACGGAGTCTGCCGGGCAGGTGAAGTACCCGAACCTGCGTGAGAAGGATCTGTGGGGTGTGGCAATGTCCCTGATGGATGCTGGTCAGTTAGACTTAGCCACAGCCGTGGGACTTGCACGGCAGATGGAAGACCCTGGCGAACGTGCGCAGGCACTGAAGGAGATGGCCCAGATGTTGGCCCAAGCAGGCGAGCATGACAAGGCGGCCGCGATAGTTCAGGACGTGCTTGATCCAAATGCTCGTGGAGAGGGTCTGAATACTGTCATTCACGAGCTCTGCGCGAAGAATAAAGGTCAGAAGGCAATTGACTTGGTGCAAGGCGAGTATGAGTGGGTTCGCAGCAACAGTTTTGAACGAGACACGGTTTCAGGGTTCTACGGCGTGCTGGCTCGCGCCTGCTCAGACGGTGCGAGGACCCTGGCGGAGCAAAGCGCCAGCGAATCGGAGGCCAGTACGCTGAAGTCCCTGGCCCGAACCGGGCTGGCGCACTCGTGGATGCTTGGCGCCTCGGTCTGGGACAACTTTGCGGCCCTCCTGCACGTCGCCCCGGACCTGGCTTATAGTCTCGTCAACGAGCGGCTGCTCAATGGTGACAAGCAGTCTGAACAAGCCTGCTAGGCCCCGGCGCTAGGCTAAGGCTCATGCTTGTCCGCGTCCTCTTTTACGGCCTGAACATCGTCTACACCGCCGTACTGGCAGGCTTCATGATCTCCTAGGTGGTCACCATGGGGGCTTTCTTCAACTACCCCCTCAGCCGCGGGCGCCGCCAGGAGCTCCAGCACCTCCTGCTGCCCTTCCACAAGGATGAGAAGGTAAGCGCCAAGTACGCCGCCTGGGTGCTGGGGCAGGTCCTCGTGGCCGGGGCCAGCCTGGCCCTGAACCACTCCCACCTGCCCCTAGGCGCGCAGGTCCTGGCCGTCGTGGCCATGCCCCTGTGGTACACCTTCCACCGCTTCTCCGGCTTCGCCCGCCTGGAGCACCTGGCAGAAGGCGGACCACAGGACGTGCCCGACCAGGTGGTGCAACGGTTCGTGCGCCTGAACCTGCCCGTGCACAGTGGCTACGCCCTCGTCTACCTGCTCACGGCGGCCTGGCTGGTGGCCGGGCTGGCCTGAGACCCGGCCCTCAGTCCACCCTGACCGCGTAATTATCTAGGTACGCTCCTTCGGGCACCCGGGGGGGCGCGTGCTGAGTGGGAGAAGGCCGCTCGCCCACCCACGCTCCTTCGGGCACCCGGGGTGCGTGGGTAGCAGCAAGGGTGCCGTGATGGGCAGCACGCGTAGGGCGGTGCTGTTCCAGGTGCCAGGGCAGGCATGGGCCGCGCTGGGCTGGGTGGCTAACCGGCTCCGGTACCGCGAGCCCCTGACCAGCAGATAAGCACCTTCCCCTGAAGGTCGGCGTGGTTGGGGAGCCTGTCACTGGCGGAGGGCTATAAGCCCCAACGCCGACTGCTGAATCCTCAACTACCGCGTTATCAAGCCAAAAACCTCCAGGCCCCAGCACCGGGGGACTGCTGTAGTCCTCCGCCAGTGACAAAACCGGTCGGCCAGGCGCCCAAGCACCCCCAGGAAGCAGGCCCCTTCACCCGCCACCAGTCCCACCCGGCCCGCCGGGGCCGATGGTCCGATAGGTCGTGTCAGCGCTCCCCGCTAGGATTGGGGGTGACAAGCCTCCCCAACACCGAAAGGCTCACGATGACGATCCGTCGCGTCGCCCTGCTCACTGCGGGCGGTTTCGCCCCCTGCCTGTCCGCCGCCGTCGGCGACCTGATCGAGCGCTACACCGAGGTCGCCCCCGAGGTCGAGATCATCGCCTACCAGTACGGCTACCACGGCCTGCTCACCGGCAACTACATCGTCATCGACGAGGAGGCCCGCAAGAACGCCGGCCTGCTGCGCGAGTTCGGCGGCTCCCCGATCGGCAACTCCCGCGTCAAGCTCACCAACGCCAAGAACCTGGTGGAGCGCGGCCTGGTCAAGGAGGGCGTCAACCCCCTGGAGTTCGCCGCCGAGCAGCTGCGCAAGGACGGCGTCGACGTCCTGCACACCATCGGTGGTGACGACACCAACACCACCGCCGCCGACCTGGCCGCCTACCTGCACGAGAACGACTACGAGCTCACCGTCGTCGGCCTGCCCAAGACCATTGACAACGACGTCGTGCCGATCCGCCAGTCCCTGGGCGCCTGGACCGCCGCCGAGCAGGGCGCAGGCTTCGCCTTCAACGTGATCGGCGAGCACCGCTCCAACCCCCGCATGCTGATCGTCCACGAGTGCATGGGCCGCAACTGCGGCTACCTCACCGCCGAGACCGCCCGCCGCTACCACGAGCTGCTCAGCACCAAGCAGTGGGCCCCCTCCCTGGGCCTGACCAAGGAGCGCTGGGACGTGCACGCCGTCTTCCTGCCCGAGATGAAGCTGGACCTGGCCGCCGAGGCCAAGCGCCTCAAGGCCATCATGGACGAGCAGGGCAACGTCAACATCTTCCTGTCCGAGGGCGCGGGCGTGCCCGAGATCATCGCCGAGATGGAGGCCGCCGGCCAGGAGGTCCAGCGCGACCCCTTCGGCCACGTCAAGCTCGACACCATCAATCCCGGCCAGTGGTTCGCCAAGCAGTTCGCTGAGCTGATCGGCGCCGAGAAGGTCATGGTGCAGAAGTCCGGCTACTACTCGCGCGCCGCCGCCGCCAACCAGGAGGACCTGGACCTCATCAAGCAGATGTGCGACCTGGCCGTCGACTGCGCCCTGCGCGGCGAGCCCGGCGTGATCGGCCACGACGAGGAGAACGGTGACGCCCTCACCGCCATCCCCTTCCCGCGCATCGCCGGAGGCAAGCCTTTCGACATCACCCAGGACTGGTTCACCAGCCTCATGGCCGAGCTCGGCCAGGACGTCGCCCCCGCGGAGGCCACCCCCGAGCACTGAGCCACCCCGCTGGCCCGTGCCGCTGGCCCACTGCCCTGGGCGTCATGCGCTGAGCACCACGCTCTGAGCCCTGCGCCCTGAGCCTCTCCTAGGCAGGCGCCGCCAGCCAGGCAGCCGGAGCCCCCACCGTCCGCACAGCGTGAGACGGTGGGGCTCCGCCGTCGGCCCACCTATGCTGCTGCCGTGATGAACGAGCTCTCCACGCCCCAGACCACCCCCAGCTGGCGGGCGTGCAAGGCCGCCCAGCAGCCCAGCTACCCCGACGCCGCCGCGCTGGCCGCCGTCACCGCTGACCTGCGCACCCGCCCGCCGCTCGTCTTCGCCGGAGAGGTGGACGCCCTGCGCCGCGCCATGGCCAAGGTGGAGCGGGGCGAGGCCTTCGTGCTCATGGGCGGGGACTGCGCCGAGTCCTTCGCGGACAACACCGCCAACAACATTCGCGCCAAGCTGCAGACCGTCCTGCAGATGGCCGCCGTACTCACCTACGGGGCCTCCACTCCCATCGTCAAGATCGGGCGCATGGCCGGGCAGTACGCCAAGCCGCGCAGCAGCGACACCGAGACCCGCGACGGCCTCACCCTGCCCGCCTACCGGGGCGACGCCGTCAACGACCACGCCTTCACCCCCCAGGCCCGCACCCCCGACCCCACCCGCATGCTGGACGCCTACCTGCGCAGCGGCACCACCCTGAACCTCATCCGCTCCTTCACCATGGGCGGCTACGCCGACCTGCGCGAGGTCCACTCCTGGAACCGGGGCTTCACCGCCAACCCCGCCTACAAGCGCTTTGAGGCCTTCGCCGACGAGATCGACCGCGCCATGCGCTTCATGGCCGCCGCCGGGGTGGACTTTGACGCCCTGCGCCAGGTGGACTTCTACGCCGCCCACGAGGCCCTGCTCCTGGAGTACGAGGACGCCATGATCCGGGAGGACTCCCGCTCCGGGCGGCTCTACAGCACCTCCGCCCACCTGCTGTGGGCCGGGGAACGCACCCGCGAGCCGCAGGACGCCCACATCGCCCTGCTCGCCGGGGTGCACAACCCGGTAGGGGTCAAGATCGGGCCCCGCACCACCCCCCAGGAGGTGCTGGCGCTCGTGGACCGCCTCAACCCCCAGGGCGACCCCGGCCGCCTCACCCTGATCACCCGCATGGGCGCCGACCGGATCCGCCAGGCCCTGCCCCCGCTGATCGAGGCCGTCCAGGCTGACGGGCGGCCCGTCTCCTGGGTCACCGACCCCATGCACGGCAACACCATCACCACCGCCAACGGCTACAAGACCCGCCGCTTCGACACCATCATGGACGAGGTGCGCGGCTTCTTTGAGGTGCACCGGGCGGCAGGCACCCACCCGGGAGGCATCCACGTGGAGCTCACCGGCGACGACGTCACCGAGTGCCTGGGCGGCGGCGAGCACATTGACGAGGCCACCCTGGCCCGGCGCTACGAGACCCTGGTGGACCCGCGCCTGAACCACCAGCAGTCGCTGGAGATGGCCTTCGAGGTCGCCGAGATGCTCAGCCGGTAGCTCCCAAGCCGCCAGGGCCGACGGCGTAGGCCGCCCTCACCCGCCCCGTGCCGTCCAGGCTGGCAGGCAGCCGGTCCCGGACCTTGAGCGTCACGGCCTAGCCGTAGACCTCAGTCACGGCCTAGCTGTAGACCTTGAGCGTCACGGTCGAGCCCTGCTTGACGCTGGAGCCCGCCGCCGGGTCCGTGCCCTCCACGTCCCGGAAGACGAAGAAGGGGCGGTGCACCTTGCGGACCTGCACCACCAGGCCCGCCTGCTCCAAGGTCTCCTTGGCCGTCTTCTGGTCCAGATAGGTGACGTCCGGCACCGTCACCAGCTGCTGGCCCTTGGAGACACTCAGGTCCACCGGGTCGCCCTCGAGCACCTCCGTGGCCGCCGCCGGGGTGGAGGACACCACCGTGCCGGACTCCACGGTGTCAGAGCTGACCTCCACCACCTGGCCCAGCACCAGGCCCGCCTCCTTGAGGGCAGCCTCCGCCTCCGCCCTGGTCTTGCCGACCACGTCCGGCACGGTAGCGGGCCTCGGCCCCTTGGACACGACCACGGCCACAGCCGAGGAGTGGTTCACCGAGGAGCCAGACCTAGGCGTGCAGGAGACGATCCTCCCGGCCTCGACCTGGGCGGAGTACTCCTCGGTAACCGCCCCCAGCCGCAGCCTGGCGTCGTCCAGGAGCTTGGCGGCCTCGTCCTTGGAGTGCCCCGGAAGCTCAGGGACCACCACCTGCTCGATCCCCCGGGAGACCACCACCGTAAGCTCGCTCCCCGGGGATACGCGCTGGCCGGGGGAGGGGGTGGTGGAGACCACCACCCCGGCTGCCACGGTGTCTGAGAAGACGTCCTCAGCGCGCGCCCACCTCAGCTCAGAGTCCTTGACACGGGCCTCCGCCTCCGCCACCGCCAGACCGGTCACGTCAGGCACGGACACCCGCCGCCCCGGCCCGAGAGTCAGGTACCAGGTGGCTCCGGCCCCGGTGCCGCCCACCACCCCCAGCACCGCCGCCACCAGCACGGTGCGTCGGCTGGGGCTGCCCGCCCGGTGCGGTGCCGCGCCAGCAGCCGCTTGCGTCGCCGTCGCGGTGGCTGTGACGGCCCCGGTGCCAGCAGCCGGGTCCTTGGTGCGCAGCACAGTGGTGTTGTGCCGGGCCAGGCTGGTATCCAGGCGGGTGGTGCCCGCCGGGCCGATAGAACCGACCGGCAGCGACACGGTGCGCTGCCCCACCGGGGAGACATCCTCCGCTATCGGTGCCACTGGCTCAGAGCCACGCTCAGGAGGTGTTGAGGCTGCCTGAGCGGAGGGGGCAGGGCTGTTCAGCTCCAGGGCCGCCCGGGCCCGCCCCACCAGGTCCGCCCCGTAGCCTTCGGGGGGAACTTGGCCGCCCGTGCGGCGCACTGCGAGCTGAGCGGGCTCCAGGGACTCCTGCGCCCTGCGCAGCAGGGCGGCCGCGCTGTCAGCGTCCTGTGGACGCTCCGGCTGCTCACGGGAGGTCAGGGCCGCCACCAGTGCATCCACCTGCGGGCACAGTCCCGGCACCAGGGCGGAGGGCGCAGGCACGTCCTCGTGTACGTTGCGGAAGGCGATGTGGATCGGGGTCTCCCCACGGAAAGGCTGCTCTCCGGTGAGCATCTCGTAGAGCATCACCCCTACGGAGAACACGTCCGCCCGGGGGCTGGAGTCACCGGCGGTAATCAGCTCCGGGGCCAGGTAGGCGACGGTCCCCAGCACGTTGCCGGTGGTCGTCTGGGTGGTCTCCGTGACGGCACGGGCCAGGCCGAAGTCAGCGACCTTGGCCACCGTGCCGTCCGCAGGCAGCAGCACGTTCTCCGGCTTGATGTCCCGGTGCACCAGCCCGGCCCGGTGGGCGGCCCCCAGCGGGCGCAGCACCTGCACGGTCAGGCTCAGCGCCTCCTGCACCGACAAGGGTCCCGCCTCCACCAGGTTGCGCAGGGTGGGCCCCTCCACGTACTCCATGACCAGGTAGGCGACGCCGTCCAGGCTGCCCTGGTCGTACACCGCCACCACCCCAGGGTTGGACAGGCGGGCCGCCGCCCGGGCCTCCCGGCGGAAACGGGACACGAAGTCACTGGACTCAGCCAGGTGGGGGTGCATGACCTTCAGCGCCACCACCCGGTCCAGACGGCGGTCATTGGCGCGGTAGACCGTGGCCATGCCGCCGCGCGCCACCCGGTCGACAACCTCGTAGCGGGAGTCGACTACACGTCCGATCAGGGGGTCTTGGGTCACGGGCGCAATCTTAGTAGGACTCAGGTCCGGTCCTGGTCAGGCGGGGACTCCTGCCCCTGCACGCGCGGTCCGTCAGCAGGTGGGGCTGCCGTGACTGACCGGGCTACCGCCGCCCCTAAACGCGCCGGTCCGTCAGGAGCCGGGCGAGGGTGCGCAGGTCCTCCGCCGCCGCCGGGTGCAGGGCCGCGCGCATGTTCTCCAAGGTGGTCAGGGCTGCGGCCACCATGTCCGCGATGCGCTCCTCGTGCTCCGCCCGGGCCCCACAGTCCTCAATCAGCCGGGTGGCTGCCGTCACCTGCTCCGGGGTGGCCTGCGGGTTGCCGACCACCTGGCCCAGCAGCGCGCGCCCCGCCGCGTCGGTGCGGCGCCAGGCCTGGGCCAGCAGGACGGTGCGCTTGCCTTCCAGCAGGTCACCACCTACCGGCTTGCCGGTGACCGCCGGGTCCCCGAAGACCCCTAGCTCGTCATCGCGCAGCTGGAAGGCCACCCCCAGCTCCTCCCCGAAGCGTGACAGGGCACCCAGGGCGGGCGATGAAGAGATCGCCCCGGCCAGCAGCGCGCCGATCACCAGCGGGTGCATCACCGAGTAGCGGGCGGACTTGTGGATCACGACCGTCAGGGCCCGGCGCTCCATGCGCAATCCGGTGCTGGCGGGGTCCTGCTCGTCGTCAGGCAGGGGCTGCACCTCAGCGCGCAGGTCCAGGTACTGGCCTACGGCGACCTCTGCGGTCATCTGGTGGAAGGCGGTGCGGGCCTCATGGGCGCAGCTGGGGGTGGTGTCGGCGACGGCCTGTGCGGCCTCGTCCATCACCTCGTTGGCGGCCGACAGCAGCAGGTCGCCCAGCAGGACCGCCCCCGAGCGTCCGAAGGTGCGGGCACAGCCCAGCCAGCCCTGCTCCTGGTGCCTGTCGGACAGGCGGACGTGCGCCGCCGGCTGGCCCCTACGGGTGGGGGAGTCGTCGATCACGTCGTCGTGCACGAGGGCGCTGGCCTGGTAGAGCTCCAGCGCCGCCCCCAGGCTGACCACTGGCGGGGAGGTCAGGAAGCTGGCACGACGGCACTCGCTGGCGGAGCGGTGGGTCAGGGCCGTGTAGCCGACCGCGGCCAGGACCGCCCGCAGGCGCTTGCCCCCGGCAGTGAGGTCGGCGGCCGTCTCCATGAGCTCCTGGGCCGCCGGGGCCAGGTGCCTCCACCGCCGGCTGCGGTACTCGACTGCTTCGCGGACGCGGGCGTCTACCAGGGGAACTATCGACGCGAGGCGGGGAGGGAGCTCAGCCATGTGCCCACACTAGTAGGAAGCTGGCACAGGCTGCGGCGGCCTGAGGTAAAAGAAGCCCGGGAATAAACTGTATGATTCGACGGTTTCCCACACGGTGTCGCTATAGGCGGCCCCCGACCGCATTCCCCCGAAAGGAACTCCGTGGCTTCTTCGACCGCTCAGCGCAAGCGTAGCAAGACCGCCCCCGTGGATGACATCCCCGTGGAGGACCGGGCGGACGAAGACGACATCGACCTGGACGAGGACCTCGACGACGACCTCGACGAGGACGACCTGGATGACGACCTCGACGACCTGGAGGACTCTGAGGAGGACGAGGACCTCGACGACGCCGATGAGCACGACGAGGACGAGGACGACGAGGAGGAGGAGCAGGCTGAGCCGGAGGCTCCGCTGGAGAAGCGCGACTACTACCTGGACGTCACCCTGCCCGAGCCGGGGGACGGCAGCAAACGCAGCCCCTTCAACAACCCGGCCTCGCTCAAGGGCGTCAAGCTGGCGCCCGGCTCCACGCTCTTCGTGCGTTCCCGCACGGTGGTGGAGAACCTGGAGCTGAACGGCAACGGCACCCTGGAGGAGCCGATCGTGCTGGCCCCCTACGGGCACGGCCCGGTGCCACGCTTCGTGCTGGGGGACTCCGCACCCATGGTCGCCCGCGACTTCCTGACCCAGAACGGCTTCGTGTTCCGCGGCTGGGTCATCAAGGGCATCAAGATGGCTCCCTCCATCGCCGCCCTAACCGGTGACCTGGAGCGGATCCGGCGGGAGGAGGCGGAGAAGGCCGCCGCCCGCAAGGGCGGCAAGCGCCGTAAGGACTCAGACAAGGACAAGGAGGGCGGCTTCACCGTCTCCGACTCCGACGAGGCCGACGAGCCCGCACAGAAGGTCGTCACCGCCGGGGCCACCGCCGACCCGGTCAAGGACTACCTCAAGCAGATCGGCAAGGTCGCCCTGCTCAACGCCGCCGAGGAGGTGGAGCTGGCCAAGCGCATCGAGGCAGGCATGTACGCCGAGCACCTGCTCGGCACCGAGGGAAACGAGATGGAGGCCCGCTACCGCCGCGAGCTGCACTGGGTGGCCCAGGACGGCCAGCGCGCCAAGAACCACCTGCTGGAGGCCAACCTGCGCCTGGTCGTCTCCCTGGCCAAGCGCTACACGGGCCGCGGCATGCTGTTCCTCGACCTGATCCAGGAAGGCAACCTGGGCCTGATCCGCGCGGTGGAGAAGTTCGACTACACCAAGGGCTTCAAGTTCTCCACCTACGCCACCTGGTGGATCCGCCAGGCCATCACCCGGGCCATGGCCGACCAGGCCCGCACCATCCGTATCCCCGTGCACATGGTCGAGGTCATCAACAAGCTGGCGCGCGTGCAGCGCCAGATGCTCCAGGACCTGGGCCGCGAACCCACCCCGGAGGAGCTGGCCGTGGAGCTGGACATGACCCCGGAGAAGGTCATCGAGGTCCAGAAGTACGGGCGTGAGCCGATCTCCCTGCACACCCCCCTGGGGGAGGACGGCGACAGCGAGTTCGGTGACCTCATTGAGGACTCCGAGGCCGTGGTGCCCGCCGACGCCGTCAGCTTCACCCTGCTGCAGGAGCAGCTGCACGCGGTGCTGGACACCCTCTCCGAGCGGGAGGCGGGCGTGGTCTCCATGCGCTTCGGGCTGACCGACGGCCAGCCCAAGACCCTGGACGAGATCGGCAAGGTCTACGGTGTCACCCGTGAGCGCATCCGCCAGATCGAGTCCAAGACCATGAGCAAGCTCCGCCACCCCTCCCGCAGCCAGGTGCTGCGCGACTACCTGGACTGAGCCGCAGCCAGACGACGCCGGTGCCCCGCGCCCGCCCAGCAGCAGGCAGGCCGGGGCGCCGACGTCGTTACCGGGGCTGCGTGCCCACGGAAGGCTGTTGGCTGCTTGTAACCGGCGAGCCCCCGCGGCGGGGACTACGTGGGCACCCGGCTCACGGTGCCGTCGTCGGTGGGGGCAGGCCCCTGCGGCGCGGATGCAGGCGGCAGGCGGCGGCCTCAGAGGGC
Organism: Actinomyces weissii; assembly: GCF_016598775.1. Lineage (NCBI taxonomy): Bacteria > Bacillati > Actinomycetota > Actinomycetes > Actinomycetales > Actinomycetaceae > Actinomyces > Actinomyces weissii. The sequence goes on along the minus strand of NZ_CP066802.1, from coordinate 1,431,598 downwards.
CTGGCGCAGGGACAGGCGCACGTTCTCAAAGGCGTCGAAGGAGGAGGACAAGGACACCTCCACCTGCCGCAGCAGCTGGGCGTCACTCACCCCCGGGCCGCAGTTCAGGGCCACCGCCGCCCCCACGTGGGCGGCGCCGTCGGGCGCGGGCACGAAGAAGCAGGTAGGCCACGGGTGCTCCCGGTGCCAGTCCTCCAGCACCTCCCGCAGCCTCGGCAGCTGGGGCGCGGCGACCGGCTCCTCCATCAGCCCCAGCACGTTCAGGATCGCGCCGTTGGAGCCTGTGACCGTGAAGCGGAACACCTCCGCGCCCCAGCGCGCCAGCAGCGCCCCGTCCGGGCCTGTCACAAAGTGCCAGCCCTGCGCCGTCAGCAGCGCAGCCAGACGCGCCGCCGTCAGGGGCGTCAGCGCCTGCGACGCTGCGGCCGCCGTCTCCTCGCTCACGGCTCCTCCTCCACCCCCAGCTCAGTGGCCAGCGCCCCGAAGAACGAGGCGGCGGCACTGACTGAGTCCAGCACGTGCTGACGCAGCTGGGAGTCCGTGACCCCCACCGTGGCGTCCAGGGCCTGGACGGTGACCACCCGCAGGGCGCCGTCGTCGTCCAACTCGTAGTGGGCCTGAGGCCAGGGGCGCAGCCGGTGCTGGGCCTCGATGAAGCCGCGCAGGGTCTCCAGGTGCCCCAGGCCCAGCCCCAGGTGCCAGGTGCCGCGCACCAGCAGCACCTCCTGGGCGGGCCCGCGCAGGTAGAAGGCGAACTCGTCCAGGTTCCAGGTGGTGCGCAGCTCACCCTCCGGGCCGATACGGTGCCGCCAGCCCTCCTCGGTGCAGGCCGCCAGCAGCCGTTCCCGGCTCAGGGGCAGGACCGGCTCGGCGGCGGCTCCCGGTGCGGCGATGGCCCCAGGCTCGGCGGCGGCTAGCGGTGCGGCGGTTTCTGGTGCGGAGGCAGCTCCGGGCTCGGTGGCGGCTAGTGGCGTGGTGCCAGCGAGCGGCGTACCGCCCTCCAGCGGCTCAGGCTGTGCGTCCACCGGGGCGGCTCACTCGCCCTCGCGCAGGCGGGCCGACTCGTCCTGGACGAACAGGGCCACCTGCTCCAAGGCGGCGGCGTTCTTACGGCCGTGGTGGGCGCAGAACAGCAGCTCGCCCGAGCTCAGCACCACGCGCACGTAGGCCTGCGCGCCGCAGGCGTCACAGCGGTCGGCAGTGGTCAGGGGGCGGTCAGTGTGGGAGGCGGGAGCGGGGGAGTCCGACACGGACGCGGGGGTCACCGACTCGGTGACGGCGGGGCTGGTCGCGTTCATGCCTGGATAACACCACGGCGGCTGCGCCAATTCCGCCAGGTTTACCGGCATTCCGCCCCTGGCGCAGCGTATGCGCCAGAGGCGAACGAGGCGGTCCGACACAGGACCGCCCGCCGCCACCCGCGGTGACGGCGGGGAAAGTCGCCCGGTGACGGCGCGGGAAGACAGCCTGTGCGAGCCGATCCGCTAGGTTTCGCGTGTGTCCGTATCCAGCTCCAGCGCCCCACCGGTGGCCAGCCCCAGCGACTACTCCGCCCGGCACCTGTCCGTGCTCGAGGGCCTGGAGGCCGTGCGCAAGCGCCCCGGTATGTACATCGGCTCCACCGACCAGCGCGGCCTCATGCACTGCGTGTGGGAGATCGTGGACAACGCGGTGGACGAGGCCCTGGAGGGCCACGCCACCCGCATCGACGTCACCGTCCACGCCGACGGCTCCATCGAGGTGCGTGACGACGGGCGCGGCGTGCCCGTGGACGTGGAGCCCTCCAGCGGCCTGACCGGCGTCGAGCTGGTGTACACCAAGCTGCACGCGGGCGGGAAGTTCGGCGGCGGTTCCTACGGCGCGGCAGGCGGTCTGCACGGGGTGGGGGCCTCCGTGGTCAACGCCCTGGCCGCCCGCATGGACGTGGAGGTGGACCGCGGCGGCCGCACCCACGCCATGAGCTTCCGGCGCGGCGTGCCCGGCGTGTTCACCGACCCCTCCACCGGGCCCACCCTGGCCGCCCCCTTCGAGGAGTTCACCCAGGCCACCGAGCTGCGTGTCACCGGCAAGGTGCGCCGTGGCGTGACCGGCACCCGCGTGCGCTACTGGGCCGACCCCCAGATCTTCCCCCAGCCCGACCGCTACGACGCCGACGCCCTGCGCGCCCGCCTGCGCCAGACCTCCTTCCTGGTGCCCGGCCTGACCCTCACCCTGCGTGACGAGCGCAGCCCCGAGGCGGTGGCCGCCGCCGGCTCCGGCGTCGGGAGCAGCGGGACGGCAGAGACCACCGGGCTGGCTGCCGCCAGGAACGCCACCGAGGCCCCCGGGGACCTGTTCGACACCGGGGCCGAGGACGGCGTCGAGGTGTTCCAGGCCAAGGGCGGCACCGCCGACTTCGTGGACTTCCTGGCCACCGACGCCTCCGTGACCGACACCTTCCGCCTCACCGGCGAAGGCACCTTCACCGAGACCGTCCAGCAGCTCGACCGGCGCAGCGGGCACCTGCGGCCCGTGGAGGTGGAGCGCACCTGCGGCGTGGACATCGCCCTGCGCTGGGGGATCGGCTACGACACCACCGAACGCTCCTTCGTCAACATCATCGCCACCCCCATGGGCGGCACCCACCTGACCGGCTTCGAGCAGGCCCTGACCAAGGTGCTGCGCAAGCAGATCGACGCCAACGCCCGCGCCCTGAAGGTCACTGCCCGCGACAGCAGGATCGAGAAGGACGACATCCTGGCGGGACTGACCGCCGTCGTCACCGTGCGCGTGCCCGAGCCCCAGTTCGAGGGGCAGACCAAGGAGGTGCTGGGCACCGCCCCGGTACGCAACATCGTGGCCAAGGTCGTGGAGCGCGAGCTCACCGCCCTGCTCACCTCCTCCAAGCGCGACCTCAAGAGCCAGTCGCGGGCCCTGCAGGAGAAGATCGTCGGCGAGATGCGCGCCCGCGTCTCCGCGCGCATGCACAAGGAGATCACCCGCCGCAAGACCGCCCTGGAGACCTCCACCCTGCCCGCCAAGCTCGCCGACTGCCGCAGCGACGACGTCGCCGCCTCCGAGCTGTTCATCGTGGAGGGCGACTCCGCCCTGGGCACCGCCAAGAACGCCCGCAACTCTGAGTTCCAGGCGCTGCTGCCCATCCGCGGCAAGATCCTCAACGTGCAGAAGGCCTCCCAGGCCGATATGCTCCACAACGCCGAGTGCTCGGCCATCATCCAGGTGGTGGGGGCGGGCAGCGGGCGTACCTTCGACCTGTCCCAGGCCCGCTACGGCAAGGTCATCCTCATGACCGACGCCGACGTGGACGGCGCCCACATCCGCACCCTGCTGCTGACGCTCTTCTTCCGCTACATGCGGCCTATGATCGAGGCCGGGCGCGTCTACGCCGCCGTGCCCCCCCTGCACCGGGTGGAGGTCAGCGCCCAGGGGCGGCGCAAGAAGGAGATCATCTACACCTACTCCGACGCCGAGCTGGTGCGCACCCTGCGTCGCATGGAGAAGCAGGGCCGCAGCTTCAAGGAGCCGCAACGCTACAAGGGCCTGGGCGAGATGGACGCCCACCAGCTGGCCGAGACCACCATGGAGCCGGAGCACCGCACCCTGCGGCGGATCACCCTGGCCGACGAGGCCCGGCTCGCCGAGGCCGAGAACGTCTTCGAGCTGCTGATGGGCTCCGCCGTGGAGCCCCGCCGGGCCTTCATCGTGCAGGGTGCGGAGCAGGTGGACCGCGAACGGATCGACGCCTGATGGCCCCGGTCTACGGCACTGAGCACCACGCGGGGACCGGGCTGTGGTCCCTGCTGCGCTCCACCCCGCGCTCCACCATGCCCAGCATCCTGCGTTGGCAGCCCCTGTCCGCGCAGGACAACCCCGAGCTGGCGGCGCTGATCGCCCGGGCCGAGGCGGTGGACAACCCCCCGTACCGCACCAGCGAGGCGGAGACCGCCGAGTACTTCATGGACCCCAGCTACGCGGGCGTCGCCGGGTGGGACGCGCAGGGCGTCATGCGTGGCTTCGGTCTGGTACGGCTGCGCCCTGGGGAGGAGGTGTACGCCTCCATGACCGGTGTGGTGGACCCGTCCTGGCGGGACCGGGGGATCGGGCGGGCGCTGCTGCGCTGGCAGGCGGAGCGGGCCCGCCACCTGATCGGCCTGGAGCGGGCCGCCCGGGCCGGGGGAGCGGGGGAGCCCGGGCCGGGGCACGTCGTCACCACCGTGCTGGCCGACGACGAGCGCATGAAGAGCCACCTGGAGGCCATGGGGCTGCGCCCGCTGCGCTGGTACCAGGAGCTGCGGCGTCCCCTGTCCCTGGAGGTGCCGCAGGTGGAGCTGGGGGCATTCCTGTCTGTAGAGCCGTGGACGCCGGAGATCGACGACGCCGTGCTGCGCGCCCACAACGCGGCCACCCTGGAGTCCCTGGGGGAGGCTGGCCGGGCGCTGCGGCTCAGCCCCGAGGAGTGGGCGGCGGGGCGTACCCACGTGGAGCCCGCCTGGTGCTTCGTGGTGATGGACCGGTCCGGTGACCGGGCGCGCGTGGCCGGGTACCTGCGCTCGGCGCGTTTCGAGCAGGACTGGGAGGCGCTGGGCTGGCGGGAGGGTTACACCGACATGCTGGGGGTCCTGGCGGACTACCGGGGCCGGGACGTAGGCCGGGCGCTGCTGGCGGCGGCCATGCGCGCCTACGCGGCGGACGGCATGGACTACGCGGCCGCCGGGGTGGACTCTGACAACCCCACGGGCGCGGCTGACCTGTACGAGGCCCTCGGCTACCAGCCGATGCGCGGCACCATCCTCTACGGCATGGACGTCTAGCCCCTGTGAATTCCCGCGAGACCGGGACATCGGTACCGCGAGACCGGGACATATGGCTCACGAGACCGGTAAGGGTGGCCTTAGTTGTGGATAACTCAGGTAGGTTTCCGGTTGCGGACGGTCTCGACGGCGGGGCTGGGCGGAGCCTTGGCGCCCATTTTGGGTAGGCAGGGGCTGGCTTGCACACGTTACGAGGGGCGTGGCTAACAGTAAACCGGGGTTTTCCCGTGCAATCACGGGGAAAGTTCTGCGGCGAGCTTCTACCTGGCGGTTTCCCGTACCCCCACTAGGTGTGCAACGACGACGTTGCTGCACACCTCGCGCGGTGCTCCACGTTACACGTACACCAGAAACGTTGAGATCCCAACAACCTCCACTATCTAGTATGTGCAACCCCGGAGCCTGGGCGGAATATGCAGTCACCCCCGGCACCGGCGGCCTTCACTAACGGTCCCAGCGGACTTGACTCACACCACCAATGGCCTTCCGTGTGCGGACATCGAGGCGTCGGCCCCCGGTGTCAGCACCAGGCTGACCTATACGCAAGCAGCTCAACGGCGTTGCAGCGGCAGCACAATCCCCACCAGCCTCTAACTAAGGTTACCCTTACCGGTCTCGTGAGCCATATGTCCCGGTCTCGCGGTGAGGGAGGGGGTTGTTAGCCGAGGGCGGCGATGGGGGCGCTCAGGGGGGAGCCGGAGGCGTCCCGGCGCTCATCCACCTCGGGCAGCGTGACCGCCTGCCCCCCGGCACCGACGGCTCGCGCCGGGCCCACACCCGCCCAGGCCAGCACCAGCTCGTCCTCACCCCGCAGGAAACGCTGCGCCCGTACGCCGCCGGTGGCCCGTCCCTTGGCCGGGTAGCGGTCCAGGGGGCTGACCTTCACGGAGCCGGAGCCCATGCCCGGCAGCGCCCCCTGGGAGGCGGCCACCGTCACGACCACCGCCTCAGCCAGCAGCTCGGCGGGCACGCTGGCCGCCGCGATCACCCGGGCGCCCGGGCGCAGCGAGATGCCCGCCATGCCCCCGGCCCCACGCCTCTGCGGGCGCACCTTGGCGGCCTCGAAACGCAGCAGCTGGGCGTCGCTGGTGACCAGCACCAGCAGGTCGGTGTCCGCCGCAGCGCCCGCGAAGACCACCCGGTCACCCTCGGCCAGGGAGATCACCTCCCAGGAGTCGCCGCGGGCAGGCTCGTCGCCGGGCTTGACCCGCTTGACCACGCCCTGCGCCGTCGCCAAGGTGATGGGTGCCTCCGCTCCGGGACCCACAGGCGCCAGCCCCACGACCCGCTCGTCGGGGAGGAGGTCCACCAGCAGACCCGCCGGGGTGCCTCCGGCCAGGGACGGCGCCCCCTCCAGGCGCGGCACCTCCGGGACCTGCACCACGTCCAGGCGCACGAGCCGCCCGGCGTCGGTCACCACCCCGACCTGCCCCCGCGCCGTGCCGGGAACCTGGCTGGTCAGGGCGTCGTGGGCCTGGCGGGGGCCGGAGCGGGGCACCGGCTGGGAGCCGCTGGTGCGCACCAGCAGCCCGGTGGCGGACAGCAGTACCCGGCAGGGGTCGTCGGGGATGGTCAGGGGCACGTCCTTGGCCCCCACCAGCGCCGTCATGGCTGCCTGCTGCGCCGCCAGCGCGCCGCCTGCACCGGCCACACCAGCCGCACCAGCCACCCCGCCCCGCGCGGACGCCGCCCCTCCACCGGCAGCCACAGCCCCCACGCCGGGAGCCTCCAGCAGCACGGTGCGCCGCGGCGTGCCAAAGCGCTCCGCCACCTGCGCCAGCTCCTCGGAGACCACGCGGCGCAGGAGCGAGTCGTCGGCTAGGATCGCCTCCAGCTCGGCGATCTCCTGGGCCAGCTCCTCCCGCTCCTTCTCCAGCTCCAGCACGGAGAACTTGGTCAGGCGGCGCAGCTGGAGCTCCAGGATGTAGGTGGCCTGCGGGTCGGTGAGGTCGAAGACCTGCATGAGCCTGGCGCGGGCGGTGGCGGCGTCCTCCGAGGAGCGGATCAGCTCGATCACCTCGTCGATGTTGAGGATCGCCACGAGCAGCCCGTCCACCAGGTGCTGGCGCTCCTGGCGCCGGGCCAGGCGGAAGCGGGTGCGCCGCTCCACGACCACCAGGCGGTGGCGCACGAACACGTCCAGCAGCTCGCGCAGGCCCAGGGTGGAGGGCCGCCCGTCCACCAGGCACACGTTGTTGATGCCGAAGGAGTCCTCCAGGGGCGTGTGCTTGTAGAGCTGGGCGAGCACGGCCTCGGGGTTGTAGCCGTTCTTGACGCCGATCACCAGGCGGGTGCCGTTCTTGCGGTCGGTGAGGTCGGCGACGTCGGTGACGCCCTGGAGCTTCTTGGCGGAGACGGCCTCCTTGATCTTGGCGATGACCTTCTCGGGCCCCACCAGGTAGGGCAGCTCGGTGACCACGATGCCCTTCTTGCGGGCGGTGAGGTTCTCGATGCGGGCGGTGGCGCGGGTGCGGAAGACGCCGCGGCCGGTGCGGTAGGCCTCGCGCACGCCGTCGAGCCCCACGATCATGCCGCCGGTGGGCAGGTCGGGGCCGGGCACGAAGGCCATCAGGTCCTCCAGGGTGGCCTGGGGGTGGGAGACCAGGTGCCGGGCGGCGGCCACTACCTCCCCCAGGTTGTGGGGCGGCATGTTGGAGGCCATGCCGACGGCGATGCCGTAGGTGCCGTTGACCAGCAGGTTGGGGAAGGCGGCGGGCAGGACGTCGGGCTCGGTGAGGGTGTAGTCATAGTTGGGGGAGAAGTCGACGGTGTCCTCGTCGATGTCGGCGGTCAGGGCCAGGGCGGGGGCGGCCAGGCGGGCCTCGGTGTAGCGGGAGGCGGCGGGACCGTCGTCCAGGGAGCCGAAGTTGCCGTGCCCGTCGACCAGCGGCAGACGCAGGGTGAAGGGCTGGGCCAGGCGCACCAGGGCCTCGTAGATGGCGACGTCGCTGTGGGGGTGCAGGCGGCCCATGACGTCACCGACGACGCGGGAGGACTTCACGTGGGGCTTGTCCGGCCGCAGCCCCATGCGGTCCATCTGGAACAGGATGCGCCGCTGGACGGGCTTGAGGCCGTCGCGGGCGTCGGGCAGGGCGCGGGCGTAGATGACCGAGTAGGCGTACTCCAGGTAGGAGCTGCGCATCTCGGTGGACAGGTCCTGCTCGACGATCTCACCGTCTACGGGTGGCGGGGCGGCGGTCGTGGACTTTGGCGACATGGGGGCATTGTCGCTGTTGACGGCGGCTTCCGGCGCAGCGACACCCTGGCTGGCTGGCGGGGCCTGGGCGTGGGGCGCGCGGTGGTCGGACGGCGCCGGTGGGCTGCGGGTGGACGGCGTTAGCTGCCGACGTAGGGGCGCGTCCTGGGCTGAGGCTAGGTGCTGTTGACTGCCGACGGCGGGATGCGCGGTTACTGGGCCGCGCAGGTAGCCGACGGCGGGGCCTGGGCGTGGGGCGCGCGGTGGTCGGACGGCGCCGGTGGGCTGCGGGTGGACGGCTTTAGCTGCCGACGGCGGGGCAGGGACGGTGGTGCCGTGCTGGTGGGTGCTGTCGGGTCGGGGGCTGCTTGGCGTGCGACGGCGGGGCATTGGTAGACGGCAGCGGTTTCTGTCAGAGGTGGGTGGCACAATGGCGGCATGGTCAAAGCAGCACGAGGATCCGGTGGTCAGCAGGGCAGGGCCGCACATGACGGCGGGGCCGTCCAGGCACAGGAGGCCCACAGCGCCGCACTGGCCTGGGAGGCGCTGGCCCAGGAGGTGCGTCACGCCGCCTTCTACCCGGAGCTGGTCCTGGAGACCCTGGAGCTGGTCCTGGCCGGGGAGCCCCTGCAGGCCAGCCTGGTGCAGTCGGAGACCACCGTGGCCGACGCCGTCCACCGGCACCTGACGGCCCTGGCGCTCACCAGCACCCGCCTGGTGGTGGTGCACGTAGACGACGTCCCCCGGGACGACGGCAGGCTGGGGGCGGTGGCCACCAGCGAGGCCGTGCCCGTCTCCCGCATAGGCTCCGTGTCGCTGAGCCGGGGCGTGGTCCAGCCGGACAAGGACGGCGGCCAGCTCACGGAGATGACCATCGCCGCGGCCTGGGGGGCCGTACGGCGCCTTGACCTGGAGCCCACCGGCTGCGCCGACCCCCAGTGCCAGGCGGACCACGGCCTGTCGGGCGTGTCCGTGCCGGACGACATAGTCATCCGGGTGGCCGCCGGGGTCGAGGGCGTGGACGCCCTGACCAAGGCAGAGGCCTTCGCCCGCAGCCTCGCCCGCGCTACCGCCCAGGCCGCCGGGGCCCGCCTGTGAGCCCGGCACAGGCCGTCAGCCCAGAGGAGGGCATGAGCACAACAGAGAGCACGAGCGCAGCCGAAGCCATGAGCCCAGCACAGGACGCCTGCCCAGCCGAACCCATGAACCCGGCAGGGCCTGCGTACCGGGCGCAGCCGGTGCCGCACCTGCGTGAGCTGCTTGGGGCCAGCGCCGTCGCCGCGGGCCTGCACCTGGCCGACCCCAGCCCGGACCCGCTCACCGGCGCCACCCCCCTGCGCCAGGAGGAGGCCACCAGCCTGGCCCAGGCCCTCGGCCTGCTGCCCGAGGACGGCACCACCCCCGGGGCCGTCACCGTGCTCGTGGACGGCCTGGGGCTCGCCCAGCTGCGCGAGAGGCGCGGGCACGCCCCCACCCTGCGCCGTTTGCTCGCCGAGGCCGAGGCCGCCCCCCGCCACGGCCAGCCCGGGCCCACCGCCCACGCCTGCCACCCCACCACCACCGCCGCCGCCCTGACCACCCTGGGCACCGGGGCGCTACCCGGCACCACCGGCATGGCCGGGTACAGCGTCCTCCACCCCGGGCTGCGCGCCTCCCTCAAAGCCAGCACCACCCCGCACCGGGAGCAGGTGCTCAACCTCATCTCCTGGGAGCACACCTCCCTGGACGCGCGCTCCTGGCAGGACGTGCCCACTATCTTCGAGCGCCTGCAGCGCGACCCCGTCCGCACCACCGCAAGGAGCCGTCAGGACCAGGCCACCGCGCCCCTGGCTGTAGCCGTCAGCCCCGCCCGCTTCGCCGGCTCCGGCCTGACCGAGGCCGCCCTGCGCGGGGCCCGCCACCGCGGCACCGACCGCCTGGAGGACCGGGCCGCCGCCGCCGCCCGCGCCCTGCGCGAAGGCACCCCCCTGGTCTACCTCTACGTCGGCGAGCTCGACCACACCGGGCACCGCTACGGCTGGACCAGCCAGGAGTGGCTCTCCCAGCTGGAGAGCCTGGACCGGATGCTCGCCGAGCTGCTGCGCCGTGTACCCCGCGGCACCCGGGTGCTACTCACCGCCGACCACGGCATGATCGACACCAGCCCCAACCACCGCCTCGACGTCGCCTACAACCCCGCACTCGCCCAGGACGTCACCGCCGTCGCGGGAGAGCCCCGCTGCCTGCACCTGTACGTGCCCGACGGCGACCAGGACGCCGCCGCAGCCGTGGCGGCACGCTGGCAGGCGGAGCTGGGGGAGCGCGCCCTGTGGGTCGGCACCCAGGCGCAGGCCGCCGCGCACCTAGGGCCGCTCGGCGCCCGCGCCCAGGACGTGGTGGGGGACGTGGTCGTGGCCCTGGCAGACAACTGGGTGGCGGTGGACAGCCGCGTCCACAGCCCAGAGGCGGCCGCCCTGCCCGGCGTGCACGGCTCCTTCACCACGGACGAGACCGAGATCCCGCTGCTACGCACCATCACCTAACAGGCTCCCCACCCAACAGGCATGAACGGTTAGGTCAGCTAGGCCAACCAGACCCACCAGCGGACCGGCAGACCGGCTAGTGGCCTGAGCGGGCCCCTGCTTGGGCCTGTCCGGGCTCTAACCCTGGGCCTACTCGGCCTCTAACTCAGGCCTACTCCGGCTTGGCCCCGAAGACGATCTCGTCCCAGGAGGGCACCGACCGGCGGTTACGCCGCTTGGACCGGCCCACCGCCGGGACGCTGCCGGTGGTCGGGGAAGATGCTGCCTTCACGGCCTTCGGCGGCGTCGCCACCGGCATGTCCGGCAGCTCCTCCTGCGTCAGCACCTGCTCAGTCTCCTTGGTGGGGGACTCGTGGCGGGCCGCCGCCGCCAGCGGAGAAGCCACCGTGGCGTCGTCGTCATCAACCTGCGGCAGGCGCGAGCCCGCCGGGTGCCTGCCACTGGTCGGCACGCTGTGCGAGCGGCGCCGCTCCGCGATCGACACCACCTGGGCGGCCTGGTCCGGCTCCTGCGGGGTCGCCTCCGTCACCTTCTCCTCGCCCACTACCGGCAGGGACCCAGACTCCTCCAGCGGACGCGGCTCCACCCTCTGGCCCCGGCTCGCCGCCAGGTCAGCCAGCAGCGCGTCCGTGGAGTCCGGGTGCAGCGGAGGACGACGTGAGCCCACCTGCTCCGTCCGTCGCACAGACGGCGCCGGGCCGGCAGCCGCGTCCGCCGTCACCGCCGAAGGAGGAGAGGCCGGGGAAGGTGAGTGCGCCGTCGACGCGGACCGGCTGGTGGCACCAGCGGTCCCCAGGCCCCCGCTCTGGGCGGAGGCGCCGCGCGCACGCGAGTCCTGGTCGAAGACCAGCGGGCGGCGCGAGCTGGAAGCCGCCTCCGTGAGCCAGCGCGCCTCGTCGTCCAGGGCGGTCACCGCGTGGGAGGACAGGTCCAGCACCCAGCGGGCCTGCTTCTCCTCCGCCCCCTGGACGAAGGTCAGCAGCACCTCCCAGGGGGCGCGCCCGTCACGCACCGCGTCCCACTCCAGCAGCGCCGGGTCCACGCCACGGGTGGCCAGACGGTCCACCACCAGCTCACCCAGCACCGGTGAGTCCTTCTCCCAGCCGATACGGCAGGCGCGCGCCTGCTCCACGGCCCAGTTGCGCTCAGCCAGCACCGGCCCCTCGAAACGGTGCACGTGGTCCAGCGGCAGCCCGGTGGTGGAGGCGACCTCCTCGGCAGTGGCCCCGGCGCGCAGCAGCGACTGGATCTCCCGCGGGGTCAGGGTCCTGCCGGCCTCCAAGGTGGTGGGGGAGTCGAGGGCGGCGGGACGGTCACGGCGTACAGCCGCGCGCAGGGCGTCGTCAATGACGAGCTTGTACCGCTGTCCGTCAGGGTCAGTCATGACGATGGCGTCGCCGTTAACCCCCAGCAGCTCCAGATCGATCATGTGATTGCCTCCTTCAAGCGCAAGACTGCCACCTACCGGCGGAGATTTGGGGGAGGTCTGCCGGTGTGCCCCGGCCTGGCCCACTCCCGGCAGCTCCGACGGCGGGGGCCCGCAGCAGGGTTCGCGGGTAGGGGTGCCGGGTCTCGCGGCGCTTCGGCGCTCCCCGGCCAGGCGGCGGGTCCATGCACGTTCAGCCGCCAGCCGCAAGGTGTGGAGCGGCACAGAGGTTCCTCTTCTCGCGGGATGCGCTAAGTGCTATTATCCGGCTGCCCTTAGCGGACGGGTGTGGCTGTGCCCTGGTTCACTGCGCCGCCCGAGAGCTATCCACCACAAGAGAGTGACGAGGCAATGGCGACCGACTACGACGCCCCGCGCAAGAACGACGACGAGCCCGAGGCCGATTCACTTGAGGAGCTCACTGCCCGGCAGAAGGACCAGTCCTCCGCGGCCATCGAGGAGGACGAGAACGAGGTCGCCGAAGGCTTCGAGCTGCCAGGTGCGGACCTGTCCCGTGAGGAGCTGAGCGTCCACGTGGTGCCCCAGCTGGAGGACGAGTTCACCTGCTCCGAGTGCTTCCTGGTGCACCACCGCAGCCAGCTGTCCTACGTCGACGACGCCACCGGCCTGGCGGTGTGCACCGACTGCGCCGGCTGAGCCCCGTAGCAGCCGTACTGAGCTGGCGGAACTGCGCCAGGGCGGCGCAGGGCGCTAGGCTCCAGCGCGCAAGGAACCAGTCCAACCTGAAACGAGGCCCCGATGGCACTTTTCTCCCGACGCCGAGGCAAGGACGGCCCCGCTCCTGAGCCGCTCCAGGAGGAGGGGACCGTAAGCCAGGAGGAGCGGGAGCCGGAGGGCGCGTCGGCAGACGACGCCACCGGTCCCTGGGACTCCCGCCAGGCCCCGCAGGACGAGGTCAACCGCATCGACTTGGGCTCCCTGCGGATCCCGGTGGTGGACGGTATGCAGCTGCGCCTGGAGGCGCCCCAGCCTGGTGCTGACATCGCCTCGGTCTCGCTGGTGCTGGCAGGTTCCCAGATGAGCCTGCGGGTCTTCGCGGCCCCCCGCTCAGAGTCCCTGTGGGACGAGGTGCGTCAGGAGATCACCACCACGATCACCGACAACGGCGGCGAGGTCACCGTTGAGGAAGGGCCCTTCGGCCGCGAGCTGTCCACCGTGGTGCCGGTGCTGGACCCCTCCGGCAAGACCGTGCGCTCCGGCCTGCGACTGGTGGGGGTGGACGGCCCCCGCTGGATGCTCCGGGCCGACTTCCTGGGGGCGGCCGCCACCTCCCCGGAGGCCGCTACCGCGCTGGAGGAGATCCTCGGCGGGATCATCGTGCACCGTGACTCCCTGCCCCGGCCCCCGCGCGAGCCCCTGCCGCTGCACGCCCCCGGCCAGGCACCTGGCCCGGAGGTAGAGGACCTGCCCGGCCTGGACCCGCTCATGCCCGGCCCGACCATCGCTGAGGTGCGATGAGCCTGCGGGAGCTGCTGGGGTCTGTGCGCGCACGCCTGCACCCCAGCCGGGAGGACCTGACCGCCCGCGACGAGCAGGAGCGGGCCCGACGGCGGGGCACCGTGCCCCTGGCGGCGGTGGAGCCGCGTCACCGCGCCCGCGTCTCCGGGGTGCTGCAGGCCGTCACCCACCGGCCCGCCTCCGCCAAGCCGGTGCTGGTGGCCCGCCTCTACGACGGCACCGGCGCCCTGGACCTGGTGTGGCTGGGGCGGCGGGACATCGCCGGGGTCGTGCCCGGCGCCCACCTGGTGGCTGAGGGCATGGTCACCGCAGGCCAGTCCCGGCACCTGATCTACAACCCGGTCTACGAGCTGGTGGGGCCAGGAGCATGAGTCACGAGCAGACCACAGGCCACCTGGCCCCGGACGCCGTCCCCGCCTCCCCAGCGTCCTCTCCAGCGCGCCCGGCCCCCAGCCACGGTGGCCTGGGGGCCATCAACGCTGAGCGCTTCGACGTGGCCGCCGCCGTGGGGGGCTGGCGGGGGGCCCTGGAGTCCGTGCTGCCCACCCTGGTGTTCATCCTGGTGCTGGCGCTGCGGCCCACCGCCCTGGTACCGGCGCTGCTGGCCTCCCTGGCGCTCAGCGCCGTCGGCCTGGTAGCCCGCCTGGCCCAGCGCCAGAGCCTGAACCAGGTGCTCAGCGGCGCCGTCCTGGCCGCCGTCTCCGCCCTGTGGGCCTGGCGCAGCGGCGAGGCCGCGAACTTCTACGCCACCGGGCTGCTCATCAACGCCGGCTGGCTGGGTGCCTGCCTGCTGTCCCTGCTGGCGGGCTTCCCCCTGGTCGGCGTGCTCATGGAGCTGTGGAACCAGGCCGCCACCGAGGGGGCGGACAAGCCCCTCCCGCAGGAGCCAGGCACCCCGGAGCCGCAGGTTCAGGCCCCTAGCGCCCAGGAGGCAGAGGCCCAGGAACCAGGTCCGCAGACGGCGGGCCCTTCCCCGCAGCCGCCGCAGGAGGAGCCGTCCCGGAGCTGGTTCCGGTGGCGTCAGGAGCCGCAGCTGCGCGGCCAGCGGCGCCGCTACTACCTGGGCACCATGATCCTGGCGGCCATGTTCGCGCTGCGGCTGGTGGTGGAGGTGCCCCTGTACCTGGCTGGGGAGCCGGCCCTGGGGGCCTTGGGCGTGGCCCGCCTGGCCCTGGGGGTGCCGCTGTTCGTGGTGACCCTGTGGCTCGTGTGGACGGTGGTCAGGCCGGAGCCTGAGCGGCACTGACCTGCGTGGTCTGCGGGGCCACGGGCAGGTCCTCGGCACTGAACAGGGCCGGGATCTCCGCCAGGAGGTCCACCCCCTCACGGGCCGTGAGGAACAGGATCTCGTCGCCTTTCTCAAAGCGCTCGTCCTCGTCCGGGTTGATGGGCCGGTAGTCGCGCAGGATCGCGGCGATCACCGTGTGCGGCGGCAGCACCACCGAGGACACCAGCTCGCCGATCACCGGGGAGTCCGCAGGCAGCGTCAGCTCGTGCATGGAGGCCCCGGACTGGTGGAAGGTGAACACGGACACCAGGGAGCCGACGCTGACGGCCTCCTCCACCAGGGCCGTCATGATGCGCGGCGTGGAGACCGCCACGTCCACCCCCCAGGTGTCGTCAAACAGCCACTCGTTCTTCGGGTTGTTGACGCGCGCCACGGTGCGGGGCACCCCGTACTCGGTCTTGGCGAGCAGGGAGATCACCAGGTTGGCCTTGTCGTCACCGGTGGAGGCCACTACCACGTCGCAGTCAGCCGCCCCGGCGGCCTCCAAGGCGTCCACGTCGCAGGCGTCAGCCAGGTGCCACTCAGCGTCCGGCACCGAGGCGATCCGCATGGCCTCGGCGGAGCGGTCCAGCAGGTCCACCTTGTGCCCGTGGCTGATGAGCTCACTGGCGATGGAGCGGCCTACCGAGCCGGCTCCGGCGATGATGATCCGCATCTCATACCTCCTTGGCGGGTGGGCGCGACAGCGTGCGCTGCACCGCGGCAACCTTCTCGGAGGCCACGGCCAGGTGCAGCCGGTCATGCTCCTGGACGAGGGTCGCCCCGGTGGGCACGAAGGCCGACGAGCCCCGGGAGACCCAGGCCACCCGCGCCCCGGTGCGCTCCTGTACGAGGTCCACGCTCGCCCCCACCCAGGCCGTTGACATCCCGGGCTGCACCAGCGTCACCGCGCCGGAGACGTCGTCGAGCTCCCGGGTGGTGCCTCCGGGCAGCATCCGCCGCATCATCTGCTCCGCCGTCTGGCGCACCGTGGCCACGGTGGGGATGCCGAGGCGCTCGTAGACGTCGGCACGGCGCGCGTCGTAGATACGGGCCACCACCCGCTCCACCCCGAAGGTCTCCCGGGCCACCCGGGCCGAGACGATGTTGGAGTTGTCGCCGTTGGAGACGGCGGCGAAGGCGTAGGCCTCCTCGATGCCCGCCTGCTGCAGGGCGTCGCGGTCGAAGCCGACCCCCTTGACCTTACGGCCAGAGAAAGCTTGAGGCAGACGGCGGAACGAGTCCGAGTTCATGTCGATGACGGCCACCGAGTGGCCCATGCGGTCCAGCTGTGTGGCCATCGAGGCACCCACGCGGCCGCAGCCCATGATGACGAAGTGCACGGGCGCAACCGTACCCCTGTCCTATGCGAGGCTGGTAGAGCGACGTAGCATCTCCTGTCGTGCGTGACTTCGCCGATAGCCTCAAACGGCTGCTCGTAGGACGCCCGGTGCCCTCCACGGCACTCGGTGAGACGCTCCTGCCTAAACGTATAGCCCTGCCGGTCTTCGCCTCCGACGCCCTGTCCTCGGTCGGCTACGCCCCGGACGAGGTGCTGGTGACCCTGGCCGTGGCCGGAGTGGCCGCCACCACCCTGTCTCCCTGGATCGCCCTGGCCGTGGTGGGCGTGCTGGTGGTGGTCGTGGCCTCCTACCGGCAGACCGTCCACGCCTACCCCTCGGGGGGCGGCGACTACGAGGTGGTCACCACCAACCTGGGGGAGCGGGCGGGCCTGGCCGTAGCCTCCTCCCTGCTGGTCGACTACGTGCTGACCGTGGCCGTGTCCATCTCCTCGGGCTCCTCCTACCTGGTGGCCGCCGTGCCCGGGCTGGCCCCCTACAAGGTGTGTGGATCGCCGTCGGCGTCGTCACCCTGCTGGCCCTGCTGAACCTGCGCGGCGCCCGTGAGTCAGGTGGGGCCTTCGCCGTCCCCACCTACCTGTACATGCTGGCGATCGGTGCGATGGCCGTGACCGGCCTGGTGCAGGAGGCCAGGGGCTCCCTGGGGCAGGCGGCCTCCTCCGCCTACGAGATCGTGCCCTCTGCGGGCTGGGAGGCCGGGCTGACTGGCCTGGCGGGCGGCTTCCTGGTGCTGCGGGCCTTCTCCTCCGGCTGCGCAGCCCTGACCGGTGTGGAGGCCATCTCCAACGGGGTGCCCAGCTTCCAGCGCCCCAAGTCCCGCAACGCCGCCACCACGCTGCTGCTGCTGGGGCTGATCGCCGCCGCCATGCTCATGAGCGTGGTGCACCTGGCGGGGGCCACCGGCGTGCGCATGGTCGAGGACCCTGAGCGCAACCTGCTGAGCAACGGCGTGCCGCTGGGCGAGGCCTACCACCAGGACCCCGTGATCGGCCAGATCGCCCGCACCGTCTTCGCGGACTTCCTGCCCATGTTCTACCTGGTCACCGTGGTCACCGGGCTGATCCTGGTGCTGGCCGCCAACACGGCCTTCAACGGCTTCCCCGTGCTGGCCAGCGTGCTGGGCCGGGACGAGCTGCTGCCCCGCCAGCTCACCCAGCGGGGCGACCGC
This sequence comes from Actinomyces weissii, assembly GCF_016598775.1. Lineage (NCBI taxonomy): Bacteria > Bacillati > Actinomycetota > Actinomycetes > Actinomycetales > Actinomycetaceae > Actinomyces > Actinomyces weissii. The sequence goes on along the minus strand of NZ_CP066802.1, from coordinate 1,414,368 downwards.
CTGGCCTACTCCAACGGCATCATCGTGCTGTGGCTGGGCTCGATCGCCTTCATAATCGGCTTCCAGGCGGAGACCAACCGGCTGATCCAGCTGTACATCATCGGCGTGTTCATCTCCTTCACCCTGTCCCAGGTGGGCATGGTGCGGCACTGGACCCGGGAGCTGGCCCTGGCCACCGACCCGCGCAGCCGTAGCCGCATGCGCCGTTCGCGCCTGATCAACTCCATCGGGGTGGCGGGCACGGGCCTGGTGCTGCTGATCGTCCTGGTGACCAAGGTGACCCGGGGGGCCTGGATCACCTTGCTGCTGATGGCGGTGCTCTACCTGGTCATGAGCTCTATCCGCAGCCACTACCGGCGGGTCAGTGAGCAGCTGGCGGTCGCTGACCTGCACGAGGCCCGGCTGCTGCCCGCGCACGTGCACGCGATCGTGCTGGCCTCCCGGCTGCACCAGCCCACCCTGCGGGCCCTGAGCTACGCCCAGTCCACCCACCCCACCTCCATCGAGGCCGTGACCGTGGACATCGGCGACGGCGGCACCGAGCGGGTGCTGCGGGACTGGGAGGAGGCTGACCTGGCGGTGCCCCTGACCGTGCTGGACTCCCCGTTCCGGGACGTGATCCGCCCCGTGGTCTCCTACGTCCGCTCCGTGCGGCGCGAGTCCCCCCGCGACCTGGTGGTGGTGTTCCTGCCCGAGTACCTGGTGGCGCACTGGTGGGAGCAGGCCCTGCACAACCAGATGGCCCTGCGACTCAAGACCGCCCTGCTGTTCACCCCCGGGGTGGTGGTGGCCTCCGTGCCCTGGCTGCTGGGAGCGCCCGACCACACCTACCGGCGCGCCGGCATGCGCATCAACCCCGCCCGGGAGGCCAAGGGCATCGCCCACGCCGACGACGCCATGCGGCAGGCATCCACCTCGCGGCAGCACCGGGAGGGGCCCGCCCACCCGCTGGCCCCCGCTGTCGCGGGCGCCAGCCAGCCCGGTGGCAGTCAGGGCGGTGGCACTAAGGCCAGCGCCAGCAGGACCGGCAGCGGACAGGAAGGAGACCCCCGTGGCTGACACGGCAGCGCACCGCCCGGAGGAGGTGCCCGCGGAGGTGGTCCTGAAGGTGGGGGCGCCCGCGCACGGCGGGCACTGCGTCTCCCGGTTGGAGCAGGACCCCACCGGGCCGGTGGTGTTCGTGCGGCACGCCCTGCCCGGGGAGACCGTACGTGCCCGCGTCACCTCCCGGGGAGCCCGCTCCTGGCGGGCTGAGACCACCGAGGTGCTCACCGCCTCACCAGACCGGGTGGCGCCCGCCTGGGACCAGGCCGGGGCCGGGGGAGTAGGCGGGGGCGAGCTCAGCCACGTGGCCCTGCCCGCCCAGCGTACCTGGAAGCGCTGGGTCCTGGCGGACTGCCTGCGCCGCATCGGCGGCCCGGAGGTGGTGGAGGCGGTAGCCGACCTGCCTCAGGCCCAGGGTGGCAGCGTCCTGGTGAAGGCGCTGCCCAGCGAGGCCCAGGCAGAGACCGCGCCGAGCCCCCAGGAGCGGGCGCGGGCGGGTACCGGCACACGCACCCGGATCAGTCTGGCGGTGGCCCCCGACGGCCGGCTCGGCATGCACGGCTTCCGCTCCCAGGAGGTCCTGGCCCTGCACGACCTGCCGCTGGCGGTCCCGGAGATCCAGGCGCTGGGGCTCACCGAGCGAGCCTGCTGGCGGCGGGGCCTGCGGCCGGGCGACACCGTGCGCGCCGTAGCCCCCAGCGCCGGGGAGCCGCTGGTGCTGGCGGGCCGCCAGGTGCTCAACGCCCAGGGGCGCCCTACCCCCCGACGGCGCGTGGACGAGGTGGTGGACGCCTCCGGCCTGGGCCTGGGGCGGCTGCGCTACAACCTGCACGCCGACGGCTTCTGGCAGGTGCACCGGCAGGCCCCCCAGGTGCTGGTGGACCGGGTGGTGCGGGCAGCCCTGGCCGAGCGGCCCACCGCCGTCGGCAGCCGGGAGGGGGCCGGGAGCCTGCCAGCCAGCCCTGGTACCAAGGTCCTGGAGCTGTACGCGGGGGCGGGCCTGTTCACGCTGCCGCTGAGCCTGCTGGCCGGGCAGGTCCGCTCCCTGGAGGGGGCGCAGACCGCCGTCCACGACGCCCGCCGGAACCTGCACGAGCAGGCGTCCGCCCGCCTGTTCGCGGGCCGGGTCACCGCCCGCTCCGTGGCCGGCGTGGGCGGGGCCTTCGGCGACGGCCAGGAGGCTGCCGACGTCGTCGTGCTAGACCCGCCCCGCGCCGGTGCCGGGCGGGAGGTGGTGGAGGCCGTGTGCGCCCTGGGGCCGCGCCGGGTGGTGCTGGTGGCCTGCGACCCGGCCGCCCTGGCCCGCGACCTGGGCACCTTCCTGCGCCGCGGCTACCGCCTGCGGGACCTGAGCGCCCTGGACCTGTTCCCCCACACCCACCACTTCGAGACCGTCGCCGTGCTGGAGCGGGAGGCCTCCTGAACGGGGCCGCCGGGAGGCGGGCGCAAGATCATCCGCCCGTGCGCGCACACCATGACACGTTGTCGGATAACGTGGCCTCATGACCCGTGCCGCCGCGGTACCAAGGTCCTAATCGCAGCCTAAGTGGACAGGAGCGACACCTTGACCAGTCTTGATACCTTCGCCTCCCGCGACACCCTCACCGTGGACGGCCGCGACTACGAGATCTACCGCCTGCAGGCCGTCCCCGGGCTGGAGCGCCTGCCCTACAGCCTCAAGGTGCTGGCGGAGAACCTGCTGCGCACCGAGGACGGCGCCAACGTCACCGCCGCCCATATCCAGGCCCTGGCCGACTGGGACCCCCAGGCCGAGCCGGACACGGAGATCCAGTTCACCCCCGCCCGCGTGGTCATGCAGGACTTCACCGGGGTGCCCTGCATCGTGGACCTGGCCACCATGCGGGAGGCGGTCGCCGAGCTGGGCGGGGATCCCCAGGCCATCAACCCGCTGGCCCCCGCCGAGATGGTGATCGACCACTCCGTGCAGATCGACTCCTTTGGCCTGTCCAGCTCGCTGGAGACCAACAAGGAGCGCGAGTACGAGCGCAACGCGGAGCGCTACCAGTTCCTGCGCTGGGGGCAGGGAGCCCTGAACGGCTTCCGGGTGGTGCCCCCGGGCACCGGCATCGTCCACCAGGTCAACATCGAGTACCTGGCCCGCACCGTCTTCACCCGTGAGGTGCAACGGACGACGGCGCAGGGGGAGCAGCTGGTCACCCAGGCCTACCCGGACACCTGCGTGGGCACAGACTCCCACACCACCATGGTCAACGGCCTGGGCGTGCTCGGCTGGGGCGTGGGCGGGATCGAGGCGGAGGCCGCCATGCTCGGCCAGCCCGTCTCCATGCTCATCCCCCGGGTGGTGGGCTTCAGGCTCACCGGGGAGATCCCCGCGGGGGCCACCGCCACCGACGTCGTCCTCACCATCACCCAGATGCTGCGCCAGCACGGCGTGGTGGGCAAGTTCGTGGAGTTCTACGGGCAGGGCGTGTCCGCCGTGCCGCTGGCCAACCGGGCCACGATCGGCAACATGAGCCCCGAGTTCGGCTCCACCGCGGCGATCTTCCCCATCGACGAGGTCACCCTGGACTACCTGCGCCTGACCGGGCGCAGCGAGGAGAGCGTCCGCCTGGTAGAGGAGTACACCAAGGCCCAGGGACTGTGGCACGACCCGGACAAGGAGCCGGTCTTCTCCGAGTACCTGGAGCTGGACCTGTCCACCGTGGTGCCCTCCATCGCCGGACCCAAGCGCCCCCAGGACCGTATCGAGCTGTCCCGCTCCCAGGAGGCCTTCGCCCAGGCGCTGCCCGGATACGCCGCCGAGACCAGCAGGTCCACCCCCGTGACCCTGGCCGACGGCACCCGCACCGAGCTGGACCACGGGCACGTGGTAATCGCCTCCATCACCTCCTGCACCAACACCTCCAACCCCTCCGTGATGGTGGCCGCAGGCCTGCTGGCACGCAACGCCGTCGCCAAGGGGCTCAAGAGCAAGCCCTGGGTGAAGACCTCCACCGCGCCGGGCAGCCAGGTGGTTACCGACTACTACGAGAAGGCCGGGCTGTGGCCCGCCCTGAACGAGCTCGGCTTCAACCTGGTGGGCTACGGCTGCGCCACCTGCATCGGCAACTCCGGGCCGCTGCCCGCCGAGGTCTCCGCCGCCGTCAACGAGGCCGACCTCGCGGTGGTCTCCGTGCTCTCCGGCAACCGCAACTTCGAGGGGCGCATCAACCCCGACGTCAAGATGAACTACCTGGCTTCCCCGCCGCTGGTGATCGCCTACGCGCTGGCCGGGACCATGGACTTCGACTTCGCCCGCCAGCCGCTGGGACAGGACCAGGAGGGGCGGGACGTGTTCCTGGCCGACATCTGGCCCGACCCCGCGCAGGTGCAGGCCGTCATCGACGCCACCATCGACCGCGAGATGTACACGCGCGACTACGCTGACGTGTTCGCGGGCGACGAGCGCTGGCGCGGCCTGGACACCCCCCAGGGGGACGTGTTCGCCTGGGACGAGGACTCCACCTACGTGCGTAAGGCCCCCTTCTTCGAGGGGCTGACCATGGAGCTCACCCCGGTCAGCGACATCACCGGCGCCCGCGTGCTGGCCCTGCTGGGCGACTCCGTGACCACCGACCACATCTCCCCGGCCGGGGCCATCAAGCCTGACTCCCCGGCCGGGCGCTACCTGGCCGAGCACGGCGTGGAGCGCAAGGACTTCAACTCCTACGGCTCAAGGCGCGGCAACCACGAGGTCATGATCCGGGGGACCTTCGCGAACATCCGCCTGCGAAACAGGCTGCTGGACGGCGTGGAGGGCGGCTACACCCGCAACCTCCTCACGGGGCAGCAAGAGACGATCTTTGACGCCTCACGCGCCTACGCCGCCGCCGGGGTGCCCCTGCTGGTCCTGGGCGGCAAGGAGTACGGCTCCGGCTCCTCGCGGGACTGGGCGGCCAAGGGCACGGCCCTGCTGGGGGTCAAGGCGGTGGTGGCGGAGTCCTTTGAGCGTATTCACCGCTCCAACCTTATCGGCATGGGCGTGGTGCCCCTGCAGTTCCCCGCCGGGCACAGCGCCAGCAGCCTGGGACTGGACGGCACGGAGACCTACTCCGTGACCGGCCTGACGGCACTCAACGCCGGCACCACCCCGGCCACCGTCAAGGTCACGGCCACCAAGGCCGACGGCGGGGTGGTGGAGTTCGACGCCGTGGTGCGCATCGACACCCCCGGGGAGGCTGACTACTTCCGCAACGGCGGCATCCTGCAGTACGTGCTGCGCAACCTGGTGCGCGGCTCCAGGTAGGGGCCTCCAGGAGGGACGGACGGTTAGGCGGGGCCAGGTCCGCCTGGTCTGAGGCTGCGGAGGAACCTAACGCCTCCACGGCCTCTGCCTCTGTGATAGAGGCCCTCTACCGGCGGCCCGGCACCCCGGCTGGCTGCTGGTTGGCCTGCCAGACGGCCTGAATGGTCCCCGCGTCGATGAAGTCGAAGATCAGCACCCCCCGTCCTGGCTCCTGCGACACCAGCTTGCGGACCTGCGGGTTGAGCCGCTCGGCGTAGGCACCTGGCGTCCCCAGCGAGCCGTTGGTGGCGCTGACGTGGTTGAGCACCAGCCGGTCAGCGTCACCCGTGTGCTGGTAGAGACTGCGGACCTGCGCGAGCTTTGAGCCCACCGGCGGCCCGTCCCAGTCGTCCTGCAGGAGGATCCCCGGGTTCTGGTGCCAGGGGGCCGCCCAGGGCTGTCCGTCCAGGACCGCCAGGCCCAGCTGCGGCGGGGAGCACTCGAAGGCCACCACCTTGCCCCGGACCTGGCCGACCGTCGGCCACAGCGTCCTCCCGGAGGCGTGCTCCGGCACCCAGAAAAGGTCCAGGTTTGGGCGGATCAGCGCCTGGAGGGCCGGGCCGTAGGCGGGGAAGTCGTCCTTGGCCTCGTTGGCGTTCTGGAACCTGGCCAGGATGAAGTCCCGGGGGTGGTCCCGCAGGTGCTTGCGCAGGGTAGCGAGTATGGAGACGGCGGTGACGTCGCTGACCCACTCCCGGTGGGCGGCCACCATGGTCCGCCGCAGCCGCAGGTCCAGGAACCTGACCCCCGCCGCCAGCTGGTCCGCCAGGCTCAGGTCCTGGGTGCGGTAGTAGGGGTGGGTGCAGGTGCTGGTCATCGTGTCGTGGGTGCCGGGCACGGTGAGCGCGCACAAGGGGGTGTGGTCAGGCAGGTGGGCCACCAGGGAGGTGGCGGTCTCCGGTTTCACGAGGCTCTCCTCTCAGGACGGCGGGAGCCTGCGGGGAGGGCGCGCAGGCGGCGCCTGGCCCGAGGCACCAGTCAGGCGGACAGGCGGTCCTGGCGCTGCTTGAGCCAGATCAGCAGGCAGGACAGCAGGAAGGCCAGCGCGGTCAGGGCGGCCAGGCCCAGGAAGGCCGCCCCCAGGGTCCTGGTGGGGGTGAGCACCTCGGTGATGACCTGGCCGGAGTCGTCCTTGACGGAGGGGACGATCAGGCCGCCGAACACCACCGGCCCCAGCAGCGCAGGCACGTAGCCCAGGGTGATGGCGAAGGACATGGCCGCCGAGGACTGCTTGGCGGGTACGTTGAACTCGCCGATGGGGGCGTAGTAGACGCCGCGGATCATGAAGCAGCACCCGGATGCCAGCAGCATGAGGACGATCAGCGTGGTCATCACGCCCTGGGAGACGATGTCCTCCGGTACCTGACCGGCCGGGAAGCTGGAGACGCTAGCGGGGTTGGTCAGCAGCAGGACGGCAATACCCAGGAGCAGCAGCACCAGGATCGCGGACATGAAGCGCATGAAGTGTGAGGTGGACCTGAACACCTTCTCTACGAGCACGGAGGAGGCCAGCGGCAGCATGCGCAGCCCGATCACCACGGTGGAGAACACGGCGGCGACCAGGGCCGAGGAACTGTAGCCAGCCTGCAGGAAACGGGCGAAGTAGGTGCCTGCCGCCACGAAGGTTCCGTAGACGCAGAAGACGTTCAGCCCTGCTATCCACACCACCGGCAGCTTGGCGACCTGCCAGACCCCCTTTACGGCGTCGATCGTGGAGGCGTTCACGGTGCTGTCGTCACCCACCCGGGTGTCCTTAGGTGCCGCCCAGAAGACCAGGACGGCGGTGGTCAGGACGATGGCGGAGCCGGTGAGCATGATCCCCCGGGGCCCGACGCCGCTGGCGATCAGGACGGTCCACAGCAGGGAGACCAGGAAGGCGAGCAGCCCACGCCCGAACTCGAACATGCCGAAGGCCGCCCCCTGGTGCTCCTCGGAGGTCGAGGTGCGTACCGCCTTGAAGTTGGCTGGCTTGAACAGCACCTCACTGAGCAGGAGCATCAGGAAGAAGCAGGTGAGCAGCACCGGGAAGGAGAGGCTGGGGGAGAGCACGGAGATGAACAGCGATATAGAGCCCACCCCGAGAGTGGTGAGGACCATGATCGTGCGCACGCTGAAGCGGTCACCGATCCAGCCCAGCAGGATGGTGCCCAGGATGATGACCAGGCCTTGCATCGAGTAGAGGCGACCAGCCTGGGCGTCCGTCACCCCCATGGCCACGGGGAAGTCCTTGGGCAGGGTGTTGCGGATGTCCCAGAAGGCGTACAACAGCTGGGCGTTGACGGTGATGAACACCAGCTGGATGAATGTACGGGGTGCGAAACCGAAGGAACTCAGCACCTTCTTCATTGAAGCTCCTCCTTGGCAGGTGGTTGGTGGGCGCGGCCCCAGGGGCTGACGGCAGGAGGCACCCGCAGGCGCCGCCGTCGGCAGAACCAGCGCTGTCCAATGGTAACGACTGTGCAAACGTTTGACCGTAGATTGGGTGGGGCGGCGTGGCAGGATGGCCCCCGTGCTGCACGTCGTGTTCTTCGAGCCTCGCATCCCAGGCAACTCCGGGGCGGCCATCCGCCTGAGCGCCAACACCGGCTCCATGCTCCACCTGGTGGACCCGCTGTTCGACATGGACGACGCTAGGCTGCGCCGGGCCGGGCTGGACTACCACGACCTGGCTAACACCCGGGTGCACCCCAGCTGGCAGGAGTGCCTGGAGCACCTGCCCGGTCGGATCTTCGCCTTCACCGCCCACACGCCGCGCCTCTACACGCAGGTGGACTGGCAGGACGGCGACGCCCTCCTGTTCGGGCCGGAGCCCACCGGCCTGCCGGAGGAGGTCATGGGGCACCCCCGGGTGACCGACCGGGTGCGCGTCCCCATGGTCCCCGGCAACCGCTCCCTGAACCTGGCCAACTCCGCCGCCATCGGCCTGTACGAGGCCTGGCGGTCCCTGGGCTTCGCTGGCGGCTCCTGACCTCCCTGGCGGCGCTGCGGCCTCCCTGATGGCACCTGACCGCTGGCGGCGCCCCGGCCTCACTGACGGTGCCCTGGCGGCGGGCGGACAGAAGCCCAGGAGCCGGAGAACGGGAGGGGCAGGGGCGCGGGCCTAAGGGCCGGACTGCGCCGTCGGTCCTCAAACCAGCTCGCCAGGGCGGACCGTGAGCTCCTCCACGACCGCGTCCGGGGGCAGGTCCACCGCCAGCCGGACGGTGGCGGCCACGGAGTTCGGCGTCATGTGGTCCTGGGGGTGGTAGCCTTTGCCGCGCCCGCCGCGAACCGTCTTGGCTGCCGCCGGGCTCGCGGCCTGCGAGACCTGCTTGTGTATGCGCCGCTGCATAGGGGTGTCGATGCGGCCCGGGAACACCGTGGTGACCCGTAGCCGCCCCCGCTCCTCCTGGCGCAGGCTGTCGGCCACCGCCCGCAGGGCGTGCTTGGAGGCGCAGTAGGCCACCAGCCCAGGTGTCACCTTCTGCCCCGCACCGGAGCTCACCAGCACCACCAGTCCCTTGGCCGCGCGCAGCTGGGGCAGGAGCAGACGGGTCAGGAGGGCCGGGGCGACCACGTTGAGCCCCAGGACCGCCCGCCACTCGGCACCCTCCACCTCGGCTACGGTCCCGATCGACTCCACGCCCGCGCAGTGGACCAGCACGTCCAGACGCTCAAGCCGCAAGGACTCCACCGCGTTGGCGGTGGCGACGTCGTCGGTGAGGTCGGTGGCCAGCGCGGTCACCTGCGCGCCCGACTCCTCCTGCAGCACCCCGGCCAGCTCCTTGAGGTCCTCCCAGGTGCGGGAGACCAGCACCAGGTCGTGGTCGCGGGACAGGTCCTGGGCCACGGCCAGGCCCAGCCCGCTGGTGGCGCCGGTGACCAGCGCCAGGGGGCGGGACCCGCTGCTGTGGCTGGTCTTGGTCCGACGCCGGGCCTGGGCACTGGCGCCGACCTTGCTACTGGGGCGACGCACTCGCGAACCGGTCTCAGGGCTCACTGCAGGGGCTCCAGCGCCGTGACCGCGCTACCCGGCTCGCCGTCCACCGAGTAGGTGACGGTCAGCAGGGCGCGGGCCAGGGCGTGCACGGACACGTGGAAGGCGACGACGGTGGGGGAGGCCTCGTCGTCCAGGCCCAGCGTGTCCACGTCCAGGGCGTGCACCGCGAAGACGTAGCGGTGGTCACCGTCACCGGCGGGCGGGTAGGGACCGGACCAGGCGTGCGTGCCGGAGTCGTTGCGCACGTGGAAGGCAGCCCCTTCCAGCATCAGGTCGCTCTGCCCGGCACCCTGGGGCAGGCTGGTGGTGGAGGCGTCCAGGTCAACCACGGTCCAGTGCCACCAGCCTGAGGGGGTGGGGGCGTCAGGGTCGAAGCAGGAGACCACGAAGGAGCGGGTGGCCTCCGGGAAGCCCGACCAGCTCAGGGCAGGGGAGGTGTTCTCGTGCAGGGCGGTGAAGCGGTCGGCGACGCGCTGCCCCTCAGACAGGTCCGGCGAGCTCAGGGTGAATGTGGGCAGGGCGGGCATGAGGTCGTAGGGGAAGGGTGGGCGTGGCCGGGTGAGGGTGGGCACGGTTACCTCCGGGAGTCCTCGAAAGCGGATGACAGCAGCAACTGTAAACGTGCTGGTGCTCGACGGCCACGGGAGCGGCGGTGGGCCTCTGGGCCTGGGGTGTCGTGGTGCGGGGTGTGGCTGGGGCAGTGGTGGGGTGCTTGGGCGTGTCACAGGGGCGCGCTACGCTTGTCGAACAAGTGTTCGAGAAGGTTCTGTGGTGACGGAGGTGGTGTCGGTGTCCCGGGAGGCTATGCCCACGCCTGCGGCTGTGGCTGGGCCTGTGATCGGGCCTGGGTCTGTGGGTGGGCTCGTGGGTGGGACTGGGGGAGCGCTTGCGGCTGCGCCTGTGACAGGGGATGCGTCTGTGGCAGGGGCTGGACCTGCGCTCGCGGGCCAGCCGTCGTCCGCCGTCCCCGCGGGCCGCCTGGTGCGTGCCCGGGCCGCGCTGGCTAGCGCTGAGGAGCGCGCCGGGCTGCGCTCGGTGCAGGAGCGTGGTGTCGCGGCGGCCGCCGTCCGGGGGGCTGGTGCTGCTCCCTCCCGACTGCCCCAGCTGTCTGTGGGCGTCACGCAGGTAGTGGGCTCCACCGCCGTGGTGCTGGCCCTAGCGGCTCACGCCCAGGGCGCAGGCTGGTGCGCGGTGCTCGGCGGGGAGGACCTGGGGTGGGGCGCCGCCGCCGAGCTGGGGCTGGACCTGGGGCGGGTGGTCTGCGTGCCGGTGAGGGAGCACGGTCCCGCGCAGCTGCTGCCGGTGCTGGGGGCGCTGCTCGACGGCGTAGACCTCCTGCTGGTCACTGCCGCTGCCGCCTCACGGCTGCGGGCGCAGGGACGGCGTCGGTTGCTGGCGCGGGTGCGTGAACGGGAGGCCTGGCTGCTTACGGACGGTCCCTGGGAAGGGGCGCGGCTGCTGGTAGCCCAGCCCGGCAGGGCCCCGGAGCAGGCTGTGGTGGTGCCGCTGCCGGGGCTTCCGGGGGTGCCAGGCGGGGCGGTTCCCGCCCCTGCCCGGGAGCTGGAGGAGGGGCGGCTGGCAGGGATGTCCTGGGTGCTCGCCGAGCCCGCCCGCCGGGTGGGGGCCCGGCTGGAGGTGACGGAGGCTGGTCCTGTCTGGGAGCAGCTGGAAGGGGCTGCGCTGCCTGACCTAGGGGGTGCGTCGCGATGGCAGGAGCGGGGAGCCGTATGAGCCGGGGCGTGACCAGGCTCCTGGCCTTGTGGGTGCCGGACTGGCCCGTGGTCTCCCTGTCCCGCCAGGGGACGGCGTGCGGCGGGAGGCTGGTGGGCCCGGTGGATCCGGCGCTCCAGCCGGTGGCGGTCGTCGGGGGAGCGGGGGTGGTGGCAGCCTCGGCCCCGGCCCGTGCTGTCGGGGTGTGTCAGGGGATGCGCCTGCGCCTGGCCTGCAGCCTGTGTCCGGGGCTGGTGGTGCTCCCGCCCCGCCCGGAGCAGGAGATGCGCGCCTTTGAGCCGGTGGTAGAGGCGGTGGAGGAGCTGGTGGCGGAGCCCGTCGTCGTGCGCCCTGGGCTGGTCCTGGCCGGGGCGCGCGGTCCTGCCCGCTGTGCCGGTGGGGAGGAGCCCTTAGCCGCCCGCCTCGTTGAGGCGGTCACGGAAGGCGCCGGTGTGGAAGGTCAGGTCGGGGTGGCTGACTCCCTCCTGGGAGCGGTGCTGGCGGCCCGCAAAGGAGTGCTGGTCCCCGCGGGGGAGGCGCCGGACTTCCTGGCCCCCTGGCCCATGAGCAGCCTGCTGGCGGCCCTGACCACCCGGCAGGTGCGCCAGGAGGCTCAGGTACTCATAGAGACCTTCTCCCGGCTCGGCCTGCGCAGGCTCGGTGACCTGGCTGCCCTGCCGGGGCAGGACGTCTCCGCGCGCTTCGGTCCCACCGGGGCCCTGCTGCACGTGCTCGCCTCAGGCCAGGAGTCCCGGGCCCCGTCACAGCGCCGCCCCGAGGTGGACGCGCTGGTGGAGCGGGAGCTGGACCCGCCGGTGGAGCGCACCGACCAGGCCGCCTTCGCCGCCCGTGCCCTGGCGGAGTCCCTGTGCGAGCTGCTGCTGCGCCGAGGTCTGGCAGCAGGCCGCCTGCGCGTGCAGGCCCGCTGTGAGGACGGGACGGAGCGCAGCCGCAGCTGGGTCCTGGAGGCGGTGCCCGCACCGGCGGACGTGACTGACCGCGTCCGCTGGCAGCTGGAAGGCTGGCTCTGCGGCACGGCGGGCGCGCCCGCCTCCCCGCTGGTGCGCCTGGCCCTGGCCGCCCTGGAGCCGCGGGCCGCCGGTGCGGAGCAGCCGGGGCTGTGGTCGCAGCCGGGAACGCACGGGCGCCAGCGGGTCACCCGGGCTGTCACCCGGGTGGAGTCCCTGCTCGGCCCCGGGGCGGTCCTGCAGCCGGTGCTGGAGGAAGGCTGGGACCCGCGCAGCCGGGCACGCCTGCAACCCTGGGGGGAGGAGGTGTTGAAGGGGCAGCCTGCCCCCAGGCCTGTGGGGCTGCCGCCGCCCTGGCGCGGGGCCCTGCCTGCGCCGTCGCCCGCCCTGGTGCCTGCCAGGCCGGTCCCGGCGCACCTGCAGGGTGCTGGGGGACAGGACGTCGAGGTTGACGCCCAAGGGGGCCTGGGCTGCGAACCGCAGGTGCTGCGGGTGGAGCAGGGTCCCTGGGGAGGGGCTTGGGAGGTGGAGGCCTGGGGCGGCCCCTGGCCGGTAGCTGAGGGCTGGTGGCGCCCCGGAGGGGAGCGCCGTCGCGCCTACCTGCAGGTGGTCACCCGTGAGGGCGGGGTGCTGCTGCTGGTGCGGCAAGGCAGGTGGTGGCTCGATGCGGTCTATGACTGAGCGTCTGGTGTGCCGCTCCGGTGCTAGGCCTGGGTGGGGTGCGGCGCCTCCGGCGGCGGGGGCTGCGCCCCGGGGCGGCGTTTCTGCCAGCCGACCAGGGCCAGCAGGACGACGCAGGGCCAGGCGGCCCCCAGGGACCACCCGGCTAGCACGTCCGTGGGCCAGTGGTAGCCCAGGTAGACCCGCGAGGCCCCCACCGTCAGGGCGAGCACGGTGGCGGCCACGGCCACCGTGGCCCGGCGTCCGCCGGTGCTGCTGCTCAGCCAGGCCAGGCAGATCAAGGTGCAGGCAAAGGCTGCGGTGCCCATGGAGTGCCCAGAGGGGAAGGCGTGGGTGAGTGACGGCGAGCCCAGCAGGTCCTCCAAGGGCGGGCGCTGCCGGGCGAAGAGCAGCTTTAACGCTGCCGACAGCAGCCCGGCGGTGGACATGGCCAGGACCGTGAAGGCGGCCTGCCTGGTCATCTGTCTGCGGGCGAGCAGCGTGGCCAGCAAGATAGTCAGCAGCCCCAGGCCGGCCCAGGACCCCAGGTCCGTCCAGTAGCTGACGAGCGGGTTCAGCGTGGGGTGGCGCAGCTCCAGGAAGAAGCCGGTTACCGCCTGGTCAAGGGCGTCCGCCCGCTCCGGGGCCCTGGTGAGCAAGGCCGCCACCAGCACGAATAGGCCCAGGCCGCAGGCGGCCACGGCTGTCAGGGGGTGCTGGAGGTGCTGCCAGGGGTCCCCTGGCCAGGGCTGGGGGGTAGAGGGGGATCCTTGTCGGGGCGGGTGCTGGTCGGTGCGGCTGTGCATGGGGGGCAGACTATGGGCTGTGTGGCCTCCTGTGCCTGAGGTCCTGTGGCAGGGGCGAGGACACTTAGGAATATGGGGTGCAGCCTTGTAACGGGCGTAGTACAAGGTTTGAGCTTGTGGCACCCCATGCCTAAGGTTATGACCTTGTATCTATCTAAATACAAGTCATATACTTAAGTTATGTCCTGCTTGTATGCGGTGATAGCCGACATCATCTCCTCCCGCGAGCTCCCAGACCGGGTAGCTGCCCAGCAGGAGCTGGAGGCGGTTCTCAGCCGCTCCGCAAACGGCCTGGAGCTGGTCCAGGAGCCCTACGCCACGGTCGGGGACGAGTTCCAGGCCGTAGCCCGGACCCTGGAGGACGCCCTCAGCCTGACGCTGCGGGTGGGGCTGCTGCTGCCTGCCGGGCTGGCCCTGCGCTTCGGGGTGGGGGCCGGGCAGGTGCGCGCCGTCGGGCAGCGGCCAGCAGGGGTGATCCAGGACGGTTCAGCCTGGTGGGCCGCCCGTGAGGCGGTGGACGCCGCCCACGCCGCCCAGGACGCGGGCCTGGGCTTTGCGCGCACCCGGTACCGCCGGTCGCCCGAGGAGGGGCAGGTCGCGGACCCCGCCAGCGCCACGGCGACCGTGCTCCAGGCTGAGGAACGGTACGTGAACGCCTTGCTCGCCCTGCGGGACCAGGCCGTGGAGCGCATGGCCCCCAGGCCGCGCAGGCTGGTGGGCCACCTGCTCATGGGATCCACCCAGGCCCAGGCGGCGGCCCTGGAAGGGGTCACTCAGTCGGCGGTCTCCGACCTGGTCAGAGGCAGCGCCGCCGGTCTGCTGGAGTCCCACCGGCTGCTTTCCGGCAGCCAGCATCCCGGCCCCGCCTTCAGGAGCCCCCGCGAGTTGAGGAGGAAACCATGACCGCCCTGCTGGTGCTGCTCACCGGGCTCGTGTCCACCACCCCCAGGATGCTGTGCGCGCTGTGCGGATGGCGGACGCCCTGGGCCCGGAAACGGGTCGGGCTGGCCACCGCCGTGCTGGTGGGGCTGCTAGGGGCCTGGGTGGGGCTGGGGCCGTTGCGGCTGCACCCCGGCCTGCCGCTGCTGCTGGTGCTGCTCACCCCCCTGGGCTGGATCCTGTGGGGGCTGCGGGTGGTGAACGCGGAGGCAGGGTTCCGGGCCCGGGCGGTTCTGTGGCGCGCTGCCACCCTGCTCCTACTGGTGGCCTTCCTGGTGCTCACCCAGCCTGCAGCCCCTTCTGTCGCGCAGGGCGCCTGCGCGGCCACCGGCGTGGTCCTGCTGCTCACCGACCCCGCCAACGACGTCGTCGCCGCGCTGCTGCACACGGTGCGTCCAGCAGCCCTGCAGCACAGCCTCGGACAGCCGGTGGAACAGGGCGGGGGACTGCTGGGTGGCGGACGGTGGATCGGCACCCTGGAGCGCCTGCTGGTGCTGGTGCTGGCCTTCAGCACCGCAGCCGCGGCTATCGCGGCGGTGGTGGCGGCCAAGGGGGTTATCCGCTTCCCGGAGATCAGCGCTGACGTGCCCCGGCCCCAGCAGGACCAGCCGTCAGCGGGTGGACGGGGGCCGGCAGGGGCCAAGGCGGAGGAGTTCCTCATCGGCTCCTTCGCCTCCTGGGGGCTGGCGCTGCTGGGCTACCTGCTGCTGTCCGCGCTAGGGCTCAGCGTCGCCGGGGGAGGCGGGGGCCTGTGAGGTCCTGGGAGGGTGCCGACAGTGCTCAGACGTGCCGGTCGTGTCCCGGTCCCAGGTAGACGTCGTCCAAGGTGGCGGTAAGCAGGCTGCGCTCCCGCAGGATCTCAACTATCTGGCCGTAGAGGTGGGTGACGGTGGGGAAGTTCGCGTGGCCGATGACAATGTGCTGGGCCAGCAGCCACTTGCGGGCCTCACCGAGCAGGACCTCCTCGGTGAGGAGCCCGGAGTCCCCAAAGGAGCCGTACCACATGGTGGGGGAGGTGTAGCCGAGGCTGGCGCACACTGAGTCCGTCCACTGGTTGCGGTAGCCGTAGGGCGGGCGGACAAAGGGCTTGCCGGTCACCCCGTAGACGCGGTTCAGGAAGGACTCGCAGCCGGAGACCTCCGCAATGATCCCGGCCTCGTCCAGGCTGGTAAGGCCGGCGTGGGTGACCGTGTGGTTGCCCAGCTGCACCTGCCCGGACTCCACCAGCGGCCGCATCTTGTCCTTGCTGGCCTCCCACCCCGGGTAGGAGGAGGTCACGAAGAAGGTCAGCCGTACCCCGGAGTCCTTGGCGAAGTCCAGGTAGGCGTCGATGACGCTGGCGTCCGCGCCGTCGTCAATGGTCAGGGCCACGGTGCTGCCCACGGAGTCCGGCAGCCCGGTGAGCACCCCCTCGGGGGCCTGCGGTGCAGGCAGCGGCGGGGGACCGTCCTGCACCCACAGGGGACTGCGCGACGGCGTCGGGGAGGGGGTGGGAGAGGGGGCAGGCGACGGCGGCGCAGCCGGGGTCGTCGGCGCTGCGGCGGGGGCGGTGCTGGTGGGTGCGGCACCGCTGGCGGTGTCGCTGCCAGCGCACGCGGACAGGGCCCCGGCTGTGCCTGCTGCCAGAAGAAGCATGAAGTCCCGACGCTGCACGATCTGTCTCCTCTATGGTCTACCAGGCAAATCATGGCCCCGGACGCCGGGGCACGCATCTTTTCCACGCGGGCGTGCAGGTCACGACACGGTAGACACTGGGGCAGGAGGCTGGCGGACGCCGTCCTCCGGCCGAGGACCCCAGGTGCCCTGGTGGCCTCCGGGACACGTCAGAAGCCGGTACGCCGCCCACCCGTAGGCGGACGGCGTCCCGGCGGCCAGGCCTGAGGCTCAGGCGGCAGGCTCGTCGTGGTGGTCCAGGCTGACCTCGGTCGGGTCGACGGCCTGGGAGCCGGTCAGCAGCTTGTGCCCGCCCCACAGGGCCAGGAAGAACGGGATGCCGATGAAGGGCAGCAGCAGGTCCGCCAGCGAGGCCCCCTCCTTGAGCGGGCCGTAGGCCTGGCCGACGACGATCGCCACGCAGGCCAGCAGGGCGATGATCGCCCCGGCCGGGAAGAACCGGGCCTGGTAGGGCAGGGTGTCCAGGCTGCGTCCCTGCGCCGCCAGGGCCTTGCGGAACTTGTAGTGCGACCAGGAGATACCCATCCAGGTGATGAAGCCAGCCAGCGCGGAGACGGTGAGCAGGAACTCGTAGGCCTTGCCGTCGCCGACCAGGGAGGTGATGAAGCCTGCCAGGCCCACCAGGGTGGTGGCCATCAGGGCGTTCATGGGGACCTGGTGGCGGGAGAGCCTGGTCAGGAAGCCGGGGGCGTGCCCGTTCTCCGCCAGGGCGAAGAGCATCCGGGTGGAGGCGTACAGCCCGGAGGTGCCTGCCGAGAGCACGGAGGTGAGGATCACGGCGTTCATCACGGAGGCGGCGCCCAGGACCCCGGCCTTGGCGAAGACCAGGGTGAAGGGGCTGACGGAGATGTTGTCCTCGGCGGAGTTGAGCAGGCTGGGGTCGGTGTAGGGGATCAGGAAGCCGATCACGAGGATCGCGCCGATGTAGAACAGCAGGATCCGCCAGAAGATGGTGCGGATGGCACGGGGGATGTTCCTGCCAGGGTCCTCGGCCTCACCGGCGGCCACCCCGATCAGCTCGGTGCCCTGGAAGGAGTAGCCCGCCACCAGGATGACCAGGAAGATGCCCTCCGGGCCGCCCACGAAGGGAGCCTCGCCGGTGGTCCAGCTGGAGGTTCCGGGGGACTCCCCCAGGATGCCCGCGATCATGGACACGCCCAGGACCAGGAAGACGATGACGGCCACGACCTTGATGGTGGCGAACCAGAACTCGCTCTCGCCGTAGGCGCGGGTGGACAGGGCGTTGATGATGAACAGGATCGCCAGGAACAGGGCGGACCACCAGATGGAGGCCACCTCGGGGAACCAGTACTTCATGACCAGGGCGGCGGCCACCAGCTCCGCGGCCACGGTGATGGCCCAGTTGAACCAGTAGTTCCATCCCATGGCGAAGCCGAAGGAGGGGGAGACGAAGCGCCGCCCGTACTCGCCGAAGGAGCCTGAAACCGGTAGGAAGGCTGCCATCTCGCCCAGGGACTGCATGATCAGCCACACCATGAGCCCGGTCACGGCGTAGGCGACGACGGCGCCGCCGGGTCCCGCGGTGGCGATGGTGGCGCCGGAGGCCACGAACAGCCCGGTGCCGATAGCGCCACCGATCGCGATCATGTTCAGGTGGCGGGTGCGCAGGGACCGGCTGAGCCGGTCCTGACTAGGTGCTTCACTCATTGGGTTCCTGCCAGGTGCTAGGGAAAGGCGCTTGCGCGCCCGTGGCACTCTAGCCGCTAGGGGCTGGTGCGCGCGCTTTGGTGTCGGCGCGTGGACATATTCTGTACACGTGTTCGATTCGTGTTGCTGCGTGCTGGGCGCCGTGGGGGCAGCCTGGGGCGGTGCTCCGGTCCGTGCCGAGGGGGCGGGGCTGGTGCACCAGGCAGGTCTCCTACGGCGGGGGCGGCCATGAGCCGTTACCGCTACGCGGAGCTGCACGCCCACTCCGCCTACTCCTTCCTGGACGGTGCCAACGAGCCTGCGGAGCTGGTGGAGGCCGCCTGCCGGCTGGGGCTGGAGGCCCTGGCCCTAACCGACCATGACGGCATGCCGGGGAGCGTCAAGCACGCTCAGGCGGGCCGGGAGCTGGGCCTGCCCACCGTCCATGGCACCGAGCTGACCATGGCTGACGGCGCGCACCTGCCGGTGCTGGCCCGGGACCCGCAGGCCTACCGGCGGCTCGTGCGCACGCTCTCCCGGCACAACCTGGAGGCGGGGCGGCGGCAGGAGCCCGCCCACCAGCTGGAGGTGCTGGCAGCCGCCCTGACTCAGGGCCAAGGTGGGCAGGGGGCGGGCGGGGCCGGGCGCTGCCTGGTGCTCACCGGCACGGCCCGCGGCCCCCTGCGCCGGGCCCTGGGCGACCCCCGCCGTCCCTCCGAGTGGGACCTGCAGGCCGCCGACCGCTGCCTGGGGAGGATGGTGGACCTGCTGGGCGCCGGGGACCTGGCGGTGGAGGTCTGCCTGGACGGCGGCCCGCTGGACGCGGCGCTCACGGAGGCGCTGACGGGCCTGGCCCGCGCCCACCACCTGCCCCTGCTGGCCACCGGGGCGGTACGCTGCGCCCGCCCGGCTGACGCCCGGGTGGCGGACGTGCTCACCGCCAACCGGCTCGGCCTGGACCTGGAGGGGGCCCGCGCCTACCTGGGGGCGGTGGGGCGCTGGCTGCGCGGGCCGGAGGAGATGCTACGGCTGCACCGGCGGGCGCCCCACGCCGTCGCGACGGCCGCTGAGCTGGGCCGCGAGCTGGCCTTCGACCTGGCCCTGATCGCCCCGGATCTGCCCGACCCGCAGGTGCCTGCAGGCCACAGCTCGGCCACCTGGCTGCGGGAGCTGGTGCGGCGCGGGGCCCTGGAGCGCTACGGCCCGCGGGAGCAGGAGCCCCTGGCCTGGCAGGTGCTCGACCACGAGCTGGAGGTGATTGAGGCGCTGGGCTTCCCCGGCTACTTCCTGATAGTGCGCTCGATCGTGGACTTCTGCGAGTCCGCGGGGATCCTCTGCCAGGGGCGGGGCAGCGCGGCCAACTCCGCCGTCTGCTACGCGCTGGGCATAACCGCGGTGGACGCCGTGCGCCACCAGATGCTCTTTGAGCGCTTCCTGTCCCCGGGGCGCAAAGGCTACCCGGACATCGACCTGGACATTGAGGCCTGCCGCCGCGAGGAGGTCATTCAGCACGTCTACGCCCGCTACGGGCGTGAGCAGGCCGCGCAGGTCGCCAACGTGGTCTCCTACCGGCCCCGCTCGGCCCTGCGCGACGCCGCCCGCGCCCTGGGCTACCCGCCCGGCCTGCAGGACCGCTGGGCCAAGGGGCTGGAGAACCGCTGGGGCAGCAGCGTCAGTGGCGGGGCAGGCGCGCCGGGGGCGGCGTCGGGGCCACCGCCTGAGCCGGGGCCGCTGCCTGCGCCGGTTGGCGGTGCCACCCTGGCGGGCGCGGGGCAGGCAGGTGCTGGGGGAGCGGGCCTGGAGCAGCCGGTGCCGGAGCTGGTGCTCCAGGTCGCTGACCGGCTGCTGCGCCTGCCCCGCCACCTGGGCATCCACCCCGGGGGCATGGTGCTGGCGGACCGCCCGGTCACCGAGATCTGCCCGGTGCGCTGGGCCGCCCTGGAGGGGCGCAGCGTGCTGCAGTGGGACAAGGACGACTGCGCCGAGGCGGGGCTGGTCAAGTTCGACCTGCTGGGGCTGGGCACGCTCACCGCCCTGCGCCTGGCCTTCACCAGCCTGGGGCAGCGGGGTGAGACGGTGCCGGAGCTGGCTGCCGGGGGCGTGCTGCGCCCCTCCCAGCAGGGGCGCCCTTGGGGGCTGCACACCCTGCCGGAGGAGGATCCCGCCGTCTATCGCCTGCTGTGCTCCGCAGACACGGTGGGCGTGTTCCAGGTGGAGTCACGTGCCCAGATGGCCACCCTGCCGCGCCTGCGGCCCGCCTGCTTCTACGACATCGTGGTGGAGGTGGCGCTGATCCGGCCCGGGCCGATCCAGGGCGGCGCGGTCAGTCCCTATATCCGGCGCCGCCTGGGGCGTGAGCCGGTCACCTACCTGCATGACAGCCTGCGCCCCGCCCTGGCCAGGACCCTGGGGGTGCCGCTCTTCCAGGAGCAGCTCATGAAGATCGCGGTGGACGCCGCCGGGTTCAGCCCGCAGGAGGCGGACGGGCTCCGGCAGGCCATGGGGGCCAAGCGCTCCGCCGAGCGGATGGAGCGGCTGCACGAGCGCCTGGTGACGGGCATGGTGGAGCGCGGCATGGACCCGGCCACCGCCGAGACGGTCTTCAGCCAGCTGCAGGCCTTCGCGGACTTCGGCTTCCCGGAGTCGCACGCCTTCTCCTTCGCCTACCTGGTCTACGCCGCCGCCTGGCTCAAGGTGCGCAAGCCTGAGGACTTCTACGCCGGGGTGCTGGCCGCCCAGCCCATGGGCTTCTGGTCCCCCCAGAGCCTGGTGGCCGACGCCCAGAGACACGGGGTGCGCGTGCTGCCGGTGTGCGTCAACTCCTCCCAGGTGCAGGCCAGTGTGGAGCGGGTGCCAGTGCCCCTGAGTACCGGTGCGCGTCCCAGCCCGGGGCCGCTGGCGCCGCCGGAGGCTGGGGAGCAGGCGGTGGCCAGGGACCGGCCAGGCGCTAGCGAGTACGGCGGGGAGGGGGAGGCAGGTCCGCAGCCTCTCAGCCCCCTGGACACCCACCCTGACCTGGCGGTCCGTCTGGGGCTGGCGCCGGTCAAGGGGCTGGGAGCACGGGTGGCGGAGCGGATCGTAGCGGAGCGGCAGGCCCACGGTCCCTTCCGTGACCTGGCGGACCTGGCGCGGCGGGTGGCGCTGGGACGCACCCGCCTGGAGGCCCTGGCCGCCTGTGGCGCCCTGGAGTCCCTGGGGCTGGAACGACGCGAGGCCCTGTGGGCGGCAGGCCCCCTGGCCCTGGAGCACGGCGGGCCGCCTGTAGACGTGCGCCCGGGCCCGCCGGGTCGTACTGGTACGCCCGTGGCTCTGCCTGGCCCTGCTGTCACAGACCCTGCGATACCCGGTCCGGCTGCGGCGTTCCCGGCGGCGCCTGGTACTGCTGCTGCACCTCCGGGTCCCTCTGACTCTGCTGCTAGGCCCCCGGCCTGGCCTGGTGGAGGCACCCGGGGCGCCCTATCCCCTACGGGGAGCAGGCGGAGCGGCCCCGGCGCCTGGCACCAGCCGCCGCTGCCGGGCACGGTCGTCGGCGCGCAGGCTCCCACCCTGCCACCTATGCCGCCTGCGGAGCGCACGGCGGCGGACCTGGTGCTCACCGGCACCACCACCGGCCCCCACCCGCTGCGCTACCTGCGGGCGGCCCTGCGGGCGCAGGGCGTCCTGCAGACCGCCGAGGTCCTGCGCACCCCCGCAGGCACCCGGGTGACGACGGCGGGGGTGGTCACGCACCGGCAGCGCCCCCACACCGCCGTCGGCATCGTGTTCCTGAACCTGGAGGATGAGACCGGGCTGCTCAACATCGTCTGCGCCCCAGGGATGTGGCGGCGCTTCCGGACGGTGGGCCGCCGATCTGGCGCCCTGGTGGTGCGCGGCGTGGTGGAGGCCGCCGACGGCGTGGCCGCCGTCCGGGCTGAGCACCTGGAGGCCTTGCCAGGGGTGCCCACCACCCGCAGTCGGGACTGGTGCTGAGCCTGCAGCAGGTGCGCTGTGAAGCTGCCGCAGCCCGTACCCCAGGAGTGCAGGTCTGTCAGGGAGCAGAACCGGCAACCGCTGCCAGGACCGGGCTCGCACGGCAAAAGCGCTGTTCAGCCCGCTCCGGGGGCCGTGGTGCCGTGCTCCCCTGGGCCGGGGCCGCGCGCTTTACCTTGCTCAGAACGGTCAGGGGGTCGTGGCGTTCCTGCTGGCCCGGTAGGAGGGCAGGTCGCCGGTCACAGGCAGGTCCTTGACCCGCAGCTCGGCGTACACCGACCACAGCACGCTGATAAGCGGCACCGCCACGATCGCCCCCAGCAGCCCGGCCGAGTAGGTGCCCACCGCCACCGCGACAATTACCGCCACCGGGTGCAAGGAGACCTGCCTGCCCATGATCAGCGGCTGCAGGATGTGCCCCTCGATCTGCCCGATCAAGGCCACCCCCAGCCCCACCACGATCGCCTTTACCAGGCCGCCGGAGGCCAGGGCCACCAGCATCGCGATCAGCATGGCGATAGGCGCCCCGATAATCGGGATAAAGGCGCCGATAAACACCAGCACCGCCAGCGGGGCGGCCAGGGGCACCCCCACCAGCTGCAGGAACACCCCCGCCATGAGCGCGTCGGTCAAGGCCACCAGCACCGTGCCCCGGGCGTAGCCGGAGAAGGTGTACCAGCCTGCCCCGGCCGCCCGGTGGACCCGCTCGCGCACCCGCACCGGCAGCTCCTCCAGGAACCAGCGCCACATCCGTGAACCGGAGGCCAGGAAGAAGATTGAGGTGAACAGCGCCAGGGCCAGCACCGCGAACACGTCCACCACCGTGCTCGCGTTGGACAGCACCTCCCCGGCCAGGCTGGGGGCGTTTGACTGCAGGTACTCCTGCCCCTGCTCCAGCCACAGGGTCAGCTGCTGGGTGAGCTGCTGCTGGGTCACGTGGAAGGGCAGCGGCCCGTGCTCCAGGAAGGCGATGACCGTGTCCAGGCCGTGGGAGAGCTCGACGGCCAGGCCGTTCCACTGGCTGACCACCGAGTTCACCACGTAGAAGACCAGTCCCGATACCCCGCCGAAGGCCAGCAGCAGGGCCAGGATGGCGGCTGGGTAGCGGGGCAGGAAGCGGGCCAGTAAGGTGGACAGCGGGTTGAGGATCGAGGTGACCACCAAGGCGATGAACAAGCCGATGAACACGGGGATGACCTGGGAGGTGGCGTAGAAGACCATCCACACGGCGATAACCACCCCGATGCCCAGCCAGGCCCCCAGGCCGGAGCGAACCAGCCAGGACGGCAGGGTGTCCAGCACCTGCGGGGCGCGGGGCGCAGGTGCGGTGTCCACCATCTCCACCGGCTCTGCTCCGTTAAGGAGCGGCGGCACCGTGAGCGGCGGCCTGGCCGTCGGGTAGGGCCGGGCCTCGGCCCTCTGCCGGTTCTCCTGCCGCAGCTCCTCCACCCGGGCCAGGCCGGTGCGCAGGCTGCTGGCCCAGCCGCTCAGGCTCCGGCCCGTCAGCGCCAGCGAGCCAGGACGGGGGGCTGCCGCCTTGGAGGGCTGATCGTCACCGGCCACACCCAGCAGGCTGGCCAGCTCGGCGGTGTCCCGCGCCAGGGCCACCGCGCCTGCCAGGGACGGGGCGTCGCCGTAGCCCCACAGGACCCCTACGCAGTCCACGCCCTGCTGCCGGGCCCCTTCCACGTCATGGGAGAGGTCCCCCACGTGCACGGGGTGGCTGGTGTCCGCCCCGGCGGCGGCCAGGCGGTCCAGGGCGGCGCGTACCACCGCGGACTTGCTGCCGCTGGCCGCGCCGTCTCCCGCGCCGGAGATCACCGTGAAGTAGGGGGCCAGGCCGTAGGACTCAATGATGTGGCGGGCCAGGCCCTCGTTCTTGGAGGTGGCCAGGGCCACCGGCACCCCGGCCTCACGCAGCGCCTCCAGCAGCGCGCGCACCCCTGGGTACAGGACGGCCTCGTGCATGACCTGCCGGTAGTGGTGCCGGTAGACCGCTACCGCCTGGTCGTTCTCCGCGCCTTCCAGGCCCGCGTTCAGGCGAAAGCCCTCAGAGAGCGGCGGACCCACGTAGCGCATGAGCTCCTCGTCGCTGGCGGGCGGCAGGTCAAGCTCCTCCAGGGTGGCACGCAGGGAGCGCAGTATCACCGGGGCCGAGTCCGTCAGGGTACCGTCCAGGTCCAGCAGCACGACCGTGGGGGCCACCTCCAGGGGAGCGGGGCGCGGCGGCCTGCCGGGGGCGGAGGCCTGCCGCGGCTGGTGGCGGTCTACCCTGACCCGGGGCAGCTTCATGGGGCCTCCTAGCTCACAGCCGACTCAGGCCTAAGCCTACTAGCGTGTACTCCATGACGACCTTCAACGGAGCCAGCGCGTCCCTCGGTACGGCCTTGAGCGGACTGCCCCGCTGTGCCGTCCTGAGCCGCGGCCGCGGGGGTGAGCCCCGGCTGCTCGTGGACGCCCCGGCGGGCAGCGCCGAGATCTACCTCTTTGGTGCCCACCTGACTGCCTGGACGCCCCGGGGCGGCAAGCCGGTCCTGTTCCTGTCCCGCCAGGCGGTCTTCGACGGCGCCACCGGCATCCGGGGCGGCGTGCCCCTGTGCCTGCCCTGGTTCGGGGCAGGACCGCAGGGCACCTCCCGCCCTAGGCACGGCTGGGCCCGCACCATGACCTGGCGGCTGCGCTCGGTGCAGACCACGGCGGAGGGCGGGGCAGTCGCCCTGCTCACCCTGGAGCACGACTCCCTGGCCGTTATGTACGAGGTGGAGGTGGGGCAGACCCTGAGGCTGAGCCTGTCGCTGCGCAACACCGGCAGCAGCCCCCGCCTGGTGGAGGCGGCTCTGCACTCCTACCTGGCGGTCCACGACGTAACCGCCTGCCAGGTCACGGGCCTGGAGGGGGCGGAGTACACCGAGGGCAGCGTCAGCGGGCAGGTGCAGGTGGGGCCGTTGCAGGTGCGTGGCCCGGTGGACCGGGTCTACCGCTCCTCAGGCACCGTGCGGGTCACCGACCCGGGCGGCTCGCGCACGATCGTGGTCGAGGGCCTGGGCTCACCGACCACGGTGGTGTGGAACCCCTGGTCGGGTTCCGCCAAGGGCATGGCAGACCTGGCTGACGACGAGTTCCCCCGCTTCCTGTGCGTGGAGACGGCGGCGGCCCGGCAGGACGCCCCGGTGCTGGAGCCGGGGCAGACCTGGTCCCTGGGGGCCCGGCTGTACACCGAGTCCCTGTAGAAGCCCCGCAGGACCTTGCAAGGCCTTGTGAGCAGGGGCACGCAGGCCGGGATTGTGCGCCCGGCGCGGGCCCGTGCTAAGTTCTCCCTCGTCGCCCGGCAGGCTCGCGCCACCGGACGGCGGAACAAGTCCGAGTGGCGGAATAGGTAGACGCGCTAGCTTGAGGTGCTAGTGCCTTATTAAACGGGCGTGGGGGTTCAAGTCCCCCCTCGGACACCGCAACACCCCTGGCTGGCCAGTAGGCCCCGGGGGTTTCTTCCTTCTGGACGGCGGGCACAGGCGGCCGGGCCGCAGGGCTGCCCTGACTAAGCCCGGGCCGGCCCCCGGACCTGGGCCAGCGCCCGCACCAGGGATGGCGCCACCGCCAGCACCGCCACCCGCAACCCGCTGGCGGCCCTGCCACCGTGACCGGCCGCCCACTAGGCTGAGTCCTATGCACGTCTTCGAGATCACCGTCCCGGCCACGCAGCGTGACGGCCGTGAGCTGCCAGCGCTGCTGCTGTCCGCCCCCACCGAGCAGGACGTGGACCAGATCGCCGCGATCTGCCAGGACCCGGACATCCAGGAGTGGACCACCGTGCCGCGGGGCTACACCCGGGAGCACGCCGTCGCCTTCGTGCGGGAGACGGTGGTGCCGGGCTGGGAGAGTGGGCAGGACCTGAGCTGGGCGGTGCGTGAGCTGGACGCGGACGGCCGGGCCCAGCTGGTCGGCATGATGGGGCTGACCAGCGTGGGGCACGGGGTCTGGGAGATCGGCTTCTGGCAGGCCCCGCAGGCCCGTGGGCGCGGCACCGTCACCCGTTCGGCGCAGGCGCTCATCACTATGGCCTTCGACCCGCAGGGGCCCCTGGCCGCCCAGGCCCTGCGGTGGCGCTGCGACATCCACGACGGCGTGCCCAACTGGCCCTCCTGGCGGGTGGCCTGGTCCCTAGGCTTCCGTCGGGAGGGGCGGGTGCGCTCCTACCTGCCCAACGACGGGACCCTGCAGGACGGCTGGGTGGCCACCCTGCTGCCGGGGGAGCCGCTGCGGCCCGCCGCCCCCTGGGACGGCCCCTTGACCGTCGGTGGCCAGGTGGCGGGCTCCTCACACGACAGGGGCAGGCGCACCCCCCTGGTGCCCCACGACGGCGTCGGGGAGCGGGAGGGGGACGACCCCGAGGCCCTGGTGCGTCGTTTCCACAAGGTCTACGGTCTGCCGGTGCAGACCGACGGCCCTAGCCTGGAACGCAAGAGCCTGCACATGCGCATGGGGCTGATCGCCGAGGAGTTCGCCGAGCTCACGGGCGCCGTCTACGGGGCGGCTGCTCGCCGGGAGGTGGAGGAGGCCTACGGCCGGGCGGTGCGGGCCGACGACGGCAGGCGCGACACCGTGGAGGCGGCCGATGCCCTGGCCGACCTGGTCTACGTGATCTACGGCATGGCGCTGGAGACCGGCATCGACCTGGCGGCGGTGCTCGCAGAGGTGCAGCGCTCCAACATGTCCAAGCTGGGGGAGGACGGGCAGCCCATCTACCGGGCGGACGGCAAGGTGCTCAAGGGGCCCGGGTTCTTCCCCCCGGACGTCGCTGGCGTGCTGGGCCTGAGCCGATGAGGGCCTGGCCGGGCGCAGGCGACGGCGTCGGTGGGGCGGGCCTCCAGTCTCCTGCCCGCCTGCGGTGCCGCCTGCCGCAGGCGCCCAGGCCAGGCAAGGACGTGCAGAAAGACGGAGCGCCTGCCCCCAGGCATGGCACGATGTGCCCATGACCGATCCCTCTACCAGCCTCAGCCCCGCAGTGCCGGAGCTTGACCCTGGCAACTGCCTGGCCGCCCCCTGGACCCTGGACCTGGGGCTGCCGGACTTCGCCGCGGTACGCCACCAGGACATCGAGCCAGCGGTCCGTGCGGGCATGGCGCAGCAGCGGGCCCAGTGGGAGGCGGTGGCCACCGACCCGGCTGAGCCGAGCGTCGCCAACACCCTGGTGCCCCTGGAGCGCTCCGGTGACCTGCTGGACCGGGCCCTGACGGTGCTCTACAGCCTCACGGCCGCCACCGAGTGCCCGGAGCTGGACGAGCTGGAGGAGCGGCTGGCCCCGGAGCTGGCGGCCCACAAGGACGCCTTCGACCTGGACGTCCGCCTGTACCGGCGCTACAAGGCCCTGCACGACCGGGTGCTGGCGGCCCAGGCGCAGGGCGCCGCGCCCACCGACGCCGCGGGCGCCCCCGTCGACGCCGCCACCGCGCGGCTGCTGCGCCTGGCGGTCGAGGACTTTGAGCGCAACGGCGTGGCGCTGCAGGGGGCGGAGGCCGCCCGCCTGCGGGAGCTGAACGCCCGCCTGACCACCC
This sequence comes from Actinomyces weissii, assembly GCF_016598775.1. Taxonomy (NCBI): domain Bacteria; kingdom Bacillati; phylum Actinomycetota; class Actinomycetes; order Actinomycetales; family Actinomycetaceae; genus Actinomyces; species Actinomyces weissii. Next base: position 1,387,114 of record NZ_CP066802.1, on the reverse strand, counting down.
TGACGACCTCTATCGGCACCCGCATGGCCAAGGCCATGCACGACGCTGGTGTGGTCAACTTCACGCTCACGCCTGCGCTGGCTGCCACCGAGCCCCACAGCGCCCGGGTGGAGCTGCTGGAGCGGTCAATGGGCCGGGGGCTGTCCGGAGAGCACGACGTGCGCGCGGACGTGCTGGAGGTGGCGGCCCTGCGGGCCGAGCGCGCCCAGCTCCTGGGCTACGCCCACCACGCCGAGACCGTGGCCGCCGCCTCGGCCGCCAGGAGCACGGAGGCGGTCAGCTCCATGCTGACGCGCCTGGTGGGCCCCGCGATGGCCAACGCCCGCCAGGAGGCGGCCCGCTACGCCGAGCGCATGGCTGCCGACCCGGCGACCGAGCCGGGCGAGGACTTCGGCCCCGCTGACTGGCGTCGCTACGAGGAGGCGGAGCGCAAGGAGCGCTTCGGGGTGGACGACGCCACCCTCGCCCCCTACCTGGAGCTGTGGAACGTCGTCGAGAAGGGCGTGTTCTACGCGGCCACTGCCCTGTACGGCATCACCTTCCACGAGCGGCCGGACCTGGCCGCCCACATGTACGACCCCAGCGTGCGGGTCTGGGAGGTGCGCGACCAGCAGGCGTCGTCGGCAGGAGCGCCAGCGGAGGCTGGGCGGGCGCCGTCAGCGGGCCAGGAGGCCACGGCTGAGCCGCAGGCCCCGGTGCTGGCCCTGTTCGTGGCGGACATGTTCGCCCGCCCCGGCAAGGGCGGGGGCGCCTGGATGAACGAGCTGGTCACCCAGTCCCACCTGACCGGCAGGCGGCCGGTGGTCATCAACTGCGCGAACTTCGAGCAGCCGGAGAGCGGACCCACCCTGCTCAGCTGGGACCAGGTGGTCACCTGCTTCCACGAGTTCGGGCACGCCCTGCACGGCATGTTCTCCGACACCTACTGGCCGAGCGCCGCCGGCACGAGCGTGCCCCAGGACGTGGTGGAGTTCCCCTCCCAGGTCAACGAGTCCTGGGCCCTGCACCCCCGGGTGCTGGCCTCCTACGCGGTGCACGTGGACACGGGGGAGCCGCTGCCCGCCGGGCTGGTGCAGCAGCTGCGCGCGCAGGGGGCCTTCGGACAGGGGTACGCCACCACCGAGTACCTGGGGGCGGCCCTCCTGGACCAGGCCTGGCACACCCTGCTGCCCGCCCAGGTCCCTGGCAGTGCGGAGCAGGTGGAGGACTTCGAGCACCGGGCCCTGCAGGCGGTCGGGATCGACGACGCCCTGGTGCCGCCGCGCTACCGCACCACCTACTTCCAGCACGTGTTCGCGGGCTACTACGGCGCGGCCTACTACTCCTACATCTGGAGCGAGGTCATGGACGCCGACGCCACCGACTGGTTCCGCACCGACGGGCAGGGTGCCCAGGACGGGGACCTGGGACTGAACCGCCAGGCGGGTGAGCGCTTCCGCCGCGAGTTCCTCAGCCGCGGAGACTCCCGCGACCCCCTGGAGTCCTTCGAGTCCCTGACGGGCCGCCAGCCGCGCATAGAGCCGCTGCTGCGCCGTCGGACCCTCGACTGACCTCCTGCGGGCTGACAGATAACCGACCCACCGAAGCACCTCTAGTAAGGACAAGCACTATGGCACGAGTAACTATTGTCGGCGGCGGATACGGCGGGATCGCCCTGGCCAAGGCCCTGGACCCCGTGGCTGAGGTCACGCTGATCGAGCAGAAGGACACCTTTGTCAACCACGCGGCCGCCCTGCGTGCCGCGGTGGACCGGGAGTGGGCGGAGAAGATCTTCCTGCCCTACGACAACCTGCTGCAGCGGGGCCGCGTCATCCAGGGCACCGTGATGGCGGTCAAGGGCACCACCGTGTCCGTCTCCGGCGACGGGGAGATCGAGGCCGACCACCTGGTGCTGGCTACCGGCACCGCCTACCCCTTCCCGGCCAAGCACATGGAGTCCATGGCAGTGGTGGCCAAGGCCCGTATCGAGCGGGCCCACGTCAACCTGGAGCAGTCACAGCGCGTGCTGGTGGTCGGTGGCGGGGACGTCGGCATCGAGCTGGCCGGGGAGATCACCTCCGCCTTCCCCAGCGTCAAGGTCACTCTGCTGGAGATGGCGGAGCAGATCCTGCCCAACGGGGGCTACAAGCCCGAGCTGCGCGAGTCCATCCTGGAGCAGCTCGCGCAGCGGGGCGTGGAGGTGGTCACCGGCGACAAGCTCGCGGCCCTGCCGCCGGTGGACCCCGGGGTGCTCTCACCCTTCCGTGTCACCACCAAGAAGGGGCTCCAGCTGGAGGCCGACATGTGGTTCCGTGCCTACGGGGCCAGCCCCGCCACCGGCTACCTGGGGCCGGACTACGACGACATCCGTCACTACGACGGCACCATCCGGGTGGATGACCACCTGCGGGTGGTGGACCACCCGGGCGTGTGGGCCATCGGCGACATCACGGACGTGCGGGAGACTAAGCGGGCGGACGCGGCCCGCGCCCACGCCGCGGTGGTGGCGCAGAACATCACCGACCTGATCGAGGGCCGGCCCGCCAGCGCCGTCTACACGCCCCAGCCTGAGCTGGTGGTGCTGCCGCTGGGGCCCGACGGCGGGGCCTCCCAGGTCATGCGTGACGGCCTGCGGGTGGTCGTGGGGCCGGAGGAGACCGCCCGCATCAAGGGTGAGGACCTGTTCTCCTCCTTCGTCTCCCAGACCCTGGGGCTGGCTGACTGAGTGCCTGGTAGCCGGGTGCGGCGGCCTGGGCGGGCACTGCCTGGGGCCGCCGCGCCCGTTGCCTGCCCACTTGGGTGACCTACGGGGGCTGTGAGCCGCTAGGCTGGGCACATGACGAACGACCCGCGGTCCGCGCTCAACCGACTCATCGCAGCCTTCGAGGCGCACCTGGACGCCGCAGCGACGGGGGACGAGCTCTCCCCGGCGGTCGTCGCCACGGAGAACGCCCTCCAGGACGCCTTCTTCACCTACGACGACGCCCTGTTCACCACCTACGGCATCGAGCTGCCTTTCGACACCGTTGAGGACGACGGTGACGTGGAGGACGATGACGACGACTTCGACGAGGACTTCGACGACGACGGTGAGTACGAGGACTTCGACGAAGACGACGACGAGGACTGAGCCTCCCGGTGCGTCCTGAAGGCCCAGGCAGGCGCCCCACCCTCAAGGACCTCGCGGAGGCCACCGGCACCTCTGTCTCGACCGTCTCCCGGGCCCTGAGCGGTAGCCCCCGGGTGGGGGAGGCCACCCGCAGACGCATCCAGGAGGAGGCTGCCCGGACCGGCTACCGGATTGACCTGGCGGCGTCCTTGCTGCGTGCCGCCACCAACCGCAACGTGGGCCTGGTGTGCCGCCTGGAGCAGGAGCTGCACGCCGCCCTGCACGAGCAGATCCTGGCTCGCGCCCAGGAGCAGCGGCTGAGCCTGGTGGTGCACTCCGTCAGCGAGAACCACCCGGTTGACATGGCCTTGCAGGCACTGGAGCAGCTGCGCTGCCAGGCCGTCATCGTGCTGGACCCCAGCCAGCTGGTGGGGCTGGACCTGGCGGCGGTGCGCATGCCGATGATCGGGGTGGGGCAGGAGGCTCCGGGACCGGTGGTGGACCTGGTGACCTCGGACAACACGGTGGGGATGCGCCAGGCCTGCGAGCACCTGGCGGGACTGGGGCACCGGCAGGTGTGCTATCTGGACGGCCCGGCCGGAGGCTCGGCGGACGCCCGGCGCGGGGCCTTCCTGCGGGCGGCTGATACTACGGGGCTGGCGTACCGGGTGGTGACTGCCGGGGCGAGCCTGGACGCGGGTTTCCAGGCCACTGAGCATCTGCTGGGTGCGGGTGGCTTGGGACTGGGGGAGGATACCGCGCTCGTCTGCTACAACGACCAGTGCGCTCAGGGGGCGGTGGTGGCGCTGCTGCGCGCGGGCCTGCAGCCTGGCAGGCAGGTGTCGGTGACGGGCTGCGACAACTCCCGTATCGCCGCGAGCCAGGCCTTTGACCTGACCAGTATCGACCGGTGTCCGGCGGTGGTGGCCTCCCTGGCGGTGGAGCTGGCCTGCAAGCGTCTGGAGGTGGTTGGGCCACCGGGGGACGCCGAGCGGGTGCGGGTGGACACGGAGCTGGTGGTAAGAGGCTCTACCGGTCTGGTGGCTTAGGTTCCCCTTACCGGTCTCGCGGTACCGATGTCCCGGTCTCGCGAGACCGGGACATCGGTACCGCGAGACCGGGACATATGGCTCACGAGATTTCCGGATATCCACAACGGACCTGGGCCCGGACGCACGCAGGCGCGCCCGGGCCCAGAGCCAGAGGTCCCTGACTCAGCTGGGGTCGATCATGAGCCGCTGCAGCAGCTCGGCGTGGGTGCGCGGCGGCGCCACCAGCACAGAGCCCTTGTGGCGCACGTCGAGCGGGGTGCCGTCCAGGCGGGTGAACACCGCGCCTGCCTCCTGGCAGATCAGGGCCGCAGCCGCGATGTCCCAGGGCGCCACCCACATGTGCACGAAGGCCCCGGCCCGGCCGCAGGCCACCTCCACGCACTCCAGGGCCGCGGAGCCGTAGCGGCGGTGGCCACGCGACTCCACCAGGCACTGGGCCAGGCGGGGCAGGGCCTGCATCTCCTTGAGGTCGGTGATTATCACGCAGTCGGTGCGTGCCGGTCCCTGGCCCAACGCCCCCAGCGGCTCGCCGTCGCAGCTGGCGCCCTGGCCGCGCACGGCGCTGTAGACGTGACCGCCTACGACGTCGGCCACCACACCGACCAGGGGCACGCCGTCCTCGCACAGGGCCAGGGAGACGGCGTAGTCGCGGCGGGTCTCCACGAAGTTCATGGTGCCGTCAACCGGGTCCAGCACCCACACCAGCCCCTGGAAGGAGTCGATGGAGTGGCCCTCCTCTCCCAGCAGGGGCAGGCCGGTACGGGCCTGGAGCCGGTCGGCCACGAAGTCCTCCACCGCCCGGTCGACGGCGGTGACCAGGTCGTTGCGGCCGGACTTGGTGCGCACGTCCAGGCCCTCCCGACGGGCCGGGTCCTGGGCGATCTGCGCGGCCTGGGCCACGGTGTCCAGGGCCACCTGGAGCAGGTGGTCCAGGTCCGGGGTGCTGGTGCTCATGCTGAAGCCACCTCCTGGGGCTTGTCCTGGGAGAACTTGCGGTCTGCGCGGAGCATACGCTCCTCCAGCAGTGCCACCACAAGCAGGCAGGCCAGGCCCACTACCGCGGAGAAGATCAGCACGGTGAAGGTGGATCCCCAGCCGTGCAGGGTGTGCCCGAAGACCGTCAGTCCGTCCTTCTTGGGGTCGGCGATACGGCCGAGCAGCACCTTGGCCATGGAGTCACCGAAGACGTAGCCGAAGGCGCGGGGCACCGCGTTGACCACTACGGTGGCGGTCTTGGGGGCGAAGCCGATCACGCAGATGCCGATCAGGGTCACGGGGCCGAAGATCAGGAACCCGATCAGGAACAGGGCGCCGTAGACCACGGCCTCGGAGGATGCCTGGGAGTAGACCATGATGGGCACGATCACCAGGCCCAGGCCGATTGCGGCGGTGACGGCGCGGCGTCCCCCGAGCTTGTCGGAGATGAAGCCCCAGGCCAGGGAGCCGACCAGGCCGCCCATCTCCAGCGCGATGGTGGTGTTCACGGCCGTGTAGTCGGAGAAGCCCAGGACCTCGTGGGTGTAGAGCACGTTCCAGTTGTCGATGCCGATGCGCACGCAGTAGGCGGCCACGTTGGCGACGCACAGGAACCACACCGCCGGGTTCTTGACGACGTAGTCCATGAGGATCCGGCCCTTGGAGACCTCCTCGGTGACGACGTCGGCCTTGGCCACCGGCTCCTCGAAGATCGTCTCGGGCCGCTCCCAGCCCAGCTCGGAGGGGTCGTCCTTACCGAAGAAGAAGCCCCAGATACCGATGGGGATCGCCACGATAGCGGGCACGATGAACATGCCGATCACGTTGCCGTTGAACAGCGTGTTGGCGCCCCACAGGGCCAGTGCCCCGGCGGCCATGGCCCCCAGGTTGTGGGAGGCGTTCCACCAGCCGATGAAGCGGCCCCGCAGGCCGCGGGGGGTCCAGCGGTTCATGGTGGAGTTGCAGCAGGGGCCACCGGGGGCCTGGAACAGGCCGTTGAGGGACCACAGCAGGATCAGGATGCCGTAGGGGTTGTTCGTGGCGGCGAGCACCGCCCCGATCAGGATCGAGGTCAGTCCGGAGGCGATCAGCAGGGCGGAGACGACGCGCTTGGTGTTCTTGCCGTCGGCGAAGAAGCCGAGCAGGAGGCCACCGAAGCCGTAGGTCAGGGAGAAGGCAAAGCCGATGGTGCCCAGCTCGGTGGTGGACAGGCCGACCTGCTCCTTGAGGAAGGGCTGGGCGGACTTGAAGTTGGTGCGCAGCAGGTAGAAGCCGCCGTAGCCGATCACCAGGACCGAGTAGACCTTGAGGAACTCAACCAGCCAGCGCTTGCGCTGCTGGGGCAGGGGCACGTCGCCAACAGGCTTGGCGTCGATGCGGAACAGGGAGGATATAAAAGACATGCGCCACCTCGTTGTGGTTGCAGGGAGCCGGGCTTGCCGACTGGCCGCTGTGCGGCATGGAACACACTATACAAACGTTTGCGCAGATGTGTGCAAACGTTGCCGCAACCTGTTTGCGGTGCGTCGTCCGGCTGTCTGTCCGGTATGGCTGAAGAGCCTAGGTGGCGTGGCAGCGGCAGGAGAGGTGGCGGGGTGCTAACGGGGCGGCCGCCAGGGGATCAGAAGCGCTCCGGGTAGCCCAGCTCCGGCGCCGTCACCTCGTCCAGCACGTGCCGGATCTGAGGCGGCAGCACCAGCGTCTCGGCGGAGAGCAGCCCCTGCAGCTGGGCCGGGGTGCGGGCGCCCAGCACCGTGGCCGAGACCCCCGGGGCGTCGCGGGCCCAGGCCAGGGCGATCTCCACCGGCTTGCGGTCCAGCCCCGCGGCTGCCGTGGACACGGCCTCCACCACCCGGCGCTGGCTCTCACCCAGGTAGGGCGCCACATAGGCCCGCAGGTGGGGCGAGGCGGCGCGGGAGTCCGGGGGAGTGGTGGAGCGGTACTTGCCGCTGAGCACGCCGCGCCCCAGCGGCGCGTACCCCAGCACCCCGGCTCCCAGCGCGTTGGTGGCAGGCAGTACCTCCCGCTCGATGCCTCGGCACAGCAGGGAGTGCTCCACCTGGACCGCCGCCAGGCCCGGGCCGCCCTGCCCCAGCAGGTCAGCGACCCGCACGGTGGCCCAGGCCGGGTGGTTGGACAGGCCCACGTAGCGGGCCCGGCCCGAGGAGACCGCTGCCTCCAGGGCCGAGGCGGTCTCCTCCAGGGGGGTGGTGTGGTCCGGCACGTGCACCAGCCACAGGTCCAGGTGGTCGGTGCCCAGACGGGTCAGGGACTCGTCCAGCACGTCCAGCAGGGTGCCGCGGGAGGTGTCGGCCACCGAGCCCCGCTCGCCGGTGCGCCAGGTGCGGATGCCCGCCTTGGAGACGAGCACCACCTCCCGGCGGTCCACGTGCCCGTGCAGGAGCTTGCCGATCACGTGCTCGCTGAGGCCGTCGCCGAAGGAGGCGGCTGTGTCCAGCAGGGTGCCGCCCGCGTCCAGCAGCAGGTCCAGCTGCTCCTGGGCCTCTGCCTCGTCCGTGTCACGCCCCCAGGTAAGCGTCCCCAGCCCCAGGGCTGAGACGCGCAGACCCGTGCCGCCAAGTCTCCGGTGCTCCATGCGTTTACCGTATGCCCCGCAGATGGCCGGGGGCGCGTCGGCACGCACCTGGCCGGAGTTGGGCTGGTCTCAAAGCGGCCTGGGTCAGCCCTCAGGACCTGGCACCCAGCAGCCTCTGCAGGCCGTCCGGCGGGGCCTCAGGCGGCTGACCTCCGAACTCCGGGCAGCGGTCCTGGAAGGCGCACCAGTCGCACAGCCGCGAGCGCCGGGGCCGGAACTGCCCGGACCTGGCACAGTCCTCCACCTCGTCCCAGATCCGCTCCACCTTGGTCTCCACCGCCTCCAGCTCTGTGGGGCGCGGGTCGTGGGTCAGGGTGCGGCCGTCCTTGAGGTAGATCAGCTGGGTGCGTGCCGGCGCCTGGCCCCGTTGGAGGCGCAGCACCAGCGCGTAGAAGCGCATTTGGAACAGGGCCTCCTCCTGGAAGCGCGGGCTGGGTGATTTGCCGGTCTTGTAGTCCACCACCCGCACGGCCCCGCTGGGGGCCACGTCAAGCCGGTCCACGAATCCGCGCATCAGCAAGCCGCCCCGGGTGCGGGCCTCTACCAGCACCTCCCGCTCCGCAGGCTCCAGGCGGCGTGGGTTCTCCAGCTGGAAGTAGGCCTCCAGCAGCTGGCGGGCCTCAGCCAGCCAGGGCTCCACCTGACCCGGCTCCGTGAAAAGGGTCAGGACCTCCGGGTGACGGCGCTGGTGGTCCTCCCACTGCCCCGGCAGCAGGTCCAGGGCGGCTGCGCTGCACCGCTGTGCGGCGGGCAGGTCAAAGAGCCGCTCCAGCACGGCGTGCACCAAGGTCCCCTTGTGGGTGGCCAGCGAGCCGGGCTCCGGCAGCCGGTCCACCGTGCGCAGGCGGAACAGCAGGGGACACTGCAGGAAGTCCTTGGCCCGGGAGGGGGACAGGGCCACTGTCCGGGCGCCGCCCTGGGGACGGGCCAGGGGGCCGGTGGGGCGCGGCGGGTTCTGCTGGGTCATGCCCTGACGCTACCGCCCACTCCTGGCACAGAGCCTACTCCTGCTCCACCGCCTGCCCTGGCGGGCTGCACAGCAGGGCGACGACGTCGTGGAGGCTCCTTGTCGCGCAGCCTGCCGCGCACCTCACCTGCTCGCGCGTCCTAGGTCAGCAGTGAAGGAAACTGCCTGAGGTATGATGTCCTCAACGTTGGGATTCCGCCGATCTACAAGCGGTCGACCCCGCAGGCGCGGGGATTAACCGAGTGTCCGCTCCAATAGTCAACTTATTGTGGCGTCGACCCCGCAGGCGCGGGGATTAACCGGCTAGGCATGAGCATAAGAATAGCACCGCCTGGTCGACCCCGCAGGCGCGGGGATTAACCTCCTCTCCACATGCCGGTTGTCGCAAAGCCCGAGGTCGACCCCGCAGGCGCGGGGATTAACCTCACATGCACGATGTCGTCGCACATGCAGACGGGTCGACCCCGCAGGCGCGGGGATTAACCTCCTCTCCACATGCCGGTTGTCGCAAAGCCCGAGGTCGACCCCGCAGGCGCGGGGATTAACCTCACATGCACGATGTCGTCGCACATGCAGACGGGTCGACCCCGCAGGCGCGGGGATTAACCGATAGCGACATTCGCGAGCGCACCAGACCCTGGGGTCGACCCCGCAGGCGCGGGGATTAACCCCGATGTGGACGCCGTTCCGTCTCTAAGCTGTTGTCGACCCCGCAGGCGCGGGGATTAACCCATTAGCATCGCCAGTGGGTCTTGGCGCCCTTGGTCGACCCCGCAGGCGCGGGGATTAACCCGGGCGTGAGCCCTTCCTGGATCGCCTGGATCAGTCGACCCCGCAGGCGCGGGGATTAACCGGACGGCTCCACCGTCTGGCGCGTCCGCTTCCGGTCGACCCCGCAGGCGCGCGGATGAACCCCGGTCAGGGACTCTCGCTGTCACCACCAGTCCCGGCCTAGCCCTAGCCCGCTGCGCCCGTACAACCCCGGTGACCACAGCGTCATGGCCCCGCAGTACCTAGCTGCCGCGTCGTCCCGGCCCACGGGCGTCCGGCAGCCTACCGCCAAGTAGTCTCAGCCCATGACCACACCAGTGACTCCCGCCTCCCGCGAGCCTTGGACCCTGATGCGTGTAGGCGGCGCCCCCGTCGTCGTCGACCCCACCTCCCTGCTGCTGGGACTGCTGGTGGCCGCCTCCTGGTTCCCCGCCGTCAGCAGAGTGTTCACCTCCCCGGTCACGTTGCTGGGCGTGCTGGTCGGTGCCGCGGCCGGGGTGCTGCTCTCCGTGCTCCTGCACGAGCTGGCCCACGGCCTGACCGGCACCGTGCTGGGACGCAGGCCGGTGCGCTACGAGCTCATGCTCCTGGGCGGCCGCACCAGCTTCGGCCCGGCGCGTGACTGGGCCCCGTGGAAGGACGTGCTCACCTCAGTGTCCGGGCCCGCCACCAACGCCCTGCTGTGGCTGGTCACCTCCTGGCTCTCCGCCCTGGCGCTCCTGCCCCTGCCGGTGGGGCTGACCCTGTGGGCGGTGTCCTGGGTGAACCTGGCGCTGGCAGTGTTCAATATCCTGCCGGGGCTGCCGCTAGACGGCGGGCACGCCCTGTCCGCGCTGGTGCACCAGGTCACGGGGCGTCGGGAGCTGGGGCAGCGTCTGGCGGCCTGGGGTGGCCTGCTGATCGTGGCAGGCATGGTCTGGCGCTGGGTGCTGGGCCCCCTGGTGCTTGAGGGCCGCCAGCCCGCCACCTTCAGCCTCATGCTCGTGGCCCTGGTGGGCTGGACCATCACCTCCACCAGCTGGCAGGTGCTGTCCCTGGGCCGGAACAGCCGCGCCGCCGTCAGGCTGGACCTGCGCAGGCTGGTGCGGCCGGTCAAGCCGCTGCCAGCCTCCACCCCCCTGGCCGTGGTGCGTGCCGAGCTCGCCCAGGGCACCTCTGTGGTCCTGGTGGTAGAGGGCGCTGACCTGCTCGGCCTCATTGACGCCCAGGCCCTGGTGGAGGCGGGACTGACCCGACCCAGCCCCGGGGAGACGGCGCTGGCCGGGCAGGTGTGCCAGGTGCTGCCTGCGGCGGCGGTCTCCTCAGACCTGGACGGTGTGGCCGGGGCGGAGGCCCTCAAGCGGGCGCGCGCCGTTAGCCGCTGGCTGGTGCTGCTGGAGCGGGGCCAGGTGCTGGGGGCGGTGCCCACCGGAGCCCGCTGAGCCCTGTCATCGTGGGCCCTCCGAAGACCGCCGGGGACCGGTAGGCAGGCTGGCAGACGGCCTCCCGAGCGGGCAGTCTGGTACCGCCGGTGCCGCCGCAGGCCCTTAGCCGTGATCCTGGCGCCCTGCCTGCCCCGCCCGCCCTGCTGACCCCGCAGCCTGAGGCCACCGCCGCGCGCCGCCTCACAGGCTCTCCAGGGGACAGCTGTGCCAGGAGTCCAGCAGCCGGGCTAATGTTGCCTTGTGGCTCCCCCTCCCGCACCGTCACCTGTAACCGGTGGCGTCCTCCCTCCGTCTGACCAGGCGCAGACGTACCGGCCTGCCACCACGGACCGGCGCCATCTGCTGCGGGCCGGTCTGCGGGGAGCGGCCCTGGCCACCGCCGGGGCGGCCGTGGGTGCGAGCGGCGGCGCGGCAGCCGCCCACCACCTGGACACCCACCTCAAGCCCACCGCCCGGGTGGCTCCCCTCCCGGGCCAGCGGGCCCTGCTCGGGGCCCGGGTCCTGTTCCAGGGCCCGCCGGACCAGCGCCTGGCCTGCGTGACCTTCGACGACGGCCCCGACCCCCGCTGGACGCCCCTGGTGCTGGACCTGCTGGCTGAGATCGAGGTCCGGGCTACCTTCTTCGTGCTGGGGGAGGCCGTGCAGGTGCGTCCCGAGCTGGTGGCCCGGCAGGTGGAGGCCGGGCACGAGGTGGGCGTACACAACTGGGTGCACACGGACGTGTACGGCGTGGAGGTGGAGCAGCTGCGTGACTCCGTGGACCGCACAGTCGCCGCGATCCAGGAGGCTGGCGCCCCCCGGCCCCGGCTGTGGCGGCCACCCTACGGGCGGGTGGACGCCCCTGCCCTGATGGTCGCCGCCGAGCGCGGCCTGGACGTGCTGCTGTGGAGCCTGAACAGCCCCTCTGCCGCTGCCGCCGCGGCGGTGGCTGACAAGGCTGGCCCCGGCTCAGTGATCCTGTGCCATGACGGGCGCACCCAGCCGACCGAGGCGCTGCTGCGGGCCATGGCCCGCTCCCTGGCCACGCTCAAGGCCCGGGGCCTGGAGCTGGTGACCGGCTCCCAGATGCTCGCGGCCAGCCAGGCGCAGGTAGGTGCCGCAGGCGGCTTGACCGCTCACTAGACTCGCCGCCAATGAGTGACAAGCAAGAGACCGTCCCCGCCCCGGGCGCCGTCGCGGACGCCAGCGTCAGCACCGGGAGCACCCTCCCGCCCGACGGCGTGCCAGCCGCCGCCTCCAGCGCCCCCGCCCCGCCCCGGCTGCCGGTGCGCCACCTGACCCAGGAGGTCCTGGGACAGGCGGGTCGGCGCGGCCCCTTCCGCTACGGTGAACGCATCCAGGTCACCGACGTCAAGGGCGCCAAGAACACCTTCCAGCTGGACCCGGCCGGCTACTTCCAGTCCGTGCGCGGCTCCTTCCACCACCGCGACGTCGTGGGCCGGGAGGAGGGCACCGTGCTGGTAACCGAGACCGGTCACGAGCTGCTGCTGCTGCGCCCGCTGCTGGCCGACTACGTGCTGTCCATGCCCCGTGGCGCCCAGGTGGTCTACGCCAAGGACTCCGGGCAGGTGGTGGCTATGGGGGACATCTTCCCCGGTGCCCGGGTCATTGAGGCGGGTGTGGGCTCCGGGGCGCTCACCATGAACCTGCTGTCGGCCATCGGTGAGCAGGGGCACCTGCTGTCCATCGAGCGCCGCCACGACTTCGCCCAGATCGCCGCCAGCAACGTGGACTGCTGGTTCGGGCGCCACCACCCCGCCTGGGAGCTGCGCGCCGGTGACTTCAACGAGGTCGTGGCCCAGCACGTGCAGGACGGCTCCGTGGACCGGGTCGTGCTGGACATGCTGGCGCCCTGGGAGTGCGTGGCCCAGGGGGCCCGGGCCCTGGCACCCGGCGGCGTGTTCCTGGCCTACGTGGCCACCACCACCCAGCTGTCGCGCACGGTGGAGGCGCTGCGCCACTCGGGGCTGTTCACGGAGCCGGAGTCCTGGGAGTCCTTGGTGCGCACCTGGAACGTGGACGGCCTGTCCGTGCGGCCCGACCACCGCATGGTGGCCCACACCGGCTTCCTGCTGACCGCCCGGCGCCTGGCTGCCGGCTCCCGTCCGCTGACCCGCAAGCGCCCCCCCGCCCGGGGCGCCTACGACGAGGGCGGCTACTGGGTACCCCAGGACGTCAAGGAGCGCACCAGCACGGACAAGAAGGTGCGTCGCGTGCTGCGCGACAGTCTCGCCAAGCAGCCGGATGACGCTACCGCGGTGCTCACTGACGACACTGGTGGGCATGACTGACACCCAGCCCCCGGCCCAGGGACCCGCGCCCGCCCCCTCCTTCACCAGCCACCAGCTGCGGGAGGCGCGCGCCCAGGCGGTCAGCCTGGCGGAGAAGAACGAGCGCCTGGCCGCCGCCCTCACCGCCGCCCGCGCCCGCCTCCGGGAGCTGGGGGAGCAGCTCGACGCCGTGACCCGGCCGCCGCTCACCTTCGGCACCGTGACGGCCCCAGCGGCCCCAGCCGTCTCTGACGGTCCCGGTGAGGGCACTGGCAGCCAGGCGGCCTACGTGGAGGTGAGCCTGTCCGGGAGGACCATGCGCCTGGCGGTGCACCCGGGCCTGGACGCCGCCCGGCTGCAGGCGGGGGCGCGCGTGGCGGTCAACGACCAGCTGCTGGTGGTGGAGGTGCTGCCAGGGCCGGTCACCGGGGAGGCCGTGGTGCTTGAGGAGCTGGTACCAGATGGTGCCAGCCGCCCCCGGGCCCTGGTCACCACCGGCTCAGGCACCAGCCGCCTGCTGACGCTGGCCGCCACTCTCGACCCGGCGGCCCTGGCCCCGGGGGACACCCTGACGGCGGACCTGCGGGCGGACCTCGCCCTGGCCCGGGTGGAGCGCAGCGGCGTCGAGCAGCTGGTGGTGGCGGAGAGCCCCGAGGTGGCCTGGTCCGACATCGGGGGCCTGGGGAAGCAGGTGGCCCAGGTGCGTGACGCCCTGGAGCTGCCCTTCGCCCACCCGGAGCTGTACCGCGCCTACGGGCTGCGCGCGCCCCGGGGGGTGCTCCTGTACGGGCCCCCCGGGTGCGGCAAGACCCTGATCGCCAAGGCGGTGGCCACCTCACTGGCCCGGGCAGGCGGCTCCCCGCGGCGGACAGCCTTCCTGAACGTCAAGGGGCCGGAGCTGCTGAGCAAGTTCGTGGGGGAGACCGAGCGCCAGATCCGGGCGGTCTTTGCCCAGGCTCGCAAGGTGGCGGCGGAGGACCGCCCCGTGGTCGTGTTCTTCGACGAGATGGAGGCCCTGCTGCGCACCCGTGGCACCGGCGTCTCCTCGGACGTGGAGACCATGATCGTCCCCCAGGTGCTGGCAGAGATCGACGGTGTGGAGTCACTGCGCAACGTGGTAGTCATCGGGGCCTCCAACCGGGAGGACATGATCGACCCCGCCCTGCTGCGGCCCGGCCGCTTTGACGTCAAGATCCGGGTGGGCCGCCCCGACGAGGCGGGGGCCCGGGAGATCCTGGCCAAGCACCTGAGCGCCGACCTGCCGCTGGACCCCGCTGAGCTGGCCGCCGTCGGCGGGGACCGGCAGGCCGCCGTCCAGGCTATCTGCCAGGCGACCGCAGCCTCCCTCTACCGGCGCAGCCCCGCCACCGCCGTCCTGGAGGTCACCTACGCCAGCGGCGCTACCCGCCGTCTGCACCTGGCCGACCTGGTCTCCGGCGCCCTGCTGGCCGCCGTGGTGGACCGGGCCAAGACCGCTGCCATCAAGGATGAGCTGGCCGGTGGGGCGGGCGGACTGTCCACGGCCCGTATGCTCACGGCCCTGCAGACCGAGTCCCGGCAGAACGAGGCCGTAACCGCCGCGACCACCGCGGAGGGCTGGGAGCGCCTCCTGGAGCCGGGCGGGGAGCCCGTCCGGGCGGTGCGGCGCCTACTGAGTCAGGAGAGCAGATGAGACAGGTTCCCGCAGACGGCTGCTTAATCGGCCCCACCACCCGGCCGGTGGGCCTGGAGACTGAGCTGGGGGTACTGGAGCCGGGCAACCTGTACGCCAACCCGGTGGTGCTGGCGAGCCGCCTGGTGGACGCCTACGCCGCCGTCAGCAGGCCCGCCCCACCCGCAGGCGGCTCCGGCAGCTGGCCTCCGGTGCGCTGGGACTACGAGGCCGAGGACCCGCTGGCGGACCTGCGGGGCGGGCACCTGGACCGGGCCGCCGCCCACCCCAGCCTGCTCACCGACGACCCCACCGCACCGGCCCCCTCCGGGGAGGAGCCCTCCCTGCCCGACGGCGTCGCCCTGCTGCCTGCCGCAGCCGGGGCCAGCGACTCAGGTACCCGGACCCCAGGTCCTAGCGCCGCAGGTCCCGTCCTCGCAGGTCACCGTGTCCCTGCTCCGGCGGTAGCCGGGACCAGCCAGCCGCAGGCCGCCAGTTTCCAGGCGGGGACCGGCGTGCCGACGGGGCACCGTGGCTCGGTGGGCGCTGCGCCCGGTCAGGACCTGGCAGACCTGCCCCCGGGACCGTGGGGGGCCCGGCCCCGGCCCACTGTGGCCGAGGCGGCCCTGGCCCGGGCTACCACCGCCGTGCTGGGCAACGGGGCCCGCTTCTACGTGGACCACGCCCACCCGGAGTACTCCAGCCCCGAGGTGCTAACCCCCCTGGACGCCCTGGTGTGGGACCGGGCCGGTGAGGTGGTGGCCCAGCGGGCTATGGCCGCCCTGGCCGCCCAGGCCGACGGCCCCCAGACTGTCCTGTACAAGAACAACGTGGACGGCAAGGGCGCCACCTACGGCAGCCACGAGAACTACCTGGTGCGCCGCCAGCTGCCCTTTACCGGTCTGAGCGCTGCCCTGGTTCCCTTCCTGCTCACCCGGCCCGTGCTGGTGGGTGCCGGGCGGGTGGGCCTGGGGCAGCGCTCCCAGGAGCCGGGCTTCCAGATCAGCCAGCGGGCCGACTACGTGTGCTGCGAGCTGGGCCTGCAGACCACCTTCAACCGCCCCGTGGTCAACACCCGCGACGAGCCCCACGCGGACGCCGCCCGCTGGCGCCGCCTGCACGTCATCAACGGCGACGCCAACATGTTTGACGTGCCCGGCTACCTGAAGGTCGCCACCACCAACCTGCTCTTGTGGCTCCTGGAGCGCGCCCACGACCGGGGCCAGGACCTGGGCCCGCTGACGGGGCTGCGGGTGCGCGGCGACCTGGCCGAGCAGCACTGGGCCATGAGCCACGACACCACCCTGTCCTTCCGCTACGACACCGAGCGCGGCCCCCTCAGCGCCCTGCAGGTCCAGCGCCTCCACCTGGAGGCCGTCCGGGCCGCCCTGCTGGAGGACTTCGGGGGCACCGACGCCGCCCAGGTTGGGGAGGAGACCAGCCGGGCCCTGCGGCTGTGGGCGCAGGTGCTGGGGCTCCTGGACCGGTTGGCCGCGGCCCAGCAGCCCGGCTCCCGGCCCGAGCAGCGGGCCGCCGCCGTAGAGCAGGCCGCCCCGCTGGTGGAGTGGGTGGCCAAGATGCAGCTGTGTGAGGCCCTGATCGGCCGCCACGGCTGCGGCTGGGCCGACCCGCGCGTGGCGGCCCTGGACCTGCAGTGGGCGGACCTGCGGGAGGGCAGAGGCGTCGCCCAGCGGTTGCGCGCCACCGGCCGCGCCCATCGGCTGACCACCGACGCCCAGGTGCGGCGTGCCGCGGACCAGCCCCCGGCAGGTACCCGCGCCGCCGTCCGGGGCCGAGCGGTGGCCCGCTTCCCCCAGGTGGTGGCGGCCTCCTGGACCTCCCTGGTGCTGGACCTGCCCCAGCACCCCTGCCTGGTCCGCCTCAGCCTGCCCCCGGAGGTCCGCTGTGACGAGAAGCAGGCCCAGGCGCTGCTGGAGGCGATTTCGCAGGCTGCTACGAGTGGGGGAGACTAGCCCCCGGCCCGGCGCCCCCGCCCGGCCACGTCCCGAGCTGCCGTAGCCGGCAGAGAACGGAAGCGAGGAAACCATGTCCCAGAGCCAGGCGCAGACCCAGCCGGGCGGTGGTGAGCACCTGCCGGACGGCGTCGAGGCCCTCTCCGGGCGGATGCAGGCCAGCGGCGTGGACAGCATCCTGGACGAGATCGACCTGGTCCTGGAGACCAACGCCGCCGCCTTCGTGCAGGGCTTCGTGCAGAAGGGCGGCCAGTGACCCAGGCCGTCCCACCGGAGCCGGGGCGCCGCAGCCTCACCCGGCGGGTGTTCGGGGTGGAGACGGAGTACGGCATCACCTGCGCCTCCCTCAGCGGGGGACCGGCCCCCCTTGACGCCGACCACGCGGCCCGCGAGCTCTTTGCCCCGGTGGTGCAGCAGCACCGCTCCACCAGCGTCTTCACCCCGGGCGGGGCCCGCCTCTACCTGGACGTGGGCAGCCACCCGGAGTACGCCACCTCCGAGTGCGACCGCCTGGAGGACCTGCTGGCCCAGGACCGCGCGGGTGAGCTGATGATGGCGGAGCTGGCCGCCCAGGCGAACGCCCGACTGGCTGAGCAGGGGGTGCCGGGGCGGGTGCACCTGCTCAAGAACAACCTGGACTCCCAGGGGTCTGGTTTTGGCTGCCACGAGAACTACCTGGTGCACCGGCGCGCAGGCTTCTGGAACGACGCCCGCACCCTGGTGCCACACCTGGTCACCCGCCAGGTCCTGGTCGGGGCCGGGCACGTGCAGGTGGACCCCACCGGGCAGCGGCCCGCCCGCTACGTCTTCTCCCAGCGGGCTGACCAGATGCACGACGCCGTCTCCGCGGCCACCACCCGGGCTCGCCCGCTCATAAACACTAGGGACGAGCCGCACGCGGATGCCGAGCGCTTCCGCCGGATGCACGTGATCGTGGGGGACTCCAACATCGCCCAGGGCTCCACCCTGCTGAAGGTGGGGCAGATGGACCTGCTCCTGGACTACCTGGAGCAGGGCGGGGACCTCAGCGACCTGGCCCTGGCCGAGCCCATGCGCGCCATCCGCGACACCTGCCACGACCTGAGCGCCCGGGCCCGCCTGGAGCTGGCGGACGGGCGCACCATCACCCCCCTGGAGCTGCAGGAGGAGCACCTGGCGCGGGTGAGCGCCCACTGCGAGTCCTTGGAGCTGAGCCCCCTGCACCAGGAGGTCCTGCGGCTGTGGCGGCGGGGGCTGGAGGCCCTGCGGACCCAGGACCCGGCCGCCGTCTCCACTGAGCTGGACTGGGCCGCCAAGCTCATGCTGGTGGAGCGCTACCAGGCCCGTAACAGGGTGGGGCTGGAGGACCCGCGCGTGGCCCGCCTGCTGCTGGCCTACCACGACGTCTCCGCCCAGGACGGCCTGCGCGTCCGCTTGGAGGCCCAGGGTCTCCTGCGCCGTGTCGTGGACGAGGCCGCCTGCCGCCACGCCCTGGACCACGCCCCCACCACCACCCGAGCCCACCTGCGGGGCCTGGCGGTGGCCCGGGCGCGGGCCCGGCGCAAGGACCTGGCTGTGGACTGGGTCAATCTCCGGCTGGAAGACGGCTCAACCCCAACGGTCGCGCTGCGCGATCCGCTCAAGAGCACAGACGCACGCGTTGACGACCTGCTCCGCGCGATAGAGGATGAGCCGGTCCGTACCGTTCCAAGTGTGTAAAGACCGTTCCAGGTGCGTAAAGGAGGCGATCTTGGCCGAGCAGTCACCGAGCCCACGCAGGCGCAGGGCAGCCCGTGTGGATCCCCCTGCGGTCGCGGGCGCGCAGAAGGTCATTGGCGCGACCCTGGGTCGTAAGCGCCCAGACACCTGGGTGATCGCCCTGATAGCCGTGGCCCTGGTAGCGGTGATGGTGGCCCTACCCCTGCTGACCTCCCGGCGTACCAGCCCGGTCGTGGCCGCCACCCCGACGCCGAGCGCCGTGCCGCTCCAGCCGGGGGCTGCCCTGCCTGGTGACGCCCCGCTGGACGAGCTCATGGACGTGGCGGGCCGTGTGGGCGCGGTGCCCGCAGTCAAGCTCAACGGGCCGATCCTGCCTGTGCAGGAGGTCCTCTCCGACATCGTCCTGGAAGGTGGTGGCCGGCAGGTTGCTGGCGGGGAGCCGGTGATGCTGTCGGTGTCCACCTTCTCGGGCGCTGACGGCAGTAACACGACCGGCAACGCTACGGGCCGCAGGTTCTTCCTCGGCTCCCTGAGCGCGGAGACCGTCGGTGAGAACCTGTCCTGGCGGATCGTCGGCCTGACTGAGGGCACGCGCATGGTGCTCAGGTCCCCGGTCACCCAGCCTGACGGCAAGGCGATCCTGGAGATCACGGTCGTGGACATACTGGGCCTGCGTGCCAGCGGCAAGGAGGTGGCGGCGCCTGCGGACATGCCGGTGTTCACCATGGGAGAAGACGGCAAGGTCACCGTCTCCCCCAACGGTCTGCCTGAGCCGACCACCTCCCGGGAGGAGGTGCTGGTCGAGGGGGAGGGAGAGCAGGTCAAGGACGGCGACACGCTCGTCGCCCGGTACACGATGGTCAACTGGAAGACCGGCCAACCGATCACGGACTGCTACGGCGACGCCGTCGTGCCGTGCCGCCTGGCCATGAAGGACATCTTCACCGCCGCGGCCAACCACCTGCGTGACGTGCGGGTCGGCTCCCGGGTCCTGATCGCCCTGCCAGCCGCTGAGGCGCGTGGTGACGTGCCGGTGGCCCTGGCGATCGACATCCTGGCGGTCGACAACCAGGAGGCTTCGGCCGGTGCGCCAACCCATCCTCCTGCTGACCAGGTGGTAGTGGTCAAGCCCAGCGCGGCCCCGACCGCCTCCTAGGCGTCCTAGCCGCTGCTGGCTGCGGGCGTCCCCGGTGCCCCCTGCACCACCAGGTTGGGCCACCACCGTGGGTCCGCCCCGTCCCAGGCCCGTCCCACCTGGGCCTGCTGGTCCTCCCATGCCTGGATGTCCCACGTGTAGCCGTCACGCCGCCGGACCCGCTCCAGGCGGCTGCGCCGGTCCAGCTCCACCCAGATCCGTAGCACCCGCAGCCGTGGTAGGGGCTGGGTGGCGCAGGCCAGGGCCCCGCAGCCCTCCAGCAGCAGCACCCCGCCAGCCAGAGGAGGCACTTCCAGCAGGGGCCCGGGCTGCATCCGCTCCCAGTCCCAGGTGCGGGCCCGGGCGGTGGTCCCGGCGTCCAGGGCGCGCAGCACCGTGGCGGCGGTCCCTACTCCTTCCTCCAGCCCCTCCCAGCCGGGCACCAGCTCGTCCAGGGACAGCGGCTGGTGCAAGGGAGCTCCTGAACGGCGCAGGCCCGCCAGCAGCTCCTGGCACAGGTGGGTCTTGCCCGCGCCGCTGCCTCCGTCCACCAGCACCACCAGGCCCTGCCAGCGCCTGCACCGCCTGCCTCCGCCCAGACCGGCGGGACGCACGCCCAGGACCAGTGCCTGGTGCTCCAGGTGCATGCGGTCAAGCAGCACGCTCACCGCCGTCTCCCGTGGCAGCACGGGCACGGTGCCAGGCCACCGTCCCGGCAGGTCGCCGAGCGCGGACAGGGGTGCGTTGCTCACGCGCTGAGGCTAGTGGTCGCGGACGCACCTGGGAACCTGGGAACCAGGGCCGCCAGGTCCCGAGGGGCAGCGGCCGCAGGCTAACCTGGGCCCGCCGGCCGCCTGCGGGCGGTGGCCCGCCGTCACCACCCAGGTGCCGGCCGCCGATCAGCCGGGAGCAGAGCCATGAGCCTAGCCATTCGTGTGATCCCCTGCCTGGACGTCAAGGACGGGCGGGTAGTCAAGGGCGTGAACTTCCAGGACCTGCGGGACGCGGGTGACCCGGTGGAGCTGGCGGCCCGCTACGAGAGCCAAGGCGCCGACGAGATCACCTTCCTGGACGTCTCCGCCTCCCGGGAGGGGCGCGCCACCATGCTGGAGGTGGTCTCAGCCACCGCGGAGCAGGTCTTTGTGCCGTTGACGGTCGGTGGGGGCGTGCGCTCCGTGGCGGACGTGGACCGGCTGCTGCAGGCCGGGGCCGACAAGGTCGGGGTTAATACGGCCGCCATAGAGAGGCCGGAGCTGATCGCGCAGGTGGCGGAGCGCTTCGGCAACCAGGTGCTGGTGGTCTCGGTGGACGCGCGGCGCTGCCCGGCGGGGGTACGCACCGAGTCCGGTTACGAGGTCACCACCCATGGCGGCTCCCGCTCCACCGGTATCGACGCCGTGGCCTGGGCGGCGCGTGCGGTTGAGCTGGGTGCCGGGGAGATCATGCTCAGCTCCATGGACGCCGATGGCGTCAAGGAGGGCTTTGACCTGGAGATGCTGGACGAGGTGCGCCGGGTGGTGAGCGTGCCGCTGATCGCCTCCGGCGGGGCGGGCAGCCCGCAGGACTTCGCCCAGGCCGCCCGGCACGGTGCGGACGCGGTGCTGGCGGCCTCCGTGTTCCACTTCGGCACCATGACGGTGCGGCAGGCCAAGGAGGCCATGGCGGCCGCGGGCCTGGAGGTCAGGTGGTAGTACTACCCACCTGGGGGTACAGGCCCTGGACGGCCAGATAGCATTGTGGCACCTGACTGGACCGAACCCGTGACGAGCGCTGATGACCAACTACCCGTACCCCCCTAATCCCTACGGCCCGCCCCAGGGCAGTGCCTATGGCCCTCCCCAGGCCGGCAGCGCCGTGCCTGGTGCCGCTCCCGGCTCCAAACCGTACGGCCAGCAGGCAGCCAGCCCGGACCCTTACGCGGCCTCCCTCCCGCAGGCAGGTACTCCCTACCCCGGCTACGGCCCTGTGGTGGGTGGCTACCCGGGTGCCCAGCCCTACCCCGGACCCCAGCCAGCCATGGGGGCCTACCCGGCCACCCCGGTCTACGACCCGGTGATGGCGCAGGTCCAGCAGCTGGCCGCCGCAAGCGCCCGGACCAGCTCCAACCTGCTGGGTTACTGGGCCCTGGGACTGAGCGTCCTGTCCCTCCTGTGCTGTACCTACGGTGTAGGGCAGGTGCTAGGGATCGGCCTGGGTATCGCTGGTCTGGTCGCCGCGAGCAACGGGCACGCCGACAACAAGGGAGTGTCCGTCGCGGCCATAGTCGTGGGCCTCCTCTCGATCGTGGTCTGGATCGGGATCGGGTACTACTTCTCCATCTACGCCGCGGAAACGGGGTACTAGATGGCGGTGTCGGCCCTGCTGACAGCCTGGCCGCTTCCGGTCGGCTGCCTGTTCCACTCGCTGACGGGCTACTGGTGCCCGCTGTGCGGCGGTACCCGGGCGACCTTTGCCATGCTGCGGGGTGACTGGGCGGCCGTGCCCGCCTGGAACCCGATCGCCCCCTTGGTGCTCCTCCTGCTGCTGGCAGTGCTGCTCCGCCTGGTCTACCGGGTACTGCGGGAGAGGATCAAGGACCCGGTAGCGGCCCTGAACGCCCTGCTCAGCCCCCGCGAGGTGCTGGTGCTGGTGAGTCTGCTCGGCGTCTTCATGGTGCTGCGCAACACTCCTTGGCTCCAGCCCTGGCTGGCGGCCTACCTGGGGCCGCCGACCGCCCCGGTGTGGGGCTGAGTGCCCGCGACAGCCGCCTGGGCGCCACCCCCGTGCCGGGGCACCCCCTGCGCCTCCACTGGTGCATTTCGGCGCGAGTGGTGCCGGAATACCGCACCACTCGCGCCGAAATGCACAAGTCGGGGTGGGGTGGGCACGCCCCACCGCACCCAGGTCACCCCGCAGCTCAACTACCCGCCATGACCACGGACGACGCCCCATACCCCCCCCGACCAGCACCCGAACTAGCTGCCGCACCTTGACGTACCACGTAGGGCCCCCAGGCTGGTAGCGGCGCTCCCTGGCCCCGGGGCCGGGCAAGCAACCGACGGTGGCTCCACCCAGGCTGGTGGTGGTGTGCCGGGCCGGGCGTGGGAGACTGCTGGGCGTGAGCACCCCAGGAACCCCCGCAGACCGACTGGACCCGCAGATTGCCGCTCGGCTGAAGCGGGACGCGCAGGGCCTGGTGTGCGCGGTGGTGCAGGAGCACGGTACCCGGGAGGTGCTCATGGTGGGCTGGATGGATGACGAGGCCCTGCGGCGCACCCTGGTGGAGGGGCGGGTCACCTTCTGGTCCCGGTCACGGCAGGAGTACTGGCGCAAGGGGGACACCTCCGGGCACGCCCAGTACGTCAAGGCGGTCAGCCTGGACTGCGACGGCGACGCCCTGCTCGTGGAGGTCGAGCAGGTGGGGGCCGCCTGCCACACGGGGGCGCACAGCTGCTTCCGGGCTGGCGGTGACCTGGGGGCGCAGGTGGGCAGCCCGCCTCGCTGAGGCCCCGGCCCCGCGGCAGACCACAGCCACAGACCGGCTCCGGCTTCGTCCCAGCACCAGGCCGGCCTCCCAGCCCACCGCAGCCACAGACCGGCTGCGCCGTCGTCCCGCGGCTGCCGGACATAGGGGCGCCTAAGTGAGTGATCTCACCTAGGAACGGCGGTCACGGCTTGGAAACGTGCGGCGGTGCTAGCGTCACGGTCAAAGCCGGGGGCGCGTGTACGGCGCGTGCCCGGGAAAGACACAACCGGGAGCACCTTCTATGTCCTCACCGTCATCCGGGTCCGCCAGCAGCGGCCAGCCAGCCGGGGCGAGCAGCACCGCCGCAAGCGTGAAGGAGCTGACGCTGCGTGGCGTGGTCATCGGTGGCCTCATAACGCTCGTCTTCACGGCTGCGAACGTCTACCTGGGCCTGAAGGCCGGGCTGACCTTTGCTACCTCCATCCCCGCCGCGGTCATCTCTATGGCGGTCCTGCGCTATTTCAAGGACCACACGATCCAGGAGAACAACATCGTTCAGACTATCGCCTCGGCGGCGGGGACGCTCTCGGCGATCATCTTCGTGCTGCCGGGACTGGTCATGGTCGGCTGGTGGCAGGGCTTCCCCTACTGGCAGTCGGTGTTCGTGATCGCCCTGGGCGGCCTGCTGGGCGTCATGTACTCCATCCCGCTGCGCCGGGCCCTGGTCACCCACTCGGACCTGCCCTACCCCGAGGGGGTCGCGGCGGCCGAGGTGCTTAAGGTCGGGGACACCAACGAGGGCGTGGAGGAGTCCCGGCGGGGCCTGCTGGCGATCATCTGGGGCGGCGTGGCCTCGGCGGGCTTCGCGGTCCTGGGCTCCTTGAAGGCCGTGGCCACCGAGGTCTCCGGGGTGTTCAAGGTCGGCTCCGGCGGTTCCATGGCCGCAGGCTCCCTGTCCCTGGCTCTGATCGGCGTGGGGCACCTGGTGGGCGTCGGCGTCGGAGCGGCCATGATCGTCGGCCTGCTGATCTCCTACGGCGTGCTGCTGCCGGTCCAGAGCTGGGGGGAGATCGACGGCGCGGGTGGTCTGTCCGCAGCCGTGGGGGCGGCCTTCAAGCAGGAGGTGCGGCTGATCGGCGCGGGCACCATCGCCGTGGCGGCCGTGTGGACCCTGCTCAAGCTGCTCAGGCCCATCATCGTGGGCATCCGCGAGTCCATCGCCTCCACCTCCAGGCGGGAGGCGGGCCAGAGCGTGGAGATCGTGGAGCAGGACCTCTCAGCCAAGGTCGTGATCGGGGTGACCCTGGCCTCCATGCTGCCTATCGGGGCGCTCCTGTGGCTCTTCGTGCAGGGCACGGTGATCGCCCACTCGGTGGTGGGGCTGGTGGTTGTCTCCATCGTGTTCGTGCTGCTCACCGGCCTGGCCGTGGCCTCCGTGTGCGGGTACATGGCAGGTCTGATCGGGGCCTCCAACTCGCCCATCTCCGGGGTGGGAATCATCGTGGCCATCGCCGCGGCCCTGCTGGTCAAGACCGTCCACGGCCCGGTGCAGCCTGACCAGCTGCCCGCCCTGGTGGCCTACACCCTGTTCACCGCCGCGGTGGTCTTCGGCATCGCCACCATCTCCAACGACAACCTGCAGGACCTCAAGACCGGCCAGCTGGTGGGTGCCACCCCCTGGAAGCAGCAGGTCGCCCTGATTATCGGGGTGGGCTTCGGAGCGGTCGTCATCCCGCCGGTACTGAACCTGATGCAGCGGGCCTTCGGCTTCCAGGGTGCTCCGGGGGCCGGGGAGAACGCCCTGGCCGCCCCCCAGGCCTCGCTGATCTCGGACCTGATCCGTGGCGTGTTCGGCGGGGACCTGAACTGGCGCCTGCTGCTGCTGGGGGCGGGCATCGGCGTGGTGGTGCTGGTGGTTGACGCCCTGCTGCGCCGCTACACCAAGCGCCTGTCCCTGCCGGGACTGGCCGTGGGCATGGGCATGTACCTGCCCATGGCGATCACCATCATGATCCCTATCGGCGCGGTACTGGGCATGGTCCATGACAAGTGGGCGGACCGGCAGGCCAACCCGGAGCGCGCCAAGCGCATGGGCACCCTGGTGGCCACCGGCATGATCGTCGGTGAGAGCCTGTGGGGCGTGTGCTTCGCCGGCATCGTGGGTGCCTCCGGCCAGGACGCCCCCTTGGCCATCGTGCCGGAGGGCTTTGCAGGCGTCGCGATCTGGTTGGGCGTGGCTTTGTTCGCGGGCTTCATCTGGGCGCTGTACCGCTTGGCGCGCCGCGAGGGCACTGCGGACTGAGCCGGTCCCGACGACGCCGCCCAGGTGGGTGCGGCCGCGTCCACAGGCCTGGGAGGGAGCCCTCCTGCCGGGGCCAGGGCTGCTGCACCTGGCCCCGGCAGTCCCTTAGGTGGACGGATTTGCTTATAGGACCCGGGCCGGACACGATTAGGTCATGAGACGGCTCGCAGCGCACTGTTATGGGCTGTCGGAAGGAACGGGCAATGAGGCACCTTGAGGCTTTAGCAGCCGCTGCCCGCAGCGCGCAGGAGCTTCGCGAGGCGGCGCTGCCGCTGGACCAGCTGCGCGAGCTCGCCCGCCAGGTGCCCTCAGCCCGCTGCGCCCTGGAGGTGCTGCGCCACGAGGAACGGGTGGTCTCCGTGATCGCGGAGGTCAAGCGGACCACCGCCACCTTCGCGGACCTGTCCGGGGTGGGGGACTGTGGCGTCATGGCCCGCTTCTATGAGGCGGGCGGGGCCGCGGCGGTCTCCGTGGTCACCGAGCCGGCCCACCACGGCAGCCTGGCGGACCTGGACGCCGTGCGGGCGGCGGTGGACGTGCCGGTGCTGATGAACGACGTGGTGGTCACGCCCTACCAGGTCCACGAGGCCCGCGCCCACGGGGCGGACATGCTGGTGCTGCTGGCCTCCGTGGTGCCCGACGTGGTCCTGGCCGGGCTGATAGACCGCACCCACTCCCTGGGCATGACCGCCGTGGCGGAGGTCCACACCCGCCGGGAGGCCCTGACCGCCGTAGAGGCCGGGGCCGAGGTGGTTATGGTGGACGCCCGTGACCTGCGTACCGGCACGGTGGACCGCAGCCTGTTCGAGCAGGTGGTGGAGGTGCTGCCGCCGGAGGTCGTGCGTGTGGTGGCGGGGGGCGTGCGCGGCCCCCACGACGTCATGGGCTACGCCCGCTGCGGCGCCGACGTGGTACTGGTGGGGGAGGCGGTGCTGCGCTCGGCCGACCCGCAGCAGTTCGTGGCCGAGCTGGTGGCCGCAGGCGCGCACCCCGCCCTTATCGCAGCCGCTAACCGAGAGGTCAAGTAAAGATGCCCATGGCAATGACACTGCTGGCTCCGTGGCACGCCGCCCTGGCGGGCGCCTCGATCCCCAGCCCCTCCCAGGGGGTGTGGTACCTGGGGCCGCTGCCGGTGCGGGGCTACGCCCTGTGCATCCTCACCGGCGTGTTCCTGGCCGTGTGGTGGGGGGAGCGCCGTTACCAGGCGGCAGGCGGGGCCAAGGAGGTGGTCACGGACCTGGCGCTGGTCGCCGTGCCGGTGGGCATCGTGGGCGCCCGCATCTACCACGTGCTTACCTCCCCGGACGCCTACTTCGGCCCGGAGGGCAGCCTGGCCAATATCCCGCTGATCTGGCACGGGGGGATCGGAATCTGGGGAGGTATCGCCGCCGGGTCGGCCGCCTGCGCGCTGATGCTGCGCCGCCGGGGCCTGCGCGTGGCCCCCTTCGCTGACGCTCTCGCACCCGGGGTGCTGGCCGCCCAGGCGGTGGGACGCTTTGGCAACTGGTTCAACCAGGAGCTCTTCGGCGGACCCACAAACCTGCCCTGGGGCCTGGAGATCGACGACGCCCACCTGCCGGCGGGCTACGCCTCCGGGACCCTGTTCCACCCCACCTTCCTGTACGAGGCGCTGTGGAACGTGGGTGGGGTGCTGGCGCTGCTGTGGCTGGGTCGCCGTCTGAAGGCCGGGGGCGGAGCCACCGGCGGACGGATCATGTGGGCCTACCTGATGGTCTACACCGCCGGACGGGCCTGGATCGAGATGCTGCGGGTCGACGAGGCCCAGGTGGTCGGGGGCCTGCGGCTGAACGTGTGGACCTCCCTGCTGGTCTTCGCCGTGGGCCTGGCGGGCTACGTGTGGACCACGCGGCGGGGCCCGGACGACGCCGTGCCCGCCGTCGCCGCAGGTACTGGCCATGAGCCCCGGGAGCTGACGGAGGAGGGGACGGAGGCCGAGACAGGCAAGGCGGCTGAGACCGCGCCGGAGGCTGAGGCACAGGCTGTAGCCGGGCCGGGGGCGACGGCGAGGCCGCAGGCTGGGGGCCGCGAGCCCTCCACCACACCGTGAGACTGGTCGCAACCCTTAGGGGCGTGCGCCCGTAACGGACCCTAAAGGCGGCCCGTCGCTTAGGCTGGTGCCATGCGTAGAGCGAAGATCGTTTGCACCCTCGGCCCCGCCACCGACTCCCCGGAGCAGGTACAGGCTCTAGTCGACGCGGGCATGAACGTCGCGCGCATCAACCGCAGCCACGGTCGCGCGGAGGACCAGGAGGAGGTCATCGCCCGCGTGCGGGCCGCCGCCGAGTCCTCCGGCCAGCCGGTCGCCATCCTGGTGGACCTGCAGGGCCCCAAGATCCGCCTGGGGCGCTTTGTCAACGACCAGAAGGTCCAGCTGCACAAGGGTGACGAGTTCACCATCACCACCCAGGACGTGCTGGGAACCGTCAAGCGCTGCTCCACCACCTTCAAGGGCCTGCCGGGCGACTGCCGCCCCGGGGACCGGCTGCTGATCGACGACGGCAACGTGGCGGTGCGGGTCAAGGCCGTCACTGACACGGACGTCGTCACCGTCGTGGAGGTACCCGGATACGTCTCCAACAACAAGGGCATCAACCTGCCCGGGGTGGCCGTGTCCGTGCCCGCCCTGTCGGAGAAGGACCGCGACGACCTGCGCTGGGCCCTGAAGATCGGCGCGGACCTGATCGCCCTGTCCTTCGTGCGCGACGCCAACGACATCAAGGACGTCCACGACATCATGGACGAGGTCGGGGTGCGCATCCCGGTGATCGCCAAGATTGAGAAGCCCCAGGCGGTGGACCACCTCTTTGACATCGTGGACGCCTTCGACGGCATCATGGTGGCCCGTGGTGACCTGGGGGTGGAGATGCCCCTGGAATCCGTGCCGCTGGTGCAGAAGCGTGCCATCGAGCTGGCCCGCCGCCAGGCCAAGCCGGTGATCGTGGCCACCCAGGTGCTGGAGTCCATGATCCAGAACCCCCGCCCCACGCGTGCGGAGGCCTCTGACTGCGCCAACGCGATCCTGGACGGCGCCGACGCCGTCATGCTCTCGGGGGAGACCAGCGTGGGCGCCTACCCGATCGAGGCCGTGCGCACCATGGCCCGCATCATCGAGAACGTGGAGGAGAACGGCGGGGAGCGGATCCCCGGCCTGGGCTCCTACCCGCAGACCCGTGGTGGGGCCATCACCCGCGCCGCCGCCGACATGGGTGAGCTGCTGGACGCCTCCTACCTGGTCACCTTCTCCCAGTCCGGGGACACCGCGCGGCGCCTGGCCCGCCTGCGCTCCCCGATCCCGCTGCTGTGCTTCACCCCGCTACGCACCACCCGCAACCAGCTGGCCGTCTCCTGGGGCGTGCAGTCCTATGAGGTGCCGGAGGTCAAGCACACCGACGACATGGTGGCCCAGGTGGACGAGCTGCTGCAGGCCAAGCACATCGCCCAGCCGGGGGACACCGTGGTGATCGTGGCGGGTATGCCTCCGGGCACGCCCGGCTCCACCAACTCCATCCGCGTGCACCACGTGGGGGAGCAGGCCGTCTACGAGCACTGATTCAGCGCTGAGGAAGCACCGAGCCAGTACTTGATACAGCACTGAGACCTGGCGGGGCCTGCAAGCAGAAGCAGGCCCCGCACCAGCAGAAAGGCACCCGCCACGCTGGCCTTCCCTGGGAGCAGGGAGGCACGGCCTGGCGGGTGCCTGCTTGGTGGTACCTCCGGTGGGACTCGAACCCACAACACTCCGATTTTGAGTCGGATGCCTCTGCCAATTGGGCTACGGAGGCTCTTTGGACGACGAAGGTCGGCCGCGAACGCCTCAGAGCATACTAGGCTGCTCCCGTGAGCAACGAATCCGCGCCAAAGAAGCGCCGCGTACTCGTCGCCGAGGACGAGACCCTTATCCGCCTCGACATTGTCGAGACCCTGACCGACGCCGGTTACGAAGTCGTGGCTGAGGCCGCTGACGGTGAAGAGGCCGTGCGCCTGGTGGCCGAGCACGAGCCGGACCTGTGCGTCATGGACGTGAAGATGCCCGTCATGGACGGCATCACCGCGGCCGAACGCATCCTGGCTGACCACTCCTGCGCCGTGGTCATGCTGACCGCCTTCTCCCAGAAGGAGCTGGTGGAGCGGGCTAGCGCCGCCGGGGCCATGGCCTACGTCGTCAAGCCCTTCACCCCGGCGGACCTGGTGCCGGCCCTGGAGATCGCCTACTCCCGCCACGAGGAGCTCATCTCCCTGGAGAACGAGATCTCTGACCTCACCGAGCGCTTCGAGACCCGCAAGCGCGTGGACCGCGCCAAGGGCCTGCTCATGGAGAAGATGGGCCTGAGCGAGCCCGAGTCCTTCCGCTGGCTGCAGAAGACCTCCATGAACCGGCGCCTGACCATGCGCGAGGTCGCCGACGCGGTGATCGAGCAGGTGGGTGGGGGCTCCAAGCCCGCCAAGGTCAAGGACAGCGCCGAGGACTGAGCCCGGCAGCGCGGTCCGCCGTCGGCGCCTGCCGGGCCGCCGCCTGCCGGGCGGTCTCCGCTGCCGCTCAGACGCGCTGCGGCTCAGACGAACAGGCTGCGCAGCGTCCCCGTGGCGCTCAGACGGCCCTGCTCGTCCACCACGTCTACCGCGTACAGGGCGGAGCGCCGACCCAGGTGCCGGGGCACCGCGGTCGCCGTCACCAGGCCCCGGCGCACGGGGCGCAGGTGCGAGACAGCCAGCTCGGCCCCCACCGGCACCGTGCCCGCCGGGGCCGCCTCCCGGGCCGCCACGGAGGCCGCCGTCTCGATCAGCGCCGCACTGGCCCCACCGTGCAGGATCCCCACCACCTGCAGCGCGCCCGCTACCGGCATGCGCACCACCGTGCGCTGGGCGCCGCGCTCCAGCACCTCCATACGCAGGGTCTCCATGAGGGTGCCCGCCTCCGCCTCCGCCCAGCGCGGGGCGGTGCCAGGGGGTAGGGCAGGCGTGGGGGGCTGCTCAGTGCTGCTCATACCCGTAGGCTGTCACGGTGAGCCAGACGAGTACCAGCCCGGAGACCGCCCCCAACAGCGACGACGCCCAGGAGCCGCGCCGGCTGCTGCTCATCGACGGCCACTCCATGGCCTTCCGCGCCTTCTACGCCCTGCCCGTGGAGAGCTTCACCACCTCCAACGGCCAGGCCACCAACGCGGTGCACGGCTTCACCTCCATGTTCCTGTCCCTGCTGGACAGCGAGTCCCCCACCCACGTGGCCGTGGCCTTCGACCTGCCCGGTGGCACCTTCCGCACTGAGGAGTACCCCGAGTACAAGGGCACCCGGGACGAGACCCCCGAGCCCTTCGTGGGGCAGGTGGAGCTGATCCAGGACGTGCTGGAGGCCATGGGGGTGCGCACGGTCACGGCCAGCGGCTACGAGGCCGACGACGTCCTGGCCACCCTGGCACGCTCCGCGCAGGCGGAGGGCATGGAGGTCCTGCTCTGCTCCGGGGACCGCGACACCTTCCAGCTGGTCACCGACGGCTGCACCGTCCTGTACCCGGTCAAGGGTGTCTCCACCCTGCGCCGCATGACCCCGGCGGAGGTGGAGGCGCGCTACGGCGTCACCCCAGAGCGCTACCCGCACCTGGCGGCCTTGGTGGGGGAGAGCAGCGACAACCTGCCGGGCGTGCCCGGGGTCGGACCCAAGACCGCGGCCAAGTGGATCGCCCAGTACGACGGGCTGGACGGCGTGCTGGCCAGCGCCCCGAGCATCAAGGGCAAGGCGGGGGAGAACCTGCGCGCCCACCTGGAGGAGGTGCGCCGCAACCGGCGCCTGAACGCCCTGGTCAGCGACCTGGACCTGGGCATCGACCCGGCAGCCGACCTGGCCTCCGGGGGCGCTGACCGCCAGCGCCTCCAGGAGGTCTTTGAGCGCCTGGAGTTCCGCACCCTGGCGGAGCGGGCGGGCCGGGTCCTGAGCTTCACGGACCTGGCCGACCACGCCCAGGACGCCGGGGCGGACGAGGACCTGGGTGCCCAGCTGGCCGCTCTCACGGTCACCGTGCTGGGGGCGGGGACCGCGGCAGGCTCCCTGCGCGGCTGGTTGCAGGAGCGGCTGGGCTGGCAGGGCCCTGGCAGCGGCCCCCGGCTGCTGGGCCTGGAGACCCTGGGACCAGCCCACCCCGGGGCGGCCGACACCACGCTGCTGGCCCTCAGCGACGGCTCCCAGGCGCTCGTGCTGGACCCCAGTGACCTGTCCCCGCAGGACGACGCCGCCCTGGCGGAGCTGCTAGCAGCCCCCACCCCGGAGAAGGTGGTCACTGACGCCAAGGCCGCCTGGCACCGGCTGCGCGGGCGCGGCTGGGACCTGGACCTCAGTGGCTTTGACCCCGCCCTGGCCGGGTACCTGTGCCGCCCCGAGCAGCGCAAGTACGACGTCGTCACCCTGGCGCAGCGCTGGCTGGGTGTGGACCTGGAGTCCCTGGAGGCTCAGGGGGGCACGGCCCAGGCCGGGCAGCAGGCGGCCTTCGACCTGGACTCCTTGGAGGAGGCCGTATCCGGGGAGCAGCTGGCCTGCGCCCGCCGCGCCGCCGTGCAGTCGGCACTGCGGCAGGCCCTGCGCCAGGAGATGGACCGCCGGGCGGCCCAGGACCTCTTCCCCCTGGAGACGCAGGTGGCCGCCGTGCTCGTGCAGATGGAGGACGCGGGCATCGCCGTCGACGAGCAGGTGCTGGCCCTGCGGGAGACGGAGCTGGACGCGCGGGTCAACCACGCCCAGGAGGAGGCCTTCAAGGCGGCCGGGCACGAGCTGAACCTCTCCAGCCCCAAGCAGCTGCAGACGGTCCTGTTCGAGGAGCTGCAGATGCCGCGCACCCGCAGGACCAAGACCGGCTACACCACGGACGCCGGGGCGCTGACCGCCCTGTTCGCCAGGACGGGCCACCCCTTCCTGGAGCACCTGCTGGAGCACCGCGACGCCATCAAGCTGCGCCAGACCGTGGAGGGGCTGCGCAAGGCGGTTCTCCCCGACGGGCGCGTGCACACCACCTTCCAGCAGACCGTGGCCGCCACCGGCCGCCTGTCCTCCACCGACCCGAACCTGCAGAACATCCCGGCGCGCACTGAGGAGGGCATGCGGATCCGGGAGGCCTTCACCACCGGCGCGGGCTACGAGTGCCTGATGACCGCCGACTACTCGCAGATCGAGATGCGCATCATGGCGCACCTGTCCGGGGACGAGGCACTGATCGGGGCCTTCAACTCCGGGGAGGACCTGCACCGCTACGTGGCCGCCCTGGTCCACGAGATCGACGTCGAGCATGTCACCGCCGAGCAGCGCAGCCACATCAAGGCCATGAGCTACGGCCTGGTCTACGGCCTGTCCGCCTACGGCCTGTCCAAGCAGCTGGGCATCTCGACGGCGGAGGCCACCTCCCTGCAGGAGCGGTACTTCGAGCGCTTCGGGCGGGTCAAGGGCTACCTGGACGCGGTGGTCGAGCAGGCCCGGGCGGACGGCTTCACCCAGACGATGCTGGGACGGCGCCGCTACCTGCCGGAGCTGGGCTCCGACAACCGTCAGCTGCGGGAGACGGCGGAGCGGGCCGCCCTGAACGCCCCGGTCCAGGGCAGTGCGGCCGACATCATGAAGGTGGCCATGGTCCGGGTGCGTGACGCCCTGCGGCAGGCCGCCCCGGGCAGCCGCCTGCTGCTGCAGATCCACGACGAGCTCATGGTGGAGGTGGCCCCGGGTGAGGCCGCGGCGGTGGAGACGGTGCTGCGGGAGCAGATGGGCGGGGCGGTGCAGCTGTCGGTGCCCCTGGAGGTGTCCGTGGGACGGGGGCACAGCTGGCGGGAGGCTGCGCACTGAGGGCGCGGCGGGACGGGGAACAGGGCTGTGGCGGGGTCCGTATACGCTCTCGTGACCTATCGCACGTGCCGGTAGCCGGAAACTTGGGGTTGTCAACCAGTTCCTTACTGGCCCTGGCCTGATAGAGTCGCCACGTGCGTCTGTGCGCGTCCACTGGGTGCGCACCGCCAGGCGGGACCAGTCCGGGCTGGGCTGCCAGGGCGGAGGCGCACGGATCCTGTCCACCCGACCCATCTGTCCGCATTCGGAGCAACCACTCAATGACCACCACCACGCCCAGCACGCCGAGCATCGACCCGGTAGCCGTAAACGACATCGGCTCTCCCGAGGAGATCCTCGCGGCCGTCGACGAGACCATCAAGTACTTCGATGATGGTGACATCGTCGAGGGCACCGTCGTAAAGGTCGACCACGATGAGGTCCTCCTCGACATCGGCTACAAGACCGAGGGCGTGATCCTCGCTCGTGAGCTGTCCATCAAGCACGACGTCGACCCGGACGAGATCGTCTCCCTCGGTGACGAGATCGAGGCCCTTGTCCTCCAGAAGGAGGACAAGGAGGGCCGCCTGCTCCTGAGCAAGAAGCGGGCTCAGTACGAGCGCGCCTGGGGCACCATCGAGCGTGTCAAGGAGGAGGACGGCGTCGTCACCGGCGCGGTCATCGAGGTCGTCAAGGGCGGCCTCATCCTGGACATCGGCCTGCGCGGCTTCCTGCCCGCCTCCCTGGTGGAGATGCGCCGCGTGCGCGACCTGCAGCCCTACGTGGGCCGCGAGCTCGAGGCCAAGATCATCGAGCTGGACAAGAACCGCAACAACGTGGTCCTGTCCCGCCGCGCCTTCCTGGAGCAGACCCAGTCCGAGGTCCGCACCAACTTCCTGCAGACCCTGCAGAAGGGCCAGGTGCGCTCCGGTGTGGTGTCCTCCATCGTCAACTTCGGTGCCTTCGTGGACCTGGGTGGCGTGGACGGCCTGGTGCACGTCTCCGAGTTGTCCTGGAAGCACATCGACCACCCCTCCGAGGTCGTCGAGGTGGGCCAGGAGGTCACCGTCGAGGTGCTCGACGTGGACTTCGACCGCGAGCGTGTCTCCCTGTCGCTCAAGGCGACCCAGGAGGACCCGTGGCAGGCCTTCGCCCGCACCCACGCCATCGGCCAGGTCGTGCCCGGCAAGGTCACCAAGCTGGTCCCCTTCGGTGCCTTCGTCCGCGTGGAGGACGGCATCGAGGGCCTGGTGCACATCTCCGAGCTGGCCCAGCGCCACGTGGAGGTGCCCGAGCAGGTCGCCAAGGTCGGCGACGAGGTCTTCGTCAAGGTCATCGACATCGACCTGGAGCGTCGTCGTATCTCCCTGTCCCTCAAGCAGGCCAACGAGGGCGTGGACCCGGCCTCCGAGGACTTCGACCCCTCCCTGTACGGTATGGCGGCCGAGTACGACGAGCAGGGCAACTACAAGTACCCCGAGGGCTTCGACCCGGAGACCAACGAGTGGCTGGAGGGCTTCGAGGCCCAGCGCGAGGCCTGGGAGGCGGAGTACGCCGCTGCCCACGCCCGCTGGGAAGCCCACAAGGCCCAGGTCGCCAAGGCCCTGGAGGAGGACGTCGAGACCGGCGAGCCCGCTGCGGCCCCGCAGACCTCCTACTCCTCCGCGGCTCCCGAGGCATCCGGCACCCTCGCCTCCGACGAGGCGCTTGCCGCCCTGCGCGAGAAGCTGACCGGCAACTGACTCCTGTCGGAAGCTGATCGGCAACTGACGCCAGTCATAGCTTGACCGGTAGCCGATATCGGTCAGAAGCTGACCGGCAGCAGGCACAGGTCTGACTAACAGCGGCCCGTCCACCTCCCCGGTGGACGGGCCGCTCTCGCGAGACCGGGACATATGTACCGCGAGACCGGGACATATGGCTCACGAGACCGGTAAGGAGACCCTAAGGTACGGCAGTTCTTGCACATTTCCGTGCCCGCACGTCCCTTCTGGCCCCAGCTGCAGCTGGGTGGCAGTGGGGTCCCGCGTAGTGGTGCAGGCACTTGGCGGCTGGTCTGCCTTAGAGGGCGGCCATCGTGTGTTCCGTTGAGAAGGCTTTGTACTTCTTTGCTCGAACGGAGTCATCGCGACCGCTCTTCTTGCTCCGGACCCTGCTGACCTGCTTGCTTAAGCTCTGGTACAGGGGCCGCTAGACGTGACGCGTCACCTGCTGCACGCCTTGTCGGCAGGCTCCCTGTCCCTGTGTCATCCGCAAGCAGGCGCCTTACTTGCGTTCACGACACCGTGCAGCCTGAGGACCGCATAGGGGTCTTGCTTGCAATCCCAGCCTTTCAGGTCTGGCGCGCTGGTTACTGGCACACACGCGGACCCCCGTTGTAGGTGTGACGGCGACGCCGGTGCGCACAGGGCTCCGTCGTCACCAGCATCCTTAAGCCAGAACCGTTGGTAATCCGACGTCCTGTGCATGAGTCAGCACTGTCGTGCGTGCGGTACACGATCGTCTAGACACTAAGGCTTCCACTCAGCCACGTACACCGCGGTTCTCAGCGTATAAGGGGCTGAGGGCTCAAGCCCATGACCAGTATCACCTAAGTGCGGGCCGTTCCTCCGAGCAACTAAGGTCACCCTTACCGGTCTCGTGAGCCATATGTCCCGGTCTCGCGAGAAGGGAGTTGTCCTGTCCGGATTGATGGTAAGCGGCTCGGGGCGTTGGGGAGCGCCCGGTAGCACGACCCCCAGAGGAGGTTCCTTGGGCTGGTGGGAGAATGCCCGTAGACGTGCCGGTAGCACTAGCCTTTGCCTATGAGCAGCAGCGTCCTCAGGCACCGGGCCCGTAACGTCATGGAGGCCGCGCAGCAGCAACGAGCCCTTCTGGTCGGGCTGACCGGCGGAATCGGCTCCGGCAAGACCACTGTGGCCCGGATGCTGGCAGACAAGGGCGCGTTGGTGGTGGACGCCGACGTCGTCGCCCGTCAGGTGCTGGAGCCCGGACAGCCAGCCCTGGAGGAGGTACGGCAGGCATTCGGGACGCAGGTGCTCCAGGAGGACGGCACGCTTGACCGCCACGCCCTGGCCCAGCTGGTGTTCGCTGACACGGCGGCCCGGAGCAGGCTGGAGTCGATCACCCTGCCGCGCGTCGCCCAGGAGGCCTGGCGTCGGCTGGCTCAGGCCCGCCCGGGCCAGGTGGCGGTCTACGACGTCCCGCTGCTGGTGGAGAAGCAGATGCAGTCGCAGTTCGACCTGGTGGTGGTGGTTGAGGCCGGAAAGGAGCAGCGGCTGCAGCGGCTAGCCGCCCGGGGCCTGAGCCGGGAGGACTCCCTGGCACGCATGGCCAGCCAGGCCAGCGACGCCCAGCGGCGGGCGGCCAGTGACGTGGTGCTGCGAAACTCGGCTGGGCTGGAGCGGCTGGGTGAGCAGGTGGAGCGCCTGTGGCGGCAGCTGACTGTGACAGACGGCGAGGCAGTCGTACAACGGGCAGCCAAGCCCATGTGAGGCAGGTGGGTTACGTCCTACCC
This sequence comes from Actinomyces weissii, assembly GCF_016598775.1. Lineage (NCBI taxonomy): Bacteria > Bacillati > Actinomycetota > Actinomycetes > Actinomycetales > Actinomycetaceae > Actinomyces > Actinomyces weissii. The sequence goes on along the minus strand of NZ_CP066802.1, from coordinate 1,350,431 downwards.
TGGAGGTAGTGGCTCAAGCCGGGCTGAGCCGGGCAAAGACCCTGAGGAGAATGCATGGTCCCGAAGGCACCGATAACCCTGTACCCGGAGCGCTCGCCACTGCTGATGAGCCGTAGGGCGGCGGTCGCCGCCGCGGTGGTGTCGGGGGCGTCCCTGCTGGTCGGCTGCGGCAGGACCACCCACAGCGACGTGCCCACCCGCCCCACGGGGAGCAGCAAGCCAACGGCACCCAGCGGAGAGCCCTCTCCCTGACCCCCTGCCGCTGGGGCATCGTCCAGAGGGCGTCGCCGGTGAGGGCAGGGCGCCACAGCTACTGACGGCGGTTGCGCGTAGCCTGTCTCCATGCGACCTGTCACCGACCTGCGCCGGGTGGAGAAGCCCTTTGAGGTCATCAGCCCCTACCAGCCCTCCGGGGACCAGCCCACTGCCATCGCCGAGCTGACTCGGCGGCTGCGGGCGGGGGAGAAGGACATCGTCCTGCTGGGGGCCACCGGAACCGGCAAGTCGGCCACCACCGCCTGGCTGGTGGAGCAGGTGCAGCGGCCCACCTTGATCCTGGAGCCGAACAAGACCCTGGCGGCCCAGATGGCAGCGGAGTTCCGCGAGCTGCTGCCGAACAACGCGGTGGAGTACTTCGTCTCCTACTACGACTACTACCAGCCTGAGGCCTACGTGCCCCAGACGGACACCTTCATCGAGAAGGACTCCTCCATCAATGACGAGGTGGAGCGGCTGCGGCACTCGGCCACCAACTCCCTGCTCACCCGCCGCGACGTCGTGGTGGTCGCCTCCGTGTCCTGCATCTACGGCCTGGGCACCCCGCAGGAGTACGTGGACCGTATGACCTCCCTGCAGGTAGGCCAGGAGATCGACCGTGACGAGCTACTGCGCCGCTTCGTGTCCATGCAGTACACCCGCAACGACGTCGACTTCACCCGCGGGACCTTCCGGGTGCGGGGGGACACGATCGAGATCATCCCCATGTACGAGGAGCTGGCAATCCGCATCGAGATGTTCGGTGACGAGATCGAGTCCCTGGCCACCCTGCACCCTGTGACGGGGGACGTTATCGCCTCCACCGACCAGGTCTTCGTGTTCCCGGCCTCGCACTACGTGGCTGGTCCGGAGCGCCTGGAGAAGGCGATCGACGGCATCCAGACGGAGCTGGCCGCCCGGCTGCGGGAGCTGGAGGGCTCCGGCAGGCTGCTGGAGGCGCAGCGTCTGCGTATGCGCACCACCTACGACCTGGAGATGCTCCAGCAGATCGGCAGCTGCGCGGGGGTGGAGAACTACTCCCTGCACATTGACGGACGTGAGCGGGGCACGCCACCGAACACGCTGCTGGACTACTTCCCGGAGGACTTCCTGCTGGTCATCGACGAATCCCACGTGACCGTTCCCCAGATCGGGGCCATGTACGAGGGGGACGCCTCCCGCAAGCGCACCCTGGTGGAGCACGGCTTCCGGCTGCCCAGCGCCCTGGACAACCGGCCCCTGACCTTCACGGAGTTCGAGGAGCGCGTGGGGCAGACCGTCTACCTGTCGGCCACCCCGGGGGACTACGAGACGCAGCGTTCGGACGGCGTCGTCGAGCAGATCATCCGCCCCACCGGCCTGGTGGACCCCCGGATCGTCGTCAAGCCGACCCAGGGGCAGATCGACGACCTGCTGGAGGAGGTGCGCCAGCGGGTGGACAAGGACGAGCGGGTGCTGGTGACCACCCTGACCAAGCGCATGGCTGAGGACCTGACCACCTACCTGGCGGAGCGGGGCGTGCGCGTGGAGTACCTGCACTCTGACGTGGACACCCTGCGCCGGGTGGAGCTGCTGCGCGAGCTCCGGCTGGGGCGCTTCGACGTGCTGGTGGGCATCAACCTGCTGCGGGAGGGCCTGGACCTGCCGGAGGTCTCGCTGGTGTCGATCCTGGACGCCGACAAGGAGGGCTTCCTGCGCTCCACCCGCTCCCTGATCCAGACCATCGGCCGGGCCGCCCGCAACGTCTCGGGCGAGGTGCACATGTACGCGGACAAGCAGACCCCGGCCATGCGGGAGGCGATCGAGGAGACGGAACGACGACGGGCCAAGCAGCTGGCCTACAACGCCGAGCACGGGATCGACCCCCAGCCCCTGCGCAAGAAGATCGCGGACGTCACGGACATGCTGGCCCGCGAGGACGTCGACACCGCAGAGCTGCTGGGCACCGGCTACCGGGGCCACGAGGACACCCGGGTGCGCGCAGGGCGCAGGAAGGCCGCTCAGGCGACGGCGCGTGAGCGCCTGGCTGGCGCTGCCCAGGCCGACCTGGCGGCACTGCTGGAGGAGCTGACCGCGCAGATGCACGCGGCGGCGGAGGACCTGCACTTTGAGCTAGCCGCCCGCCTGCGCGACGAGATCCAGGACCTGAAGAAGGAGCTGCGGGCCATGCGCGCCGCCGACTGACTTGGCCACGGCCACGAGCCGTAGCAGATCCCACAGCCGCAAGCAGGCGCGGGCGCACCGCCGCCCGCGGCCGGGCCGTTAAACTTGCGGCGACATAACACGGAGGGGAGTACTCCCACCAACAGTGACGTCGTCACCACGGCAGGCCGGTCCTGGAACCGGCGCCCGGCGTCGCGGGCCGTAACGGCGAGTGCGTGCTGCACTGTGGTTAGGGCGGGAGGAGACCTCTGGTACCGCCACCCGTACCGGAGGAACAGCTTTGGACGTGCACGCACTGGGATGGATCGCCTTGGCGGCGGTCATCCTCATCATGATCACCGTGGACATCGTCGGCCACGTCAAGACGCCGCACGAGCCCACCATGAAGGAGGCTGCCTGGTGGTCGGTGGCCTATATCGCCATGGCGGTGGTCTTCGGCGGCATAGTCTGGGCCGTCTGGGGCGGTGACTACGGGCAGCAGTACTTCGCGGGCTACGTGACCGAGAAGGCGTTGAGCATTGACAACCTATTCGTCTTCGTGATCCTTATCTCCTCCTTCCGGGTGCCGCGGCGCTACCAGCAGGAGGTGCTGCTAGCGGGCATCATTATCGCCCTGGTGCTGCGCCTGGTGTTCATCCTGGTGGGGGCGGCCCTGATCGAGCGCTTCTCCTGGGTCTTCTACATCTTTGGGGCCTGGCTGCTGTGGACCGCCTTCCAGCAGCTGCTGCAGGGCAAGGAGGAGCCGGAGGAGCACGAGCCGGAGGACTACCAGCCCACCGGCCTGGTGCGCCTGATCGGCAAGGTCGTGCCCATGACTGACGGCTTCGTGGGCGGCAAACTGGTGCACCGCCACGCGGGCCGGACCATGATCACGCCGCTGCTGCTGTGCGTGATCGCGATCGGCTCCGCGGACGTCATGTTCGCCGTCGACTCGATCCCCGCGATCTACTCACTCACGGCGGAGCCCTACCTGGTGTTCGCGGCCAACGCCTTCTCCCTGCTGGGCCTGCGGCAGCTGTACTTCCTGATTGACGGCCTGCTGGACCGCCTGGTCTACCTGCACTACGGGCTGGCGGCGATCCTGGGCTTTATCGGCTTCAAGCTGGTCAACCACGCCCTGCACACCAATGAGGTCAGCTTTATCAACGGCGGTGAGCACTGGGAGCTGCTGCCGGAGCCGGGTATCGGCACGTCCCTGGCCTTTATCCTGTGCGTGATCGTGGTGACGGTGCTGGCCTCGGTGGTGGCCTCGCGCCGCCAGGTGCGCCAGGAGGCCCAGGTGACAGCGGACCACCAGGTCTGACCCGGCCGCCAGGCAGGAGGACCAGGAGGACGCGGGCCGTTGGAGGAGCACAGCAAGCCGGTTGAGGCGCAGCTGCAGGGGCTGAGCCGGGCGCAGGTGGCTGAGCGGGTGGCGCGGGGGCAGACCAATGCCTACAAGGAGCGCACCTCGCGCTCGGCCGCCCAGATTCTGCGGGCCAATGTGCTCACCATCTTCAACGCGATCCTGGGGGTGGCCCTGGTGGTCGTGCTGGTGGTCGGCAACTGGCGGGACGCCCTGTTCGGCTTCGTGCTGCTGCTGAACACCGCCACGGGCACGGTGGCCGAGGTGCGTGCCAAGCGGGCCCTGGACCGGCTGGCCGTGCTGGACGCCCCTAGCGCCTACGTGGTGCGGGAGGGCCAGGAGACGCAGGTGGACGTCGCCGACATCGTGCTCGACGACGTGCTGCGGCTGCGCTCAGGCCAGCAGGTCCCCGCCGACGGGGTGGTGCTGGAGACCTCCGGCCTGGAGGTGGACGAGTCGATCCTCACCGGCGAGTCGGTGGCTGTGCGGCCAGCGGCTGGGGGCCGGGTGATGTCGGGGACCACGGTGACGGCAGGCAGCGCCCTGGTGCGCACGACGGCGGTGGGGGACAGCTCCTACGCGCACCGCCTGGCGCGGGAGGCCCGACGCTACTCGGTGGTCACCTCCGAGCTGCAGCAGGGCACCAACCGGGTGCTGGGCTGGATCTCCTGGGTGATCGTGCCGGTGGCCCTGCTGCTGGTGTGGTCCCAGATGCGCCAGCTGGGCGGGGTGCAGCAGGCGCTGGCCGGTGACCAGTGGCGGGTGGCTCTGGTGGCGGGGGTGGCCGGGGTGGTGGGCATGGTGCCCCAGGGCCTGGTGCTGCTGACCTCGGTGAACTTCGCGACCGCCTCCATGAAGCTGGCCCGCCAGCGGGTGCTGGTACAGGAGCTGCCGGCGGTCGAGGTGCTGGCCCGGGTGGACACGCTGTGCCTGGACAAGACCGGCACGATCACCACCGGTGGCATCACCTTGTCGGAGGTGCTGCCGCTGGCGGCTGACGGGAGTCCCTGCTCGGCCGAGGGCGCGGATGGCTCCGTGCCTGGGGAGGTGGTGGAGGCCCTGGCCGCCCTGGCTGGCGGGGAGGCGCGTAACGCCACCGCGGAGGCTATCGGGGAGGCGCTGGCGGCGGGACGGCTGGGGGAGGCGGGCCGCACGGCCGCGCCCCAGCCGGAGCAGAGCGTGCCTTTCTCCTCCGCCCGCAAGTGGTCGGCGGTGCGCGTCGACGGCGTGACCTGGGTGCTGGGGGCGCCCGAGATCGTGCTGGGGGCGGCGGAGGGGCAGGCCGCGGCCCGCTGCCTGGAGGCGGTGCAGCAGATCGCTGACGGCGGGGTGCGCGTGGTGGGCCTGGCCCGCTCCGCGCAGGACTGCCGCCAGCCGGAGGCGGGGGAGGCCGAGTTACCGCCAGCCCTGTGCCCGGCGGCCCTGGTGGTGCTCACCGAGCAGGTCCGCCCCGACGCCTCCCAGACCCTGGCCTACTTCCGGGAGCAGGGGGTGCGGGCGAAGGTCATCTCCGGTGACAACCCCACCACCGTGGCCGCCGTCGCCCGCCGCGCGGGCCTGACCCGGGAGGACGGGGAGCCGCTGGTGGCGCTGGACGCCCGCGAGCTGCCAGCGGACGAGTCCGACCCGCAGGCGGCTGCCGCCCTGGCCCAGGCCATTGAGGACGCTGACGTGCTGGGGCGGGTCACCCCCGAGCAGAAGCGGGCCTTTGTGCGGGTGCTCAAGGCCGGGGGCCACGTGGTGGCGATGACGGGTGACGGCGTGAACGACGCCCTGGCCCTTAAGGACGCCGACCTGGGCATCGCCATGGGCAACGGCGCCCCGGCGACCAAGGCGGTGGCCCGCCTGGTGCTCCTGAACGGTGAGTTCTCCGCGCTGCCCGGGGTGGTGGCTGAGGGGCGCCGGGTCATGGCGAATACGGAGCGGATCGCCTCCCTGTTCCTGTCCAAGACGGTCTACGCGAGCCTGATCGCGGTGGTGGTGTCGATCACGGCTATCGCCTACCCGTTCCTGCCGCGCCAGCTGACCATTGTGTCCTCCCTGACGATCGGCGTGCCCGCCTTCGTGCTGGCCCTGGCGCCCTCAAGGCGGCGCTACCAGGAGGGCTTCCTGGCGCGGGTGCTCAGCCTGGCGGTGCCTGCGGGGCTGCTGGCGGGGACCTGCACCCTGGCGGCGCACACCTGGCTGGTGTGGTCCGGTGTGGACGGCACCCAGGTGACCACGGGCTCGACCCTGGTGCTGGTGGCCTGCGGGCTGGCCCTGCTGACCCTGACCGCCCGGCCCCTGCTGGGCTGGCGCCTGGGCCTGATCCTGCTCATGGGGGTGCTGGCGGTCCTGGGGGTCCTGGTGCCGCAGGCCCGCGACTTCTTCAGCCTGGCCTGGCCCACGGAGCCCACCTGGCTCATCGTGGGGACCATGACCGGCTGCGCTCTGACGGGCATGGGGCTGGTCTCCCTGGTGCAGGGGCGCGTGGAGGCCTGGCTGGGTCTGCGCGTCGGGGACCAGGATGACGCCGCGGCCTCACCCGTGGTCCCGGCTGCCCCGGGCGCCTAGAGGCTGGTCCGGCCGCTCGCCCGGCAGGGCCAGGCGCCCACCGTCGGCCCCGTAGGAGCAGGTCCAGACGGCTGCGGCAGGGCTGCTGAGACGCCTAAAGAAGGTGTGGGGCCGGTCAGCAGCTGACCGGCCCCACCATGGCTCTCGCAGACCTGGCTCAGGCGAGCAGGCCGATAACCGGGTTCCACTCCCGCGGCGTGCGCTCGGCGATGAACCCGGCCTGGTTGAAGGGGTCGTCCTCCAGCAGGGCGAGCGCACCGGCGGCGTCGTCGGCACGCACCACGATCAGGGCGTCATGGGTGCCCACGTAGGGGCCGGCCGCCAGCAGCCTGCCCTGCTTGGCCAGCTCCCCGTTGAAGGCGCGGTGGCTGGGGCGCACCTCCGCCATGGCCTCGTCCTGGTCGGTCACGTAGCGGTACTCGACCGCGAAGATCTTGCTCATGGGCCCAGCGTATCGGGGCCTCGGAGCGTCTGTGGCCGGAACCAGGCTGTCCCCAGGCCCGAACCGGTCCCAGCCCCGGCTCAGGCCCAAGCAACCCGGCGCAGGCAGTGGTGAACACCTCCCCGGTATTCTTCGAACACCTGTTTGAGGCCCGGCAGCCTGCCCCTAGACTCGGCCTGGTGAATGACGCACTGATCGTCCGGGGCGCGCGCGAGCACAACCTCAAGGGCGTTGACCTGGACCTGCCCCGCGGCAAGATGATCGTGTTCTCCGGACTGTCCGGCTCAGGCAAGTCCTCCCTGGCCTTCGACACGATCTTCGCTGAGGGGCAGCGCCGGTACGTGGAGTCCCTGTCCTCCTACGCCCGCCAGTTCCTCGGGCAGATGGACAAGCCGGACGTTGACTTCATCGAGGGCTTGTCCCCGGCGGTGTCCATCGACCAGAAGTCCACCTCCCGCAACCCGCGCTCCACGGTGGGTACCATCACGGAGGTCTACGACTACCTGCGGCTGCTCTACGCCCGTGCGGGCGTCCAGCACTGCCCCGTGTGCGACGAGGTGATCGCCTCCCAGACCCCGCAGCAGATCGTGGACCGGGTGCGCGAGCTGCCTGAGGGCACCCGCTTCCAGGTGCTGGCCCCGGTGGTGCGCGGCCGCAAGGGGGAGTACACCGAGCTGTTCGAGGAGCTGCGGGGGCGCGGTTTCGCCCGCGTGCGCGTGGACGGCGAGAGCCGCCGCCTGGACGACCCGCCCACCCTGGAGAAGAAGCTCAAGCACGACATCGAGGTGGTGGTGGACCGCCTGGTGGTGCGCGAGGGCATCCGCCAGCGTCTGACCGACTCGGTGGAGACGGCCCTGGGCCTGGCCGACGGCCTGGTGGTCATCGAGCAGGTGGACCGAGACCCGCAGGACCCGGAGCGGGAGACCCGCTTCTCGGAGAAGCGCGCCTGCCCCAACCAGCACCCCCTGCAGCTGGACGAGATCGAGCCGCGCACCTTCTCCTTCAACGCCCCCTACGGCGCCTGCCCCACCTGCACCGGCCTGGGCTCCCGCCTGGAGGTGGACCCCGAGCTGGTGGTGCCTGATGAGGAGCTCACCCTGGCGCAGGGCGCGATCGCCCCCTGGACCACCCACCAGGACTACTTCACCCGCCAGCTGCAGGCCCTGGGGGAGGAGCTGGGCTTCAGCGTGGACATGCCCTGGCGCGCCTTGCCGCAGCGGGCCAAGGACGCGATCCTGCGCGGCAAGGACTACGAGGTCAAGGTCAAGTACCGCAACCGCTGGGGCCGGGAGCGGGTCTACTCCTCCGGCTTCGAGGGCGTGCTGGACTACGTGATGCGCAAGCACGACGAGACCGAGTCGGAGTGGTCCAAGGAGCGCTACCAGGGCTATATGCGGGAGGTGCCCTGCCCGGACTGCGCCGGGGCCCGGCTCAAGCCGGAGGTGCTGGCGGTGCGGGTGGGGGACCTGTCCATCGCGGCCCTGTGCGAGCTGTCGATCCTGGAGGCCCGCGACTTCCTGGGTGACCTGCGCCTGAGTGGCCAGGCGGCCCAGATCGCTGGCTCGGTGCTCACGGAGATCAGTACCCGCCTGGGCTTCCTGGTGGACGTGGGGCTGGACTACCTGAGCCTGGCCCGGGCGGCGGGGACCCTGTCAGGCGGGGAGGCGCAGCGCATCCGCCTGGCCACCCAGATCGGCTCCGGCCTGGTGGGGGTGCTCTACGTGCTGGACGAGCCGAGCATCGGCCTGCACCAGCGGGACAACGCCCGCCTGATCGAGACCCTGGTACGGCTGCGCGACCTGGGCAACACCCTGATCGTCGTCGAGCACGACGAGGACACCCTGCGGGCCGCCGACTGGGTGGTGGACATCGGCCCGGGCGCGGGGGAGAAGGGCGGTGAGGTCGTCTACTCCGGCGACCTGGCCGGGCTGGTGGCGTGCGAGCGCTCCTTCACGGGCGACTACCTGGCTGGCCGCCGGGAGATCCCCGTGCCTAGCACCCGGCGGCGCCGGGAGAAGGGCCGCGAGGTCACGGTGGTGGGGGCCCGGGAGAACAACCTCCAGGACGTCACGGTCTCCTTCCCCCTGGGGCTGCTGACCGCCGTCACCGGGGTGTCGGGCTCGGGCAAGTCCTCCCTGGTGAACTCGATCCTGTACCAGGTGCTCGCCAACCGGCTCAACGGGGCCCGGGGAGTGCCGGGACGGCACAAGACCGTCAAGGGCCTGGAGCACCTGGACAAGGTGGTGCACGTGGACCAGTCGCCGATCGGCCGCACCCCCCGCTCCAACCCGGCCACCTACACGGGGGTGTGGGACCACGTCCGCAAGATCTTTGCCGCCGTGCCGGAGTCCAAGGTGCGGGGCTACGGGCCGGGGCGATTCTCCTTCAACGTCAAGGGCGGACGCTGCGAGTCCTGCAAGGGGGACGGCACCCTCAAGATCGAGATGAACTTCCTGCCAGACGTGTACGTGCCCTGCGAGGCCTGCGGGGGAGCCCGCTACAACCGGGAGACCCTGGAGATCCGCTACAAGGACAAGACGGTCTCAGAGGTGCTGGACATGACTATCGCCCAGGCCTCCGACTTCTTTGCGGCCACGCCGATCATCGCCCGGCACCTGAACACGCTGGTGGAGGTGGGCCTGGGCTACGTGCGCCTGGGCCAGCCCGCTACCACGCTCTCCGGGGGAGAGGCCCAGCGCGTCAAGCTGGCCACCGAGCTGCAGCGCCGCTCCACCGGCCGCACCGTCTACGTGCTGGACGAGCCGACGACGGGGCTGCACTTCGAGGACATCCGCAAGCTCCTCAAGGTGCTGCAGAACCTGGTGGACAAGGGCAACACCGTGATCGTGATCGAGCACAACCTGGATGTGGTGGCCAATGCCGACTGGGTGGTGGACATGGGCCCGGAGGGCGGCAAGGGCGGTGGTCTGGTGGTGGCCACCGGCACGCCCGAGCAGGTGGCGGCGCACGCCGCCTCCCACACCGGAGCCTTCCTCAAGCCGGTGCTGGACAAGCGGCCCGCCTGAACAGGTTCGCCGGGCACAGGGCCTTTGGCCTGCCTGGGTTGGGCTGGACCTGTGGCCCGCCTGAGTGAGGCTGGACCCGCCGCCCGACTGGGCGGGCGGCGGGGCAGCCGGTAGCGCCCGGTCGCCTACTGCGCCGTCAGCCGCCCTCTGCCTCCCGGTACCGACCGGCGCCGTCGTCACCAGCGGCAGGGTCCCCTGGCAGCGCTCTACCGGAGAAGGAAGGCGCTGCCAGGCGCCGACTCAGCGGGGGCGCGGCTCCCGGCCCTGACGTGGGTCGTGCGGCTGCCACGGCTGGGGTTGGCCGGGCTGGGGCTGGCCTGGCGCCGGGTATCCCACTGCCGGAGGCCGGGCGGGAACGGGCTGTACTCCGGGAGGCTGCAGGTGGCCCTGCGGGGAGGCTGGGCTACTCCCGGGAACCTGCCCGTAAGGGACCTGTAGCCCTCCCGGCCCCGGGTTGGTGCCCGGCACGGCCCCAAGGGGAGCAGAGGCCGCCGCAGCCTGTGGCTCCTGGCTGTCGCCCGCGATCTTGTTGTAGGCCAGGGACAGCAGGAAGCAGACGACTCCGGCAGCCAGCAGCGCCAGCACCCGGAAGATCGAGTTGCTGGTCACCAGGTCCGTGAGCGCCAGCTTGAACACGGACAGCAGCACCAGCGCGAGCCCGTAGTGCCGCAGCGACTTGATCCCCAGCCGGAAGCCCAGCAGGATGCAGCAGGCACCGGTCACCAGCAGGCTCACCGTGGTCATGACACCCGTTGTAGAGCTGTTGGTCAGCAGGTTCAGGCAGCACAGGAACACGAAGGTCCCTAAGGCGGCAGCGAACAGTGCCGGACCGGCCTGGCGGATCCAGGGTTTCAGGAAACGGACCGCGCTGGCTGTCAGGGCGACGGCGGTCAGCACCAGCAGCGCGCGGGCAGGCAGGAACCGGTAGCTGGCGTAGAGCAGGTTCGCGAGCGTCGCCATCACCAGCAGCGTGATCGCCAGCACGGAAGCGCCCGGAACGCCGGGTGTCAGCGGGCGGTGCTGCTGGTCGGCCCCCGGGAGCAGGCCCCGGTACTGGCCGCGCAGCAGCTCCCAGGGGCTGGCCTTGGCGCCGGTCAGACCCAGGTAGAGCAGGACGATCAGGGTGACGGAGGCCTGGACCATGGCTGCGAGCACCTGGTCGTCGCCCTGGAGCGGCAGGAGCCGGGAGAGCACGAACGGGAGCACCAGCACCAGGTCCGCCGCCAGCAGGAAGGTAGCGATCTGTAGCGGCAGGCGACCCTGCTCGTGGGCCCTCACCGGCGCGGAGGCACTCGCCTGAGCTAGCGGGAGAAGGGGCCCACCCTGGCAGGCTGCGGGCTGCCAGGCCCCGGGGCCTGGCTCGGCCGCAGCCCCGGGTGCGGGAGACGGCGCGGCGGGCGCCGTCGGTGGCCTGAGAGCGTCGGCCACCAGCGCCATACCCATGAGAAGGACTGCCGCCAGGAAGTCTGAGACCTTGTAGGCACCCGTGCTGTCGACTGTCAACAGCACCAAGGGGGGCAGGGACAAGGGCAGCAGCGCCCCTAGGGCCTGGCCCTGGCGACCACAGGCGAGAGCCGCCGGTATCAGCGCCAGGACGTAGACGGCGAGCATCTTGGGCTCGTTCAGCACATTGATAAGGACGAGCGCGAAGGTGCTGCCCAGGAGGAAGACGCAGGTCTTCTGCAGCCACCCCGTGGGGGTCCACGGCAGGAGCGTCACGAGAACCGCCAGGGTGTGCATTACCAGCAGGGACAGGCTGGCGGCAGCTGCCAGCCTGATGCCGGTGCCGTAGTAAAGCATGCACCGGTAGGCCAGCAGGAAGGTGAACAGGGCGGAGACGGCCCACACCGCTCCAGCCAGGGTCTGGTGTCCCCGACGCCACAGCTGAGGGCTGTCCAGGGCGGTCTGGGCGTACAGGACCGCCGGGGCCACGAGCAGCACCAGCAGGCCGGAGGAGCCGTGTTCCTCCAGCAGCGGGTACAGCGGGGCTATGGGCACCGCGAAGGAGGTCACCACCCGGGCGGTGGTCGGGTACCAGGTGGCCCAGGTCAGGTTGTTCGCGCTCCGTGCCAGGACGACGGTCATGGCCGCCAGGCCCACCAGGTAGGTGGTTACCAGGGCCCAGACGACCAGGGCGGCACCGGGGTGGCTGTGGGCGTAGGAGGTGGCGAAGCCGACGGTCACCAGGGCGCCGATCGTGGAGATGACCGCGGTGAACACCTGCTTGAGGTACTTGGAGACCAGCAGCAGCGCGAAGGACCACAAGGCCATCAGGGCGAAGGCCGGGTAGGTGGGGATCACGCCGTTGAGCAGGACGCCCCCGATGATGGACACGAAGCCCAGGGCCCCGCCGGTGCCGGTGAGGGTGGCCGCGGCGACCTGCTGCCTGGGCCTGGTCTGGCTGAGCCGGACCCCGGCTCCCACGAGCACCAGGGAGAAGATGCTGATGCCCAGGACCTTCAGCACGTCGGGGACCTGGTCCCACACCAGGGCTATCAGGCTCACTGCGGCCAGGACGACCAGCAGGGCCGCGGCGCCGGACAGTACGTAGCGCCCCAGGTTCCCCTCGGCGAGGTTCTTGACGACGGCCTGCGGAGCAGGTGCCGGGCCCTGGCCGGTGTCAGCAGCCGCGCCCTGGCCGGTGCGGTGGGCGCCTGGGAGGCTCCCCGGTGCAGCACCTGCGTGAGCCTGAGGCACCTGGCTGCCTGGTCCACCGCCCAGGGGCTGCGGCCGTGGGGGAGCGGCAGCGGCCACCGGCGTCGGTACAGGGAAGGCTGAGGCCGCTGCTACCGGCATCTGCCTGCCAGCGCCCGCCAGGGAGGGGGTCACCGCCTGCCTGGTAGCAAGGCCCGGGGGTACCGGCGCAGCGCTGGTGGCTGAGGGCTGTCTGGCTGCCGGGGCATGACTGGCCGACGACGTCGCCGGGGCGGCCTGTGGGCCCGGGTGGGCGGCGGCCTCTGGCACCTGCTGCCGTAGGTCTGAGTTGGCGGCGATCCAGTCGATCTTCCGCTCCAGGCGGTCGAGCCGGATCAGCACCTCGTCCAGCGGGTGGCCGGAGTAAGGGAAGCCGGGAGCTCCTGGGTGGTGGTTCATCAAAGCCTCCGTTTGCGGGAGATGGCAGGCTTGAATCTACGGTATGGCGGCAGGCGGTAGGACGGGTAACGGTGCCCTGGGGACGTCGTCCCGTGTACTCACTTACTGAAAAGCGGGTTTGTAAGAATCCGTCCAGCGTAAGTCGAACAAGAGCACACGTCAGACCACATAAACCCCCAGGTGGACGGTAGTCTGCCCCCATGAGCGAACACGGTCTTTCTCTTGCACAGCAGAAGATGCGCCAGGCCGCAGTGGCCGAGCAGGCCATCGACGTCTTCAGCCACTACTACCGGGCCCTGGAGGAGGGGGCTACCGGCCTGATCCCGGAGGAGTCGATCGAGCCGCTGACCCAGATCGACTCCATCGACGCCGTAGAGGTCAGCGAGGAGCAGGCCCGTCAGGCCCTGAGCCGGACCGTCATGATCAAGCTCAACGGGGGCCTGGGCACCTCTATGGGCATGGACAAGGCCAAGTCCCTCCTGCCCGTGCGCGACGGCAAGTCCTTCCTTGACCTCCTGGTGGAGCAGGTCCAGGCGGCCCGGGCCAGGTACGGCGTCACCCTGCCGCTGATCTTCATGGACTCCTTCCGCACCCGGGAGGACACCCTGGCCGCCCTGGCCCGGCACCCGGGGATCGAGGTGGAGGGGCTGCCCCTGGACTTCCTGCAGAACCGGGAGCCCAAGCTGCGGGCGGACGACCTGACCCCGGTGGAGTGGGCGGCCGACCCGGAGCTGGAGTGGTGCCCGCCGGGCCACGGCGACATCTACACCGCCCTGGTGGCCTCCGGCGTCCTGGACGCCCTGCTGGAGCGCGGCTACCGCTACGCCATGACCTCCAACTCCGACAACCTGGGCGCCGCCCCCTCCGCCCGGATCGCTGGCTGGTTCGCCGCCTCCGGCGCGCCCTACGCCCCCGAGATGTGCCGCCGTACCCCGGCTGACGTCAAGGGCGGGCACCTGGCGGTGCGCAAGTCCGACGGCCGCATCATCCTGCGCGACACCGCCCAGACCCCGCCCGAGCAGATGCACTTCTTCACCGACCAGTTCCGCCACCCCTTCTTCCACACCAACAACCTGTGGTTCGACCTGCAGGTGCTGCGGGACACCCTCGTGGCCCGCAAGGGCATCCTGGGGCTGCCGCTGATCAGGAACAGCAAGACGGTGGACCCGGCCGACCCCTCCTCCACGCCGGTGATCCAGCTGGAGACTGCCATGGGGGCCGCCGTGGAGGCCTTTGAGGGGGCCGCCGCCGTGGAGGTGCCCCGCAGCCGCTTCCTGCCCGTCAAGACCACCAACGACCTGCTGCTGCTGCGCTCCGACGTCTACGAGGTCGACGCCGACGGCCTGCTGCAGATGGTCCGCGAGGAGGCCTGCACGGTCAGCCTGGACCCGCGCTACTACAAGACGATCAAGGACTTTGAGGCGCGCTTCCCGGCCGGGGCTCCCTCCCTGCGCGGGGCCCGCAGCCTGACGGTGGAGGGTGACTGGACCTTCGGGGCGGGCGTGGTGGCCACCGGCGACGTCAAGGTCGCGGCCGACGGCGCCCCGGGCACCATCGCCGACGGCGCACGGCTGTGAGGGCCTAGCGCAGGCAGCAAGCGGCCCCAGGCTCTAAGAGCCTGGGGCCGCTTGCGTCCGGTGGGCGATACTGGAATCGAACCAGTGACCTCCTCGGTGTGAACGAGGCGCTCTAACCCCTGAGCCAATCGCCCGGTGCACGCGCAAGGTTAGCCAGGTCGGAGGGCTCCTGGCAAACCGCGTGCCGGTGACCTGAATCACCGGCCTGTCATTTGCCATGTCCGGGTAGGGGGGTGCTAGTGTTCAACCCGCGCCGGGCGGTTCGCGAGGACCGCAGCGGGCAACGCGGATGTGGCTCAGTTGGTAGAGCATCACCTTGCCAAGGTGAGGGTCGCGGGTTCGAGTCCCGTCATCCGCTCCGAGGAGCCGGGAGGCCACCCAGCCCCCAGCATCTCTCTGGTGGGTTGGCCGAGAGGCTAGGCACCGGCCTGCAAAGCCGTTTACACCGGTTCGAATCCGGTACCCACCTCGGGCGATTGGCGCAGCGGTAGCGCGCTTCCCTGACACGGAAGAGGTCACTGGTTCGAACCCAGTATCGCCCACCAGCACTCTGCCCGGCTCGCGCCGGGCTTTTTCCTTTTCTGCGGAGCCAGTGCAGCCTGCGGGTTATCGGCGCGAATGCGGGTTACCCGCGTAAATGTGTGTGTGGTGGGGGTTGGTGGGGTCGTGCGGTCCGGTGTTGTCTGGGGCGGGTGGGCGTGGGCTGTCCCGGGGGCATTTTGTGGCGCTTGTCTTGGTCTGGTGGGTCTTGTGGTGCCTGGGTGGGCGCGTTTTGTCACTGGTGGAGGCTTAGAGCACTTCCCTGGTTCTGGGGTGGGGGAGTTTTTGGCTTGATGCCGCGGTGGTTGAAGGTTCAGCGGTCGGTGCCAGGGCCTCTAGCCCTCCGCCAGTGACAGCTCCCGCGCTGCCCAGCCCACCAGGGGCAGCCGGGGCCACAGGGTCACCAACCCCCTACCCACACACGCACCCAGCCCACCAGGGGCGGCCGGGGCCACAGGCCCCTGCGGCGCGTGGGCCGCAGGGGCCTGCCAAGCGGGCCAGGTGGTGGTGATGGCCTTGAGCGCGCCTAGGGTGCCGTGGGTGGTGGCCAGGTCGGGTGGGGCCAGGTCTGCCAGCAGCGCCTGGTAGGCGGCGGCGTTCTCGGAGGCGGCCTGCTGCCAGGCGATCACGTGGGTCGGGCTGGGGTCACCAGCAGCACCCAGCAGCCCGGCCACAGAGCGTCGATAAAGACCTGGGAGTACGCCTCACCGGTGACGGGCGGCTTGGGCGCGGGGATGTGCAAGCACCAGGGGCTGCGGCGGCCAAAGGCCCTGTCGCTACCACCGGCGGCCTGGGCCTGGCTGTGGGGGCCGGTCGCCCAGCGCAGGAAGACGGTTAGGTCTTCTACCTGCCCGGGGCGCGGGGGACTCCTGGGCGTGGTCGCGGCGGCCCGGGGTGCTCGAGGCCCCACAGTCCTTGCACCCCCAAGCGTGGGTGTCCGGCGCTGGGGTAGCCGTGGGGTAGCCGTCGCGAGTCATCTGGCAGCCGCGTCACACAACGCGGCCTGGTAGGGCGAGGCACGCTAAATCATGCCCTGACCCGATCAACCCCGACCTTCCCCCCACTACCTCAACGAAGAACCCCGATCACGCACACACAATTGCGCCGATAACCCCCGCCAGCCCCGCCGCAGCACTCCCGCCCGTGCCGCCTACCCGGAGCCGCGCTCCCCAGGCCCGGCTCCCGGCGGACCACCCACCCGCTTGCCCGCCACCGCGCAGCCGTTAGGCTCACGCGCATGGCCGATCCCTCCACCTACCGTCCCGCGTCCGGGGAGATCCCTACCTCGCCGGGGGTGTACCGCTTCCTGGACGCGGAGGGCCGCGTCATCTACGTGGGCAAGGCCAAGAACCTGCGTCAGCGGCTGTCCAGCTACTTCCAGGACCTCGCGGCCCTGCACCCCCGCACCCAGAAGATGGTCACCACCGCCTGCGCCGTCGAGTGGACGGTGGTGGAGACCGAGGTGGAGTCCCTGTCCCTGGAGTACTCCTGGATCAAGGAGTTCAACCCCCGCTTCAACGTCATGTACAAGGACGACAAGTCCTACCCCTACCTGGCCGTGACCATGGGGGAGCAGCTGCCGCGCGTACAGGTGGTGCGGGGGGCCCGGCGCGCGGGCACCCGCTACTTCGGGCCCTACCCCCAGGTTTGGTCCATCCGCGAGACCATGGAGCAGCTGCAGCGGGTCTTCCCGGTGCGCAGCTGCTCGCCCGGGGTGCTGCGCCGCGCCCAGGCCTCCGGCCGCCCCTGCCTGCTCGGCTACATCGACCGCTGCGCCGCCCCCTGCGTAGGCCGCGTGACCCCCGAGGAGCACCGGGCCCTGGCCGAGGACCTGTGCGCCTTCATGGCCGGGCGCACCGGCCCCTACCTGCGTGAGCTCGAGGCCCAGATGCGGGCCGCGGCCGCCGCCCTGGACTTTGAGAAGGCCGCCCGCCTGCGCGACGACGCCAACGCCCTGCGCAAGGTGGTGGAGCGCAACGCCGTCGTCCTGCCGGACGCCACCGACGCCGACGTGTTCGCCCTGGTGCGCGACGAGCTGGAGGCCTCCGTGCAGGTCTTCCACGTGCGGGGCGGGCGCATCCGGGGCCAGCGCGGCTGGGTGGTGGAGCTGGTGGAGGAGCTCACCGACTCCGAGCTGGTCGGCAAGCTCCTGGAGCAGGTCTACGGGGACCTGGTCAGCCCGGAGGACGACGCCCTGCCCGCCCCGGCCGCCTCCGGCCCCACCACCACCCTGGGGGTCGGCAAGCGGGCCCCGTCCGCCCCGGCGCCCCGGACCGGGGGCACCCAGCAGCGCCGCCCCCAGGCGGGGGAGCACGCCCCCACCAGCGTCGACGACGTCGCCCACACCGCCACCACCGCCGTGCCCAGGCAGATCCTGGTGCCCGTGCTGCCCCCGGAGCCGCAGGCCACCGCCGCCTGGCTGGCGGGGCTGCGGGGCGCGGCGGTGGACCTGCGCGTCCCCCGGCGGGGGGACAAGGCCGCCCTGGCCCAGACCGTGCGCAAGAACGCGGAGGAGGCCATGCGCCTGCACCGGGCCCGCCGGGCCGGGGACCTGACCCAGCGCTCCGTGGCCCTGGAGGAGCTGGCCCAGGCCCTGGACCTGCCGGAGGCGCCGCTGCGCATCGAGTGCTACGACGTCTCGCACACGCAGGGAAGCTTCCAGGTGGCTTCCATGGTGGTCTTCGAGGACGGCGCCCCCCGCAAGAGCGAGTACCGACGCTTCACCGTCCACGGCACGCAGGGACAGGGGGCCGCCGACGACACCGCCGCCATGCGTGAGGTCCTCACCCGCCGCCTCAAGCGGCTGCTGGCCGAGCAGGGGCGCCTCAGCGAGGCCGACGCCGAGCTGGTCGGCGTGGAGGGTGACGGCGTACCCGTCGTCTCCGGCCCGGTGGACCCCGCCACCGGCCGGGCCCGCCGCTTCTCCTACGCCCCGAGCCTGGTGGTGGTGGACGGCGGCCCGCCCCAGGTGGCAGCCGCCCAGGAGGTCCTGGACGAGCTCGGGCTGGAGGTGCCCCTGGTGGGTCTGGCCAAGCGCCTGGAGGAGGTGTGGGTCCCGGGGGAGGAGTTCCCGGTGGTCCTGCCGCGCAGCTCCGCGGCCCTCTACCTGCTCCAGCACCTGCGCGACGAGTCGCACCGTTTTGCCATCACCCACCACCGGGCCAGGCGCTCCAAGGGCATGACCCGCTCGGTGCTGGACTCGGTGCCGGGGTTGGGACCGGCCCGGCAGGCGGCGCTCCTGCGCGAGCTCGGCTCGGTCAAGCGGATCCGCTCTGCCTCGCCCGAGCGCCTGGCCCAGGTCAAGGGCATCGGCCCGGCCCTGGCCGCCACGGTCCTGGCCCACCTCAACAGCTCGGGCGAGCCGGGCGCCGAGGTCGCGCGCACGGAGCCCACCGGGAAGGACGGGCAGGCATGAGGATCCTCCGTGTGCTCAGCGACAATGTCGTCCTGGCGCGCGCTGAGGCGGACCGGGAGGTGGGCAACCTCCACGGACTCGGGGCACGCCTACGGCATCAGGACCGACGACGCCGCGGAGGTGCTCGTCCGCGTCGGCATGGACCCCGTGGCGCTCCGGGGGGAGGTCCTCACCGTCTTCGTGGCCGTCGGTCAGAGGGTTGAGCGGGGCCAGCCGCTGGCCGAGGTCTACCTCGAGCTCCTGCGCCGGTCCGAGCAGGATCCCACCACCGTCCTGGTGGTGACCAGCACAGGCGCCCTGCGCGGCGTCGTCCCCGTCGTCGCCGGGACGGTGGCCGCAGGTGAGACCGTGGTCGAGATCCACCAGTGAGGTCCCTGCGGCCCCCGGCTCCCAGGACGTCAGGCCCGTCCCCCAGAACCAGCAGAGCAGCTGCCGCTGCGAGACCCCCGCACCACCACGAGAGGACTAGAACCATGACCACCACCTTCCCCGAGGGCTTCCTGTGGGGCGGCGCCCTGGCCGCCAACCAGTACGAGGGCGCCTACGACGAAGGGGGCAAGGGCCTGAGCGTCCAGGACGTCCTGCCCCAGGGCATCGTCGGCCCGCGCACCCAGGTCCCCACCCCCGACAACCTCAAGCTTGTCGGCATCGACTTCTACCACCGCTACGCCCAGGACATCGCCTTGCTGGCCGAGATGGGCTTCACCGTCTTCCGTTTCTCCATCGCCTGGTCCAGGATCTTCCCCCAGGGTGATGAGACCGAGCCCTGTGAGGAGGGCCTGGCCTTCTACGACCGGGTGCTGGACGAGCTGGAGAAGCACGGCATCGAGCCCCTGGTCACCATCAGCCACTACGAGACGCCCCTGCACCTGACCGAGACCTACAACGGCTGGACCGACCGGAGGCTCATCGGCTTCTTCGAGCGCTACGCCCGTACCCTGTTCGAGCGCTACGGGCGGCGCGTCAGGTACTGGCTGACCTTCAACGAGATCAACTCCGTGCTCCACGAGCCCTTCATGTCCGGGGGCATCGGCACGCCCAAGGAGGAGCTGAGCGACCAGGACCTCTACCAGGCGGTCCACCATGAGCTCGTCGCCTCTGCGGCCGCCACGCGCATCGCCCGCGAGACCAGTCCTGATATCCAGGTCGGGTGCATGATCCTGGCCGTCCCCTTCTACCCGCTGACACCTGACCCTCGGGACGTCTGGGCGGCCAAGCAGGCTGAGCGCGCCAACTACGCCTTCGGGGACGTGCACGTGCGCGGGCGCTACCCCGGGTACTTCCTGCGCACGCTGCGGGACAAGGGCGTGGAGCTGGACGTCACTGACGAGGACCGTCGCACCCTGGCCGAGAACACGGTGGACTTCGTCTCCCTCAGCTACTACATGTCCTCCTGCGAGACCGCCACCCAGCCCCGTCAGGCAGGCGGGGGCAACCTCATGGGGGGAGTCAGTAACCCCACCCTGGAGGTCTCCCAGTGGGGCTGGGCCATAGACCCGCTCGGCCTGCGCACCATCCTGGGCGACTACTGGGACCGCTGGGGCAAGCCGCTGTTCATAGTGGAGAACGGCCTGGGCGCACGTGACGAGCTGGTAACCGGGCCTGACGGCAGGCTCACCGTGGAGGACGACTACCGCGTCAGCTACATGCGCGACCACCTCCTGCAGGTAGCTGAGGCCCTTGCTGACGGCGTGGAGGTCATGGGCTACACGGCCTGGGGCTGCGTAGACTGCGTCTCGGCCTCCACCGCGCAGTTGTCCAAGCGCTACGGCCTCATCTACGTTGACCGCCACGACGACGGCAGCGGGACCCTGGCGCGCCACCGCAAGAAGTCCTTCGCCTGGTACAAGCAGGTCATCGCCACCAACGGAGGCTCCCTGCTGGCCTGACCGGGGCCGGGCCGCGCGCGCCGTAGGTGCGGCCACCTCACGGGCGGGCCTTGATGGGGTGGTACGAACGTGCGCCTACAGGGGGCTGACGTAGTCGCGAGATGACGCCCTCCCGCAGCCTGCCCGCCCCGTGCCTGCCCGACGCGTGGCAGCGGGCACCAAACGAGCCAATGGAGAGGCAGTCCCACAGCTGGTTGCGGTCGTGCCATGCTTGGGCCATGGACCCCCAGGACCCGCCGCAGCCGCCCCGGCGGCCCGAAGACACCGTTCCTATCGAGATCCCCGAGCTGGACGAGGAGTGCCCCCCGGTGCCGCCTGCTGTCCGGCCGGAGATGATCATCATTACCGGCATGTCAGGGGCCGGGCGGTCGCGGGCTGCCAACGCCCTGGAGGACCTGGACTGGTACGTGGTGGACAACCTGCCGCCCCAGCTGCTGCCCGCCCTGGCCGGGATGATGACCACGGTGGGCGCGGGCGTGCACCGGCTGGCGGCGGTGGTGGACGTGCGTTCCCGCAGCTTCTTCGCCGAGCTCATGAAGTACGTGCGCGAGCTGCGCGAGTCCCAGGTGAACCTGCGGGTCATCTTCATGGACGCCTCTGACGCGGAGCTGGTGCGGCGCTTCGAGTCCTCCCGCCGCCCTCACCCCCTGCAGGGCACGGACTCGGTGCTGGAGGGCATCCGCCACGAGCGCACCCTCATGTCCGCGGTGGCGGGCATGGCCGACTACATGATCGACACCACCCAGCTGTCCGTGCACGGCCTGGCGCGCCGGGTGCGGGAGCTGGTGGCCACCGAGTCCGACCTGGCCCTGAAGGTCCACGTCATGAGCTTCGGCTTCAAGTACGGCATCCCGCTGGACGCCGACCACGTGGCGGACCTGCGGTTCATCGCCAACCCCTACTGGGTCTCCGAGCTGCGGCACCTGACGGGCCGCGACGGGCCGGTGGCCGAGTACGTCTTCGCCCAGGAGGGGGCGGCGGCCTTCGTGGACGGCTACGCCAGGCTGCTGGCCGGGGCGCTGCCCAGCTATGTCCACGAGCTCAAGTCGCACGTGACCATCGCCTTCGGCTGCACGGGAGGTAAGCACCGTTCGGTGGCCTCGGCGGAGCGGGTCAGCCGTTTCCTGCGGGAGGCGGGCTTCGCTGTCACCACCAACCACCGGGACCTGGGCCGGGAGTGAGGCAGTATGGGCACCACACTGGACCCGGCGGGCTGGCCTCGGCGGGGTGAGGAGGGGCCGAAGGTCGTGGCCCTGGGTGGCGGTCACGGTCTGTCCTCCACCCTGCGGGCCCTGCGGCACCTGACCCACCGGATCACCGCCGTGGTCACCGTGGCTGACGACGGCGGCTCGTCCGGCAGGCTGCGTCAGGACTTCGACTGCCTGCCCCCGGGGGACCTGCGCATGGCCCTGGCGGCGCTCACCGACGACTCGGAGTGGGGCCTGACCTGGCGGGACGTGCTGCAGCACCGTTTCCACGGCTCCGGCGAGCTGGACAACCACGCCCTGGGTAACCTGCTGATCCTGGCGCTGTGGCAGCTCCTGGACGACGAGGTGGAGGGGCTGGCCTGGGTGGGGCGGCTGCTGGGCGTGCACGGCCGGGTCGTGCCCATGAGCCCCTGCCCGCTGGTGATCGAGGCGGACATAGTGGACCCGGTCCGGGGGGTGACCCAGCACGTGCGTGGGCAGGTGGCCGTGGCCAGGACGCGGGGCCGTATGGAGCGGGTCTGCGTGGAGCCGCGCGACGCCGACGCCCACCCGCTCGCGGTGTCCGCTATCGATGAGGCCGAGTGGGTGGTGCTGGGGCCCGGGTCCTGGTACACCTCCGTGCTGCCGCACGTGATCCTGCCCGCCATGCGGGAGGCCATCTTGCGCACCCGGGCGCGCAGGGCGGTCATCATGAACCTGACCACCCAGGACGGCGAGACCGATGGCATGAACGCGGCCGACCACCTGCGGGTGCTGGCCGAGTACGCCCCGGGCCTGCGGCTGGACGTGGTGCTGGCGGACCCCTCTGCGGTGGACGACCTGGACCAGCTGGAGTCCGTGGCCGCGGAGCTGGGGGCTACCCTGGTGCTGCGGCAGGTCCGCACCGGCCAGGCGAGCTGCAACCACGACCCGCTGCGGCTCGCCGCCGCCCTGCGGGACGCCTTTGACGGCTTCGTGGGTGACGTGGGCACCCGTGCCCACCTGTGAGAGGCTGTGAGCAGCGAGCTGACGCACAGAGCCCAGTGCACCGGGTCCCGGTGCCACCCGGATCCAGGAGGAGCCACATGTCACTGACCACGTCCGTCAAGGACGAGCTCGCCCGCCTCACCGGCGACACCGCGGAGCAGCGCCGGGCGGAGGTGGCCGCCATCCTGCGTTTCGCGGGCGGTCTGCATATCGTCTCCGGGCGGATCGTGGTGGAGGCCGAGCTGGACCACGCCGCCAGCGTCAACCGCCTGGTGGGCTCGCTCAAGGAGCTGTACGCGGTGGACTGCGAGGTGATCTCGATCGAGGCCGGCTCCCTGCAGCGGGGCCCGCGCTACCAGGTGCGGGTGGCTGACCGGGGCCGCGAGCTGGCGCGGCTGGTGGGGCTGGTGGACGGCCACGGCCACCCGGTGCGGGGCATGCCCGTGGCCGTGGTGCGCGGGGGGCGGCGCTGTGCCGGAGCTGCCTGGAGGGGGGCCTTCCTGGCGCGGGGCTCCCTGACGGAGCCGGGGCGCTCCTCCGCCCTGGAGGTCACCTGCCCGGGCAGCGAGGCTGCCCTGGCGCTGGTGGGTGCCGCCCGCCGTTTTGAGGTTATCGCCAAGTCCAAGGAGGTGCGGGGCACCGACCGCGTGGTGGTGCGCGACGGCGAGGCGATCGGTGTGCTGCTGGACCGTATGGGGGCCCTGGTCGCCAACCGGGCCTGGGGGCAGCGGCGGGAGCGGCGGGAGGTGCGGGGCACCGCGAACCGCCTGGCCAACTTCGACGACGCCAACCTGCGCCGCTCCGCCCGGGCCGCCGTGGCCTCCGGGGCGCGTGTGGAGCGGGCCTTCGAGATCCTGGGCGAGGACGTGCCCGAGCACCTGGTGCAGGCCGGGCGCCTGCGCATGGAGCACAAGGAGGCCAGCCTGGAGGAGCTGGGCCAGCTCTCTGAGCCCCAGCTGACCAAGGATGCCGTGGCAGGCCGTATCCGCCGTCTCCTGGCGATGGCGGACAAGCGCGCCCACGAGCTGGGGGTACCGGACACCGAGTCGGTCCTGACCCAGGACATGCTCGACCTGTGACCCTGATCCTGGGACCTTTGGGCAATCCGCCGGGGCACAGGGGCGGCTAGCGGGAGCTGGAGCCCGGATGTTCGCCACGGGCGTCCCCCAGGTGCGACAAGGCGACTGGCGTCACGCTAGACTCAGCGGGCCGGCCCTCGGTGGGACCACCTGCCGGGATCCGGGCACACCTGGTGTGCACCAGAGCAAGAACAGCGTGCGCCCTCTCCGGCGCACTAGGAGGACACAAAGTGACCACCCGCGTTGGTATCAACGGCTTCGGCCGCATCGGCCGCAACTTCTTCCGCGCCGCCCTTGAGCAGGGCGCGGACATCGAGGTCGTCGCCGTCAACGACCTGACTGACAACAAGACCCTCGCCCACCTCCTCAAGTTCGACTCCATCATGGGCCGTCTGGGCGCCGAGGTCTCCTACGACGACGAGTCCATCACCGTGGACGGGCACCGTATCGTGGCCCTGGCCGAGCGCGACCCCGCCAACCTGCCCTGGGGCAAGCTGGGTGTTGACGTCGTGATCGAGTCCACCGGCTTCTTCACCGACGCGACCAAGGCCAAGGCGCACATCGACGGTGGCGCTAAGAAGGTCATCATCTCCGCCCCCGCCAAGAACGAGGACGCCACCTTCGTCATGGGCGTCAACGAGGGCGACTACGACCCCGCCAACCACCACATCATCTCCAACGCCTCCTGCACCACCAACTGCCTGGCCCCCTTCGCCAAGGTCCTCGACGAGAGCTTCGGCATCGAGTCCGGCCTCATGGTGACCGTGCACGCCTACACCGGTGACCAGCGCATCCACGACGCCCCCCACAAGGACCTGCGTCGTGCCCGCGCCGCCGCCCTGAACATCGTCCCCACCTCCACCGGTGCCGCCAAGGCGGTCTCCCTGGTGCTCCCGCAGCTCAAGGGCAAGCTCGACGGCTACGCCATGCGCGTCCCGGTCCCCACCGGCTCCGTCGTGGACCTGACCTTCAAGCCCGCCAAGCCCTGCACCGCCGAGGAGGTCAACGCGGCCATGAAGGCGGCCGCCGAGGGCCCGCTCAAGGGCGTCCTGGCCTACTCCGAGGAGCCGCTGGTCTCCACCGACATCGTCGGCGACCCGCACACCTCCATCTTCGACTCCCAGCTCACCAAGCTGATCGGTGACCAGGTCAAGGTCGTCTCCTGGTACGACAACGAGTGGGGCTACTCCAACAGCCTCGTCCGTCTGACCTCCCTCGTCGGCTCCAAGCTGGCCTGAGCCAAGGCTGACGCTCACAAGATGAGCCGCTGACGACGACGCCCGCGCACACCTCCTGGCGTGCGCGGGCGTCGCCCGTACCAGGCGGCCCACGCTGAGACCTCCCTCCCACCCAACCACGACTGATAAGAGGTTCTATGAAGACCATCGAGTCCCTGGGCGACCTCAAGGGCAAGCGCGTCCTCGTCCGCTCCGACTTCAACGTCCCGCTCGACGCGGACAAGAACATCACCGACGACGGCCGCATCCAGGCCGCCCTGCCCACCCTGCGCAGGCTCCTGGACGCTGGCGCCAAGGTCATCATCACCGCCCACCTGGGCCGCCCCAAGGGCCAGGTCAACCCTGACTACTCGCTGGCCCCCGTGGCCAAGCGCCTGGCCGAGGTCACCGGCGTGCAGGTCACCCTGGCCGACGACACCGTCGGCGAGTCCGCCAAGGCCGCCGTCGCCGCCCTCCAGGAGGGGCAGATCGTCCTGCTGGAGAACGTGCGCTTCAACGCCGCTGAGACCAGCAAGGACGACGCCGAGCGCGCCGCCTTCGCCGCCGAGCTGGCCGCCCTGGCTGACGTCTTCGTCTCCGACGGCTTCGGCGTGGTCCACCGCAAGCAGGCCTCCGTCTACGACGTCGCCAGGATCCTGCCCTCCGCCGCGGGCCTGCTGGTGGGTAAGGAGATCGAGTCCCTTTCCAAGGCCGTCAACGACCCCGAGCGCCCCTACACCGTGGTGCTGGGCGGCTCCAAGGTCTCGGACAAGCTCGGCGTGATCGCCAACCTGCTGGGCAAGGCCGACCGCCTGCTCATCGGCGGAGGCATGGGCTTCACCTTCCTCGCCGCCCAGGGCTATGAGGTGGGCACCTCCCTGCTGGAGAAGGACCAGGTCGACACCGTCAAGGAGTACCTGGCCACCGCCAAGGCCAACGGCGTCGAGCTGCTGGTGCCCGTGGACGTCGTCGTCGCCCCCGAGTTCAAGGCGGACGCCCCCGCCACCATCGTGGACGCCGACTCCATCCCGGCCGACCAGATGGGCCTGGACATCGGCCCCAAGACCGCCAGGCTCTACGCCGAGGCGATCGCCACCTCCAAGACCGTGGTGTGGAACGGCCCCATGGGCGTCTTCGAGTTCGAGGCCTTCGCCTCGGGCACCAAGGCCGTGGCCCAGGCCATCTCCGAGTCCGCGGCCTTCTCCGTGATCGGTGGTGGCGACTCTGCCGCCGCCGTGCGCACCCTGGGCTTTGACGAGTCCACCTTCTCCCACATCTCCACCGGCGGCGGCGCCTCCCTCGAGCTCCTTGAGGGCAAGGTTCTGCCCGGCATCTCCGTACTGGAAGGCTGAAACACATGAGCAACCGCACCCCGCTGATGGCGGGCAACTGGAAGATGAACCTCGACCACCTGGAGGCCAACCACCTCGTCCAGGGCCTGGCCCTGGAGCTGAAGGACCACGGCCACGACTACTCCAAGTGCGAGGTCCTGGTCATCCCTCCCTTCACGGACATCCGCACCGTGCAGACCATCGTCGAGGCCGACGAGCTGGGCATCAAGTACGGCGCCCAGGACGTGTCGGTCCACGACAACGGCGCCTACACCGGTGAGGTCTCCACCGCCATGCTCACCAGGCTCGGCTGCAGCTACGTGGTCATGGGCCACTCCGAGCGCCGCGAGTACCACAACGAGTCCGACGAGCTGGTCGGCGCCAAGGCCCGCAAGGTGCTGGACGCCGGCATGACGCCGATCCTGTGCTGCGGCGAGGCCCTGGAGGTCCGCAAGGCGGGCACCCACGTGGACTTCGTGCTCGGGCAGATCCGCGCCGCCCTCAAGGGCTGGAGCGCCGAGGACGTCGCCAAGATCGTCATCGCCTACGAGCCCATCTGGGCCATCGGCACCGGCGAGACCGCCACCGCCGACGACGCCCAGGAGGTCTGCGGCGCCATCCGTGCGGCCCTCCTGGAGGACTACGGGCAGGCCACCGCTGAGGCCACCCGGGTGCTCTACGGCGGTTCCGCCAAGCCCGGCAACATCAAGGAGCTCATGGCCCAGGCCGACATCGACGGCGCCCTGATCGGTGGGGCCTCGCTGAAGGCCGACTCCTTCGCGGAGATGTGCCGCTTCTACGCCTGACCCGGACGTCGGCCCCGACCAGCGCTGCGGTCCGGCAGACCGCGCCCGCAGAAGCTGGTAAAGGCTGGTAGCATGGCAGGCAATGGGCTGTGGTGCCCGTAACCTCACACGTAGGGGTTACGGGCACCACGCCTGTTCTTGGCTATGATCAGCCTCGTAGGCAGCGGCTGCTGCCCGCAGCCAGAAACCCAATCCCGGTAAGGAAGGGACCGTCCAGTGGACGTTCTGCGAATCATCCTCCAGGTGCTGCTCGTGCTGTCGAGCTTCTTCCTGATCATGACGATCCTCCTGCACAAGGGGAAGGGCGGCGGCCTTTCCGACATGTTCGGTGGAGGCATCTCCTCCTCGGCAGGCTCATCCGGGGTGGCCGAGCGGAACCTGAACCGCATCACCGTCGGGGTGGTTCTGCTCTGGTCAGCCACCATCGTGGGCCTGGGCCTGCTGGCCCGTTTCGTCTGAGCCGGAGACGGATACGGCCGCTGACAGGCCCCCGCACGATCCCCGTGGTGACGCCCTGGAGCGCTCACTGCGGGGATATCTTGCGCACCTGCGGGTGGAGCGGGGGCTGAGCCCCAACACCCTGGGCGCCTATGAGCGGGACCTGCGTCGCTACTGCACGCACCTGCGCTCCCGCGGCGTGAGCGAGCCCGGCCTGGCGGGGGAGGGTGACGTCACCTCCTTCCTGGAGGCCCTGCGCACCGGCACCGACGGCGGCCGGGTGCTGGCTGCCTCCTCCGCGTCGCGCGCCATCACCGCAGTGCGGGGCTGGCACCGCTTCCTCCTGGCAGAGGGGGACACGCAGGCGGACCCTTCCGCGGCCGTGCACCCGCCTCAGGTGGGCAGGCGTCTGCCCAAGGCCCTGGCCGTGGAGGAGGTCACCCGGCTCCTGGAGGCCGCCAGCCCGGACGACTCCCCGGTGAGCCTGCGGGACCGCGCCCTGCTGGAGCTCCTGTACGCCACCGGGGCCCGCATCTCTGAGGCCGTCAGCCTGGTGGTTGACGACCTGGACCGGGAAGGCGGCTGCCTGCGGCTGTTCGGCAAGGGCCGCAAGGAGCGCATCGTGCCCATGGGACGGCTCGCCTGGGAGGCCCTGGATGCATACCTGGTGCGGGGCCGCCCGGTGCTGGGTATGAAGGGCCGAGGGGCTCCCCAGGTCTTCCTGAACACCTTGGGCAGGCCGCTGTCACGCCAGTCCGCCTGGGCGGTGCTGCAGACGGCGGCCGCGCACGCCGGGCTGGGCCAGGAGGACACGGGCGGGCGCGTGTCCCCGCACACGCTGCGCCACTCCTTCGCCACCCACCTGCTGGCTGGTGGCGCCGACGTCCGGGTGGTCCAGGAGATGCTGGGGCACGCCTCGGTGACCACCACCCAGATCTACACCAAGGTGACGGTGGACCACCTGCGGGAGGTCTACGCGACCAGCCACCCCCGCGCCCGGGGCTGAGCGCTGCCAGGACCGGTGCCCCAGCAGCGGAAAGCGCGCCACCTTCCGGCACAGTGCCACCAGTCTCGGCTACTGTGGGCACGTGAACGACTCAGTGCAGCCCGGCCTCCTAGACGCACCTGCCTCTGAGCAGGGGGTGGACTTCCCTGAACCTGCTCCGCTGAGCTCCCACGGACCGGCGCGGATCATCGCCATGTGCAACCAGAAAGGTGGCGTGGGCAAGACCACCACCACCATCAACCTGGGGGCGGCGCTCGCCGAGTACGGGCGCAAGGTGCTGATCGTCGACTTCGACCCGCAGGGGGCGGCCAGCGCCGGGCTGGGGGTCAACGCCCACGAGATGGACCAGACCATATACAACCTGCTGGTGGACTCCCACCCGGACGTCACCCAGGTGATCGTGCCCACCGCCGTCCCGGGCCTGGACATTGTGCCCGCCAACATCGACCTGTCGGCCGCCGAGGTCCAGCTGGTCAACGAGGTAGCCCGGGAGCAGGCCCTGGCCCGGGTGCTGCGCTCCGTGCTGGACGACTACGACCTCATCCTGATCGACTGCCAGCCCTCTTTGGGCCTGCTGACCATCAACGCCCTGGCCGCCGCCCACGGCGTCGTCATCCCGGTGGCCGCCGAGTTCTTCGCGCTGCGCGGCGTGGCCCTGCTCGTGGACACCGTGGACCGGGTGCGCGACCGTCTCAACCCCCGCCTGGAGATCGACGGGATCCTCACCACGATCGTGGACACCCGTACCCTGCACGCCCGGGAGGTGCTGGAGCGCCTGGACGAGGCCTTCGGCGACCAGGTGCTGCGCACCTGCATCCGCCGCACCATCAAGTTCCCGGACGCCTCCGTGGCGGCCGAGCCGATCACCGTGTACGCCCCCAGCCACTCCGGCGCGGAGGCCTACCGCCTGCTGGCCCGCGAGCTCGTAGCCCGCGGTGATGTCGCCTGAGGCCACAGGCACCGCGCCCGGCGCCGTCGAGGCCCTGACGCCCACGGACAGCGCCTCCGCCCGGGTCCCCGGCTTCCAGGTGGCACTGGCCCAGTTCGAGGGCCCCTTTGACCTCCTTCTCACACTGATCGCCCGCAAGCGGCTGGACGTTACCGAGCTGGCCCTGGCGGAGGTCACCGACGAGTTCCTGGCCCACATGCAATCAGACTGGGACCTGGGGCAGGCCAGCGAGTTCCTGGTGGTGGCCGCCACCCTGCTGGCGCTCAAGGCCCACCGTCTGCTGCCCTCCACCGGGGAGGAGGACACAGAGGACCTGGAGCTGCTGGAGGCCCGCGACCTGCTCTTCGCCCGGCTGCTGCAGTACCGGGCCTTCAAAGAGGCTGCGGCGGCCCTGCGGAGCATGTCGGAGGCTGCCAGCCGCTCCCACCCGCGGCGGGCGGCCCTGGAGCCGCACCTGGCGGCCCTGCTGCCCCAGCTGGTAGCCACCATCAGCCCGCAGGACCTGGCGCGCCTGGCGGTGGCGGCAATCACTCGTCCCCGGGAGGACGGCGTGCAGACCGTCCACCTGCACGAGACCACCGTGCCCGTCAGTGAGCAGGTGGCCCTGCTGGCGCTGCGGCTGCGCCAGCACCACACCCTGACCTTCTCCGAGCTGGTCGCGGACGCGCAGCGCACGGCCGTGGTGATCTCCCGCTTCCTGGCGCTGCTGATCCTCTACCGGCAGGCCA
The DNA here is from genome assembly GCF_016598775.1 of Actinomyces weissii. Lineage (NCBI taxonomy): Bacteria > Bacillati > Actinomycetota > Actinomycetes > Actinomycetales > Actinomycetaceae > Actinomyces > Actinomyces weissii. The sequence continues at coordinate 1,320,405 of NZ_CP066802.1, read as the reverse complement.
GCGTGGAGCTGGAGCAGGGCAGCGTGCTGGGGGAGATCACCGTGACCTGGTGCGCCGGTGCGGACGACATGACCGGGCTTAGCACCACCGACCTTGAGGAGGAGTTCGATTGAGCCGTGCAGCACAGTCCCCGGAGCAGGGCCAGCTCAGCGCCGTCGCCCCCCAGCGGCTACGGGCCGCCGCGGAGGCGGTGCTGATCGTGGCGGAGGAGCCCGTCAGCGAGGCCGCCCTGGCAGAGGCCCTGGGGGTGGAGGAGGCGCAGGCCCGCGAGCTGCTGGAGTCCCTGGCCGCCGAGTACGCCGGGGAGCTGGCAGGCACTAGTCCACGGGGCTTCGTGCTGCGGGCGGTGGCGGGCGGCTGGCGCCTGGCCTCCAGCCCCGAGTTCTCCGACCTGTTGGAGCGCTTCGTGGTGGGCGGGGCGACGGCGCGGCTGTCGCAGGCCGCCCTGGAGACGCTCGCCGTCATCGCCTACCGCCAGCCCGTCACCCGGGGGCGCGTGGCGGCGGTGCGGGGCGTGAACGTGGACTCGGTGGTACGCACCCTGCTGGCGCGCGGCCTGATCGTGGAGGACGGGCAGGAGCCTAGCGGGGCACTGCTGTACCGCACCACCACCGAGTTCCTGGAGTACATGGGCCTGCGTAGCCTGGAGGAGCTGCCACCACTGGCGCCCTACCTGCCGGAGGCCTCCGCGCTGGGGGAGATTGAGGAAGAGCTGGACGGGAGGAGCCTGCGATGAGCCGTGAAGAGGAGCTGGACCTGGGGGCTGAGGAGTTCTACGACGAGGACGACCTGGAAGAGCTCCCGCCTAACGCTGACGCCGCCGAGCTGGCGGAGTTTGACGCCACGGCTCTCAGCGAGGAGGAAGAGGCCGCCGCGCTGGAGGCGGCCCGCCGCGCGAGCCGGGGCGGGGAGGAGGACCCGCACGTCGCCCAGGGGCAGCGCCTCCAGAAGGTGCTGGCCCACGCCGGAGTCGCCTCCCGGCGGGCCGCCGAGCTGATGATCGCCGCCGGGCGGGTGCGCGTGGACGGTGTGGTGGTTAGGGAGGTAGGGCTGCGGGTGGACCCGGTCAGCCAGGAGATCCGCGTGGACGGGCAGCGGATCCTCACCGACCCGGACGTGGTCACCCTGCTGCTGCACAAGCCGGCGGGCATGGTGTGCACCATGGACGACCCGCAGGGGCGTCCCACGGTGGGGGAGTACGGCCGCCGCTGGCTGGCGGAGCACGCCCAGGAGCTGCCTACCACCGGTGAGGTGCGGCTGGTGCACGTGGGCAGGCTGGACACGGACACGGAGGGGCTGCTGCTGCTGTCGAATGACGGCGAGCTCTCCCACCGGCTTATGCACCCCAGCTATGAGATCTCCAAGACCTATGTGGCGATCGTGGAGGGGCAGGTGGAGGCCTGGGTGCCGCGCAAGCTCCGGCGCGGCATCGAGCTGGAGGACGGGCCGGTGGCCGCCGACAAGGTGGTGGTCAAGGATTCCGGCCCGGCGGGCAGCATCGTGGAGCTGAGCCTGCACTCGGGGCGCAACCGGATTGTGCGGCGGATGCTGGAGGCCGTGGGGCACCCGGTGCTGCGGCTGGCCCGCACCCGCCTGGGGCCGTTGAGCCTGGGGGGCCTGCGGCCGGGGGAGGCCCGGGTGCTGACGGCCCGGGAGGTCCAGTCGCTGCAGCAGGAGGTCGGCCTGTGACTGCGGGCCCGGGGCCTGCGGCCGGGGCCGAGACGGCGGCCACGGGCGGGGTACCTGCCGGGCCTGGCTGCGGGGCCGCTGAGGCTGGTGGCTCGGCGGTGAGCGGTGCCGGGGTGGTTCCAGCCCTTGTTCGTACGGGCTCCGGCGACGGCGCGGCGGCGGGGTCTGTTGGTGCGGCTAGCGGGGCCGCTAACGGTCTTTCCGGGCTGGGTGGTCCGGCTGCGGGCCAGCACCGGGGGCCGGACGCGTACCAGGTGGCCACCAAGGGGCCGGTGCTGGTGGTGGGCACCGGCCTGCTGGGGACCTCCCTGGCCCTGGCGCTGACGGCCGCCGGGGTGGAGGTACAGCTGGCTGACACCTCGCCGACCTCGCTGGCCCTGGCACGGGACATGGGGGCGGGGCAGGTGCGCACCGTCGCCAGCCCGGAGCCCGCCCTGGTGGTGGTGGCCACCCCTCCCGACGTCGCCGCCGCCGTCGTGGTGCATGCCCTGCGGGAGCACCCGCAGGCGGTCGTCACTGACGTGGCCAGCGTGAAGGCCCGTATCGCGGAGCAGGTGGCTGCCGCCGGTGAGGCAGCGCGGCGCTACGTGGGCAGCCACCCCATGGCCGGGCGGGAGCGTTCCGGCGCGGGGGCCGCCCACTCGGAGCTGTTCGTGGGGCGCCCCTGGGTGCTGGTGGCGGGGCAGGCCGACCCGGCGGCGGTGCTGGAGGTGCGCAACCTGGTGGTCGACGTCGGGGCCACGCCGGTACGCATGGAGGCGGCCGAGCAGGACGCGGCCGTGGCGGCGGTCAGCCACCTGCCCCAGCTGGTGAGCTCGCTGCTGGCGGCCCGGCTGGAGAGGCTGCCCGAGTCGGCGCTGGCCCTGGCGGGGCAGGGGCTGCGGGACACCACCCGGATCGCGGCCTCGGACCCGAGGCTGTGGGCAGCGATCCTGGTGGGTAACGCCGGGCCGGTCAGCGTGCTGCTGCGCGAGCTGCGGGCGGACCTGGACGAGCTTATCGCGGGCTTGGAGCGGGAGGCATCCGCCAGGGCGGAGCAGCCTGAGCCGCAGGGGACTGGGCTGGAGCGCACCTCAGGGGCCGCCGGGGTGGCTGCGACAGCCGGGAGGACGGCTGCGCAGGCCGCGACGGCCGGTCCGAGAGGGCTCGTGCCCGGCGGTGCGGCAACGTCGGGAACTGCGCCTGCTGCGGTGGAGCCAGGCAGCGCCGGAGGAGCGAGCGGAGCACTGAGGGCGTCGGAAACTGCCCTTGCCCCGGAGGCCCGGGGGAGCACGGGGCTGGTGGCGCCGGGCGCCGTCGGGGCGATCATGCAGGTCATGTCCCGGGGCAACGCGGGGCAGGCACGGATCCCGGGCAAGCACGGAGGCGCGCCGAGGCGGTACGCGCAGGTGCAGGTGCTCGTGCCTGACCAGCCGGGGGAGCTGGGGCGGCTGTTCTCCGAGGTGGGTGCTGCGGGGGTCAATATCGAGGACTTCGCGATGGAGCACTCGCCGGGGCAGCGGGCCGGGGTGGCGATGCTCTCGGTGCTGCCCGGTGCCGCCCAGGGGCTGGAGACTGCCCTGGAGGAGGGCGGCTGGCGCCTGGTGCGGGCCTGAGAGCCTGGGCGGCGGCAGCCGGTTACGCGGCAGGCTCGCGCCGCGGTCTGTTCTGCTGCGCCGACCGGGACGGTTATCCACAGGTTCTCCACAGAAATGTCAGGGTGGACCGATCTCGTGGTACATACGTCCCGGTCTCACGGTTCATATGTCCCGGTCTCGCGAGACCGGGACATATGAACCGTGAGACCAGTGAGGTAAACCTAAGTACAAGTTCCTGTAGACCTCCGGGCGTCAGCGACGGACCTCCTAGCAACAGTGGCAGGCGGCTGGCACAACCGTGACAGGCCGAGACAGACCTCCGTGCAACCGTGACAGGCGGCTGCGGCAATAGCGACCGATCTCATCCGCCGCCACCGCAACTGGGGCGGCCGCACGTGGCAGGCTAGGCCCAGGAACCGCAGAAACCGGCCACATCAGGCCCTGTCCCCAGGAGCACCCATGGGAATCGTCGTCGCCATTGACGGGCCGAGCGGCTCAGGCAAGTCCACCGTCTCCAAGCGTGTGGCCCACGCCCTGGGCCTGGCCTACCTGGACACGGGCGCCATGTACCGCGCGGCCGCCTGGTGGTGCGAGCACAGCGGCGTGGACCTGTCGGACGCCGCCGCCGTCACCCGCGCCGTCAAGACCATGCCGCTGGACATGGGCCTGGACCCGCAGGACCCCGGCGTCGCCTGCGACGGCCAGGACATCAGCCAGGCGATCCGCGACCCGCACATCTCCACCGTCGTCTCCCAGGTGGCCACCAACCTGGAGGTGCGTGCGGAGCTGGCCCGCCTGCAGCGCGAGATCATCCAGCGGGAGGCCCTGGGCCTGAGCGGCTGCTTCGCCGGGGGCGCGGGCATCGTGGCGGAGGGCCGGGACGTGACCACGGTGATCGCTCCCGACGCCGAGGTGCGGCTGCTGGTCACGGCCTCTGAGGAGGCTCGCCTGTCCCGCCGGGCCAAGGACCTGGAGGCGGCGGGCAAGAGCGTGGACGCCGCCGCCTTGCGTGACCAGGTGGTGCGCCGCGACCGGGACGACGCCACGGTCTCCCAGTTCCTGACCGCCCCCGAGGGAGTCACCCTGGTGAACTCCTCCGACATGACCCTGGAGGAGACGGTCGAGCACGTCCTGGACCTGGTGGAGGAGGCCGTCAGCGCCGAGGCCGAGCTGGACGCCGAGCAGGCCCTGCAGGTGCAGGCCATGCGCCGGGGCCTGGAGGACTACGAGCTGGACGAGGCGGACCTGGCCCTGCTGGAGGAGGACCAGGAGGTGCCCCTGGCCGCCCGTGTGGAGGCCGGGCTGCCGGTGCTGGCGGTGGTGGGGCGCCCGAACGTCGGCAAGTCCACGCTGGTCAACCGGGTGCTGGGCCGCCGCGAGGCCGTGGTGCAGGACACGCCGGGGGTGACCCGGGACCGGGTCTCCTACCCGGCGGAGTGGGTGGGGCGCCGCTTCACCATCGTGGACACCGGTGGCTGGGAGGTGGACGTGGAGGGGCTCGACGCCGCCGTCGCCGCCCAGGCCGAGGTGGCTGTGGAGATGGCCGACGCCGTGCTGCTGGTGGTGGACGCCCAGGTGGGCATCACGGACACGGACGCCCAGGTGGTGCGGATGCTGCGCCGCTCCGGCAAGCCGGTGGTGCTGGCCGCCAACAAGGTGGACTCCCCGGCCCAGGAGGGGGACGCGGCCGCCTTGTGGAACCTGGGGCTGGGGGAGCCGTTCCCGGTGTCGGCCCTGCACGGTCGGGGCAGCGGGGACGTGCTGGACGCCTGCATGGCGGTGCTGCCGGAGGTGTCCCAGGTGGCGCCGCCAGCCCCGGAGGGGGACCTGCACCGGGTGGCGCTGGTGGGGCGGCCGAACGTCGGCAAGTCCTCCCTGCTGAACTCCTTGGCGGGCGCGCAGCGCGTGGTGGTCAACGAGCTGGCTGGCACCACCCGGGACCCGGTGGACGAGGTGCTGGATCTGGACGGCCGCAAGTGGGTGTTCGTGGACACGGCGGGTATCCGCCGCCGGGTGCGGCAGACGCGCGGCGCCGACTACTACGCGGTGCTGCGCACGCAGGGCGCGATCGAGAAGGCTGAGGTGGCGGTGGTGCTGCTGGACGCCTCCGAGCCGGTCACGGAGCAGGACGTACGGGTGATCCAGCAGGCGGTGGACGCGGGCCGCGCCCTGGTGCTGGTGAACAACAAGTGGGACCTGGTGGACGAGGAGCGGCAGAAGATGCTGGCCTGGGAGACCGAGCACGACCTGGCGCACGTGTCCTGGGCGCCGCACATCAACCTGTCGGCCTTGACGGGCTGGCACACGAACCGGCTGGTGCGGGCCCTGGACGCGGCCCTGGAGGGCTGGACGACGCGGGTGCCCACGGGCAGGCTCAACGCCTTCCTGGGGGAGCTGCAGGCGGCCACCCCGCACCCGCTGCGCGGCGGCAAGCAGCCGCGGATCCTCTTTGGCACCCAGGTGCAGGCGGCCCCGCCACGGATCGTCATCTTCACGACCGGGTTCCTGGACGCCGGTTACCGGCGCTTCATTGAGCGGCGCCTGCGTGAGGAGTTCGGTTTCGTGGGCACGCCCATCCAGATCGGGGTGCGTGTGCGCGAGAAGCGCGAGCGCAAGCAGAAGCGCTGAGACGACGGTGGGGCGGCTGGAGTAAGGCCGTCCTGGTCGGAAACGGGACTGGCATACGGCGGCTGCGGGCATCCCTTGGTGGGTGGCCTTGTACAGAGCGCTGAGCACTTAGGCGCAGGCAGCGTTGATGTCGTGGGTCGAGTCGGGCTCCACGGGTGAGACTCAGAAGGGGTAGCCCGCGTGGTCGGTTAGGACCTGGAGGTTGCCGCCAAGGTGCTTGTGTTTGACGGAGTACCGCAGGTGCTTGCCAGAGGTGCAAGCCGGTCGGTGGGTATCAACGTGTTGTCCAGCCACAGGTAGGGCACCAGCGTCCACCATGTCCTTTAGCGTGGCGATCAGGTCTGGTGGATACTGGCTGACCACGTTCAGGGCTTCGTACAGTTACCGGTAGGCGATGGCCAGCGAGATGCCGGTATCCCCGGCCGGGACACGCATACTGGTCGCCTCAACGAGCCACAGCTGCACCAGGACGGCATGGATCCGGTAGGCAGCCGCCCGCTGGTGGGGCGGATGTTACGGACATTGCGTGGGCGGTCAGCCAGGCGGACACAGTGCGGGCAGTGGCCTTAGGTAGGTCAAGGATGGCAGGATAGGATGGCATGCGGAAATCTCTCAGGAGGTGTCGAGAAAACATGATCGTAGAAGGGCGTTGCTAGTCCCACCCTCATGCTATAGGACTACAGCGTACTTGCCCCTTATTACTCCGCGCCGCCACATTCTAGCTCATATATATGATGAACTTATCATTCCTTTGTGATGGTCGTCTAAGCAGGTCTTTCATGTGATGGTACCAGAATGCGGCAAGATAGCCGAGTTACCTCACTCACGAATAACACAAGGAGGCAATATGGGCAACGATGATCTTTCATCGAAAAACAGAACGAGCAAAGCCGTAACTAAGGCAGAAAGGATAAAGAATACGAGCGCTCAGGAAAGTGTTTCGCCCGAGAGTATAGGTGTCACAACTGTTGAAACAAAGCGTACTAGATCTGCCTATTTGTCATTCCCGGTCAAGGGGATTGTAAAACAGTTTCGAGTGGCCGCTGCCACGATTGTCGTATTTTTACTAGTAGCCATAGTTTCCGTCTACGGTTTGCGAAGCTTTGAACCGTCCCAGAAGCTGTATTTCAAGCCTAAGGTCTACGATCGTGCTGACAGGATGCGTGTGGGAGGAATCAATCTAACAATAAGAAATAGCGGTAAAAGTAACGTAGTCATAGACCAGGCGTGGGTAACGATAGACGACTACAAATTCTTAAGGGCATGCCCCCAAGGGCTTGGTGATGGCGGACTCTTAGAGCCTGCCGCATGTAGGGTGGTCGAACTGCCGATAAATCCTACTCTTGGTACAAGAATAGACATAGATCTTGGATCGGGGCTGAATATTCGCGCCAATGACGCCGAGAGTATTAGTTTTCCAATTAGAATGCTGGGACAAGATCACAGCACGCTTAACGTGTACTTGTATAAACTTAGTCTCACTCTCAAGCAAGATGACGGAACTGTTCACAAACTACCTAATCCAATTATTGTTTCACTGCCTTTCGGAGACTTTAGTGCCGTTCATCGAATCTGGGTGCCCGATGAACTTATAGAGTTGGGTGAGGATGGGCGTAAAACAGTTTCCAAAAAACAAGATATCTATAGAGCTGCTTCGGTGGGAGGTGAATATCTTACTGAGGTGCGGGCCTGCTATGAGGATAATGATGCTGCGCTCCGGGAGATCATTACCGAAGATGCGGTGCTTTCTCCAAACTTTTCAAGTCTGCGAGAGGGGCTCAACACGGGCAGACTTGAAGAAAAGAACTTCCGTGACTATCCTCTGCCCACTTCCTCGGGTGTTCCGTGCTTATAGTATGATAGAAAGAAGTTTGACAGTGCTACTGTGGCTCGGTAATAACAGGGCTAACAAGTTTGATTATAGGCGTTATGGGTGAGTGACACGGGAGTCACGCTCCGTCGTTACTTGACAGCGGCACCTAAGTGATAGATTGCAATTCAGTCTCACGTTTCTAGAACAATTTAGGCGTCAACTAAGAAAATGTATAGCACGAAAAGGTGTGTCCGTTAGCCACTAGTGCGATCTTGTTGGGAAACAGCGTAACTGACTATGTCACATGTCGGCTTGGGAGGAGTCATGATAGAATAAACGACAACGTCTGGTAGCAGTTCTTGAGCCACGGGGTGGTCGTGCTAGGGAAGTGATCTCAGCATCAACTCTGCCGATGAAGGAACTGGCAGCACGTTAGGTAACTAGCGGGAGAAAATCGTCAAGGTTGTGACTCAGGTAAAAGAGTTCAGCATTTCCTTGGCTTGTCCACTGGGTCATCTAAAGGTGTTGACTGTGCAGGTAGCGGAAAGGTTCCTGGACGAGGAACTCAGCGGCCAGCTCGGGACGTGGGGAGTATTATCATTGTCCGGATTTAAGTAGTGTCGATTACATTTTGAGTCTGAAGCAACCCGCGCGAATCTACAACCAAGCCCACTGTTACGCAAGAAAGAGAGCGCGTAGAACACAAAGTTAATAAGTCGTTGAAAAACTAACTGCGTCGAACTTCATGCAATTACATCATCCACGATCAGTCAGGAACATGGTTAAATAGAATGAACAAGCAAAAGAAGCGGAATGCGGGGCGAAAGCTTTTTTATCTGATTGCTGCATGGACCGCGCTATCTATAGTGCTTTTTTTGTTTTTAGTTTGGTTCTGGGGGGACATGAAACCTTGGTCCCGGGGGTGGCTGCAGAAAAAAACGCAGGATAGTGTGGAGGTAATGCAGCCCACGACGCCTTCAGATCCTCTGTCTTCCCCTAGCGCACGGTCAGAAATAATAGAGAAATCTGACCATATCCCTAGCAATGGTGCGGCACTCGATATTGCGAGAATTACATTGACGATCATAGGTGGTATAGGAGCAGTAGGGTATCTCGTTATCAAGTTCCGCGAACGAGCGAGTGCGGAGCTAGAAGAATCCCGGCTCGACCAACGTGAAGCAGAGACAAAGCTCCTTGCTGCTGTGGAACAACTAGGAAGTGGTTCGCCGCAAGTGCGTATTGCGGGAGTGTATGCGCTGGCGGATGTGGCAGACCGCTATCAAGGAAGTTACCGACAACGAGTAGTAGACATTTTGTGTGGATATCTACGTACTGAAAGAGGTTGCCGGGAACCTGCTGTCGAAGAAGATATTAAGAATATGGTAGTTGTCAACGGGAGTAAATGTCTGCATACAGATGGCCCCGTAGAGTCAACGGTTCTGACCGTACTAGCTCAACACTTGCGTCAAGCCAGAGAAGGGGCAGGTGAACAGGATGTTGTGATACAGGAAGTGGAAAACGACCAGCTCTGGTGCGACTGTACTCTAGATCTGCATGGCGCGGTACTTGTGGAGCATCTAGATCTTCGTAATGCAACTATCAACAGTTTCATAAACTTCTCCGGCACACAATTCTTGGGTCCCGCTACTTTCCTGAGTTCAAGGCTATATCAAGCCAACTTTTGGAATTCGGACTTCCATGACATAGCCATTTTCGGCGGGGTGCATTTCTATAGTAAAACCATGTTCTGTGAAACGCGATTTCATGAGTATGTCGATTTCGATCGGGCAGGCTTTGAGGGGGTCGTTAACTTCGATGAGGCGGAGTTCCGTTGCGACGCAAATTTTTCGAACACCTACTTTGGTGGAAAGTCGACCTTTAAGGAGGCGAAGTTCAACCAAGAGATTAAAGATGATGGACGTGCAATAGTATTGCCAGAAGGGGTTCCACTAAACCCAGAAACCGGCCTTCCTTGGGGTGCGAGCTGGGTTCAGTTTGCAGATTAGTTAACTTCACTAGAAAGGCTTCCGCTAAGAATGCTCACTGATGCAGTTTTCGCCCAATAGGATGCCCCTTTAGTGTGTCTCAAGCTGTGGCAGCCAGTTCGGGGGTTGTCCCTATGTGGTGTGTTAACTGCCACGAGTAGTTTTGTGGCTGGTCGTGGGTCGTAGAGGGTGCCGTTGCGGATCATGGTGTGAAGGGTCAGGATGCGGCGGTGGGCCAGGGCGAGGATAGCCTGGTTGTGGCGTTTGACTTGGTCGCGTTTGCGTTGGTAGTAGGCTTGGGAAACTGGATCGGATCGCAGGGAAGCAACGGCTGACAGGAACATGGCTCGTTTGTGTGAGGTTTTCTCATCAGGGTGGGACGGGTCTGTAGCCTGTATTCAGGTTGAGGATGACCAGTGCGGTGCCGGTGATCTTGGTTATTGTTCGGGGTTTGAGGGTGACTCGTTGGAGCGCTTTGAGATTCTTGAACAGGGCGTTTGCTTTCTCAGCCGGTGCTTTCATGGTGCCTTGGATGGTGTTGTAGACTTCCTGCTTGGCGTCCAGCTCCTTGCCTTTGAACGGCGTCTTGGTGCGGACCCCAGAGACCTGTTAGCCCTTGTCGGCCAGGGTTGGCGTCTAATTGGCGGCGGCGTTTTACAGGGAGCCGAGCACATGGGTGCGGGCGGTTGTGATGTCGTGGGCCGAGCCGGGCTCCACGGGTGAGACCCACACCGGGTAGCCGGTGGAGTCGGTCCGGACCTGCACGTTGCTGACGAAGGCCTTGTGCTTGCCGGAGTACCACAAGCGCCTGCCAAAAGGCCCCTTGCAGGCGATCCGGTCGGCACGGATCAGGGTGTCGTCCAGGCACACGTAAGGTTCCTTCGCCTTGGCCAAGTCCTGGAGGGTCTTGATCAGGTCGGAGGCATGTCGGTGATCACGACCAGGCTCTCGTGCGGGTGCTGGTAAGCCGTGGCGGTCGACACGCCGCTTTCCCTGGCCAGGACGCGCATGCTGGTGGCCTCGATGAGCCACCGCAGCACCATGACCGTCTGGGGCTAGCAGGTCGCCGCCCGCTGGTGAGGGCGAACGTCACTAAAGCGTCGATGATCGGCAAGCACCTGGAGACGGTGTAGGCAGCAGCCTCAGGTACGTCAAGAATGGCACAATAGGACAGCACGCGGGGGCCTCGCATTCAGAGCAGATTCTTTGGTCAAGACCCATCCTGACTGTGTTCCCCGCGCGCCCCCTACACGACACGCACCCTGCCCACCACCCACTCCGGTGAGAAAACCTCGTTGATGTGTTCCGAAGCGCTTCCCTTCCCGTCCGGCTCTTGGTCGTAGACGGCTGGCATGGGCGGGCCTCTTGGATACAAGAGCGGTGTGGGTCCCCGATGTCTGTCACTCAGATGACTACTGGTGAGCCTCCTCGCCTCGGCCGGGAAGTGATCCCGGGGGAGCCGGGTTGTGAGCGCCTAAGAGTGTCGGCGTGAGGTGTGCAGCGTCTTGCTGGCCAGCAGATCGGGATGCGACCTCCGGCAGTTACCTGCGGTTACCGGCAGCGGGAGGGGCCTGCGGTTACACGTGGATCGACAGATTATGGCGGAAAGAGGGGAACAGGCGCCTGCAAACCTCGGGTGCACGACCAGCCCCATTTGGCCGCCCCCTTACAGGGCGTCCTGGGGCGCGCCCCGAGGCCGGTACCGCCAGCGCTAGGCGCTCCGGCACCCTGGGCATAAAGGCCAAGACCTTGCCCGCCTCCCCGGTGGCTGGTCCCCGCGCTGGGCGTACACGGGCCGGGCGGAGAGGACGGCCAAGTGGCTGAAGATCACCGGCACCGCACCGGGCACGTAAGGGGGCGGCCCCCTGCCCGCCTCTCAGCGGTGGCTGGCCCTCACCGGCACTGGACGCCCACGGGCCAGGACGTCGTTCTTGCGGAGGTCCGCTAGGACCAGGGCCCCGCCTTGAGCGCATAGGCGCTAGTGCCAGCGCCTGCACCAGCCGCAACGTGTCCGGATTGATGACAAAGGGCTCGGACCAGCGCCAAGCCCCATCACAGAACCGCATGATTGCGCGGCTCTCGTCCGGCCACACAGGCCCACCAGCGGCTTTCGTCATCAATCTGGACATTTGACCGCCAAGGACGCCACCTGCCCAAGGCTCCCACCCTGCGACCACGCGCCTGGGCCTAGACTGTCCGCATGATCAAGCCTGTTGACGCCACCAAGACCGCCGCCTGGAAGACCCTCACCGCGCTCCACCAGGACTTCAAGCCGGACATGCGCGCCTGGTTCGCCCAGGACCCGGGCCGCGCGGAGCGCTTCTCCTACGAGATGGGTGACCTCTTCGTAGACCTGTCCAAGAGCTTCCTGACCGACGACCTGCGCGACGCCCTGGTCCAGCTCGCCCAGGAGGTGGACCTCCCGGCCCGCCGCGACGCCATGTACGCAGGCGAGCACATCAACGTCACCGAGGACCGCGCTGTCCTCCACACCGCCCTGCGCCGCAAGGACACCGACAAGCTCACGGTCGACGGCCAGGACGTCGTCGCCGACGTCCACGAGGTCCTGGCCCAGGTGTACGCCTTCGCTGAGAAGGTCCGCTCCGGGGAGTGGAAGGGCGTCACCGGCAAGCCTATCGCCACCGTGGTGAACATCGGTATCGGCGGCTCCGACCTGGGGCCCGTCATGGTCTATGAGGCCCTCAAGCCCTACGTCAAGCCGGGCCTGGAGTGCCGCTTCATCTCCAACATCGACCCCGCCGACTGCGCCGAGAAGGTCAAGGACCTGGACCCGGAGACCACCCTCTTCATCATCGCCTCCAAGACCTTCACCACCCTGGAGACCCTCACCAACGCCCGCATGGCCCGCGACTGGTTCCTCGGCGCCCTCCAGGAGCGCGGCATCAGCACTGACGGCGCCATTGCCAAGCACTTCGTGGCCGTCTCCACCGCCCTGGACAAGGTCGCCGAGTTCGGCATCGACCCGGCCAACGCCTTCGGCTTCTGGAACTGGGTGGGCGGCCGCTACTCCGTGGACTCCGCCGTAGGCACGGTCCTGGCCGTGGCCATCGGCCCGGACGGCTTCCGTGACCTGCTGGCGGGCTTCCGCGCCGTCGACGAGCACTTTGCCACCGCCGAGCCCGCCCAGAACGTACCCATGCTCATGGGCCTGCTCAACGTCTGGTACGTGAACTTCTGCAAGGCCGCCTCCCACGCGGTGCTGCCCTACGCCCAGTACCTGCACCGCTTCCCGGCCTACCTGCAGCAGCTCACCATGGAGTCCAACGGCAAGACCGTCCGCTGGGACGGCACCCCCGTGACCACGCAGACCGGTGAGATCTTCTGGGGCGAGCCGGGCACCAACGGCCAGCACGCCTTCTACCAGCTGATCCACCAGGGCACCCAGCTCATTCCCGCGGACTTCATTGCCGTGGCCACGCCCGCACACCCCACCAAGGACGGCGGCGTGGACGTGCACGAGCTGTTCCTGTCCAACTACCTGGCCCAGACGGCGGCGCTGGCCTTCGGCAAGACCGAGGCGGAGGTGCGCGCCGAGGGCACCCCGGAGGAGGTCGTCACCGCCCGCGTGTTCACCGGCAACAAGCCCACCGCCTCCATCCTGGCCCCCGCCCTGACCCCCTCCGTGGTGGGCCAGCTGATCGCCCTGTACGAGCACATCACCTTCACCCAGGGGATCGTGTGGGGCATCGACTCCTTCGACCAGTGGGGCGTGGAGCTGGGCAAGAAGCTCGCCCTGCAGATCGCCCCGGCCGTCCAGGGTGACGAGGCGGCGCTGGCGGCCCAGGACGCCTCCACCCAGCAGCTGATCCGCCGCTACCGGTCCCTGCGCGGCTGACGACGACGCCGCCCGCCCAGCACCCACTGCGAGAGAGGAACAGGCATGAAGGAGATGACCACGGCGGAGCTGCGCGCCCGCGTGCAGGCAGGTGAGGCACCAGGCAGCAGCTACACGCTGCTGGACGTGCGGGAGCCCGACGAGGTGGCGGCCACCGCTATCGACGGTTCCCTGCGCATCCCACTGTCCCAGGTGGTGGAGCGTATGGGCGAGCTGGATCCGGGCGTGCCCACCATCGTGCACTGTGCCGGTGGCACCCGCTCCAAGCGGGCCATCGCGGCCCTCCAGGAGGCGGGTTTCCAGGGGGAGCTCGTGAACCTGGCTGGGGGCGTGCGCGCCTGGAACCAGGAGGCCTGAACCGTGAGGCTGGGCCGGGGTGCTGGCTGGGCCGGGTCCCGGTGGGGCCACCAGCCAGCACCCCGGTGACAGGCGTCACGGGCTGAGAATTTCAGTCTGGGCGGGCCGGTGGGCTAAGGTTCTACTCGTTCCGAGCGGACCTGCTCCGTGAGGCAACGGGCTGTGGCGCAGTTTGGTAGCGCACTTGACTGGGGGTCAAGGGGTCGTGGGTTCAAATCCCGCCAGCCCGACCACAAGCCGCCGGGTAACCGGCGGCTTTTTGCTTGCCCGGGCCCTCAATCCATGGCGAGCACACCTCCCACTCGGGCAACACCTATCGCTCGGGTCACACCTCCCACTCGGGCCACAAGTGCCTAAAGCGGACCATGCTCCCCTCCGCCTTTGCCTCCACTTGTGCATTTCGGCGCGAGTTGTGCCAAAATACCGCACCACTCGCGCCGAAATGCACAAGTCGTGGTTGTCGGCGCGAATATGTGCGGTCCGGTGCTGTCTGGGGCGGGTGGGTGTGGGCTGTCCCGGGGGGGGATTTTGTGGCGCTTGTCTTGGTCTGGTGGGTCTTGTGGTGCCTGGGTGGGCGCGTTTTGTCACTGGTGGAGGCTTAGAGCACTTCCCTGGTTCTGGGGTGGGGGAGTTTTTGGCTTGATGCCGCGGTGGTTGAAGGTTCAGCGGTCGGTGCCAGGGCCTCTAGCCCTCCGCCAGTGACAGCTCCCGCGCTGCCCAGCCCACCAGGGGCAGCCGGGGCCACAGGGTCACCAACCCCCTACCCACACACGCACCCAGCCCACCAGGGACAGCCGGGGCCACAGGCCCCTGCGGCACGTGGACCACGAGGCGACTGCCAAGCGGGCCAGGCGTTCCAGGCGCCGGTAGGCGCGGCGTACCCGGGGGTGGGTGTATCACCATGTGCGCCCCGTCAGGGCAGCGGTCGTGGGGTCCAGGGCGGCGGTGGTGCACTGACCCAGGTAGCCGCCCTGGCTCAGCCGTCGGCCTCGGCGGTGCTGTTGGCGTCTGGCGTCCCGCCCGGGGGCGGAGGCGCCACCGACCGGCCACCGCGCTCAAAACGTACCCAGCGCGCCCCGAAGGGCAGGCCCGTGGGGTCCTGGAACTGGTTGGACTCCCGCAAGGCAAAGCGCACCCGCCCCTCGTCCTGCATGGCCCGGTTGAACACCGCCCCCGTGAAGCCGTCAGAGTTGCGCAGGAAGGTCTGCTGGAAGGCCACGGCGTCCAGGAAGGTCACGTCCTTGAAAGAGGCGAACCAGCTGAAGGTCGCCGCCGAGAACACCGCCTCCTGCGTGAAGGTGGCGCCAGTGAAGTCCGCCAGCTTGTGCAGCACCGTCCCCCGGAACACCGCTGGTGCCCGGAACACCGCCCGCTCAAAGCTCACCTTCTCCAGGAACTGCGCATCAGAGAAGTCAGTCTCACCAGTGAACACCACCCCGGTGAAGTCCGCGTCCGCCGCAAAGGACGCGCCCTGGAAAGGCACCGGGCTCACCAGTACCGCACCGTGCAGGTCCAAACGACAGTCGCACCACAGCTGGGTCTCCGCCAGCTCCTGGTGGCGCTCCGAGCCCTCGGCCTGCGGCTCGCGCTCCTGGCGCAGGTGGCGCGCCAGCACGTGCAGGATCGTGGACTCCACGGCGCCGTCGTCGCAGACGTAGCGGCGCATCGTCCGCCCCCGCCGCGTCCCGCCAGCCGGAGCGGCCGCAGGCTCCTGCCACTGGCCCCGCTCCGTGCGCAGGTAGCCGCAGAGCAGGTCCACCACCCGCTGCCGCAGGGCGCCACCGCCCCGATTCGCCAGCTCCTCCAAGGCGTACACCGCCGCGATCCGCACTGCCGCGGAACCGGAGCCCAGCTGCTCCACCGCCTTGGACAGCTGGGCGTCAGCGTCACGCTGCTGCGTGGCCACCAGGCTGCGGAACAGCCCCACCACCAGCGCCACCGCGCACATGGTCAGGACTGCCAGCAAGGCCGCCATGATCCGCAGCCCCGGAGCGGCCCCCACGAATGCGCTCCCGCTCCAGGCGCTGACCAGCCTGCCCAGGAAGCCAGCCTGCGGGTCCGCCCACAGCCAGCCCAGCAGCGTGAAGGCCAGGGCTGCAACCAGCATCCAGCAGGCCACCGCCCGCCCCAGTGAGGACATGCGCGGGCGCCGTCGCCACACGGGCTGGAACTCCTCCACACCGCGCTGCCAAGCCTCCGCCCAGGCCGTGCGGGTGGCTTGAGCGGACTCGCGCACCCACTGGCCCGCCTTCTGCACCGGCGCCTCCTGGGGGGCCTGCACGGCGCGCACCGTCTGCTCCTGCTGCGTCATGCCGCACCGCCCTCCACCGCCAGGGTGTCTGGGGCCGCCGTCGGCAGGCATAAGGAGATTAAACAGATCAGGGACATCATGCGGCCACACTAACCGGCCTACCCGCCACATCCCGAGGCCCGGGGCTGAACTGTGCTGAGTGGTCAGCAGCCCGCAAAACCCGCAAGCATCTGTCCTGCGGAAAATTGAGGGGCTCCCTGGCCGGTCTCAGCCGGTACCAGGGAGCCCCTGCTTGCGCCCTCAGCGGGCGGTGCTACGTGGATCAGTGGGCAGCACCCTCGGGCTGCACGGTCCACGACGGCGGCTCGTCACGGCCGGCCTCCTCGTCCGCCTCCGCCTCGGCGAAGGTGCGCTGCACGATGCCCTGGGCGTGGTGCACGGGAGCGTAGACGGTGTACAGACGCAGCGGCTCGTCACCGGTGTTGATGACGTCGTGCCAGGTGCCTGCGGGGACCTGGATGGACCAGCCGTCCTCGACCTCCTGCTCGAAGGTCAGGTCGTGCTCGCTCGGACCCATGACGCAGCGGCCCTTACCAGCGTCGATGCGCAAGAACTGGTCGGTCTCCGGGTGGGTCTCCAAGCCGATCGACTCACCCACCGGGATGGACATGAGCGTCACCTGCAGGTAGCGGCCCGTCCAGGCCACCGTGCGGTAGGTGTCGTTCTCGGTGGTGGCGGTCTCGATGTCGAAGGCGTTGGGCTGGGGGCCGTTGTCAATGATTTCCATCAGTATCCCTTTCTAATTGGCTCAGGAAGCATGGTGCTGGGTATGAGTATAGGGGCCTGATGCCCGCAGCAGGGTCAACGCCCGCCCGCCGTGTTTATTCCGTCTCCCGGAAACAGGCTCCCGATCCTCCCATGCCGTCCAGGTGGGTGCGGAACGCGGTCAGCAGCGGCTCGTTGAAGAGCACGAAGCGCACCAGCCCCACCGGTCCGGGCGCGCCTTCCAGGCCGTAGGCGAAGTCCCGGACCGCTCCAGCAGCCTCGCGGGCGACGTCGTCCGCCGCCCAGCCGTAGGCGCCGCCGGAGACCGCAGGCAGGGCCACGCTCCGGCAGCCCAGATCGGCCGCCAGCCGCAGGCAGCTCAGGAAGGCGCGGCGTAGCAGGCCCGGGTCCGTCTGCCCCTGGTGCCGATTAGGGCCGACCGTGTGCAGCACCCAGCGGGCGGGCAGCGCGAAACCTGGCGTGGCCACCGCCTGGCCCACCGGCAGCCCCTGTGGGAAGCGCTCTCGGCGCAGCTCCCGGCAGGCCTGCAGCAGCTCCGGCCCGGCCGCCCGGTGGATCGCGCCGTCAACACCCCCGCCACCTAGCAGCCCGGAGTTCGCAGCGTTGACGACGGCGTCCACGTGCTGCTGGGTGATGTCCCCCAGGACGGCCTCTACCTGCATCGGACCAGGATGCACCCTGGCGCGGCCTGGTGGGCCCGGTTAGCTGGCTGGCTGCTCCCTGTGGGGCGGGTGGGGCGTCTAGAACACGCCCTGACGGCTCATGTAGGTCATCACCGCTGCCGCCGCCTGGACGGGCTTGAGCCTGGCGGTGTCCAGCTGCAGGTGGGGGCGTCGCCAGGGTTCGTACTCGCGGTCCTGTACCTCCTGCCAGGTGGGGTTGCCCAGGCTGGGTGACTGTGGTGCACGGCTCTCCAGGCGCTGACGGTGCAGCTCGGGGTCGGAGCAGACCAGCTCGACCTCCACGAGCCGGGAGCAGCAGTGCCGCGCCACCTCCGCCCAGGCCTCACGGGTGACCTGTAGGGGGTTGACGCACTCGGCGACCACGTCCAGGCCTGTCCGCAGCTGGTCGGTGGCCACCCGGTAGGCGACCTCGTAGCCCTCGCCTCCGGTGAGCAGCCCCCGGCGGTGCTGAGCGCGGGCGATAGCGGTCTCGATCGTGTCCACCTGCAGGTAGGCGGCCTTCAGGTCCTCAGCCAGTATCCGGGAGACGGTGCTCTTGCCGGAGGCAGGCAAGCCACATACAACGATCAAACACGCTTCCATGATCTAAACGTTACCTGTGTGAGCCGTCTCTAACTACTGGAGAACTGACTGCGTGATGAATACCAAAACGTTATGTGGGGGACGGCGCTAGGAGCGGCGCCTGCCGCCGCCCATGAGCGCGTCAAGCTGCCGCCGCTCCTTCTTGGTGGGGCGCCCTGAGCCACGTGCCCGTAGGACCGGTGCCGGGGCGTCCAAGGGGGAGGGGCGGGGCGGGGAGAAGCCCGTGTAGCACTGCTGCGCTACCGCCGCCCCCACCCGTTTGACCAGCAGGCCCTCCACCCGTAGGAAACGGTCGAAACCGTCCACGCGCAGGCGTACCTCGTCCCCGATGTGTACCTGCTGGGCAGGCTTGGCGGGCTCTCCGTTGACCCGCACGTGCCCGGCCTTGCAGGCGCTGGTTGCCGCAGAACGTGACTTCAGCTGGCGCACGCTCCACAGCCACACGTCAACCCGGACCGAGCCAGCCGTGCTTACAGGCGCTGTCACTGGGCCCTTAGGGGAGCTGTATGCCATGACGGGATCCTAGCTCCGACGTCGGCCCCGGCCCCGGCCCGGGCGCCCTCGCCGATGCCGCGGCCAGGCCAGCAGCCCCAGCCCCAGGCAGGCCAGACCGGCCGCCAGCATGACCAGCAGTGCCGGGTCCGCCCACAGCCTGACAGCGCCCCGGCGGATGCTTCCAACCACCTGGGAGCCGGTGCTGCCGTCGCCGCCTGCGGCGCAGTCCGTGAGCACCCCCGCGAGCGCCTGGCGGTCCGCCTCGGGCAGGCCCAGCTGGTAGGCCGCCGCCACCGACACGAAGCGGGCCGCGTACTGGCAGCGGAACTCGGTGCTGGGTGGCCACCAGCCCCGCCCGGACTGGGGGCGCCAGGTGCCGTTCTCGGTGGTGCCGGAGGGGCAGGTGGCGGGGCCGCAGCTGCCCTTGTCCTGGTTGACCTGCCCCTGCACGGCCAGCAGGTTCAAGGGGTCGTTGGCCGCCTGGAGGCGCTTGCCCGCGTCCCACTGCCAGGCCCCGTGCGCGTACAGGTAGCTCAGGGGCACCACGTGGTCGATCTGTACCTCGGGGGAGGTGTCCTCCCCGCGCTGGTAGCGCAGCTCGGTGCCGGTGTAGGGGTCCTGGAGCAGGCCAGTCCACACGGTCGCGTCCGGGCAGACGTAGGCCCCCTGGCCCCGGCCCTCGCTGCGGGGCTGTAGTCCGTCGCGGCGGGAGTAGTCGGCCTCCAGCAGGTCCCGGCCCAGCACGTCGTTGCGCGTGTCGCAGCCGTTAGCGTCCACGTCCGCCCACGGCTCACCGAACCAGCCCTTGCGGCCGCCCTGGCTGTGCCAGGACTCGGGGGCGGGGGAGTCGGCAGGCAGGGTGGCCAGCGCCGTCAAGGCCGCCTCCGCGCTCAGCAGCTCCCCTGCCAGGGGCGGGGCCAGCTCCGCCGCAGGAGGCTGTGTCTCCGGAGGCTGCTGCCGGGCCGAGGCGTACGCCTCGGGCAGGACGGCCGCCTCGGTAGGAGGCTGCGGGAGGTCCGTCAGTGAGGTCGAGGAAGCGGCCTGCGCGGCCAGGAGCAGGCCGACGGCGATGGTAGTCACTGGCTGGGGGAGGAGCACGGCCCGAGCCTAGTGGTGGGCGTCGCCGCCGGTCAGGCTTGTCCACAGCCCCGGAACGCCTCCGTAGGATGCCCGCGTGCACGAGACAGAAGCCGCCCCCGAGCCCACCGCCAACGAGCCTGCCGCCGAGGCCACCACCACGATCCCCGAGACGGTTACGGCTCCTTCCGGCCACGCCGCCCCTAAGCCTGACCAGCCCGCCTCCCCGCGCAACCTGGGTCGGGAGGAGTGCGCCTGGCGCTCGGCGCTGCTGCGCCTGGAGTCCCTGGAGGTCCACCTGGACCTGACCCCGGCTACCCGGCCGCAGGATTCCCGGTTCCCGGTGCGTTCCCGGCTGGTAGTTGACGTCCGGCAGGCGTCCTCGGAAGGGGCTTGGGTGGACTTTCTGGGACAGGCGGTCGGGTCCCTGGAGGTGGACGGCCAGCGCGTGGAGGTCCGCTGGGACGGGGCCCGGCTCACGCTGCCGCCACTGGCCGTGGGGCAGCACCTGCTGGAAGTGGAGGCGGTGGGCCAGTTCTCTAACAGCGGCCAGGGCCTGCACCGCTTCCACGACCCCGTGGACCAGGCCACCTACCTGTACACGCACTTTGAGCCCTCCGACGCCCGCCGTGCCTGGCCCTGCCTGGAGCAGCCCGACCTCAAGGCCCCCTTCACCCTGACCGTGGAGCACCCCCAGGGCTGGCTGCTGCTGGGCAACGGGGTCGTGGCCTCCACCGGGACGACGGCGGCAGGCAATCAGCTCACCCGTTTCGCCCCCACCAAGCCGCTGCCCAGCTACCTGACCGCCCTGGCGGCCGGGCCGTGGCACCAGGTCACCGGCCAGTGGCGCTCCCGCCTGCGCCCCCAGGACCCGCCGGTGGACCTGTCCTGGTGCTGCCGCGCCAGCCTGGCTGAGCACCTGGACGCCGCCGAGCTGCTGGAGACCACCCGCTCCGGTCTGGACCTGTACGACCGCAGCTACGGCTTCCCCTACCCCTGGGGCTCATACGACAGCGTGCTGGTGCCGGAGTACAACCTGGGGGCCATGGAGAACCCCGGCTGCGTGACCTTCAACGAGGACCTCTTCCTCTACCGGGGCCCCGCCACCCGGGCCCAGCGGGGCGGCCGCGCCAACGTGGTGCTCCACGAGATGTGCCACATGTGGTTCGGGGACCTGGTGACCCCGCGGTGGTGGGACGACATCTGGCTCAAGGAGTCCTTCGCCGACCACCAAGGCACCTGGGCGCAGGCGGAGGCCACCGGCTTCGACGACGCCTGGGTGGCCTTCGCGGCGGGCCGCAAGGCCTGGGCCTACCTGGAGGACTCCCGCCCCGAGACCACCCACCCGATCGTGGCCACGGTCGCGGACGTGGAGGCGGCCCGCCAGACCTTCGACGGCATCAGCTACGCCAAGGGCGCCGCGGTGCTCAAGCAGCTGGTGGCCCACGTGGGCCAGGAGGCCTTCACCGCGGCGGCTCAGCGGCTCTTCCAGGAGCACGCCTTCGGAAACGCCAGCCTGGCGGACCTCATGCGGGTGCTCAGCGAGGCCACCGGACGGGACATGGAGGCCTGGGCCCAGGCCTGGCTGCGTACCAGCGGCCCCTCCGTCATCCGCCCCCAGCTGGAGGCCACGGACGGGCACGTGCGCTCCCTGCGGCTGGAGCAGGAGTGCACCGACCCGCGCACCGGCCAGCAGGTGCTGCGGCCCCACACCCTGAAGGTGGGCTTCTACCAGCTCACCGCGCAGGGGCAGCTGCAGCGTACCCAGAGCCTGTCCGTCGTCCTGGACCAGGAGTCCGTCGACTTGCCCCAGGCCCAAGGACTGCCGGTGCCTGACCTGCTGACCGTCAACGACGAGGACCTGACCTACGCCGTCGTCCGTCCGGACCCGCGCTCGCTGCGCACCGCCCTGGAGCACCTGGCGGCCCTGCCCGACCCGCTGACCCGGGCCGTGTGGTGGTCGGTGCTGCACAACCTGGTGCGGGACGCGCTGCTCAGCCCCCAGGAGTTCATCCAGGCGGTCATCACCCAGGCCGATGACTCGACGGCGCCCGCCACCCTGGGGCTGCTGCTGGAGCAGGCCCGCCTGGCCAGCAGGCTGTGCCCGCCCGCGGAGCGGCTCGCCGCCCTGCTGCCCCTGACCGTGCTCGACGAGATCGGGACGCAGACGGACCAGGCGGACGGGCAGCTAGCGGAGAAGGCCACGGGGGAGGAGACCGGGCCGGGGGAGGCTGGAAACCAGGAGTCTGGGAGCCAGGCGGCCGGGAACCAGGAGTCTGGGAGCCAGGCGGTCGGCGCGGCCAGCCTGGGCGCCTGGCCTCTGCTCCGGCAGGCTGCCGCTGGCAGCGACGCCCAGCTGGTCCGGGCCCGGGCCTGGGTGCGGGCCGCCGGCGGACTGGGCCAGGCCCCCAGCCAGTGGCTGGACCTGGCGGAGAGGCGCCTGCGGCAGGTACTGGGCGGGGAGCTGGCGGGCCTGGAGCTGGACCACGAGCTGCGGTGGTCGGTGCTGACCTCCCTGGCCCGCATCGGGCGCCTGGGGGAGGAGGACCTGCGGATCCAGGAGCAGGCCGACCCCTCCTCCAGCGGCCTGGTGGCCGCCCTGCGGGTGCGGCACAGCGCGCCTACGGCGTCGCTCAAGGAGCAGGTCTTCACCCGCCTGCTGGAGGACCGGTCCCTGAGCAACGACCAGGTGGACGCCCTGGTGCAGGCCTTCAACCCGGACGCGCACCGCGGCCTCACCGCCGTCTTCACCACCCGGTACCTGGAACACCTGGAGCAGGTCTGGGCCGGGCGCAGCCAGGAGGTGGCCAGCCGTCTGGTGTCAGGGCTGTTCCCGCACGCCGGCAGCCAGCAGGACGCCCAGGATGTTCGCTCCTGGCTGGCAAGCCACGGGCAGGCCCCCGCGGCACTGACCCACCTGTTGCGCAAGCACCTGAGCGACTTGGAACGGTGCCTGCGCTGCCAGGAGGTCTGTACGCAGGCAGCCACCCCGGAGGAGTGAATGTGCTCCGTAAGCCTGTTTCTGGAGCGTCAAGGAGCGTGCGGGACTTCCACGGAACAGATATCCTGCGACCCGTGCCCCACCGCTATGGTTGGGCATTGAGCAGCGCGCCGAGCACTGCCTAAGTGGGGAGAGTAGCCATGACAAACGGGCCGAAGGATCTGGAGCCGAGTTCCACGCAGGTGATCGGTGCTGTCGACACCGCGCCTGAGACTACTTACGTGGCCGTGGGCCTCAGCGGTCAGGACCTGGCGGCTATCCAGGCGCTGCCTGCGGGCACCGCGCTGCTGATCGTGCAGCACGGCCCCAACACCGGTGCCCGCTTCCTGCTCGACGCCCCGGAGACGACTGTGGGACGCCACCCCCGGGCGGACATCTTCCTGGACGACGTGACCGTCTCACGCAAGCACGCCGTGTTCGTCAAGGTCCCCGAGGGCGGCTACGCCGTGCGGGAGTGTGGCTCCCTGAACGGCACCTACGTGAACCGCTCCCGGGTGGAGCTGGCACAGCTCAACGCCGGTGACGAGGTGCAGATCGGCAAGTACCGCATGACCTACCACCCCGGGCCGATCGCCCCGGCCGGGGACCGGTGAGCGCCTCCGCGGCCAGAGCGCGGCAGGCGAGCACTGCCGCAGCCAGTCAGCCAGCACAAGGTGGTTCCTGGCCCCACGCCCTCTCCCACGAGCCCGAGATGAAGATCGGGCAGGTCGTGGACGAGCTCAAGCGCGAGTTCCCGGCCCTGTCTATCTCCAAGGTCCGCTACCTGGAGACCGAGGGGCTGATCGCCCCGCACCGTGTAGGCAACGGCTACCGCCGCTACTCACGGGCGGACGTGGAGCGCCTACGCTACGCCTTGAGCGCCCAGCGTGACGAGTACCTGCCCCTGTCAGTGATCCGGGAGAGGCTGGAGCAGCTGGACCAGGACACCCAGGCCAAGCAGGGCCCGCGTGTGGTGGCGCGTCACGGCCAGACGGTTGCGGACGGCCCGCTGGGCCTCCAGGACCTGGTGGAGCGCTGTGGGGCCAGTGTCAGCCAGATCGAGCAGCTGATCGAGATCGGCCTGGTCTCGCCTAACGCCCGGGGACTGTTCGGGGCGGACAGCGTGCGGGTGGTCAGTGCCGCAATGGCGGCCGTGCGTGGTGGGATCCCGCTGCGCAACCTGCGCGGTGTGCGGATGGCGGCAGAGCGGCAGGCCGACATGATCGACCAGGCAGTCATCCCCGCCCGGGCGCGTTCCAGCTCGGCGGCCGCGGACCGGGCTGCTGTCCTGGCCGGGGCGCTGGCCGAGCTGCACGGGGCGCTGCTGCGCCGCTCCGTGAGCTCCCTGGGCTGAGAGCCCAGCGGGGCGACCAATACCCCACGCCATTCCTCAGACAAGCCGGGTTCCAGGCCGTAGCCTTGGCACGTGCGACCGATGAGGATCGTTGGTGTGCGCTCGACCGCCACTGATGACGGACTCGTGGCTGTGCTTCTTGAGGAGGGCGGCCCCGGGATGATCGCCGTACCTGTGACCGCCCGTGAGGGGCTGGCCCTCTCCGGCATGGCTCAGGGTATGCCGCCGTCCTGGCTGGACCTGCTGCACCGCTGCTTGACGGCGGTACGGGCTCAGGTGATCGGGGGCCTGGTGGAGGTGGGGCCGGACGGCGAGCTGCTGGCCTCCCTGGAGCTGACAGCGGGGGACGGGCAGGCGCCCCTGGTGCACTGCACCCCGGGAGAGGCTATCGTCTTCGCTAGCCAGACAGAGCTGGGCATCCGGGTTAGTGACCGCCTGTTGGCCCAGCAGGGGGTGGACCTGGGGGAGCCCTCTGTGCACGAGACGGTGGCGCGCATGCGTGACCAGCTGCAAGGGGCCCGGGTCGACGACTTCCTGCCGTGATCCAGACGACCGGGACAAGTCCGGCCGCGTGTTGACGCAAAGCCCGCCCCCCTGTTACCAGTGTGTCTACTGTGACCCCTGTTGTGAGATGAGTCACAGGTGGTGTTGGGGGTGTGTGTCGTGGAAGCTGGCCATATCAACGTTTTCTCTGGCGCCTGCTGCGAGCGAATGGACCTGAAGTTCAGGTTGAGAACTTTGCCATGTGCGACACCCCGCGAGCCACTGATTGAGGCCGGGCGGGCTCGGACCTATCGTTTCTCACGTGCCCCAAACAGGGCGGCACCCGGCGCCCCGACGCCGATCAACCCCCGACAGGAGCAAGCCGTGAGCGCGAACGAGGCCCGAGCCACACTCCCGCAGCAGCAGCGCAGCCAAGGAATGCTCTTTGGTGACCCCCTGCCTGAGCTGGGTGCGGACTCCGGCTACCGCGGCCCCATCGCCTGCCGGGCTGCGGGCATCACCTACCGCCAGCTCGACTACTGGGCCCGCACCGGGCTGGTGGAGCCCTCCGTGCGTGGTGCCAAGGGCTCCGGCTCCCAGCGGCTCTACTCCTTCCGGGACATCCTGGTGCTCAAGGTCGTCAAGCGCCTGCTGGACACCGGTGTCTCGCTGCAGCAGATCCGCACCGCCGTCGACGCCCTGCACCAGCGCGGGGTGGACGACCTGGCCTCCATCACCCTGATGAGTGACGGCGCCTCCGTCTACGAGTGCACCAGCAACGACGAGGTCATCGACCTGGTGCTTGGCGGCCAGGGGGTCTTCGGGATCGCCGTGGGTCGGGTCTGGCGGGAGGTTGAGGGCTCGCTGGCCGCCCTGCCCGTGGAGCACGCCGGGGACGCCCCCGTGGTCGAGGACGAGCTGGCCAAGCGCCGCAACGCCCGCCTGCGGGCCATGTGACCAGCCTCAGGAGTCAGGACACAGCTAGCTCCTCGCGCGCCGTGGCACCGTGGGTGCCACCCAGCAGGCCACCCTCAGAACGCAAACGGCCCGCTTCCTTTGGCTGGATAGCAGTAGCTGAAACGAGAGCCGCCCCTGTTCACGGGCAGCCGTCAGCCCCAGGGCGTGACCGGCGCGCCACCGACCTCCAGGGCCCTTGGGTTGCCTAGACCTTTAGAGACCCTAGCTGGCCACGGCTGACGCCGCAGCCAGCACCTCACTGCCCGCCCAGAGCCAGCGGCAGCCAGCCCCGGGCGGGCCGCCTGGCCTCAGCTGGTGCGCTTACCGAGCACGTAGGAGCGGGTGTAGCCGTCGGTGGCGTCCGTCAGGGAGACCTGTACGACCCCGGCCGAGGTGACCTCGTAGCGCTCCTTGATCGGTCGGCCAGAACCAGCCTCACCGCGCCGCACCTCCACGCCGCGCAGGTCCGGCAGGCCCCGCAGCCCCGGGTCGAAGGGGAAGACGATCTCCTCGTAGGGGGCCATCTCGCCGCAGGGCTCGCCCAGGTCGTTGACTGCGGTGCACTCAGCCAGGCGGAACCAGCCAACGTTGTGCGCCGACAGGTACGTCCGCTCCGCCACGGCTCCCGGGGTCTTGCGCTTGACTCCCGGCAGCACCGAGCTCTCCAGCAGGATCGGGTCAAAGGAGGTGCGGTAGCCGCAGTCCTGCTCCCGGAACACGCCAAAGCCGCGTGAAAGACGGTCCACCAGCTCGTAGGAGCCCGTGCGGTCCGCCGCCACGGCCAGGCCGATAGCGGTCGAGGCGCTGGGGTAGGGGGAGCGGTGCACCCGCCTCCCGAAACGCTCCCGCAAGGTGCGGGCGACCAGGGGGAGCCGGGTGCCGCCGCCAACCAGGTACACGCCCGCCACCTCGGACAGGTCCGGCCGACCGTCGTCAAGCAGGTCCACGAGCGGGGCCATGGCCTCCAGGCTCCGGTTGACCAGGGGCCTGCAGGCCTCGTAGAGCGTCTGGGTGGGCACCACCACGTCCTGCCCGCGCAGCTCCACCAGCACCCGGCGAGTCTGTGGGGACAGCCCCTCCTTGACCTCCCGGCACTGGTCCAGCAGCGCGTCCAGCTCGTTGGCGGCCAGCTCCTCCTCCCGTAAACCCGCTGCCTTCAGGGCCAGGTCGGCCAGGACCAGGTCGACGTCGTCGCCGCCCAGGTCGCTCAGGCCCCGTGAGTCCAGCACCTGGTGGCTGGTGCCGTCCACCCGCACCACGGAGGTGTCAAAGGTGCCGC
The DNA here is from genome assembly GCF_016598775.1 of Actinomyces weissii. NCBI lineage: Bacteria > Bacillati > Actinomycetota > Actinomycetes > Actinomycetales > Actinomycetaceae > Actinomyces > Actinomyces weissii. The sequence goes on along the minus strand of NZ_CP066802.1, from coordinate 1,293,573 downwards.
CGCCCAGGTCGTAGACCAGCACCTGGGTGCGGTTGGAGGTCACCTCGGAGGCGCGGCGGTGGGTGAACTCGAAGCCGGCGGCGCTGGGCTCGTTCAGCAGCGCGGTCACGCCCAGCCCGGCCAGGCGGAAGGCCTCCAGGGTGAGCAGGCGCTGCGCGCTGAAGGCGTGTGCCGGTACGGCGGCGACAATCTGGGTTCCGGGGTCCTTCAGGGCCTGGGCCCCCACCTGCGGGCTGGCCACCAGCTCGTTGTGCAGGTGCCGCAGGAAGGAGACCAGTACCTCCAGCACGGAGAGGCTCTGCTCGCCTATGCGCACCGGCGTTTCAGCCCGGACGGTGGGGGAGGCCAGCACCCGCTTGAGGCTGCGTAGGTAGGGGGCGCCGTCCCGCGCCGCCTGGGCGGCCGCGAAGCCGTGCACCAGCCCGGCATCCGTCAGCGCCGTCAGCGAGGGCAGGTACTCCTTAAGGTCCCCGTAGGTGTCCGGGAACAGGACCACCGGGTAGTTGCCGCGGTCGGCGCGGGCTACCACGGTGCGGGTGGTACCGAAGTCGATACCCAGGTCCACGGCGGTGCCGCTGGCGGCGGGACCCAGTGGGCGAGGAACGCGGCTCTTGGGTGTGCTGGTGACCATGAGGGGAGCCTATCGCCGTGCAGTGAGCGGGGAGCGGAGCAGCCCGGGGCGTGTACCCATATCCATGACGTACGTTTGACACAGTGCTAGCCTCGCAGCATGGCTAAGGACCTCAAGGCCCAGGCGCTCCAGGCCCTGGCGGGCTCGCGGGCCCAGGTGGACCCCGACTACCCGCGCTACCACCTGGCTCCGGCCGTCGGAAGGCTGAACGATCCCAACGGCCTGCTGGTGGACCGGGGCACGTACCACGCCTTCTTCCAGCTCGGTCCCTTCCACCCGCGGCGCAGGCTCGTCTACTGGGGGCACGCCAGCTCCACGGACCTGCTCAGCTGGCGTCAGCACGAGCCCGCCATCGTGCCGGACAGTGCCTACGACGCGAACGGGGCCTACTCCGGCACCGCCCTGGTGCTGGAGCCGGAGGAGGCGGCCCGTGCCCCGCAGGAGGCGCCGTTCCAGCTCTTCTACACCGGCAACCTCAAGGATCCGCGCACCAGCGAGCGGCACGCCTCCCAGTGCCTGGTCACCAGTGCGGACCTGCGTACCTTCGCGAAGCACCCCGGCAACCCGGTAGTTCCCCAGCCGGAGCCCGGCTTCACCGCCCACTACCGGGACCCGCAGGTCTTCCGTGACCCCGACCGGCCCGGGGAGTACCGGATGCTGGTGGGCGCCCAGAGAGCCGACCGCACCGGCGCCGCCGTCTTCTACCGCTCCAGGGACCTGCTGGAGTGGACCTTCGAGGGGGAGCTGGTCTTCCCGGACGCCGGTGGGGCCTTGGAGAGCCTCGGCTACATGTGGGAGTGCCCGAACCTGGTGCGCCTGACCGACGAGCAGACCGGCCAGCAGCGGGACGTGCTGGTCTTCTGCCCTCAGGGCATGGAGCCGCAGGCTGAGGGCTACGAGAACGTCTTCCCCTGCGTCTACGTCGTCGGAAGGCTGGAGGGCTGCGCTCTGCGCGAGTGCGACGGCACCCTGGCGGAGCTGGACCGGGGCTTTGAGTTCTACGCTCCACAGGTATTTGCCCGGCGCCCCAGCGAGCCCGGGCCGGTCCTGCTCATGGGCTGGGCGGGCAACGCCACGGAGGACGAGCACCCCAGCCTGGACCCGGGTGGCTGGCTCCACACCATGACGGTGCCGCGGGTGCTGTCGCTGCGGGGGGGACGGCTGCTGCAGCGTCCGGCCGTGCCTACGCAGGCCCCAGGGGCGGTGCGGTCGGTCCTGGCGGGCGCCTGCCTGCCCGCAGGGTCGCACCGGCTCCCCGAGCTGGAGGGCTCGCGGCACTGGCAGCTGGTCCTGGAACCGGCCCCGGGCGCGCGGCCCGCCTGGACGCTGCGCCTAGGAACCGAAGGCTGCCACGTGGACATCACCCTAGACGGCGACCAGCTGACCGTGGACCGCTCCACCTCCAGGCTGACCCGCTACGCCACCAGGCGGCAGGTGACCCTGCCCGCGGGGGCGGCGGACCGCCTGGAGGTGCTGCACGACGCCTCGGTCACTGAGCTGTACCTGGGGCAGGGGGAGCTGGTCCTCACCCTGCGCAGCTTCCTGGAACCGCGGGCCAGCGGGGCCACCCTGCTGACGCCGTCAGGGCTGGAGGTCGCGGCAGCCTGGGTGCGCCTGCACAGCGCGGCGGGCTGAAGGCGGCTGTCGCAGGCTGTGGGCGCGCCGTTCGGGCCGCAGCCTGCTGCTCCTGGATCAAGGTCTTGCGGGTGGTCTGTGCCACAACATACTATGTCATACGTTTGACATACCTTCCGGGGCGGTCACGTCACCGAGGTATGGCCCAGCCGGGCTCAATGAAGAGCAGACATCCAACACATACGAGAAAGGAGCCCCGGGTGGCAATGGATCACGCCCGTGTGGCGAGGGACGTCATCAAGCACGTCGGTGGAGCAGGGAACATCACGGCTGCTGCGCACTGCGCGACCCGCCTGCGCCTAGTGCTGGCGGACCTGGAGCAGGTGGACCAGAAGGCCCTGGACGCCGACCCGGACCTCAAGGGCACCTTCGTGGCAGGTGGCATGTACCAGATCATCGTCGGCCCCGGGGACGTCGACGTCGTCTACCGGCACATGGTCACTGACGGGGGAGTGCGCGAGGTCTCCAAGGACGCCGCCAAGGAGGAGGCCGAACAGGGCGGCAACCCCTTCTCCCGCTTCGTCAAGATGATCGCCGACATCTTCGTGCCCGTGCTGCCGGCCCTGATCGCCGGCGGCCTGATGATGGCCATCAACAACGTCCTGACCGCCGACTTCTTCTCCGACGCCGCCCACGTCACCGCCGAGAACCCTGAGGGCCTCTACTCCCTGGTGGACAGGTGGTCCTGGCTCACCGACTACGCCGCCCTGATAAACATGATCTCGGCAGCCGCCTTCTCCTTCCTGCCCATACTGATCGGCTTCTCCGCCGCCAAGCGCTTCGGCGGCAACGTCTACCTGGGGGCGGCCATCGGCGGGGCCATGGTCTCCGGGGAGCTGCTCAACGCCTGGAGCACCGGCGCCGCCCTGGCCGGGCAGGCCCAGGTGGAGTACTGGCACCTGTTCGGCATGGACGTAGCCAAGATCGGCTACCAGGCCCAGGTGATCCCCACCCTGGCGGTCACCTACGTCATGTGCCTGATCGAGAAGCAGCTGCACAAGCGGCTCAAGGGCACCGTCGACTTCCTGCTGACCCCGCTGGTAACGATGCTGGTTACCGGCTTCCTGGCCTTTATCGCTATCGGCCCCGTGACCCGGCTCCTGGCCGAGGGCCTGACCAACAGCATCTCCTGGGGCTACGACCACCTCGGGGCCCTGGGCGGGCTGCTCTTCGGCCTGGTGTACTCACCCATCGTCGTCACCGGCCTGCACCAGTCCTTCCCGGCCGTGGAGATCCCCCTGATCACCAGCGGCGTCGGGGACTTTATCTTCCCCATCGCCTCAATGGCCAATATCGCCCAAGGTGCTGTGGCCCTGGCGGTGTTCTTCAAGGCCCGCGACGCCAAGCTCAAGGGCCTGGCCGGGGCCGGTGGCGCCTCCGCCGTCTTCGGTATCACCGAGCCGGCGATCTTCGGTGTGAACCTGCGGCTGCGCTGGCCCTTCTTCATCGGCATGGGGGCGGCGGCCCTGGGCTCCATGGGCGTGGCCCTGTTCAACGTACGCGGTCAGGCGCTGGGAGCCGCGGGATTCGTGGGGCTGGTGTCGATCAAGCCCGAGAGCATCCCGATGTACCTGGTGCTGGAGGCGCTGACCTTTCTGGTCGCCTTCGGGGTGGCCTTCGCCTACGCCACCACCCCCAGGGGCCGAGCCAGCCTCGGTGCGGCTACGGAGGTCGCTGGCGCCAGCACTGAGGCCGCCCCCGTGCTCCCTGCGGAAGTGCCCGCAGCTGCCGCCTCGCAGCCCCTGGCTGAGGCCACGCCGGAGCCCCGGGTGCTGTCCCCGCTGGCCGGGCAGGTCCTGGCCCTGGAACAGGTTGAGGACGCCGTCTTCGCCTCCGGCGCCCTGGGGCCGGGCCTGGCGGTGGAGCCCAGCGGGGGAGAGGTCGTCTCCCCCTTGGACGGCGAGGTGGTGCTGGCCTTCCCCACCGGACACGCCTACGGCATCCGGGCCGCCAACGGGCTTGAGGTGCTGGTGCACGTGGGCCTGGACACGGTCCGGCTGGAGGGGCGCGGCTTCACCCCAAAGGTCCAGCAGGGAGACCGCGTGGCTGCCGGGCAGACGCTGGTAGAGGTTGACTGGGAGGCCGTCAAGGCGGCGGGCTACCAGACCGTCACCCCGGTGGTCGTCACCAAGGGGGCACAGCCTGGCAGCCTCAGCCCTCAGGCTGCTGGTGAGGTGCAGCGCGGGCAGGCGCTGTTCAGCGTGGAGGCGGCCGCCGTCGAGGCCTGACCGCAGACGCGCCACCACGGGCTAACCAGGCCCCTGACAGCCGGTACCAGCCAGTCCGGTCCGCCTCACCGCAGCAGGGCGGACCGGACTGGCTCAGGTCAAGCAGGCCGGGCCAGCGGCCAAGGTCGGAAGGGCTCCGGCAAGGGCTGTAGCCGTCTCAGCCGCTCAGGCGGTCCGGCCCACGGCCAGCTCCACCGGCAGCACGCAGTCGGCCAGGGCCGGGGCGGTAGTACCAGCCTGTCGGGCCGCGATCTGCTCCACCAGCGCGTCCACCGCCCGGTCGGCGAGCTCGGCAATCGGCTGGCAGACGGTGGTTAGGCCCGGCAGGGCCCGACGCAACGCCGTCGTGCCGTCAAAACCAATCACCTTCAGCTGCTCCGGGACCAGGAGCCCCCGACGACGTGCCCACTCCAGCACCGTGGCCGCCGTCAGGTCGTCGGTGGCAAAGACCGCGTCCACCTGGTCGGCCACCGAGTCCAGCCCGGCAAAGACCAGCTGCTCACGCAAAGCATCCGGCGTATGGAAAGGCACCGTCAGTACCACGGGCGGCAACCCAGTAGCCTCCAGCACCTCACGGTAGCCAGCCTCCCGCAGGTTGCGGGGACCGGAGCTGGAGGTCAGCAGGGCGGGACGCCGGGCCCCGGCGTCGAGCAGGCGCTGGGTGGCCAGGCGCCCTCCAGCCAGGTTGTCGCAGCGGATATTGGGCACGCTGGGGGAGATCTCCCGGTCGATCGACACCAGCGGCATGCGCACGTTCGCGTACTCCGCGATGTTCTCGTTGTGGGCTCCCGTGATGATGCCGTCCACCCGGTTGGACAGCAGCAGGTCCAGGTACTGCTTCTCCCGGTCCACGTTGCCCATGGAGGAGCAGATCAGCACCCGGTAGCCGTGCTCCGCCAGGGAGTTCTCCACCCCCACCGCCAGCTCCCCGAAGAAGGGCAGGGCGGTGGAGGGCACGATCAGCCCGACGGTCTGGGTGGACTTGCCGTGCAGGGCCCGCGCCAGCTGGTTAGGGCGGTAGCCCAGCTCTGCGATGGCCTCCGCCACTGCCTCCCGGGTGCGCTGGGACAGGTAGCCGCGGTTGTTGAGCACACGGGAGACTGTGGTCAGGGACACGCCAGCCAGCTTGGCGACGTCAGCGAGCGTGGGTTCGTGGCGCTCGGGCACAGACACTCCTCATGGTGTTCCAGCACGGTCCTGGGTACCCGCCCATCATAGGGGCCGCATCAGATCCCACCCGGCTGGCCCGGCTACCGCAACCTAATCTGGACTACTCCGCGGCCGGGCCGTGCTCAGGCGGGCACATCCCGGGCACCAGGCTGCGGTAGACCTGGATCATGGCGCGGGCGATGGCGGCGTGCCCGGCGTCGTTGGGGTGGATCAGGTCCTGGTGCAGCTTGCGCTCGTCACCGTCCACCGCCTGGCTGGCGGCGTCAGTGGACTGCAGGCCCAGGGAGGTGGCGGTGTCGTGCACCATCGTGCGCACCACGGCAAAGCGCGGCCCGCGGTCCAGGAAGGGGAAGAACGGGGCCACCAGCACGGGGGTGCCCGGCAGGCGCTGGCGCAGGAAGCCCAGGTCGTGCTGGACCGCGGCGCGCACGAGCTCCAGCTGGGAGGGCAGCAGGGCGGCGTCGTTCAGGCCCAGGCACACAGTGACCACGTCAGGCTCGCTGCGCAGCACCACCTCCAGCCAGCTGCGGTCCCTGGCGGAGGGTGAGCGGGAGCCCCCGGGCAGGTGGCCCCCGCGACGGCAGAAGAAGCCCAGGCCCGGTGTCGAGAGGTTCACCTCCCGCCAGCGCAGGTGCTCGCACAGCAGGGAGGGCCAGCGGTTGCGGGGGTGGCTCAGGAAGCAGGCGCCAGCGGTCACCGAGTCGCCCAGGAACACCGCCGTGGGGAAGCTGCCGCCGGTGGGCGCAGGCAGGCCGCCGTCAGTGGTGCTCACCGGCAACCGCCTCCCTCAGGACCCCGTCCTCCATGACCAGCACCCGGTCGCACACCGGCAGCAGCCGCTCGTCGTGGGTGACCATGACGGTGGCCTTGTCCTGCTCGTGGGTCTGCTGGGCCAGCAGCCGGGCGACGTCGCGGGCGCGTGAGGAGTCCAGGGCGGCGGTCGGCTCGTCAGCCAGCACGATGTCCGGCTCGTGGTAGAGGGCCACGGCGATCGCGGCGCGCTGCCGCTCGCCCCCGCTCATCTGCTCGGGGTAGGAGTCCAGCAGCTCCTCGATCCCCAGCTCGCTGACCAGGTGGGCCTGGCGCTCCGGGCGGGGCCGGGTGCGCTCGACCTTGTCGTAAAGGGCCAGCTGGTCGCGCAGACGCAGGAAGGGCACCAGCCCGGAGGCCTGCAGCACGAAGCCCAGGCGCCGGTGGCGCAGCCGGGCACGCTCACGCTCCGCCAGCTCGGAGAAGGGCTCCCCGCCGATGCGCACCGCGCCCTGGCTGGGGGTACGCAGGCCCCCCATGATGGTCAGCAGCGTGGACTTGCCCGAGCCCGAGGGCCCCAGGATCCCCACCATCTGCCCTGGCAGGAGCTCCAGGCTGGTGGGGGCGAGTGCCTGCACGGTCTCACTGCCCTGCGTGTAGGACTTGGAGACGGACTCCAAGGTCATCAGTGGCTGCTCCGGGCTCATGCGATGGCCTCCACGGGGTCGATGCGGGTGACCACCCGCACGGAGATCAGGCCGCCCAGCAGCGCCACCACCACGAAGGCGGCGGTGACGGCTGCGGTCAGCACGGGGGAGAGGCGGAAGGGCACCGCTGCCGGCAGCACCTGACCGGTGAGCAGGACCAGCAGCAGCCCGGCACCGACGCCGCCTCCGGCCAGGACCAGCGTCTGGGCGCTGCCGGAGGCCACCAGGTAACGGGTGGGCACCCCGCGGGCCTTGAGCACGCCCAGTACCGGGCGCTTCTGCAGAGTGAGCACGTACAGGAAGATGCCCAGCACCAGTGCCGCGATCACCACCAGGGCGGAGATCATGAGGGTGAAGGTCAGTACCTGGGCGGAGTATCCCGGCAGGGTCTGCACCAGCTCGGCCGGGGTGAGCAGCTCCAGCTCCTGCGGGTCCAGGCTCTCAGCCAGGCCCGCGGGCGGGGACTGGTCCTGGGCAGAGGTGATGACGACGGCGTTGGGCGGCATACTCCCACCGGTCCCCAGCGCCTCCTGGAGGGTGCCTGGGTCGATGGTGACGGTGCCCGCGGCCTGGAGGGTCTGGTCGTGGGTGAGGCCCACCACGCGCAGGACCTGCGTGGAACCTGAAAGGCGCAGCCGGTCACCGACGGCCCAGCCGTCCTCCACGAGGCTGTCGTCCAGCAGCACCTCCGAGGCGGGGTCGCTGATCGGGGAGCCTTGGGACGGGGGAGAGGCCAGGGGGCCGGTGGACCCTACACCCAGGGCGAAGGCGTCGGAGCGCAGCGGGGTCTGGGAGGTGCCTGCCGTGCCGTCGCCGTCAGCGGGCACCCGCTCCAGCACCACGCCCTGCACCTTGAGCGGGTGCGCCTGGGCGTCTACGGCGGCGGCCTCCTGGCGCACACGCTCGATCTGCTCGGGGCTGAGGCGGGAGGCGTTGAGGTTCTGGTTGGAGGCGGCGGTGAGCACCACGGCCCGGGCGTCCCAGGAGTCGATGGCGGCCCGGTAGGAGTGGGCCAGCCCCACGGCCAGTGCGGCCAGGAAGAAGGTCAGGTAGGCGACCAGGGTGATGACCAGGACGATCAGCACGAAGCGCGATGGCTGGTGCTTGATCTCTCTGAGGGCCAAGAACATGCGGCTCCTTATGCGGCCCGGTCCGTGCGTCCGGGCACCGCACCAAGATACCGGCTGTGGCTCAGGCTACACCAGCGCAATGTGGCGGCGGCTTGCTGGTTCTGACCGCCAGGGCGGCGCGTCTGCCACAGGCACGGATGAGGCTGCGCGGGGCTGGCACCAGAAAGCGCATCAGTCGCTGTGCCTAGGAACGGGACAGGGGCCGCAGAGGTGAGTCGGAAGGAGACGGGAGCGGCTTGGGGAGAAGGGCTTGGAAAGAAGGACTAGGGGAGGTGGCGAGGGGAGGCAGGCGGGCGGCTGGGCGGGCGCTCCTCTCAGACAGAATGACATAATGTACATTATCGGCGATGCTGGACTGGTTGGGAACGGCTGGGACCGGCCAGGTCTCTGGCGAGCCGCGGCCCCGCTCAGGCTCGCTGACAATCGTCTGCCGTCGGTCCCTGCCACGGCGGCGGCTGTGGGTCAGAGCGCAGGCGTCCGTAGGTCAGGACGTCGATGCGCTCGCCGTCGATGAGGCCGATGAGACGGTCGTCATCGTCGGTGACGGCCCAGACCTGATGCGCCTGCGGATCGTCCAGGAGCCGTTTGACATAAGTGTGAGCCTCCTCGACCGTGCGCACCGTCCCCTGGCGGGACATCTGCGTGTCGGACCTGAAGGCGTCAAGGACCGCGGGGCCGTCTGATACTCGCGGACGCCTCAACGGCGCGGCCCCCGGAACCTCAAGGAGCCCGCCACCGGGCGCGCCGCTCATCGTCGTCCCCCTCGTCATGACCGTCTAAGTGCTTCCACAAGCGCTTCCAGGTGCTCCGGCAGCGCCGCCTCAGTCCCCCAAGGCCTCAGTCCCCCAAGGCCGTGCCCACGGAACGGGCCGCCTGGATCCACTCGTGGTCGCGGGGCACGTACTTGACCTTCCCGGCCACCTGCTTGAGCGGCACCAGCTCGGTGCCAGTGCCCCGGTCCCCCACCATCACGCCAAAGTGCCCCTCGGCCACCGCCTGCGCCCCGGCCACGCCCAGACGGGTGCCCAGCAGGCGGTCGGTGGCGTTCGGGGTGCCACCGCGCTGCACGTAGCCCAGGATCGTGACCCGCGCCTCCAGCCCGGTGCGCTGCTCCAGCTGCTCGGCCAGGGTGAAGGTGTTGGCCCGGTGGGAGGCCTCCAGGCGCTTCACGCCCCGCTTGGCCGCCGCCTTGGCCTCCGGGGTGGAGGCGTCCGCCACCAGGGCGCGCGCGTCGTCGACCTCCGCCCGGTCCGCCTTGCTCAAGGCGCCCTCCGCCACCGCCACCACCGAGAAGCTCGAGCCGTAGGAGCGACGGCGCTCAATGCGCTCCGCGATCGCGTCGACGTCGTAGGGGATCTCCGGCAGCAGGATCACGTCCGCCCCGCCAGCGATACCAGCCCCCAGCGCCAGCCAGCCCGCCCGGTGCCCCATGATCTCCGTGAGGATGATGCGGTGGTGCGAGTGCGCGGTGGAGTGCAGCCGGTCCACCGCCTCCGTGGCGATCTCCAGGGCCGTGGAGAAGCCGAAGGAGGAGTCCGTGCCCACGATGTCGTTGTCGATGGTCTTGGGCAGGTGCAGCACGTTCAGCCCGGCTTCCATCAGCCGCTTGGCGTTCTTGGCGGTGCCTCCCCCGCCCAGGCACACCAGCGCGTCCAGGTTGTTCGCCTGGTAGTTCTCCACGATCGTGGGCACCATGTCCTGCACCTGGCCGTCCACCAGCATCCGGTGCACCTTGTCCCGGCTGGTGCCGAGCATGGTCCCCCCGAGGGTGAGGATGCCCGCCAGCGCGCTGCCGTCCAGCGTGACGGTGCGGTTCTCCGCCAGGCCACGCATACCGTCACGGAAGCCGACCAGCTCCCACCCGTAGTCCTGGATGGCGACCTTGCCGAAACCACGGATCGCGGCGTTGAGCCCAGGGGCGTCTCCGCCAGCCGTCAGGATGCCGATGCGCTTGGTTGTCATGGGACAAGTATCACTGAAAGCCCCGGCCTGCGTGGCCCGCTGGGCGGGCTGCTACCAGCAGTTCCCGGGCAGCGTGTCAGAACCGGTAGGATGCCTGCTGGCGCGCTCAGCGGGAACAAAAGGACCCACCGGGGCGTTGCCTGCCTGGTGGCCTGTGGGCCGCTGGTCCCACGAACCTAGGAGAGGCAAGAGCATGGCTGACCGCGCACTGCGAGGCATGACCATTGGCGCCAAGTCGATGGAGACCGAGGAGGGCGTTGAGTTCGCTGAGCGGATGAACGTCACCTTCGAGTGCCAGCTGGGGCACGTGACCACCGTGCCCATGTCGGTGGAGGCGGAGGTGCCCCCTACCTGGGAGTGCCCGGAGTGCGGACAGGCCGCCAGCCTGCGCGGTGAGGAGGAGCCGGAGACAGAGGCCCCCAAGAAGGCTCCCCGCACCCACTGGGACATGCTCCTGGAGCGCCGCAGCATGGACGAGCTCAAGGTGCTGCTGGAGGAGCGCCTGGAGATGCTGCGCAGCGGGGAGATCTACCGCGAGCGTATGTGAGCCGCGGTTCTAGGACCGACGGCGCAGGCGGCGTCCAGAGGCTCAGGTCCCTGAGCGCCCCAGTAGCCATGTAGACATACAGACGACGGCGGTGCCGGTGCCTCTCCCCTGCTACCAGGAGGGCACCGGCACCGTTAGTGCTGGCAGGGACTGACCGGGCAATGGCGGCGGGGCGGCGCGGCTCAGCCCTGACGCAGCCGGGACACGGCGTCGGCGGCGGCGTCCAGGCCCTTCTGAGCCAGGTCCAGGGCCTGTCCCCCACGCTTGGCCAGCCCCCAGCGGGTGACCAGTGAGAGCTCCTCGGTGAAGATCCCGCCCGAGAGCTTGGACTCGCCCGCCTCCCGCTCCAGGAAGGTGATGGGCATCTCCACGATCCGCCCCCCGGCCTCGTCCACCAGCTTGGTCATATTGACCTGGAAGCCGTAGCCCAGGGCCTCCACCTGGCTCAGGTCCAGACGGCGCAGCAGGTCGGCGCGGTAGACCCGGAACCCGGCGGTGGCGTCCTTGACCCGCATACCCAGCATGGCGGAGATGTACAGGTTCCCGGCCCGGGACAGGGCCACCCGCTTGGCGTCCCACCCCTGTGTGGCGCCACCACAGACCCAGCGGGAGCCGATCACCAGGTCGGGGGCGTCCGCCATCTGTGCCCGCTGGACCAGCAGGGCCAGGTCCTCGGGGCGGTGGGAGCCGTCGGCGTCCATCTCGCAGACCAGCTCGTAGCCC